>NZ_CP058373.1:0-1515518 GCF_049244085.1 Gardnerella sp. KA00288
ATCAAAATCTTCTAACCTTACTTCGCCTGAATTTCTTAGTGAAATAGTTAATAATAAAAAAATTTCAGATAATTCTACTCTGCAACCAGATTTTGATAATGCTACTGGATTATCAACTCTTAAACAGACACAAATTTCTTCATCTTCTGCACAATCTCCACAACAAACTGTTTCTGTGCAGAGAGATGCAATTACGCATTTAAATACTTGCGCAACTTTTGACACATTCGTTCCTGGAGATTCAAATCGTTTCGCTAGAACGGTAGCACTTGCTGTTGCAGAAGGATCCGGACGAGATTTTAATCCTTTATGTATTTATGGCGGATCTGGTCTTGGCAAGACTCACTTGCTTAATGCAATTGGCAATTATGCTTTAGTAAAAGACACTTCGCTTAAGGTTCGTTACGTTACTAGTGAGGAATTTACTAACGAATTTATTGAAGCTCTTCAAACACCTAACCAAAGTCAAGGTCAAATAGCTGAATTTAATAGGCGTTATCGAGAAGTTGATGTTCTTCTTATTGACGACATCCAATTCTTGGGCGGAAAAGAAGCAACTCTTGAACAATTCTTCCACACTTTTAATTCCTTATACCAGGCAAATAAGCGAATAGTTATCGCTTCAGATGTTGCTCCAAAAAATCTTAAAGGATTTGAAGCACGCTTAATTTCCAGGTTTGAATCTGGTCTTACCGTAGACATTAAGCCGCCAGACTTGGAAACGCGTATTGCAATTTTAAGAATGATGGCTTCAATGAATCACTGTAATGTTCCAAGTGATGTACTTGATTTAATTGCAGAAAGATTTACTGAAAATATTCGAGAACTTGAAGGTGCTTTAACTCGCGTTACAGCTGTAGCATCCTTAAGTAATCAGCCTGTAAGTAAAGCTTTAGCAGAACAAGCTTTACAAGACTTTTTTGCAACAGATATTGAAGTAAGGCCAACTGACATTATTAGTCAGGTAGCTCAGTATTTCCACATGACTTTTGATGAACTTGTTGGCCGTCAGCGCACAAAGAATGTTGCTCTTGCGCGCCAAATTGCTATGTATCTTGCTCGAGAGATGACAAGTATGAGCTTGGTTGATATTGGCGAAGTTTTTGGCGGTAGAGATCATACAACTGTAATGCACGCTTATACTCGTGTAAGTGGAGAGATGCAGGAAAAGCAGGAAATTTACAATTATGTTATGGAATTAACGGTTAGATTAAAACAAAATCCTGCAGATCATAGAAAGTAAAAACAACTTTTCCACTGTTTTATGAAGATTTGTTTATAAATTTTTTTAAAGTTATCCACATACTTAATAACAAATGTGGGTAAAAGCTGAGTATAACTCGTGGAAAACGCCGTTTTTAAATGTTAATAAGTCGTGTATAAGAGCTTTGAAAATGTTAATACATTAAAAAATAGCTTTTACTGTGGATAACTCGACAACTTGTACACATTATTGTTAGACACTTATTAACAGCTTTAAAATGTTAATAACCTATATATTACGCGCCTAAATAAGAGTTTTCCACATATACACAGCTTTTATTATGACTACTATTTTATTTACTTATTTATTAATAAAATTTATAAATCTTTGTGAGCTTATAAATTTTAAAGACTACAGATATGTGCACTAATACTGTAGAATGATTGCAGACTTTAAACGAAAAGAGGAAGCATGAAAGTAGAAGTCAACTCTGCATCATTTGCTGATGCTGTAGCTTGGACTACACGCGTTATAGATTCTAGGCCTGCAAACCCTATTCTTGCAGGCCTAAAAATTGAAGCAACAAATGGAACACTGCAACTTTCTGCCTTCAACTATCAAATTTCTAGCCTAAATCATATTGAAGCTGGCATTGATGAAGAAGGTAGTGTACTTGTACTAGGCAAATTAATGGCCGATATTACAAAGTCCCTTCCTGCAGAAAATACTTATTTAAGTTCAGAAAACAATTTATTAACTATTACTTCTGGAAAATCAACATTTACTCTTCAACTTATGCCTTTAGGAGAATATCCTGATTTACCTGCTCTTCCTAATAAGTTGGGTCAAGTTGATGCCCCAACATTTATTCAAGCAGTTAATCAGGCTTCTGTTTCTATTTCTAGAGAAGAAAATAGACCAGTTTTAACAGGCATTCGAATGCAGTTTGAAGATGACACTGTTACTATGACTTCAACTGATAGATTCCGTTTATCTCGTTCTACTTTTAAGTGGACTCCAGAAAATGAAAATACTAATTCTGTAACTCTTGTTCGTGGTACTTTATTACGAGATATTGCTCGTTCTTTTGACGATCATCAGAACGTTATTATTGATTTTGACGAAAAAGATCCAACATTACTAGGTTTTGAAAATTCTGGTAGAAATAGTACTTCACAACTTATTGATGGCGAATTTCCTTCTGTAGATAGGCTTTTTGTTGATGACTATCCAATTCACGCTGTTATCAATAGACAAGATTTAATTAATTCTATTAAAAGAGTTTCTTTGGTAGCAGAAAAGAATGCTCCTATTAGAATGACTTTTGCAAATCAAGAATTAACTTTAAGTGCTGGTGCTGCTGACGAATCTCAAGCAAAAGAAGTTCTTGACATTGACATGGATGGTGAAGAAATTACGGTTGCTTTTAATCCTTTATATTTGATTGAAGGTTTAAGTGCAATTACTGAACCATTCGTTCATATGAAAATGGCAACTGCAGTAAAACCTGTTGAATTTAATGGTCAACAAGAATCAGACGGTGACGAATCTATGAATTACCGTTATTTGCTTGTTCCTATGCGTTTTAATAATTAGTTTTTAATATTAATTGTGATATTACATTTTGTTGCAGCATCTTTTTACTGTAGAATGTAATATCACAATTTTTTATGTTTTATTTTTAAAAGAAAGGGTAATAAAGAAATGTATATTTCGAGAATTGCCCTTGATACTTTTCGTTCTTGGAATCATATAATTTTTGATTGCGAACCAGGAATTAATATTATTTACGGCAACAATGGTCTTGGCAAAACAAATATTGTTGAATCTCTCGAATTTGTTGGTACTGGAATAAGTCATCGTACTTCTTCAACATTGCCTCTTATAAGAAAAGGATATGAAAAATCCACTATAAGACTAAATACGCGTAAAAATGATGAAGAAACAACTTATGAAGTTAATATTTTTTTAAAAGGAACAAATAGGGCTCGTATTAATAACGGAAAATCACTTTATATGAGAGATATTCTAGGCTATTTACCAGTAGTTTCTTTTACGCCTAGTGATCAATTACTTATTTCTGGAGATCCAACTGTTAGACGTACTTTTATAGATCAGGCAGGATTATTACTATTACCAAACTATTCTCAAATTTTGCAAAATTTTAGGCATATTTCTAAACAGCGTGCTGCATTATTAAAAAGTATTAGAGAATTGTCAAATAATAATCAACCAATTTCATTATCTGGTTTAGAAATTTGGACTGGTAAATTTATTGAATCTGGAATTATTCTTACAAAAGCTAGACAAGAAGTAGCAAATATTCTTAATAAATATTTTAATAAAATTATTAAATATCTTACTAATAGTGAAGAGTATGCTGAACTAAAATATAATCCTTCTTTTCAAGAAGTAGTTGAAGAAGAAACAGAAGAGGAAAATAACGTTTTTAATCTAATAAGTGAACATTTTCAACGCATTTATGAGGGTGAACTAGCTAGAGGATGCAATCTTATAGGACCTCATAGAGATGATATCGATTTTATGCTTGATAAAATGTTGGCAAAAGATTTTGCTTCTAATGGAGAATCTTGGACGCTTGCAATAGCCGCAAAAATGGCATTATGTAATGCTTTAGAAGAAAAAAATAATGAAAAACCTATTATTATTTTGGATGATGTTTTTGCTCAACTAGATGAAAATAGGCGTAAACAAATCTTGAATTTTGTAGAAAATCAAAATCAGGTTTTTATTACAACATCTTCTCTTAGTGACATACCAAAAAATAGTATTGTTCAAAAAGATAATTTAATAAATATTGAAGATTTATTAAGTCAACAAAATAGTGCTAATAATACTTATGAAGAACATAACAGTATTTTGAAAAGTATATTAGAACAAAGAACTGCTTAAATTCAGAGGATTATTTATGATTCCTGTTTATAAAATACTTAAGTTAGACACAAGAAAATTACCTGCTCTTATTTTTGAACCGATTAATATAAAAGCTGAAAGAGAAAATAATCGTTCTGTAAGAGCAGATAAAGCTTGGGAAAATTTTGGCAAACCAGGTAGAGATCCTAGAGCTTTTTGCGGTATTTTGCAGTCTTTTGCTTCTAGTAATAATTGGAATAAGCAACTTAATATAGCAAAATTACGTAGTTCTTGGAATGAAGTAGTTGGTGAAAATATTGCAAATCATTGTGAAATAAGTCAAGTTATAAATGAAGTGCTTATTATTAGAGCACAATCTGCTGTATGGGCTACTCAACTTTCTTATTTGCTTCCTCAATTAAAAGAAAAAATTAATAATAATCTTTCGGATATTAAAATTAGAGAAATTAAAGTTATAGGTCCTACTACAACCGGATTAGGTTCTTGGAGAAGGTAATTTTTTAACTTATAAATATTATAATTTCAAAAAAATAGTAAAAAGGCCTCTCATTAACGAGAGGCAATATTATATGTATAGAATGTCATGTAATATAGTTGAAGCGCTAGAATCCCCTTTTATGTGCTTTCTGGCATATGTTGGCTCTGTAAAAGCCTTGTAATATGAGGCAAATTGTGAAGGGACAAAAAGTGACAAACACGGAAGATAATTCGATGGATAATGCTGTCGAAGAGCATAAGCTTGACGATGCTCAACTTGATGATTCACTTGCTCCTGAACATTATGATGCAAGTGATCTTCGTGTTCTTGAAGGATTAGAGGCAGTTAGAATTAGGCCAGGTATGTACATTGGTTCTACTGGACCTCGTGGTTTGCATCATTTGGTTTATGAGATTGTTGATAATTCCGTTGATGAGGCGTTGGCAGGTTATGCTTCTCACATTGAAGTGACTATTTTGCCAGATAATGCTATTCGTGTTGTTGATGATGGTCGTGGTATTCCAGTCGATGAAGTACCAGGTGAAGGTGTTTCTGGTGTTGAAACAGTTATGACAAAGCTTCACGCTGGTGGTAAGTTTGGCGGCGGTGGTTACGCTGTTTCTGGTGGTCTTCACGGTGTTGGTATTTCTGTAGTAAATGCTCTTTCTACTCGTGTAGAAATTGAAGTTCGCCGTCAAGGATTCCATTGGACTCAAACTTATGTAGATCAGCATCCAACAGCACCATTGGCAAAGGGTAAGCCAATGGAAGATGGCGAATCTACTGGTACTTCTGTAACATTTTGGCCAGATGGAACAATTTTTGAAACCACTACTTATGATTTTGAAACTTTGCGATCTCGCTTCCAGCAGATGGCATTTCTTAATAAAGGTTTGAAAATTTCCTTAACTGATTTGCGTAAGCCTGATGAGGCAGGTGATGAGGTTGCAGGAGATGGTGAATCTACTGATGAAAATAAGCATCAAAGCGTAAGTTATCAGTATGAACACGGTATTAAGGATTACGTTGATTATTTAGTTAAGTCTCGTAAAGCTGTTCCAGTAGAGCCAGATGTTATTGATTTTGAGGCTGAAGATCTTGAAATTGGTATTTCTGCAGAAATTGCTATGCAGTGGACTGTTGCTTATTCTGAAGCTGTTCACACTTTTGCAAATACGATTTCCACTACTGAAGGTGGTACTCACGAAGAAGGATTCCGCGCTGCTTTAACAACTTTAATTAATCGTTATGCGCGTGAAAAGAATATCTTAAAAGAAAAAGATACTAATCTTTCTGGTGACGACGTTCGAGAAGGTTTAACTGCTGTTGTTTCTGTAAAACTTACAACTCCACAGTTTGAAGGTCAGACAAAAACAAAGCTTGGTAATTCTGAAGCTAAAACTTTTGTGCAGCGAGTTATGACAGAAAAGCTTGGTGACTGGCTTGATGCTCATCCAAGTGAAGCTAAGAATATTATTCAAAAAGCTGTTGAAGCTTCTCGTGCACGTTTGGCTGCTAAAAAAGCTCGTGAAAATACTAGACGTAAATCTATTTTTGAAACAGCTGGTATGCCAGATAAGCTGAAGGATTGCCAATCTAGTAATCCTGAAGAGTGCGAATTATTCATAGTCGAGGGTGATTCTGCAGGTGGTTCTGCAATTCAAGGTAGAGATCCTATTACCCAAGCAATTTTGCCTTTGCGCGGTAAGATTTTGAATACTGAGCGTGCATCAATTGACAGAATGATGAAGTCTGAAACAATCGAATCATTAATTACTGCTGTTGGTGGTGGTTATGGTGAAGACTTCGATTTAAGCAAGGTTCGATATCACAAAGTTATTATTATGGCTGATGCTGATGTCGATGGTGCTCATATTGCAACTTTGAATTTGACTCTGTTCTTCCGCTACATGCGTCCTATGATTACAGCAGGATACGTTTATGTTGCTATGCCACCTTTGTACCGATTGAAGTGGAGCAAGGGAGCGCATGATTTTGTTTATACGGATGCTGAGCGAGACAGAGTTTTAGCAGAAGGTAAAGCTGCTGGTCGTCAACTTCCTAAAGGTGAAGGTATTCAGCGATACAAGGGCTTGGGTGAGATGAGTTATCAGGAATTGTGGGAAACCACTATGGATCCTGAGCATCGTATTTTGAAGCAGATTCATATTGAAGATGCTGCTCGAGCTGATGAAACCTTCTCAATGCTTATGGGTGATGAAGTAGAGCCACGTAGACTCTTCATTCAACGAAATGCTCATGATGCAAGGTTTATTGATGCTTAAAAGTTATTGATATATCTACAAAGATAGAAAAATAAAAACGTTAGTAACCTATAAGAATACAAAGGAATTGCAGTGGTAGACGAAATAAACGCCGCTAATAATAGCGAAGATCGAGATCAACTGCCAGATGGTTCAATGGAACCACAAAGCCCTCAGGAAGCCGATAATACTGATTATGGATTAATGAAGGGTGCTCGAGTTAAGCATATGGATTTGCAGCAGGAAATGCGCGAATCATATCTTGCTTATGCATTATCCGTTATTATTGAGCGAGCTTTACCAGATGTTCGAGATGGTTTAAAGCCTGTTCACCGTCGAGTTATTTATGCAATGTATGACGGTGGTTATAGGCCTGATCGCGGATACAACAAGTGCTCTCGTGTTGTTGGCGATGTTATGGGTAAGTATCACCCTCACGGTGATTCTGCTATCTATGACACTTTGGTGCGTATGGCTCAATCTTGGTCTATGCGCTACATGCTTGTTGATGGACAAGGTAACTTTGGTTCTCCTGGTGATGATCCTGCAGCAGCAATGCGTTATACGGAATGCCGTATGGCACCTTTGGCTATGGAAATGGTACGAGATATTGATAAAGATACCGTTGATTTCCTGCCAAATTATGATGGTAAAACTCAAGAGCCTACTGTTTTGCCAGCTCGTTTCCCGAATCTTTTAGTTAATGGTTCTGCTGGTATTGCTGTTGGTATGGCAACCAATATTCCACCTCATAATATGCGTGAAGTGGCTGATGGTGTGCACTGGGCATTGGAACATCCGGATGCAAGCAAAGAAGAGCTTCTTGAAGCTTTAATTCAGCGAATTAAAGGACCTGATTTCCCTACTGGCGCAACCATTTTAGGTCATAAGGGAATTGAGCAAGCGTACCGTACGGGCCGCGGCTTAATTACAATGCGCGCAGTAGTTAATACTGAGGAAATTAAGGGACGTATGTGCTTGGTTGTAACTGAGCTTCCATACCAAGTTAATCCTGATCGCTTAGCTGCTTCTATTAGGGAGGCTGTGCGCGACGGCAAGATTCAAGGCATTGCAGATATGCGCGATGAAACGTCTGGTCGTACAGGTCAGCGTTTGGTTCTTGTTCTTAAGCGTGATGCTGTTCCAAAAGTTGTTTTGAACAACTTGTATAAGCATTCTCAATTGCAGCAGACTTTCGGCGCAAACATGCTTGCTCTGGTTGATGGTGTTCCTAGAACTTTGAGTTTGGATGCGTTTATTCGTCATTGGGTAAGTCACCAGCTTGAAGTTATTGATAGGCGTACACGTTACTTAAAGCGTGAAGCTGAAGAGCGTGATCATATTTTGCAAGGCTACTTAAAAGCTTTGGATATGATCGATGAAGTTGTTGCTTTAATTAGATCATCTAAAGATGTTGAAACAGCTCGTACTGGTTTGATGAATTTGCTTGATGTTGATGAAGTTCAAGCAGATGCAATTCTTGCAATGCAACTTCGTAGACTCGCAGCTTTGGAACGTCAGAAGATTCTTGACGAGCATGAAGATTTGATGCTTAAGATTGCTGATTACAACGATATTTTGGCAAGTCCAGAACGTCAGCGCAAGATTGTTGGTGACGAGCTTGATGAAATTGTTGCAAAATATGGTGATGATCGCAGAACTAAGATTCTTCCATTCTCTGGTGAAATGAATGTTGAAGATCTTATTGCTGAAGAAAATGTTGTTGTAACAGTAACTCGCGCAGGTTATATTAAGCGAACTAAAGCAGATGAGTATCGTGCTCAACACCGCGGTGGTAAAGGTATTAAGGGTGCAAAGCTTCGTGAAGATGATGTAGTAGATCATTTCTTCTTAACATCTACACACAACTGGTTGCTCTTCTTTACTAATCGTGGTCGAGTTTACCGTCTGAAAGCTTACGAACTTCCAGAAGGATCTCGCGATTCTAAAGGTCAGCATGTTGCTAATTTGCTTCAGTTTACTCCTGGAGAAACAATTCAAACAGTTTTGTCAATTCAAAACTACGATGTGGCAAAGTACTTGGTTTTGGCAACTCGTTCTGGAAAAGTTAAGAAAACTGCTTTGCAAGAATACGATTCTCCACGTCAAGGTGGTTTGATTGCTGTTCGACTAATGGCAAATGAAGAAACTGGTGAACCTGTTGATGAGCTAATTGGTGCAGCTTTGTGCAATTCAGAAGACGACATTATTCTTGTTTCTAAACTTGGTATGAGTTTGAAGTTCAGAGCAGATGATGAACAACTTCGACCAATGGGACGTCAAACTGCAGGTGTTCAGGGCATGAGATTCCGCGAAGGTGATGAACTTTTGGATATGGATGTTGTTGCCGCTGAAACAAGTAAAGATCTTCTTGTTGTTACAAACGAAGGTTTTGCAAAGCGTACAGCTATTGAAGAGTATCGTTTGCAAGGCAGAAACGGTTACGGCGTTAAGGCAGTACAGCTTGCAGAAGGACGCGGTTCTTTGGTTGGTGCCTTGATTGTTGAAGAAACTGACCAAGTAATGGCAATTATGAAGTCCGGTAAGGTAATTCGTTCCGACGTTAACGAAGTTAAGCGTACAGGACGAACTACGCAAGGTGTAACTCTTGCTAAGCCAGACAAGGGTGATGAAATTATTTCTATTGCTCGTAATGAAGAAACAGATGATGAGGAAAATCAAGTAGAAGAAGTTGAAACAACTTCATCGAACGAGGAAGCTTAAAATCTTATTTACGAAAAGTAGTAAATAATAAAATTTCTTTGCTAAAAACTTAATTATTAATAACTTATGAGAGTGCCAACTGAGCGGATATAGTCCGTTTTGATTGGTACTCTCATTAGTATAATTAGTCTAATTATAAGAAAAATAATAAGAGAAGGAAAACTTAAGATGAGCGAAGATTTTGAGCCATCGCAAAATCCAACGAATATTAATGAAGAATCTTCTTACACAATTAGAGAAGACAATAATTCTAATGAAGAGTTTGGTGATTCTTCTTTAGGAAGGGTTGTTAGAAAATCACAGTTTACGTTGGGTGGATCTAATAGTAGTTCATCTTCTTCGCGTAGAACTATTGGTGGTATGGCATCATCAACATCTTCAGCAAGTCAATTACATTCTTCTAAAGCAGGTCATACTCCTAGAGCTCGTCGTATGAGCCTTTCTTTGGTTCGTGTTGATGCATGGTCAGTTGCAAAAGTTACATTTCTTCTAAGCGTTGCAGGCGGTATTATTCAAGTTATTGCCGCAGGTTTAGTTTGGTTGTTCTTGAACATGATTGGTGTTTTTGATCAGGTAACTCAGATTGTTTCATCAACAGGTTTGGATAGTAATGGTTTTAATCTTGCCGACGTATTTTCTCTTCCAACAGTATTGAGCGCAGTTACTATATTCTCTATTGTTGAAATTGTTATTATTACAATACTGTCCGCAATAATTGCTCTACTTTATAACGTAGTTGGCTCATTGGTCGGCGGAATACACGTTACTTTAGGTGATGACTAATAAGCGAAAACGTATAGGTAACAGCCTATTAATAGGATTTTATTTTTAATAGAAATTCCCGCTAATTGTTTCTAACTAGCGGGAATTTTAATATTTTCTAAATATTTTTTTTTAATTAGCAAGAATATTATTTTCTAGCTAATTCATCGCGAATATCTTGCAAGAGTTGAATAGTTTTTTCTTCGCGCTCTTTACGTTTTTCTTCTTCAGTTTTTTCATGTTCTATTTGCAATAAATCTGCACCAATTTCACGCAATTTATTAATAGGTAAAACAATGCAAAAATAAACTGCTGTAGCAACAATAAGGAAATTTAATAATGCGCCAATTACTGCGCCAAAAGAAATTGTTGCACCGTTCATAGTAATAGTTAGAACGCCATTAAGTTCTGGCTTTCCGCAAATCATTGCAATAAGAGGATTAATAATATGATTTACTATTGTTGTTACTACTGCAGTTACTGCACTACCCATAACAACACCGACAGCCATATCAATAACGCTGCCGCGTAAAATAAACTTCTTAAAACCTTTAAGCATTAGTGTTTTCGCTTTCTGAAGAAAAATCTTCCACTAATTTTTTAGCAGAGTAATTTTTGTTATCTTTATTGTTTTTTCTATTATCTACATACAGGTTGTGTCTCTGACATGAGCGCAATACTGTAACAGAAAGAAGAGGATACATGATTGCTGCAGTTAATACGTCTGTAGGGAAGTGAGCTGCAACAATAAGTCGCGAAATAGCGACGATAACAACTAGTATTGCGCTAAAAAGCAATCCAACTTTAACAAGAGAAGGCTTAGTTACATAAATAATTAGCATTATCATTGCACAGACTGCGACTGCTGCAGAAGTGTGTCCACTAGGGAAACTTGGATCAGAAGGTAGTTTAATATTCAAACCAATGTATGGTCTTGGCCTGTGTACAGCAAATTTAACTGCAAAAATGTAAATCATAGGAAGCAGAGAAATAAGAAGCTGAGTAATTGTAAGTTTTAAGCTTTTACTAACAAACAATGAAATTATTGCAAGCAATAATAGTATTGCCAAGCAGCCTTTAGTGGAAAAAACAATCGCAATTATTTTTGAAAAGCTAAGTAGCGAAGAAGGAACACTATTGTGAAAATAAGCCACAATAGTTGCTTCATAATTTCTTTCTTTACTACTAATAAGTAGTGCTTTACCTAAGCAAGGTACAATAATTGCGAGTATTAAAGTAAAAATAGTAGCGAAATTGCGAGTAATTACCGACAATCTGCTGTGATTGTTATTATTTTTTTGCGTCATAATTGCTAAGAGTACACTTACCATGATGTAAATGCACGTTGAAAATAGTCAAGTAGCATTAAAAATAATAAAATATTAGAAAAAAGTGTGTGAAATTTGAGTACCGTACCCGGTGACGAGTACTATGGTGAACAGATAGAAAGGGTTTACCATGAGCGTTTTTGACCGATTTGAGAAGAGCGTGGAAGGTGCAGTGAACGGCGTCTTCGCAAAATTCGGCTCCAAAGATTTACAGCCAGTTGATTTTTCTAGTGCTTTGGAACGTGAAATTGATGCTGAAGCTATGCCTATTGGCCGAGATCATACTGTTGCTCCAAATGAATATCGTTTTAAGCTAAGTACTCCTGATTTTGATCATATTGAACAATGGGGCAGTGAAGCTTTAGCTAATGAGCTTGCTGACAATCTTACGCAATATGCTAAAAGTCAACATTATGCTTTTGTAGGACCAGTAGTTGTTATTTTTGAAGAAGACTTGGAATTAACTAAGGGTAATTTCCATTTAACTTCTGAATCAGTTCAAGGAAATGCTGTTCCTGTTACTACCGACGACCAGCAGCAGAATCATCCAATGCTTGAGATTAATGGAAATCAGTATTTGCTTACTAAAGATTGTACAATTTTAGGACGAGGTTCCGGTTGCGATATTGTAATTGATGATCCTGGTATTTCTCGACATCATCTTAGTATCGACGTCACTCCTGATGGTGTTATTGCTCGAGACCTTGGTTCAACAAACGGTACTTATGTAGAAGGTCATCAAGTGCCAGCTGCAACCCTGGTAGACGGAAACACTATTACTATTGGGCGTACGCGTATTCTCTACTGGGCATCGTCTCAAGAGTAGGAGAAAAAGTATTTTCCGAATGAGGAGACGATAACGCGTATGATATTCACAGAATTAACGTTTGCAATATTCAAGTATGGCTTTTTAGTCTTACTTTGGGTTTTTGTGTTATGCGCTATTCGTTCGCTTCGTAGGGATATTGAGGTTTTTAGTCCTAAAAAATCGCATTTTTGGAATAAAAAATCTCGACGCGCATCTCATGACGTAAATTCTTCTCAGCCTGTACAGCGACAAGCATCACCTGTAATGGTTAACTCGTCTTCAAAAAATTCTGATGTTAATCCTACTTTGCTAGTTGTTATTGATGGGCCTTTGGCAGGATCATCTTTCCCATTAAATGCTGCTGGAGTAACTCTTGGTAGAGCTGCATCTAATACAGTAGTTTTGAATGATGAATTTGTTTCTTCACATCATGCTCGCGTGTATTTTAATCAAAAAGTTCACGCATGGGTGCTTGAAGATCTAGGCAGTACTAATGGGACTATGATTGGTCATTCTCGCGTTAGTGAACCAGTTATATTAGCTCCGCGCACTTCGGTTAGAATAGGCGCAACCATGTTTGAATTGAGGTGATAATATGACGCAAATCAATTCAAATAATGAGGAAGAATCCAATACAGAAAAAACTGGCCAAATTGAAAAATTAGCAGACGATAATAATCAGAATGTTAACAAATCAGCGTATGTAGAATCAGTTGAAAAAATATTATTTATGTATTCTACTGCTGTTAGTGATGTTGGCACAGTTAGAAGTAACAATCAGGATTCTGCGTTTGCTGGAGAGCATTTAGCAGCTATTTGCGATGGTATGGGTGGTCATGCTGGAGGAGATACAGCGTCTACTATTGCCATTCGTTCGCTTGCGCATATTGAGCAAGATTCCAGGCCGTACGATGTAAAAGCTGTGTCTTCAATGATGGAAACGTCGATTATGGCAGCTCATGACGCGATTGTTGGAAAAGCTAAGCGCGAGCGACGTCTTGCTGGAATGGGAACAACTGTTACTGCAGTAACTCTCGTATGCGGATATTGGGTTTTGGCACATTTAGGTGATTCAAGAGCATACTTGCTTCGTGACAATCATCTTATGAGAATGACTACAGATCACAGCTATGTTCAGCATCTTATTGATACTGGGCATATTACTCCCGAAGAGGCTAGGAATCATCCTCAAAGAAATGTTGTTATGCGCGTATTGGGAGATTTTGATATAGATCCGCGTCCTGATATTGCTTTACGAAAAGCTCATCCTTCAGACAGATGGTTACTTTGTTCAGACGGATTGTGCGGAGTTTTAGAAGATTCCACTATTCAAGATGTTATGAGCACTATTTCTAATCAAGAAGAATGTGCTCAAAAACTTGTAGCTATGGCTCTTCGAGCAGGAAGCACAGATAATGTTACTGCTGTTGTTGCGGATGCGACTCTTGCTCTCGATGCGGACGCGTTTGATTTGCCTCATCAAACTCCATTGATTGGTGGAGCTGCAAGCCAAGATCTTGAATCTATTGCAGATATTGTTAATAAAGCAGTATCGTCGTCGCCGGCACTTAGAGAAGATAAAAATTCTCCAGCGCAACGTGCTGCAGCTTTAGTTCAAAACAATGCGGATGAGTCAGATGCTGTTAATCCTTCCGTATTAATGACTAGAATTGTTCAGCCTTCACATATTCGCGAAGAATCAGAAGATTTACACACTCCTGATACGAATGAAATTCCTATTGTAACTAAGAAAAACGGCAAAATATCTACCGATCCGCACGATCCGGATGTTGCGCGCGCGGTTAAATATGAGAAAGATGAAGCTCATAAAGCTTATTCGTTGCGTCGTAGATGGACTCGCATAGGTATTGTTTTAGGAATTTTGCTTGGATTGTTGATTATTGCTGGTGCTGGTTATGGAGTTTATTCGTGGACTCAAACGCAGTATTACATTAGTCAGAACAATGATCGCGTTGTTATTTATCAAGGTGTTCCAACAAATATTTTCGGAATTGCGTTATCTCACGAAGTTGAATCAACCGATATTCCTGTAAAAAATCTTGATAAATCATGGCAGGATCAATTGCGTGAAGGTATTAGTTTTGGAAGTTTAGCTGAAGCTCGCGGTCATGCTTCTTTAATTCGTAGAGAAATGTTCCAGCGTGCGAAAGAAAAATTAAATGCTAAGCGTCAGAAAAAAATAGTTTCTTCAAATGATAGTAAAAGCAGCAAAGATAGTAAAAGCGGCAAAGAAAGCGTAGATAGTAAGGAAAATAAGGATAATAAAGACAATAATGCGCAGCAAGGGGGTAAATCCTCATGAATTTGGTTGCTACGCGTATTAGACAGATAGCGTTATTGCTTTTTGCAATTTTTGTTTCAGCAATTGCATTTTTGCAAATGTTCTTTCGTATAGACAGTTGCATATCGGCTAATTATGTTGCAATGCTAACAATTGTTATGCTGTTATTCTTAGTATTTTGGGGTGTACTTCTTGTTAAGCAGCCTTATGCCAGCCAAGCAATTTTGCCGTGTATTATGCTTCTTACAGCAATAGGAACAGTTCTTATTGCAAGAATCGATAGACAAAATAATACTGATATTGCTATTAAACAGTTAGTGTGGGTGTGTGTAGCGCTTATATTATCTATTATTTTTGTTATTGTGCTGCAAGATTATCGCATATTAAGGCGTTTTTCTTACGTAAATATGGTAATCGGCTTAGTTTTGCTTCTTTCTCCTATGATTCCAGGATTAGGCAAAGAAATTGGCGGCGCAAGAATTTGGATTGGTTTTGGAAATCACACTGTTCAACCTGGAGAATTTGCTAAGCTTTTCCTAGCTTTCTTCTTTGCAGCATACTTGTTTAATCATCGCGACAGGCTTGCTGTAGGAGGAAAAAAAGTTCTTGGAGTGCATTTGCCAAGATTGCAAGATATGGGTCCTATTGCGTTAGTTTGGGCTGCATCAATGGGCGTATTAGTTGTGCAGCACGATCTTGGCACTTCTCTTATGTTCTTCGCAATGTTCGTGTCAATGCTTTATGTTTCCACAGGTCGCAAAGGTTGGCTGGTTGTTGGATCTATTGCATTCACATTAGGCTGCTTAGTTGCAGTAAAGTTATTCGCACATGTGCAGTATCGTGTGGATGCTTGGCTTCACCCGTTTGATAATGCTGTGTATAACAGGTTCCCTGGAGGTTCGGCTCAGATTGTATCTGGATTATTTGGTCTTGCAGCCGGAGGAACTACAGGAACAGGTTTAGGTCAGGGTCATCCTTCCTTAACACCGCTGGCTAATTCTGATTTTATTTATGCTTCTATTGGTGAAGAACTTGGTCTTACTGGACTTCTTGCAGTATTAGTTTTGTATTTAATTATTATTACTTCCGGAATGATTACCGCAATGAAAATTAAAGATGGCTTCGGTAAATTATTAGCATCCGGTCTTGTTTTTACTATGGCATTCCAAGTATTTACTGTTGTTGGTGGTATTACTTTGGTTATACCTTTAACAGGTTTAACCTTGCCATATATGGCTGCCGGCGGATCTTCATTAGTGGCAAATTATTTGCTTGCAGCATTGCTTATTGTTATTTCTAACTCTGCGAATAAACCTGAATCAGCTCCAGTTTCCGACGCCTTCCAGTATGAGGCTTTGGCAGCATTGCGTGAGCGAGAATTGCAGGAGAGAATTCGTAGTAAATCTGAAAATAATAATCTTGGTGAAAGTAATTTAATTAATAGTCAGGAAGAAGCGAATAGTATGAATAGCCAAACCCTTGTTTCTTCGCAGGAACGAGGTGAGACAAATGAATAAAAGCTTAAAAGAATTATTCATTGCTGTACTAGTATTGTTCGTTGTGCTTGGTATTTCAAGTACTATTATTACTTCTATTAATGCTAATGCTTTAAATGCTGATCCTAGAAATCGTAGAGCCTTATACCATGAGTTTGGATCTCCTAGAGGGGCAATTCTTACTTCGGATGGAATTGTTATTGCTAAATCAGATTCCTCTAAAGATGCATTCGTGTATCAGCGCAAATATTCTAACGGTCCTGTATATTCTCCAATTACTGGTTACTTTTCTATTAGTCAGCGTGCAGATAGAGGTATTGAGGCTTCTAGGAATAGTTTATTAAGCGGCGAATCTGACGCATTATTCTGGCAGCGGTTCAAATCTTTGTTTACTGGAGCTACAAACCGCGGAGCTTCTATTGAAACATCAATTGACTCAAAACTGCAGAATCTTGCCTATAATCTTCTAAAAGACAAAGACGCAGCTCTTGTTGCAATTGAACCAAAAACTGGCAGGATTCGCGCAATGGTTAGCACACCAAGTTATGATCCGAATATTCTTGCCATGCACAATATTGGTGCTGTAAATAAGTCTTACGAACAAATAACATCAGATGTTTGGAATCCAATGTTAAATCGTACGATTTCTGAGCTTTACGCACCTGGTTCTACATTTAAAACTATTGTTGCTGCTACAGCACTAGAAACTGGAAAATATCAGCCAGATACGCTAATACCTGCTGGTGCAAAATACACTCTTCCTGGAACAAGTGTTGCTTTAACTAATGTTGTTTCTCAAGCAAACGGCACTGACGGAAAAATTTCGTTTGAAGACGCGTTAGCTTATTCTTCAAATACTGCATTCGCTCAGTTGGGCAATTCTTTGGGTTCAGATGCGATTGTAAAACAGGCAAAAAAGTTTGGCTTCTTTGATTCTCTTTCTATAGATGGATCTGATTCTACAGGTTTCCCAATGAGATCCGTAAGCTCAACATTTTCAATTAAACCAACTCCCGACAGATTAGCTTTGGAATCTATTGGACAGGGTGACGCAAAAGTTACGCCTTTGCAAAATGCTATGATTGCAGCAGCTATAGCAAATAACGGTACGCTTATGAAACCTACGCTTGTAGATTGTGTGCGTTCAAGTGACTTGTCTGTGTTGTCGCAAACGAAGCCAACAATTATGAATCAAGCCATGAGCAGCGATAGTGCTGCAAAACTATCCGCTATGATGCAAGCTGTAGTAATAAAAGAAAATCCAAATCTTGCATTACCAAATATGCATGTTGCTGCAAAAACAGGTACTGCACAGATCGGAGTTAATAATCAGTCTGCAAATGGGTGGGTTATTGGATTTGCTCCGGCAGAAGATCCTAAAATAGCTATAGCGGTAATTGTTCACAATACTAATGTTCTGGGCAGTTACGCAGCAGGACCAATTATGCGACAAGTGATGAAGGAGGCGCTTACACAATGAAACTTGTTGAAGGACAGTTAGTTCATCATCGTTATCGACTGGATCGCCGCCTTGCGCAAGGCGGTATGGGAGAAGTCTGGAAAGGCTTTGATATTCAACTTGGGCGAATTGTTGCTATTAAAGCGCTGCGTACAGATACTGCGAATGTAGAAGCAAAGTTGCGTAGGCTTCGTGCGGAAGCTCATAATTCGGCAAATCTTGCGCACCCGAATATTGCAGCACTATTTGACTATTATGAGCATGATGGCATTGGCTTCTTAATTATGGAATACGTGCCAAGTAAGTCGTTAGCAGATTTGTATCATAAAGAAAAAGCTATTGATCCAACCAGACTGTTGCCTATTCTTATTCAAACAGCACGAGGACTTTTTGTAGCTCACTCGCATGGTGTTATTCACCGTGATGTAAAACCTGCAAATATTATGGTTTCTGAAACAGGAAACGTAAAAATTACCGACTTTGGTGTTTCTTATTCAAGTGATCAGGAGCAGATTACTCAGGACGGTATGGTAGTTGGCACAGCACAATACATTTCTCCTGAACAAGCACAAGGCGAACAAGCAACAGCACAATCCGATATTTATTCGCTAGGAGTTGTTGCTTACGAAGGATTATGCGGGCACAGGCCGTTTACTGGAGCTACTCCGGTAGATATTGCTGCGGCTCATGTTAATGATCCTGTTCCGCCATTGCCGGAAAATATTGATCTGCAATTAAGACAGTTTATTATGTCGATGCTTGCAAAAGATCCAAAAGATCGGCCAAAAGATGCGCTTGTTGTGTCAAAAGTTTTATCTCGTATTGAACGTAGGCTGCTTGATCAAGAAACAGCTTTTAACAATACAACAGGATTTATTTCTACAGATTCTCGACAAACGCGATGTATTAAGAGTATGCCGCAGAATCAAGTCAATATTATTAACATTTTGAATACCAATAATCGCAAGGAGCAGCAATGAATACCACAATGCCCACCTCATTAGCGAATGGTCGATATGAATTAGGAGAACTTATTGGCCGCGGCGGCATGGCAGAAGTGCGTGTTGCGGTAGATAAGCGTCTAGGTCGTACTGTTGCTGTGAAAATCATGCGTTCTGATTTAGCGAACGATGAAATCTTCCTTTCGCGATTCCGTAGGGAAGCGCACGCAATTGCTCAAATGAACAACCCTAATATTGTTAATATTTATGATTCTGGTGAGGAATCTGTTACTGCCGACAACGGCTTGGAAGAACGCCTTCCTTACCTAGTAATGGAGTATATTAAAGGCAAAACGCTGCGCGATATTCTTAAGATGAATGGTGCTTTAAGTCAGCGTGACGCTGAGCAAGTTATGCTTGGTGTGCTTAATGCTTTGGAATATTCTCACAGAATGGGAATTATTCACCGCGATATTAAGCCTGGAAATATTATGATTTCCGAGCAGGGCATGGTGAAGGTGATGGACTTCGGCATTGCTCGTGCTCTTGACGATTCTGCAACAACTATGACGCAGTCTCAAGGCGTTGTTGGAACTGCACAATATTTGTCTCCAGAGCAGGCTCGCGGAGAGCAAGTAGACATGCGCTCTGACTTGTATTCTGCAGGATGCGTACTTTATGAAATGCTTACTGGTCGCCCACCATTTATTGGTGATTCCGCTGTAGCTATTGCATACCAGCATGTTTCTGAAGTTGCAACTCCTTTAAGCACTCTTGTGCCTGGAATGCCTTCTATGTGGGATAAAATTTGCGCTAAAGCAATGGCAAAAGACCGTCAGAACCGTTATGCTACAGCTTCGGAATTTAAGAACGATATTCTAGCGTTCATGAACGGCGGAGTTCCTGTTGCAGCAGCTTTTAATCCGCTTACTGATTTAGCGAATATGAAAGCTCGCAAACAAGCTGAGCAAACAGCTGCAACTATGGCTATTAATGCTACTGATGGTGCTGCAACGCAATCGTTTAATCCTATTACAGGTCAGGTTGAGCCATCAAATATTGCATTTGCTCCAAGCACTCGTGCAGCTCAACGCGCTCAATCTCAAGCTAAGCGTCGTAAGCGTGCTGTAATCGGCTCTATTATTGGTGCTGTTGTTGCAATCGTTGTTCTAGCAGGCGTTTTGTTTATGCTGGGTCATAATCGAATGTCTGGTAATGTTGTTGTTCCAACATTTATGGAAACAACCACTCAGGATGCGGCTAGAGAAAAGCTTAGAGCATTAGGATTAGTCCCAGATATTCGCGAAGACGATCATTCTTCCCAGCCTGAAGGCACGTTTACAAAGCAGTCTCCGCGTGGTGGCGAGCATGTTGCGTCTGGCACTAAAGTTACGGTTTGGTTCTCTGTAGGACCTCAATCAACACGTGTTCCAGACGTGAGTGGTAAATCGCAGGAAGCAGCTCGTAAGATACTCGAACGTGCTGGTTTTAAGATTGCTAATGTTCGTGTAGAAGATAGTGCTGATGTGAAGAAAGATCATGTAACTCGCACTGATCCAGATGCTGATTCCTTCGCAGATAAAGGTACTTTGATTACTCTTTATATTGCTTCTGGTTTAACTAAGATTCCTGATGGTCTTGTTGGTCAGAGCAAGGATATTGTGATTAGTCAGCTGCAAAATCTTGGTTTTACTGCGGATGTTGTAAAGGAAGATTCAGATAGTGTACCTGAAGATTCTGTGACCAGATTAAACCCTAATTCTGGATCTTCTGTTAAGCCTCATAGCTCGATCACAGTCTATGTGTCACAAGGCTCGACAAAGGTAGAAGTGCCGCATATTGATCTTGGTACTATTACGTTTAAGCAGGCTAAGAAAATACTTGAGGCAAAGGGCTTAAGAGTAGTTTCTGATTCTATTTCTAATAAAGATGACGACGTAGTAATCAGCATGTCTGAAGATGCTGGAACTAAGGTAGATAAAGGTTCTGCAATCACTTTGATTACTAGACCAGGGCTTAGTTCTTCTTCAGATAGTGATACTCAAGGTAAGTGATATTAGATACTAGAAAATATTTGAGAATCGAATAGAAATAAGGGCGATAACTTTTTAAGTATCGCCCTTATTTGTACATATTTATTTTTTATTAGACTTTATTCGAGTATGTCCTAAATCTAATTAAATATTTCAATTAAATATTTAATTAGATTTATTTCAGATAGTTGTTGTGTAATTAGACATCTGCTGAAGGAATGGAACCGTTGCAGCTGCCCAAGGGAATACCCATTGGAATAGAGCTAATATGATGAAGAAATGAATTAGTATTGCAAGAATCCAACGAATTGCTGTAATGCCTGGTTGTATTAAGAGGATTCCGCCAAAAATGCTTGCATCTGGCCTTTTCCTTCTTCCTACGCGAATTTCGCGAAGTGCCGGCCACTGCCAAGCAATAGCGCCAGCCGCAAAAATAGCAATATAAAGCACTGCAATAACAAGCATTACTGGAACAAGTGAGGAAAGATGAGAAACAAGAGACTGTTGCTCATTATTAATAAACTTTACCTTTCCTTGCTCATCAATTGTGGAAAGCTCTTTTGGAATACCATCGCTAATGTTCGCCCAATAAGCTAACTTAGCGTAGCTAATCCAGCGATGTGTTGCAGTAGTATACTTAGGCTCGCAAGTAGTTAGAGTAAGCATACGTTTTGTTGGCTTTTCGTTAGGATGATCAGGGTTTGGAGCGATTACTTCACCGTGATCTGGCGTAACAATCTTATAAGAAGTGTACTTATATACGAACCAGTAATCTTTAGTCCTAACAACAATAGCATCGCCAGGTTTAAGCAAATCAACATCGCCCAAAGGCTGTCCGTAGCCATTACGGTGTCCAGCTACTGCAAAATTACCGATTTCTCCAGGCATTTGAGTTTCTGAATAGTGTCCTAAGCCACGTTTGCTCAAAATATCTGGTGTTGTTCCTTCAATAATATTGCGCTCCCACTGGTTTCCGAAGCGAGGAACATAAAGGCGAGCTATTAAAACGTCACCTTTTGGTTTGCTAACTTTTGGCGGCTCGCCATTTTGAGGTAAAGCAATCTTTGTTTTGTCACCTGTTTTAGGATTCTTCCAAGATATTTCTTTACGTGCTTCTACCTGATTGTGCTCTGCTTGAGCTCCGGTCCACCACATTTGCCATGCAATATATAGTGCACAGATAATTGCAAAAGCGATTAAAACTTCGCCAATAACTCCGGCAATTTGCCAGCAGAAGTTAGAGCCTTTGCTCTTCGTATCATTTTCCTGCGTGTAAGCAGACTGCATAATACGTTACTCCTTTATTGATGTGAGGGTCTTGCGACACAAATCATTTATTTAGTTCTTTAAGCACGGATGCGTACCTTAATGGTTGTAACAAAGCAGATGCTTCTGGGAATTTCAAATTCTCCTTCTTCTCTACTTTCCATCCTAATCCAAATGAACTTACGTATTCCTTGTAGGTGCGTATGGCTGGTGAATTATTAAGCGCATCAACCATATCGTCTACTGGGCCAATAGCAGATATTTTATACGGTGGCGAGTACTGATGACCTTGAAGCATAAGCACGTTTCCAATGCAAATTACTGCAGAATTGAACAAAACGCGCTGATCTTGTATGGTCATAGCTTCTGCTCCACCTTGCCAAAGCGCGTTTACAACGGATTCAATATCTTGCTGGTGAATAACATAATCGTTAATATTTACAGAAGTTCCAGAACCGTTTACTGCGCCCTTCCACAGTGAAGAGTCGTTGAGAGTTACTACTATTCCAGGTCCTTCAAGCTTAGGAAGAACAGTGCTACTACCGGTATCTGAAGAATCTTTATTCTCATTACTGCTTACGAGAGTTTTGTTAAGCAAACTAATTCTGGAATCTAAATCTTTAATATCTTCTCGCAAAGATTTTGTTCGCTGCGAGTTTCTTTCAACCATTTGACTCGTGTTGGAAGTGACGAAAGCAGTGCGGTTGACTCGTAGGTTAGTAACAAATAAATATCCTGTAAGAAAGATGGCAACGGCAACAGCAACACTACTTAACAACGAGCGTTGAGCTCTATGTTTTCCTGTTCTTTTTACCATAATTTGCTCTCATTCTTCCTACGTTCGAGTGTAACCACTATTATAGCGTGTAGCCGATTGATTGGAGAGTTACAGTTATGGCTGATGAGAAATTGCACACGACTGCAGCTGACGACGCTGCAAAGAAGAGCGATACGTCAAATGAGAATACTTATGGCGTTCCTATGGATGAAGTCGAAGCAGTGTTGAATGCTACTGCAGATAAAGCATCGCTTTCTCCACAAATTCAGAAGATGATGCAGCGTCAAGCAGAAAATAGGCGTCGCGTTGAAGAAAGTATTAAAGGTACGAAGGCTAATGCAGCATGGTTCGTTCCACTGTTCTGCACGTTGATGGTTATTGGCTTAGTGTGGGCTGTTGTGTATTACTTGAATCCTATGCTACCAATCCCAGGAATTGGAGCATGGAATCTACTTATTGCCTTCGGATTTGTTGTAGTTGGTTTCTTAATGACCATGTGGTGGCGTTAATACAATTACGACTATTTTGAAAACGATTCTATTAAAGTAGCTGCGCGTTTTGTGTGGCTACTTTAATTATTTTTATTCTGCAATTGCGCGAATAATTACGTGATTTTTATTGCTGTCAGTTGTTGCAATAAGCCTAATATTTCCGCCGTCTTGAATTTTAAGGCGCTTTTTCAAAGTTTCTGCAGACATTGGAAAGTTTCTAGTAACAATATTCGCATGTGTAATATCTGCAAACGCTTTCTTTATTTCCTTCTTGTTAAGGCTGCAAATATTCTCAATTTTCCATATTTTTCCCGGGAAATTAGCATAATATTTTTCTGCAACACCAATATGGCTATTTGGTTCTATTTGTTTAATGCCATACTTTTCTTCTAAAAACTTTAAACATCCCGCTTTCATAATTGCAGCATTTGGCTCATAAACGTACCGAGCCCATTCTCGCCATTTTTGTACGTCTAAAGTTTTGTTTTCCTTACTTTTACCATCTAATCCAGAAAGTATTGAAACCTGATTTTTTGAAGTATCGTAAACTGCTTCTATAACAGTTAACTGATTGTCGTTTACGCAATATATTGGCAGTTTTGTGTGCTGAGATTTGCTTAGTACTATTAGTAGCTCTTTGCATTCATTATGATGAGCAACAATGTGCACTTGCGCAACATTACCGCCAAAATCGTTTACAGTTTTATGCCAGTCAAGCATTGGAGAAAGTTTAATAATAACAATTTGTGCTTTTTTAAGAAGTTGGTCTTTAATAGATAGCACGTTTGGCGTGCAGTCTTCAATAGCGTAAGTTTTAGAACCTTGATTATTCCTACGTGCAGGGTCAATGTATATCATTGTTGCGCTAGAAATCTGATCAAGTGCCTCAAGACTATTATTGTTGTAACACGTAACTTTAGAAAGACCGAGCGCTCGCATATTGTGTTGTGAAATAGCGGAAAGATCACTTTGCTGCTCAATGCATATTGCAGAATCAAAAACTTCAGCCATTATTGCGCAATCAACACCAAATCCACCTGTAAGATCAACAAGAGTGTTCGAAGTGTTTTCTTCATTCATCTCACTAAGTAATTTTTGTGCAATATTAGCCTTATATTGCGCTGTGGCTTGCGAAGAGCATTGTTCCATAGATATATGTGCCGGATATATAATCTCCTCGCAGGATGCCCATTTTGGCAGTTTTTGTTGTGCTATTTGTTTGCCTGCTATTTGATTTACTGCAAAAGTAACATCAATTCCCGCGTTACGTGGTGCTTTAAGAGCTGCATTATTTGGATTTGATTTCGCATTTTCTTTAATAAACGCAAGTGTTTGAGGTGTTGCGCAAGGAATTTCACAAGGTGCATGTAACTCAGAAAGCATAATCTTATTCTTACGTAACATATGGATGTGTTTGCACGCTAAACGTAAAGTTTTAAGCGAATAAGCGCTTGTTCTTCAGATTAATAATAATTAAAATAAATTTTAGAGAAATAGCGTAGCTGCGAAGATTTTTACTCAATTTGCGCTAAATGGTTAAACAGTTGAAGAAGGAACAATGCGATTTTGTATCGAATGCGGTAGTCAACTTTCTGAAAATAGTAGGTTTTGCAATAGCTGTGGAACTCCTGTTGAAGAAGACAAATTAGAAAATCAATTTGTTCAACCTAATAATTTTAAAAAACCTAATAAAAAAGTAATTGCTTGTAGCATTTCTAGTTTTGTTATCGTAGCTCTTGTTGCTGTTGGAATTTTCTATTATTCGTATTCGCAGAAAAATGTTATTTCTTCTTTGAGTGGAGGAAATGCTCAACAAATCATTGAAAAAATATCGTCATCGGGAGCTGCTGTAAAAGTAGTTAAAAAATTCTCCGCAAAAAATAAAGGTGAAGTTCTTTCTATTAAAGGAATTAAAAAAGGCGAAAAAATATCACCTTCTTCGAGAATAACAGTGTATGAATCGTTGGGGCCTGGAGTTCCGGATGATATTACTAAATTGAAGCCGGAAGATGCTGTGCGCGAATTAAAAAAGATGAACGTGCCAGTAAAAGTGCATACTGCAACTGCTATCAATCCGGGTACGGTAATTGGAACTACGCCTCAGCCTGGAAGTTCAATTAATGAATCTGCTGATCGTACTATTCATGTTTTAGTTGGTACTGAAGGCAAAGGTGTTCCAGCTGATTTGTACGGCATGGATTTTGCCAAGGCTGAGGATTTATTGAAGAGTCGAGGATTCAAAGATGTTAAAACGAAAGAACGACTTTCTTCTCGTAATAATATGTATAAAATAGTTGATTCGGATCCTGCGTTGGGAACTGAAACTACTAGTGATTCCATTACTCTTTATTACGGTGTTGGCGCAGGACAATCTTTGTTTACTGAATCTTCAGATACTTACGACAACCATATTTTGATGGACGCTATGAAACTAGATAGTTTTGTTGGTTTATGGTGCACAAATTCTGGAGATTGTCTCGATTTTCGTTTAGAGCCGTTTAATCCACAAGATCCTGATTATAAGATTTTGAATTTACATGGGTCGCATGAAAAAGATTATATTAACATGCGAAAGGCTGATAATGTGAGCACTTATACAGGTCTGAATTTAAACAATGAATTGCATATGTGTCATGCTAATCAGAATGTTGTTGGGTGCAGTGTTAATTACCCTCCTCGCGAAGAAAATTATATGAGGAATCATCTTATTTATGGAGATACAGGAGTTGTAGAACTGTATCGTGGAGGTTTTGAAACATTCTGTGGTAATTCTGAATTTGACGATATTACCGGTGATAAATGTGTGAACGGTAAGCTTTATAAAACTGGTGATTACGGTTATGACTATCTTGATACTCTTAATAAAGATCCTGGTATCAATCACGGTTTAAGTTTTAGAATGGCTGATTTTTATCTTCTTGTTCCTGTAGGAGCTGATTTAATCAAATTAGAAAAAGACGGATACTTCCAAGGAGTAGGAAAAAATAAGCCAAATATGGACAGACCGTTTATTCTGCGTAGAGATCCTAAGTTGTATAAGAAAACCGAAGAACCTATTAAGCCTGCTAAAACTATAGATTCTTTCCTAAATCCATTTATTCCATCATATAAAACTAAGCCTGTGAAGTTTGCGCCTGCGCCTGATGACGATAACGCATACTACTTGGTTGAACAGCCTTTTAATTGGAGTAAACTGCCAGAAAAACAGTAGAGTAGATTGTTTTTCTAATTACGTTTCTGCGCTTTTCGAAAGTTAATTAACATAGAGTCGTAATTGTGGATAACTTTTATACACTTTTGCACAAGCGCAAAAATGGCGAGTTATTAGCATTTGTGAATAATTATGTGGATAACTTGAGTAGTTGTTAGCATCTTATGCCCAACTTATACCCAAGTTATCCACAGTTCTGTACACAATGGTGGAAAACTACATGCGTGTAATTTAACTAAGCTAATCCTTGTAAGCAGAATACTGCGCACGCAACAAGAATAATAAAAATAGAAATAAAATACGTTAAGAAACGCGTATTAAACGAAGCTTTTCTAAGCAGAGGATTTTGTACTCCTAGCAATGCTGCAAGTGCTGTGCCAATAATTAAACCTCCAACATGCGCCTGCCAAGCTATATTTGGAATAATAATTGGCATAGCGAGAGTAATCGCAATCCAAATAATTGTTCCTCGCATGTTTTCACCAAGTCGCCACTGAGCTACTAAAAGTGCGCCAATAAGACCCATAATTGCGCCTGAAGCACCATAAGAGGCGGACTGCCAATTATTAATTATTCTGCACCAAATAATATCTGCAATGCATCCTCCAAGACCAGATATTAAATAAAGTCCAAAGAATTTCCATCTGCCAAAATAACGCTCAAGTTCTGCGCCGAGTGACCAAAGGCACAGCATGTTGAAGAAAATATGAGTGATGTTTGGCGCATGAACAAACATTGATGTGAACCAAGTCCATGGGGTATTTAACGCAGTAACTGGCACGAAGGCAGTATATTCTATAAAAGTAATGTAGGTTTCTTTAGTTACGAAGTATAAAAATATTTCTATTAGCCAAGTAACAATGCAAGCGTATATGAGAATTGCAGTAACAGTATTGCTGCGAAAACGTATTCTATTCCATAAATTTTTTATATCCAAATTATGCATATCTTTATGATATAGGCTTTACTTCACAAATTTAATCAATAAGATTGTGTAAAAAGATGCAACTCTGAAGAAAAGCAACTATGATAGTGAGTAAGCGACAAAACGCTATATAAATCGTTGACTTGGACGAGCAGGTCAGCTTAACCCGAAAGGAGCCATCATGGAGAACAGATCCTCTGGCGGTTGGAAGTTCTTTGCACTGCTCTTCGGAGCACTGCTCGCAGGAATTGCTGCATTGTATGTTTATAAGCAGCACAATCCTGATTATGACCCTTGGGAGGAGCCGTGGGAGAACAGCTCTTCACCAATTGACCTGGGGCTAGAAAAAGAAGAGACAGAAGGTAAAGACGCTCCTGCTGTTGAAGAATAAAACAGCAGTATTGCGTTAAAATACTTCAAATAAAGGCGACTGTGTGTATGTGCAGCCGCCTTTATTGTTTGTTTATTTACTTGTTTATTTACTTACTTGTGATTAATTTCGATTTAATTACTAGAAACAAAAGGCGGAAGCTGATTAACAGCCTCCGCCTTTTCTTATTAAGCGATTAAGACGCTATTTTTACGCTCACTCAGCAACTGGAAGAGCACCAGTGTGCCAAATGCGATCGAGGTAATCTTCGATAGAGCGGTCAGAAGAGAAGTAACCAGAGTTGGCTACGTTCAAAACTGCCATGCGAGCCCACTTCATTGGGTCGCGGTAAGTTTCCTCAATCTGAGCCTGAATATCCATGTAAGAGCTGAAGTCAGCCATTGCCATGAAGTAATCGTGGGTAAGCCAATCGTTGACGAGTGGCTCATACACGCTCTTGTCGCCATTGGAGAATGTGCCGTCAGCAACCATGTCAACAGCGGTCTTCAAGCGAGGATCAGACTCGTAGTACTTACGGGATCCGCCGTGATCGTAGCCTTCAGCGTAGAGCTTATCAACTTCGTCAACGGTCATGCCGAAGAGGAAGAAGTTCTCAGCGCCAACGCGCTCGCGAATCTCAACGTTTGCACCATCGAGAGTACCAACAGTCAAAGCACCATTCAAAGCGAACTTCATGTTACCAGTACCGGAAGCTTCCTTACCAGCCTGAGAAATCTGCTCATCCAAATCGGTGGCAGGAATCAAGTTCATAGCCAACTCGATGTTGTAGTTTGGTGGGAAGAACACAGCGAGCTTGCCCTTGCATGCTGGGTCGTTATTCACCACGCGAGCAACATTGTTAATGAGCTGAATGGTGAGCTTTGCCATAGCATAGCCTGGAGCAGACTTAGCGCCGAAGAACACGGTGCGTGGAAGCATCTTGTCAACGTCGATTGTGCCGTTCTTAATTCCAGCGTATGTGGAGATAACCTGGAGGATCTTCATGGACTGGCGCTTGTACTCGTGCAAACGCTTAACAATGGTGTTAAACATAGTGTCTGGGTTGATTTCGAAGCCATACTTCTGCTTTGCGAAATCAACGAAGGCAAGCTTGTTCTGCTTCTTAACTTCAGCAAACTTCTTAACGAATGCCTTGTCGTCAGCCAATGGCTTCAAACCTTCAAGAAGCTCCAAATCACCCTGCCATGCGTCGGTGCCCAAGCCCTCAGTAATAAGAGCAGACATACGTGGGTTGCTCAAGCGCACGAAGCGACGAGGAGTTACACCGTTAGTAACGTTCTTGAACTTATCTGGGTAAACGCTGGAGAAGTCCTTCAAAGTGACATCCTTCAACAACTCAGAGTGAAGCTCAGCAACGCCGTTAACGTAAGAGCCGCCGTAGGTAGCCAAGTAAGCCATGCGGACTACAGCACCTTCGCCATTTTCGTCAGCGTCGGTAGCGATGCGCATACGCTCAACCTGATCCTCAGCAACGCCCTTACCGCGAAGCTCGTTGCGGAACTGCTCGCTAATGCCCTTAATAATCTCAAGGTGGCGTGGCAAAAGTTCGCCAATAAGCTTGGCTGGCCAAACTTCCAAAGCTTCTGGAAGCAAGGTGTGGCAAGTGTAGTTGAAGGTCTTGGTGGTGATACCCCAAGCGGTGTTCCAATCGTAGCCGTACTCGTCCATAAGAACGCGCATAAGCTCTGGAATACCAATAACTGGGTGAGTATCGTTCAACTGGAAGTTGATCTTGCTTGGGAAGGTTGTAAGATCCGGCTTATCCTGACCTGGGTAGAACACGCGGATAGCGTCATGAATAGAAGCAGCTACGAAGAAGTACTGCTGCTCAAGACGCAAAGCCTTACCTTCTGGAGTGGAATCTTCTGGATAAAGAATCTTAGAAATGTTTTCTGCTGCAACCTGTGGCTTTACAGCATCCAAGTACTCAGACTTGTTGAAGGTGAGCAAATCAAACTCGTCGTAAGACTTAGCAGTCCACAAACGAAGAGTGTTTACGCGACCAGAATTGTAACCTGGAACCATGTAGTCAACTGGTACTGCACGAACAGACCAAGCTGGCTTCCACACGCGCTTGCCGTTTTCTTCAACAACTTCGCCGCCAAAGTTGACGCGCTGATCACGACCGTAATCAATGTGGCCCCATGGCTCTTCGTTGCTAAGCCAGTAATCAGGTGTTTCTATCTGCTTACCTTCTTCATCAAAGCGCTGCTTGAAGATGCCGTAACGATACTGGATGCCGTAGCCGAATGCTGGAACGCCAATAGAGGCGAGCGAATCAATGAAGCAGGCTGCGAGACGACCCAAACCGCCGTTACCCAAACCTGGTTCATACTCAGCGTCGATAACAGCCTTTGGATCGAAGCCAAGCTTCGTAACAGCTTTTTCGAACTGGTCGGTAAGACCAGCGTTCAACAAAGCATTCTCAAGCTGCTTACCCATCAAGAACTCTGCGCTCAAATAGCCAACAGCCTTGGTGTTTCCGTTAATCATGTCATGCTGTGTCTGCATCCAAGAGTCCATCAAGTGGCGACGAACTGCGGTAGCAGCGGCAACATACACATCTGCCGTGGTGGCCTGCTCTGGCGTTACACCCTGGGTGTACTTGAGGTGCTCTTGAAGTTCTTTGGCAAATGCCGTCGCAGTAGTTTTGGCTTTCGGCGCGACGTGTTTAGTCATATTTGACTCCTTGTGCCGTTTGTTATATTTCCTAAAAAGTGTGCAGCCTGAAACTTTATGTTTAGGCAGTTAAACCAGTACCACGTTGTAGATAACTGTTGTAGATAACTACAAAAGGTATGTTAATGCACACGATGTTCCCAATAATACCACAACCTAACACCTTTAAATATTAATATATGGCTTCTTAATACAAATATATTTATGAAAGTATGTTGTTTAGAAGATAATAAAAATATGGTAGTAATACTTGAGCGAGATATAAAAAGAGGACAATGTGCTTGGAAAGCGTGGTGTGAGTCTGCTAATAAAGCGTTTAATAATGGCGAAGAAGCTATTCAAATAACTAGCGATATTTTAAATATTTCTCCAATTGACGAAGCTTTAGCAGTTAGATATTCTTTATATCTTCTTGAAAACAGAGTTCCTGGGTGTGCAGTAGAGGTAAGAGTTGCGCCTTTTGGTGCAGTAAAAATTTTGGAAGGACCAGCTTCTGATCCGCATAATCTTACTCCGCCGGATGTTATTGAGCTTGATCCGCAAGTTTGGTTAAGAATTTCTTGTGGTATTACAAGTTGGCAGCAAGAAAAACAAGCCGGACACATAAGTGCAATCGGTGAGCGTGATGATTTAAGCGATATTTTGCCACTTGATATAAATTTATGACATCTGTTTATAATGCTTATTTACAAATATCCTGGGCCTTCATTTTTTAGACCCAGGATATTTAGCTAAAAATAATTACTAGCAACCTAATTATTAGTAATTTTAAGATTTATTTATCGTTCTTATGCATGAAACTCGGCACTGGCATAGGAATGTGATGATGCACAGGAGTATGCGCGCCAGAATTTGTAGAAGAATTTTCATTATTTACAGCCTTAGCTGCAGCTTCTGCCGCCCACTTTGCATATTCGTCTAAATCATCATCGTTGGAAGACTCATTAGAATCATCTTCTTGAACAGTTGCTTCCTGATCTGGAAGATACGAGTTTTCCTCGTAAGTTTCGCTCGACGCAAATGGATCGAAGGATCCTTGTCCGGGTTCGCTGGAGTTAAGCTCCTTAGCAAGCTCGTCATAATCCGTATCGGTCGTCAGGTATTTGAGCTTACGGGCAATTTTCTGTTGCTTTGCCTTCTGTCGTCCGCGGCCCATCTGACCCCCTCTTAAAAAATTACCGTAACAATCAGTTCATCACACAAGAGCGTACCACTTAACCGCAACCGAGTATATTGTCTGTGTAAACTTTTACCATGAAAGCCATATTTTAAGCGTAAAAATGCGTGTATGTAAGGAGCCAAAAATGCAGGAAGAAGCACAGGTAACAGCCGCAGGAAATGAGATGAGTGCAAGCTTTCTTGCAGCGCGTAAACGTTCGGATGCAACGCTTGAAAAACTAGAAAGTAATCCTTCTTCATTTACCATGCTTACAGGAGACCGTCCAACAGGACGCCTGCACCTAGGCCACTATTTTGGTTCTATTCGTGAGCGTGTCGCAATGCAGAAGCGTGGTGTAAAAACCAATATTATTATTGCTGATTATCAGGTAATTACTGACCGTGACACAACCGAGCATATTGAAGATAATGTTTTGAATTTAGTGCTTGATTATATGGCTGCAGGAATTGATCCTGAAAAAACAATGATATTTACGCACTCTGCTGTGCCTGCAGCAAATCAGCTTATGTTACCATTCTTGTCTTTAGTTACGGAAGCAGAATTGCACAGGAATCCTACTGTAAAGTCAGAAATGGAATCATCTGGACACGCTTTAACCGGATTGCTGCTTACTTACCCAGTGCATCAAGCTTGCGATATTTTGTTCTGCAAAGCTAATGTTGTGCCGATTGGTAAAGATAATTTGCCGCACGTTGAAATCACTCGCACGATTGCGCGTCGTTTTAACGAAAGATACGCAAAAAAGAATCCAGTTTTCCCAGAGCCGGCAGCAATTTTGTCTGACGCTCCAGAAATTCCAGGTTTGGACGGTCGTAAGATGAGCAAATCTTACGGTAATTCAATTATGCTCGGAGCTACTGCTGAAGAAACTGCCAAACTAATTAAGAAGAGTCCAACTGATTCTGAGAGGATGATTACTTTTGATCCAGTAACTCGTCCGCAAGTTTCTGCACTTCTTACTACCGCAGGTTTAGTTACAGGCAGGGATCCTAAAGATATTGCTGCAGAAATTGGTAATGCTGGTGCTGGTGCATTGAAAGCTTACGTAATTGAAAATGTAAATAATTTCTTGGCACCTCACCGTGAGCGTCGTGCAGAACTTGCAAAAGACATGGATGTTGTTCGAGACATTTTGCATGATGGCAATAAGCGTGCAAATGCCATTGCGGAAGAAACGCTTTCTCAAGTTCGCGAAGCAATGGGAATGAAGTACTAACAAAAATATTTAAATATTCTAAATATTTTCAATATTTCATATGTTTAACAAAGCCGAATGCAGAGTAAAATTGTTAAGAGAATAAAAAATATTTCGCAAGAGCTGATTTTTTAATTCTCTTATTCGTATTGCTTCAATCGTGCCACTAAAGCATCTTCGAATTTTGGTTTTGATCCTCGAATTCCGCCGGATTAGGAGCATTAGCTCCTTTAAGAGCTATTAATGGAACCACCTTCCCGCAAGCATTTAGTGACGAAGATTCGTTTGCTGAAGCGCTGGAACATGCTACGCAATCTGCTGCTCGTAATGCGGAACGCATGTCTATTCAAGGTAAAAAACTTTATTAGATTTTATGGGCTTCATACTAATTCAAAAATGATGATTATTGCAGGAGTAGCCGCAGATGCCATAATTGTAGTAATCGTGGCAATACTACTTTAAATAATTAGAAATTTAGAAATAAGGAGACGATATGGCACGTCAAGTAAGAATTGTAAATACCGAGAATATGCAAACGCAAAATTTTGCGGACAGATTTTCTTTGCAAACTCCGCAACAAAAAGATAATCAGTTTAAAGACGCTGACACCGAGCTAAAAACTTCTGCATGGGAACTTGAGAATAGACATGCTGTTCGTTCGAAGCAAATTTTGGAAGCGGTTCGCAGTCTTGATACCACCACTAACGAAACGTACAAGCAGCAGATCATTGATCACATTAATGAATTGTACAAGCAGCGTTTTGCTGGGCATCTTGTTGCGTTATTTGCAAAGTGCTACATTGGCTACCCTTACGTTGACCATTACATTTCGCTTGATGGTGGAATTGTTGAGCATTACACAGACAGTGATACTGTGCCTCCGCTATTCCAGCCGGCTCGAAGTTTAGCGGCTTCTCCGCAATACGCTTATATTGAAATTTATTCGGATGGAGAAGTGGTTCCTGTTGCTGAAGACGGCACGGAAAGATAATGAATTTCATAAAAAATAGTTAATCGAATGAGGCAGAACTTGATATAATTTATAGCATTGTTGCTATTTTGCGGCAGTGAATTGCCTTTTAAGAGAGGGAGACGACATGGAGGAAACTGTAGATCCTCGTGCGCTACAAAAGTATTTGGATAATATAACTTCGTCTATTTACCAAGTTGACAGCAAAGTTAATCTTGTTAGCGGAGAAGTAAGTCGAGTTGGTAAAGATCTTAATGAAACACATTCTGAGTTAAAAAAGCTAAGCGAAGCCTTCTATGAATATGTTGATGCAGCTAAGCGAGCCGCCATTGCTCAACGTGCAGAAACTAAGTTGGGTAATCTTAAAAGTGAGCTTGATCGACAGTACGGTCATTACGATAAAGTTCGTCGTACTTCGATTGGTGTTTTGCAAGCATTTGATGTTGCTAACGTAAGCGACGCGGTTGTTTCTCACGTTTCAGAAGAATTGATGATTCAAAGTCCTCGATATTGGCTTGCTCCTGCGCTTGTTGCAATCGCTGCCTGGAGTCGAAATGATAAAGAGATTGTAGAAAAGTCAGTTGAAGAAGCATTTAATAGAAACTCGGCAAAGACGTCGTTGTTCTTCGCGCTAGTTTTGCGCCGTATGGGAAGAAACGAATCTGCGTTGCGTTGGCTTAGGCACTATTTACAAAGCTGTGATTCTAAGGCGCTTACTCGTGAGTTTGCAGTAATTCTTGAAGCTGCAGCGCAGGGTGCGTTTGGTAAAAATGGTGCGCAAATGCTTTCTGCGCAAATCAAAAAATGGAATGACGAACTGCGTTTGGACGACGATATTGTAAAATCGCAGGTTCAGGAATGGGTGCATGAGCTCGAAAACAATTGCTCGATGCTTGCTCCTAACGAGTATAAGGAACTGCGTGATTGCTGTCCAGATTTCGGTAAGTTGAGGAATATGCTTGAGGCTGCAACTACTCTTGGCAACACGAGGGATAAGTATAAAGCTATAAAAGATGACACCACTACTACTCTTCAAGCATCTGCAGATATGCTCGACGACTTACTTGAGCAGTTGGTTACAGAATACGATGACGAAGAGTTGCCGTTAAGACGAGAAGTAGCTTATAACGAGGCTATTGTTGAAACTGATGGCGATATGGAAAAAGCTGAAAAGAAGGCAGATCAGTACAAGCGCGCTTTGGAAGAAACAGTTGATGCTGTTACTTTGCAAACTCGAACTGCAATCTCTCCTGATTTGATGGGTGTTTCTGTACAAACTCAGAAGGTTTCCGTTGGTGCCGGTCAAAAAGATTTCTTAACAGCTTTGAATGAGTATACGAAGAATTATCGTTCTAAAGTGGTTAATTCGGTGCGAATTGTTCTTAACGAGAAACATTCAAAATTAGCTGAACAATATCATTTTGTTGGTTATTCAGGTGAAACTAGAGAAAATGAAAACGTTGCTTTTAACAATCTTCATCACGCCTGGGATGAAACTTTTGACGAATATATAAAAAAGTTGCAGTTCAATAATGATGAACTTATTAAGCCTATTATATTTTCTATTATTGGCGTCGTTATTCTTTTCATCTTGCACCTTGTACCTGTTGCATTTTTCGTTGCTTTTGCATGTGTAGCTGGTATAGCTATTTGGGCTAATAATAAAAAGAAGAAGGCGGATGAAGCTGTTGCGGAGGCTTTGAAGAGTAAAGAGGAAGCTTTTGAAATTTCAAGGCTTCATTTAGCAGCTGCTCGTGCCGCTTTCGTTGACATTCAATTCGAATATCAGGAACTTAATAAAGATGAAGAAGGATTAAGGGATTTGATTGAAACCTGGCCTACTGCAAAACCTTCATCAGATGAATCTCAAGAGGAAGGGAAATAACGATGGACAACACTAATGGCAACAATTACCAGTATGGCCAACCATCTCAAGAACAAGGTGGACAGCAATATAACAGCGCTCAGCAAGGTAATAATGCTCAGCAAGGTAATAATGCTCAGCAAAATAACGGTGCTCAGCAAGTGAACAATAATCAGGAATATGCTGCAAATAATGAGCAGCCTATAGCTGGTAACGCTAATTATTATTCTCAATCAACGTATCCTTCTCAGTCGTCGTATTATAATCAGTCGACTTACTCTAATGGCACGTATGCTTCGTCTTATAGTTATTCGACTCCTGATCAATATGGCAATGCACAGAATAGTCAAGGCAGCTCTTCGCAGCAGTATTACGGAGAGCAATACAATAATTCGCAGGTTGGTTATTCGCAATACAATACTGATAATTCTGCGTATGGTTCTTCGTATGGTTCCTCTTACGGCTCTTCATACGATTCCTCTTACGGGTCTTCTTATGGTTCTTCGTACGAATCTACTAATTATGGTGCGAATAATTCGTCGTCTTCTTATGGATTGGATACTTCCGCTTCTAATTACGGTTCGTATTCTTCGTATAGTGCTCCTAATCAGACGAGTGTTCCTAATCAACAGGATACTTCTTCTCAAAATCCTGTTGACGCAAAGACTGATGTTTCTAATCAGAATAACGCTCCAGTTCAAGGAGATGTTGCGGGTCAGTCTTCAGAGCCGAAGCATGCAGAATCTAGGCCGGAAGGATCTAAGAGTGTGGAGAATCAGACCGCTGCAACTCAGTCTGTAGAAAGTGAGTCTGATGCAAGCCAAAATGTGAATAAGTCTGAAGAAACTAAGACTTCAGAGCCGAAGCATGCGGCGAATCAGTCTGCAGCAACTCAGCCTGTAGAAAGCGCGTCTGATGCAAGTGTGCCTGCTTCTGGTATGCCTGCAGAAGGCACGCATGTAGAAAATACGCCTACAGAAGGTCAGTCTTCGTATACTGCGGCAAATGCAGCAACTAATCCTGCTGTCTCTCCTATGAACGGCGAGATGCAGGGGATGAATGCTATGCCAGGTGCTCCTATGAATGGCGTTCCAGGTGCAAATAACGGTATGCCGGTTGCTCCTATGAACGGTGGTATGCCGGGAGTGCAGGGTGGTATGCAAGGAATGAACAATATGGTTCAGCGTCCGGGTGCTCGCAGGCGTCCACGATTTGTTCCTAAGCCAAAACAGGAAGAAGACGCATCATTTGTTGAACGCAGGAATCTTCTTACTGCAACCGCCTCTACTGCAAAGCACCAGATAACTCGCGAGCGAAAAATAGCTGGCAACTTGCCTGATTGGGATCCGTTGCCACCTAGCGAAATCTTAATCACTCGATGAAATAGAGGTAGATAATGGCTGAGGATGTTTATTCTGTTTGGGTAAACAGGTTAAGTGCTTTCGGTGACGATCCAAATACTTCGTTAGCTGGATTGCCGGAGATTACAGTTGACTATTTCCCTGCATCAACATTTGAACGTTTGATGAAGCATATTAATAGAGCAGAAAATAAGGTTATGGAGCGCTGGGATTCAGAGTTATCCAGAGATATACGGCATGCGTCTGATACGCATGAGCTTTCTAACGCAATATTGCATTCTCGCAAATTGTTGGCGCGAAGAATAGCTCTAGATAACCATCCTAGCTTGCCAGAAGTTTTACGCTCTAAGCTCATGAAAAACGCAACTGATGACATTAATAATCTCCAAAAAGACCTGGAGAAAAATGTTGGCAAAAGTACAGATTCTTGGGCGGTAAATTCAAGCGATCAACTGTTGGAAATAGTGAGAACTTCTCCTCTTACCGCAGTGCTTAGTGAAAATTATCAAAATAATGATGCTATTATGCAAGTAATCAATCAAGCAGAGCAGTATTCTCAACAACCAGATTTGTCTGAAGAAGAAGATAATAACGCAAACAATGGCGGTTCGAAAGGTTTCTTCGGCCGATTGTTTGGTAAGTAGAGGTAGATTATATGCCAAATTATGCTGGAACGAGGAAGATTGTTGAGCAATTTTTGAAAGCTCGTGTTCCTCTAATTGTTATTAATTCTGTAGAACCAAGTCGCGTGGCTGAGTTACTTAGCGATATTGCAAGTGAGTTGCGCTCGCTGCCATTCTTTGAGTTTTCTGCAACTGAAGGTTTGGTTGAATTGCTGTCTAGAAAGCAAATGTCTGACGATTATTCGTTGGTTGGTGCTTTAGATACTGCAAAGCAAACATTTAAGACTCGTCAGAATGTGAATTATATTTTCAGCGATCTTGATGGAATAGAAAGTGACACAACAACAGCACGTCATTTTGCGCAAATGGTCCGTCTTGCAGAACCTCACCAAGGCTCAATGATTTTGATTGTTGACAAGCCTGTTTGGAGCGGATTGTCGCGACTTGGCATGACGACCTCGTTAGATTTGCCAGATATTGACGAATTGTACGACGTGTTGTCGGAAACTATTGAGACTAATCGTATGAACGTGCGCATTGACTGGCAGCATGATGAAATTCGTAGAGCTGCAGAAATTTTGCTCGGCGTTACCGAAGCAGAAGCGGTTAATGTGCTTGCAACGCTTATTGCTAAAGGGTTTATTACCAACGAAGACATTCCTGAATTATCTAAATTCAAGGATCGTATTTTTGGCAATATGACAGGTATTGAGCGCATTAAGTTGCAAGATGATTATCAAGTTGGTGGCCTTTCTAACCTTAAGTCTTGGCTTAAAAAACGCGAAGCGCTTATTAAATCAGATTTGACTAATTCTCCTCTACACCCGCCTAAAGGTGTACTGCTTTGTGGTGTTCCTGGCTGCGGTAAATCACTTTCTGCTAAAGCAATAGCACATGAGTGGGAGTTGCCATTGTACAGGCTTGATATGAGTTCTGTGCTAGGCATGTATGTTGGAGAATCAGAGTCCAATCTTCGCGAAGCCTTGGCTGCTGCAGATCGAGTTGCGCCATGCGTATTGTGGATTGACGAGATTGAAAAAGGTCTTTCTGGTTCAAACAGTGACAGCGGCGGCGGAGTCTCCAAGCGACTAGTCGGACAGTTCCTGTTCTGGCTACAAGAGTCTACATCCAAAGTATTCCTTGTTGCTACGGCTAACGACGTTTCGTCTTTGCCACCAGAGTTACTTCGTAAGGGTCGATTTGACGAAATATTCTTCGTTGATTTGCCGACGGAGGAAGAGCGTGCGGAAATTCTTCGCCTTTGCTTTACGAAATATGCAAAAGTATGCCCAGATCCTTCGCTGATTAACGAGTTGGTGGAGCTTTCGGATGGTTTTGCGGGTTCGGATATTGATGCTGTTGTGCACGATATTGCTTCCGACATGTTTGCAAATAATTCCGTTATGCTTCCTGACGAAGGCTACATAATTGACGTGTTTAAGAATGTTGTTCCATTTTCTAAGTCCAATCCTGAAGAAGTTGCAGCTATTCGTGATTGGGGTAATAATCGCGCAGTGCCAGCTGGTGAAAAACGACAGGACATTCAGCAACAAACTGTTTCTACTGGTCGCAGAGTGATTATGTAAAACAGCAAAGCTGAACTAAAATTCACTAAATCACACGTCGTAACGCCAGCTTTTATCTGTAATAACGCGAGCTACAGCAAGACCAATAGGCAAGCAAATAATTACCATAAAAGCGCGGAAAGTCCAATCTAACGCTGGAAGCGTGTGGAACTGGCCGAGATAAAACATTGCGCGATACATATAAAGTCCCGGAACCATAATCACAATAGATGGAACAGTAAGACTTATTCGCGGATACCCCAAATATTGAGGTGCAAAGCCGTGGCGAACAATAGCTCTCCAAGCAGAAGCAAGTAAGCCTGCAAGAAGTGCGCCGCTAAACGCCGCAATTTCGGCAGCAATACCGAAGTCTGTCATAGTTAAGCGCAGAGTATCCGTAATAGCTCCAATAACTCCTGCAACTATGCACATGCGTTGTGGAGAATTAAACAGCACAGAGAAGCCCCACACGCCGGCAAAGGCCGTAATAAGTCGAAGAACTGCGTTAAGCCAAGGGTTTAATCCAAGAGGAGGGAAACCTTGAGGATTAAGCTGCACAATGCTTGCAACAGTCCAGCCTGCAAGTGTTCCCATCAAAATAATCGCAAGCGTATAACACAGACGTTGAATTCCGGAAGGGAAATCTATTTTTGCAATATCTAGGCCGCCTGTAATAAGTGGGAAGCCTGGAATAACAAATAATACTGAGCCAATATATGCGGTTGTGTGATTTAATGCACTTGGGTCGAAGTAGCCAATAAGTCGCAGAGAACCTATGCACGAAAGTGCGCCGATTGCAACCGCAACGAATGTGACTACAAATTGGTTAAGATGATGCATGAACATGCGGCGACGAATATAATGGCCAATTCCTGCACCAATAAAAGCACCGATCATGTCGTAAAGTCCGCCGCCAAGCAAGAAAGCAAAGGATGCGCAAGCTATTGCGGAAGCAAGACCTGCAAACCAAGGTTTATAAAGTGGCTTGCGATTTTTAATCAAATCGAGGCGGTCGTGCACTTCGCGAACAGTAAGAGGATGATTATTTTCATCTTCCTTATTGCTGTTTTCTGTAATTTTTTGAACATGCGAAAAATGTTCAGCGTAAGCGTTTTCTGGCTGTAGAGCGAAAATTCCTCGCGGCTTTTCTTTTTTGATTGCTTCTTGTAAAGCTTGTTTTTCTGCTTTTTTTGCAGCATTTTCTTCCGACTGTTTAGCTGTTTGTACAATATCGCGCTCAACGTCGCTTTCTTGAAGAGTATCAACTAATTCTTTAGAAACTGTAGCTTTTGAGTGGTAGAGTGAATCGTTTCCAAGTTTAACGTTAAACCAGTCAGCAAAATGCTCGAGAAGCCAAATTCGTTCAGTATTAACACCTGTTGTTGGAAGATCTACAACTTCAGTAATGCGCTCATGCTTATCTGTGCAAGTTGCTTCAATATCCGTGAGATTTACGTCTGCTCGAACGTGAACGCCCATCGGTTCGCCGATTCTGTGCATAAGTTCGCGAACACGGTAGCTTCCGGTTCCTGCTCCTAATCCGAGCGCGCCGACGCGAATAATAATGCTTGATTTTGCAGCTATGCAGGCTTCGGTAACAGGCTTATCCCAATCGCGCTCAACATCGTCCATGTCGAGCGGAATAGCATGAGTATGAAAACGTCCAGAAGGTTTTCCTACTACGTGTCCTGTTGGAAGAATTTCCGGATTGTTATTGCAACTGTTGCTGTAATTAGCATTGCAATTATCGCAACTATTGCAATTATGGACGTTTGCATTATTGCAAGTATTATTGTCTTCGTTGCTATCTACTGTGCTCACAATTTTTCAGTATACGCCCCCTGTTACCTAGTAAATTTTTGTTAACAAAATACTATTTATGCTACGTCCGGTGGTAGTTTCAAAATTAACTTGGTATTTCGCTGTAAACAAGGCTGTGGGCTTGCAACTTTTGACCTAAATAACCGCGGAGGAGCCGCGGAAGTCAGATGACCGAGCAACCTTATTTACTGGCGTAAGGAGGTCTGATGACAGAAGAAAATCAGCAGGTTACTCCAGCGGACGCAACTATTGTTACGTCTGGTTTGGGGCGAAAAGGCCCAGAGGAGCGTGACCTTCCAGCATCGCTTAAGCAAGACATGGATTTGTGCTTGCATATTCTTCGCGATGTTCTTGGTGAATTCGATGAAAAATTACTAGCAGTATTCGACGACGTGCGTTTGAATGCTGTTGAAGCTAGTGCCGCGCATTTTGCACAAATGGTAGATGCAAAAGTAACAGCAGACGATGGCTTAAGTAAAGCTGTTAGCAAGATCAACGGAATGAATTTGCATGATACTCAGCTTCTGGCGCGCGCTTTTGCAACATACTTCCATTTAGCAAACTTGTGTGAAGAGAATTATCGAGTTTCTGTACTTCATCAGCGTGAATGCGATGTTGAAGATTCGATGCCAGTTGACCCAGTAAATGAACTTACTTGCGCGTATCACAAGTTACTTACTGAAATGAGCCCTGCTGAAGCGAAAGAATTGCTCGCAAAGCTTGAGTTCCATCCTGTATTTACTGCGCATCCAACTGAAGCTCGTCGTAAAGCCGTTGCAGGTAAAATTCGCAGAATTTCGCAATTGTTAAGCGAACATCATCGTTTAGGCGGATCCGACAAGCGCGAAAATTATCGTCGTCTGTATAACGAAATTGACGCTCTTCTTAGAACTTCGCCAATTGCTTTGAAGAAGCCAACTCCAGTTGAAGAAGCTGACACTATTCTTGACATTTTCGACGCTACATTATTTGACACTATTCCAGTCGTGTATCGTCGATTTGACGATTGGCTGCTCGGTAAGAAGGCTGGTTTGGTGCCGCCTCGCTGCCCTGCATTCTTCCACCCAGGAAGCTGGATTGGATCTGATCGAGATGGCAACCCTAATGTGACAGCTAAAGTGAGCCGCCAAGTCGCTCGAAAGTTTAGCGATCACGTGCTTGCAGCTTTGGAAAATCGCACGCGCGAAGTTGGCAAATGCTTAACTATGGAAACGCGCACAACTCCTCCAAGCGTGGAGCTACTTGAGTTGTGGAATCGTCAGCGCGAAATGAGCGAACAGCTTACAGAAAGCGCTTCAGATGTTTCTAATAGTGAGCCGCATCGTGCTGTAATGCTCGTAATGGCTGACCGTTTGCACCGCACTATTAGCCGCGATACGGATTTGATGTATCATTCTTGCGAAGATTTTATTGAAGATTTGCAAATTGTGCAGCGTTCTTTGGCAGAAGGCGGAGATCCTCGAGCAGCTTATGGTCCTTTGCAGGATTTGATTTGGCAGGCGCAAACCTTTGGATTCCACATGGTTGAAATGGAATTCCGTCAGCATTCTCTCGTGCATTCTCGCGCTTTGGAAGATATTCGTGAGCACGGATTGCATGGCGAACGCGGTCCGCTTCAGCCGATGACTCGTGAAGTGCTCGATACCTTCCGCGCTTTGGGAGCAATTCAAAAGCGTAACGGAATGCGTGCTGCTCGACGTTACATTATTTCCTTTGCAAAGTCTGCTCAGCATGTGCGCGACGTATTTGAGCTTAATCGTCTTGCTTTTGCTCACCCACAGGATTCGCCAACAATCGACGTTATTCCGCTGTTTGAGCAGCTTGAGGATTTGCAGAATTCTGTAAATGTGCTTGAGGAGATTATTAAAATTCCTGAAGTGCAGGCTCGTCTTAAGGCTACTGGCCGCAAGATGGAAGTTATGCTTGGTTACTCGGATTCTTCCAAGGATGCTGGTCCTACTTCCGCAACGCTTGCTTTGCACTCTGCTCAGGAGCGTATTGCTCAATGGGCTAAGAAGCATGATATTGATTTGACACTGTTCCATGGCCGCGGTGGTGCTGTTGGACGCGGCGGCGGTCCTGCAAATCGCGCAGTGCTTGCTCAGCCTGTTGGCTCCGTCAATTGCCGATTTAAGCTTACTGAACAAGGTGAGGTTATTTTTGCGCGCTACGGGAATCCAGTTTTGGCTATTCGTCACGTTGAATCCGTTGCTTCTGCAACTTTGTTGCAATCTTCGCCAAGTGTTGAGAAAACTAATACTGATATGACGAAGAAGTATGCGGATATGGCTGCAAAGCTTGATGTTGCAGCCCATGAGCGCTTCCTCGATTTGCTGCAAACGGATGACTTTACTCCATGGTTCTCTACAGTTACGCCTTTGAGTGAAATCGGTTTGCTTCCAATCGGCTCTCGCCCAGCTAAGCGCGGTTTGGGTGCGAAATCTTTGGACGATTTGAGAACAATTCCGTGGGTGTTCTCTTGGGCTCAGGCTCGCATTAACTTGGCTGCATGGTACGGTTTGGGTACGGCTTGCGAAAAGTTTGGTGATTTGGAAACTTTGCGTCGCGCTTACGAAGAGTGGCCGTTGTTTAGTACTTTTATTGACAATATTGAGATGTCTTTGGCTAAAACGGATGAGCGTATTGCTCGCATGTACTTAAGCCTTGGAGATCGTGAGGATTTGAGCGATAAAGTACTTTCGGAAATGCAGCTTACTCGCAAGTGGGTTTTGCAAATAGTTGACGACAAGTGGCCTCTGCAGCATCGTCACGTGCTCGGCCAGGCTATTCGCGTGCGCTCTCCTTACGTGGACGCGCTTTCTGTGATCCAATCCCTTGCATTGCACAAGCTTCGCAACAAGGTAGATAAGGAAGAGTTGAGCGAAAGCCAGCAGGCAGAGTTCATCTACCTTATTCTTTGCACTGTTTCCGGTGTTGCTGCAGGCTTGCAGAATACTGGATGATTTTAATAAATTACTAAATCAAGAAGGCTCTCGTATTTGCGAATTGCAATACGGGAGCTTTTTTGATAATAGGCTTATATTCTTAAACAAAATTCTTATTTACTACGAAAGATACAATATATTCGGTAGGTAAAAGATTTTTAAACTTTAAGCAACTAAAAATATTGCCAATGCCAGTGTAGGAGGTAATAATGCAAGAAGAAGCAAACGAAGATTTTGCTAATGAAGATTCAGTTTTAGCTACATCGGTATTAAGCGCAATGCTTGCTGGGAATCGCAAATTTGCAGAAGGTAATTTGACGCATGCAGGCGTAAATTCAGAATCGCGCATGAAACTTATTGACGGTCAGCATCCTGGAGCTGTTGTGCTTTCGTGCGCAGATTCTAGAGTTGCTCCAGAATTTATATTCGACGCCGGCTTGGGCGATATTTTTTCTGTTCGCACAGCTGGAGAAGTGTTGGATGATGCCGTAATAGCTTCGCTAGAATACGCTGTGAGTGATTTGGGAGTAAAAGTGTTGGTTGTGCTTGGGCATGAGCATTGCGGCGCAGTACAGGCTGTTTTGCCGAACGTGCAAAAGCTGGTTTCTGAATACGGCGAAGGTAAAACAAGCGAAATAATTGAGTCGAGCGAGTCAATATTGCTGCGTTCTTTAGGGCCTGCTGCGCTCGCAGGTGTTGAGGAAAATTTAGATACAGATGATATTGAGCGTATTCGCGTGTCTAATATTTTGGCTGAAATTTGCGAAAAATCACAAATAATTCGCGAAGCTGTTTTCAAAGACGCTTTGATGCTTGTTGGAGCAAGGTATCGAATGAGTGACGGCTTGGTGGAAGTGTTGTCATGCTAAAAACAGAAACCGAAGCAAAAGCAACGAGCCAAGTAGAAAAAGCAAGTAAAGCAAGTAAAGCAAGTAAAGCAAGTAAAGCAAAACAAGCAAATTCTGCAAACTATCTTTTTTTGATTGCAGGAGTGCCTTTCGCTGCTCTTATTATTGCTATGGCACCGGCTTTACAAGCGCGTTACCCGTGGCTTCTTATTGACACCACTGTTCGAGGTGTTGCTGGCCTACTTTTGCAAGCGATTCCTTTCACTCTTATTGGTGTTCTTGTTTCTGCTGCTGTGGAAACTTGGGTAACGGCTGATTTTATTGAAAAACATGCTCCAAAATCTGCTGCAAACGGTTTTTTAGCTGCCATAATTGCTGGAGTATGCGTGCCTGTGTGCGACTGTGTGGTTGTGCCAACATTTTCTAGGCTCGTTGCAAGAAAATTGCCGCTTCCTTGCGCAATAACTTTCCTTTGTGCTGTTCCTGTTGTAAATCCTGTGTCTGTTTTAGCGACTTGGTACGCTTTTTCTGATGCTCCGGCTGTAGCCGTTATGCGCGTTGCTTTAGGAGTTGGTATTGCGTTATTAGTTGGATTAAGTTTTGCAATATTCCCAACAAAATCATCTGTTTTACGTAACGAAAATTTATTAAAAAATAATCTTAAATCAAAATGTTCTTGTGAACTAAATTGTGGCTGCGATCATAAAGAAAATCAAAATTCTTCAGAACAATTAAAGACGCAAAATCGCACAAAATTAAGTATTTGTTTGCAAGTAAAGCTGTATATAAAGCATATTCACGAAGATTTTTTGAAACTTTTACCAATTATTGTGTGCGGAACTATTGTTGCTTCTGTTATACGAGCTTGGTTAGGGGCGGATCCTGCTTCCAGAATACAAGCTAACAATATTTTGATTGCAATACCCGCAATGATGGCTATTGCCTATTTCAGCTCGTTGTGCTCAAGTTCGGATGCTGTAATTGCTAGAAGTTTAGCAGCTTCTTTACCAATGTCTTCCGTCTTAGTATTTTTGCTATTTGGCCCAATGCTTGATTTAAAAAATACTCTTATGCTCGTTTCTGATTGCAGAGGCAAATTCGTATTGCGTTTAACGCTAACAATTGCAGGCTTTTGTCTTCTAGCTTCACTGTTTTCTAACTGGGCTTGGGGGTTCATGCTATGAAAAATACAAGTTCTGTTAGTGAAGAAAATAAAAAGCGTAATCGTATTACTTTTGCAAAAATATTAGAATCTTTCGTGCTTTTATGTTTAGCAGCAGTTATTGCCACAGTAACTTTAAGTGGACAGTACACGCTTTTTACCACTCCTCGAGCGTTCGCATATTTGATAATTGCAGCCGTTCTGCTTTTAGTCTTAGCATTTTGTGCTGCATTGGGATGGTTTGATGTTTCTGCACGAGATTCTTGGAAAATACTAGTTTCTTTAGCGCTTCCTGCGCTGCTAATTATTATTCCTCTGCAGTCGTCGCAAAGATTTAGCTCTGGCGGTTTTGATCGTTACGCAGGAGGCAGGGCTATTGCTATTAGAAGACACAATTCGAGACTTTCTGGGTTGAGCGAAAAATCTCGTGAAATAAAAGTAAAAAACGATGATTTCGGTTTATGGTATGACGAAATCGACCATAATATTGCAAAATATGAAGGCTATACGGTTACGATTACAGGGTTTGTAAGTCGTGATACTACTTTAGGAGCAAATCAGTTTCGTTTATCTCGTCAACTCATGTCTTGCTGCATTCTAGATATGTCTCCTTTTGGTTTAGTTGCAAACTATAAAAATGCCAATAAACTTCACGAACATGAGTGGGTTATGCTTCGCGCCCGCGTTTCTAGGGGGAGCATAGGAGTTAAAGGATACCAACGTTCCGGGGTTGTACTAAAAGTTATATCGTTAAAATCTGCTAAAGCACCAACTGGATATTTTTACCGTCCGTAATAATTTTCTATTAAAGAATTGTTGATATCGCATAGAAGTAAACTAAGATAACAAGTATGGCGATTGGTTTTAATATTCTACTCATTATGATTTTTTTGCTATTTGGTTCCGTATTTGCGGCAACCGAATTAGCTTTAGTGAGCTTGAGAAGTTCGCAAATTGATCGCATGGAGCTTCAGGATGCTCGTGGGGCTAGAGTTGCGAAAATTGCGCGCGACCCTAATACTTTTCTATCTGCACTGCAAATTGGCGTAACGCTTTCTGGTTTTCTTTCTGCATCCTTCGGCGAATCTGCGTTAGCTCCTTACGTTGTGCCTGTTGTGTGCTCATGGGGAGTGCCTAAGCATGTTGCAGGCCCGCTTACCACTATTTTCTTAACTCTTATTATTTCGTATTGTTCTATTGTAATTTCTGAATTAGTGCCGAAGCGTATTGCAATGCAGCGTTCTGAGCAGATTGCGCGAGCTGTTGTGCCGGCGGTAGATATTTTCTCGAAAATTTGCAAGCCGCTTATTTGGCTTATTGGTAAGAATACTAACGGTTTTGTGCGCTTGCTTGGATTTGATCCTAATGAAAAAGAAAGCGAAGTTTCTGACGAAGAATTGCGCGTGCTTGTTAATAGCAATAAGCGTTTAAGTCAGGATGAGCGCAATATTTTGGATGACGTGTTTGATGCTTCGGAAACAATTGTTGCTGAAGTGATGCGCCCGCGTGCTGACGTGGAATTTCTGGACGGCTCGTTAAGTCTTGAAGAAGCAGCTGCAAAAATTCGTGAGCTTCCGTATTCCAGATACCCGGTTATTGGCAAGGATTTTGACGACGTTATTGGTTTTGTGCATGTGCGCGATTTGTTGGATGTTAGAGATCCTAACGCAAAAACTGTTGCAGATGTAACTCGCGAAGGAATTAGTCTTCCTGGAACTTCAAAGCTTTTGCCAAGCCTAGAGCTGCTTCGAAAGCGCGGAATCCATTTGGCTATTGTTATTGACGAATACGGCGGAACTGACGGAATTGTAACTCTTGAAGACATGACAGAAGAGTTGGTTGGAGATATTCGCGACGAGTACGATCTGCCTGAAGAATCTGAGCAAAATAATGTGAATAAAACAACTGCTTTTGTAAATGGTGTTGCAAAAATTGATGGTGGTATGACCATTGAAGATTTTGCTGACATTACAGGCATTGAGCTTGAAGATGGACCTTATGAAACTGTTGCAGGCTATTTCTTAGCGCATACTGGTTCTATGGGAAGCGTTGGAGCTGTTTTGCACGATGCAGACGGCTACGATATGACTGTAACTGCGGTTGATGGTCGACGTATTGCTACTCTTGAAGTGCGTCGCCGCGCATAATTTAAGCCGTAGCAGTAGAATGTAATAGTAATAAAAAATCTAAGGAAGGATAAATATGGCCTTATTGCATATTTTGCCAGGTCTCGACGAGGCGGCCAGTGAAAAGGCTGTTGCTGTTTTGCAGAATCGTTTAAGCCATGAGCAGGAGGCTGCTTTGGTGCTTAAACATGCTCATTGGAATGTTACTGGCCCAGATTTTATTGCTGTGCACGAAATGCTTGATCCGCAGGTTGCTGAAGTTTTGGCGCAGGCGGATGAAACTGCTGAGCGAATTGCAACTTTGGGTGGTTCTCCACTTGGACGCGCAGACGATGTTGTTGCAGCTCGCACATGGAAGCGTTTTGCTTTAACTGGTCGCAAGTCAACTAAAGAATATTTGCAGGCTCTTATTGAGTATTACAACGATATGATTGCAGACGATCGCAAAGCTATTGCGGAGCTTGACAATCTTGACATTGTGAGCTCTAACATTATTCAGGATCACGTGCAGCAGCTGGAAAAGTTCCAGTGGTTTATGCGTAGCCATCTTGATTAATTAACCTCTGTTTGATTTTTTTGATTCGAACCGCAACATGCCATTTTCTTTTTATGGCGTGTTGCGGTTTGACATTTTCTGTGGCTGTGCTACAGTAACTACTTGTATGTTTTAGGCATACAAGTTGGGCCCGTAGCTCAGGTGGTTAGAGCGCATCCCTGATAAGGATGAGGTCGGAGGTTCAAGTCCTCCCGGGCCCACGATAGAATGGTTACATTCTTTCGAATGGGGCTATGGCGCAGCTGGTAGCGCATCTGCTTTGCAAGCAGAGGGTCAGGAGTTCGAGTCTCCTTAGCTCCACGAGCAAGGTTCTGGTTGATTTTTCAATCAGAACTTTTTGTTTATCAATTTCTTTTTGGGTTTGTTTTAGTTTTTTTTATTGTTTAAGCTTGTGTTTGTGAGAATGTTTCTCATCAAAGCCTATTGGTATGATTACTAAATACAAATAAATATAAATAAATACAAATATAAATTAAATATAAATCTTTACGCCGTGTATTGAGTGTGCTATTTAAGTTGCGCTCAATGGGTTAACAAGGCGTGAAATCGTGTGTTAGCAGCGTTTTAAGCGTAGTTAACCTGATCAGCGTAAGGAAAGTGTATGCGTAAACTTTTAGCATATTGCCGTCGTGCACCACAATTAACAGTCATAATTCTCGCTTTTCCGTTTATTGCGGCTTTGTACTCGTATAATTTGCCTATATTAACTACTTTCTGTGAGCACATTGCTAACTTCACGCAACGAATTTTTGATTTCTTAAATATTGATTTCGATATTTCCATAAGTCTTAGTGTTGGCAAAACTATTATCGCTATTCTCGTTTTATATACCAGCCTTGTTTCTTTGCATAACATGATTAAAAATTTATTGCGCGGAACTTTAGGTATTGATTTGCTAGCTTTTGTTGCATTGCTTGCAACTCTTTTTATTGGTGAGTTTTGGGCAAGTTATTTAATTGTCGTAATGGTTTGGACGGGAGAGGCAATTGAAGATTTTGCGCATATGAAAGCTCAGCGCAATCTATCTCTTTTAGTAAGCGCAGCTCCAAAAACTGCTCATCTTATGACTTTGCCAGGTATTGGGCATGGAATGAATAATAATCAAGCAAATGATGAATCCTACGAACCGCCATGTTTGAGTGAAAATCAGTGCAAGCCTAGTTCGTGTGTTTTGTGCCAGCATGCTGAATTTAGAAAAGTAGATGCCGCTAATTCTAAGCAATCTAATAGTAGCGAGCAAAATTGCGAAAGTAATTGCGAAAATAATAACTTGCAAAATTGCAACTGTAAACGAAATAATTGCCCATTTTTGCAAGCATCTGCAGACGGCGAAATCTCCTCAAATTTGCAGCGTTACGCCACAGTTGCAGTCGATGATTTAAAAGTTGGAAACGTAATTATTGTGCTTCCTGGCGAAACTGTGCCAGTTGACGGTGAGCTGCTAAGCGGTTCTGCAATTTTAGACACAAGTGCTATTAACGGAGAATCTGTTCCTAGAGAAGTCTATGCGGGAGCTTCGGTGCTTTCTGGCTGCGTAAACGGTGGCGTTGTGCTTATTATGCGCGTAACCAAGCTGTCTAAAAATTCGCAGTATCAGAAAATCATGCAGCTTGTTGAGTCTGCTAGGTCTTCTAAAGCTGCAGTAGTTAGATTTGCAGACATGCTATCTGTGCCGTTTACAATAATTTCGTTTGCAATAGCCGGCTTTGCTTGGAGCTTTTCTGGCGACGCATTGCGATTTGCGCAAGTATTGGTTTTAGCAACCCCATGTCCTCTGCTTATTGCGGTTCCAGTTGCTTGCATGGCTGGTACTGGGCGTTTAGCAAAACTTGGAATTGTTGTTAAAAGTCAGGATGTGCTTGAGCAATTAAGTCGTGTAACAGACGTATTTTTTGACAAAACCGGCACGTTGACGGTTAAACAGCCGCAAGTTGCAAGAGTTGACGTAGTTGATTCTATGCAGAAGGCTGATCGCATAGTTATGCTTGCGGGCGTTCTAGAAACTTATTCTCAGCACATACTTGCAGGCGGTATTGCTAAAGCGGGAGCAAAGCTGTGGGAACGCACGCACCCATCGTCAACTCCGCAACTTCCTAGCGTACGAGAATACCCTGTAGTACACAGTGTTAAAGAAGCTGCAGGCCAAGGCATTCAGGGCGTTGTAGACGGCATTTTAGTGCGTGTAGGCAGACACGAGTACGTTACAGAGCAAAACACAAATCAAACTATAGGTAAATCTCTTGCTGCAGACGAAATGGCAACTTACGTGTCTTTTGACGGCGTGCTGGTAGGAAGAATCGTATTAAAAGACGTGCCGCGCGATAATGCGAAATCAACTATTGCTTTGTTGCGCGCTTTGGGTGTTAGAACAATAGCAATGCTTACTGGTGACGGTTTACAAGCTGCAACAACCATTGGCAAAAGTGTTGGTATTGATTCTGTGCATGCAGATTTGCTTCCGCAAGATAAATTAGCGTATGTAAAAAAGCACAATTACAATGCAGCCAAAAATAAGAAAGATTCAACCGTAACCATGATGGTTGGTGACGGAGTAAATGATGCTCCAGTTCTTGCAGCTGCAGACATTGGTGTGGCTGTAACGGATGGCACAGATACTGCAGCATCGGAGTGCGCGCAAGTAGTTATTATGAACAACAATATTGCGTCAGTTGCTAATGCTGTAAGCGTTGCAAAGCATACAAAACGAGTTATGATACAGTCAGTTTTGCTTGGAATAGGTTTGGCTATTGTAAGCATGATTTTAGCTGCTTTTGGTTTCATTCCAGCGGTTATTGGCGCAATGATGCAGGAAATTATTGACGTTATTTCAATTACTTGGGCGTTAACTGCTTTGCGCTCGCGTGAAAAGATTAAATAAAGCGTTTTAATCTAAGCTTTTTAACGTAAGCATTTTGTAAGACTTAGCAATGCGCTAGTCTAATTATGAAAGCACTTGAAGGAAATCTGTGCTTGAAGTCCGCGCATAATGCGCGCAAAAACGGCAAAAGTGCCGTATTGTATAGTTCAATATGGGGATAATAATGAAAAAAAATAATTTAATAGAAAATGTTGCACCAGAAACATCTCAGGCCTCTGAGATTTCTAAAGTGCATGCTCCTGAAGTTAGAATTGCAGTAATTGGTGCAGGACCTGCTGGAGTGTATTCTTCCGATATTTTCTTGCGTCAGCTTGCTAAACGTGGCGAAGAATTAGGACTCGGCACAAGCGCTCGCATTGATCTTTTTGAAAAATTGCCTGTGCCTTTCGGCTTAGTGCGTTATGGTGTGGCTCCGGATCATCCAAGTATTAAATTTATTGCCGATGCGCTTGAAAAAACTCTTGATAATCCAAATATTCATCTTTATGCGAATGTTGAATTTGGTAAAGATATTACGCTTGAAGATTTGCTTCAACGCTACGATGCAGTCTTATTCGCAACTGGCGCTGTAGAAGATAGGCCGCTTCGAGGAGTTCCAGGTGCTGATTTAGACGGAGTGTACGGAGCTGCAAAATTCGTAGAATGGTACGACGGGTACCCAACTAGCAAGCGCACGTGGCCGCTTGAAGCCAAGGAAGTAGCTGTTATTGGCGGCGGAAATGTGGCAATGGATGTTGCTCGTGAGCTTTTGCGAGATCCTGATTATTTGCGCGCGCATACGGATATTCCAGATGATGTGTATGAGGGATTGCAAAAAAATCAAACTCAAACCTTGCATTTATTTATTCGTCGTGGAGTTGCACAAGCAAAATTCTCTGTTCAAGAATTGCGTGAAATGGAAAAATTGCAGGGTGTGCAAATAATTATTAACGAGGACGATTTTGAGCTAGACGATGAGACTATTGAAGTAGCTGGTAATGATAAGCTCACGCGCCAAATGGTTGAGGAACTTTTTGCGATTCGAGACATGGCAGAAGACATGGAAGATGACGGAAACGTTGATTTTGAGGGGAATCCTGCCAACCGACGTTACGTTATTCATTTCAACTCGGCTCCTGTAGAAATTCTTGGAGAAGATGGGCGCGTGAAGGCAATACGAGTTGAGCGAACTGTAACGAGCGCGGATGGCACAATGTCTCGCACAGGTAAATTTGAAGATTATTCTGTGCAAGCTGTTTACCATGCCATTGGTTACCATCCTGCAGAGGTTACAGGTATTGCTTACGACGAAAAGCGTACTTTGCTTGCAAATAATGACGGTAGAATCGTAACTTCTGCAGAAAATGGTGAGGTGCGCGAACGCTTGTACGCTACTGGTTGGGCTAAGCGCGGACCAGTAGGATTAATCGGCTCTACAAAATCTGATGCGCTTCTTATTGTTGATCGCATGCTCGAAGATTTAGCAAAATTCGGGCTTATTGCGGAAGATCGTAACGAAAAGTCCATAGATGAGCTGCTTAAATCTCGAGGCGTGAAAGCCATTGATTACGCCGGCTGGAAACGAGTAGATGAGTATGAGCGTGAAGCTGGTGCTAAAGAGCAACGCGCTCGAAAGAAAGTAGTATCATCCGCGGATCTTATAGCTATTGCCTTAGATTGTTAATCTGCGGTTGTTGTTTGCGCTAGCTGATTGCTGCCGTCAATCAGTTAGCGACCTATTTATGTAATTATTGGCTTAAGTAAGCTTAAGTAAGCATAAGTATTTGCATACTCAATAGCACATGCTAGTCTTAAAAAGTTGCATACAATAATTTTGTTTGCAACATGCGGATGTAGTTCATCGGTAGAATGGAAGCTTCCCAAGCTTCAGAGGCGGGTTCGACTCCCGTCATCCGCTCTTCGACAAGTTCTTTTACTATCTAGCATTTAAGTCGATTTGCTTTTCTCATGCTTAAAACAACAACGAAGCTTGCAAATAGCGTTACTGCGATGCTAATAAGCGCTGGAATTGTTTGGATTCCAGTATTCGCAAGAGGATGGCTGCTTGTAGTTGGCTTGCTCGCTTCTGGCTGTGCGATTACGTTCTTGTTTGCGCTAACAGTTGCTTCCGTGCTTGCGGTTGAAGTTAATTCATTTTCGCTAGTATTTTGCACATTTTGTGTGTTTTGTGTTTGTGGAATACCAGTTTCACCTGCGGAAGAATTCTGTGAAGTGTCATCCCTTTTTACTAAAACGTTCGTCCAAGCAACTTGATTGCCTTGCTCGTCGATAAGAACAATAGTGTGATTGCCGCTATATTCTTGTGGAATAACAGCGTTGAAAGATGGTTTTCCATCTGCACTGAAATGAACCGTTACGTATTCGGTTCCATCTTGTCCATTTAGAAGACGAGGATTTGAATAAATGTATGCGTAGGCTTTTACAGTTTTCTCACGCATCAATCGCTGCATAAATTCATTTGTAGCGTTCAATTGCACAGAAATCTTATTGTTTTTACCTGCGTAAACAATGTTGTGTTCGCCGGCTTTTAGAGTGTTTTCAAGCTCGGTTTTAAGTTTATTAACACTTGCTGGAGCTGACGGTATTGTTGTAGTTCCCGCACTCTGATTGGTCTTGTTGTGATTTGTAGGATTTTCAGGTTCAGCAGGATGATTGTTTTCATTATGCTGTGGGTTTGGAGTTGGGTTTGCAGGGTGCTCAGGCTGTGGTTGCGGATTCTCAGGCTGTGGTTGCGGTTGTGGCTGCGGCTGTGGCTGTGGCTGAGGGGTTGGCTGTACAGGCGATGGAGCAGGCGTTGGTGTAACTGGAGTTGCTGGCGTTAACTCTGTCCATGGTGTTGTTTTCTTTGCTGGTTTTAATGGTGTTGCTGGAATTATTTTTACAACGTGAGCTTTAAGAATTACCTTCCGTTTTGCGCCACTCGCAAAAGTTACTTCTACTTTAAATGTTGCTTCACCAATGTTTGTTGTATCTGGTTGTTTTACAACTTTTACTGTGCTGTTTTCTGGTAAACCTTGCAAATACGGCTTAAAGTCGAAATCAGCAGGAATCGTAGTATCTTTTTTGACTTCTACTTTCTTACCTTCTACTACCGTAACGTTTGGAAGTTCCTCGATATTAGCCAATCGCTTATGAATAATTATTGGAACTATAATAGTTTTTACTGAATTATCAGATAATGTAAGTAATATTTTACCTTCGTATTTTCCGCTTTTAGAAGTATCAATAGCGGTTTTATCTGTAATATCTGTAATAGTAGATCCTTGCGGTCTGTCAGATGCGTTAAGAAGATAATCTGTTACTTTTGGTAACTTATCGTTTTCAAAAATGTCTATGTTTTTAATTTTAGGCTCGAAAGATTGTTCGTCAGTTTTAATAACTGGTTCATTAACTAATCCGTCAAGTGCATCAATTTTGCGACCGATTCCCTCAATTTTATTGCGTTCGCCAACTGTGAATCCTTTGAAACTATCCATTCTAGGCTCAAAGTAACTACGAGATCCGTGACCTTCTCCAGATTTTCCTATGCTTATTGCGCCGTTAAGGTTTCCTATTGGTCCTATTACTTTATCGTTATCCACTTTGTAGTGAACAGCATAACCTTCTTTTGTTAATTTATCGCCAAAATCAGATGTTTCCCAAAGCCATTTGTTGAATAGATTTCCTTTAATCTTTGGAGCGTTAAAAGTGTAGGCCTTTGTAATCCATTGGTAATTTTTTTGTTTAGCGTAAATTAAAGCACGTTGAGATAAATAACCTCCGAGAGAATGCCCTGTTATATATAAATTAGTAGCAAGTTTTTCTCTATTGATTTTATCCATCACATTGTTTACATCTAAAGCTTGGCTCGGGTTTGATCCCATTGCTAGTTTAATGTCATTAGTAAAATCTCCGCCGCTTTCAGTTCCTCGGATTCCAAGAACTTGCACGCCGTTTTGTTCAATAAATGGATATGCAGGATTTACATTTTCAAAAAGAATAGCATCAAATCCGCTTCCAAAGTGGTATGTTTCTTTGACTTTCCAGAATGGCGCAAGCTCGTTATGCATAAGCTTATATTCGTTGCGATCTTTGTGAATTTTAGTGAGTGGTCTTGAGTAGTCAAGTACTTCTTTGACGTACTCGTCTTTTCTATACACAAGTTCCATAAACAGCGCCATGTCGCGAGGGCTAATATCCCACCTGCGAGGATTTTTATCGTCTTTGTCGTTTAATCCATCGCCGTCGGTGTCCTTAATAAGCGGATGTGAATTGTATCCGTAATATGTGCGTCCGTTTTTTACGTAAGTGTAAAGCTCTTCGCTGTTCTTAAGACCGTCGTCATCGCTATCTGCGTTTGGATCTAGCTCGGGCTTGTGATATAGCAATGAGTCAATCTGATTATTTTCCAAACGAATTCTGCCAGTTGAAATGTCGTGAGCAGTTTGTGCAGTCAAAGGAGTATGCACTGGTTCGCTAGCAGTAGTGCTATTTTCAGTTGCCAATGCAGCTGTAGTTGTAGCTAATGGTAAACCAATAAAACTTGTAGAAAGTAAGCCGAAAGCTACTATTATGCCGCTTATGGTTTTGAAAATGCTAGCGTTGCTTTTCATGTTTGCGCTAATCCTTTATCTGTTTTAGTGCGTTATTTCAAGTACATTATACGGTATACGCGTATCTTGCTTAATAAATCAATATGCATGCTTATAGTCTTATGCAACTAAAAACAAGACTTTCTACTATATATTCTGTTAAACAATGCTGTCAAATACCCTAATTAGTGATATAGAATACATTTTAACTATGGAAGCAACACTATTTATTGCCTATAATCAGTATTGATAGTTTCGCTTAGAAAGCACAATTAAACATATTGAGGAGCATAGTATGAGTTTAATGAACACGCATATTCTTCCATTCAAAGTAAATGGTTATAAGAATGGTGAATTTGTTGAAGTAAGCGATGCTGACGTACTCGGCAAGTGGGCTATTTTCTTCTTCTACCCAGCGGATTTTTCATTCGTATGCCCTACTGAGTTGGAAGATCTTGCAAACCACTATGAAGAATTGCAAAAGCTAGGTGTTGAAGTTTACTCAGTTTCTACGGATACACATTTTGTGCACAAAGCATGGCATGACGATTCTGAAGCAATTGCAAAAGTAAAGTACACAATGTTGGGAGATCCTTCCGGAGCTCTTTCGCGTAATTTTGATGCTTGGAATCAAGAATCAGGTTTAGCTCACCGCGCAACTTTCCTAGTTGACCCGCAAGGTATGATTCAATTCTTCGAAATGACAGCTGATGGCATTGGCCGTAATGCCGACGAGCTGCTTCGTAAAGTTAAGGCAGCGCAGTATATTGCAGCGCACCCAGGCGAAGTTTGCCCAGCAAAATGGGAGCAGGGTGAAGAAACCTTGGAGCCTTCTATCGATTTGGTCGGCAAAATCTGATTTTTGCAATTAAATATTAAAGAATCTTTTTAAAGAATTTTCGCAATGCGTAGGGGGCTACGTTCATAGTTTCCTACGCATTTAACTTATTTTTGCTTGTGGCTAAAGTTACCGAAGGAAGTAGATTATGTCTTTGTTGAATGCGTCATTAACTGCTCAGCTTTCAGAATTACTAAAAAAGATGGTATCTAAAATAGAAATCGTTTCTTACGTTGACAATTCTGAAACATATCAAAAAGTTAGAGCATTGTTAGAAGAAGTATCTCAACAAAGCAACAAAATCAGTATTGTTGAAGTAAATAATAATGAAACCAACAATTCAAAGCGTAAGCCAAGCTTTGAATTGCGCAGAAAACTAGATAATTCAGCAAATGGAGAATCTACTGTATCGGTTAGTTTTGCAGGATTGCCTTTAGGACACGAATTCAGTTCTTTAGTATTAGCGCTTCTACAAGTAAGCGGCTATGCGCCAAAAATTAGTGATGAGCAGCGCGAAGCAATACTTAAACTTGGTCCACACAATGTAACAACTTACATGTCGGTAACTTGCTTAAATTGCCCAGAAGTTGTGCAATCACTTAATACCATTTCTATTATTAACCCTAAAATTCAGCATACCGCGGTAGAAGGTAGCGCTTTTAGAGAAGAAGTGGAGCGCCTTGGCATAATGAGCGTGCCGGCAGTGTTTGAAGATGGCAAACTTATTTCCTCCGGACGAGCAGGAATAGACGAACTGGTGGCAATACTTGCGTCTAACGAAAAATCTGATGGGAATAATAGTGTTTCTGCGGCAAATGTTGCGCTCGCAGAAAAAATGAACGCGCAAGACCCATACGATATTGTTCTTGTGGGCGGTGGCCCTGCTGCTTCTGCTGCCGCAATTTACACTGCTCGTAAAGGCTTGCGCACGGCTATGATTATGGATCATCGTGGCGGGCAGGTTGTAGAAACCGAAAGTATTGAAAATCATATTTCGCAAACGCATACTACTGGCGCTCAACTAGCAGCAGATTTAACTAAACATATTTCGCAATACGATATTGACGTATTTACTCCTGATTGGGCAGACTCGCTCGATTTATCTAATGAACCATATGGGTTACATACAATTCATGCTCGTTCTGGCGGATCTTTGAAAGCGCGTGCAGTGATTATTGCAACTGGCGCAACTTGGCGTACATTAGGCGTTCCTGGAGAAGATGAGTATAGGAATAGAGGCGTATCGTTCTGCCCTCATTGCGACGGTCCACTTTTTAAAGATAAGAATGTTGTCGTTGTTGGTGGCGGAAATTCTGGAGTAGAAGCAGCGATTGATTTAGCTGGTATTGCAAAGCATGTTACTGTAGTCGAATTTATGGATACTCTTAAAGCGGATCAAGTATTACTAAATACTTTGCATAATTTGCCAAATACTGAAATTATTACGAGTGCTGCTGTAAGCAAAGTTGAAGGCAATGGCAATAAAGTTACGGCAGTTAAATATATAGATAGGAATAGTGCTAATAATTCCGAATCTAAAGAGCATGTTATTGAAGCGGACGGCGTATTTGTGCAGATTGGTTTGGCTCCAAATACTCGCTGGCTCGCAAATCAGATTCCTCTAAATAATAGAGGAGAAATTATTACAAATCGCGCTGGTTGCACTGATATTCCAGGTATTTTTGCAGCTGGAGATTGTTCGGACGAACCGTATAAGCAGATTGTTACAGCGTATGGAACGGGCGCAAATGCTGCGTTATCTGCATTTGACTATCTTATCCGCAGCTCGCAAAACAGATCTTAACTCCTGCTGGGAGAGAAGTAATTTATGTTGCGAAAAAATTTAACCCCGGCGCCTGTGCGCCGGGGAAATAAAGGAGAGAAGAAAAGAATAAATTCTAGGTGCCATGCACCTGTCGTTTTGTTCGACACTATTATAAAACCATACTATTCTGAGCAGTACAGTAATACAACCTGAAAATTCTCTGTGAATATTATACTTTTCTTCTGAATTTTTACGATTTTTGCAAAAATCATGCCATAAAAGCATTGCTAGCTTAAATCAGCACGGTAGAAATGCTCATACGAACGCGACGGAGTTGGACCGCGCTGACCCTGATAGTGCGAGCCGTTAACAGCTGCACCATACGGATTCTCGCATGGTGAGCTTAACTGGAAGAAGCACATTTGGCCAATCTTCATTCCTGGCCAGAGCTTAACCGGCAGAGTGCTAACGTTTGAAAGTTCCAAAGTAATATGACCTTCGAAACCTGGGTCGATAAAGCCAGCGGTGGAATGTGTCAAAATACCAAGACGTCCAAGCGAGCTTTTACCTTCCAAGCGCGCAGCAATAGTTGCGTCAAGCTTTACATATTCCCATGTAGCTCCTAGAGCAAACTCACCAGGATGCAAAATCCAAGGCTCATTAGGAGCAACCTCAAACTGCTCAGTAAGCTCACCCTGATTTTCTGCAGGATCAACATACGTGTAAGCATGGTTGTTAAATAAGCGGAAAAATCGGTCGAGGCGCACGTCAATTGACGCAGGCTGTACCATTTCCGGGGTCCATGGGGTCAAATCAATATGACCCTCATCATGAGCTTTGAGAATGTCGTGATCAGACAACAGCATGACGTCAAATCTCCTTGCAATAAAGCTTATACATCAGTAACTTCATTGTTCGCACGAAATATTTACTGCTATTTTGCGCGAAAATTACAATACTGATAATTGTAGCGCGTGCCGCGGTCTGTGCTTGCTTGCTTTTAAGCAACCACAGTTAAAGCTTTTTGAGCCTTGCGCTTTGCGATGAAACGTAACACGCACTTTCTTAACTCCGAAGCAATAAGTACAACCATTGAAAGGCCAAGGCACTCAAACCATTCATTTAAGCTCAAAGGAACAGTTCCAAATGGTTCGTTCAAGAACGGTATGTAAATTACTGCCAGCTGTAGAAGCACAGAAACTGCAATAGCGCCCCAAAGCCAACGGTTTGCAAACAAACCCACAAATACGCTTTGTGAATCGGAACGAGAAGCTAGTGCGTTAAGCATTTGCGCAAACACAAGAATTGTGAATCCCATTGTGCGAGCGTGAGTCATTTGTGCAGCATGGCTCATAATGCCAACAGAACGGTCAGTAAATAAGCCTCCTGCCAAATGCATATCCATTCCAATTAACGTAATAGCAGCCATAATTATGCCGATAAATACAATATCTCCCCACATTCGTCGGTCGATAACGCTATCTGTAAGTTTTCGAGGCTTTCTATCCATTACATCGTCAGTTTGCGGATCAACTCCCATAGCAAGGGCAGGAGCTGCGTCCGTAAGCAGATTAATCCACAAAAGCTGAGTTGCAAGAAGTGGAAGCGTAACACCTACGGAATTAGGCTGCGTGATGCCTAGCGCTCCAGCAAAAACAACACCGCCGAAAACGGTGCAAACTTCACCAACGTTAGAACTGAGCAAGTATCGCAAGAATTTACGAATATTGTCGAAAATTCCACGGCCTTCGCGCACTGCTGCAACAATTGTAGAGAAATTATCGTCAGCCAAAATCATCTTGGCGGACTCTTTAGTTACTTCTGTGCCAGTAATGCCCATTGCAACGCCAATATCGGCAGACTTTACGGCTGGAGCGTCGTTTACGCCGTCGCCTGTCATAGCAACAATATTTCCTTGACGTTGCAATGAAGAAACAATAGCAAGTTTGTGCTCAGGAGCTACTCGCGCGTACACGCTAGTTTTACTGATAGCTTCATCAAAAGCAATATTGTCGTCGTCGCGTGAGAGCAACTCGTCAAGTTCGTCGCCTGTAAGCGCATGCTCATCTTTTCCAATAATTCCAAGATCTCGAGCAATGCGCGTAGCCGTAAGAGGATGGTCGCCGGTAATCATAACAGTGCGGATTCCAGCTCGGTGAGCTTGAGCAACGCTGTCTCGAACTTCAATGCGAGGCGGGTCAATAATTCCAACCATACCGTTCCAAATTAAATCAGATTCCAAAACGTCACTTTGCTCAGCAACGTCAGCAATCTGACCGGCAGCATTAGAAACCATGCCGTCAACTTTCGCCAGACTATCAACACCAAGCGGACGGTACGCCATTCCAAGAGTTCGGTAAGCTTCTCCGGAAAGACGTTCAACAGTTGCCAAAATATCTTCACGGTCACCGTCAGTAAGCGGACGTACAGCACCAGCTACTGCAATTCGAGTGCAGTAAGAAAGAAGAACATCTGGAGCGCCTTTAGCGCAAACAATAAGATTTCCAGAATCTGAACCATCTTTTACAACTACAGACATGCGTTTGCGTTCAGAAGTAAACGGAACTTCAGCAACGCGAGTTAAGTGAGCGTAACGCTTATCTGCCTTTGTTTTACGCGCTGCAGCAACAATAGACACTTCTGTAGGATCTCCAACTGGCTGCCAATTTTTAGTAGATTCATCGTAATGAAGATCGCCATCGTTAGCCAAATAGCCGGAACCTAAAGCTCCTAATACTTCTGTAGCAAGATTTTGCGGGACAGCAAGATCCGCATTTGCAGAATCAAGCAGCACCATTCGACCTTCAGGCTTGTAGCCGCTACCGGTAAGCTGCACTTCTCCACTAGGAGTAATTACGCGCTCAACGGTCATTTCGTTGCGAGTTAATGTGCCTGTTTTATCGGAGCAAATAACAGAAGCAGAACCAAGTGTTTCCACAGATGAAAGCTTTTTTACAACCGCATGATGCTTAACCATGCGCTGCACGCCAAGAGCAAGTACAACAGTCAAAATAGCAGCTAAGCCTTCTGGGACTGCAGCAACAGCAAGAGAAACAGAAAGAAGAAGCGAATCAATAATATCCTGAATACTATGGAAGCCTTCTAGCAGCCACATTGAGGCAAGAACAACAGCCGCAATAATGCATACAGCAATACCAAGAACCTTAGAAACTCTTACCATTTCGCGTTCAAGAGGAGTGGCTTCTTCGTCCGACTTGGAAAGCATATCCGCAATTTTTCCAACCTGCGTGCTCATGCCGGTTGAGGTTACAATAGCGCGACCAGTTCCTTGCGTAACAGCAGTTCCGTTGAAAACCATATTTGTGCGGTCGCCCAAAGCTTTTGCGGATTGCAAAGTATCGGGACGCTTGCTTACAGCAACCGATTCGCCCGTAAGACTTGCTTCAGCAACACGCAAAGATGCTGCAGCAATTAAACGGCCGTCCGCAGAAACAGCATCGCCCTCGCCAAGAACAAGAATATCGCCAGGAACTACCTCGGTAGTATCGATGCGTATAACGTGTCCATCTCGCAAAACCGAAGTTTGAGGCGCGCTCATCCTGGATAAAGCCTCAACCGCTTCTTCCGCGCGTGCCTCTTGAATAAATCCAAGAACAGCATTTGCAATCAAAATTATGATAATAACAATGGAATCAAACGGTAGAACTTCTCCACCGCTGTTACCTTTATGCTGTGCTCTCTCCACGAACCAAGCAATTGCAGAAATAATAGTAGCTGCAATCAGTAAGTAAACAAGTGGATCTTTGAACTGTTCAAGGAATCGCTTCCATGCTGGCGTTTTTTCGGATGCAGCAAGCGCGTTCGGGCCGAATTGTGCAAGTCGTTTAGATGCCTCTTCGGAACTTAATCCGCAAGTTACGTCTACGTGTAAGGCAAGTGACACTTGCTGAATGTTTTGCAATGAAGGATCCTGATTATTGGCATCAGAGGCCTTGCGTTTGGATTGATCAAGAGCGTGATCAACCATGTTTTCCCCCTTGGGAGCGCCGCGGAGTAGTCAATAATCGCAACGCGAACGCTATTTTGTACGTTCAGCACTGTAACTATTGCGCGGTTGTGGAATATTGCGTCACTTTTACAAAGCAGTTATTCGCACTTTTCTAAAAGCTTACGGCAATAAATAAGTACCGTTCTATTATGTCATATAACGCGCCAATAAGTGTACGAAGTTAAAAAGAAGTATGTAAAATTAATAAAATTTATTGATATTTATTAAAAGTTAATGCTGCTTATTGCAAACTCAATGCCTCGGGGGCATGTGAGAATAGAGGTATGACTACGAAAAAAGGACCGACCAAGGGGTCGGGTGGAAAACATCGCAATGCATTGCGAGGCAAAGGACCTACGCCAAAGGCTGAAGATCGCGTATATCATAAGGCTTATTTCGCTAAGAAAGCTGCTATAAAGCGCACTTTCGCTGACCCGCGTTTAGCTGCAAGGCGAAGGGTGGATAAGTTTGCCTCTGATTCGGATGAGTTGGTTATTGGCCGTAATGCTGTTCTTGAGGCTCTTAGAGTTGGAGTTCCAAGTTTACAGTTGTACGTTGCAAGCCGAATCGAACATGATGATCGCACTCGCGAAATTGTAAAACTTGCTGGAGTTAAGGGCTTGCGTCTGCTGGAAGCTGACCGTTTGGAAATGGATAGAATTGCGCGTTCTAGCAACCATCAGGGCATTATTTTGAAAGTGCAGCCTTACCAGTATTACTCTTTGCAGGAATTGGTTGAACGTGCAGAAAAGAAGTCTCGCGCAATGGAAGCTGCTGATTCTGCCGCTGCTCGAATTAATGCTCGTCCGTTGTTTATTGCTTTAGATGGCGTGACGGATCCGCAAAATTTGGGTGCTGTTATTCGTTCTGCTGCAGCATTCGGAGCTAACGGCGTGATTTTGCCTGAGCGTAGAAGCGCTTCCGTAACTGCTGCCGCTTGGAAAGTTTCTGCCGGTGCTGCAGCTCATTTGCCAGTTGCTCGAGTTGTTAATTTGAATAAGGCTATTCAAGGTTTGCGCGAGCGCGGCTGGTATGCGATTGGTCTTGATGGCGGCGGCGATAAGCTCGTTGGTGAAACGGGTTTTGAAACTGATCCGCTGGTTGTGGTTCTTGGCTCTGAAGGTAAGGGCATGAGCAGACTAACTCGTGAAGTTTGTGATGCTATTGCTGGAATTCCAATTTCTAACGCAGTTGAGTCACTTAACGCCTCGGTTGCGGCTGGAATCAGCTTGTATGCTGTGGCTAACGCTCGTCGTTTGGCTGCATTGAATCAAAACTAAAAAAATTTCAAACTTTAAAATCACGCTTGCACTGTATTGTTACGGTGTTAGCGTGATTTTATTTGGTTGGGGCTTTTATTTGCTGAAGTTTAGTACTGACGCAATTTTGAAAGAAATAATTAAATAGAAATATGCATATTAGTGAAAATACTATAGAAGAAAATAAAACATTTATGAACGAAAATACTATTACGAATACGAGTACTGCAAATACAAATACTCCGAAAACAACAAATAAACTATGGATTGTAAAGCATGCGCGCGCGCTTAGTTTTATTGCATACATGGCTGTTGTTGCAGTAGTTATGTACTTCCATGAACCGTGGTTTGATGAAGCGCAGAGTTGGCTTATTGCGCGAGATTCTTCGTTTGTTGATTTGTTAACTCTTCGTCCGCATTACGAAGGGCATCCGCCACTTTGGACACTTCTTCTTTCAATCCCTGCAAAAACAGGTGTTCCGTACGAAATTGGTCTTAAAGGTGTGCAGTTTTTGTGCGCTGCTCTTCTAGGAGGATGGCTGATTTTCCGTGCTCCTTTTAATCGCTTTACTATTGCGCTTCTGCCATTTACTTATTTTATTTGCTTCCAATACGGCGTTACTGCACGCCCTTACGCATTGCTATGCGTTTCTTTGCTAATGGTTGCACATTACTGGAAATATGCGGATTCTAAGCCATCTAATACTTGGAAACTTGTGCTAAGTCTTGTGTTAATGTGTGCGATTAGTGCTTATGGAATTGCTATTGCTGCAGGTTTTGCCTTGGCTTGGGTTGTGCGAAGCGTACAGATAGCTGGAATTAAGAATGCTGTTTGCAAAATATTTTCTAACATAAATCGTTTGCTTGGCTGGATTTTGCTTGCTTTTGTTGGTTTTGCAAGCATTGCCTGCATTTGGCCTGCTGCTAACGCATTTGGTTCCCGCGCAACTTTTAGCGGAAATTCTCATCTTATTCAATTTCTGTATTTTATTTTCGTAGTTCCGTCAGAAAGCATGTTTACAGCATTCGCTGGAGACGTCTCTTTGAGAAGAATGTCTTTAGGAATATTGCCAACTATTATTTGCGTTCTTATTTCAATACTGATTTGGGCTTTCGCTATTTGTATTGCAAAGCGTAGGAAAATGTTGGTATCTCTTATTCTTCCTTTTTTGACTTTTGCTATTATTGCAACGCAATATTTTACTTTGCATCATGCAGGAATCGTATTCGTATTCTTTATTGCGCAACTGTGGATGTTTGTTGATAATAAGCCGCTTAATTTTGATATTACGCTTGCAAATAAGTTAAGTAATAAGTGTGCATTTACTCAATCTATTATTGTTATTTTGCTAGCGCCAAGTTTGATTTGGAATATATTTGCTTGCGTTAATGATATTCGATTCGACTACTCAGGTTCTCGCGCTCTTGCTCAATTTATTCAGCGAAATCACGCAGAAAATAAGCGTTTCGTAACATCTTGGCTTCATAACGAAGAAAAAACTGACAAATCTGGTAAAGTTATTTCTCCAGAATTCGAGGATGTTCACCAGTATTCTTGGCAGCTTATTACAGCAAACCCTTATTTTGCGAAGAATCTTATTGATTGCAGTTATAAAAACAGTTCGTTTATTACTAATGAACGTCCTTCTGAGTCTCAAACGTTGGATGAAATATCAGCTTGCAAGGCTAAAAAAGAACCTCAATTCTTTGTAACCGAATCAAGCGAACCGTGGTACTACTTTGTTGCATTGGACTACAATATTGAGCATTACACGGCGCATGTTATTGCTAAAACTAAATCCTCTTTCAAATCGAATGTTTCCGAAGGAACAGTAACTGTATACGAGCGCAAAAGTAGTGTGAAGGAATAAATAAATACGCCCCAATTGCAAGATAATCGCAAGATGCATCTTACTGTTGGGGCGTACTTATTATGGCCTTAAATATTTGCAGGCGTTATTTAATTTACCAGAATCCGAACGGATCAAAGATGCCGCCGTCATCTCCGTCACTATCGTCACGCTGCTGTAAATCATCGTCGTCATCGTCATCGGATTTACTACCACGATTTCGAGAGTTCTTTTTATTATTCTTCAGCGTCTTTTCTTTACGATTCATTCCGCTAACAGCAGCTTCCTCTTGGTTGAACGTAACAGTCAATTTAAGAGTATTTCCGCCGCGAACTACAGTAAGTGTAGCCTTATTATTAAACGCTGTTGCTCGAACGTACCCAAGTAGAGCGTAATTATTAGCAACAGGTTTATCGTCAAACGCCACAATGGTGTCTCCAGCCTTAAGGCCTGCCTTAGCTGCCGGAGTTCCTTGATTTACAGAAACAATTTGAGCACCGCCGCGAGTAATGCCATTTGATTTCACGGCAACACTTTTAATCATAATTCCCAAAGCAACGTGCTTAACAGAACCATTTTTAATAATTTCTAAAACTACTCGCTTCACCAAGTTTGCTGGTATTGCAAAACCAATACCAATCGAGCCTGCTGTTCCGCCTTGAGTAGAAGTGGCTGCAATAGAAGAGTTTATGCCAATAATTTGGCCTGCTGCATTAAAGGTCGGTCCGCCAGAATTTCCTGGATTAATAGCGGCATCAATTTGCACAGCATTAGTTACGATTTCTGAACGGCTTTGATCGTCCATAACAGATACTGGACGATTTAATGCTGAAACAATACCTGTTGTAGCAGTGTCGTCATAGCCTAGCGGGTTGCCAATAGCCATAACTGCTTCACCAACCGCAAGCAAATCCGAATTTGCAAATTGTGCAGTTTTCAAATTTTTTGGCGGATTATCAAGCTTAAGAACAGCCAAATCTGTCGTTTTATCTGCTCCAACTAAAGTTGCAGAATATATTTGGCCGTTAGAAAGCGTAACTTGAATTTGTTTTGCGTCTGCAATTACGTGATTGTTCGTAACTGCGTATCCTTTAGAATCAATTATTACGCCTGAACCCTTGCCCATTCCCTTGGCTAGGCGCGTTTGAATAGAAATTACGGAGCCAGAAACTTGACGAGCTACGCCACGCCAATCAGGAGATTGTGCGCCTTTAACTATTGCGGTTCCAGGGCCAGATGCTTTTGAACCGACGCTTTCTAAGGAGCTTCCTTGCGGTATTGCAATAAGGCCTTGTGAAACTACGAAAGTCATTACAACAACACAAACTATTGCTGAAATTACTGCAGATAAAATAGCAATCATAACAGGCGGAGTATTGTTATTTGCCTGAAGATTGACAAACTTTTCTCCCTTATTTACTGCGCTTGTTTCGCTGTGGTCTCCTTCATCTGTGCTATTAAACACTGTAGGAAGATTTTGCTGCGCGTTTTGATTAACATAATCGCCATTTGTGTGGTTAATATTTTCGTTAGATTCGTATGGATCTCCGAAAGCATTAGAAGTATTTTCTGAAGGGGCATAAGGGTTTTGCGGCCCAACATATGAGGCAGGCGCCGCATTAGCGCTAGGCTGGTTTGCGTTAGGCTGACTTGCTGTTCCAATATTATTCACAGGTCCGTATGCGCCGAACTCTGGAGCAGGACTATAAGCTTGAACATTTTGAGCAGTCCGCGGCTGCGAATTTTGTTGCGGCTGTGTGTTCTGCGAATCCTGCTGAGCTTGCGTGCCTTGCTGGTTCTGCTGATCCTGTTGATCCTGTTGATTTTGCGGGTTCTGTGGGCCTTGCTGCTTAGCAATAGCCTCAGTATTTACATTGTTATTGGATTCCTGCTGATTGGTACCATACAAATCGTCAGCCATTCATCCTCCTTAAAAAAGACTCTTGATACACCATCATAAACCATCTTCTTATTTATATGCACTATTAAATTTATTTAATGCTATCGTCATGCCTTCTAATAAAGTAAATGCTATGACAAGTATTCTTGAACATCCACGCGGAGCTGAGCCTGGGAAGCCTGGTGACCGCAAAGAATTTTCGTTTACAAATAAAACGCGACTTTCCAATACTGCTGAAGGCAAAGGTCGTGACGGCGCTCGCTACGGGCGCACTGGTGTAATACACACTCCTCACGGAGATATTCACACCCCAGCCTTTGTTCCTGTTGCAACTCAAGCTGCGATGAAGGCAGTGTTGCCAGAAAGCATTAAGGATTTGGGCGCTCAGTGCATGCTTTCAAACGCTTTTCACTTGTATGAGCGTCCGGGCGCGGATGTTCTTGACGAGGCTGGTGGCTTAGGAAAGTTTATGAACTGGGATAAGCCAACTTTTACGGACTCTGGTGGTTTTCAGGTTCTTTCTTTGGGTGCTGGTTTTAAGAAGACCCTTGCAATGGACGTTACCGGCATGAAGTCGGACGATGTTATTGCAGCCGGTAAGGAGCGTATGGCTTTTGTTGACGAGGATGGCGTAACTTTTAAGTCTCCTCTTAACGGATCCAAGCATCGTTTTAGTGCAGAAATTTCTATGGGAATACAGCACAAGCTTGGCGCGGATATTATGTTTGCTTTCGATGAGCTTACAACTTTGATGAATACGCGTCGCTACCAGGAGGAGTCAGTAGAACGCACTTTCCGCTGGGCTAAGCGTTGTGTTGCAGAGCATAAGCGTTTAACCGAGGAGCGTGTGGGTAAGCCGTATCAAGCGTTATATGGCGTTGTTCAGGGCGCGAATTATGAGGATTTGCGTAGGCATGCGGCCGAGCAGATTGCTTCTTTAGATTTTGATGGCGTTGGCATTGGTGGCGCTATTGAGAAGCGAATTATTGGAGATACTTGCGCTTGGATTTGCGATGCTATGCCGGAAAATCGCCCACGCCACGTGCTTGGTATTGCAGCCGTGGATGATATTTTTGCTTGCGTTGAAAACGGCGGAGATACTTTCGACTGTGTTGCTCCGGCCCGCTGCGGAAGAAACGGAGCAATTTTTACTCGCCATGGGCGTTATAACGTTAAGCGCGCAGAGTTTAAGCATGATCAGCGTCCGCTTGAAGAAGGCTGCGATTGCTACACTTGCATGCATTATTCCAGAATGTATGTGGATCATTTGCTGCGCGCTAGTGAAATGAACGGATTTACGCTTGCAACAATTCATAACGAGCGTTTCTTCGTGAAGCTGCTCGACGATATTCGAGCTTCTATTGACGGTGGCTATTTTGAAGAGTTCCGTGATGAGACTCTTGCTCATTATTACGAAAATGGTTCAAAAGGGTGAGAGTAGTTTTTACCACAAAATGCTAGGCTAAACATTGCGAATTTATATCAAATATGATAGCCTTGCACTTTGTATGCGAACGTGGCGGAATGGTAGACGCGCTGTCTTCAGGTGGCAGTGAGCGTATGCTCGTGCGGGTTCAAGTCCCGCCGTTCGCACTCTTTAAGAACGTTGATTTTTCAACGTTCTTTTTTTATTTTGTGGCAACGGCTGCAACATCATGTGTAACAATTGTGCATTTGCTTAAAAATGTGTGATAGACTGAATAGTGAACGTCGTAAGACGTCAGATGTGCTAAAACATTGGTGTTTTAATTTTTACGGTCATGGAGGACTAAAATGGAACGTCGTTCAACGAAGACGACGAACCTGGGTGAAGAAATTGCCAATATCGGGGGTTCGGCACACACGCGATTCAATCATGCCACAATAAAAATTACGGCAGCTAGCGAAAATAGCGGGAATCGCGGGAATCAAAACGAAGGAATAATAGGGTTCAAATTTGTAGCAAATGCGGATTGCGATTTATTAAATATTAAGCCCGCGCAAAAATCGCAAGCTTCCACGCATCAAGAGCACGCAACTCCAATAATAAAAATAAGTATTAAAGAAGATGCTCCCCTGCTTAGTGCGCAAAATCTTTTAGAAGATAACGCCGACGCAAACGGTGCAAAAGAAATTGCACTGCACATGGAAGATGCGCTAGGCGCATGTGATGGGCGCGAACACGATTTTGCAATAACGTACGGAAGTTTTGGGAGCCGATTTTATTTAGACGGATACCAGTGCTTTGCGAGCGCAACGAATCTTGGACCGCAAAGAGTGAGCGAAAAAGCGGCCGAAGTGTGTGCAGTACAGGCAGAATCTTCGCAAATCTACGACTTTTACTACTCAAACCACTTGCAAAATCCAGAAGAAATCGCAAATTCGGCCACTCAAGCACAGCCAGACATATGGTTTGCAGGACCTACGATTTGCGCAAGAGACATAAAACGCGTATCTTGCAAGTCCAGCGGAACGCTGCACATTCAATTTAGGCTGCGCGGGCCAGGCCAACACGGAGTGCTTTTTGCAGCCGGAACTGTTGGAACGAAAACTAATCTAGAATCTAGCGAAAAAATAAGCGTGTATGCAGGGCCAGAAGGCATAAAAATCACGCTAATCGACAGCGAAACGTGCGTAAAAAGCGTAATCGAAGCAGCCGCAAGCGTTGACGACGGCGAATGGCACGACTTGATTATTCGCGCAAATCGCGGAGCAATCGACATTTACGTAGACGGATACAGCCAGTCGCACAACATAGGACAATTCTGGTTTGCAAACATAACGGGATTAAACGCCGTAAGCATTGGCGAAAACCTGCGCGGAGTGCGATTAATGGGCGAAGCTAGAACGGGCGGAATCTACTTTAGTGCGCTAAGCGAAGGCCAAATCCAAAGAATATCAAGAGTAAAACCGCTTGTAACAACTGCATTATTCGACACAGGCTACGCAGGCTCTCGCAGCTACAGAATACCGTCGCTTGTAAAAACGCGCATGGGAACGCTAATCGCGGGAGCAGACCAGCGAACAAGCGTTTCGAACGACGCTCCAAATCACATAAACTTTGTGATTCGCAGGTCTGCGGACGGCGGCAAAACGTGGGGGCCTTTGCAAACCGTAATCAACATGCCTGGCAAAAACCTTGGAAAACTGGGCGCCAGCGCAATCGACTCCTGCCCTGTTTTAGACCCAGAAGGCAAAAGCGAAAGAATCAACGTATTAATTGACATTAATCCTGGCGGAATTGGGCTAACAAATTGCAAAACAGCTGTAGGCGTAGACGCATGCGGAAGAATCAAGCTTATAGACCGCTTAGGTGGCCACTACGCGGCGGCAATGGACGCAAGCGCAGCCGTAAAATTGCCATGCAATTCTAGCGAAAAAGAATGCGCAACAAACTGGCTAATTTACCCAGATGGAAGCATAAAAAATGGCGATTTGAGCGGAGACCTGAGCAGCGGATTGCACAATAATCAAACTTGCGACAGTTCCACGTGGGACATATGGAAATCGCCAGAAATTGCAAGCGAAAGTCAGCCATTATTCGCCGAAAAAACTTGCTACATAGCGCAAATCTACTCGGACGACGACGGCGAAACGTGGAGCGCACCACGCTTAATTGACCACATGGTTAAAGAACCGTGGATGAGCTTCGCTGGAGTATGCCCAGGGAACGGAATTATTATTAGGCATAGCGAAAAACATTACGGCAGAATACTCGTGCCATTTTATTGCAGCGGCCAAAGCAAATCGCACTATTCTTCGGGAGCGCTTATTTCGGACGACGACGGCGAAACGTGGCGCCGAGGCAAAATGATTAACGAAGGGCGATTAATGGGCGGCAAAATCGTAGATCCCGCAACAATGCAAGACGACGATGCAACAAGCTCCGAAACCGTGTTTGTAGAGCGCAAAAATGGCGATATTCTGGCGTTCTTCCGCAATCAAAATCGCTCGGGCTGCGTAGGCAAGGCCATTAGTCACGATTGCGGCGAAACGTGGAGCGAGCTGATTTTTGACCAAAGCTTGCCCGAGATATTCAGCCAGCCGAGCGCAACCTGCTTCAGCGACGAAAACGCGCAAAACGCAGACTGCATAGCATTTGCAAACGCAAGCCAAATGATGCCGTACCGCGGCCGCGGAGTTGTGCGATTTAGCTTCGACGGCGGCAAAACGTGGCAAAAAAATGTGTGCGTAAACCCATTCCACCACGTTTATCAATGCCTTACCTCTAGCAATAAACACAATTTGCAACTACTGTGGGAAAAAGAGACTACTGGAATTTATATAACAGCAATAGATTCCTCGCTTTGTCGGCAAGATAGTTTGCAAACAGGTTTCAAAAACAAAGTACACAAAAACGAAAAAATGGAAGAAATAAAAGAGAGAAGACTCACGCAAACTGAAAGGAGCCAAAATGGAAGAGACATTTAGCAGCCGCGAAGACGATGAGATGACAACACTAGACCGCTTATCGTTATTGCAAGCAAGCTCTAACTCCGCTCCGATTGTTGCAAGAAAACGTTGCGACGAAACGATGGATGCAATCAGATCGCTTATTTTAAGAGAACGCTTGCAACCAAAAGACATGCTGCCAACTGAGCCAATGCTATGCAATTTGATTGGCGCATCAAGGTCATCAGTGCGCGAGGCGATTCGCAAGCTGGAAGCACTTAACATTGTGGAAGTTAAGCAAGGGAAAGGCATGTTTGTTGGCTCGCTATCTTTGGACCCAATGGTGGAAACACTCGCTTTTCGCTCCTTAATCTCCATTAATAAGAATTTTGAAGACTTGAGTAACGTTGTAGAAATGCGCAAATTCCTAGACCTTGGATGCGCGGATAAAGTTGTTGAGTCGCTTAAGGGAACGCAGCATCCAGAGCTGGAAGCGCTTTCGGAAACAATGACAAAAGAGGCGCATGCTGGAAAAACGTTCTTGGAACAAGACATTGCTTTCCACACGGGCATTTTGCGCGCGGTAAACAATACGATTGCAGAGCAATTTGTGCGATGCTTGTGGCTTGTGCATATGGCTGTTTTGCCACAATTAGGGCTGGAAGTTTCGGACGAGCTTGAAAAAACCGCTAGAGCGCATGAACTTATGCTTAAAACTGCTATTGCGGGAGACGCAGACGGATATAGGCAGGCTGTAAATAGCCATTACGAGCCAATTCAGTCGATTTTGCTTAATAGACTGCAAAAGCGCTGAAGCACATACATTCTATAAAATGGAAGAACCGCTCTAGTTTAGAGAGCGGTTCTTCCATCTTCAATGGTGATGCCTGAGTACTACAGCATCACGATTAATCGCAACGACACGATTTACGTTACGAAATTTTATGGCCTTCTAGCCAAACGTGCTCGACGGCCAAAGTCCCAGAATTAAGCAAAAGTAAGTCGGCTGCGTAACCCTTTTCAACCAAGCCCAAAGGCGCGTTAGTTATACCATTCTGCTTATCTACCCCAAGAGCGCGGGCTGGAACGAGAGTTGCAGCCGCAATTGCCGCCGGCAAGCCAATGCCAAGCTCTTTAACAGCGCGCTTAATCGCAACGTCTAACGTTAAAGTAGACCCCGCTATAGCTCCATTAGAAACAAGCCTTGCATGACCGTCTGTAACCTGAACGTCAAGTGCTCCAAGCTTATAAGAGCCATCCGCGCAACCGGTGGCGGCCATAGCGTCTGTTACAAACGCAATACGATTAGGAGCGGCATTAAACGCCATTTGCAAAACGGGATTTTCAACGTGGAAGCCGTCGTTAATAAGCTCAATCGTGACGCGCGAATCCTCCAAGGCTGCAGGAATTGGACCTGGCTTACGGTGATGAATGCCGTTCATAGCGTTAAACATGTGTGTCATAAGCGTGGAACCTGCGTTAAAAGCTGTGCGAGCAGTTTGATAATCCGCATCGCAATGGCCAACGGCTGGGATTACGCCAGCGTCAACAAAACGTTTAATAGCCTCCATGCCATGTTCACGCTCAGGAGCAATAGTAATCTGGCGCAAAGTGCAATCCGCCGCCTCAAGCAGCGCCTCAACACGCTCGGGAGTAGGGTCCACTAGGCAATTAGGGTCGTGCGCGCCTTTTCTAGAAAGCGCCAAGAACGGCCCCTCTAAGTGAGATCCAAGCACATCTGGTCGCGTTTGCATAACGCGCTTAACAGTGCGCAAATTCTCTTGCATTACGTCAAGAGGATTTGTAATCAAGCTAAGAACTTGCCTAGTTGTTCCGTGAAGCATGTGATACGCGCGCGCAATGGCAATCCCTTCGGCACCGTCGTCAAACGAATGCTCCCAGGCTCCATGAGCGTGCAAATCAATATAGCCTGGCGCAGCAAAATAGCCACCGCCGTCTACAACATTTAAGTCAGATGCGCGCAAGCCGCAAGCATTAATCGCCAGCGCAAGGTCTTCGTCTAAAATGCCCGTTTCTAAAATCACGCCATCTTTAACCAAAATCCAAGCGTTAGGAACAATTCCGCGCGCGTCTACAACGCTAACGTTTCGCACTACAAAACTGCGCCCCTCGTTTGATTTTAGTGAATCATCAATCTTATTTACGGCATCTAAGTATGCATTTTTTGACATTTAACCCACCTGCGTTTGTGCTTTTGAATACGTTACTTAATTTTAGACTTATCTATCAGAGGTATCGGATCTATCAGATTCCCTGCCAAGATGGCTTATTTGTGTACACCCAACGATAGTAGTCTGCCAACTTAAGCTTGCTTGCTGCCGCTTCGTCTATAATCACGGTTGCGTGTGGATGCATTTGAAGCGCGGAAGCTGGGCATAGCGAGCTTACTCCGCCTTCTAGCGTTGCAGCTACAGCATCTGCCTTATTTGAGCCGAACGCAAGAAGAACAAGATGCTTAGCGCGCAAAATCGTTCCAATTCCTTGGGTTATGCAGTGAGTTGGAACCTGGTTAATATCTCCGTCGAAGAATCGGCGGTTATCTACACGAGTCTGCTCAGTTAAGGTTTTTACGCGCGTTCCAGACGCAAGCGAAGATCCCGGCTCGTTGAATCCAACGTGGCCGTCGGAGCCAATTCCCAAGATTTGCACGTCGATTCCACCAGCAGCAGCAATAGCAGCGTCGTAGTCAGCTCCAGCGTGCGCAATCTTGCTGCCTTCGCTTAATGGCGCTCCGTTAAGAACATCTCCTGGAACGTGCACTAAATCTGGGTTTAGGTCGATTAAGTCGGTTACGGTTCTGCGGATTGTGCTGTGGTAGGACTGCTCGTGCTCTAATGGCAATCCAATGTACTCGTCAAGCGCAAATCCGCGCACGCGACTAACGTCAACATTATTTTCTTTAACAAGCTTTGCAAGATGCTCGTAGGCTTTTAATGGGCTAGACCCTGTAGCCAGGCCAAGTACTGCGTCTGGCTTGCGACTAATCAAATCTACAACTGCTTTTGCGTAGAGCTCGCCAGCTTCATCCTGATCTTTTACAATAATAACTTCTGCCATCTTTGCTTCTCCTTTAAAGCTTTAAGCAATTATTAGCATTGCGGCATGCGAATTAACGCACACCGCAACACTATTTACTTACTATGCACAATAAATAAAAGGCTTTATTAGATTATTTATGATTATTTATGATTTTTACTTAAGATACGCACTTAAGCCGCTACTTAGTGGAATCGCTCACTTCTTGCGGATTCTTTGCCAAAGTCAAGCCAACTTCCTTAAGAACGCCAGCCACGGCTTCAACATTTTCTCCCTTAAGTGGGCAAACTGGATCTGGCATCTGATTTGTGTCAAACACGCCAAGCAATGCCATTGCGGTCTTAAATGCTCCAACGCCAGCGCCGAAGCCTGCCACGCCGCTAGGTACGGTAACAATTCGCATCAAAGCAGCAAGCCAATCCTGCTCCTTCTTAACCGTTGCCCAATCGCCAGCCTGAGCAGCCTTCCACATTCGTACGTAACCAGTTGCTTCAACGTTTGCAAGGCCTGGAACAGATCCGTCTGCGCCAGCCATGTATGCTCCATCAACAACAACCTCTTGGCCCGTAAGCAAAGTCAATGGGTGGCCAGCCTTGTTGTTGTCGTCTACAAGGAACCTAAACGACACGTCGTCGTTGGAAGAATCCTTAACGCCAGCAAGCACGCCATCTTTTCCAAGCTTTACAAGCAAATTGCCAGGAAGTTTCGTGTGCACGCAAACTGGAATGTCGTAAGCAAATAATGGCAAATCTGGAACAGCTTCGTGAATAAGACGGAAGTGGCGCTCAACTTCTGCCATGCCGCCGAGTGCGTAGAATGGCGCTGTTGCAACGATTGCAGAAGCCCCAAGCTCCTTGGCTTCCTTTGCGTGCTCAATTACGCGGTTTGTTTCCGTGTCAATGCAGCCAACCAAAACTGGCACACGGCCGTCTACAATGCGCATTACGTTTTCAATGATTTCACGGCGGCGCTTATCTGTGCTAAATGCCACTTCGCCAGAAGAGCCAAGTGTAAACAGGCCGTCTACTCCAGCATCAATCATGCGATTAAGTGAGCGCTCAAAGCTAACAACGTCTACTTCGCCGTTTGCAGTTAATGGCGTAACAACTGGAGGAATAACGCCGTGGAATTTTTCAGTCATAATTACACTTCTTTCGTGCTTAAAGTTTCGATATTAAATTTCGAATTTAAAATTTCTGTTTAATATTTTGTTTTCGTAATTTAGTTGAGTGAGATGGGCGGCTCGCTTGAATTTTGTTGTGAGGGATAGTGAACCGCCCAAGATTTTGTGTGGATTTATTTAACGCACCTTACTTGCACTCTTCTTCCGTTGGGTGCAACAGCGACGGTGCCGCTCCCATCAGAATCTTCGTGTAATCATTTTGAGGATTGTTAATAACCTGATGCGTTTCGCCTCGCTCAACAATCGTTCCGTGATTCATAACAACGACTTCGTCGGATATGTAGCGGATTGTTTGAATATCGTGGCTAATAAATACCATCGAAAGATTCAGCTTCTTCTTTAAATCGGAAAGAAGATTCAAAATCTGCGCACGAACCGAAACATCCAAAGCAGAAGTTGGCTCATCTGCGATTATTGCATCTGGATTAAGCGAAAGCGCACGAGCGATTGCCACACGCTGACGCTGGCCGCCAGAAAGCTGACCTGGCAAAGCGCCAAGAACAGAGTGAGGCAAACCAACCATTCGGATTAGCTCCTTGGCTCTAGCATCGCGCTCAGCTTTGCTTCCAATCTTGTGCACAACAAGCGGGTCAATCAGCTGATCAATCACACTCATACGAGCATTCAAAGCCATTGCTGGATCCTGGAACACAACGGAAACCACGCGTCCAATATCCATGCGCTCTTTTGCGGTTCGGTGCGTAACGTCTTGCCCTTTAAACAAAACCTTGCCGCTCGTAACCTGCTGGAGTCCGCACATAATGTTTGCAGTAGTAGACTTTCCGCAACCAGATTCACCAACAATACCAATCGTCTTGCCTGGCATAAGCTTAAGATTTACCTTGTTTACGGCTGTAATCTTGTTCTTATGGAATAAGCCAGATCCTGCTCGAGTAGTGAACACCACTTCGGCGTCGCGCAGCTCGATGATTGGAACATCGCCATTTTCGTTCTGTACTTTGTTTGTTTCGTTAACATTCATGTTCATCGCACATCTCCTTGATCGGAGGCGGTCAAAATTGCGGAAGGTGCATCCGATTCAGGCTCTGGAGGCGCGGCGTAGAAGTGCCACGTTCCTGGAATGCGCTTCATTACTGGGCGCACGTCTAGTCCTTGATCTGGATGAGAAGAGCGAGGAGCGAATCGATCTCCCTTAGGGAAGTCGGATGGGCTTGGAACCGTTCCTGGAACCTGGTGCAATCTTGGAGCACCAGCCTCAATGGAGGTTACGGAGCCAAGCAAACCACGCGTATACTCGTGATGCGGGTCGGTTAGGATTTCCTTAGTGGAGCCTTGCTCAACAACCTGGCCTGCGTACATTACGGTAATCGAGTGCGCAACCTTGGCAACAAGAGCCAAATCGTGGCTTACAAACACCATTGCAAATCCAAGCTTTTCGCGCAATTCGTTAAGAAGGTCAATCACCTGCTTTTGAACAGTAACGTCCAAAGCGGTTGTTGGCTCATCTGCGATTATCAACTTTGGATCTCGCGTAAGTGCCATTGCAATCAACACGCGCTGACGCTGGCCGCCAGAAAGCTCGTGCGGGTAGGATTCAAGCGTGCGCTTTGGATCCAAGCCTACAAGCTCCAACAACTCTTCGGCGCTACGAGTGCCACCTCTAGAAGTTAGCTGCTTCATCTGCGTTTTAATCAGCATTGATGGGTTTAAGGAAGACAAAGCATCTTGGTAAACCATTGCAATCTCGTGGCCGCGCAAAGCATTGTGCTCCTTTGGGCTAAGCTTTACAAGATCCTTGCCATTAAACAGGATTTGTCCGCTAATCTTAGCTTTTGGATCAAGCAAGCCCATAATCGCCAGCGAAGTGATTGACTTACCGCAACCAGATTCACCAACCAAGCCCATTGTCTCGCCTGGGCGAACAGAGAAGCTCAAGTGGTCTACAACATTTACGTTGCCGTAGCGTGGGAACTGAATGCACAAGTCTTTAACCTCAATAACTGGAGGCTCTGTAGACGTTGGCTGCAAACGATCCGTGCGCTTTAGTTCAGCTTCGCGAAGTTTCGCAAGAGATTCAACCAAAGCTGCGTGCTGCTCTTTGTATGCTGCAACTGGGTCAGTAAGAATCCTGTCTTCCTTACGAGCTGCATCAGCGTCGGCTGCAGTCTTAGAAACTGGAGCGGTTGGTGCCGCAACCATTGCGTCAGTAATTCCTTCAGAAAGAATGTTCAAGCACAGAACGGTAATCATAATCGCAAGGCCTGGGAACAATGCCTGCCACCAGTATCCAAAGATAACGCCCGCTTTTGCGGAAGACAAAATGTTGCCCCAAGTTGGAGTTGGCTCTGGAATACCTGCGTTAATGAAGCTAAGCGAGGCTTCGAAAACGATTGCGTCTGCAACACAAAGCGTCGTGAACACCATAACTGGAGCTGCAATATTTCGGGTTACATGCTTGAGTAAAATCCATGGTGCTCGAGCGCCAGAAACGATTACTGCTCGTACGTAGTCTTTTCCATATTCGCTTATAATATTTGCTCGCACAATTCTTGCGATTTGTGGAACGTAAAGCACGCCGATAGAAATGATGATGCCAATCATGGATTGTCCAAGAATTGCAAGGCATACGGCCGCTAATGCGATTCCTGGAATGGACATTACAATATCAATCAATCGCATTATAAGCTCAGCAATCCAGGTGCGGCTTACTGCTGCGATTGAGCCGATAATAGCTCCCATAACCAGTGCGAAAAGCACAGATGACAAGCCAATCACAAGCGAATAGCGCGCGCCGTACATAACCCTAGAGAACACGTCTCGGCCAAGGTTATCGGTACCAAACCAATGCGCACCTGTCGGAGCTTGATAGTTTTGCGTAATCTTTACTGGATCGCACGGAGCTATAAATCGCGCGAAAATAGCGCAAAATGCTAGAAGCGCAATCACAATGAACGCAATTCTGGAGCCTAAGCTCATTTTGTTAAATCTATTAAACTTGATGCCTGGCTTTGATGCGGCATCTACTACCTGATTCTTTCCAAATAGCATGTCACACCGTCCTAATCCTTGGGTTGATTAATACGTAGAGCAAATCAACAATGATGTTTATGAAGATGAATGCGATTGCAACAACCAGTACAACGCCTTGCACAAGCATTGGCTGGTTGCCGTTAATGCCATCGAACATTGCCGTGCCCATTCCTGGCAGAGCAAAAATAACCTCAATAACGATTGCGCCACCCATAAGGTAACCAATCTTCATGCCCAAAGTTGTAATTGGGGTGATTAGGGCGTTGCGGAATACGTTTCTAGCAACTACTACGCTTTTTGGAATTCCTGCGCCGATTGCGGTTCGTACGTAATCTTTATCCAATTCTTCTACCATTGAGGTTCGTATGATTCGCGTAAGCTGGCCGGCTACTGGAAGTCCTAGTGCGAAGCAAGGCATTGCCATTCTTGCCATGTATGCTTCTGGATCTTCAAAGAACGGCACAAAATCGCCGGAACCTGGGAGCCAAGCTAGCTTAATTTGAAGAACGTAAATCAAAAGAACACCAAGCCAGAAGGATGGGGTTGCAATTGCAATAATCGAAAGAATTCGAACTGTTTGGTCAACCCAAGTATCGCGGTAAAGTGCTGCAAAAACGCCAAACACTACTGCAAAAATTATTGCAATTAATAAGCCGATGAAAGTTAGCTGCAGAGTGATTGGGAATGCTTCTGCAACGCGTTCTGCTACGGAGTCTTTATTTACGCCGTAAACACCCATGTTTCCTTGGAAAAGACCAAGAATGTAGGATCCGAACTGTTCCCACCACGGGCGGTCGTAGCCCATTTCGTGGCGGAAAGCTGCAAGCGCTGCCGGAGACGAGTTTTCGCCTAAAGCTGCAACTGCTGGATCATATTTTGAAAATGACATAAGGAAGAATACGAGGAACGTAACGCCGAATGCCATGAACGGCAGGGCAATTAGTCGCCTACCTAAAAGTCTAAGAAAATTACTCATAAGACATCCACACATCCATTGAAGAAATTGTTATTTTTTATAACAAAACCGGCCCGTCTGCACAGAAGCGAGAAAGGTAAACAGTTGGGCCGGTTTTGCGGTTAGAGGTTAGGGGATTGACGTTTATTTAATACGTCTGGTTCTGCACCTACTTTGTAAGCTTTGCTTTTACAAGGTTGATGCCGGTGGAGCCGATTGCATTCCACTCTGCCAAAGAGCCCTTCTTTACGGCAGTCGTAGTCTTGCGGTGGAAGAGTGGGTACAGAGGAACTTCGTCGCTAATCAAGTCGAAGCACTGGTTCCAATACTTTTGGCGCTCGGCTGGTGTGCTAGCTGCCAAAGCCTTGTCCATAAGATTGTGAAGTTTTGCGTATCCTTCGGAAGTCTTCCAGAATGTGCGCTGACGGGTCCAAGCGTTGTCTCCGTACCACCAGCTCATCAACAAATCTGGGTCGTTTCCGAATACGGATGGGTCTCCTGGTGCCAAAACCATCGAGTAGTTTGCGTCGTCGCGATCGGTGATTGATGGGTAAAGTGCGGAAGACTTCATAGACTGAATGTCTACGTCCATACCTATTTCAGCAAGATCGTTCTTGATTTGCGGAGCGAGCTGGGTGATCCAAGTGTGGTCGGTTGTGTAAAGGGTGAACTTGATAGGTCCTTTTACGCCGGCTTCCTTGAGTAAGCTCTTTGCTTTGTCGATGTTCTTGGTGTATACGTTCTTTGCCTTATGGTAGTTTGCGTAATTCTTCGGCAAGAAGCTTGTTGCAGGATCGCCTTGACCGCTCATTTGGTTTGCTATGAGCTTGTTTACGTCGATTGCGTAGAGTACAGCTTGGCGCACGCGCTTGTCGTCGAATGGCTTCTGCTTCGTGTTGAACATAACGAATGGGAGAGTGAAGCCCTGAGCGGTTTTAAGTTCAGAACCGGAGGACTTCAAAGTATTGAAGGCTTGTGCTGGAACCATTTCCATTACGTCTGTTTTGCCGCCTTGCATAGCAGTTACGCGAGCGGTATCGTCAACGGTTATGTTCCAAACCATGTTCTTGGTTTGTGCCTTGTACTTGCCGTTGTACAAATCGTTGCGCTCAAACTTTACTTGGTTATCGGTGATTGATACGTACTTCCATGGGCCGGATCCGATTGGCTGATTCTTTAAGTCTGCATCCGACTTTGCGGTTGGAACAATTTGAATCAAAGCGAGACGCTGCTTGAACAGTGGGAAGGCTTTCTTTAGCTTAAAGATTACGTGACGATTGTCTTTTGCTTCTACGGAATCAATGAAGTCGAGCATTGATATGTAGAGGCTTCCTTGCGCGGTTGTGCGCTTGAATGAGGATACTACGTCGTTTGCGGTTACTTCTGTTCCGTCCGAGAACTTAGCGGCATCGCGAATGGTTACTTCGTACTCGGTGTCGGAAATCTTCTTTGGTTCTCCTTTTGCAAGTGCGTTGAAAACTTTAAAGTTGCTGTAGTCAAGAGCGTAAAGTGGCTCCGTAACATGCCAGTTTGCTGCCATTGGCAACGCGCCAGAGGTTGTAGATGGTGCGAAATCGCGGCTTGCGTACGCAACTTGAGCTGTAATCGTATCTTTTACAGCAGTATGTGCTTTTGCTGACTTATTTTTTGCTCCACCGCAGCCAGATAGCATAACTAATGCGGCTAGGCCTGCAGCTATTGCAGTGGTTAGCTTTGAGCTAATCCGTTTCATGTTTTCTCCTCACCGTTGAGTTTGTTGATTCACATTTCATCTTTGAATGTGAATAGTTTTCAATTATGCGCTCGTGTGATTTTCACGTTACTTTAAACATAAGAGGTCTGATGTCTGATGTCAAGTTGTGCGTGTGTCGAGATTGTGAAAATTCATTTATTCTTTTTAAAGCTTTGCTGCAAACCAACGCGTAATTGACGTTGGATGCGTAATTGCCGTCCCAACAACTGCAGCCCACGCGCCCATTTGCATAACCTCATGCAATTGCTCAGGGGTGTGAATACGCCCCTCACAAATAATAGGGTAATTTGGGAAAGCTTGCAAAATCTGGCCTAAAAGTTCAAAATCAGGCCCGTCTGTTTTCGGTCTTCCTGGAGAAGTACCAGCCAAAGTAGTAGATATAATATCCGTTCCACAATCCGCAGCGCGTTTAGCGTCATCGAAGTTTCCGCAATCAGCCATAACTACTATGCCCTCATTGTGCAAAGCGCTAACAGTCTGCTCGTAAGTAAGCCCGTCTGGACGCGGCCTATCAGTTGCGTCAATCGCAATAATATCTGCTCCAGCCGCCGCACAGCAGCGCGCATGACGCAAAGTAGGTGTTATATAAACTCCATCGTGGCCATCTTTCCAAATGCCGATTACAGGAACGTCAACTTGACCTTTAATCGCGGAAATATCCGACAATCCTTGGCATCTAATTCCAATAGCGCCGCCTTCTACGGCAGCCATTGCCATTTGTGCCATTGTTTCCGGGTGCCTAAGCGGCTCCCCAGGGTAAGCTTGGCAGCTAACAATTAAGCCGCCCTTAATTTTTTCAACTACAGGATTCATAGTTTTTCTCCTTTTTAAAAATATTTCAAATTTGAGAAGCTGTAAAAGCGGCGAAAGCAGCACCAATAAGCGGAGCTGTGCCACCAAGCTTTCCCTTAAAAATCGGCGTGCTTTTAACCAAATCTAAAGCAGAATCTTCAAATCCAGCTCGCATTGAATCCCACCAAATATTTCCTGCTTCTACAACAGACCCCGAAAGCACAATAACATCCGGGTCTATAAGATTCGCCATTCCAGCTATGCATTTTCCCAATGCTTTTGCGCTTTTAGCAAGCGTTTCTTTAGCGTGCGGTTGACCTTCGTTTGCGTAAACACATACTTCGTACCCATTTTTCGCTTTTTGAACACCTGCAGGCAAATTATGGTTGTATAAAGTTGCAAGACCAGTTCCGGACGCAACTGGCTCAATATGCCCAGCGTGCGTTCCGCAAGAGCATTCGAATCCAACTCCCAAATCGCTAACAACGTGACCGGCGTGACCAGCAACTGAGTGTGCTCCAGTAAAAAGTTTGCCGTTTATAATAATTGCGCCGCCGACGCCGGTTCCTATTCCAATGGAAAGTACGATTGATTTTCCGCGCCCAGCTCCGTAAATAGCTTCCCCTAGTCCGTGTCCGCCAACGTCTCCAATCATATAAACTGGCAAATCAGTTATGCTTTTAAACGCGTCGTAAATTCGCTGTCCGCGCCAACCGGGAAGAATGTCTGTTGCTGCAACTATTTCGCCAGTTTTACTATTTGGCACTCCGGCGGCTGCGATTCCGATTCCGCTAATGGTTTTGCCATTTTTTTGCGCTTTTTCCAGGATTTGTTTCGCTAGTTCTACTAAACGATTTTTTATGCTTTCGCCGCCTTTTGACGCTTCGGTTGGTATTGAACCGTATTCTTGCACGGACGGAATAGCGCAACCTGCAGCATCTGCAATATTTGCCGTTGCTGTATCAGCCGCATCTGCAATATTTTTGCTGCATGCCGACTCCGGTAATGTAACCAATCCGTAAGCTATTTTTGTTCCGCCTATGTCAAAAGCAAGATATGTAGAGCGAGAATCTTTTATTTCGTTCATAAGTCACATCCGTAGAAATATATTTTATTTGCTGATTGATTGAGTTTTTAATTCACGCAATTTGTGTTGCGTTTACAGCTTCGTAAATATGCTTTAAATAGTTCAAGCGTTCTGGAACGCTGGAATCTTGCGGTACGCATACTTTTGCACCCAAATAGTCGATTAAATAATCGTCTTTTAAAGCTTCGCGCGCAGTTTCCTGAATTTCCGCAAGAGTCATTAAGGACGTTGGCTCGTCTGGAGCCATAGGCAAGTGTCCATCAATCCATTCGTACCCGTATTGCGTAGCTTCTGGGCCTGCTCCCGAGAACATTACTCCCTTAAGCACTCCAGCTTTTCTTGCTTCGCGTACGTGATTTATAGCGGCTTTAGCATTGCGTTCTTCAACAACGCTACGACCCCAATTAATTGTGATTCCAATTCCTGCATCTTTTGCAATTTGAATTTCGTCTTCGAGCGGAAGGAAGCCTTTTTCTGGATTTTGCCCTTCAATATACCTGTCGCAATGTTCTATTACGAGCTTTGTTCCAAGCCAATCTAATTGCGCGAGCTCGTCTAGTGACTTTTTCATTGCGTCCGCGCGCGCTATTCGAGTTGGTGCCGTGTGTATTTCAATATGCGAAATATCGCAGCTGTTTCGAAGGTTTGCAAAATCAGCTATTGCGTTACGAATATTTTTGAAGAAGTCGATTGCGCGAAGTCGCCCTTCTTTGCTCGGGCTTGCTAAGCCAAATTCTGGATCGGGATCAAAATTTATATGCCGCATTGTTCCGGGAATTGCGGTTATTGTGTTTTTGTGCCAGTTTGATGGTATTGCGTTTGCTAGCCATTCTCGGGTTTGCGAATCTGCTAAATCGCCCGGGTATGGGATTTCTGTTCCGGCAACCCAGTTTTGACTTCCGAGTAAATCGTAGTATTGTTGTTGTTCTTCGCGTGATTTTGGCAGTGACGCGTACGCGCCTACAACGAATTCAGTTTTCAGCATGATATCCTCCTTGAAATCGCGGCTGAATTGGCTTTCTTTGTATGTTACAGTAAGCACGTTACAATTCGTCAGACGTCTGATAAATTATCAAATCGTACTAAATTTGCGATACTCTGCTTTTTAATTCGAAAGTTACTAAAATCAAAATATTCATTCTTTAAATTTCTATTAATTAATTTTTATTAATTAATTTTTTATATGTGTATGCTGTAAATGAGAAAATCATAATGATTTGATACAAAATATTTATTAAAATAAAGATTTGTAACGTAACAATTTATACAAGCGGCGGTGAGGCAATGACTACTATGTCTACTAACGATGAACCAAATCGCAATAATGCGCAAATCAATTCTTACGAACCGCATATTGGCCGCGAATCTCACGTAGTGCCGGGTCGTTTTGGAGAGCCGCTGAAAGTAACGCAAGTACAGTATTCGCAAGGAAACGCTGCTGCGCACCCAACGCACCCACTGCTGCTGTTATTGCACGGCTGGGGATCTAACGAAGAAGATTTGCTAGATTTGCTGAGAATTGTTGCGCCTTATAACGATGCAATTGCACTACGCGCTCCACTTAAGCTTGAAGAGGGAGCTTACAGCTGGTTCCATGACGCTGTGCCGCAGCGAGAAGATTTAGATTACGACATGTATGCTGCTGCAGCCGCAATAGACGAGTGGGTGTGCGCGAATATTCCCGAAAATCGAGATGTTGTTCCATTCGGATTTTCTCAGGGAGCAGCGCTCGCAATTCATTTATTGCGCTTGAATCCTGCACGTTATCGCGCATCCGTTGCGCTTTCCGGATTTATAGCTCCTAACGTTCCTGCCTCTGCAGACGAAATTGCTTTAAAAGATAACGATTTAGCTGAGCACAATACGCCTGTATTTTTCGGATACGGTTTAGAAGATGATGTGATTCCGCCTTATGAATTTTCAGCAGCGGCCGCTTGGCTTGAGGAGCACACGTGGCTTGAGGAAAAGCGGTACAAAGGTCTTGATCATGCTGTGCATATGGAAGAACTTGGTGATATTCGCAAGTGGTTCTTGCTGCACGATATTACTTCTGGTCTTTTGTGATTTTTTGCGTTTTGTGAGCCGATTTTATGAATAAAAACGATGATTCCGTTACTTACGCAATGAATGAAGCGTTGCGGTTGGCGGTCGAAGCGGCTAAGGCTGGAGAAGTTCCAGTTGGTGCAGTTGTGCTTGATGGTGACGGAAATATTATTGGGCGTGGAGCAAATTTACGTGAGGGAATGCATGATCCTTTAGCCCATGCGGAAGTTCTTGCTATGAAATCTGCTGCTTCTTCGCGCAAATCTTGGAATTTATCTGACTGCACTTTGGTAGTAACTCTTGAACCTTGCCCTATGTGCGCTGGAGCAATCTTACAAACTAGACTTCGCCGCGTAATTTTTGGTGCTTGGGATGCAAAGTTGGGTGCCTGCGGGTCTGTATGGGATATTTTGCGAGACCCACACGTGGGATCTTATCCGGAAGTTATTGGTTCGGTTTGTGAATCTGAATGTGCACAAGTTTTGCGAAACTTTTTTGAAAATCACCGTTAAAACGAAATAATTTTTTAATTAGAAACGCCATTAGAAACGTAATTAGAAAATTTTTTGACAATCTCCGCGAATTGAGTAATATGCTATAAAAACAAAAAGCAATCGTTTTTACTTTTGCTTTTGCAATATTTGTAGTCGCTTCGACGTAATTCCTGTAAAACGCATGAATCTCGCCTAAGCACATTTTTATCTAAAAGGAGGTGTCACTATGAGTGGCATGAAATATGCAATGATCGGTTCGGGAGCTATGGGATATCGCTATGGCGTTTTGTTGCAGGAAACGGCTGGCATTCATGTTGATTTCATTGATGCCTGGGATAAAAATGTGAATAAAGTTCGCGAGCAGGGCGGCGTGATGGTGAGCCGAGACCATGAAAACCGTCATTTGGTGCCTATTAATATGTATACGCCTGAAGATTACGACGGCGATCCAGACGTGTGGATTGTATTTATGAAGCAAATGCAGCTTGCGGAAATGTTGGAGCGTTGCAAGCATTTGTTCAAAGAGCATCAGGTTGTGTTTGCTGCAATGAATGGCTGGGGACATTTTGAAAAGTTGCAGCAGTACTTCCCGGATGATCATATTTATGGCGGAACTGCCATGATTGCAACCGTTTTGAACGGCCCGGGAGACGTTGATTTTATTGGTAAAGTCGGCGTTGGAACCATGAATATGTGCGCGCTTAATGAGCAGGTGAGTGATGTTGAGCTTGCTATGCGAGACGACTTTAAGGCTGCCGGATTGAACCCTACTATTACGGAAGATTTCAAGGGTACTTGCATGGCAAAGGTGATTTTTAATTCCGTAATTAATACTTTGTGCACTATGTATCAGATTCAAATGGGTCAGTTTATTTCTTACCCAGGCGCTATGGATATGGCTCGACAGCTTATTAACGAAGCGTATGACGTGTGTGATCGCGCCGGAATTCGAATGGTTAATACGCGTCAGCAGGAGATGGAAGCTATCGATTACGTAAGTCGCGTGGCAAATCCTTTGCACTATCCTTCTATGTACCAAGATATGAGCCGCGGCCGCGAAACGGAAGTCGATTACATCAACGGTTATATTGCGAAACTTGGTCGCGAAAACGACTATGTTTGCCGCACTCACGAATTCCTAACTCACGGCGTGCATTTGGCGGAACTTGCATTCAAGCTGCATCATCAGCAGTGATTTGGAGAGCATTCTAATTCGTTCCATGAATGAGAAGGAGGAACGGCTCGTGGTTTTTACTGCGGGCCGCTTTTTTATTAGCTGTGCAATATCTGATATTCTGCTAGAATTTAGAGTCTAAAATTATAAATACTATTAAATATAAAATTATTCGTAATAGAAAATACGCAATAAAATACTTACTTACGTAAATAAATGGGGAATGTATGACGACTTTTAACAGAGCAAACTTGCCAGAATCCGTGCGCACAAACGGCGCTACGCCAAACCCTTGGTGGGCGAATGCAGTTGTGTATCAGATTTATCCGCGAAGCTTCCAAGATACTAACGGCGACGGCATTGGTGATTTGAAGGGAATTACTTCGCGCCTTGATTATTTGGCTGATTTAGGCGTTGACGTGCTATGGCTCAGCCCTGTTTACAAGTCCCCACAAGACGATAACGGCTACGATATTTCCGATTATCAAGATATTGATCCGCTTTTCGGCACTTTGGAAGATATGGACGAGCTTCTGGCGGGTGCTCACGAGCGCGGGCTTAAAGTTGTGATGGATTTAGTAGTAAATCACACTTCCGATGAGCATGCTTGGTTCCAAGCTTCAAGAGATGCTTCAAGTGATTATGCGGATTGGTATTGGTGGAGGCCTGCGCGTGAAGGCCATGTTCCAGGAGAGCCGGGTGCGGAGCCAAATAAGTGGGGCTCGTATTTCGGCGGTTCAGCGTGGACTTACGATCCGAAGCGCGGAGAATACTATCTTCACCAGTATTCGCCAAAGCAGCCAGATTTGAATTGGGAAAATCCTGCGGTTCGTTCTGCAGTGTACAAGATGATGAATTGGTGGATGGACCGCGGAATTGACGGCTTCCGCATGGACGTTATTACGCAGATCTCAAAGCATGTTGATTCTGAAGGTCGCTTGCCTGGTGAAGATGGCTGCCAAATTGAAGATTTTCCGGCTGGAGCCGACGGCTATTCATCGCCATTCCCATTCTGCTCGGACGGACCTCGTTTAGACGAGTTCTTGCGCGAGATGCGTGCAGAAGTTTTCGAAGGGCGCGAAGGCTATCTTACTGTTGGTGAGGCTCCGGGAATTTCTCCGCACCGCAACACATATATTACGGATCCTGCTCACAGCGAACTCGACATGTTGTTCCTGTTCAATCACGTAGATATTGATTGCGAAAACGGCACGAAGTGGAATCCTGTGCCGCTAAAGTTGACTGATTTAAAGCGCGTAATGGCTGAGCAGCAGCAAGCTGTAGCGGATGCTGGTTGGGCGAGCCTGTTCTTTAATAATCACGATCAGCCGCGTGCGCTTTCTCGCTGGGGAAGTGAATCTAGCGATGAGATGCGCGTGCGATCCGCTAAGGCAATTGCAATGCTTCTTCACATGCATCGCGGCACTCCGTACGTGTATCAAGGTGAAGAAATTGGTATGACTAACGCGCACTTTACTCGTCTTGAGCAGTATCGTGATTTGGAAGCGTTGAACATGTTTAAGCAGCGCGTAGAAGAAGCGCATATTCAGTCGGCGGAGTCTATGATGGATGCGCTCGCAAAGCGCGGTCGCGATAATTCTCGAACTCCAATGCAGTGGAATGCTTCTAAATACGCGGGATTCATGCCTTTTAATGTTCCGTCGCTAAACAATGCGGAGCCGTGGATTAGTGTGAATCCTAACTACGTAGACATTAATGCAGCTGAGCAGATGGAAGATTCGGATTCTGTTTATGCTTTTTACAAGTATTTGATTGCTTTGCGCCATTCTGAGCCGATTGTTTCCACAGGCTCTTGGAATTTGGTTGATGCAGACGACGAGTGCGTGTACGCTTTTGTGCGTGAGCTTAAAGCTGATTGCGGAACTAAGGAAGATTCTGCGGAATCTAATGCAGAATCTACAGAACGCATGCTCGTAATGGTTAATATGACAGAATCAACTGTTCCTATTCCTGCAGAAAGTGCGAAAATGCTGCAAAATCGCCTTTCTAACAGCTTTACGGAGCATAACGTAATGGTTACAACCTACGACGTAAATCATGCGCTTACATCGCTTAAAAATGGCACGCTTTCGCCTTGGGAAGGTATAGCTGTTACTTTGCAATAATTAATTTGTGATAATTGTTTCGCAATAATTACTTTGCAATAGTTTCGTCTACTAATTTTGGCAGAGCTTTCGCAATATCTTCGCGAATAATACGCTCTGCCAAATAATCGTATTGCGTAGCTCCCAGGTTCATTATCGTAATTGGCACTCCTGCACGCGCGGCTAACGGTAGGAGAGAAGCAGCTGGAAATACTTCTAGCGTGGAGCCAATAACCCACAGCTCGTCCGCTTTCACAATTGCCTGCGCACTGCGTTCCATAGCGCCTTCGGGAAGTGCTTCTCCAAAATATACAACGTCTGTTTTAATCAGACCATTGCAAGGCATATTTCCGCGGTACGGTAGTGCGCGCCTGCAATGCGGATCTGGATGCTCGTCTAAATCTGCCATAATATCGGCAGTTTTATAGCTCGCGTGGCAGCTCATGCAGTGCGATGTTCCAATGCTTCCGTGCAAATTCACTATGATGTCTGGGTTATTGCCAGCTTTTTCGTGAAGTGCGTCAAAGTTTTGTGTGGCTATAAGGTCGAGCATGCCTGCCTGCTCGAGTTTTACAAGTGCCTTGTGAGCTGTTCCCGGTTGTGCGTTCCAAACTGGCGACTCTTTTTGCCATCGCCAAGAATATATGCGTTCCTCTTTACTGCTTAAAAATGCGTCTATATCATAAACGCTCATTTGTTCTGGGTGCTTGGTCCATACGCCGTCTGGTCCGCGAAAATCTGGAATGCCCGCGCTAGTAGATATTCCCGCGCCTGTTAGCACAACAATATGATGGTGTGCGTTATTCTTGCTATTTTTCTCGCTATTTCTCATATACATATATATAGCACGCATATATATTGTGCGCATATATATTGTGCATATTGTTTTTGCTGAGTTTTTATCTATTTTGTTTTTTATATTTTGCGCAACACTCCGTGTTTTGGATATTTTGATTATTTCTTTGATTATTTTTTCGGCGTATTTGCTGTTATTTGCGTGATTGCGATTTGTTTGTGCGTTGCTGGCGTTGTTTCAACACGCCGATGTTTTGGCTTTGTTTCAATGGTTTTGGGGTGTTTGTGTTGGTGTGATTTGCTTTTGAGCGCGGTTTGGTGTAAGTTTATCTCTTGCTGCTCAGCGCGGCTGGTTCTCCTCTTCGGGGTTGATTGAGCCGTCTGGTGTGGTGGTGGTTTGAGAACTCAAGAGCGTGTCTGTACTACTTATTAGTTAATTATTGCCAGTTCATTGCCTGCCTTGCATGTTGCAGGGTGCCTGAGAGATGGTTAAATGGTGGTGAGGTTTTGTGGGATGTTCTTTCCTTAAAGAATGTCTCGTCTTTTTCTTATTTTTTGGAGCCTTTTGTTGGCTCTTCATTGAATTTTTTCGTGGAGGGTTCGATTCTGGCTCAGGATGAACGCTGGCGGCGTGCTTAACACATGCAAGTCGAACGGGATCTAGTCAGCTTGCTGACTGGTGAGAGTGGCGAACGGGTGAGTAATGCGTGACCAACCTGCCCCATGCTCCAGAATAGCTCTTGGAAACGGGTGGTAATGCTGGATGCTCCAACTTGACGCATGTCTTGTTGGGAAAGTGTTTAGTGGCATGGGATGGGGTCGCGTCCTATCAGCTTGTAGGCGGGGTAATGGCCCACCTAGGCTTCGACGGGTAGCCGGCCTGAGAGGGCGGACGGCCACATTGGGACTGAGATACGGCCCAGACTCCTACGGGAGGCAGCAGTGGGGAATATTGCGCAATGGGGGAAACCCTGACGCAGCGACGCCGCGTGCGGGATGAAGGCCTTCGGGTTGTAAACCGCTTTTGATTGGGAGCAAGCCTTCGGGTGAGTGTACCTTTCGAATAAGCGCCGGCTAACTACGTGCCAGCAGCCGCGGTAATACGTAGGGCGCAAGCGTTATCCGGAATTATTGGGCGTAAAGAGCTTGTAGGCGGTTCGTCGCGTCTGGTGTGAAAGCCCATCGCTTAACGGTGGGTCTGCGCCGGGTACGGGCGGGCTAGAGTGCAGTAGGGGAGACTGGAATTCCCGGTGTAACGGTGGAATGTGTAGATATCGGGAAGAACACCAATGGCGAAGGCAGGTCTCTGGGCTGTTACTGACGCTGAGAAGCGAAAGCGTGGGGAGCGAACAGGATTAGATACCCTGGTAGTCCACGCCGTAAACGGTGGACGCTGGATGTGGGGCCCATTCCACGGGTTCCGTGTCGGAGCTAACGCGTTAAGCGTCCCGCCTGGGGAGTACGGCCGCAAGGCTAAAACTCAAAGAAATTGACGGGGGCCCGCACAAGCGGCGGAGCATGCGGATTAATTCGATGCAACGCGAAGAACCTTACCTGGGCTTGACATGTGCCTGACAGCTGCAGAGATGTGGTTTCCCTTCGGGGCAGGTTCACAGGTGGTGCATGGTCGTCGTCAGCTCGTGTCGTGAGATGTTGGGTTAAGTCCCGCAACGAGCGCAACCCTCGCCCTGTGTTGCCAGCGGGTTATGCCGGGAACTCACGGGGGACCGCCGGGGTTAACTCGGAGGAAGGTGGGGATGACGTCAGATCATCATGCCCCTTACGTCCAGGGCTTCACGCATGCTACAATGGCCGGTACAACGGGATGCGACATGGTGACATGGAGCGGATCCCTTAAAACCGGTCTCAGTTCGGATCGTAGTCTGCAACTCGACTACGTGAAGGCGGAGTCGCTAGTAATCGCGAATCAGCAACGTCGCGGTGAATGCGTTCCCGGGCCTTGTACACACCGCCCGTCAAGTCATGAAAGTGGGCAGCACCCGAAGCCGGTGGCCTAACCCTTTTGGGATGGAGCCGTCTAAGGTGAGGCTCGTGATTGGGACTAAGTCGTAACAAGGTAGCCGTACCGGAAGGTGCGGCTGGATCACCTCCTTTCTACGGAGTTTTTGTGCACGCTCGGATGAGTGTGGTTACTGGTGTGGAAAACAATAGTTAACGTTTTTAAATGAGTATGTTTGGGCATGCTTTTGGGTTCCCGGATTGCCACCCCCCTTTGTTTTGGGGTTGCGGTCCTTGACTCACAGGATTTCAGGTTGATGCTTTTTGGTGTTGGCTTGGGTTTTGTGGTGTTGTGGTGGTTTGAGAACTGGATAGTGGACGCGAGTGATTATGTGAGATTCTTTTTAGGGTTTCATGTTTTTGCTTTTACTGATTTTCGACCGGCTCCATTTTGGTGGAGTCGTCTTGATCGTTTTGTGATCGTTTAGTGTGATGATTTGTTGTCTAGAGAATTTTGCTGTTAGGTTTCTTACTGGTGTGTGTCACTGGTAAGGGCGTATGGTGGATGCCTTGGTAGACAGGACCGATGAAGGACGTGACGGGCTGCGATATGCCTCGGGGAGCTGCCGAGTGGGCTTTGATCCGAGGATTTCCGAATGGGGAGACCCGGCCACTGTTATGGGTGGTCACCACAGTTTTTGTGGGGGGTACGCAGGGAAGTGAAACATCTCAGTACCTGCAGGAAAGGATACTCCGTGAGTAGTGGCGAGCGAAAGCGGATCAGGCTAAACCGGGTGCGTGTGATAACCGTCAGGTGTTGCGCATTCGGGGTCGTGGGATTGGTTGTTCAGCCTCTGACGGGGTTGAGAAGAGTGATAAAATGTCGTGCTAGGTGAATGGGATTGAATTCCCAGCCGTAGAGGGTGATGGCCCCGTAGCTTGTCGTGCGATGTCTCTTTATGCTTATTCCCAAGTAGCGCGGGCCTCGTGGAATCCCGCGTGAATCTGCCCAGACCGTTGGGTAAGCCTAAGTATTCCTGTCTGACCGATAGTGTACTAGTACCGTGAGGGAAAGGTGAAAAGCACCCCGGGAGGGGAGTGAAATAGTTCCTGAAACCGTGCGCTTACAATCCGTCGGAGCCTTCTTGTGGGGTGACGGCGTGCCTATCGAAAAATGAGTCTGCGAGTCAGTGGTATGTGGCGAGGCTAACCCGGGTGGGGGAGCCGTAGCGAAAGCGAGTTTTAAAAGGCGTTTTAGTCGCATGTCCTGGACCCGAAGCGGGATGATCTAGCCCTGAGCAGGTTGAAGCGCGGGTAAGACCGTGTGGAGGACCGAACCCACCTAGGTTGAAAACTGGGGGGATGACTTGGGGTTAGGGGTGAAAGGCCAATCAAATTCCGTGATAGCTGGTTCTCTCCGAAATGCATTTAGGTGCAGCGTCGTGTTATTGCTTACAGGGGGTAGAGCTACTGGATGCTTGCGGGCCCATACCGGGTACCAATAGCAGCCAAACTCCGAATACCTGTTAGGTTTATCACGGCAGTGAGTCGGCGGGGGATAAGCTCCGTCGTCAAAAGGGAAACAGCCCTGATCGTCGTCTAAGGTCCCGAAGCGCGTGCTAAGTGGGAAAGGATGTGGAGTCGCATAGACAGCCAGGAGGTTGGCTCAGAAGCAGCCATCCTTGAAAGAGTGCGTAACAGCTCACTGGTCTAGTGGTTCCGCGCCGACAATGTAGCGGGGCTTAAGCACGCCACCGAAGACGCGGCTGCATGATTTGTTTCATGCGGGGTAGGAGAGCGTCCTGTAAGGGGTGAAGCGGCAGTGTGAACTTGTCGTGGACTTTACAGGAGTGAGAATGCAGACATGAGTAGCGAGAGACGGGTGTGAATCCCGTCCGCTGGATGACTAAGGGTTCCGGGGCCACGTTCGTCGTCCCCGGGTGAGTCGAGTCCTAAGGCGAGGCCGACAGGCGTAGTCGAATGGATGAACGGGTTGATATTCCCGTACCGGTGTTACACCGTTCGAACTGAATCTGAGAGTACTAACCTTCATTTACAGGCTGGCTTCCTTTCGGGGTTGTTGGCTTGTTTGTGTTGGGAGCGTATCGGTAGTAGGTTAGCGTGGGAGTGACGCGGGTAGGTAGCCGGCTGCGGAGGTGGTTTTCCGTGGCTAAGCGTGTGGGCTGTCCTCTAGGTAAATCCGGGGGATGTTAAAGCTGAGGCGTGATGGGTAGGCTGTAAGGCTGATTCCGGTGATCCTGCTTGCCAAGAAAAGCTTCAACGTGAGGTGTGATTCCGCTCGTACCCTAAACCGACACTGGTGGTCTGGTAGAGTATACCGAAGCGATCGGGCGAATCCTGGCCAAGGAACTCGGCAAATTACTCCCGTGCCTTCGGCATAAGGGAGACCCCTGATGGTGATATGGTTTCACACTGTTGAGCTGTTGGGGGTGGCACAAGCTAGGGGGTAGCGACTGTTTACCAAAAACACAGGAGCGTGCGAAGGCGTAAGCCGCTGTATACGCTCTGACGCCTGCCCGGTGCCGGAAGGTTAAGAGGATCCGTTAGCTTCGGTGAAGCGGTGAATTTAAGCCCCGGTAAACGGCGGTGGTAACTATAACCATCCTAAGGTAGCGAAATTCCTTGTCGGGTAAGTTCCGACCTGCACGAATGGCGTAACGACTTCCCCACTGTCTCGGCCAGGAGCCCGGCGAAATTGCAGTACGAGTAAAGATGCTCGTTAAGCGCAGAAGGACGAAAAGACCCCGGGACCTTTACTATACCTTGGTATTGTCGTTAGGTGTGGATCGTGTAGCATAGGCGGGAGGCTGTGAAGCGCGGGCGCTAGCTTGCGTGGAGTCGACAGGTGAAATACCGCTCTTTCCATATCTGGCGTCTAACCTCGACACGTTATCCGTGTTAGGGACAGTGCCTGGCGGGTAGTTTAACTGGGGCGGTTGCCTCCTAAAGAGTAACGGAGGCGCTCAATGGTCCGCTCAGCCCGGTTGGCAATCGGGTGTTGAGTGTAATCGCACAAGCGGGCTTGACTGTGAGACTGACGGGTCGAGCAGGGACGAAAGTCGGAGATAGTGATCCGGTGCCGGCGTACGGACGTGGCATCGCTCAACGGATAAAAGGTACCCCGGGGATAACAGGCTGATCATTCCCAAGAGTCCATATCGACGGGATGGTTTGGCACCTCGATGTCGGCTCGTCGCATCCTGGGGCTGGAGCAGGTCCCAAGGGTTCGGCTGTTCGCCGATTAAAGCGGCACGCGAGCTGGGTTCAGAACGTCGTGAGACAGTTTGGTCTCTATCCTCTGCGCTCGTTGGAATGTTGAGGAGACCTGCCCATAGTACGAGAGGACCTGGGTGGACGAACCTCTGGTATGCCGGTCGTCACGCCAGTGGCGCCGCCGGTTAGCTACGTTCGGAAGGGATAACCGCTGAAAGCATCTAAGCGGGAAGCCTGCTCCAAGATAAGCATTCCTTGCACTTTAGTGTGTGAGCCCCCATGTAGAACACGTGGTTGATAGGCTGGACGTGGAAGCCCTGTAAGGGGTGGAGCTGACCAGTACTAACGGGCGATGGTGACATTCTTCCCTTCTGCTTTTTAAGAAGGGGCTGGTTTGAAACTTGAGTATTATTTTCTAGCATCATGGAGTATTAAACGATTCGCTTAACGATTGGTTAGTAAAAGCTTTTATTGCTCGCGTTCATGTCCGGTTCCCAAACCGCCACGTTGCCACTCACGGTTTGTGAGTGTATAATATAGTTTTGCGGTGGTCATGGCTCAGGTGAGACGCCCGGTCCCATTCCGAACCCGGAAGCTAAGGCCTGACACGGCGAGGGTACTGCACTCGATAGGGTGTGGGAGACTAGCACGCTGCCGCATTATTCTTTCTAGCGGGGAACTTGATTGTTCCCCGCTTTTTTATTCTCACACTACTGTTATCTGTAATCCTCGAGACGCTTGCATAAACTTACGGCAAATGTTTCCATATAACGCCAAAACAACAACAAACGCCGGAGAAAAACTAAGGAGAATGTTCCAAAATAACGTCAAAACAGACAACAGAGACACGCGCGCAGAAAACGTACTGCACCAGTGTCCGAAGAATGGCCAGCGCGCGCTAAATCGCAGCGCTTCGGCAGGTCGTCGCGCAAACTCGAGAAAATACTGCGTGCGTATTTGGTGCGATATACTAAAAGCATGACTACACAAACTTTTGAAGCACTCGCAAAGTCGCGATTTTCTGCACGTGATTTTCTAAATAAACCAGTCGATTCTAAAATTCTTGAAACTATTTTGCAAACAGCTGCACAATCTCCGAGCTGGTCTAACACTCGTGGATACATGCTAGCTATTGCTCAAGGGGAACTAAAGCAGCAGCTTATTGATGCATATACGCAAAAATGCAAAGCAATGTTTCGTACTAAAGACGCTACCCTTAGAGAAGAAGAGCGCCTTATAGCCCAGAAAATGAGCCAGCCGGATGGAGATTTTCCTGTAATGGCTCCGTATCCGCAGTCACTTAAAGAGCGCAGTGCGCGTTTAGGGTTGGCGTTGTATAAACATTTAAATATTGATCGCAAAGATTTTCCTGCTCGGAATGCTCACACTTTGCGCAACTTCCAGGCGTTCGGTGCACCAGTTATGGGATTTGTGCTTGTGCGCCGTGATTTTCTGCCGTTTTCTGCGATGGATGCTGGAATTATGCTGCAAACGTTAATGTTGGCTGCTAAAGAGCAAGGCGTAGATTCATGCCCGCTTGGCGTTCTTGCCACGTGGCGTTCACCGCTTGACGAAGTATTCGACATTCCGCCGGAGTATGCGCTGATTACTGGTTTTGCGCTGGGGTATGCGTCTGAAGCGCACGTAAATACTTTCCGCGCGGAGCATCCGCCAATCGAACTTGCGCAAGAAAAGTAGTTCCACAAAAACCAATCTATCTTGCAAAACCCAAAGTACTTTGGAAAATATCAGATAGAAGTGCGCACATTGCGGTTATAGATTTATACGATTTTTATATGCAATGCCTATTTACTTAATTGATAAATTAGATGCAAAATCGGCAGCTATAAAAACGCAGCAAGAGGCATCTATGCTTATGCGTGAAACGGTTCGCATACTAAGGAATCAGGGCTTGACGGTTCGTGATGTTGCAGAGCTTACGGGGGTTACTCCGCAGCGAATAAGTTCGCTTAAAGCTTAGTGATTTAATCACAATGTGGTTGAGGCTATGCGCAAGTAAGTCGCTCGGTAGTGTATAAACTCTATGCAAAAAAATCAATAACGGATAAATAAGTAAAGGTCAAGCCGTAGGATGTGTGGCTACAACTTGACCTTTGAAAATTGTGATATGTTTTTTATGTTATAAAATCGCAGTCTAATGCTTTTATTTATTCTTGGCAATTCCAAGAGCTTTTGAACTTTCATCCTTGTCAAGGCCTATAAATAGAAGCACAATTATGCCAATAATCAGCGGAACATAACCGTATCCAGATCCGTGGATTATGCCGAATATTTCCATAAGCCCATTTGCTATTACGGCTAGTGAAGATACTATAAAATATAGTTGCGCGCACCACGGTTTTTTAATGAGAAACATGGTTGCAAGACCAAATAATCCAGCGATAATTTGAGGCACTCCCCATAGATAATCATTACGCATTACAATCAGCGCAATTCCGCTAGCAAGAAATACGCCATTGGCTATTGTCCAAAATACGGATGGAATTTGTGCTTTTGTATCTTCTAAATTACTCATATTCTTCTCCTTCTAATACAAGAAAATAATTGTGTATATCAAACCTTGACAATTTATAAATTAATGGCGTGCTAAAAGGTAAACAATATCTTGTATATGAAAACCTTTACAAATAATTACTATCTAAAACTGTTTAAGATTCATTAATCTTTTAAACTGAATCAGTAAGGCATACTATCTATATAGTTATGTTTATTTTTTAAAGGTATAATTGCATTACATTCCCAATACTTACCAAAGGCTCGAAAATAGAGTGAACCGCCTAAATGCTTTATTGTATCGCGATGAAGCAGAAGTCCTTTTTGAGATACTGAACGAATTGCATCTTTACTTTTCCTGTCCAAAAATCGAACATTGAACTGTTTTATAACAATTTGTTTTTTACGTATCGAAATTCTGATGTAATAAACTAAAGAAGCATATTTTCGCATGTTCAAATATAGTTCTTCGATTAATTCAATAACTTCACAGATGATTTCATCGTTAATATTTTCAGGAATATCGTTACTAGATATATTGCATATGGATCTTCCTTTTAATCCACAAGATGTATTGATTGAGTCGTTCATTTGTAGTGTATCTTCAATGTGCTGAATAAACTCGCTTCGAGCATCTTGCTTAGCAGTATTTCCACGTAGAATGTCGATAATATTATGACCTTCTTCAAAAGCCTGATCTGCCAAATCATTTATTGCCTCAATAGCACTTCGCTGTTTTTTAGAAATAGACTTGTCAAGTAATGCTATTTTACTTTGTAGTGCAATATCTGCAATCTTATTAGTTAATCTATCGTGCATTCGCACAGCCAGATGAAGATTATTAATTGTTTGCTTATCTTTTTCATAAAGAACCATTTTTTGGTGAGAAATGCGCAAAATAATACCAGTGCAAACGCAAAATATATTTATTAAAAGGTAAGCAATAAGATACTTGAAAGACAAAGTTGATAAGTATCGGTATGCAACGTAGTGTAATGCATCTATTACTAAGAATAAAGGTAGTGTAAATTGAATCGGATATAAATACGAAATAAAAACAAATGATATGATGAGCCCGAAAGTTACTGGTGGAAGATTCAGACTAGGAATAACAAGAATGCTGAGGTGTACAAAAATATAGCACATGCTCATAAAATGCGGGAGCAAGCAAAGAAACAAATTTATAGCAGCAAGAATCATGTAAACTATGACAAGTTGTATTGTGCTATTGTCGCTATTTGAGTAAATATATGCATCCATTGCGCTCGACAAACATCCCAATAGTAAAAATGTTTTATTGTCAATAATCTTTTCTCGCAAACGACGCATTAAGAAAATAATCATTGTGTATCATATTCCTAAATATTCATCATGCAGCCATGTGGTAATAAGTTGTGAACGATTTGTCACATTCAATTTTTTGAACACGCGACGAAGGATAGTTTCCACAGTACAAGTTTCAACAAATAAACGTTTAGCGATTTGCGCATTAGTCATTCCTTTACTGCACAACTTTACAATTTCAGTCTCATGATCCGTTAAAGCAAGGCGTCCATTTTTTGGCTTATTTTGCAAACGTTGAAATGCTGTCGTCGTGTCGTCAAAATGAAAATCGCCTATTATTTGTGGCTTGAACGTGCCATGGGCAATACTGCTAAGCATGGCGCAAATAGTTTCTGGGTGGTTCTTTCCAACAATGCCTTGCGCGCCTGCTGTTGATGCTTTTAAAGCATAATCGTTGATAGGGAATGAAGTTATAGCAATTATTATTGGGAGTGAGTATCTTCTTCGCAATTCGTATAATATTTTAATTCCCGAAACCCCAGACATATACATGTCAATTAGCAGCACGTCTGGGCATTGATTTTGACAAAATTGAATTGCTTGATCGGCGTGCGCGGATAACCAGCAAATATTGCAGGACGGAACAACCTGTTCAATATATGTTTTTAGGCCGTGTAGACAAAAACAATCATCATCAACAATGCCAACAGTAATACGCTTTGCTATCATACTGCTCCTTTAGAAAAGCATTATTTAAGTAATAATAATACTTGAATTTGTATGATGAATATCTTGTCTAGGAAAACCTTTACAAAGCAGATTGTATAAAGGTAGTTGATTGGAGCTTACGGGGGTTGCTCCGCGGCGAATAAGTTCGCTTAAAGCTTAGTGATTTAATCACAATGTGGTTGAGGCTATGCGCAAGTAAGTCGCTCGGTAGTGTATAAACTCTATGCAAAATAAATCATTCTCTGGTATTATGCAAGCTCCAAAAATCATAAATAAAATCATCATTTAGTGTGATGCAAACTCTTTACGGCGATTATAAGCTATTAACCAAAAGCTGAAATTCTAAATGAAGTGGTAATCATAAAAGCGTTAATTGCAGCATTGCCGAGCCCTTTATTTATTTTGGATCAGTTTGAGAGGCTTGTTTCGACGCATCCTATGCGTTTACGAGTTTGGAGAGTAAGGAGCTTTGTGTTATGCGTAAGTTTACGAAAGTATTCTTGTTAGCTGCTCTGCCAGTGTGTTTGCTTACTGCATGCTCTGGTAGAGCAGTTGATAATAGTCAGCAGCAGGCATCACATGATTCAGTTCCACTTGTTTCAGTCAAAAAACAGCCTTTAACACAAGTTGTGTCGGGTAAAGCAGCAATAGAACAATCGTCTACCTTTGTTATCACTGCTGTAAGTAGAGGGAATTTTTCTCCATCGGTAAAAGCAGGAAGTGTTGTAAAAGCTGGAAGTGTTCTAGGCTACAATGCTGGTAACAAAATTATTGCTCCCGTAGACGCTAAAGTTGTGTCAGTAGCTGAATCATCTGCGGACGTGCCTAAATCTTTCCCGCTATTCACTCTTAAATATGAAGGTTTTTCAATAAGCCTTAATGCAAAAGCTTTACTTCGTTCTTCGGATATTACAGATGTTAAAGGTCGCTTCCAAGTTGAAGACGGTGTTGGACCAACCAATTGTTTGCAAATAGTACAAAGCGGTGGAACTTCTACCGATATTGCAGCTTCGGGTAGTGGCAAGAATGATAATGCTGATTCGACTCAAACAGATGAGTCGAGCGCGCAAAGTGCACCTAGTGTATCGTCAAAAGTTTTAACGTGTTTAATAGATAAAAGCGCAGAAGTAGAATCAGGTCAAAATGCGACGCTTGTTTTTAATGGCAAGCATAAACAATCAGTTCTAACTCTGCCTGTTAGTGCGGTTGCTGGAAGAGTTCAAAAAGGCTTAGTCTCATACAAAAAAGGCGATAATTGGGAGAGTAAAGAAGTTGGTCTTGGAATCAGTGACGGCGCTAATATTGAAATTACGTCTGGCTTGCATGAGGGTGATGTCGTAGCAGGTGTTTCTCCTGATCTCATTCCAGGAGTGCAATGATTATGGAGAACAATCCTGTTCCACTAGTTGAACTACAAGACGTGTCAGCGCGTGTAAAACTAGGCAATGGCGAATGGCTTACCACTGTTAACTCTGCCTCTATGTTACTTAATCAAGGTGAAACATACGCGGTAGTTGGCAGGTCTGGTTCCGGCAAAACGAGTCTTATTTCTATTATTGGATTTTTGAATAAAAATTTTACTGGAAAATACTATTATTCTGGCAAGTCAATCCAAAAGTGTAGTGATAATACAGTATCGCATATGCGCGCTCGAAATATTGGTTTTGTTTTCCAAAACTATTCTCTCATTAAGCATTTAAGCATTAGAGAAAATGTTGAGTTGCCGCTTTTATACGCAGGACTACAACAAAGCAAGCAGACAAGAAGAAAAACGATAGAAGAAGCATTATGTGCTGTTGGATTGCAAGATAAACTAAACGAATACCCTGGAAGGCTATCAGGCGGTGAACAGCAGAGAGTCGCGATTGCGCGTGCTCTCGTTACTAATCCCGAATTACTTATTTGCGATGAGCCAACTGGTGCGCTCGATAGTAGTACGGGAGAAAAAGTGCTTCAAGTGTTGCATGATCGTGTTCAAGAATCTGGAACAACATTACTATTAGTCACTCATGATATGAAAGTAGCTCGTTCTTGCTCTCACATTTTTACTATGGAAGGCGGTGTTCTTTATGATTATGCTGCTTAAAGATTTGCGCCTGTCTCCTATGAGATCCTTCCTCACAGGTTTTTCAATGTTTATCGGCATCATTGCTGTTATTGCGTCAGTGCTTATTGGCACGGTTGGTAAGGACTATCTTATTGCAACTAACGAACAGCTAAACGGTCGTAGACCAACATACGAGATTACTTTTTCAGCACAAAATTTTGACGAATATTCAGTATTTGACAAATTCTTAAATCGCATTGAATCCGCAAACCGTAATGCTAACGTTATGCTACAACCAAACACTGGACTACTGTTTAGCACTTCTATGCCAGCCTCGAAGAGTGTAAAAATAAGCAAAGAATATAAAACCAGCAATCTTCAATATGTTGACGCTGTTTACACTACGGCAGGATACAACAAAGTTTATAACTTACCTATTGTAAGTGGAAGATGGTTTAGTAATAGCGATAAAAGCAACGCATTAGAAATGGTAGTAAACCAATCTGCTAGCAAAAGATACAAGATTGGTGAAGTAGCATTTATTACTTCTCGCAAAACAACACAAATGAGTCCTATAAAGATTGTTGGAGTTGTGAACGATGGCGTAGACTCAGCAAAAGTATACGTGAATATTCTAGGATTATTACGTTACGCTCCAACTCTTTGGGAATATTCTGGAAAAGAAGCTCAAGGCTCAATTTACTGGTTGAATAAAGAAAATCGTCCTCAAAAATCAATTAAATCTTATGTTTCAGATGCTCTTTACGACTGTTGTGGTGGACAAGTAAACGAAATTAGAAGACATGATAATAGTGATGATTACGAGAATGTGATAATAGTATTGCAATTAAGTTTTGCTATCGTAGCAGCATTATTGCTTTTTGTTTCCGCGCTAGGTTTAATCAATATTGGTTTAGCATCGTTGGAGCAGCGCACGCATGAACTGCTTATACGCAGAGCTTTGGGTGCTACTAAATGGTCGATTGCTTCACTCGTGTTAGGCAGTGCGATTATTTTAGCACTAATAGTTTCGATTGCTGCTGTTGCTGTTTCTTTTGGTCTTGTGTCTATAGCATCAAGTTTTTGGGATGCAGCAAGCCCAGTTAGTCCGCCAGTTTACCCATATGAAGCTGCTATTGGAGCTGTTATTGCGGCTTTTATTACAGCGCTTGCTGGAAGTGTGGTGCCGGCAATAAAAGCATCGCGTTTACAGCCAGCATTAGCATTGCGTTAATTTTCAAAAAATAAGAAAGAAGGAATAATGAATAATCATACTATTGGTAAAGCAACTCTTATTGTTGGTGTGCTTAGTGCGCTTCTTATGCTTAATGCGTGTGGAGGAATAGGCAACAATAATGTGAGTGGTGTGGATGGTGCGCGATCGCAAAATAGTTCGTCTATAGAGACTGTTGATTTTGCTCATATAGAGAAGGAGTATCAGGAATCTGTGGCAAAGCTTAGTTGGCCTGAAAAATATAAAGCTCCTGCAAACTTGGTTGGAGAAGAAAAAGACAGCCAGTTCCAGAGTGGATATGGTGATACGCAAGCATCTAATTATTATCAGTGTGCTTGGGAACGGCAATGGTTAGACACGTATGCTAGTGATGAGCAAGCGGCAAGTAAAGCTTTGCATGAGCTCGAAAAAGTGCCTAGCATGCCGTTTATGGGTCCAGACCGTTGTGATGATGCAACGCGAAACTTTTTCAAAGAGCATATGCGTAAAGCAAAACTAGGAGATCCGTCAGGATTCCAACAGGATGTGCAAACTAATTGTCCTGTGATGTAATTGCATTTGCATAGCTTTATTGTGCTTTCGCACTAAATAGCTTGTTATATGCTTCTTTTTACCCATGCTGATGGTGTCCAATAATCTTTGGTAAGCATTGATGGGTATGTTTGTTTACGAGCTTGAATAATCCATAAGGCTATACCTGTTGAAACAAGTATTACGCCAGAAGCAATCATTATGAATAATGATGAATTTAGATTTCCCCATGCTAGTACGCTTGCATACCCTACGATAATGCCGCATTGCTCCATAATAGAAGTAAAAGTAGTAGTTGCGCCGAGAATGTGTGTTGGTATGCCATCGAGAAGAGCTGTTTGCCCATAGACAATAGTGGCGTCAAAAATAATACCTGCAATGAAAGCAGAGCAAAGAAAAAGAGCAATCCAATTATTAAGTGCGAAAATAAGTAAAGGAATAGAAAGGAACCCAGGTAATAAAATAGAGTATAAAATCTCATAATGTAGCACAATATATTTGCATAATAGCGAACCTACAATCATGCCAATGTTAAATATGCTGACTATTGACCCCCACGTGGATGCCGAATGAAAAAGTGTGAGACAATGGTGTGCTCCCATTAGTCTGAATGCAGCAAGCCATGATCCAGATTGTAATGCTGATACTACTCCTAAGACTATTAACCATGGTGTAGATTTCATATAGTGTAGAGAAGCTGCAAAACCAGCAGTTTTATTGCTTCCTGTCTTCGTATTGTTTGAGCTATTTTGTGCTTGCTGGTTTAGATTAACTAACAGTAGAGGTAGCGCCGCTAGTATCATCACAATAGCAATGCTCGTAAAGAAAATGAGCGGATTACATATATCAACAAATATGCCAGTAATCGCAGGTGCAGCAAGCCTGCTGAGATTAATCCACATACGCATGCTTGCCAAAAACTTGGTTTTTTCGCCAGTTGGTGCACTATACGCCATCAATACTTTTTGATTAGGCGAAGAAAATGCGGTAAAGAACCCGAATATTATGCCGAGTAGTGTAACCGTAATAGCAATAAGATTATGCTGTGCTACTAAAGCGAAACCGTATCCAGTACACAACAAGGCAAAACAAAACGTTAGTGCTATAAACAATCTAGTTGGTGGATATTTATCTGCAATAATTCCGCCAAGCGGTGCCGCTACGCAGGTCATAAGTGCTACGGACACTGCGTTAAGCGCTGCGTGAGATAAGTCGACATGTATTAAAAGATATAGGCTTACGCCAAATCTACAGCTCGTTAAAAGAAAAGCATTAAGCGATAAAACGGATATAATCAAACCCGATCGTACTCGTGCTACAGCGTTCATTGCTTACTCTTCTTACTTTTCTTTCTTTCATATTCTGAATAATATATGCCTTTTGATATACACCTTTTTCTGGACTGCGAGTGAAATGAGTGTTTTATTGCAGTTTATAGGTAGGGGTTGCGGCTACTGGCGATAGTAGGAGAGGAAGCTGGAGAGTTTGCCCATTGCATCGCGAAGCGTTTGCAAGCGCGGCAAGTAGACTACGCGGAAGTAGCCTGGAGTTTGCCAATTAAAGCCTTTTCCGTGCACAATCAGCAACTTCTGATCGCGAAGCAAATCAAGCGCAAACTGTTCATCGTCGTGAATGTTGTAGCGAGCAGGATCAAGTTTTACAAACATGTAGAAAGCAGCATCCGGTCGCTCAACGTTTACGCCATCCATCTCCTGAAGTGCGTTATAGCAGTACTCGCGCTGCTCGTACACGCGCCCACCCGGCTCCAAATACTTTTCAACGCTCTGGTATCCGCCCAAAGCAGTCTGAATAATCGACTGTGCAGGAACGTTCGAGCACAAACGCATATTAGACAGCATGTTAAGTCCCATAATGTAGTCGCGAGCTTTGGATTTATCTCCCGAAAGGCTCATCCAACCAATGCGGAAGCCAGCAATCATATGCGACTTAGAAAGTCCGCTAAAAGTTACGCAGAACACGTCTGGAGCAAGAGAAGCAATCGAAATATGCTTCTTGCCGTCCATAACAAGACGGTCGTAAATCTCGTCCGCAAAAATAATCAGATTAAACTCGCGCGCAATCTTAACAATCTCTTCCAAAACTTCGCGACTATACAGCACGCCCGTAGGATTATTCGGGTTAATAATCACGATTGCTTTAGTGCGAGGCGTGATTTTAGAGCGAATATCGGCAATATCTGGATACCAATGCGACTTTTCGTCACACATGTAGTGCACAGGAGTGCCGCCAGCCAAGCTCGCGCACGCAGTCCACAACGGATAATCTGGGCTTGGTATAAGAATCTCGTCGCCGCAATCAAGCAGCGCTTGCATAGAAAGGTTAATCAGCTCGGAAACACCGTTGCCAGTGTAAATATCTTCCATTTGCACGCCTGGAATGCCCTTGAGCTGGTCGTATTGCATAATTGCTTTGCGCGCAGAGAAAAGTCCGCGACTATCCGAGTAGCCTTCGCAGTCAATAAGCTGCTGCTGCATGTCGTAAATTACCTCGTCTGGAGCGCGGAAGCCAAAAGGCGCAGGATTTCCAATGTTGAGCTTTAAAATATGCGTTCCATTTGCTTCCATACGGTTTGCTTCTTCAACAACAGGACCGCGAACGTCGTAAAGCACGTGTTCGAGTTTTGTGGATTTGTTGAAGTTTCTATGTTTGAGTGTTTGTGAAAGTTCAGCTTCTGTAAGCTGTGGCTGATTTAATTGTGATTCTTCTGCAGACTGGCAGTTTTGCTCGATTTTTGTACAAGAATGACCGCCTTTGATCCCGTCGCCGCTGATTCCAAGAATTTCAGCAAGCATGTTACGCACGTCTTTGCGAGGCTCAGTTTTGCCGCTTAAATACTGGCTTAACTGGCTTTTGCCAAGTTTATGGCCGTTTTTTGATGCAAGCTCGATTACGTCAATCTGCTTGTATCCCTTGCGTTTCATAGCTTTCTTAAGCTCGTCAGCAAAATTCTGTGCCATAATCTGTCTTTCTCGTAAAACCAGCATTTATAAATTGAACAAGTTCACAATAAAGTTCAAAATATAAGTATTAAATTGAATTATTTGCCCAATAATAGTCGCTGAAATTGTTTTTGTATAGTAGTTTTTCAAAAAATGACGAAAAATAGTAGAAAAATTGAACTAAAGTATAAGAAATTGAATTTATTTTGAACTTTTGTGAATGTGTTTTGTGGCTTAAGTTTAGGAATAATGCGTGATTTACGCTATTGCGTACGTCTTGCATAAGCTCTGTTAAGCGGTTTGATACCATAAAGGCTATGTATTTCTTTACTCCGAGGCGCTGCGAATCTACCCAAAAAATCATGTATAAGAATAAAGGGCAGGCTCTTATGGCGGCGGAGCAAAATTTACGAGAGCGCGGAACACAGTTATGGGTTTACGCTTGCGAATATTGCGGATGCTGGCATTTGACGCATAAGAATCCGGTAGATCGCATGTATTCCGATATGCGCTCGCCGTCTGCAAGCGCGAAGCCGAAATCTAGAAAACGCGGATACAAGCCAAGACGGCGCTAAGTTAAAGTTGTGCTAAGTTAAGGCGGAGCTAATTACGCAACGTTAAAACCTTGCCTTGCAACTTGCTCAACATCCTCTGCCTCATGCTTTTTCGCGCTATTATCAGTTGCTAACGCAACAATTTGCGCACTAAAAGCATCAACCGGTCGGCTAGTGTTTCGCAAATCGTAATATTGATGCACGCGATTGTCGAAATCAGCAAGATTTTCTAATAATTCAGCGTCGTCAGCAGGGTAAGTGTTTTCAAAAATCTGCATGTTAGCGCTCATTCGCGGCTTTAATTCCGGATTTTGCGCAGGCTTACCAATTGCCAAGCCGAGCACAGGGTACGTGTATTCAGGCAAATTCAAAATATCAATAAGCTGAGTTCTACTGTTCAAAATTGAACCAAGAATTACGCAACCAAGTCCCAAAGATTCCGCGGCAGTTTCCATGGCATGAAGGGCTAAAATAACGTCATTTTGTGCTTGAGTAAAGCGGTAACGAGTTTTAAGCATGAACTCGTCGCTGCTGGTGTCGATGCCATTTTTTTGCGCGATTGCAGCGTTTCTGTGTTGGTCGATAATAAAAACGTACAACAGCGGAGCAGTGGCAATATATGTTTGATTGCCGATTTCGGAAAGCTTCTGCTTAATTGAGTTATCCGTAATTTTAATCGCTGACCAGTCGTTCAAAAACTGGCTGCAAGCGGCTCGCTGGGCTACGGTTTCAAGAGTTGCGACTGTATCTTCGTCAATTGCTTCGTTGCAAAAAGCGCGAATAGAGCGGCGGTTTAGTAAAGTATCAATAGTTTCGTTATGGCGTAAGTTTTGCACGTTGCTTTTATCCCTTACTATTTTCTTATTGTCTTCTTATTAGTTTGACTATTTTTCGCTTATTTTTGCATTCTCAGTTCATTTGTTCAAAATCAGAATTTATTTTTTCTAAATTGACGCTTTCTTTGCCTTCGCGCAATATAAGATAAGGTTCCGCTGCTTACTAAGCGACCAACAATCGTAGTAAGAATCGCAGAAAATACTGCAAAACCAATAGACATTAGCAACGGCTCTTCTTGCTTAACACGTTGCTTTTGCTCAATTTTTTCTTTAGAAAGATTGTTAGGATGATTGTTAGAGTCTAAATTGATTTTTCGAGTATCAACATGTTTTTTCCATATTACGTGCGCAATCTGCCCGGCAATAAACGTTGCGAAAGAAGGCAGTGCGACTTTAAGCAACGAATCTCCTAAAGTATTTGGGTTTTTTAATCGGCGCTCGCGAAGCGCATCAATCTTATGATTCGCTGCATTAAGTCGTTGCACGGTAATTTGAGCTGCGCGATGATTGCGAGCGAATTTATTATTTGCCGATGATAATTGCGTCATATTTTCTATGTTAGTGGTAACGAAATACCAATTTTGGCGGTAACATAGAACAGTAATCTTGATTTGCAGCAGTGTGGATGCATTTTGAGAATTGTTTACGTAAAAATCAGTCGTGCTGTGCGGCGCCCGGCGCGATAGAAGGGTACTTGGCGCGCTAAAGGAATGTGAAGCTATGCAAACTAATGGCACTCAAGAATCGAATGATGAAAAGTGTGAAGAACTTGGACGTTTAGTGCTGCTTCGTCACGGCCAAACAGCTTGGAGTGTGTCCGGTCAACACACTGGGCGCACAGATTTGCCGCTTACTGAAGTTGGTGTTGAACAAGCAAAAGAAGCTGGGGAGCGTTTGCGTAAGGAATTTCCGAAAGGTTTTAATACAGATTGTGTGCTTGTTAGCCCGCTTCGTCGCGCGCAGCAAACAGCTCAGGGCGCTGGATATTCTCCATATACTTTGTGTGAAGGGGTTGTTGAGTGGGATTATGGGGCAGCAGAAGGTCGCACGCGCGCTGATATTGCTGAATTAAGTGGAGTTGAGGCTTGGGATGTGTGGAAGCACGGCCCTAAAGCACTTCCTGCGCATATGATTACTGATGCTAAAGAAACTTTGCCAAATGGCGAAAATGTTTCAGTGCACCGTACGTCTGGTGAAACTTTGCAAGAAGTTGCAGAGCGCACGCAAAGCGTTATTGATGCTGCAATGCCTAAACTTAAGCAGGGTAAAAATGTGCTTGTGGTTGCGCATGCTCATGTTTTGCGCATACTAACTACTCGCTGGCTTGGAGTAAATCCTGAATTTGCGCGACTTCTTCGTATGGATACTGCGCATTATTCTGTTTTGGGCGAGTACAAAGGCGACAATGTGATTGTGCATTGGAATTGCTGAAATACAGTTTAGAATTTCAGATATTTTCAGATATTTTATTGCGATTTGCGCAAATTTTTTTTTGCAAAGATATTTATATATTTGAGTCTCGCGTTTGCTGTAATATTAGCTCACTATTGTGATTTATTCAGTATTCAATAGCAGTAATTAGTTAGTTCGTAAGAGATTAGCAGTGTGTGGAAAGGTTCGATGATGAGTCGTTCAGTTAAGTCGATTATTGCGCTAGTGGTTTGCGCTGTTTTGGCGGCTTGCGCGTTTACTGCTTTTGGTTTTTCTAAGTCTTTTGGCGCAAATACCGATAGGTCTGCTAATGGGAAGGTTATTTTCTTCAATTTGAAGCCTGAAGCTACTGCTGCATGGGAAGAAGTTGCTAGAAAGTACAAGGATGAAACTGGTGTTACAGTAAGCATAGTTACACCAACTGGTGGTCAGTATGAAAAGAGACTTAAAACTGAAGTAGAGAAAAATGCAAATAAGCCAGATGACATGCCTACGTTATTCCAGATTAACGGTCCTGTTGGCTACGCTAACTGGAAGGATTACACTGCTGATTTAACTAATTCTCCTCTTTATACGCAACTTAGCAATAAAAATCTTGCTTTTATGGATAACGGTAAGCCGGTTGCTGTGCCATATGTTACTGAAAATTACGGCTTGATTTACAACAAGGCTTTGCTTGCTAGGTATGCGGATCTTAAAGATGCAAAGTTGAAGCCGGAAGAAGACGGAAAATCTTTTGAAGATCAAATAACTTCTTTCGGTAAGTTGAAGGCTGTTGCAGACGATTTGCAAAAGCGCAAGGATGAGCTTGGGATTGACGGTGCTTTTGCGTCTGCAGGTTTTGATTTGAGCTCAGACTGGCGTTTTAAGACGCATCTTGCAAATATGCCTTTGTATTATCAATTCGTTAAGAATAACGTTAATGGTCAGCCTCAGTCAATTAATTACGACTATGTTGATAATTTCAGGAAGATTTTTGACCTTTATATTTCTGATTCCACAACTCCTGTAAGTCAGTTAAGCACTAAAACTGGTGAGGATGCTGTTTATGAGTTTGCTCTTGGTAAAGCTGTGTTCTACCAGAATGGTACTTGGGCTTGGGGTGATCTTTCAAAAGCTGGCATAAAGCCTGCCGATGTTGGCATGCTCCCAATTTACATTGGTGCTAAGGGCGAAGAGAAGCAAGGCATGGCTACCGGTTCTGAAAACTATTGGTGCATTAATAAAAATGCTTCAAAAAAGAATCAGCAGGCTACTAATGCCTTCCTTAGTTGGTTACTTACTTCAAATTATGGTAAGGATGCTTTAGCTAATAAGATGGGTTTTGCTACTCCTTTCATAGGTTTCCCTAAAGCAGAAAATCCTCTTGTTCAGGCCGCTGTTGAGTACACTGCTAAGCCAGGCAAAGTGCCTGTTAAGTGGGTGTTTCTTACTATGCCATCTAACGGTTGGAAAGACGATGTTGGTTCTGATCTGCTTACATACGCTCAAGCGACAAAAGACGGTATGACTTCTATTGGCGCTGAAAAGGCGTGGGATACTCTTAAATCCGCGTTTGTTAACGGCTGGGCTAAGGAATATAAGATTGCTCATGGGCGTAGTTAGCTTAATTAAATAATTTGTTTTGAACTATAATCCTCAAGGGGTTGCGCAATCGTTTGCTAAATTGTTGCGTAATCCCTTTAATTATTTTCAAAAATACCTTCCAATTTCATTAAAGATATTATTATGTGCAGTTTTTATGGCGACACGCGTTAATTTAGGTTATGCCATCGTTTGCAATATTCAAATATTTGAGGCATAATAAGTATTGTCGATAAGGACACCTAGTGGTGTGGCAGTCCAATGAAGGGATTGTCGGCATACGAGAAAGGTTCGATGATGAATCGTACGATTAAGTCAACAATTGCACTGGTAGCTTGCTCAGCGATGGCTTTTGGCGCTCTCGCAGCTTGCGGTTCCTCTTCCAGCGAAAAAGCCGCTGAGAAGGGTAAGGTTTACTTCTTGAACTTCAAGCCAGAAGCTGCAAACCAGTGGAAGGAAGTTGCTAAGGAATATACCAAGAAGACTGGCGTTCAGGTAAAGGTTCAGACCGCTGCTTCTGGTACATACGAGCAGTCTTTGAAGAGCGAAATCAGCAAGGGCGACGAAGCTCCTACACTCTTCCAGATTAACGGTCCAGTCGGTTACGCAAGCTGGAAAGATTACACTGCTGATTTGAAGGATACCGAGCTTTACAACCAGCTTCAGAACAAGGATATTGCTCTTAAGGATGGAGATAAGGTTGTTGGTGTTCCATACGCAATGGAAACCTACGGCTTGATTTACAACAAGGCTTTGCTCAAGAAGTACACCGAGCTTAAGGATGCTAAGGTTAAGTCTGCTGAAGAAATCAACTCCTTCGACAAGTTGAAGGCTGTTGCTGACGACATTCAGAAGCATAAGGCAGATCTCGGTGTTGATGGTGCATTTACTTCTGCAGGTTTCGATTCCAGCTCTGACTGGCGCTTCAAGACCCACCTTGCAAATCTTCCTCTGTACTACGAGTTCAAGGAAGATCACGTTACCAAGCAGCCTGCAAAGGTTAAGGGTACGTTCCTTGATGGTTACAAGAAGATCTTCGATCTCTACATCAATGATTCCACCACTCCTGCAACTCAGCTCAGCTCCAAGACTGGTGAAGATGCAAACGCTGAATTCTCCCAGAACAAGGCTGTGTTCTATCAGAATGGTACTTGGGCTTGGGGTGACCTCTCCAAGGCTGGTATGAAGGCTGAAGATCTTGGCATGCTCCCAATTTACATTGGTGCTAAGGGAGAAGAGAAGCAGGGCTTGGCCACCGGTTCTGAGAATTACTGGTGCATCAACGATAAGGCTTCTGACGCAAACAAGAAGGCTACTAAGGACTTCTTGAAGTGGCTGCTTACTTCCGATGCAGGTAAGGATGCTTTGTCCAAGCAGATGGGCTTCACAACTCCATTCAAGAGCTTCGCAGACATTAAGTCCGACAACCCATTGACTCAGGCAGCTGTTGAGGATGCAAAGTCCGGTAAGACCCCAGTAAGCTGGAACTTCACCGTCATGCCATCTGACAACTGGAAGAACGATCTTGGCTCCGCTTTGCTTGAGTACGCTCAGGGCACTGGCAAGTGGGATAAGGTTAAGACCGCATTCGTTGATGGCTGGGCTAAGGAATATGCTCAGGCTCACGAAGACGATGAGTGATCTAAAATAAATTAATAAACGTTACACCTCTGACGTAAGTAAGCAAAGGTGACGTAAGCGAATCCGCTAGGATACTGACACAGTTTAGTGTTAAGTCCTAGCGGATTTTTGTTATTTAAATAGTGGGTAGGAATTATAAAAAGCTACTTGCTTAAATAAAATAAAATATTTACTCGCTTAATAAAGCAGCTGTGCTTGAGCGCACAATAAGTTGAGCTGGCACAATTCTATAAGGATTGTCAACTTCCTGACCGTTTATAAGCGAAAGTGTTATTTTAGCTGCAGTTGCCGCAATCTCAACCGGATCTTGCCTAATAGTAGTTAAACCAGTTTCGTGAGCGTAAAAACTATCGTCAAAACCAATAATTGATACATCGCTAGGAGTTGCATAACCGCTACGAGCAAGCTGGAACATAAGAGGTATTGCAATCCCGTCTTCCTGGCAAGCAATAGCAGTTGGCATTGTTGTGTTTCCAAGAAGCATAGAAACTATAGCGCTTATTCTGTCTAAATTAGCTGGAGCAACAATCTCAATTGGCGTAATAGCGTTCTTTTTGCACTCGTCAATGAATGAATGATAACGTTGCAAAACGCTGAAATGTAGTGAAACATCGCGAGTAGTGCGAACATATGCAATATTGTGATGCCCTAATCCAATCAAGTGACGTGCCATAAGCCGCGCGCCTTGATCATCGTCAATATTAATAGTTGCATCAAAATCACAATCCTTAGGATGCAAGCAATTTATGCCAACAATAGGCACTCCTGTAGTTTTAAGCTGTTCAATTTCGTTAGTGTTTACGTCAAAAGAGCATACAACAACAGCGTCTGCGTTTCGTCTAGTTGGAAGCATTGTGAAAAATTCGTTACGCTCTTCACTACTAGAAATCTGGAAAATAGATAAATCGTAGCCTGCGCTGTGAAATACTTGGTTAAGACCTTGAATAATAGATGCGCTGAACCATAGGCGGATTTGGTCGCTTACAAGTAAAGCTATGCGCAAAGTTCGGCCGGATTTTAATGCTGCTGCAGATTTGGAAATAGAAAAGTTCAACTTTTCTGCGATTTCCAATACCTTGTTGCGAGTTGAAGCTGAAACTAAATCTGGGCGTGTAAATGAACGAGACACGGTAGAGACAGACACGTGTGCTTTATCTGCAACATCTTGAATATTTGCCGGCATGTGAACTCCTTTATTCCCATACACCAAACGTTTTAACACGGCATCGTGTAGGTTGTTTGATACGAACTTTTGTGGTTCGTAATAAACAAACGTTTGCAACCGTTTCCATTTTAGCAGATTTTGTTAAAAAGCCAATGATAGCAAGCAATTTTTTAATTATAGAATTGCAATTTGTTATAAATTCTTTGCAAGAAAATGACAACGTTTGACATCGCTCATTCATGTAGTAGAATGAAGATATTGGTTCGGACATCGACGTCTATGGTGACGTCGCACTCAAGGAGGAGAAAGTGACGAGTCATGATTAGTATGAGCGGAAAAGCAATACGTAAATGGTGGGCGTTATTCGCTTTGCCAACATTTGCGGCTTTTATTATTGGTTTTGTTGTGCCGTTTATTATGGGCGTGTATTTGAGTTTTACTAGATTCCATGCTGTTACGGATAGTAAATTCATTGGCATTCGTAATTACGTTAAGGCGTTTAAGGATCCTCATTTCCTTCATTCGCTAATGTTCACTATAGCGTTTACTGTTGTAACAACTGTTCTTATTAACGTAATTGCTTTTGCAATTGCATATATGCTTACTAAGAAGTTCAGTGGATCAAACGTTTTCCGCACTGTGTTCTTTATGCCAAATCTTATTGGCGGCATTGTGTTGGGCTATGTTTGGCAGCTGGTACTTAATGGTATTTTGGCATACTTCGGCCGTTCTATTACATATTCTGCCGTGTATGGCTTCTGGGGATTGGTTCTGCTTATTTGCTGGCAGCAAATCGGCTATATGATGATTATTTATATTGCTGGTTTGCAAGCTCTTCCAGGAGATGTTATTGAGGCTGCGGCAGTTGATGGCGCAACACCGATGCAAACGCTGTTTAAGATTACAATACCTCTTATGATGCCTTCGATTACTGTTTGCACATTCTTAACAGTTACCAACGGTTTCAAGCTATTCGATCAGAACTTGGCTTTGACGAACGGTATGCCTTCTCATAAGTCTGAGATGTTGGCTTTGAACATTTTCAACACTTTCTACGGGCGTACAAATGGTGAAGGCGTTGGTCAGGCAAAAGCAGTTGTGTTCTTCGTGATTGTAGCTGTTATTGCTTTGATTCAGAATATGCTTACTAGGTCTAAGGAGGTAGTGGCATGAACGAGAAAATGAAGCATCCGGTACTTTGGACAATCTTCTTTACCGTCGTAAGCTTACTTTGGATTTTCCCAATCGCTATAGTTTTTATAAATTCCTTCAAGTCGAAGATTTATATTGCTAGCGAGCCTTTTAGCTTTGATCCAAAAACGTTTATTGGGCTTGGTAACTACTCCCTAGGTATTGAGCGCACGAATCTTATAATGAGCTTCTGGTGGACTATAGTAATTACCGTTGGAGCTGTGATTTTAATTCTGCTTTGCACATCAATGTGCGCATGGTGGATTGTTAGAGTCAACAATTGGTTCGCTGTAATGCTTTACGTGCTGTTCCTATTTAACATGATTGTGCCATTCCAAATGGTTATGTTCACTCTTTCCGACATCACTAACAAGCTCGGATTGAACACTCCATGGGGCTTGTGGATTATCTACTTAGGCTTCGGCGCTGGTCTTGCAGTGTTTATTTTCACTGGTGTAATTAAGGGAATACCACAAGAACTTGAAGAGTCTGCAATGATTGATGGCGCTTCTGTGCCGCGCATATTCTTCCAGATTATTATTCCAATTATGCGACCAGCAATTGTGTCTGTGTCTATTCTGCAAACTATGTGGATTTGGAACGACTTCCTGCTTCCGTACCTTACCTTGGACTTGAACAAGTACAAGACGGTTTCGATTGCAGTTCAGTATTTGAAGGGTGGCTATGGTTCCGTTGAAATGGGTGCCATGATGGGCTGCTTGGTTCTTGCCATTCTTCCAATTATTATCTTCTACCTCATCTGCCAGAAGTATATTATCAAAGGCGTTATGTCAGGTGCGGTAAAAGGCTGAGATTTCTTCTCCTCCAAAATCTCAAGTGGTGAAAATAATGGTGGTGACTACGGTCGTAAGATTTGTAAGTCACCACCATTGTATTGTTGGTAGGGGTATTGTTAGTAAGAGTATTGCTAGTAAGTCAGCTATAAATAGCGCAAACATAAACGTAAAGGAGATATATTAAATGTTCTCGTTTGGAAGCCCGGATTCAAAGTTTGCGCAAGGCATGGAAACATTTGCTAATACAGTGTGGCTTACCATACTTATGATTGTTACTAGCATACCTTTAATCACTATTGGCGCAGCTGTTAGCGCAGCGCACGACGCTGCAAGACGTGTAGAAAATGCTGAAGGACACATGACTTCTGCATACTTCCGCGCATTTGCCAGTAACTTTTTGAAATCAACTGTAATCTGGATTGTAATGGCTCCATTTTTGGCTCTTATATTATGGGCTTGGATTGCAGTTAGAATACCACCGCTTTTAATCCCGCAATTTGCAATAAGCATAATCTGGATTCTTATAGCAGAATGGGTTTTTGCATTACAAGCGCGTTTTGAAAATTCTATTGGCAAAACTATTCTGAATGCTTTTATTTTCAGCGTTGCATACTGGCAAGCAACGCTTGGAATGATTATTATTGACGCTATTTTTATAGGCCTTGTGGCTGCATCAGTTATTTACTTTCCGCAAGGCTTACCTTTGCTATTATTCATCGGTTGGGGATCGACTATTATGCTTCACACGCCTTTGTTGGAGCGTGTTTTTGCAAAGTATATTAAGAAGTAATTTATGCAAATAATTAATGAGGCGAGCATCATCGTAGACGCTCGCCTCACATAGGACATCATTGCAAGAAATATTTTAATTTGCTACTGTGCAAACCACATTCCTTGCGGGGAATTGAGTCGGTTCTCAGTAAACCAACGTTTTAATTATACTCACTTCCTTGTATTTTCGCCGCGCATAACTGCCGTCATAGAAAGCACCCGTGGCGACTTAAATACTTCATCAGTGTGGACTACGCGACCATCTGCATCAGCAAGCGGAATACGCCAATTTGGATACTCCGTGCTAGTGCCAGGCTGATTCTGAGAGCGGCGCTCGCCAACAGCATCAACCAAAGCAACTTGCAGCAGCAACGATGGGGAAGTAAGCATAATCGCATGCATAGCTTCCACAATCTCTTGTACGTGATTTTCAACATCCTCGGCAGCTTCTTTACTAATCCAGCCGCCTTCAAGAAGCATCTTCATCATTGCATCGCGTTCAGCTTGAGCGTTCTCCAGGAACGTTTCTACAGAATCCGTAAGCAAGTGAAGCTGTTCGCGAAGTTTTACGTGCTCAAACGCAAGATAACCCGCTGTAGGCGGCATATCGTGCGTTGTAACAGAAGCAAGCGCATACTCGCGGTACTTAGAAGGATCAGCAAATATAATCTGCTTCTTTCCAAGCTTCTTAGTAGCAGCTTCAGCTTCGTCGTCGTGAGTAAACCACTCAACAACAGTGCCAAGCACGCCGTGAGAAGCAAGAACTTTAGAAACATACTTCGGTACAGTTCCCAAATCTTCGCCAATAACAACACCGCCTGCGCGAGTTGCTTCAATAGTCAGAACTGCAATCATTGCGTCTACGTTGTAGTACACGTATGCGCCGTTTCTTGCTCCCTGGCCTTGTGGAATCCACCACAGGCGGAAAAGCCCAAGAACGTGGTCAATACGTGCAGCTCCAGCATGCAAGAACACGTTATGAACCATATCGCGGTAAGCAATATAGCCTGTTTCGTCCAGGTAATTTGGATCGAATGGAGGCTGACCCCAATCCTGGCCCTGCTGGTTGTAGAAATCAGGAGGGGCGCCAACGCTTACGCCGTTAGCAAATCGTTCCGGACTCCACCAAACGTCAGCGCCATAACCATGCACACCAACAGCCATATCCTGCATAAGACCAATCGCCATGCCTGCAGCCTTAGCTTCAGCGTGAGCTGCAGCAACCTGCTCGTCCGCAATCCACTGGAGCCAACGATGGAACTCAAACAAATCAGCATGCTCGCGCTTAAGTCGTTCAATTTGCGGAGTGCCTTTACCAGTAGTGTCAAACCACAAGTTTTCTCCCCAAGGAGCGCCCCAAACTTCAAAAGCAACACACCAAGTGGCAAAAGCATCAAGATCTTCACCGGAACGATGCTTAAACTCAGTAAACTCGCGCTCGCGTTCTGCAGAGCGAGGCTGCTTGAAGATTATACGCAGAGCCGGAAGCTTAGCGTCCCAAGCAGCGTTAATATCCATAGGATTTGGATTATTGTTTTGAGGAGCAATAGACTCGTGCAGTTGCTCGACTTTAGCAAGATCTTCTCCGTTTAATTCAGCATATTCTGGAATATCTTGCGGGCGAATATACGTAACATTCAAGAATCTACGCGATTCAGGCAAGTATGGAGAAGGCTCAAGTGGAGTTACAGGAGCGCATGCGTGAATTGGATTAATCAGCATAAAATCAGCTTTGCCGATTTCTCCAGCATCCTTAAGTAGGCGACGCAAATCGCCATAATCGCCAATTCCCCAAGAGTCTTTAGAACGCACAGAATACATTTGCGTCATAAAGCCCCAACGGTGCTGCTTCTTTACGCTTTCCGGAAGAGGAATGCGTGCCGGGGCTGCAATCAATGTAACGTCTGCATTCTGCGAAATTTCGCCGTTTTTATTCGTTACTTGAGCGTGCAAAGTGTGGTATCCCATTGGCAAATCGTCAGGAAGTTCAGTGTATAGGTCGCCGTCTTCCTCCGTTAGGATATTTCCTAATTTGCCCTCATAATCAGTGCCGTCTTCAAGCGTAAGCGAAAGTCTAATATCTTCCGGCTTAGAACCCCCAGCGTGAATTGGTACGCAAGTTTTTGTGCCGTTAAATGAAACTACAGTTGGAGGAAGTAGTTCACTGGCTCTCTTAGACTGCACTCGCTTGTACGATGACGCTATATTATCTTGAGTGTCAGCAGGCATCCCTAATGCGTCAAGCACTCCAACCAATGCTTCGTCTGTAATCTCTGTGTAGCTTCCCTGCTGATCAATATAAAAAGTGGCAACACCGCATGCTTTTGCAAGTTTTATAAGCGGGCGCGCAAGACGCTCAGCGCTTTCTTCCATAGGCTTATCAGTGTCAGCTGTGCCGTTAGCTGTTTTGCTCATGGTGCTCCTTCTATCTATTAATCTGGCACATCCCTAACGTCGTCGTAAGCGTGCCAAACGTGCCACTATGGAGGTAGAGTGCACTCAATACATCTCTGGATTGAAATACGCTCTGTTTGTCAATTATATAAACACCTGATATCGTTTGCAAATTAGCGTTGCGATATCAGGTGTAAGTTTTTTTAAAACGCAGTTATTTAGCACTAAGCACTACGAAAGTGCGTCTTGGCAAATGCAGAGTAGTATTATTTTCTTCATTTGCAATAAATGCGTCAGACTCAGGCTTAGAGCCTGTCCAATCGGAATAATAATCGTTTGAATTAAGTATGCAATTCCAGCCCTTAGACTTTGTGCTGTGAATTGTTGGTAACTCAATAGTTGCGTCTTCATGATACATAGGATTTGCGCAAACAATAATATTATTGCCGATTCTAGTAGCTAAAACAGTGCGATTAGATGTAGTAAGCTGCTTTCGCTTGCCGTCGTACAATGCGCTGTGTTCTGCTCGAAGCGCAATAAGATCCTTATACCAATTAACTAAAGGCTTGAATTGTTCAGCGCGCGCCCAATCAAGCTGATTTAGCAAAACGCCGCGATTATAAGAATTATCGCAACCGTGCTTAGTGCGTCCAAACTCTTCTCCACTTAGCATAAATGGGATGCCGGCAGAGCAAAGAACCATTCCTGCTGCAAACATGTTCGCGTTCAAAATATCTGCAACCTGCTGCTTGTCTTGGGCGTTAAACTCAAAATCGCCAGCATTGTCACGCATAGAAATACAAAGCTTATCCCACAAAGTTAAATCGTCGTGAGCAGAAGTGTACTGAACGATTTGGCCAACGTCTTTACCTGCAGAAGGCGTATCTCTCCACGCGTCCAACGCTTGACGAGCAGCATCGCAGCACCAAAATTCGTTGCCATTAACATAGCCGCGGTCGCGATGATTCATAACATTGCCTTTAAGTGAATCGCGAGATTCGTCGCTAAACCAGCCAATGCGCTCGTTAAGAGTATGACGTCCTTCCTTATTTCCCAAAGAAATTGCTTCGTCGGCAGCGGGGTCTGAAGCGCCCCAAGGTTCACCATACATAACAATATCTTTGCCGCCAGGAAGATTATCTAGTTCTGCGCGAGCCTGATTCAAAGTTTCTGTATCCGTCAAACCCATAAGATCGAAGCGGAATCCGTCAATATGGTAGCAGCGTGCCCAATGTAGCAAAGATTCAATAATAAACCTGCGGAACATAGGGTGCTCAGAAGCCATTTCGTTGCCGCATCCAGAACCATTAGAGAATGATCCATCTGCGTTACGCCTGCAGAAGTATCCAGGAGCAACACATTCAAAAGCATTTTCTGCGGAACGATACATGTGGTTGTACACAACATCCATAATTACGCGTTGACCATTAGCATGTAATGCCGCAATCATCGCTTTACATTCGCGTATGCGTGCAGTGCCATCGTAAGGATTGCTGGAATACGCACCTTCTGGAACGTTATAAGCGTGAGGGTCGTAACCCCAGTTGTATAGAGAATCTAATTCTTCGGCTGAAGCACCATTTTTGCGCGCATTGTCGATTGCAGCTTCGTCAACTGTTGCAAAATCGTAAATAGGTTCGAGCTGTACGTGAGTAACGCCAAGCTTCTTTAAATAATCCAATCCGGTAGGGAAGTTGCAGTCGGAAGAATCTGGGTTTTGTAAAGTTGTATGCTCTTCGGTAAAAGCGAGATACTGGCCGCGATGTTCCGGCTTAAAACCGCCATTAGGATTGCTGCTGAAGTCAGCAACATGCGTTTCCCAAACAACCATTGCGTGGCGCACAAACTTAGGAGACTTATCTTTATGCCAATTGGCAGGAGATATGCGCTCTTCGTCTACAACAAGGCTGCGCTCGCCGTTTACGCCACTCGCAATACCCCAAGGGTCGCTTGTGCGATTTACAGTGCCATCAGGAAAAGCGATGAGGTAATCATAGTATATGCCGTCCAAGCGCTTGCGGAAATTAGCTCGCCAAGCGCCATCGTGCAGCGGTTTTAACTCGTGTGTTTGAGTAGGTTCGCTGTTATTGCCTGTTTCAAAAAGTCTTAAAGTCACAGTTTGTGCAGTCGGAGCCCACATGGTGAAAGTTGTGGACTTTGAGTTCAAAGTAAAACCGAGAGGACCTTCGTACACTGGCCAGGTTGCCGAAGATGGGAACGTCATGTGTAATATCCTTCTTATTTTGTTATTTCGTAAGTACTATCTTACTGTATGTTTTGCAATTAAGTGTGATATTAAATTTTACGATTTACTTATTTTTAATTTATTAGTTGGAATTTTTATTTGTACGTAACTTTATTCGAGCGTCATTTGGCTTAATGCAGTAAGGTTTTGTAACCAGTATCGTTTTGAGTCAAACTGCGAGTAGCTTAAGTTATTTTAGATTATTTTTAGCCTCGACTATTTATTTTTTAATTTTTTTTTGATGTTTTGAATTGCGTAATAAAGAAGGCCGAAACGCTCGAAAGCGCCTCGGCCTTCATCTTTTTTTAAATCCTACAAATCACTTGCAGAATATCAGCCCTTAACGGAGCCAGACATGGACTCTTCGTAGAAGCGCTGCATGATGATGAACAGGATTGCAATAGGAATCGAAACGCACACAGCGCCTGCGCAGAATCGCGCAAACCAGTGGCTAATAAATTCCCTATCAAGCATCTTCCACAAGCCCAAAGCAACAGTGTAGTTGTCCTGGCTGTTGGCAATCGTCTTAACCATAACGAAGTCAAGCCATGGGCCCAAGAAGCTTGTGATTGCCTGGAACACAATCATAGGCTTGCAGATTGGGAGGATAATCTTGTAGAAGACTTGCCAAGTAGTGCAACCATCCAAGTAAGCAGCTTCATCCAAAGACTTTGGAATCGTATCCATGTAGCCCTTCATAACGTAGAAGCCGGCGCCGCTACCTGCGGAGTAGACGATAATAAGTGCGATTAGAACAACCGAACCATTCGTCAAACCGAGAGCCTTCAAAATGAAGTAGATAGCGATAACTGCCATGATGCCTGGGAACATGCCCAAAATCAAAGCAATATTCATGAATGTCTTACGTCCGCGGAAGCGAAGGCGAGACATGCAGAACGACACGGCAAGTACGAAGAGCAAGGAAATAATGCACACGAAAATGGACACAACCAAAGTGTTCAAGAACATGCGCGGGAAGTCCAAGGCTTCGCGCTCGGTGAACAAGCGAATATAGTTATTGAACGAATACTCTGTTGGGAAGAATGTCTTCTGGAATGGGGATTCGTTCTTGTTGAAGCTTTCCAAGAAAACCCAAACAATTGGAATCAACCAAATAATCGACAGTACAGCCAAGAATAGGTGGGAGAAAATATCTCCGATTATTCTTCGTATACGTTGATCTTTAAACAGAGAGACGCTACGAGTGCTGTGTACAACAGGTTCTTGCTGCATAGCGGTATTTTTATTACTCACCGGAATCCCTCCTCGTTCTTATAAGATCCAGAGTTGCGATACGTAATAAGTGCTACGACGGCTAGAACAATGAACGTCATAATACCGATAACAGCACCAATGTTGTAGTCTCCGCGATCCACTGTCAACTTGTAGAGCCAAGTAATAAGCAAATCTGTCTTACCTGCGGAAGAATCAAGTGGTGTCGGTTCGCCGCCAGACAAGAGGTAAATAACGTTGAAGTTATTGATGTTACCAGTGAAGGTTGTAATCAAGTATGGAGTCATCACGAAGATGATGTATGGCATAGTGACGTTCATGAAACGCTGCCACCAACTTGCGCCATCGAGCTCTGCAGCTTCGTAAAGTTCTGCAGGAACATTCTGCAAAATACCCGTAATCTGCATAATCGTGAATGGAATACCAACCCAAAGGTTGATAAGAATAACTGTTACGCGAGCCCAAGTCACATCCTGGAAGAATGGAAGAGGTTGAGCAATCCAATGGTTTTCCAGAAGGATGCTGTTAATAGCACCATTTCGCTGAAGCATGTTGTTCATAACAAGCAAGGACACGAACTGTGGAACTGCAATGGTAAGAGAGAAGCAAGTACGCCATAATCCCTTAAGACGAGTGGACTTGCGGTTAATAATCATTGCAATAAACATACCGAAGAAGAAGTTCAGGAATGTTGCAAAGAATGCCCAAATAAGAGTCCACAGCAAAACGTCGAAGAATGTAGCTGCGTTAATAGAGCTCTTAGCGTTACCAATTGCGAAGAAGTTGTTTAATCCAGTCCAAGTAAACAGAACTGGGTGATTCCTATCGTAGCTGGTGAATGCCATAGAAATCATGAAGATTAATGGCAAAATGGTGAAGAGAACAATACCTGCGGTTGGAAGTGTCATCAAACCAATGTGCGCTTTGCTGTCGAGCAAAGACGAAGCATCTTTAATAAAGTTTACTGGCTTTTGGCCGCTTGCTGTAATAGCCTGTGCCTTATAAGCGCTGCGTAGAGATAGCGTTGCTAAGTAAATGAGCACGATAACTGCTGCAATCGCCATAACGCTGTACAGCAAAATTTCTACAGAATTATCTCCGGCAGTATAACGCCAGAAACCATTGACTTTAATCTTGCCTTGCTTTTTTGTGCCAAGCGTAAGAATTTTTGGAAGGTACTCTGCACCGGTTGTGAATAAGAATCCAAAAAGAACAGCTTCACACAAAAGGAACAAAATGCCTTTAATGAATTGTTTGCGAACAAAAGTGCCGAAACCAAAGATAATAACGGAAATCCACGAAAGAATGTCTGCGTGCTCTGCAGCCTCTTTCAGTGAATATGGTGAAGGAGCAAAGCGTTCTATATTTGACGTCTTCTTCTGGCGCCTTTCTCGCTTTGTGGATGTCGTGCCAGTCATGACATACCTTTCATATAAACAGTGAGTGCTTTAGAGAAGTATATATAAATAGCACGCCCCGGCCCCTTTTCACTAGAGTGGGGACTGGGGCGTGCTATTTGCAAATGCACAAGTTACTTGTAATTTTCACTTACGCATTTATATAAACTTATTTAATTATCGAAAGTAAATGCTTACTTTACGGCGCCAGCTAAGCCCTTGGCAAAGTCAGCGGTCTTAGCATCAGCATTTGCTTCGGTAACTTCATGATTGGCAATTGCCTTACCGAAGTTGCCCATTGGCTCCCAGAAGCTACCCATCTCAGGGATTGCTGGCTGCAAGACAGAAGTCTTAGCAATGGTTTCCATCTGAGCAACAGCAGCTGGATCAGACTTCACGGAATCAGCAAGAGACTTGTCGGAAGGAATAACGCCCTGCTTCTCGTAAGCAATCTGCTGGGACTTCTTGGAGCCCAAGAATGCAGCAAACTTAGCAGCCATCTCTGGGTGCTTGGAGTTAGGGTTGTAAGCAACAGCCTTAGAACCAGCGAAGGACTTCATCTGATGTTCGCCGGATTCAGTCTTGAAGGTAGGAAGAGCAGCAGCAGCGTAGTTGTCGCCGAGAGCCTTCTTTACATCAGCAGCATCCCAAGAGCCGGAGAAGTAAGCGTCAACCTTACCGCTCTTGAGGCCGTTCAAGCCAGCGCTGTTGCCGTCAAGAACGAAGTTCTTGTTTGCGAAAAGCTTTGCGATATACTTGGTGACTTCAGCAGCCTTGTCGCCGAGCTTCATGCCAGCCTTGGCATCAGTGCCCTTCTCGCCGAAGAGTGTCATGTTGCCATCGAGGTAGAAGCCTGGGAGGTACCAAGCGTTGCTAAGATCGAATGCAACCTTGCCCTTCTCGAGCATCTTGTCGAGGGACTTTACTTCGTCAGCGGAGAACTTAGCCTTGTTGTAGTACATGAACCAGGTGTTGCCGGTGTAAGGAACGCCGTACATGTTGCCGTCCTGAGCAGTGACGGAATTAACCAAAGTATCTTCGTTCTGTTCCTTAACCTGCTTTACAGCGTCATCGCTCAACTGGCCAATTGCGCCAGCCTTAACCAAGTCGCCAAGCTGATCGTTAGGGAAGAGATAAACATCAGCAGCAGCCTTTGCGTCCTTCTTTACAGACTCAGCAGCTTTTGGTGGCTCAACAACAGTGTTCTTGAACTTAACGTTTGGATTGGCCTTCTGGAATTCCTTCTCGACGGTGTCAACCCAACCGCCTGCCTTCTGATCTTCAGAAGCAGACCAAACTGTAAGCTGAACAGGGCCGGACTCAGCAGCCTTATTATCGGTGTTTGTGCTAGAACCGCAAGCTGCAAATCCAAACAATGTAGCAACAGCAAGACCTGCACCCAGCATCTTCTTAATATTCGTCATCCTTGACCTCCTATATCATGCCAAAACTGGCATATCATTTGGTGGCGTAGTAACGGATTTCGTTGTGGCGCAACATCGCGATAGCTGCGTAGAGCAGCGTCACAAGTCTCACAAAAATCCGTTCGTAAGCAATGTGTAGTATACACGGATATTATGTCGTTTGCAAATGAATGGCGGGTTGTTTGTATTTTTTTGAATAATATGTTTTTAAAGTGTCGTCGTATAAACTTTATATAGCAACAAAAGAAGGGTAAAGCAATGGGATTATATAATCATGCTCAATGGCTTAAAGACGCGGTTTTTTACGAAATTTATCCGCAAAGTTTTTATGATGCAAATGGCGATGGTATAGGAGATATTCAAGGAATTATTGAAAAATTAGATTATGTAAAATCGCTTGGCTGCAACGCAATTTGGCTTAATCCTTGCTACGACTCTCCTTTTAAAGACGCTGGTTACGATGTGCGTGACTACAAAAAAGTAGCTGCTCGCTACGGCACTAACGAAGACTTGCAGCAGCTTTTTAATGAAGCTCACACTCGTGGAATGCATATTTTGCTTGATTTAGTGCCAGGTCACACCAGTGAAGAGCATGAGTGGTTCCGCGAAAGTTCAAAAGCTCAAGAAAACGAGTTAAGCAAGCGCTACATTTGGACAGACAGCGCATTTAGTGGCTATTCTATGCCTTTTATTGGCGGAGAAACCGAGCGAGATGCTACCTACATTCTAAACTTCTTCAAATGCCAGCCTGCATTAAACTACGGTTTTGCACATAGGGATCGCGATTGGCAATCTTCGCCTGATTCTAAAGAGGCTGCCGAAACTCGCGCCGCAATGGTTGATGTTATGTGTTTTTGGCTTTCGCTCGGCGCTGACGGTTTCCGTGTTGATATGGCTGATTCGCTTGTAAAAAACGATGACAATAATGGCGAAGGAAGTCTTGGGAAAGACAATACAATTCGCGCATGGCAGGAAATGCTGGGCGCTGTAAAAGAAGAGTATCCGCAGGCTGCTTTCGTTTCCGAATGGGGCAGGCCGCGTCAGGCGTTGGCAGCTGGGTTTGACATGGACTTTTATTTAAGCTGGCGCTGGGATGGAAATCCTAACGGCTACGCACGTTTAGCTCGTGATGTTGATAACGCTTTAGATAGCAATCCTGAACATGATCACAGCTACTTTTCGGCGCGAGGTGGTGGCAGCATTTGCCCATTCTTAGACGACTACTGCCCACAATATGAGTCAACTTGCAACCAAGGTTACTTTAGTTTCATCACTTGCAATCATGACACGCCGCGCATGGCTCCGCGCTTAGATGAGCGTGAGCGCAGAGTAGCTTTCGGAATGCTACTTACAATGCCAGGCGTGCCTTTTGTGTATTACGGCGACGAAATTGGAATGAAATATCGCGATATTCCAACAAAAGAAGGCGGTTATGCTCGTACGGGCACGCGCACGCCAATGCAGTGGGATGACACAAAAAATCTCGGATTCTCAACAGCTGCAAAATCTAAATTATACTTGCCTGTTGAAGTGCGAGCAGATGGAAGAACTTGCGCAAATTCTCGCAAACAAGCTGTAGAAAGTGGCGAAATTCCAACTGTTTCTGCGCAAATTAATTGCGAAGATTCCTTCCTTTCGTGGGTGCGCTCACTTATTGCGCTTCGTCATAGTCGCGCTTCTTTGCAAGCTGACGCATCATGGCGAGTGTTATATGCTCCTGTTGACGGCCGCGGATTTGCTTACGAGCGTTGCGCAAAAAGTAACGAGGGAGAATCGGCTGTCGAAAGAAGCATCGTTGTTATGAACCCTGGAATGAACGCCGAAACGGTACCGTTTGAAACGTTGGCAAATCTTACTCAGGAAGCAGTAGAAAATCCTTTGCTAAAAATCGGCGAAGTATTAAGCTGCGGAAATTCTTTGAAACTCGGCGCGCAAAGTTTTGCAATATTCAATCTGCCGCTTTAAGTCGCAATAAATACTGCGATACAATAAACGGTAGTAAAACAGAGCAGTAAAAAATAAGCAAGCGTTACTTAAAAAGAACGTTACTTAAAAAGAACGCTAGAACGTTACTTAGAGTAAGTGTTATGCGAAACAATTCGTGGAAATACGAGGGAGTGCAAGTCATGGATGTGCTAAAGCCTAAAATTCGTGCAGATAAAAACATAAAAATGGGCATTACTTTGCGCAAGTTTAAAATGCTTGGCGCATTCATGATGATGCTTAGTGCATTTAGCGCTCCCGTAATACCGCATTTGTTCGGCGGCTTGCGCAAAGATAATATGCTTGCTCTTACATTCGCGGTTCTTTGCGAAGTAGTTAGTTGGACTGCGCTGCCATGGTATGCGTGGATTCTTATGCGCGGGTATCACAATACGCATAACGTGAATCTTTATATATTGCGACTTTTGATTTTGGCAATAATTTGCGAAGTGCCGTACGATCTTACTACATCCGGTTGCGCGTTTGATTTGCGCTCGCAAAATCCAGTGTTTGCGCTCGTAATTGCGCTGTTTGTTCTTATGGGAATTGACATGGTTCGAGAGCGTTTTAGCGGTTTTTTGCGCAGTGTTGCGTATGCTGCAGTAGTAATTGCAGGATTATTGTGGAATATTATTGGCAAAGTTTATGTGCGTCAACAAATTTTCTGGGGAGGCGCGCTATTCCTTGTGTTTGTGCTGATTTTTGAGCTGATGCAAAAGCACGAGATTCGCATGGAGCTGATTTCCGGCATGTTTGGCGCTATGTCGATGCTTGCGCCTGGTATTGGCGTGGCAGTTTTGCACTATCGCAGCCCTTACGGAGATGGCCATAAGGATTCTCCAGTATTTCGCTGGACAATGTACGCGTGGTATCCGGTAATGTTAGCGATTGCAGCATTATTCGCAGTATTCGTCAAATAAAAACGTGCGTTAATTAATAAAAAGCAAAGGTGCAAAAATGGACTTTTCCAAGTCGGGAATTTTTTATAAGTACGTAACTGATTCAAACGCAAAAGCACAGGATACTCAGGTAATTAAAGGCGAAAAGTGGCGAATTACAGTTATTACAGATTCGTTGTTGCGTCTTGAGTGGAGTGACGACGGAAAGTTTGTTGACAATCCTACGCAAACTGTAATCTGTCGCAATTTTGCTCACAAAAGCTCGGATGCTCAGCCTCAATTTAGTGCGCGCAAAAACGAAAACGGATGGCTGGAAGTCGAAACTGAAAAGCTGCATCTTACTTATAATTGCGAAGCTTTTAGTAAAGAAGGATTAAGTATTGTTGTGCGCGGAGTGCCGTGTACTCAATTTAACACGTGGCATTACGGCGACGACTGCCCGGGAAATCTTCTTGGAACTTTTAGAACTTTGGATCAGGCGAACGGCCCAGTAAAACTTGGTAAAGGAATACTTTCGCGCGATGGATGGTCTGTTTTAGACGATTCTGCAACTTGCGAAATTGTGCCAGCTGAGGAAATAAATGGCAAACCAAACCCGTATGGGGCTTGGGTTAAGTCGTGTGCGCAAAAAGTTAGCGAGCAATCAGGAAGATATAAAGACTTATACTTCTTCGGCTACGGACATCACTATATTCAAGCAATTCAAGACTTTTATAAGCTCACAGGCGCTCAGCCGCTGCTTCCACGTTTTGCGCTAAGTAATTGGTGGAGCAGATACTATCGCTACCGTCAAGACGAATATTTGCAATTGCATAATCGTTTTAAGCGCGAAGGCATACCTTTTAGCACGGCTGTTATTGATATGGATTGGCATGTGACGGACGTTGATTCGAAGTATGGTTCCGGTTGGACGGGTTACACGTGGAATGAGGAGCTTTTCCCGGATCATCGCGCTTTTTTGCGTAAACTTAACGCGGCTGGATTGTCTCCAACTTTGAACTTGCATCCGCGCGACGGAGTGCGTGCGTTTGAAAAAGATTATGCGCAAGTTGCGCAAGATGCTGGCATTGATCCGGCGAGCGGCAAAGCTGTGGAATTTGATTTAACGAACCCGCAATTTGTTGAAGCTTACTTCAATATGCATCATCGTATGGAAGATGAAGGCGTGCGATTTTGGTGGATTGATTGGCAGCAGGGTGGTGTGACGCGCGAGCCTGGTTTGGATCCGCTTTGGATGCTGAACCACATGCATTATGAGGATGCTGCGCGCGACGGCCGCTGGCCGCTTACATTCTCTCGCTATGCAGGGCCTGGTTCGCATCGCTACCCAGTTGGATTCTCGGGAGATACCGTCACTACTTGGGATTCCCTTGCTTTCCAAACTTACTTCACTTCTACAGCTTCAAATATTGGCTACGGATGGTGGAGTCACGATATTGGCGGGCACATGCTTGGCGTTAGAAATAACGAGTTAGAAGCGCGATGGTACGCTTTCGGCGCGTTTAGTCCTATTAATCGTTTGCACTCGACTTGTTCGCCGTTTGCTGGAAAAGAGCCGTGGAATTTCCCTCAGGAAACTCGTGAAGCAATGGTGAAAATGCTTCGCTTGCGCGCGGAACTTTTGCCATACGTTTATACGATGAATTATCGTGCAGCTTTTGAAGGCAGGCCGATTATTGAGCCAATGTACTGGCAGTCGCCGGAAGTTGGAATGGCTTACGAAATTCCTAACGAATACCGTTTTGGAAGCGAGCTTATAGTAGCGCCGATTACTTCGCCTAACGATGCTGCTGCTTTGCGCGGATGTGCTGGAGTTTGGTTGCCGGAAGGCGATTGGTACGATTTGTTTGACGGGCGCAGGTACGTGTCTCGCGGCTGGAATGGTCGCAGGTTTGAAGCGTGGCGCGCGATTGACCGCGTTCCTGCTTTTGCGCGTGCTGGAGCGATTGTGCCTACGCAAGTTTTGTCAGAAGTGGCAGATTGCGAGCGTAGTGCTGAGATTGCTGAATCTGTTAATAGTGTTGAAAATCCTCGTAATCTGCGCGTGCTCGTGTTCCCTGGAGCTGACGGCGAATTTGTGATGCGAGAAGATAACGGCGATTTTGCTGCAGCATCCGCTGGGAATACTGCTAATACTCGCATGAATTTTGTGTGGCGAGACGGCAATTCTTCTACGCAATTTATTATTTCCGGCGTAGAAGGTGCGGAAGCTGCAGTAGAATCTGTGCCGCAAAAACGCAACTGGAACGTTGTATTTAGAGGAGTTGCTTGCGCAGATTTTGCGAACGTGCGCGTTTTTGTAGGAAGCCGAGAGCTTAATGCAAGCGATTTTGCAATTTCTTACGAAGGCGAAGAATCGACTTTGAGCTTAACTGTTTTTGTAAAAGACGTGCCGGCTCGTTCGGAAGTTCGCGTAATTGTTGACGGCGGATTGCAAATCGCTGCAGACCCTAAAGTTGGTGACGCTTACAGATTCCTGCTTCAAGCGCAAGTGCCGTACCGCGGTAAGGAAATGGCTTTTGACGCAGTGCGCGAGGCTGGCGGAAGTGCAAGCGCTATTGCTGCAATCTCAGCTCTTGAATACGAAAACGAATCGGAAGCAGAAAAGTATCGCGACAGCGTTGATATGCTTAACGCTTACGCAACTGATCAGCCATCTGTAGTGAAGTGGGCGCAATGGCGTTGCACGCTGCCTGTTTCGGTAAAGCACGCGCTTGAGGAGATTTTGCTGCGCTCGGTTGAGTGAGTAATGTTTTTCTCAATAGATTTTAGCTCTGTTGAGTTAGGTGTAATCTGCTGGGTGAAGTTGTGTACTTTTCTCAGCAGATTTGTTTTTTGAGCGAGTTGCGATTTTGCAAATCTGTATTTTTGCATTTTTATTTCTGTAAATTCGTATTGTCAAAAATTAGAATTTATATGGTAACAAATGTTTAGACAGATTAGTGAAAGGTTGTAAAAACGCCTTAATTCAAAATATTCACAAATAAATTTTAATTCTTAAAACCGCTGAAAAATAAGGCTTGGGGGGGGGGGGGGCATTACAGGCTTTTTGATTTAAACATGTGTTATTCATCTTTAAAAAATTTTTTAAATTGTTATAATAACCTAACAAAGATAGCTTGAGATTTTATAAATTTGAGCTATGAAAATTTAGATGATTGTTATTAAGAATTTGCATTTTGCATGTCCATAGGTGGGCGTGTGAATTTGTTTTTATTAGATAACTAAGTGGAAGAAGGACAACATGGTAGCGAAATCTAGAAAGCACGCGCACAAAGTAACTTTGGATGCTGCAGTAAATAACGCAATTGAAAAGGCTGTTGACGCTCGCAAGGTGGCAACGTTTACGGTTGGTGCAGCAGGTATTCTGGCTGGTGCGGCGTTCGCTTTTGGAGCAACTCCTGCAATGGCTGCGGATGCTGGTGCTGCGGCTGAGCCTGCAAAAGCTCCTGTGGCTGCAGATAAGAAGTCAGGCACTAAGCCTGATGATAAGGATGAAAAGAAGGAGCAGAGTTCCACTAATAAAGATTCTGAGCAGAAGAATGAGTCTGAAACTGAGCAGAAGAATCAGTTTGAAGACAAGGCTGAAGCTAATGCTGAAGACAGTAATAAGATTAAGCTGACTGGCGAAAATAATAAGACTGACAAGAAGGTTTCTACAGATAGCGCTCCGGTAGCTAATAACACTAATGCTGAAACTAACACTCCTGTATCTAATAGCACTCCTGTAGAAACTAGCACTTATGCAGCCAGTAGCGCCCCTGCGGAAACTACTGCAAGCACTCCTGCGGAAACTACTGCAAGCACAGTAGCTCAGGGAGAAGATCGCGCTGGCAACGAGCACAATCCTAATGAGATAGTTTTTTCCAAAAACCTGCCAAACATTTATGGTTGGGCAACTCCTAGCAACACGTTTGACGAGAAGCTTGAAAAGCAAGAAATCGTGTACCATTTGCCACCGAATTCGGATGGTAAGACGGTTGCGCGCGTAGTAATTCTTCCAGATTCAAAAGATAGTATTAATACTGATGATTCTAGTGCTTACAAGAAAATCATCGAATTTGATTCTGAGCGTGTAAATGAAATGCACCAAAGCTATTCTGGAATTTACGAGTTACGTACGAATGGTGACGGTAGTAAGGACTTGATTATGAAGCAGCCATTCAGGGATGGTGGCATATCTTCGGGTCAAGGCTATTGTGCAAATCGCTCAATCTTCTTGTATTACGATAAGACTAATCCGCAGCATGACCAAACATCTAATAACTTCCGTGTTGCAACGCTTGTTCCGCCAAAAACAGCAGGCTCAATCGTCTTAAAGTATGACGAGAGATTGACGGCGGAGAAAGTACGAGAAGTTCTTCACAAAGCAGTAAATCTTCCTACTGAACATAAGTCTGGTAGTAGTGTAGCTGAGCAGCTTGTTGCTCAAAGTAAGTCAGCAGGCGTTGGTTTACGTGTTAATGAAAGTACTGTTAATAACACTCCAGATACTGTAGACGCAAAAATTCCGCAAAGCATGGGTTCTTATGACGGAACTATGTTCGAAGCAATCAATAATAAGAATGGTGGAGATTACTCATTTGGCGAGCGAAAGCTTAAAACGTATCTGGTAACAGATTTGGGAATGAAGTCTCCGGAAATACCTCTTACTGTAGTGCGCTATAGTACTCGCATTGAGAAGCCGGTTGTGGGTACAGTTGATTTTAGCAAGCTTACAGATGATCAAAAGATTCAAATCAGAAAGAATCTTGCAAAACTTAATGGCGTATCTACCGACAAAGTTACGTTTGACGGCAATGGCACTGCAACAATCGACTTCGATGGCTTGAGCGCGCAGGATGATCCAAAGATTCCTTTGCGTGACTTAGTGCTTACAAGAGTTGCGGAAGGTGATGTTGTTGTTCCGACTGGCGATAAAGCAGTCTTTGTTGCTAATCCGCTTGGGTATTCAAAAGCGGAGATTAAGAGCATTAAGAAGGCTATTTACGACGCTAACAAGGGCAATGATAAGCTTGGTCTGACTGAAGCTGATTACGAAAAGCAGATTACGCTTGAGTATATTAAAGGCGATACGGTGACTGCTGGACACAAAAATCAGGGAATCTCGAACGGTATGGCGGAAAACACGATTACCGTTAAGATTAAGACCGATAAGGCAGTTGCTGAGTTTACGTCTGATGTAAAAACGAGCAAGCTCACAAAGCTTCCAAATATTCGCAAGGATTACACAGTTTCGTGGGATGAGTCTAATAATAAGATTCAGGGCCGCGCCTCCGATGAAGGTCTTTCTTGGAGTAAAGACCATAAGACTATCATTTATCGCTACGACCCAACCAAGGCTACTGCATTCAATTCTGACGACGTTACCAAGCTGCTTACAGCTACGCCAAATGACAAAAATGCTGGCTTGCGTACGATTAAGGGCAACGAGACGCTTCAGTATGAAGGCTCAGGAAACAATCCGCGCAAGTCGCACATGCACTATGCTCTACAAAATGACGAACCAACTGGCGCGCTTACGCTTGGCGTTATCAGCAGTGGCTATTGGAAAGGCAACGTTAAGATCACAGGCACCGATGTGGATATGGGTGATGTGCTCGCAAAGACTGGTTCGTATTCCTGGGATGAAGACGCTAATGCTGTAAATGTTGCTTCTAAGGACGGCAAGATTTACAGGGCGCGTCTGTTTGTTGCACCATATGGCATGGAGTACTACCAGCACTTGTACGCGTTCCCGGATGGTAAGAACCTCAATAATACGCCTAAGGCAATTAACGTTATCTTTGTGCCGCAGACGAATCATAAGACGAAGGATCTTTCTAATTCGATTGGCGAGCACAAGACTGAAACTGTTGGAGGCAAGGATGTTCCAACGCAGCCAGCATATTACAACGCGTCTGCTGATAAGAAAGATGCATATGATAAGGCGCTTGATGCTGCAAAAGAAACTCTTAAAAAAGTTGGAACTAAAGCTGATGCTGATTTAAGTGAAGACCTTAAGGCTGAGGTTGATAACGCAACAATTAACCTTAAAAAGGCTCGTGCGGCTCTTGATGGCGATGCTACAAAGAAGGAAGAGCTGAATAAGTCGATTAAAGCCAATGGTAAGGCTGCCGAGGGTGATACTGCTGCAACTCCTGGTACGGTAACTACTGATAAGTATAAGAATGTTACTGAGCCTGACTTCAAGGATGATAATGGTAATGCAGATACCACCAAGAATGAGGATGCTAAGAAAGCTAAGACAGCTTACGACAAGGCTCTCGAAGAAGCTAACAAGGTAAACAAGGACGGCAATGCTACTCAGAAGGCTGTTGACGACGCCAAGGCTAAGCTTGATGCTGCGCGTAAGGAACTTGATAAGTACTCTACCAACAAGGATGAGTTGAATAATGCCATCGCTAAGCATGGTCAGGTGAACACGGGCGATGCAACTCAGACTGATCCTAAAGAAAAGCTCAAGACTGCCGACCCAACCTACCAGAACTCGGGAGAAAAAGAGCGTACGGCTTACGACAATGCTGTAAAGAAGGCAAAGGATCTTTCAGCAGATCCAAATGCTTCCCAGAAGGATGTCAATGAGGCTATAAAGAAGCTTAAGGATGCTAAGGATGCGCTTGACAAGAACGCAACCGACAAGGCTCCTCTTGATTCTGCCGTTCAAAAGACTTTAGATAACCCTGATCCAAATGATCCTAACAAGCATAGCGTGTTCTATACGAACGCCAAGGCTAAGACTAACGATCCTGATGCCCAGCAAGCCATTAAGAATTACGATGACGCACTCGCAGAAGCTAAGAGAGTACTTGGTGAAAAGAACGCTACAAATGCCGATGTAGAAAAGGCTAAGAAAGATCTCGAAGATGCTGAAAAGGTACTTTATGCTGATAAGTATCAAACAAAGTCAACTGATTTAGCTGAAGCTATTGCAGATAATGTAAGCGGCTACCTTATGCCTGCGTACTTCAACGCCTTTGATGAAGCGCAAGCTAAGGGCAAAGATTCTCAAGCCGCAAAAGACTTCAAAGCCTACAACGACGCTTATCACGCTGCAAAAGACTTGCTTACGGAGATTAGGAAGCCAAATAGCACGGTAACGCAGCAAAGCGCTGACGCGGTTAAGAAACAGCTTGTTGAAGCCCGTAAGGCAATCGATAAGTACGCAACCGATACCAGCAAGATTTCGGCGGCGCTGCTTCACAGCTTGGCTATAACTAAAAGCCCAGCGTATCTAAACGCGTCCGCTGGTGCTGCAGGTTCTGACGAAGCTAAGGCAAAGGCAGCATACGACACCGCGCTCGAGAAGTTGCAAAAGGCATTTAATGATGAGATGCCTCAAGATACGGTCGATGGCAAGCCTGGTAGTGCTGCAATCTCAACAGATAATATTCCTGCAAAGGATGGAGATACTAGTAGCCCTGACTATCTTAAGAACATCCAGTCCCATGCTAAGGGTCAGCCTTTGAATAGGGATGTGCCAAAGCTACTTGCAGATCTTAATGCTGCTGTAAAAGGCTTGGATAAGTTTAAGACTAATACCGACGATTTGATTAAGTCGATTAACGAGGACGACAACACCAAGCAGACGCCTGGGTATAAGAATACGGCAAAACCTGACTATAAGGGCGAAGATGGTACGACTGCTGATGCTGATAAGAACGGTAAAGCATCTGCTGCAAAGACTGCTTATGACAATGCTCTTGATGCAGCTAAGGGCTTGCTCAAGAAGCCTGATGCAACGCAAAAGGAAATCAACGACGCCAAGACCGCCCTCGACAATGCTCGCAAAGAGCTTGACAAGTACAACACCGACGTCGCCAAGCTTAAAGAAAGCGTTGATAAGAACGGTAAAGACGCAGAGGGTTCAGATCCTGCTGTTGAAGGTACAAAGGATTCCGACGCATACCGCAACGCTTCTGATCCTCACTTCTTGAATGATCAGGGTAAGCCTGACACCAAGAAGAACGATGATGCCAAGAAAGCTAAGGCCGATTACGACAAGGCGTTGTCCGAGGCTCAGGAGTTGCTTGCAAAGCACGATAACAAGGAAACACCTCTCGACGCTAAACCAACTCAGAAGCAGATTGACGATGCTTTGACAGAGCTAAATAAGAAGCGTAAAGCGCTTGATGATTACAAGACGAACGTAGATGCGCTTAAGACTGAGGCTGAAAAGTCTAAGGAAGATGGTGAAGGCGCTACTGTAGAGGGCAAGTTCGAGAACTCTCCAGAGTTCAAGAACGCCGATGCCAAGAAGAAGGATGACGATAGTGGCAAGAAGGTAGACAATGACGATGTTGCTGCATATAAGAAGGCGCTTAAGGATGCGCGTGATTTACTTGCTAAGAAGGATTCCGCTACGCTTAGCGATCGTCCAACGCAACAGCAGATTAACGATGCACTGGATGCTCTTAAAGCAGCTAAGAAGCAAATTGCTGATAACTACAAGACAAATCTTGAGCCGTTGACTGCTGCTAAAGATTATGCAGGTGACGGCTTCAAGAAAACGCCTGAGTATAAGAATGCTCTTGCTAAGAAGACCGCTGGTGACCAAGGTGCTATAAAGGACTTAGGTGAAGCTGGACAAGACACAGGCTTCGACAATGTTCTGAAGAACGTTACCGACAAGCTTAATGACGAAGATTGGAAGAAAAAAGCAACTCAAGAGCAAGTAGACGCTCTGCTTAAACAGCTGCAAGAAGCTCAAGAGAAGATCGCTAAGTACAAGACCGACACAAAGCCTCTTGAAAACGAAGTAGGCGATAAGGATCAAGACGACAAGCCTGTAACACCTCCATTTGAGGAGTCGATTCCGTACAAGAATGCTCTGTATAAGAAGCAGTCCGAAACTGGTAATGATGCAACGGCTGATACCTCTGCCACCAAGAAGCTTCAAGATTATAACGATAAGTTTGAAGCAGCGAAGAAGATTATCGATCAGGTGAAGAACCCAGATCCGAATGCAAAGCCAGAAGATCGTCCAACGCAGAAACAGGTTGATGAAGCTCTTGATGCTTTGCAAAAGGCAAAGAAAGCTATCGATGATGCCTTTACGACCAGTGCTAAGGATTTGAAGACTGAGGCAGATAAGTCTAAGGAAGATGGTGAAGGTGCTTCTATAGATGGCAAGTTTGAGAATACTACAGAGTTCAAGAACGCTGATTCTAAGAAGGGTAAAGAAGGCAAGGAAAATGCTGACATCTCTGCTTATAAGAAAGCGTTGAAGAAAGCTAGGACTTTGCTTAACAACTTCGATGAGAATGGTAAGCCAAAGTCTGGAAAAAAGGATGTTCCAACTCAGCAAGAAATTGACGAGGCTCTTAAGAAGCTGAAGGACATAAAAGATAAGATTACTGCTGACTACAAGACCAGTTCTACTGAGCTTCAGCAAGAAGTTGATAAGTCTAAGGACGGAGATAAAGACACTAGAGATGACGTGTTCGAGAACACTCCTGCGTTCAAGAACGCGACTGCTAAGGGTGATGAAGATTCCAAGAAGGCTCTTGAAGACTATAACACGAAGCTAAAGACTGCTAGGGATCTTCTTAAAGCTTTCGACCGCACTACTGGCAATCCAAAGGATGGCGCAACTGACGTCCCAACCCAGAAAGAGCTTTACGATGCTCTAGATGCCTTGCAAGCCGCTAAGAAGAAGATTACTGACGACTACAGCACAAGCAAGTCTGATTTGCGCCAAGAGGCTGGTGATGACTTCACTAAGTCTCCTGAGTATCAGAATGCTCTAGCTAAGGGTGATGACGAGTCTAAGCAGGCTCTTGACGAGTACAAGAACGCGCTCGACGAAGCTAATTCTGTGCTTGCAGATCCTAACGCAACTCAGGCTGAGGTTGATGCGGCTTTGAAGCGTCTTCAGGATGCTAAGGCTAAGCTTAAGGCTGGAAATAGCACGGATAAGTCTAAGCTTCAGGATGAGGCTGATGATGATGCTAACTTCCGTCAGTCGCCGTACTTCATTATTGGTAACAAGGCTGATATTGAAGCGTATGAGGATGCTTTGGCTGAGGCTCGTAGCGTGCTTGCAGATCCTAACGCAACTCAGGCTCAGGTTGATGCGGCTTTGAAGAAGCTTGAAGATGCTAAGAAGCGTATTCTTGACTTCTTGAGTCACTTCGGCGGCTCTGGCAATGGTACTGGAGATTGGAATGGCCACGGTTTTGTAAACGGCCATGAGTCTTATGGTGCTTTGGTAGATAAGACTGCTTTGCAAATCGAAGTTAATAATGCTGTGGAGACTAATGCTAATACTGCTGAGGCTGTGGCTTACAGGCAGGCTTTGGCTGAGGCTAAGAGCGTGCTTAACGATCCTAATGCTACGCAGGCTCAGGTTGATGCGGCTTTGAGGAAGCTTGCAGAGGCTAAGGCTGCGTTGCTTAATAGTTTGAGTGGCGCATCTGGTCATAAGATTGCTAAGACTGGTGCTGCAACTGGCTTGTTTGCAGGATTTGCTGTAATCTTCGCTGGTCTTGGTGCTGCAGGCGTGGCTTCTCGCCGTCGCAAGCACTCTAAAGAGTAACCTTACGCATAACTAACAAAATCCCTCGCAGGTTATCCTCTTATAATCCGCGAGGGATTTTTTCGTGCTGCTGCCGCACGAAAGAACGCTCGCGCGGTTAACGCGCTCGCTACTGAGCTTGCGTTGAAAGCACACCGTGCTTTCAACTTGAGCAAGCTCACGCTCCGAGTTGCTTTCGCGCGCGAAATGCTGCGCGAAAGCAGGTCGTCGCGCACGTTTGGAGCGAAACTTATCCTCAAACCCTCCAAACGTGAGATAAGTTACGCGCGTAGTACGCAATCTGCGTCAGTAGCAAAATTGCTTAATTTTACCGCTTGACATGCCGTTTCAATTAACAGATTTTTTGTAAAAGTGCTAAAATGCTACACGGTAGTGTGACGAAAATCACATAATTTCGTTACGTCTATCTGTAGCGTTTGTAATATCGCTAAAGTTGGCAATATTACAGCTTTACAATCGCAGTTTTGAAAGTCAAAGCTACGAAACGCGGGAGCTTGTTCTATACAGGCTGAGAGGGCGAAAGCCGACCGTAAACCTGATGCGGGTAATGCCGCCGTAGGGAAGGAGTATTATGCGAAATATTCGTATTATTGGTGCAGGTATTATTGGTTTAGCAACAGCGTGGAGACTTACGGAAGCTGGCGTAAAAGTTAGCATAATTGATCCGGATCCAGTCTCGGGCGCTTCTCACCATGCTGCCGGCATGTTAGCTCCTACCGCAGAAATGCAATATCAGCAAGAAGCGTTGTATCCGCTTATGTTTGAGTCTGCAACTATGTATAAGGAATTGGTTGATTCGGTTGCAAAGTACACCGATAAGCCAACTGGCTACTTAGAGTGCGGCTCTTACGTAATCGGCGGCGACGCTGCAGATAACGAGCACGTGAATGAGTTGCTAAACTTGCAGCACCGTTACGGCCGTAGAGCTGAGCATATTTCTGTGAGTAAGCTTCGTGAAATTGAGCCTGCTCTTTCGCCAACTATTGCTGGCGCTGTAAGCGTGCCGGACGATCATCAAATCAACCCTCGTCTTTTCACTGCAGCAATGATTGATGCACTCGAAAAGCGCGGTGTTGTTATTGAGCGTCGCGCAAGCACTCCAGACGATTTGGGTCCAGACACAGTTTTGGCATCCGGCTTGGGTGCTAAGGATATGCTTCCTCAGCTTAAGCTTCGCGCTGTGTGGGGCGATATGATTCGTATGACTATTCCAGAGCCTTTGCGTCCAATTTTGAGCTCTGTGGTTCGTGGATTTGTGCATGACCGTCCAGTTTATTTAGTGCCTCGCGCTAAGGAAACTGGTGAGCTCGTGCTCGGTGCTACTTCTCGCGAAGACGACCGCGATATTCCAAAGGTCGGTGGTGTACTCGACTTGCTTCGCGATGCTGCAAGTGTGCTTCCTGGCATTCAGGAATGCTCGATTACTGAGGTTACCGCTGGCGGCCGCCCTGGAACTCCGGACGATTTGCCATTCATTGGTATTGATCCTAAGACGCACACCACGATTTCCACTGGTTACTTCCGTCACGGCATTTTGCTCACCGCTTTGGGTTCTTCTTTGACTACAAAGCTTGTGCTTGAGCAAGAGTTGACCGAGAAGGAAAAGGGCTTCTTGGAAAGCTGCAATCCTGCTCGCTTCTAGTAACGCAAGTTTCTAGTAACGCAAGTTTTAGTTGCGCACTTTTAATAGACGTTAATAAAGGTTGAATTATGCAAATCGTCGTCAATGGTGAAACTATTGAAGTTCAAGATGGGTTAACTGTTGCTGAGCTTATTGCTCAACGTTACGGTTCGGATGCTGGTCCTGGCATAGCTGTTGCAATTGGCGACGATGTGCTTAAGCGCAATCAGTGGGCATCGACTGTGATTTGTGAAGGGAATCAAATTGAGATTCTCAGCGCAGTTCAAGGCGGCTGACGCTTACAAAATATTAAATTTTCAATAAAAGGCTTAAAATGACAGAAAATAATTCTGAAAATAATGCAGAAGAAAGTGCCGATACTTGGCAACTTTGTGGTAAGACCCTACATTCAAGGCTTTTGCTTGGAACTGGCGGCATGACGAGCATTGATATTATGGAAAAGTCGCTTGTTGCTTCGGGTGCGGAAGTAGCTACGGTTGCTTTGCGCCGTCACGCAAAAACAGGCGTGGATATTTACGGAATGCTTCAGCGTCATAATATTAACGTTTTGCCAAATACTGCAGGATGCAAAACTGCACATGACGCTGTGCTTACTGCAAAAATGGCTCGCGAATCTCTAGGAACCGATTGGATTAAGCTTGAAGTTATTGCAGATGACGATACTTTGCTTCCAGATACTCGCGAAGTTTTGCTTGCTGCAGAAAAGCTTGTTGAAGAAGGATTTAGCGTTCTTTGCTACACGAATGATGATCCGATTGTGGCTCGTCGTTTAGTTTCGCTTGGCGTGAAGGCTGTTATGCCTGGTGGTGCTCCAATTGGCACTGGTCTTGGTATTTTGAATCCTCGAAATATTGAGCTGATTGTGCGCGAATGCAAGGAAGCTGGCGTTCCTGTGATTTTGGATGCCGGCGTTGGCACTGCTTCCGACGTTGTTAAAGCTTTTGAAATCGGCTGCTCTGGCGTGCTTCTTGCAAGTGCTGTAACTCGCTGCCCGGATCCTGTGAAAATGGGTCGCGCAATGGCTGCTGCTGTAACTGCTGGCAAGCTTGCTCACGATGCTGGACGTATTCCAATGCGAAATCATGCTCTTGCTTCCTCGCCTGTTGAAGGTCGCGCTTGGGCTGATTCCGTGCTGTAAATTTCGTACTATGAATTTCGGCATAATTATTTGAGCATGACGATTAATAAAATTTACGACAACCTGCAGGAGCTTGAGGTGGAGCGCACTTGCCGCCACTTGCTCCTGCCGGGCTTTACTCTTGAGCATCAACAATTACTTCGAAATGCAAAAATCTGCATGGTTGGTGCTGGTGGACTTGGTTCTCCATGCCTGCTTTCGCTTGCTGCAGCAGGAGTTGGAGAAATTACGATTTGTGATGACGACATTGTTGAGCTTTCTAACTTACAAAGGCAGACTTTATACACTGTTGATCAGTGTGGCCAATCTAAAGCGCAACTTGCAGCTAAACGTCTGCAAGCACTATCTCCCGGACTAAAAATCAACCTTATACCTAGGTTTAATGAAGATAACGCGAAGAGTCTTGTAGAAAATCATGACTTAATAATTGATGGTTGTGATAATTTCGCTACGCGCTTTTTGATTGCGGATGCCGCGTGGAGCGCAGGAACGCCGGAAGTTTATGGCTCGGTGCTTTATTATGAAGGTCAAGTGAGCGTTTTTATGCCTGGTGAGGGGCCGTGTTTGCGAGACTTGTATCCTTGCCCTCCACCTAAAGAAACTGTGCCAAAATCGGCAGTATTGGGCGCGACTGCGGCTATTGTAGGCGCAATGATGGCAACTGAAGCAATCAAACTCATAACAGGTATTGGCACACCGCTTATTGGCGTTTTAGCGCGCTACAACGCATTAGATAACTCTTTGCGTCATTTTAAGTTTGGCATGTGAATTTTTTCTTATATTTTGCACATCTTACAAAACTTGAGTCTAGTTGTATAAAGTTTTTTGTAATTTTTGGGAATAAAAGTTGACTTTTATAAGTTGAGTGTAGTAGGCTCAAGTTTTGGAAAGTAAAAAAGCTGATGATTTACCTAGTTTCCAAAAAGGAATCTAAATAAAGCTCAGCTTACGTAACTACAAAACTTAAAGGAAAACGTAATTGCACAAAACGTGCAATACCTAGTTAAGGAGAAATTATGGGACGTGCAGTAGGTATTGATTTAGGTACAACTAATTCTTGCATCGCTACTCTTGAAGGCGGCAGCCCAACCGTTATTGTGAACGCTGAAGGCGCTCGCACCACACCATCTGTTGTGGCATTTAGCAAGTCCGGCGAAATTCTGGTTGGTGAAGTTGCTAAGCGTCAGGCTGTAACAAACGTTGATCGCACGATTAGCTCTGTAAAACGCCACATGGGCACTGATTGGACTGTTGAAATTGATGGCAAGAAGTGGACGCCACAAGAGATTTCTGCTCAGGTTTTAATGAAGCTTAAGCGCGATGCAGAAGCCTACCTTGGTGAGCCAGTAACCGACGCTGTTATTACCTGCCCAGCATACTTCAACGATGCTCAGCGTCAGGCAACTAAGGATGCAGGTAAGATTGCAGGCTTGAACGTGCTTCGTATTATTAACGAACCAACTGCTGCAGCTTTGGCTTACGGTCTTGAAAAAGGCAAGGAAGACGAGCGCATTTTGGTATTCGACTTGGGCGGCGGTACTTTCGACGTGTCCTTGCTTGAAATTGGTAAGGATGACGACGGATTCTCCACAATTCAGGTTCAGGCCACAAACGGCGACAACCACTTGGGTGGCGACGATTGGGATCAGAAGATTATTGACTGGCTCGTTGGCGAAGTTAAGAACAAGTACGGCGTTGATTTGAGCAAGGATAAGATTGCTTTGCAGCGCTTGAAGGAAGCTGCTGAGCAGGCAAAGAAGGAGCTTAGCTCTTCTACTTCCACCTCAATTTCTATGCAGTACTTGGCAATGACTCCTGACGGCACTCCAGTGCATTTGGATGAGACTTTGACTCGCGCTCACTTTGAGGAAATGACTTCCGACTTGCTTGGCCGCTGCCGTACACCATTTAACAACGTTCTTTCTGACGCTGGAATTTCCGTAAGCCAGATTGATCACGTGGTTCTTGTTGGTGGCTCTACTCGTATGCCAGCTGTGAAGGATTTGGTGAAGGAACTTACCGGCGGTAAGGAAGCTAACCAGTCTGTGAACCCAGATGAAGTCGTGGCCGTTGGTGCAGCCGTGCAGTCGGGCGTTATTAAGGGAGACCGCAAAGACGTTCTGCTTATTGATGTAACTCCACTTTCCTTGGGTATTGAAACCAAGGGTGGAATTATGACAAAGCTTATTGACCGCAACACTGCTATTCCTACGAAGCGCTCGGAAGTATTCTCCACTGCTGAAGATAATCAGCCATCCGTGTTGATTCAGGTTTACCAGGGTGAGCGTGAGTTTGCTCGCGATAACAAGCCTCTTGGCACTTTTGAGTTGACTGGTATTGCTCCAGCTCCTCGTGGCGTTCCTCAGATTGAAGTCACTTTCGATATTGACGCCAACGGCATTGTGCACGTTTCCGCTAAGGATAAGGGCACTGGCAAGGAACAGTCCATGACTATTACAGGCGGTTCCGGCCTTCCAAAGGACGAAATCGACCGCATGGTTAAGGAAGCTGAAGCTCACGAAGCTGAAGATAAGAAGCGTAAGGAAGAAGCTGAAGTTCGCAACCAAGCAGAAGCTTTTGCTTACCAGACTGAAAAGCTTGTGAACGACAATAAAGACAAGCTTTCCGACGAAATCTCCAAGGAAGTTACCGAAAAGGTTAACGCTTTGAAGGAAGCTTTGAAGGGCGATGACGTTGAGAAGATTAAGTCTGCTCAGAGCGAGTTGATGACTTCTGCTCAGAAGATTGGTCAGCAGCTTTACGCTCAGCAGGGTGCTGCTGGTGCTCAAGCTGGTCCTGCTGCTGGCGCTCAGGCTGGTGCAAATGCTGGTGCTGAATCTGCCTCTAAGGATGATGACGTGGTTGACGCCGAAGTGGTGGACGACGACAAGGATGATAAGGACAACAAGTAATGTCCGACTTTAACACCAACGAATATTTGCAGGGAATGGAAGATTCTGACTCGCTGGATGTAAACCCTGCAGAAGATTCTGATAAGACTTCTGCACAATCTTCAAAGCAAGCTGAAAACGCGAATCGTGCGGAAACGAAAGCTGACGCGCAGGCTGATGCTAACGTTTCTGCAGATTCTGCGGATTCTGCAAATGCTGCAAATTCTTCTGAATCTTCTGAATCTTCGGAATCGAAAGATAGTAAAGATGCAGACGACGGCAGCTTAACGCCTTTAGGTAAAGCTAAAAAAGAGGCTGCTGAATACTTAGAAGCGTTGCAGCGCGAGCGAGCAGAGTTTATTAACTTCCGCAATCGTTCTGCAAAAGAGCAGGATCGTTTCCGACAGCATGGAATTATTGACGTGCTAACAGCATTGCTTCCAGCTTTGGATGATATTGACCGTATTCGCGAACACAGCGAAATGGATGATTCGTTTAAGGCTGTTGCAACCAAGATTGATAAGGCTTTTGCAAAGTTTGGCGTAGAAAAGTTCGGCGAAAAAGGCGAAGACTTTGACCCTACAAAGCACGATGCTGTTTTGCATCGCCCTGATCCAGACGCTACAAAAGAAACTGTGGACGCTGTGGTTGAGGCGGGGTATCGCATAGGAGAGCGCGTTATTCGCGCCGCTCGTGTGGTCGTTTCTTCACCAAGTAATTCCTAGCGAAGCTCTTAGTCGTAACTTTATTGCATAAAACTTGCTCGTGCTGGCTCATAAGAGTTGGCACGAGCAGACTATATTTGGTCAAAAAGCGAAATAGCCAATGTGCTTGTAAAGAAAGGAGGCACAAATGGCTGAAAATGAGTGGTTAGCTAAAGATTTTTATAAAGTTTTAGGTGTCTCCAAAGACGCTGACGAAGCAACGATTACTAAAGCGTATCGTAAGTTAGCGCGTAAGTATCATCCGGATTTGAACAAAACAAAAGAAGCTGAAGAAAAGTTTAAGGACGTTTCCGAAGCTTATGATGTTCTAAAAGATAGCCAAACGCGCCAACGCTACGATGCTATTCGTCAATTTGGTGCAGGTGGCGCTCGTTTTGCCGGTGGCGCCGGCGGAGCAGGCGGATTTGATGCGTCAAGCTTCTCGGATATTTTCTCCATGTTTAATGGAGGAGCCGGCATGGGCAACATGGGCGGTATGGGCGGCAACGGCTCGCGCATTCGTTTCGCAACTAGTGGCGCTGGCCCAAATATGGGCGATATTTTTTCCATGTTTAGCGGCGGACGTCAAAATCCTGGTGCGTCTTCATTCCAAGGCGCAAACAACTTTGGCGACGAGCAGTACGAAAGTGCGCAAAACCAAAACGTGCCTACAAAGGGTGACGATATAACAACAGATATTAAACTCACTTTTAAGCAGGCATTTAAGGGCGCTACTGTTTCTCTGCGTGCAGCCGGATCGACTTTTAAAACGCATATTCCAGCCGGAGTAAAAAACGGTCAAAAAATTCGTTTAAAGGGCAAAGGAAAGCCAGGAAGATTCGGCGGTTCTGCAGGAGATTTGTATCTGCAAGTTCATGTGGAAGAATCTAATAAATTCACTTTGCGCGCAAACGATTTAGTTGCAACTCTTCCGCTAACTTTAAGCGAAGCTGTGCATGGGGCAAAAGTTACGCTTAATGACGTAGATGGCAATCCTGTTACGTTTAAAGTTCCAGCTTGCTCATCTAGCGGAGATGAGGTTCGTGTGAAAGGCGCTGGAGTTCCGGGAGAAAATGGCGATTTCGTTGGTATTGTGCAAATTCGTTTGCCGCAACGAGCAAATATGTTGCTTAAGCGTGTAGCAAAAGAATTTGATAAGACTGCCGGCGAATCTTACGCGGAAGAAATTAATAATTTGAGACAAAATTAGTGTAAAAATAAATTAAGAAAAGTAAAAGCAAAGTAAAGGAAGGCGTGCTATGAAACCTATAACGCGTGAAACTAAAGCACTGTATGAAATGTGCGCAGTCGCTTTAGTGCGGGGTAGTGCAACGCTTGACGGCGCGGACGAAGTAGGTTTTACAATCGATTTGCCAATATTTACCGTCAGCCATGTAGCACGCCTTACCAATACTCATCCGCAAACACTTCGTCAATACGATCGTTTGCGTTTAATCATGCCTCAGCGCACAGAAGGTGGCGCTCGCAGATATTCTTTGCGAGATATAAGCAGAATTGTACAAACTCAGCATTTAAGCCAAAATGAAGGTATCAATTTGGCTGGAATTATGCAAATTCTGGATTTGCAAGAAGAAAATCGACAGCTTAAAAGGCAAGTTCGTCATTTAACAGAAGCTGCAGAGTCTTCAGAACGCAATATTTTTGCAGCAAACGCAGATGGCGATATTGTGGAAATGCAGCGTTCGCGCAATGCTCGTCGCTGGAGGCGAGATATTCGCACTGAGCGCCGAGCATTGCCGTCGTCTTATTCGTCATCAGAGTATGCAATCGCAAGCGATAATAACGCAATTAAAGACGAGAAATCTGTTGTTCTGTGGCGAGCTTGGCGCGTTTAACAACAATATTTTCAAGAGTTTTTGCGCTCGCACCTTCATACCCATTAAGCTCAGCGTGATGCTTACTTTCCTCAATATTTGCGCGCGAAAAACCAGTTTGCGCAACTACAGTAGCTCCAGAATTAACTGCAGCAGTAAGACCAGATAAAGAATCTTCTATAATCACGCAGTGAGCCATTTGTTCAGCGATTTCTTCCTCGCTTCCACAAATACCAACCATTTTTCCAGCAGCCAAATATGGCTCAGCGCTTGGCTTAGGCTTAAAACCATCGTCGCCACAAACGTATCCAGCAAAAGCGCCTTCTGGAGCATGCTTAACAATATTTTCTACTAGGCAACGCGGCGAATTGCTGACTAAAATAGAAGGAATACCAGCATTTGTGAGGCTTTTAAGAAGGTCTAGAACTCCTGGAATCCACGGAACGCGCTCAGCTTCGCGAGCTGCAACGTAATCTACCATTCCTTTGCCGATTTCTTCTACAGTAAGTTTAGTTCCGGAAGGAATCATCTTGTTTGCAACTGTTTCCAAAGATCCGCCAGAACATTCCCAAGCTAAATCTTCATCCCAATATCCGCCGTATTTTTCTACTAAATAAAATTCAGACTCATGCCAATACGGTTCCGAATCAATAAGCGTGCCATCCATATCCCAAAACACCGCACGCAAAATATTCTTGCTCGATTGTGTATTTGTAATTTTTTCTGATTTTTCAGTTTTTTGTTCCACTATTTATAATTCCTTATACTTTCTGTAATTACTGCCCGCTGTGTGGAGTCGAAGCGTCGGATTGGCTTTCGCCAGTGCTTCCAGATTCCGAATTTCCGTAGCTTCCACTGTAACTATTACCGTAGTTTCCGCTACTTGTATAGCTATCCCACGGATTATCCGAACGATTAATATGATCAGGGTCTAAATCGTCTTTATCTTTATCCTTATCTTTATCTTTGTCCTTATTTTTATCTTCTTCATCTTCATTATGAGTGTAAGCATGTCGATCGCCTAAGCCCCACGTGCCGTCCGGCCCACCAATCTTACCAGTATCTTTTACTTCAGGGAATTTAGCAACAGGAGTTCCTGCTACAGCTTGGCGCATGTACCTAGTAAACAAGTGAACAGGGTAGTCGCTTCCGCCAAGATACCCATGGAATGGCTTAATTACTTGCGGGCTGCCATTTGCGTCTGGATTCCAAATTGCAAAAGCAGTAACAATATTAGGCGTAAATCCTACGAAGCTTCCAGCTGTTTCATCGTTTGCTGTTCCAGATTTACCAGCTACAGGCCTTCCAATTGATCTAGCCTCGGTTGCAGTACCATGTTGAACTACTCCAACCATTGCTTTTGTGGCTAATGCGGCATCTGTTGGCGAGAAAACTTGCTTTCCAACAGTTGGCGCACGATAAAACTCTTTGCCATCAGGATTCTTTACACTAGCAACAATATGCAAATCTGGGCGTCTACCTTGATTGGCAAAAGTTGCGTAAGCGCGCGCTATTTCGCTTACATGAACCGAATCATTACCGAGTACGGTAAACGGATTTTTACCATTAACTCTCTTAGGGCTTAGTCCTGCAGTAACGGCGGTATGCGCAACTTTTTTAGCGCCAAGTTTACTCTGCAAATCCATATAGACCGTATTAACGGAATCTGCAGTTGCTCTGTACAAGTTAATCATGCCGTAGCTTGCGTTCGCAAAGTTTCCAACAGGTTTTTCAATACCGTCAAACTTGCGCGGCGAATTTCCGTTGAACATTGTGTCAAGACTCGTGCCTGCTTGAATTGCGCCAATTAAAGCAAAAGGCTTCATTGTAGATCCAGGCTCATAAAGTGCTTGAGTTGCGTTATTTAACTGTTTTGTTAAATAGTCGTCGCCTGCATAAACCGAAATAATCGAGCCGTCTTTTGCGTTTACGGAAATTCCGCCAATTTGCAATCCTTGCGGCACAATCCCACGTCCGCCTTGAGAAGGGCTTGCAACGTTAAACATTAAATCTTGTTTAGACTTATCAATCGTAGTAATAATACGGTATCCGCCGCTATCGAGATCTTCCTGGCTAAAAGCACCATTACTAGTCAACTCGTCGCGAACCATGTGCAGCAAGTAGCCTTGAGGGCCTGCATACATATTTCGCGTAGTTTGTGTAATTGTTTTTGGAATTTCAGCTTTTGCCGCCTGAGAAGCCGTAATGTAGCCGTCTTTTTTCATAATTTTCAGCACTCGCTTAAAGCGAATCTTGGCTTCTTTAGGGCCGATTGCAGGATCCCAACTACTTGGAGCAGGAATTATGCCCGCCAAAAGAGCTGCTTGAGATAATGTTAAATCTTTAGCTTCTATGCCGAAATAAGCTTTTGCTGCCGCTTGAATACCGTAAGCGCCTCGTCCAAGATAAATAGTGTTCATGTAATTGCATAAAACAGTATCTTTATCTTGTGTTTGAGCGATTTTCAAAGCCAAAATAGCTTCGTGAAGCTTACCGAGATACGTTTTAGTTTCGCCAAGATAGTAGCGTTCAGCGTACTGCTGCGTAATGGTAGAGCCGCCCCAGCGCCCGCGTTTAGTAACGTTATGAATAAGAGCACGGCCAATTCCCTTAAAATCAATTCCACTGTCTTGGTAGAAGGAGCGGTTTTCTGAAGCAACTATTGCCTGCCCAACGTACTTAGGAAGAACTGAACAATTAATAATCTCACGGTTTTGTTCAGCAAAAGACCCCAACTCTGTTTTTCCATCTGCGTAATAGACCTTGGTTTTATCTGCCATCGCAACTTTGTCAGGAGCAGGTATGTCGGTAGTTGCGTACATATAAGCAAAAATTGCTGCGCCAATCAAAATAGGTACAAAAATTAGTATTAGCGCCCAAAAAATAATAGGATGCCTTCCGCGCCAAGTTTTTCTGCGCTGCTGACGAGTGTATGCGCGTGAGCGTTCTCGTCTTGATCCGCGGTTGCTATTGCCGGAACCTGAAGAATAATATGAGTCGTATGAGCCTTGTCTACGAGGGGGAAGCGAGGCTGGCATATTCGTATTTTTTTGTGATTGTGACGATACGCTTCTTGGATCGTTTTTGCGCGAATTAGATGCTCGTCTTCCAGCTTTATTTACAACCATACATTCCACCGTAGCGCCCGGTATTGAATTTTTCACAGAAATTACACGTTTCGGCTTAGAAACGACTGAAAATCTCCCATATTGCACATAATGCTTATGGAAATAGTATTATGAAATGTGTATGAGTGCGGCATAACGTAATGCCGCTGATTTTTTGCAGGCAAGGAGTCTATATGAGCATCCGCGTTGCCATTGCCGGAGTAGGTAATTGCGCTTCGTCGCTGGTTCAGGGCGTTGAATATTACAAAAACGCTGATGACGGTGAGAAAATTCCAGGGTTGATGCACGCTGTTTTTGGACAGTATCGTGTGCGCGATATTGAGTTTGTTGCAGCATTCGATGTTGATTCTCTAAAAGTTGGGCATGATTTAAGCGAAGCAATTGGCGCTTCGCAGAACAATACTATTCGTTTTGCTGACGTACCAAATTTGGGTGTGGAAGTTATGCGCGGCCCTACTTACGACGGCTTAGGTGATTATTATCGCGAGATGATTGACGAGTCCGAGGCTGAGCCTGTTGACGTAGCTCAAGTTTTGCGAGATAAGCATGTTGATGTGCTTGTTTCTTATTTGCCAGTCGGCTCCGAAGAGGCAGATAAAGCCTACGCAACATTTGCAATGGAAGCTGGTTGCGCTTTCGTAAATTGCTTGCCGGTATTTATTGCATCCGATCCTGAGTGGGCGCAAAAGTTCCGCGATGCTGGAGTTCCTATTATTGGTGACGATATTAAAAGCCAGGTGGGTGCAACTATTACTCACCGTGTTATGGCTAGACTTTTTGAAGATCGTGGTGTTCGTTTAGACCGCACCTACCAGCTAAATGTTGGCGGAAACATGGACTTTATGAACATGCTTCAGCGCTCAAGGCTGGAGTCTAAAAAGATTTCTAAGACTCGCGCAGTAACTTCAATCGTTCCTCACGAAATGGATGAGCATAATGTTCATATTGGCCCATCCGACTACGTTGCTTGGTTGGATGACCGCAAGTTTGCTTTCGTGCGTTTGGAAGGAACTACTTTTGGTGATGTTCCTTTGAACTTGGAGTACAAGCTTGAAGTTTGGGATTCTCCAAACTCTGCCGGAATTGTTATCGATGCTGTTCGAGCTGCAAAAATCGCTTTGGATCGTAAGCTTTCTGGCCCGATTTTGGCTCCAAGCTCCTACTTTATGAAGTCTCCTGCAGTTCAGCATGAAGATAACGAGGCTCGTCAATTAGTTGAGCGTTATATTGCTGGCGAAGTTGAAGCGGATGAGCTGCAGCTTAATGCCGATGTTGAAGAAGCAAAAGAGCGCGGTAAAAGCGTTTGGAGAGCCTGATTTATTGCTAATAGTAGCTATTAGTTGACTTTTATTTTCTATTACTCGTTATTACTACTCGACATGTAGCGAAAATCGTGTAATATAGTTAGAGCCTCCGCGTGGCACTACGTCACCCAATCCCCCCAGGGCAGAAATGCAGCAAGGGTAAGTGGCCTCTGGTGGGTGCGTGGAGGTTTTATTTTATTCAAATTTTATTATGCGCAAAACTCGCGCTGTCATAGAGACTGTCGTAAAGTCTAAAGTATGAGCGAAGAATTTACAGGAACAAATGACGGCTTAAACGCCAATAGTTTGAAAGATATTGAAGAGCTTCCAGACTTGCCAGAAGTTAAGGCTTTTTCTGCAGTGCCTAGTAGCGATGAATCTGAAGTCGAGCTATTAGATTCAAAGAAGATTGCAGAAACTGGTGCGGAAACTGGCGTAGAAACGAACTCAAAATCAAAATCAAGTAAAAATTCTTCCTTACAAGAAGACGATGTTGACGAGTCTGATCCTCTACTTAAGCGCCCGCGCGTTTCCACAATATTATGGTGTGTTGCGCTCGCAGTCGTATTTTTAGTTTCTGCAGTTGGCGTTTGGTTTGTGAGCGTGCAAACAATACTTGGTCAAAGCTACGAGGAAATGGTAATTGACGGTTTTGGTTCTAGAGGAATGCCAGCATGGTTATCTGCTTGCTTAAAACCGCTTTGCAATTCACTTGTTGTTATTATTCTTGGTGTTGTTATTGCGGCAGTTGCTTTAGTTTTAGCTTGTGTTCGAAAACGCTGGTGGCTGCTTGGGCAGTGCGCAGGAATTATTATTTTGGCCGCTGCTGCTGAACCTTTAAAAAAGATTCTTCCTCGACCAATGCTTATTAATATTGAATATTTGTCGGCAAACTCAGCACCTTCTGGTCATACTTTACTTATTTGTGCGGCTTGTGCTTTGCTTATTTGCACTGTTTCTAGAGTTTGGCGTGCATGGGTTGCTGTTGCGAGCGCTGTAATAACTATTTTGGTGCAACTTTCACTGGTTGCAGGGCATTGGCATAGGTCTTCAGACGTGCTTATTTCATTGCTAATAGTTGCTGCAGTAACTCTTATTGTGCTTGCTTTAACGCGTTGCAGCGGAATGGACATGCCTGCGTATAGAAGATCCTCAATTAGCGTGCAAATTGTAGGAAGTTCTATGATTACTTTGGGTGTTCTTGCTTGCCTTTACTCACTATATTTAATATGGCAAATTTTGCCAGGTGTAGATATTTTTGCACAGTGGGCGGCTGTTGTATCTTATACTGCAACATATTGGCTGATTATTGGTGCATCTTTGCTTGTTTATGGCGTGATTATGGTAATGCGCCATTCTACAGCTTCCCCGCTTGGCAGGCTTGGATTAGTTGGTGCGCCTCCAACACCACCGTCTGCTGCATGAAAATGTCTACTCTATCTGCTTTTATCCACCGAGGTGGAATTTAATAGACGTACAGCGTAACTTGAGATACAGTTAGTGCGAAGCATACAGTTAATGCGTGTATGTTTGATTGTGTTAGGAAAGGAGCGAATATGGCAGCTGAACATAAGCTAGTCATTGTGGAGTCTCCCACGAAAGCGCGCAAAATTGGCGGGTATTTGGGTAACGGATACACTGTTATGGCGTCAGTGGGGCATATTCGCGACCTCGCTCAACCAAGCCAAGTTCCAGCCTCACGCAAAGCTGCGTTTGGTAAGTTTGGCGTAGATGTTGATCATGGTTTTGCCCCATACTATGTTGTTGGAGCAGATAAAAAGAAAACAGTTGCCGATTTAAAGTCTGCGCTCGCCAAAGCCGACGAGCTGTATTTGGCAACTGATGAGGATCGCGAAGGTGAGGCTATTGCTTGGCATTTGGTTGAAGCTTTGAAACCAAAAGTGCCAGTAAAGCGTATGGTTTTTCACGAGATTACTAAGGATGCTATTCAAGCTTCGTTAAGTAATACTCGAAATGTTGACGACAATATGGTTGATGCGCAAGAAACGCGTCGTGTGCTGGATCGTTTGTATGGTTACGAGCTTTCTCCTGTGCTTTGGAGGAAAGTTGGTCCAGGTCTTTCTGCTGGCCGTGTGCAGTCTGTTGCAACAAGGCTTATTGTTGAGCGCGAGCGCGAGCGCATGGCTTTTAGGAAAGCTTCATACTGGGATATTAGTGCTGTTTTGAGCTCTAAAGACTCTGATGGTAAAAGCGTTGATTTCGAAGCGCGCATGAGCGAGCTTTCTGGTCGTCGTTTGGCTGGTTCTAAAGATTTCAATTCAAAAGGCGAGCTTGTTGCTGCAAAAGGTGAGTCTCAGAAAGCTTTGCACGTTGACGCTGATTTTGCGTCCAAGCTTTCTAAAGCTCTTGAAAATTCAGATTTTGTAGTTGACTCTATGGAAACGAAGCCGTACCGCCGTCGTCCTTTGCCGCCTTTTACTACATCAACTTTGCAGCAAACTGCTGGAAACCGCCTGTCGATGAGCTCTCGTCAAACTATGCGAGCTGCGCAATCCTTATACGAAAACGGCTATATTACTTACATGCGTACGGATTCCGTAACGCTTTCTAAAGAGGCTATTGAGGCTGCGCGAAATGCTGCTAGGGTAGCGTTCGGCGCTGAGTATGTTTCTAAATCTCCTAAACAGTACGCAACTACGTCTGCAGGAGCGCAGGAAGCTCACGAATGTATTCGCCCTGCTGGAGCGCGTTTCTTAAGCCCAGACGAGCTGGCGGATAAATTGCCTGCAGATCAGCTTAAATTGTATACGCTTATTTGGCAGCGAACTCTTGCGTCTCAAATGGAAGATGCTACTGGTTTTACAGCAACAGTTAAGTTAAACGCTTCTGCTGGCGAATATGGTGAAGCTTTGTTCCAAGCTTCTGGAACAGTAATTACTTTTGCTGGTTTTATGAAAGTTTTTGCTAACGCATCTGCAGCTGAAAGTGATGGCGCAGGCGAAAAAGCGCTTCCTCAAATGCAATCTGGTGATGTTCTTGAAGCTAAAAGTGTTAGTGCGGATTCTCACGAAACTCAGCCTCCTGCAAGATACACCGAAGCTTCTTTGGTAAAAACGCTGGAAGCTAAGGAAATTGGTCGCCCTTCTACTTATGCAACGATTATTTCCACGATTATTGATCGCGGATACGTGTATGAGCGTGGACGTGCTTTAATTCCTTCATGGCTTGCGTTTGCTGTAATCAAGCTTTTGGAAGCTAACTTCCCAAAGTATGTTGATTACGCGTTTACTGCGGATATGGAAAATGGTTTGGACAGGATTGCGCACGGCGAAGAAACCGGTCGCGACTGGCTAACTAGATTCTATTTTGGTTCTGGAGATGATTCTGCGAAGTCTGCTGACGAAGCGCATATTGGTTTGCAGCAGCAGGTTGCGGAACTTGGCGAAATTGACGCGCGTGAAATCAACACTATAAATATTGGTGACGGCTTGCATGTTCGCGTTGGCCGTTACGGACCTTATTTGGAAGATACTACGCATTTGGACGCTGAGGGTAATCCTCGACACGCATCTCTTCCAGAAACTTTAGCTCCGGATGAGCTTAGCGTGGATGTTGCGCGAGAATTGTTAGATAACAATGCTGAAGGTCCGCGAGTGTTGGGCAAAGATCCTGAAACTGGTGGCACTGTTGAAGTGCGAAATGGTCGTTTTGGCCCATACGTTGCTTTAGTTGACTCTCAGGATGATGAAGATGCTAAGTCTTCTAAGTCGCGTCCAAAAATGGCATCCTTGTTTAAGACTATGGATCCTTTAACCTTAACTTTGCAAGATGCTTTGCAGCTTTTGCACTTGCCGCGTTTGGTTGGCGAGTATGAAGAAGTTGATGCTGAAGGTGTGGTTAAACTTGCTCGAATTGAGGCAAGCAACGGACGTTACGGCCCATACTTAACTAAGACTTATTCTGAAGTTGATTCTAAGCCAGAAACGCGCTCTTTAGCTAGTGAAGACGCTATTTTTACTACGACTTTAGAAGAAGCGAAGGCTTTGTTTGCGCAACCAAAGTACGGTAAGCGTACTCGCGGTGCTGCTAAGCCTCCTCTTCGCGAGCTCGGTGCGGATCCTGAGACTGGAAAGCCTGTTGTAATTAAAGATGGCTTCTATGGGGCTTATATTACTGATGGCGAAACGAATCGCACTTTGCCGAAGCAGTACACGCCTGAATCAATTGATCCTCAGGATGCGTTTGCGCTATTGGCTCAAAAGCGCGCTGCAGGGCCTGTAAAACGCAAGAAGAGCGCTGCTAAAAGTACTGCAAAATCTTCCGCAAAGAAGTCTACTGCGAAAAAATCTACAGCAAAGAAAACTTCTGCAAAGAAGACCGCTTCAAAGAAATCTACCGCTAAAAAAGCATAGGAATGAAATCTAAAGATTAAATAGACCTTGCGTATGGAGTCACAAAATATGGAGTCACAAAATATGGCATCTAAGAATGGTGATTTTTCAGGCGGTTGCGCTTGCGGAGGAAACTGTGGTTGCAACAGCGAAAAATATGCTGAAAATAAAGGCTTATTTATTTCTTTTGAAGGAATTGACGGCGTTGGTAAAACGACGCAAGTTGAGGCGCTGAAAAAGCATTTGCAATCTTTGGGGCGAGAAGTTGTAGTTACGCGCGAGCCGGGTGGAACTGATCTTGGAAAGTCTTTGCGCGAAATATTGTTGCACGGATCTTATGTGTCCTCTAGAACTGAAGCTTTATTGTTCGCAGCAGATCGTGCTCAGCATGTTGCTCAAGTGATTCGCCCAGCGCTTAGCCGTGGAGCGGTAGTAATTACAGATCGTTACATTGATTCTTCTCTTGCTTACCAGGCAGGCGGCCGCGAACTGACTATGGATGATGTGCGAACTTTAAGCGAGTGGGCAACTGACTCTCTGTGGCCTAATCGCACTTATTTGCTAGACATGCAGCCAGAAGCAGCTTTTGAGCGTTTGCATCGTGAGCAGGATCGAATGGAATCAGCCGGAATTGATTTCCAGCGTCGCACTCGAGAATCTTTTTTGGATTTAGCGCAAGAATCTGCAAATAGGTATCGTGTATTAGACGCAACATGTTCTGCACAATCCTTAGCGGAACTAATTTCTAGCGATGTGAATAATTTAATTGCGCAAATTGAATCTAAATAAAATGCGGCAAATCGAAATTTAGGGGGGTGAAGCAGTGAGCGTTTGGGATAATGTAGTTGGTCAAGAGCAGGTGATTAAGCGTTTGCAAAAAGTTGCTTGCGCGGACGCCAGTAAAATAGCCCAATCTTGGCTAATTTGCGGAGCTGCCGGCTTCGGTAGTGTACAAGTTGCGCGCGCTTTTGCTGCTGCTCTCGAAAGCCCGGATTGTTTAGGCGCAAATCGAAATATTAATGGGGAAGAAAAGCTTAGTAAAACTGCCAAAGAAGTTTTAGCGGGCTCGCATCCGGATGTTCATACGCTTGCAACCGAAGGTGTTACTCTCAGTATTGACGATGTTCGTGAAGTTATTGGAATTTCAGAGCAAATGCCTAGCACTGCTCCGTGGCGAATAATAATTATTGAAGACGTTGACAGAATGTTGGAACGCAGCACAAACGTTCTTCTTAAAGAGATTGAAGAGCCTAGCAATCACACTATTTGGATTCTTTGTGCTTCAAGCGCTAAAGATGTGCTCCCAACAATTCGTTCGCGCACACAACTTGTGCAATTAGCCATGCCGGATGAGCAGTCTGTAGCAGAATATCTTATTAAAAAAACGGATGCGGATAATAAGCTAGCAAGTCGCGCAGCTAGACTTTCTCAAGGAAATATAGAAACCGCGTTGATTTACGCAAGCGACGAGCGTGCTTTAAGTAGGCGAGATGAGTTAGTTGCAGGGTTGCTTCGCATGCATGATGCTGCTGACGCAATTATGCTTGCTGCAATGCTTATTGAAGACGCAAAAGCTCAAGCAGAAGATGAAGTTCAGCGAAATGTTGAAGCTCAGCAGAAAGAATTTTTAAGAATTAACGGCTTAAAAGAAGGCGATCGTATTGCGCCAAAATTGCGCACAGCTTATAACGCAATTGGTAAAAAAGATGAGGTAAAGCGCAAAGTTACTCGTGTAAGTCGCGACGTATTGGGTCGTTCTTTAGACGCAATTAGCAGCGTGTATCGAGACGTTCTAGTCATACTTAACAATGCGCAGGGTTCTTCGCCAATAATAAATCAAGAATACAAGTCTGGAATTGTGGGACTTGCTAAAAGACTAACGGCGAAGCAGGCGCTTGATTTTGTTGACAACATTGCTACAGCTCGTAAGCGCTTGGCTAGGAATGGTAACGCAACTCTTGTTTTTGAAGCTCTATTTTGCTCGCTTTTGTAGAAAAGTAACGTAGAGTTTTGCTATATTCGCCACGGAAGTGACATATCGCTTGTGCCTATTCTCGGCGCGTTAGTTGATTCACGGCGCATAATTTCTGGCCTAAACTCCATGTGTGCTGGAAGCCAATGTTGTTCGGACTTATCAACAGTGGCTAAGCGAATAGCTTCGCGCGCAATCTGCTGGTATGGAGGCCTGATTGAAGAAAGCTTAGGCTCAGATATTTTTGCCTGCCTGCTATCTCCGTAACCTATTACGCGCACATCTTGCGGAACTTTTAAAGAAAGCTCATCTAAAGCCAAAAGAGCTCCCATTGCCACGGCGTCGTTTGCGCAAATAATAGCGTCTGGTCTGCGTGATTGCTTAGCTGCAGAAGTGGAAAAGAGCCTCATAGTATCCTTAAATCCACGCTGATAAGTAAGCTCGCCAAAAGTCGTCCAATCTGGCTCAGGAAGTAGACTTAATCGGCTTGCGGCAGTCTGGAAATTAGCGAATAAGTTTGCGTTTTGTGTGGAGTCAACATTTCCGCTTAAATAAGCAATATTGTGCGCGTCGTGGTGTGAAAGATGTATTAAAGCAGCTTCCATCATGGATTCTTGATCCATGCCAACCCAGTTAATGTGGAACGAAGTTGCAGTGCCGCCGATTTGCACAATTGGAAGATTATTTACGTAGTTTTCAAGTATTTTTGTTAAATCAATATTGTTAGACTGTATCACAATAAGACTGTCAACATTGTGCTCAATAAGTTCCCCAATGCGCTCTTCTTGTGTTTCGGCATCTTTTCCTGTTCCAACAAGAAGTATTTTGTCTATTGTCTGAGCTGCCTCGTCAAGGGCGGAAAGCATGTTTACGTTGAACGAATCGTCTACGTTGCTTGTGCTCATTACTACGCCTATTGTGTTAGTCGTGTCGCTTCTTAATGCGCTTGCTGCATAATTTACTGAATAATTAAGCTGTTCTGCAGCTTTTCTAACTCGTTTTGCAATATCGTCATCTTTTGCTCGACGGCCAGAAAGTACGCGGGATACTGTTGCGATTGAAACTTTTGCGAGCGCCGCTACATGAGTAATGGAGGCATTTTGATTTGTTTGATTTGCCATATGTGCCTCCGAATGAGTGCGGTGCTGTAGTTATTGGTAAACAGCACCGCAAAGTGAATATTAAAAGTAAATATTGTTTATTTGCTTATTTATTTATATTATTCGCCTTTCGTGACTACTTCTACAAGCTTAGCTGCTACATTTTCAGCATCTTCGCCATCGACTGTAATTGTGATTGAATCACCCTTGGTAATTCCCAAGCCCATAATTGAAAGAATGCTGTTTGCGCTTACTGGAGCGCCTTCGCCTTTTGCAATTGTTACAGTGCAATTTGATGCCATTGCTGCTTGAGAAAATTCAGATGCTGGGCGAGCGTGAATGCCAACAGGGTCTTCAATGGTAACGGTGCGAGTTGCGACTGACATTTTTTCTCCTTTGAATAAAAATTAATAATTTCTACTTTTATCTTACTTTCGTATAAAAGCAAAGTTTTTTTCTTAAGGTTTTTTGTTGCTATTTTTAATGTTAAGTGTAACACAATTAACTGAAAAATACAGAAAACGTTTTCACTTGTTGTAACAACGTTTTTAATGGTGTATAGTTTCAATAGTAAGAAACGTTTACCTACAAGAAATGCTTCTGCGGCGTTGCAGCTGTGGTAAAGCGTCTAAACCTAAAGGAGGGTTTAAGTATGGTAATCACTGGTGTTGGTATTGGTCGTTCAATGGCGTCTGGTGAAGTATTGTGTATGGCACCTGCTTTGCGAGAGCCACAAGACGTGGCTCGCCCTACGGCAATATCAATTGAAGATGCCAAGATTTCAGTACAAAACGCTCTAAATGCAGTAAACAAAGACTTGCAACAGCGTGCGGAAGCTGCTCTTAAAGCAGCGGATGAAGGAACTAAAAAAGCAGCACCAATTATGCAGGCTCTTGCGCAAATGGCGTCGGATCCAGCATTAATAAGTGCGATTGAAGCTGGAATTTCTGCTGGAAAAACAGCTGAACGCGCTACTTGGGAAGGATTTGCGCAGTTTGAAGATATGCTGCGCAATCTTGGCGGCTATATGGCTGAGCGTGCGGGAGATTTGCACGATGTTGGCCAGCGCGTTATTGCGTCCTTGCTTGGTGTCGAAGCGCCTGGAGTGCCAGAAAGCGATTCTCCTTTTGTGTTGGTTGCTAGGGATCTTTCTCCTGCCGATACTGCTTCGCTTGATTTAAGCAAGGTTCAGGCAATTGTTACAATCGACGGCGGCCCTACAAGCCACACGGCTATTCTTGCGCGCGCTCGCGGAATTGTTGCTGTCGTTGGCGCGCGAGATGCAACTCAGCTAAAGAACCATCAGATGGTTGTGGTAGATGCTGTACGCGGAACTGTTGTGAGTGAACCTTCGGAAGAAGAGATTGCTCGCGTGCGTGAATCTCGTGAGCGTGCAGATCGTGCGCGAGAATTGCGTGGAATGCCTGGAAGCACTAAAGATGGTCATTTGATTCCGCTTTTGGCAAATGTTGGCAAGCCATCGGATGCTCAAATTGCGCATGAATATGGTGCTGAAGGTGTCGGCTTGTTCCGCACAGAATTTCTGTTTATCGGTAACGAGCAGCCTCCTAGTGTAGAAGAGCAAACAGAAGCCTACACAAAGCTGCTATCTCAATTTGATGGCAAAAAAGTTGTTATTCGTCTGCTTGACGCTGGAGCAGATAAGCCGTTGCCATTCCTGACTCCAGAAGATGAACCAAATCCTGCTTTGGGTCTTCGTGGTTTGCGTACTTTAAGGCAGCATATGGATGTTTTAGACGGACAGTTGCAGGCCTTGGCTCGCGCTGATGCTGTCACTAATGCCGATTTGTGGGTAATGGCTCCAATGGTTTCAGACGAGCGTGAAGCAGCGTATTTTGTAAAGCTTGGTAAAGCTAAAGGTCTTAAGAAGGTTGGCATTATGGCTGAAGTTCCTTCTATTGCTTTGGTTGCCGAAGAAGTTGCTCAAGTTGCTGATTTTGTTTCTATTGGAACGAATGATTTGACGCAATACACTCTTGCGGCTGATCGAACGCTTGGATCTGTTTCTAATTACCAAACTGCTTGGCATCCTGCTGTGTTGCGCGCAATCAAAATGATTGCGGACGCTGGTAACGCTCATGGTATGCCAGTTGGAGTTTGTGGAGAAGCTGCGGCGGATCCAGACTTGGCGGTTGTTCTTACTGGTCTTGGTATTAACTCGCTTTCTATGACTCCAGTTGCTTTGGACGATGTTCGTGCAGAACTTGCTCAGACTACATTTGATGAAGCAAAAGTTAAAGCTCAAGAGGCTTTATCTGGAAAGTTCTACCGTTCGATTATGCAGGAATAATCAAAATTTAATAATTACAAAATTTAAAAAATAGTAAAAATTAAAAATAATCAGAAAAGAGAAAATATGAGCGCTGATATTGACGAGCTTCTTCCGGACGCTGCAGTTAATCTTGATATTGCGGCTAAGGATTGGCGCGATGCGATTCGTCTTGCGGGCGATGCTTTGCGAGAAGCTGGCTTTACCACTGACGAATACACGGATCAAATGATTGCAACCGTTGAGAAAATGGGGCCATATATTGTTATTGCTCCAGGCTTGGCTTTGGCTCATTCAAGGCCATCTGCAGCGGTTCTTAAAAGTGGTTTAAGCTGGGTTCGTTTAAGCACGCCTGTTGAATTTGGCAATGCTGCTAACGATCCGGTTTCTTTAGTTATTGGTCTTGCAGGTCACGATGAAAGCGAGCATATTGGGGTTATGGCCGCAGTTGCTGCAGCTTTGTCTAATCCTGTAAAAACTAAAGAACTTGCGCAAGCAAAAAATGCTGAAGAAATTCGCGCGATTCTTAAAAGTTAGATATTAAATCATAAACTAATTTTGTAAAATCAAAAATGATAACTCAACGAAAGAGGCTATTATGAATATTCTGTGCGTATGCGGAAACGGCATTGGCACGTCTGTACTGCTCAAAATCAATGTTGAGGCTGCAGCAGCAGACCTTGGTCTTGATGTTACGGTTACTACTTCCGATGCTGGAAGTGCAAAAGGTACCGCTAATATGAACGATCTCGTTCTCACATCTCCTCAGCTTGCTCCAGAGCTTGAGGGCACTACCACTCCTGTGGAAACAATTGAAAATTTCATGGATGTTGAAGAGGTGAAGAGCGTACTTGAGCGTTACGTATAGTAATTACTCATAGTATTTGCTTTTCCCTAGGAAATAAAAAAGAAGGAAATAAAAATGAACATTGTAGTTCAGGTTTTAAATTTCATAAGTCAGCAGATTTTGAATGTGCCGGCTTATTTGATTGGTATTATTGCAGCAATCGGTCTTATTGCACTCAAGCGTAGTGCAGGACAAGTTATTGCAGGCGGCTTAAAGGCTGCTATGGGTTACCTCATTTTGGGCGCAGGTGCTGGCGTTGTTGTTGGCGCTCTTGCTCCATTTGGTGACTTAGTTTTGAAGTCTACTGGCGCACACGGCGTTGTGCCTACAAACGAGGTTATTACAGCTCAGGCTGCAGGACAGTATGGTGCTACCTCTGCATACATTATTGTGCTTAGCTTCGTTCTTATGCTTCTTGCTGCTCGCTTTACTCCACTGAAGTACATCTTCTTAACTGGTCACCACATGGTGTTCATGTCTATGCTTTTGGCTTTGGTGCTTTCTGTAGGCTTTGGTGCAGGCAACCAGCTTCTTATTGTTATTGTTGGCTCCATTATTATGGCTACTGTTATGGTTGTTTTGCCAGCTTTTGCTCAGCCATTCATGAACCGCATTACCGGAAGCGATAAGCTTTCAATCGGCCACTTCAACTCCTTAAGCTACATTGTTTCTGGTGCTGTTGGCGCTGCTGTTGGTAAGAAGTCAAAGTCTACTGAAGACATCAACTTCCCTAAGGGCTTGAGCTTCTTGCGCGATTCCATGGTTTCCACCACTTTGTTGATGGTTGTGCTTTATCTTGTGTTTGCAGTATGGGCTTCTATTGTGTTGCCAGCAAAGGAACTCTTCAAGATTTTCGCATCTCATCCTGCTGATTACAGCGCATTCTACATGGCTGCTTTTGCTCAGGCTTTGCAGTTCGGCATTGGCGTTAGCGTAATCCTCTACGGCGTTCGTATTATCTTGGGCGAATTGGTTCCTGCATTCCAGGGCATTGCTAACAAGGTTGTTCCAGGCGCACGCCCAGCATTGGATATTCCAATCGTGTTCCCATACGGTGCTAACGCTTCCCTCATTGGCTTCTTGGCTTCCTTCGTTGGTGGCCTTGTAGCTCTTGGTATTATTGCAGTGTGGATGGGACCGGCCTGGGGCTTGGCCTTGATTCTTCCTGGCATGGTTCCTCACTTCTTCGACGGTGGCGGCGCTGGCGTATTCGGTAACGCAACCGGCGGTCGTCGTGGTGCTATTCTCGGTGGCTTCATCAACGGCTTGATTATTACATTCCTCCCAGCAGTATTGCTTACGGTTATGGGTTCCTTCGGTTTGGCAAACTCCACCTTCGGCGATGCTGACTTTGGTTGGGTTGGTACCGTTGTTGGTAACTTCGCTCACCTTGGTGCAGGCGTTGGTGCTGTAAGCTTGATTGTTTTTGCAGTTATAATCTTTGCTTTGGCTTGGGTATGGCAGGTTAAGGTTGTTAACACCGGCTGGCTTCCTGCAGTAAAGCATGCTGAGTTCATTGAAAGCATTAAGGAACAAGAGCGTGCTGCCAAGAAGGCTGCTATGGCTGCTAATAAGGAGGCTGCAGCAAAGTAAAAATCGAGTATAAAATCTCCATTTTCTAAATTAGTGCGCCCAGTTCTTTTACAGCTGGGCGCACGTTTTTATTAATCTCGTTAATCTAATTAATCTTCAAAGTCATAGGACAAGCTGCAACACTGTTAATATCTCAGTTGGCTGACTGAGTTAGTAACAGTGCTCAACGCACGTAAAGAGAATAGTTTGCAAATAGGTAATTTATTAACGCAGTTGATTAGTGTTGTGTAATAGTAGATACTTGAATTATGAATATTTCTACAGATTTCACTATTATTCCGGACGATTATTCTAAAGCTGCACCGTCGCAGAATAAAATTAACGGAGTTCCAGTAGTTTCATTCCCGTTTTACATTGACAATATGCCATCTTTTGTGCACTACTTGCATTGGCGACTTGTTGACGATGACGCAATACCGGTATGCGGTTTTGAATGGATTCATTGGACGGCTGCAAACGTGCCAGTAGATGCGTTAATGTTTGATTTTAACGATTCTCATGCTTTGCAAATTCCGGAAGATTTTTCGCGCAAAATGCCATCGATGATTCCGGAAGCAGTTCAAGGACGCAATTCACAAGCAAGCAGATTCGTTGGTTGTGAAGACTCAGCAATTACTATGCGTTACAACGGCCCGCAGCCTCCGGATAAAGATCACGAATACATGCTTGAAGTTTTTGGCACGGAACAACCTTTGCCAAATCTTAAACAAGGCTTCTACATGAATGAATTGTTGCGCGAAATTCGTAACTGTACTAGCGGCGTAGATGTGGGCGGAATGTTCTTTACTGGGCGCGCCTAATTTAAGTAACTAGCGATAGAATCAATCAGGAATAAAAAATTAGTAAAATATTGAAACTCACAATGGGGGCTGCAAATGGCATGCACAACAATTCTCGTCGGACGCGGCGCAAGCTACGACGGATCTACGCTTATTGCGCGTAACGAAGACTCCGCAAATGGCGAATTTAATCCAAAGCGCTTAGTAGTAGTAAAGCCAGAAGATCAGCCTCGCGTTTATAAGTCTGTTCTTAGCCACGTGACGGTTGAACTTCCAGACAATCCAATGCAATACACAAGCGTGCCAAACGCTGATTTGCGCGAAGGAATTTGGGGAGAGGCCGGCGTAAACGAAGCAAACGTTGCAATGAGCGCAACCGAAACGCTTACGTCCAACGAGCGCGTGCTTGGAGCAGATCCAATGGTTGAGCTTCAAAAAGCACAGGGCAAAGTTGGAGATGCTGATTATAAGCCGGAAGTGCCTGGTGGAATTGGCGAAGAAGACTTCCTGACGATTGTTTTGCCTTATATTCGTAGCGCTCGCGAAGGGGTTGAGCGTTTGGGTGCGTTGCTTGAAAAGTACGGCACTTACGAAATGAACGGCGTTGCATTTTCGGACGTAAACGAGATTTGGTGGCTTGAAACTGTTGGCGGCCATCATTGGATTGCTAAGCGCGTGCCGGATGAAGCTTATGTTGTTATGCCAAACCAGCTTGGTATTGACGAGTTTGATTTGGATGACGCTTTTGGTGAGCAAGAAGAGCACATGTGCTCGGCTGATTTGCTTGAATTTATTAAAGAAAATCACTTGGATTTGTCGGTTGAAAACGCTTCTCCTTTCAATCCTCGCGATGCTTTTGGCTCTCATTCGGATTCCGATCATGTTTATAACACGCCTCGCGCGTGGTTCATGGAGCGCTTCTTGAATCCGTATGACGAAGTGTGGGATGGTAAAGATGCGGACCATCGTCCGGACAGCAACGACATTCCTTGGGCGCGTCAGCCAGAACGCAAGGTAACAATTGAGGACGTTAAGTACGTTTTGAGCTCGCATTATCAGGGCACTGAATATGATCCTTACGGCAAGCTTGGTAACGAGTACACTCGCCACATGTTGCGCCCAATTGGAATTAACCGTCAAAGCGAGCTTGCTGTAATGCAAATCCGCCCTTACATGCCGGAAGAAATGCGTACAATTCAGTGGATTACTTACGGTTCTAATCCTTTCAACGCTTTGGTGCCGTTCTATCCGAATGTAAATCGCACTCCAAAATATTTGGAAGATACAACTACTCGCGTAACAAGCGAAAACTTCTATTGGGAAAATCGCATTATTGCAGCTCTTGCCGATGCTGCGTTTAACGATACAGCTAATACGATTGAGCGTTACCAGGAAACTGTTGGCTCTCTTGGACATGCAATGGTTAAGCGCACAGATAAAGAAATTGCTGATTTGCTTGGTGTTTCTTTAAGCGATTACGAGCCAGGGCGTGAATGCGATGAAGACGGTTATTGCGGCGATGTTGTGCGAAATCCGGAAGAAATTATTGCCGCTCTTCGCGACGAAAAAGTGCGTGAGGCTTTGGCTAACGCGAATGACGGCATGGCAGAAAGGTTGAAGAAGGAAACAGACGCGTTGCTTGATAATGTTCTTTACATTACAAGTATGCGTATGAAGAATGGCTTTAACCGTTCTGATCATTAAATTATATAAAATATGCATTTATGCATTATGCCTATGAAAGTGGGGAACATGAGCATTATTGATAAATACACAACAACATTCGGCTTGGTTAAAAAGATTGATGCCTTCGGGTATTTGGACTATTTAAAGCAGAATCCTGATCAGCCTCGCAAGCATGGAAAAGTGCTTCTTGTTACTGCAGACACTCCGCTAAAAGCATCTCGTGGTGAAGGTAAAACAACCACTACGATTGCTTTAGTCGATGCCTTGCGCGAGCGCGGTGTTGATGCTGCTGCCGTTCTTCGTCAGCCAAGCATGGGCATTACTGCAGCCGGCTCTAAAGGCGGCGCAAGCGGCGGCGGTAAGTCTTCGCTTTCTCATCCTGAGCTTATTGATTGGGGCTTGTGTGGTGAGATGGCTGCTATTGCTTGCGCGCAGAATTTGCTTGTGTCGTTTGCAGAAAAAGCAGTTGATGAAGGCGTGCTTGATACGATTTTGGTTCCTCGCGTAAGTGAAGTTCCATCTCGTTCACTTCGCAGCATTGCTGTTGATTATGGCAAGGGCACTGTTCCTGAGCGAGTTGTTTTGACGCCAACATGCGAGCTTATGCAAATTGTTGTTCTTTCGCGCAGCATGGATGAGATTTCCGAGCGCGTTGCTTCAATGATTGCTGGCACGAAGGATGGTGTTCCTCGTAAGTTTGGTGATTTCGTTGATTTGTGGCGAATTACCAATATTCTTACCGATGCTGTGAAGCCTGCAAAAACAGAAACTATTAACGGTTCGCCGATTTATGTGCATTGCGGCCCATTCGCAAACGTTTCGCTTGGCATTCCAAGCTTGGTAAGTGTTGAAATGGCTTGCGCTGAGCATGATGTTGTTGTTGTAGAAGCTGGTTATGGCACTGATGCTGGCGCTCAAAAGTGGCTTGATATTGCTTCTCGCGAATTTGGCGCGGCTTGGCCTGCTGCAGCTGTGGTTGTAACTCGCGCAACAACTTGGCGCGACGATCCAGATTTGTCTTGGCGATACCCATTCCATGTTGCTCGTCTTGAATCTCTTAATATTCCTACTTTCCCACTTATTAATTTGTGGGAAGGCGAGGATGATAAAGTGCCTGAATTGTTGGAACAAGCTAAGACGTTAGGATTTAGGAAGCCGATTGTTGGCAATCTTTTCCGCGACGGCGGCGATGGTTTGGCAGATCAGCTTGACGATTTTGTGTCTGTAATTAGTGCAGATACTAAAGCGTATGCTCCTGAATCCAGGCGCGGCAACACTCTTATGAATCGAATTAAGCTGCTGTGTGAAGAAGCTTACGGTGTTCCAGCTAATCGCATTATTGAAAAAGATGGCTTTGTTGATTCTCTGTCTGCAGCGCAAGATTTGTGCGCAAATGCAGGTGTTGATTTCAACAGCCTTGCGTTGGTGGCAGTTAAGTCTCCTGCAACCATGACGGATGACGATCGCAAGCCTGCTGGGGAGCGCACAGTTACCTTAAAGAAGGTGGAAGTTCACGCTGGTGCTGGAGTTGTGCAAGTAAACCTTACTGCATCTCTTACAACACCAATGCCAAAAATTGTGTGAATTGGCAAGGAGTAAAAATGAGCGAGATCGAATCTGAAGAAATTAAAAATAATACTTCAGGAAATCGTAATTTACGTAGCAAAGTCGTTCTCGCAGAATCGCCTATTGGTAGTAGTTGCGGCAAGGTTTTTCTTGCCGCAACGCCAATCGGCAATATGGGTGACGCTTCTTCTAGGCTAATAAATCTCCTCGAAACTGCAGATATTGTGGCAGCTGAAGATACGCGTAGGCTTTACGATTTGGCGAATCGACTTGGGGTTCATGTTTCTGGGCGCGTTATTGCGTATCACGATCACAATGAGCGAAATAAGGCGGATGGTTTGCTGGATGAAGTAGAGCAGGGCGCTAAGGTTCTTGTGGTTTCAGATGCCGGAATGCCAACTATTAACGACCCAGGTTTAGCAATTGTTCGACGGGCTATTGAACGTGAGCTTCCTGTTACATGCGCTCCAGGCCCTAGTGCGGTTCTTGACGCGCTTGCGCTTTCTGGCTTGCCAACAGACCGTTTTTGCTACGAAGGTTTTTTGCCAAGAAAGTCGGGTGAGCGTCAGCAGCATTTGCGTTCGCTTAAAGCAGAGCGCAGAACAATCGTGTTTTATGAAGCTCCGCACCGAATTGCAGAAGCTATGCAAGATTTATTAGCCGTTCTTGGCCCTAATAGGCCAATGGCATTGTGCCGCGAGCTTACTAAAGATTTTGAGGAAATTCGCCGCGGAAATGTGCAAAGTATTTACGACGGCGTGATGGCAGATCCTCCTCGTGGCGAAATTGTGCTGGTTATTGGGGGCGCTAACGATGATGAAGTTAGAGCAGAAAGTCAAGATTTAAGCGTAGATGCTCTTGCTGAGCTTGCGGCTGATTGCGCAGAAAAGGAAGGTTTGCGCATTAAAGAAGCGATTACGAAAGTAGTAAAAGAGCATCCGCTTTTAGATGGTTCTTTTGCAAATCGTAAGCAAGTTTACGCAGCATGCCTTAAGCAAAAAGGTGAGGCGGAGTAGAAAATTTTCGTATAAATTTTCATAAATCCTAAAAACTTTGCCATAAAAGCGCCGTAAACTTACATAAGTAGTGCTATATGTCGCTGTCATATGTCGCTGTCATAAGCCGCAAATAACACTTCAAAACTGTGACGAACATCCGGTCCGCCCTGTTGAGAAATGTATTCTAAAAGATGAGCGTCTGCAGAAGGATTTGCAATAACCCATTTACGCAATTCGGGTATATGTTTTGCAATATGCCACAAGATTTCCGGATTTGTTGAGGGGTCGCTTGCAACAACAGGCGTAAGGAGTATTGGCGGCTTAGGAGGAAAGCTTGCATGCTCCTTCGCGAATGAGTTGAATTTCATTTCCATGGTTTCCTTATTTCATTCGCAATATCATTCAGCCAAGTTCTTGCGCGCACAGAGCCTGGAAAATAAGGATTGCTGTCAATAATACGTCTGCACTCGTGCAAATCTACGCGATAGTGAGATATTAGTAAGTTTGCAATGCTTTTTCTGTATAACTCGTAATTTTCACTATCTCCTTGCGTATATGCTAAATCGCATATTGTTCGCTCCGGAGTTGTTATGCGAGTTTTTCCAAGAGTAACATAGTCTTTTTCGTTTAATTTCCTACGAAATGATCGAATTGTGTGACCGTGTGGTTTCCTTCTATAATGACCGTAATCAATAACATCTATATTTTCAGGAAAATTTCCACCAAGCCACACCCATGCAGCTGTAAATAAGCAAGCAACGCTTTCCGAAGGTATTAAATCGTTTACTATATTGCTTCTTCCGCACATAGAAATAGCCGTTTTGTGCGAGTAGCCGGTATTAGATGTTAAGCGGTTAAATATTCCAAATTTAGAAAGCTTTTTCATGCACATTGGCCCAGGTAAATGGTTGTTGTCAAGAAGAGGCGGGAATTCCTCGTTGTCTATTTTGCCGATTTTCCAAATCGTATATGCCATTTGTTGATCAATCATATTCTTCCTCTCTTTCTATTGATTTAAGAATTGAGATTATGAAAATTTTTAGAGGTAAATAAGATTAAATAAATAAATTGTGGATATGTGAATTGCTATTTGAATAGATACTTAATCAATATTGAATCGCTATTGTTTTTAAGTGCATATAATTCGTATTAGCTAAAAGTTTTGCACATATTCACAATTAGAATATTCGTAAGAATCTGCTATTTTTACGCCATTTTTGCGCTATTTTCTGCGCTTTTCTCTAAATTTTTCTTTGATATTCGTCTAGAACTGTCCGCGCTGAACAAGATAATATTTGCCTATGAGTCATATTTTGGTGAATGTTGCATGGCCTTACGCTAATGGCCCTCGTCATATTGGTCACGTTGCTGGATTTGGTGTTCCTTCAGACGTGTACGCGCGTTACGAGCGCATGAAGGGCAATGACGTGTTGATGGTTTCTGGAACTGATGAACACGGCACGCCTATTTTGGTTGAGGCAGATAAAGAAGGCGTGAGCGCGCAAGAGCTTGCAAACCGCTACAATCGCGTAATTACTAAGGATTTATGCGATTTAGGTTTAAGCTACGATTTATTTACGCGCACAACAACCGCAAACCATGAGCATGTGGTTCAGGAGATGTTCCGCCAGTGCTTAAAGAATGGTTATATTTATAAAGGTACGCAGAAGGTTGCAATTTCGCCTTCTACCGGCCGTACTTTGCCGGATCGTTATATTGAGGGCACCTGTCCATTGTGTGGTGCGGACGGCGCTCGCGGCGACCAGTGCGATGCTTGTGGAAACGAGCTTGATCCGGATGAGCTTATCAATCCTGTTTCTAAAATCAATGGCGAAACTCCTCGCTTTGAAGAAACTGAACACTACTTCTTGGATTTGCCTGCTTTGGCTGAAGCGAATGTTAATTGGCTTCATTCGCGCGAAGGTTGGCGCACTAACGTTATTAACTTCTCGCTTGGCTTATTTAAGGAAGTAAAGCCGCGAGCTATTACGCGCGATATTGATTGGGGTATTCCGGTTCCTGTTGAAGGTTGGATTGATAATCCGAATAAGCGCTTGTACGTGTGGTTTGACGCCGTTATTGGCTACTTGTCTGCCTCTATTGAGTGGGCGCGCAGGCAGGGTAAGCCGGATGCTTGGCGAGACTGGTGGTGTGATCCTAAGTCTCCTGGCTACTACTTTATGGGTAAGGATAATATTACTTTCCACTCTCAAATCTGGCCTTCGGAAATGCTTGCATATAACGGATCTGGATCAAAGGGCGGCGAAGCTGGTGTTTACGGACCGCTTAATATGCCTGAGCAGGTTGTTGCTTCTGAGTTTATGACTATGGAAGGCAAGAAGTTCAGCTCTTCGCGCGGAATTGTTATTTACGTGAAGGATATTTTGGCTCGTTACCCTGTGGATGCTGTGCGATACTACATTTCTATTGCAGGTCCAGAAAATTCTGACGCCGATTTTACTTGGGCTGAGTTTGCTCGTCATAATAACGAAGAGCTTGCTGCAAGTTGGGGCAATCTTGTTAACCGTGTGGCAAATCTTATCAATAAGAATTTTGGCGAGATTCCTCCTTTGGACGAAGATTCTATGACTTCAATGGATCGCGCTTTGCTTGATCAAACTTCTGATGCGTTTGCTTTGGTTGGTAGTTTGATTGAGCGTCATCGTCAAAAGAATGCTCTTACGGAAGCGATGCGAGTGGTTGCGGATATTAATAAATATATTTCCGCAACTGAGCCGTGGAAGATTAAGGATGACGAAGCTCGTCTCGGAACCGTATTGCACGTGGCTGCGCAGGCTGTTTCGGATGCTAATCATCTTCTTGCTCCGTTCTTGCCTCATGCAGCGCAAAAGGTTTGGGAAGCTCTTGGTGGCACTGGCGTGTTCTCACCGTTGCCTCATATTGAGGAAGTTGAAGATTTGGATAATCCGGACTTTAAGTATCCGATTATTACGGGTGATTATCGTTTGGGTGAAACTGTACATCCGTGGGAGAGTGAGGAATTGGTTGCGGGAACGCCTGTTCCTAAGCCAACTCCTATTTTTGCTAAGATTCCGAAGGAAGCGGTTGATGAGGAGCTTGAACGTTTTGCTTCTGCATTGGCAGAGCGTCAGCGTGTTGAAGCAGAAAGACTTGCTGCTGCAAAAAAATCTTTGGAAAATAGCGGCGAATAGGTTGAAAATTTTAGGTAAATCGTTATAAAATAACAAAAAATATAGCAAGTTTTCTTAATAAAAAATATTTTAAGGAAATTTTAAGGAAAAACTCTTTTCTTTGGACGAAAGTTTAGCTATACTAACATATGTTAATGGTTCGCCATTAGCGAGGTTCGTTCGCGAACCCCATAATTGAAACCTTCTTCTCTCTTTCTCTCTGCCCCGGCGGGTTTCCTCCCGCCGGGCTTCTTTTTATCCTTCGCAAGTATTCGCAAAGTTTCAGCACCGTTACTAACTCAGTTAACGAACTGAGAAAATAACGGTAATCACTCAAACACCGTTACTAACTCAGTTAACGAACTGAGAAAGTAACGATAATTGGCAAAACACTGTTACTAACTCAGTTAACGAACTGAGAAAATAACGGTAATCACTCAAACACCGTTACTAACTCAGTTAACGAACTGAGAAAATAACAGTCATGAGACCCTCGCGCAGAACGACTACTGCGCGGAGGTCTCATAATCACCAACCAAAGACCGTAACGCAGTATGCCAACTGCACGAAGGTCGCATAACGCAGGTCGTCGCGCAAACTCCGGGAATTTTCCGGCAAATATTCCATAAAAGCAGAAACAAAAAGCGTTAAAACAAAAGCGCAGACTGCAAAAAGCAATCTGCGCTTATAAATTTAAGCACTTAAACTAGCGGCAGCGCTTTGAAAGTGGCTCCCACGGCTCAAGCATTACTGGCTCTTGCTTTAAGATTGCAAGAGTTGCTTCGTCAAGATACTTCTTATTGATGATTACTTCAGTAACGTAGCGGTCGAACCAGTCGGCAGAGCCAACGTAGTAGCCATCTTCGCCTGCATCTTTACCCCAGCTGTTCTCAATCTTCCAGCGATCCGGGTTGCCATTTTCGTCTAAGTTTACGCCTGTAAATGTCATAGCGTGATTGCCTGGAATATCCATGTATTCCAAACCCTTCGCCTTATCAAATGTAAATTCAATATCGAAGAGTTGGTCAACGCGAACTACTGCAGGATCAAAGAATCCGCTATCTCTCAAGGAGAACTGTGTGCAATCGCAAGCAAACCAAATTGGGTGGCCGTCGCTGAGTTGATCTACAGCTGCCTTTCGGAACACTTCAATAGGAACGTTCACAAATTCCAGCTCATCTGTTTCAGCAACATTGGTGCTGTACTTGAGTTGATAGCGCTTGTTAAAAGGAGTTCGTTTCATAGGTGAGTTGCACAATGTTACGAAGTCGTTTACGTCAACAGGAACATATTTCTTAGCGAATTCAAGTGGAGTAATTCCGTATTCGCGAATCATTGGGCGTTCGTCCTTGCCAGTCTTTGGCTTGTCGTCCTTCTTTTCTTCGCCATCCTTGTTTTCGTTCTTTTTCTCGTCCTTCTTGTCATCGTCATCTTTAGTGCGCGCGAAGAAGTCGAACTTTACTGGCGGCTCGCCGAGTGCAATAGTGGTCATGCGGTAAACGGTTTCCAAATCGCGGACTTTCATTTCGCGCAATTCTTCCAAAGAAGAGCCGTTCTTATAAGCCTCGCGCAATTCGCAAGCAAACTCGCGCAACTTTGTATTGATGTACTGCACAAAGGAGTCGGAGTCAGTTGCATTCTGTGAATCTGGATACGCACTCTTCGGCACAAGACCGTACTTGTTTACCAGGTTGACGAACATTTGCCACCAACCGCCGTCGTCAATCGGACCGTAGTTAATGCTTTCAAAAACTCGACTATCAAGTTCTTCATCCAAAGTGGCCAACACGTTTTCCAAATACGCGTTTGCTTTTTCAATCTTGTCCCAGAAGAACAGGTAGCTTTCTGAAAACTCAAAGTCATCTAAATTCCACTTATGCATTAACTCATATCGCAAAGTGTTAAGGGATGCAAACATCCAGCATCGCCCGGAACGTTTTTGATTTGTAATGCTTCCTTGCTTTAATTCCACAGAGAATTCGCGTGGCAGCGCGCGCTGACCTTGATAGCTTGTTGCAGCTTTAAGCACGCCATTTGTTACAGCTGCATTTGCTGCTAAAAGATTTGCACGCTGCTCGTTGAAGTGCTTGGAATAATTTTTTACATGTTCCAGAGTTACGGCTTTAACATTTTCAGCCATGAGTTTACTCAGTCTCCTTTTAGAGTTGATAATACGAATAACAGATATTGTATACTGCACAATGTCTTGCGTGTGTTTCTTGTTTATAGCGATTTCCGGTCTTTGTGCGAATAACCTTAATTATTTTTGTAAAACTAAACTTTTTCCGTTAAATATTCAGTTTTTGTAATTAATTTTTGAATTTATTATATTTGTTGATAATGCGTATTTTGTATGTATAAAAATAATTTTTTGACTCTGTAATACATATTATTTCGTAATTATATATCAAAGAAACGTTGAAATTCTGCGCTTTTGTGTAGGTTGTAATCTGTATAATATAACTTATATATTCTAAATTTTGCTTTTATATACTTAAAAAAGCATTGTGCAAAAATATTTTCTGTTAAGCTCTTTGTACATAGCTTGGCTAAAAATATACTAATTATGTGTCCCGGATTGACGAGGGTCAGTTCAAGCGCGCCCTTTTGAGGGCGAAACGCTAAAGCGGTTACGCTGTAGATTTGACGATTTGCAGCATGCCAAATGGAGGTAAACAATGGTTAGGCGTAGAAAAGAGTCACAATGATACGATACATCGTTAAACGATGCCTGAATTATGTGGTGATGCTGTTTGTTGCCGTATCCATGACGTATTTCTTGGCAAGTGCTTTTATGAGACCGCGTTCGAACTACATGTCTAGGCATCCGCATCCGCCAATTGCATCTATTAACCGTTCTTTGGATCTGGCAAATATTAACGACCAGACTCCAGTGTTTACTCGTTATTGCCGTTGGATTTACAACATTTTTACTAAGTGGGATTGGGGATTGAGCCCAGATCAGGCTCCAGTTGGCCCGGCAATCATGTCTCGTATTGGCGCATCTGTTCAGCTGGTTACTGGCGCTACAATTCTTGGTATTGTTCTCGGTGTTAGCGTTGGTGTTTACACTGCTATCCGTCAGTACAAGTGGCAAGATCGAGTTCTTAATTCCACCGCAACCTTCCTGCTGGTTGTTCCTGCAGCAGTTTTGGGTTTGATGGTTGTGCTTGCTGCTATTAGCATTAACCACGCAGCAGGCGTGCGACTTTTCTACGTTACTGGTTTGCACTCTTACCAGGGTTCTGACCCGTTTATGTTCCTTCTTGACTTCCTTCAGCATTTGATTTTGCCAACAATTGTTATGACAGTTCCTGGCATGGTTGGGTATCATTTAACTCAGCGAACTTATCTTCTCGATACTATGAATGCTGATTACGTTCGTACAGCTAGGGCGAAGGGCTTACCTTTGAATATGGCTATTCGTCGTCACGCTTTGCGTACTTCTTTGATTCCAACAGCTGTTGACGTCGCATTCTCTATTGCAGGCGTTTTCACCGGTGCAGTTATTACTGAAACCGTGTTTGCTATTAACGGCCTTGGTAGCTACTTCGTTCAGACCATTATGCAGAACGACATCAACGGTTCGGTTGCTATTGCTGCATTTGGTGCCGTATGTACCTTAGTTGGTGCCTTGCTTGCAGATATCTTCTCTGCTTGGCTTGATCCACGTATTCGTTTGAACTAATTGTGCAACAGTGTAGGTGACATTGACATGAATAAAAAAGATGTATCTTCAGAACCTCTTGAGTCTGCTGCAAATAAAACGGCTACTTCTAACGCATGGGGCAATTTTAAGCGCACTGGAAAGATGACGCTTTACACGCGTCGTTTCTTCCGTCGACCATCGGCTGTTGTGGGCTTGGTTATGCTCGTAATTTTGATTCTTTTTGCTTTGTTCGGCTCAAAGATTTCAAAGTGGAGTTATGACGAACCAGACTTTTCTTCTCTCGCAACGCCTCCTTCTGCAGAGCATTGGCTCGGCACTACGCCAGGCGGCTCAGATATGTATGCAATGGTTGTGCGCGGACTTGGCCGTTCACTTTCCATTGGTATTGTTAGCTCTATTACCATTACAGTTATTGCTGCTTTGGTTGGTACTGCTATTTCTTACTTCGAAGGATGGTTCGAGCAGGTTGGTATGTGGCTTTTGGACATGCTGCTGATTGTTCCTTCCTTCCTGCTGATTGCTTTAATCATTAGTGCTTCTAGTGGTGGTAGCGATTGGTTGTGGTTGGCATTTGGCTTAACTGCTTTTGGTTGGATTGGTTACGCTCGTACTCTTCGTACGTTGACTTTGAGCCTGCGTGAGCGCGAGTATGTTCGCGCAGCTAAGTTCGAAGGTGTTTCTTCCTTCCGAATTATTGTTCGCCACTTGGTTCCAAACTTGGGTTCTGTGTTGATTATTAACACGGTTCTTGGTGTTATTGGTGCGATTAACGGCGAAACCGCTTTAAGCTTCTTGGGTCTTGGTATTAAGGCTCCAGATACTTCTCTTGGTACTTTGCTAAATGCTGGTCAAAGCGTAGTTCAGACTTCTCCTTGGGTACTTTTGGTGCCGTCTGCAGTTTTGGTTTTGTTAACCTTCTCTGTGCAGCTTATTGGAGATGGCTTGCGCGATGCTATCGATCCATATTCTAAGTCTGTTGGTAAGGCCGAGTAGGGCTTGATTGGGGGTATGAACATGACTGATATGGGTAATAACGCAATTAAGGAAGAAACTACGATGCAAGATCAAAACAACGAACCATTGCTTTCTGTACGTGATTTGCAGGTTAGCTTCGCTTCTGAAGCTGGTACTGTGCATGCTGTGCGCGGAATGAATTTTGATTTGTACCGCGGAAAGACTATTGGTATCGTTGGCGAATCTGGTTCTGGTAAGTCGGTTACGTCCTTGGCTGTTATGGGCTTGCTGGATAAAAACGCAAGCGTTAAGGGCTCTGTGAAGTATAAGGGCGAAGAGCTTTTAACTAAGTCCGATTTAGAGATGAGTAAGATTCGTGGCAAGAATATTGCCATGGTTTTCCAGGATCCTCTTTCTGCTTTAACTCCAGTTTTCTCTATTGGTGATCAGCTTAAGGAAGCTTTGGTTATTCATAATCCGGGCATGAGCGAAGAGCAGATTCGCGAGCGTTCTATTGAATTGCTTGATTTGGTTGGTATTACTAAGCCGGCTGAGCGTTTGAAGGCTTTCCCTCACGAGTTTTCCGGCGGTATGCGTCAGCGCGTGATGATTGCTATGGCAATTGCTAACGATCCGGATATTATTATTGCAGACGAGCCTACTACCGCTTTGGATGTTACAATCCAAGCTCAGGTTTTGGAAGTTTTGAAGAAGGCCCAAAAAGAAACTGGCGCTGCAATGATCTTCATTACCCACGATTTGGGCGTTATTGCTGGCGTTGCAGACGAAGTTATTGTTATGTATGCGGGCCATTTGGTTGAGCATAATAGCGTTGAGGAGATTTTTGCTCACCCAACTCAGCCGTACACTATTGGCTTGTTGGGCGCTGTTCCTCGCGTTGACCAAAAGCGCACTCGCCGCTTAACCCCAATTTCTAAGCCGACTATGGATATGCTTATGGCTGAAGAAAAAGGTGGGGACGACGGCACAATGATGGGCCTTGAAGCCGAAAGTGAAACAGTTCGCGCCTTGCTCCACGCTGAAACTGAAAGGCCAATCAAGCCTATGTTTGATGGCATTCCTCGTGAACAGCGCAATGTTGTTTTGGATGTTAAGAACTTGGTTAAGACCTTCCCAATTACTAGCGGCGGCTTCTTGCGCCGTAAGGTTGGTGAGGTTCGTGCTGTTGACGGCATTGATCTTGAAGTTCGTGAAGGCGAAACTGTGGCTTTGGTTGGCGAGTCTGGTTCGGGTAAGTCAACTACTTTGATGGAAATTATGAGCTTGAAGAAGCCTGAGTCTGGTTCTATTACAGTTTTTGGTACTGAGTTGAACGATAAGTTGACTCGTGAGCAGCGTCGCGAACTTCGTTCTAAGATTCAGTACGTGTTCCAGGATCCAATGAGCTCGCTTGATCCTCGTATGCTTATTTACGATATTCTGGCAGAGCCTTTGCTCGTGCAAAAGAAGTCGAAGGAAGAAATTCGCCAGCGTATTGCTGAGCTTATGCAATTGGTTGAGTTGAATCCTGATCAAGTTGATCGCTTCCCAACGCAGTTCTCTGGCGGCCAGCGTCAGCGTATTGCTATTGCTCGCGCGTTGGCTGTGAATCCTAAGCTTTTGCTTCTTGACGAGCCTGTTTCTGCTCTGGATGTTTCTATTCAGGCTGGAATTATTAACTTGCTTGAAGATTTGCAGGATAAGCTTGGCGTTGCTTACTTGTTCGTGGCTCATAACATGGCTGTTGTTCGACATATTTCTAGCCGAATTGCTGTTATGTATCACGGTCGAATTGTTGAATCTGGCGAAACGGATGAGGTGTTTGATAATCCAAAGCACCCTTACACTCAGGCTTTGATTAGCGCTGTGCCAATTCCGGATCCTACAATTGAGAAGAACCGTAAGCGTATTATTCTTTCTGAAGAAGATAATTTTGACGATGTTAGGTAATTCATGACTTGTCGATTTTAGTTAATCTTCATCAATCTGAATAAATTACTTAGTCGCGCATGTTTATTACAACATGCGCGATTTTTTATTGTGTAACATAAATTTAAAAAACGTAATATATTTTGTTTTTTAGCAAAAATAAACTAAAAAATTTTCTGTTTTGCCTATTATAGATAATAAATTATTCTTTTTTGCCTAATTTTCATAAAGTTGAAAAGAAAAAAATCAATATTTTGTGAAAACGATTTGTCGAATGTCATAGAGTTGTATATACTCATACAACATACCGGAAGACGGACATCATCCGGGGAATGAGAGGAATCATGAAAAATACAAAAGCAGGTAAACTGACTGTATTTGCCGCAGCTGCACTTTCTGTTGCAATGCTGCTCGGCGCTTGCGGCGGTGCTACTAACAATGCTGGTAAAGCAGGTATGACTGAAGAGCCAGCTGCTGGTGTTGACACTTCTTACACTGGCGAACTTCCAATGCCAGATGTCAACAAGCGTTACGATAATCCACAGTCACGTGACAACGTTAAGGACGGCGGCACTTACACCGTTGCTCTTCCTGTTCTCGGTCCAAACTGGAATTACGCTTCTAACGATGGTAACTCTGGCTACATGGCTACTTTGTGGGGCTTCTATCAGCCAAATCTTATGGCTTATGACACCGTCAAGGGTGAAAAGCTTAAGTACAACCCTGACTACATCACTTCCGTCAAGAAGGTTAGCGATAAGCCACTCGTTGTTCAGTACAACTTGAACCCAAAGGCCAAGTGGAACGACGGCACTGATATTGATTACACCGCATTTAAGGCTACTTGGCAGGCTTTGAACGGAAAGAACAAGGATTACTCCGTTGCTAGCACCGAAGGTTACGACTGCATCAAGAGTGTTGAACAAGGTTCCACTCCAAAGCAGGTTATAGTGACTTATGAGAAGCCATGCGCAACATGGGAAATGCTTTTCGCTCCACTGGTTCATCCAAAGGGCGTTGACGTTAAGACCTTCAACCAGGGTTGGGTAAACAATCCTCACAACGAGTGGGGTGCAGGTCCATTCCAGATTGAATCCGCAACCGAAAATCAGGTTGTTTTCACTCGTAATCCAAAGTGGTGGGGTAAGAAGGCAAAGCTCGATAAGGTCGTTGTAAAGCGTATGGAAGATACTGCAGCTTTGAACGCCTTCCAGAACGGCGAAATCGACGCTGTAACCGATACCATTTCTTCTAAGGACGCAATCAAGTCTGCTCGTAGCGTTAAGGGCGCTCAGCTCCGTTACGGCTACAGCACCAAGGTTCGCGTGCTTAACTTCAACGCTAAGTCCAAGCCACTTAACGAACTCGCAGTTCGTAAGGCTGTTGTTCAGGCATTCGACGTTGCTACCTACAACAAGATTCAGTTCCAGGGCATGAACTGGAAGAGCGAGCAGCCAGGTTCTGAGCTTCTCTCCATGTTCCAGGCTGGCTACAAGAACAATCTTCCTGCTGACGGCAAGTACAACACCGAAACCGCTAAGAAGACCCTTGAAGCTGCTGGCTACAAGATGGGCAAGGATGGCTACTACGCCAAGAATGGCAAGACTCTTGAGATTTCCTTCACCTTCTTCGGCGACGATTCTACTCAGGCAGCTCTTGCTAACGCATTCCAGGCCATGATGAAGAAGGCCGGCATCAAGTGCAAGACTGTGAACCAGGCTGTTGCTAAGTTCTCCGAGGTTGTTGCTTCGCACAAGTACCAGGTGCTTCCATTGGCATGGCAGTCCCAATCTCCATTGAGCTTCTTGTCTGCAGCAAGCCAGGTTTACAAGTCTGACAGCGATTCCAACCTCGGTCTCGTTGGCAACAAGAAGATTGATGCTATGCTCAACAAGGTTGGCAAGACCTACGACTACAAGGAACAGACTGAGTATGCGAACAAGGCAGAATCTGCAGCTCTCGCACTCTACGGCACTCTTCCAGTTTCTGCTCCTCCTATCTACCAGGTGTTCAAGAAGGGCTTTGCTAACAACGGCCCTGCTGGTTATGCAACCACCTACCCAGAGGATATGGGCTGGCAGAAGTAAGTAAATTTGTAGCGATAATTCGCGCAAGTTTACTAAGCTGATTGCTTAACTTATAGCATGTGGCGTGTAGTCTTTTGACTGCGCGCCACATCTTTTTGTGCTTGCTAAGGCAGAAAATAGTATAAACTTAAAAAATAAGTCTTAAAAAATAGGTCTTAAAAAATAAAAATCTAAAACAAAGGAGCACTCGGCGCATGTACGTCAACCCAAATCAACGCAAAGACGCGAACAACGTGCGCTGGGTATTGCAATACTGCAAGCCAGACATGTGGAGAGTAGGCGTATCACTTATACTTTTTACAATTAACGACACAATGGCAATGACAATGCCATTGCTTTCGGGATTTATTGTAGACAAAATCATTATTGGCAAACAGCATAATCTGCTTTTAGGAGTGTGCTTGCTGATGGTTGCAATGATGATTATTCGCGTAGGCTCAAGATATATTTACCAGCTTCAAATGGAAAGATTCGGACAGAATGCCGTGTACCGCCTTGTGAGCGACGAGTACGAGAAGCTTCATTCTCTTGATTTTACATACTTTAATCACACTCGTACGGGCGACATTATGAGCCGTATGACTTCGGATACGGATGCGATTCGCCATATTCTAAGCTGGGTTTCGTATATGGCGCTAGATTGCGTAGTAATGTTTGTGTTGGCGCTAGTTATAATGTTTTCAATCCAATGGCAGCTTGCTTTAGCTCTTATGGCAATTACGCCATTTTTGTTCATGCTTGCAAGAGTTATGGGCAAAAAAGCTAGGCCGAAATTCCTTGCAATTCGCGAATCTTTTGCGCGCATGAATTCAATGGTTGAAGAAAATATTGAAGGTAACCGTGTTGTAAAAGCTTTTGTGCGCGAAGCTTATGAAACCAAAAAATTCGACGAATGTAACGAAGACTACTTTAATCGAAATATTACGCTTGCAAAAAACACGCAAAAATACATGCCGTGGCTTGACGGCATGGGTTTTGTGCTAGAGCTTATAACAGTTGGTTTTGGCGGATGGCTTGTTCTAAATGGCAGTATGACTTTAGGAACATTCGTTACTTTTAATAGCTTCCTTTGGATGCTTCATATGCCGGTTAGAATGACAGGATGGCTTATTAACGATTGGCAGCGTTTTAATGCGGGCTGCGTTAATATTCGTAAGCTTCTTACGCAAGAATCTCATATTAATCTTCTAAAAGAAGCGGACGCAAGCGTTAAAGTAAAAGGCGAAATCACTTTTGAACATGTTGATTTTGCGTTCCCGGACGATCAAGACTCTCCAATCTTAAAGAATATTGATTTAAGCGTTCCTGCCGGAAGTAAGCTTGGTATTCTTGGTGAAACTGGGTCTGGAAAATCAACTCTTGTAAGCCTTATTGCAAGATTCTACGACCCGACGCGTGGTCGCGTTTTAATTGACGGAAAAGACGTGCGTGAATGGCCTCTGGAAACTGTGCGAAATGAAGTTAGCATAGTAGCTCAGGAAACTTTCCTGTTTTCGGACACGATTGCAGGAAATATTGGATTCGGTTTGCCTCAAGATAAAGAAAATTGCAAGGAACTAGACGATACGATTCGCAGAATGGCTAGAATCGCAGCGGCTGACGATTTTATTATGAGCATGCCAGAAGGTTACGAAACTGTAGTAGGAGAGCGCGGAGTTGGTCTTTCTGGCGGCCAAAAGCAACGCTTAAGCTTAGCTCGCGCTTTAGCAAACAATCCTGCAATCCTAATTATGGATGACACAACTTCAGCTGTAGATATGGAAACAGAAGAACATATTCAGCAGGAGCTAAAGAAACTCGACGGCACGCGCACAGTAATCACTATTGCTCACAGAATTTCATCCGTTAAAGATGCAGACATGATTGTTGTGTTAGATCACGGAAAAATAGTAGAGCGCGGCACTCACGCGGAGCTTGTTGCTCAGCATGGAAGGTATTGGGAAATTTATAGGAAGCAGCTTGGATTGCAAAGCGGCAAGTCTGCAGGATTTGAAACGAAGGGGGAGTAGAAATGGCTCAACGAAACACTTATCGCGAAGACGAAGAACAAGAAGAACATGTAAACGTGCACGAGCTTATGCGCGTTAAAAAATACATGAAGCCGTACGCTACTAAACTCCTACTCGTAATTATGGTGGTTATAAGCGGAAGCATAATTATGACAGCAATGCCAATGATTACAAAAATGCTAATCGACGTGGTATTGCCGCAGAAAAGCTACACGTACTTATGCGAAATTATTGCGGTTTTTATGCTGCTTATTGTGCTGTACGAGCTAGGCTTAGCATACAGAACGCTTGCAATTACGCGAATTGGACAGATGATAATTAGAGACATGCGACGCGATATTTTTACTCACGTGCAATCACTATCTTTTGATTATTTTGATTCGCGCCCGCACGGAAAGATTCTGATTCGCATAGTAAACTACATCAATACTCTTTCTGATACTCTTTCTTCTGGGCTTATTAACGTATTTTCAGACGTTTTTGTGCTGATTATTACATTAATAACAATGTTTGTTATAGATTGGCGAATGGCGCTATGGAGTTTGGCGCTATTTCCAATATTTATAATCTGGACGCGCGTTTTGCAAATTCTGCAACGAAAAGCGTCTAAAAAACTATCGAACAAGCAAAGTAATTTAAACGCGTATTTGCACGAATCAATCGCAGGTGTAAAAACAACACAAACTTTTGCCAGAGAGTCTGCAGCATACGAAACTTTTCAGAATCAACAAGCAGAAGTAAGAAGCGCATGGATGCGAAATGTTAGAGTACAAATGCTTCTTTGGCCTGGAGCTTCAATTATTGAAACCGCTGCAATAGCGCTTTTGTACTATGTTGGTATAACAAACCTTGGCTCAATGAACGTGAGCACGGGAACGCTTATAGCATTCGTTTGGTACTCGACTACTTTCTGGGATCCAGTAGTAAATATTGGTAATTTTTACACGCAGCTCGTAACATGCTCAGTATATTTGGAGCGAATTTTTGAAACTCTAAGAATTAAGCCGAATATTGTAGATAAGCCGGATGCTCAAGAATTGCCACAAATTAGCGGCAAAATTGACGTAAACGACGTTGTGTTCCGTTACGAAGAAGGCGGAAGGCCGATTTTGAACCTGGTTGACTTGCACGTGTCTCCGGGGCAAACCGTTGCTCTAGTAGGTCCGACTGGTGCTGGAAAAACTACTCTCGTAAGTCTCCTTTCTAGATTCTACGACGTTTCAGAAGGTTCGATTACTATAGACGGCCACGATGTGCGCTCAGTAACCTTAGCGTCGCTTAGAAAACAAATGGGAGTAATGCTACAAGATAGCTTTATTTTTAGCGGCACTGTGCGCGAAAATATTCGTTACGGAAAATTAGACGCAACTGACGAAGAAATTGAAGCTGCTGCTCGCGCTGTTCACGCGCACGAGTTTATTAGTGAAATGGATAAAGGTTACGACACTGAAATTGAGGAGCGAGGAGCTACTCTTTCCGCAGGTCAAAGGCAGCTTATTTCTTTTGCGCGCGTACTTTTGGCAGATCCTCGTATTTTGATCCTCGACGAAGCAACCAGCAATATTGATACGCGTACGGAAGAAGCTCTACAAGCAGGATTGGCTCAGTTGCTTAAAAATCGTACGTCTTTTGTAATCGCACACAGGCTTTCTACTATTGAAAATGCTGATTTGATTTGCGTAATAGACCATGGTGAAATTGTTGAGCGCGGCACGCATGAGGAACTTATGGAAGAAAAAGGATCTTACTATCGTCTTGTTAAATCTCAATACGACGCAATTCGCAAAACAATTTTGTAAGCATACAAAGTATTTGTAGAAAAGTATTTGTAGAAAATAGCTGGCAGAAAAATCTCTGGTAAAAATACTGTTTTATTTGCGAGTAGACTTAAAAATATGAGTAAACATCATCGCGAGCATAATTGGGCGCCTGAATTAACCGAAGAATCTAAAGTATGGGAAAATCTAATAAAAAGCGGCGTAACAATTGCGGACGACCACACGCATATGCTTAGTGTCGTTGATTTTGCGCATAATCTTAACCAAGAATTAGCAGAAAAAGGGCGCAACTTAATAGCAGAGCCAACTACAGATGATTTGGTTGAGCAAGCAAAATCTGCTGGAGTTTCCAACATGCTAGAAGTAGGTTGCGAATACTCAGACTGGGAGCCGACAATTTCGTTTGCTGCATCACACGAGGATTGCGTTCGTGCAGCAATTGCAATACACCCAAACGAAGCCGTTTTACACGGACACAGGGGAGCACAAGGTCCAGACGGATTGCCAATAATTTATAAGCCGTATCACGATATTCCATTCGACGAAGCTATGCAACATTTGCGTTCGCTTGTAATTGCGCATCCAAAAGAAGTTGTTGCAATAGGAGAAACCGGTTTGGATTATTTTCGCACAGGAGAGTCTGCGAGGCTTGCACAAAGAGAAGCTTTTCGTGACCATATTGCGCTCGCAAAAGAGCTGAATCTTCCGTTGCAAATTCACGATCGTGACGCGCACGAAGACGTAGTAAAAGTTTTATTGCAAGACGGAGCACCTGAGAAAACAGTGTTCCATAGCTACGCAGGCGGCGAAGATTTAGCCCAAATACTAAAAGAACACGGCTGGTACGCAAGTTTTTCCGGAACTTTAAGTTACAAAGGAAACGAAGAATTGCGTAAGTCTGCCAGGATTATTGGCGAAAGTCACATAACTGTAGAAACAGATGCGCCGTATTTAACGCCAATGCCTTACAGAGGGCGGCCAAACGCGCCTTATATGGTTCCGTATACTTTGCAAGTGCTTGCTAATGTACTAGATATTTCGCTTGAGAAGGCGGCTAAAGTAACTAGAGAAAACACGAAGAAAATTTACGGATTTTAAGCAAAAAGACAATCTTAATAATCCTTATTTTTCAACGATTTCTAAAGATTTTTTGCACTATATAGCTATCGTTGTATACAATATCCAAGTACGGAAATAAAACTGTGAAGGGCAAGGTGACTGCATCTTCTTGTGGCATCAAGAAGAGCCTTACCTAGGAGGAACAATTAAGCATGACGAAGTCACGCACTACTGTGCCGTCACAAGATGGCACAAAGGATCCTCGCAACGGCGCGAAAGATTCCGAGAAGAGTCCGAAGACTACTAAGAGTTCGAAGGATGCTATATTACGAGCTGCGTCTTTTACAAAGGCACCAAAGGTGTCTCAAAAAACAACAACTCGTGAAGAGCGAAAAGTAATAGCGCAACAGCAGGCTCAGGAAGTTAAGGAAGCAGAAAAACTTGTTGCCAGCGCTGTTAGAGGTCCTTTAGGCAGATGGTGGGCAAAGCTGCAAACAAGCTCTGACCGCTTTACCTTGGGAATGGCTATTGTGGCTCTTGGCGTTGTTTATGGCGATATTGGTACATCGCCTTTGTATACTGCTCAAACTTTTTTGGCCGGTCAAGGCGGATTACAAAATATTAATCGCGAAACCGTATTCGGCATGCTTTCGCTCTTGTTTTGGTCAATTACGTTGATCACAACCGTCAAATACGTATTCGTTGCAATGCGAACCGACAACAAAGGCGAAGGCGGTATTTTTGCCCTGTACTCACTTTTGCGCAAAAAAGGTGCGTGGCTTGCAATACCGGCAATGATTGGTGGAGCTGCATTTTTGGCAGATTCTGTGCTAACTCCTGCAGTTTCTATTTCTTCCGCAGTAGAAGGTTTGCGCACTATTGCAGTGTTTAAACCAATATTCTTAGAAAACGAGAATTTGTCGATGATGATTACGGTTGTTATCATCGTCATACTGTTTTCTGTTCAGCAGCGCGGAACTGAGCGTATTGGTAAAGTCTTCGGCATAGTAGTTATGCTTTGGTTTGCTTTCCTCGCGTTGGTTGGCGTTATGAATATTGGTCAAGATTGGACTATTTTTGAAGCGCTTAACCCAATTTATGGTGTGGAATTCCTGTTCAGTTCGCACAATGTGCAGGGTCTGGCAGTTATGGGTGTAATCTTCCTTTCTACTACTGGTGCGGAAGCGTTGTATTCAGATATGGGTCATGTTGGTCGAGGAAACGTATACGCAACGTGGCCGTTTATTAAAGTTGCTCTGCTGCTTAATTACTTTGGGCAGGGCGCGTGGATGCTGCAACATCAGAACGATAAATCATTGTGGTCTGTGGAAGGATTAAATCCATTCTTCCAAATGCTCGAACCTAATGTGCGATATATTGCAGTTATTCTTTCTGTAACAGCTGGCATTATTGCTTCTCAAGCTTTGATTACTGGCGCATACACTATGGTTTCTGAAGCTACTAGCCTTAATTGGATGCCGCATTTGCAGGTTCGTTATCCTGCGCGCACTCGTGGACAGCTTTATATTCCTGTAGTGAATGTTGTGCTTTGCGTTGCGACTATTACAGTGCTTGCTGTTTTCCGCGACTCTGAACATATTTCTGGCGCATACGGCTTGGCATTAACGCTTACAATGCTAGCAACCACCATTTTGCTTACAGCTCATATGTGGTATCAGAAGAAGCGTTTTGCAGCTATTGGTTTTGCTGTAATCTTCCTAATGATTGAGCTTATGTTCTTCATTGCTTCCATGGCAAAGTTTATGCACGGCGGCTGGTTCACTATGCTTCTTGGAGCTTCGATTTTAACAATCATGGTTACTTGGAAAGACGGTACCAAGATAGAGCGATCGCAGCGTTTGCATATGAAGCCTAAAGACTTCCTGCCTGTACTCGATAAGTTGCATGGTGATTTTAGAATCCCGTATTTTGCCGACAATATTGTTTACTTGACTTCTGATCGCGAAATGAAGCGACTTGATACTGGAATTTTCTTCTCCATTTTTGCTGACCATCCTAAGCGAGCTAGAGCTTGGTGGGCTGTATCTGTGGAAACCGACGACGCTCCGTTTACGCGCGAGTATTGCGTTGAAAATTTTGGTACGGATTATTTGTTCCGCGTAAAAATAAAGTTAGGTTTTAAAGTTTCGCCATCTATACCTGCATATTTGCACCAAATTATGCACGATTTGTCGCATACCGGCGAGCTTCCTCGTCAAAAATCTGTGTATCCAAAGGTTGATGCGGATCCAGATATTGGTCCAATCCGTTACGTTCTGCTGCACAAGGCTTTAATGCCGGAATCTAATATTTCTGTGCGTGGCGCATTGTCGCTAAAAATGAAGTATGCGATTCGTCATATTGCTGGAACTCCAGTTAAGTGGTTTGGCTTGGCGCCTTATAATCCTGTGGTTGAAGTGCAGCCGCTGTTTGTTTCTACACGCAGACCTCCACGCTTGAGTCGTGAAGATTATTCGCAGCGTGCAGTGCAATCGTTGCAAGGCGCTTCAGCTGTTGAAACTGCCACGCAGGCTGATTCTGATATTCGGCCTACTGATGCGGAGCAGACTGCAGTTATGAACGCTCGTGATATTGCTGCAGCTAATGTTCTGTTTGCAGATGAAAAACTTGCAAACACTGGGAACATTAGTCCTGTGCCGCTTAAGGCGCAAGCAAAGGCATCTAGCGCGAATTTTAGTGGCGATAAAACTAATCTTGACGCCGCCAACGTAACTCATGCCGTTGTCCAGGCTGTAGAAGATGCTGCGCGTGCGGAAAATAAAGAATCTTGAATAAAATGCGTAACAATTCAGAAGAAACGCTACAGTGCGATGCAGTAAAAAATGCCGATTTGCCTGATTTTAGCCAGGTAGAGCAATTGCATCGCACTACTGCGCCTTCTGAATCTGCTTACAACCTTATTCACGGACATTGTGTGGTAATTGCCACAATCTCTTGGCAAATTGCGCATCATTGCAATATGTTGCTTGAGTCTAAAACAAAGTGTTCGTCTTCTATTTTGGAGCGTTCTAAACTCGCACAATCTTGTATTAAAAAACTTATTGGGGATAATTATTCTGATCTTCCGCCTATTAAAGGTGGGCGCGCGCCAAAGCAACCTATTGATGAGTACGCTGCTTTTATTGGTGGAATGTTGCACGATATTGGCACGTATTTTGTGCTGAAGAAAGATGGATCCGCAAATTTTGATGGCGAATTGAGTTTTGACGGTCCGAATTATATTTTGCACGGATTGCGTGGGTACAACTATTTGCTTAAATGTGGTTTTAGTGAGGAAGCTGCCCAGTTTGCGCGCAATCATACTGGAGTTGGGTTGACTCGCGAGCAGGTTGCTCTGCAAAACCTGCCGCTTCCTGTGGACGACTATAAGCCGCAAACTGTTGAACAAGAAATTGTTATGGTTGCGGATAAATACAATAGTAAGTCTATTCCGCCTCGTTTTTTGACTGTTGAAGAGTATCGTCGCAAAGCTGCGCGATTTGGGGAAGAAAATGCCTGCCGTTGGTTGCAGTTGGTTGATCAGTATGGTGAGCCGAATATTGCTGCTTTGGCGGATTTCTTTAACGCACGTATTTTTAGTTACTTTTTCTAGTTTTTCGACACTCCGGGGGATGCTAGTATTTCCAACGTTTTTGTGGCTGATTTGTGGGGTGGGTTTGCGTTTTGGTTGGGTTTGGTGTAAGTTTATCTCTTGCTGCTCAGCGCGGCTGGTTCTTCTCTTTGGGGTTGATTGAGCCGGCTGGTGTGGTGGTGGTTTGAGAACTCAAGAGCGTGTCTGTACTACTTATTAGTTAATTATTGCCAGTTCATTGCCTGCCTTGCATGTTGCAGGGTGCCTGAGAGATGGTTAAATGGTGGTGAGGTTTTGTGGGATGTTCTTTCCTTAAAGAATGTCTCGTCTTTTTCTTATTTTTTGGAGCCTTTTGTTGGCTCTTCATTGAATTTTTTCGTGGAGGGTTCGATTCTGGCTCAGGATGAACGCTGGCGGCGTGCTTAACACATGCAAGTCGAACGGGATCTAGTCAGCTTGCTGACTGGTGAGAGTGGCGAACGGGTGAGTAATGCGTGACCAACCTGCCCCATGCTCCAGAATAGCTCTTGGAAACGGGTGGTAATGCTGGATGCTCCAACTTGACGCATGTCTTGTTGGGAAAGTGTTTAGTGGCATGGGATGGGGTCGCGTCCTATCAGCTTGTAGGCGGGGTAATGGCCCACCTAGGCTTCGACGGGTAGCCGGCCTGAGAGGGCGGACGGCCACATTGGGACTGAGATACGGCCCAGACTCCTACGGGAGGCAGCAGTGGGGAATATTGCGCAATGGGGGAAACCCTGACGCAGCGACGCCGCGTGCGGGATGAAGGCCTTCGGGTTGTAAACCGCTTTTGATTGGGAGCAAGCCTTTTGGGTGAGTGTACCTTTCGAATAAGCGCCGGCTAACTACGTGCCAGCAGCCGCGGTAATACGTAGGGCGCAAGCGTTATCCGGAATTATTGGGCGTAAAGAGCTTGTAGGCGGTTCGTCGCGTCTGGTGTGAAAGCCCATCGCTTAACGGTGGGTCTGCGCCGGGTACGGGCGGGCTAGAGTGCAGTAGGGGAGACTGGAATTCCCGGTGTAACGGTGGAATGTGTAGATATCGGGAAGAACACCAATGGCGAAGGCAGGTCTCTGGGCTGTTACTGACGCTGAGAAGCGAAAGCGTGGGGAGCGAACAGGATTAGATACCCTGGTAGTCCACGCCGTAAACGGTGGACGCTGGATGTGGGGCCCATTCCACGGGTTCCGTGTCGGAGCTAACGCGTTAAGCGTCCCGCCTGGGGAGTACGGCCGCAAGGCTAAAACTCAAAGAAATTGACGGGGGCCCGCACAAGCGGCGGAGCATGCGGATTAATTCGATGCAACGCGAAGAACCTTACCTGGGCTTGACATGTGCCTGACAGCTGCAGAGATGTGGTTTCCCTTCGGGGCAGGTTCACAGGTGGTGCATGGTCGTCGTCAGCTCGTGTCGTGAGATGTTGGGTTAAGTCCCGCAACGAGCGCAACCCTCGCCCTGTGTTGCCAGCGGGTTATGCCGGGAACTCACGGGGGACCGCCGGGGTTAACTCGGAGGAAGGTGGGGATGACGTCAGATCATCATGCCCCTTACGTCCAGGGCTTCACGCATGCTACAATGGCCGGTACAACGGGATGCGACATGGTGACATGGAGCGGATCCCTTAAAACCGGTCTCAGTTCGGATCGTAGTCTGCAACTCGACTACGTGAAGGCGGAGTCGCTAGTAATCGCGAATCAGCAACGTCGCGGTGAATGCGTTCCCGGGCCTTGTACACACCGCCCGTCAAGTCATGAAAGTGGGCAGCACCCGAAGCCGGTGGCCTAACCCTTTTGGGATGGAGCCGTCTAAGGTGAGGCTCGTGATTGGGACTAAGTCGTAACAAGGTAGCCGTACCGGAAGGTGCGGCTGGATCACCTCCTTTCTACGGAGTTTTTGTGCACGCTCGGATGAGTGTGGTTACTGGTGTGGAAAACAATAGTTAACGTTTTTTGAATGAGTATGTTTGGGCATGCTTTTGGGTTCCCGGATTGCCACCCCCCTTTGTTTTGGGGTTGCGGTCCTTGACTCACAGGATTTCAGGTTGATGCTTTTTGGTGTTGGCTTGGGTTTTGTGGTGTTGTGGTGGTTTGAGAACTGGATAGTGGACGCGAGTGATTATGTGAGATTCTTTTTAGGGTTTCATGTTTTTGCTTTTACTGATTTTCGACCGGCTCCATTTTGGTGGAGTCGTCTTGATCGTTTTGTGATCGTTTAGTGTGATGATTTGTTGTCTAGAGAATTTTGCTGTTAGGTTTCTTACTGGTGTGTGTCACTGGTAAGGGCGTATGGTGGATGCCTTGGTAGACAGGACCGATGAAGGACGTGACGGGCTGCGATATGCCTCGGGGAGCTGCCGAGTGGGCTTTGATCCGAGGATTTCCGAATGGGGAGACCCGGCCACTGTTATGGGTGGTCACCACAGTTTTTGTGGGGGGTACGCAGGGAAGTGAAACATCTCAGTACCTGCAGGAAAGGATACTCCGTGAGTAGTGGCGAGCGAAAGCGGATCAGGCTAAACCGGGTGCGTGTGATAACCGTCAGGTGTTGCGCATTCGGGGTCGTGGGATTGGTTGTTCAGCCTCTGACGGGGTTGAGAAGAGTGATAAAATGTCGTGCTAGGTGAATGGGATTGAATTCCCAGCCGTAGAGGGTGATGGCCCCGTAGCTTGTCGTGCGATGTCTCTTTATGCTTATTCCCAAGTAGCGCGGGCCTCGTGGAATCCCGCGTGAATCTGCCCAGACCGTTGGGTAAGCCTAAGTATTCCTGTCTGACCGATAGTGTACTAGTACCGTGAGGGAAAGGTGAAAAGCACCCCGGGAGGGGAGTGAAATAGTTCCTGAAACCGTGCGCTTACAATCCGTCGGAGCCTTCTTGTGGGGTGACGGCGTGCCTATCGAAAAATGAGTCTGCGAGTCAGTGGTATGTGGCGAGGCTAACCCGGGTGGGGGAGCCGTAGCGAAAGCGAGTTTTAAAAGGCGTTTTAGTCGCATGTCCTGGACCCGAAGCGGGATGATCTAGCCCTGAGCAGGTTGAAGCGCGGGTAAGACCGTGTGGAGGACCGAACCCACCTAGGTTGAAAACTGGGGGGATGACTTGGGGTTAGGGGTGAAAGGCCAATCAAATTCCGTGATAGCTGGTTCTCTCCGAAATGCATTTAGGTGCAGCGTCGTGTTATTGCTTACAGGGGGTAGAGCTACTGGATGCTTGCGGGCCCATACCGGGTACCAATAGCAGCCAAACTCCGAATACCTGTTAGGTTTATCACGGCAGTGAGTCGGCGGGGGATAAGCTCCGTCGTCAAAAGGGAAACAGCCCTGATCGTCGTCTAAGGTCCCGAAGCGCGTGCTAAGTGGGAAAGGATGTGGAGTCGCATAGACAGCCAGGAGGTTGGCTCAGAAGCAGCCATCCTTGAAAGAGTGCGTAACAGCTCACTGGTCTAGTGGTTCCGCGCCGACAATGTAGCGGGGCTTAAGCACGCCACCGAAGACGCGGCTGCATGATTTGTTTCATGCGGGGTAGGAGAGCGTCCTGTAAGGGGTGAAGCGGCAGTGTGAACTTGTCGTGGACTTTACAGGAGTGAGAATGCAGACATGAGTAGCGAGAGACGGGTGTGAATCCCGTCCGCTGGATGACTAAGGGTTCCGGGGCCACGTTCGTCGTCCCCGGGTGAGTCGAGTCCTAAGGCGAGGCCGACAGGCGTAGTCGAATGGATGAACGGGTTGATATTCCCGTACCGGTGTTACACCGTTCGAACTGAATCTGAGAGTACTAACCTTCATTTACAGGCTGGCTTCCTTTCGGGGTTGTTGGCTTGTTTGTGTTGGGAGCGTATCGGTAGTAGGTTAGCGTGGGAGTGACGCGGGTAGGTAGCCGGCTGCGGAGGTGGTTTTCCGTGGCTAAGCGTGTGGGCTGTCCTCTAGGTAAATCCGGGGGATGTTAAAGCTGAGGCGTGATGGGTAGGCTGTAAGGCTGATTCCGGTGATCCTGCTTGCCAAGAAAAGCTTCAACGTGAGGTGTGATTCCGCTCGTACCCTAAACCGACACTGGTGGTCTGGTAGAGTATACCGAAGCGATCGGGCGAATCCTGGCCAAGGAACTCGGCAAATTACTCCCGTGCCTTCGGCATAAGGGAGACCCCTGATGGTGATATGGTTTCACACTGTTGAGCTGTTGGGGGTGGCACAAGCTAGGGGGTAGCGACTGTTTACCAAAAACACAGGAGCGTGCGAAGGCGTAAGCCGCTGTATACGCTCTGACGCCTGCCCGGTGCCGGAAGGTTAAGAGGATCCGTTAGCTTCGGTGAAGCGGTGAATTTAAGCCCCGGTAAACGGCGGTGGTAACTATAACCATCCTAAGGTAGCGAAATTCCTTGTCGGGTAAGTTCCGACCTGCACGAATGGCGTAACGACTTCCCCACTGTCTCGGCCAGGAGCCCGGCGAAATTGCAGTACGAGTAAAGATGCTCGTTAAGCGCAGAAGGACGAAAAGACCCCGGGACCTTTACTATACCTTGGTATTGTCGTTAGGTGTGGATCGTGTAGCATAGGCGGGAGGCTGTGAAGCGCGGGCGCTAGCTTGCGTGGAGTCGACAGGTGAAATACCGCTCTTTCCATATCTGGCGTCTAACCTCGACACGTTATCCGTGTTAGGGACAGTGCCTGGCGGGTAGTTTAACTGGGGCGGTTGCCTCCTAAAGAGTAACGGAGGCGCTCAATGGTCCGCTCAGCCCGGTTGGCAATCGGGTGTTGAGTGTAATCGCACAAGCGGGCTTGACTGTGAGACTGACGGGTCGAGCAGGGACGAAAGTCGGAGATAGTGATCCGGTGCCGGCGTACGGACGTGGCATCGCTCAACGGATAAAAGGTACCCCGGGGATAACAGGCTGATCATTCCCAAGAGTCCATATCGACGGGATGGTTTGGCACCTCGATGTCGGCTCGTCGCATCCTGGGGCTGGAGCAGGTCCCAAGGGTTCGGCTGTTCGCCGATTAAAGCGGCACGCGAGCTGGGTTCAGAACGTCGTGAGACAGTTTGGTCTCTATCCTCTGCGCTCGTTGGAATGTTGAGGAGACCTGCCCATAGTACGAGAGGACCTGGGTGGACGAACCTCTGGTATGCCGGTCGTCACGCCAGTGGCGCCGCCGGTTAGCTACGTTCGGAAGGGATAACCGCTGAAAGCATCTAAGCGGGAAGCCTGCTCCAAGATAAGCATTCCTTGCACTTTAGTGTGTGAGCCCCCATGTAGAACACGTGGTTGATAGGCTGGACGTGGAAGCCCTGTAAGGGGTGGAGCTGACCAGTACTAACGGGCGATGGTGACATTCTTCCCTTCTGCTTTTTAAGAAGGGGCTGGTTTGAAACTTGAGTATTATTTTCTAGCATCATGGAGTATTAAACGATTCGCTTAACGATTGGTTAGTAAAAGCTTTTATTGCTCGCGTTCATGTCCGGTTCCCAAACCGCCACGTTGCCACTCACGGTTTGTGAGTGTATAATATAGTTTTGCGGTGGTCATGGCTCAGGTGAGACGCCCGGTCCCATTCCGAACCCGGAAGCTAAGGCCTGACACGGCGAGGGTACTGCACTCGATAGGGTGTGGGAGACTAGCACGCTGCCGCATTATTCTTTCTAGCGGGGAACTTGATTGTTCCCCGCTTTTTTTATTCCCATACTACTGTTTTTTGTAATACTCCAAACACGCGCTAGTATCCTCACATTTGGAGGGTTTGAGGCTGTGTAGCACTCCAAACGCGAGAGAATCATCTCACATTTGGAGCGAATACTGATATTAAACCCTCCAAACATGAGGAAAACTTACGGCAAATGTTTCCATGGCTACATTTGCCGTATGGTTGTGATTAAATAATTGTAGTCGGCGCAGAAGCATGAGCTTTCAGTATGCTGCTGGTAAGCTTTAGGAAATCTTTACGAAGCTATAGATGAGCTTCTAGTTAGCTTTGAGTATTAAAGTATTGTGCCGATTACAATTGGGCCAGCAATTGAGTTGATAATTGGGCTATCAATTGAAATAAAATTAAGCAATTAATAATGCGGAATATTGTAACTAAAGCGTGTGCTATTTGCGATTATGCTATTAGCGATTATTCTGCAAATTTCATACAAGGAGTAAGTATGAATAAAGCCCTTATTAACATTGATTATACGAATGATTTCGTGGCAAGCGACGGCTCTCTTACTGTGGGCGAGCCTGCGCAAAAGCTCGAGAAGCGTATTACTGAGATTTCGCAGGAGTTTCTAGACGCTGGCGAGTTTGTGGTTTTTGCGATTGATACGCATCATTTGAACGATCCGTATCATCCTGAAACTAAGCTTTTCCCACCTCACAATATCGCCGGAACTCACGGCCAGAAGTTATATGGCACGCTTGGTGATTTTTACGCAGCGAATAAAGATAAAAGCAACGTTTATTACATTCATAAAACTCGCTACTCTTCGTTTAATGGAACTGATTTGCTGATTAAGCTTCGCGAACGTCACATTGAAGAGCTGCATTTGGTGGGAGTTTGCACGGATATTTGCGTGCTTCACACTGCCGTTGATGCGTATAATCTTGGATTTAAGATTGTGGTTCATAAGGATGCCGTAGCAAGCTTTGATCCTGCAGGTCACGAATGGGCTTTGCGTCACTTTAAGACTTGCCTTAATGCGGATATTGTAGAAGGCTAAACTTACTAAAGTTAAACTTACTAAAGTACTTTAAAAGCAGCTACTAAATCTGCTTAAAAGTATTATCTAATAACGCTGGTTGCTTTGAGCTGCCAGCGTTTTTGTTTATTCGGAGTGTCGACTTGCTTTTAATGAGAATCATTATTATTATTGATAGACGTTGTATGGATATCTTCAATAGTCATTCGTGAAAGAAGAGCGCGAATAGGCGAAATAGAGAAAATGAAGTGTAGAGAGCGAAATAATAATTATGACTTATGCAGTGAAGTCTATGTTTAAGCGAGCGCTTGCCGCTGCAAGCGTATTTGTGCTTGCTTTTGCAGTGCTGGTATCTGGTTTTGGCGCTGCAGTGCCTGCGTTTGCGGGCGAAAAGCACACTACTTACACATACGACGCATCTAAGAAAGACGTACTCTCAAACGGCCACATGGATATTTTTTATCCTTTTATGCTTAACGACAAATTAATTATGGGTTTTGAAGCAAATTCTATGCTTTATAAGCCAGAAAACGTAACAATGAGGGTTGGGAACTCTTCGTATAGCACTAAGCCTTTTGACAACTACAAAAACAAATTACCATTTGACGCATCAAAGGGTTATTGGCTTTTAGATGAGTCTGGTAATAAACAAGATAAAGAGTTGTTCCCAGGGTGGGATACGTCTGTAGCAAGGTACGCTGTTGGTGCCGAAAATCCTGATGAAGCAACTGCAGATATTGTTGTGCAAAAAGTCACAGTTCCTGAAGGTGGAAAAGTATTAGTTTGGACTCCAGATAAAAACAAGGCTGGCGAATCAATAGCAAAATCTTTTGAGTACCAAGATAAAGACGATGTTGAAGCAGAAAAAGGTAGCCGCTTTGAGCTTCCAGGCGTAATTCATCAACCTCAGGTAACTCATCAGCATACAAACTGGGTATTTACTCAACCTGGTATGTATAAGCTGGAAGTGTACGCGGTTATTAAGAATAAGAAAACTCAAAAAACTATTACTACGAATACTGCTGAATATACTTTTGAAATTGCAGCAAGTAATAATCACACTGTTCCTCTTGGCTCAACTGTTAAAGAACGCGGAAAAGCGGAAATCCCAGTTTTGGACGCAAATACTAAGGACGAAGATCCAAGCGATAATCCTGAGTGTAAAGATGGTCAGCTATGCATTTTAGGCATACGAAATAAGGGATTCCACCCGCATTATCATTCTTATGAAATTGGCGGAGACTTAAATCTTTACACCTACATGGGCGGGTTAAAGGAAAAAATTGCAAGTGGTGAAATAAAAAGGCCTACGTATCGTTGGTGCATAACTCGCGCGGATGAGCAAGAAGGTACAGAAGGAACTTGCTTTATGGGAGAAAGGCTTATACTTCCTCCAGAGCCTGCAATGAACAATATGCAAGTTTCTGTTACTGTTACTGCTTTTGAAGGTATTTTTGACTTTGGTAAAGACAGAGCAACCGGAAAAATAGTTGTAGAAGATCACGGAGCTGACGGTAGGCCAGTTGTTGCAATTAAGGGCAAAAACAAGGTTAATGTTGGTGAAACTGTGCATCTTAATGCAAAGCTGTATTCGCCCCGTGTACCTGTTGTAAATGGTGGGGCTGGAGATCCAGAAGAGCCTGCTACATCCATAGTTAAAAAATACAGGTGGATGATTAAGAAGGATGGCGAAAAAAACTTTACTAATATACCAATGGCTGAAGGTAAAAGCCTTGATTTAGTAGTTGACGAAAGCATGCAGGATGCTGTTATTCGCGCTTCGCTTGTTTTAGATGATGGAACTTTATACAGGAATGCTGGGTATGACGATTTCTGCGATTGGACTGTTAATATCAAAAATTTGAACAAGAACAATCCAGGAAAAGCTGAAAAATCTAAAGACAAGAATAAGCATAAGAATCAGAAGAACAATAAAAAGCGTAAAAATAAAAAACTTAAGCGCAATAAGAATAAGAAGCGTAAATCTGGCGAAAATAGTGAAGCAGGCGGACAGTCTGAAAATGCAGGCGAAAGTAAAAATGCCCGCACAGAAGACAATATTGATAAAGTCATAGATGCTTCAAGTCAGAATCAGACTGACGCAAATAATAATTCTAAAACTTCCGGCTCTGAGCAGAATAATCTTCAGAAAGCTGGTAGCACTCCGTTAGCTAAGAAAACTCAATCAAAAGGTGGATTTGCAAATTCTGGTGGCGGCTTTACAAAATCAGCTTCTAGAACCTTGGGTGGGCTGCGTCATAGTAGATCTTCCTCAAAGCATGCTAAAAAGCTGAAAAAAGTTAAGCTTCTTAGAAAAAAGAGCAAAAAATCTACTAAGAATGCCTCGTATGAGTCTGAAGAAAGCAACGATGAGTATTCAGAAAACTTAACCGACGACGAAGAATCTCAAGAAGAAAAAGATCATAAAACAAAATGGGTGGCTGCTGCTATTGGTACCGCAAGCGTAAGTTTGTGCGCAATAACAGGAGTTGTAGCATTCTTACTTCGTTCACGCTTGAAAATGTTATAAAGGATAAAAAATGATAAATAATAAGCGTTATATTTCAAAAGGAATTATTGCGTTTGCTGCAACAGCGATTATGCTAATAGCGAATTTGTTGTTGCCGACTTCTTTTGTGGAATCTGCTTACGCGGCAAGCAGCAACCAACCTGTTATGATTCAGGCAGGTCACGCCGATTTTGGACCAACTCTTGCGGGCGGAAATTGGAAAATACAAATTCGTGACGATACTGGTGACGATCCAGTGTGGCGAGACCCGGAGAACGTTGTGTTTAAGCTGGGTAGTAGCTCGATTATTCCAATGCCAAACGATTCTACCTACAGTTTTATTGGTGAAAAGCCTGGAACGAAGCTGTATGTTATTCCACAAACTCAGAATCCTGATGTTCCATGGCTTGGATGGAATACTCAGGAAGGTGGCGTGCTAAACGAGCTTGATCGCGGAGCTAACCTTTCGCTTGAAGGAGTAAGCGGTCCAGGAAAATTGCACGTTTACTTAGAAAATGGCAACAACAATCCACAGCAACTTTGGGATAGCACTAAAGGCTACCCGCAAAACAGCTGGATTGAAACTAACGCTCATACTCACGTAAATTGGGTGTTTTCTAAGCCTGGAATTTATCATGTGAAGCTCACTTTTTCTGGAAAATTGAAGAATGGACGAAAAGTAAGCGATACGCGCGTTCTTAATTTTGCGGTTGGAGACAATACGGATCCGCAGGCTGCTCTTGGGGGTGCTGCTGGTGGAGCGCAGGAAGCTGAGTCACAAAACGGCGGTGAAGATGCTGAAGATAATGGCGAGGGTGAAAACGCAGAACAAAATAATGAAAATGCTGACAATAATAAATCTGGTATAGCTTCAAACAAAAAGCATCAAAAGGCTTATAAAGCAGACGATACTGTTGTAATTGCGCAGATTGTGATGATTATTGTTGTAATTCTTACCGTCGTTATTATTGCGTTTATTTTATTCGCTGTAATAAAAAGCAAGAAAGCGCGCGAACAGGCGATTTCGCAGCAAAATACGCTCGGTGATTTAGTGAATGCTTCGGAAGAAACAATTATTTTGCCAAAAACTGATTTGAATAAGTAGCGAATAAGTAATAAATAAGTAGTTTAGGATAAGTAATGCTTAAAAAATCTACATTGATTTGCATGAGGCTGTTTAGTGCTTTTGTTAGCGCAATTATTTCAGTCGGCTTTTTAGCTTCCATGTGCTGCTGCAATTGTGGTAGCGCGTACGCGGACGAAGCTGGCGTAAGCTCTGGCTCTAGTGTGAATAGTGAAAAAATAGATGGCGCTGAAAATAAGCAGAATTGCAATGATGCTGTTGTGCCTAACGATGCTGAAAGTGAAGACAGTTCGTATAGAATAGCAAAATGCAGGGTAAACAAAGGTCATACAGACGCGTTCGCAACGTATATTAGCAAAAAAGGAAAATTTGTTTTAGGAACTCGCGGAGATAGTTTCCCTGGAGTTAATGAAAATCATATTAGATACAATCCAACTCTATTAGTCTTTGTACTTGGAAGCAACACTAAACAATCTAGTGAAGGACTAAAGTTTTTGCCCAAAAATGGCAGTAATGTGCCAATTTGGGGATTATCTCAAACTCAAGATACTAGTAAATTGTGGCCGGGATTTGCAACCGAAACTTTAGGTGAAAAATCTGGTATAACAGGCGTAAGATTTGCTATAAAAAGCGCAACAGTTCCAAAAGGCGGAGCTGTGTACGCTTATCAGGATGATGCTCATGGTGACGTAACACCTGTTATAGGAACGCCTAACACAAAATTCCCGCACAAAATGTATGTGGGTCCAAAAGCGCATATGCATGTTAATTGGATATTTACCAAAGCGGGAAAGTATGTTCTTGACGTGGAAGCTGCTGGAAGGAATGAAGCAGGCTCTATTTATAAAAATGTACAAAAATACACGTTTGAGGTAGATATGGATGCTGCTGCCTCTAACGAGAATGAATCGATTGCAGCTTCTGAAGAAGAATTTAATGATTACAGTGGATTCGTTAAATTAGAAAAGCAGAAGTCTGAAGAAGATTCCGACGGTGAGGAATCTGAAGGTGAAAATGGCGAAGGTGACAGTGGCTCAGATTCCGATTCTGACGGTGAAGAATCTGAAGGCGAAAATGGCAGCGATGATGGCGATGGCGATGACGATGAGGATTCATCGACTTCAATTGTTATAAACGGCAATAACAACAGAGTGTACGTAACGCCTTGGCCAGGTGCTAAGCCGAGTGGCGGATTGGCAAATCGTTGCTCTGAAGATGAAGAAGAAGCCGAAACAGAATCTAGTAAAAATAATTTAGATTCTAAACAATCCAAATCTAAAAATAAGAACAAAAAAACAACTAAAAAATGCTCAACTTTTAACGATATAAAAGAAGATAAGCTGATTATAAAGCATGGGCACGTTGATTTAGCAACGTACTCAACTGGTAACGGAATCGGTTTTGCTGTGCAAGAAGACGTAACTGGATCTCACGTAAAGCGCGACCCAAGTAAAGTCGTATTTTATGCAGGAAACGCAGCAAAAGATGGAAATGTGTGGAGACTTCCGCAAACGCAAAAGGGAAGCGTTCCATGGGTTGGTTGGAGCAACCAAGGTTTGCATCCGCGTAAATCCAGCAAAATAAGTCTTGAATCTGTAAAAGGACCGGGCAGTGTGCGTATTTGGTTGCAAGGTGGACTTGGCACAAAAGCGAAAACTGTTATGTCTAGTAACGGAAATCGAACTTACACGATTCCGGCTAATACGCATATGCACTTGAACTGGGATTTTTCAAAATCTGGATACTATACGATTCGTCTTGCAGTTAGCGCTAATGGCAAAACTCTTGCTAAGGATTTCCACTTCGCAATTGGTGTGGACGCGCTTAAAACTCCTATGGGCTGCTCTGTAAGCGAAGTTGGCAACGGTGAAGGAGACGGCGACGGTGAAGGAGAGGCCGCTGAAGACGGCGCAGCTTCTGCTGAAGATAGCGGAGACGATAGTAACGGTGGAAGCGGCGGAAACAGTGGAAACAACGGAAAAAATAATGGCGGAACAACTCCGCTAGCTTCTTCACGCTACGCGGGAAACAGTGGAGGGTCGTTCTTTGGTGGAGGATTTGCGTCTTCTAATAAAACTAAATCTGCTAAAAAAAGTAAGGGTGTAAAAGTACTCGGCACAATCGGCAGCAAGTCACGCAAAGGCGTTGAAGCAAAATATGCTTCTAAGCGCGTTAAGGGTCTTAGAAGAAGCTTGCTTAGCAATGTAAAAGATGATGAGCCAACTGGAATTTCAGGCTTGTTTAGTAGGAATCCTGTGCTTGCATACTCGCTTATTATTGGCGGAGTATTAACTGTTCTATCCGTTACTGCTGCCGGAATTTGGTTCCTCTACAAGCGCGGACTCATTAGTTTGAATTGGTTACTGCGCTATTAAGGTTTATTTCGCTATTAAAAGTAGTAGGAGTGTGTAAGGGTGATTCGTTGGCCCAGAAAAACAAAGCAAACTTTTTTTGCTGCGATTGACGCAATTGCAGTGGTTGCGCTTATTTTTCCGCTTTCTGCTTGTGGCAGCGCAAACGGCAATACGCGCGCAGGGCACATGGATGGCCGTATTAATGTGGTTACTACTACAGGCGTTTTGCGTGATATGGTGGCGAATGTAGCAGGAGATGCTGCAAATGTGAGTTCAATCGTGCCAGATAATGCAGATCCGCACTCTTACGAGCCGCGATTGCGATCAATTCGAGACGTTGTGTATGCGGATGTGGCTTTTAGTAATTACATGATGCTTGAAGAGCACGGCGTGATTACCGCTTTAGACGCAAATTTGCGAAAAGGCGTGCCGAATGTTGAGCTTGCTGAAGAAAGCGTGAAACATGCGGCGGATATTATTCCAATGGTCGAAGACGTGTCGCTGGATACTATTTGGCTTGGTCTTGCTACAGAACGCATGGCTGCGCAAGTTGGAGCAGAAGCTGCAACTGTGAAATCTTCTGAAGAATCGCAAAATTCTAAATCTTCGCAGTCTTCACAATCAAACGCGCCTTCAACAGTAACAAAAGAAGGACGCGCAACCGTAATAAAGCCAAACGCATACAACATGAAGCGCTCGGACAGAATCCGCTTAACTGCAACAAAAGTAAAAGGACCTGGAGCATTATTCGCTTACCTTACAGGCACTTTTGGAAGCGTAGAAACTTACGTAAATTCAGCGAACGGAATTAGCGACGAAGATCACGTTGATTTGCCAGCGGATGCTCACACGCATTTAAGCTGGGCTTTTAGCAAGCCAGGAGAGTACACGCTTGACTGGCATGCGGATATTTTAGATGCTCAAGGCGCAAGAGTTGCAAGTTTAGGTAATACCAGAATGCGTTTTGCTGTTGGCGTAAATGCGCAGAAAGTAGCGAAAAATCGCAAAGCTCGCGTGGTTTTAAATAAAGGTCATGCCGATTTAGCATACGATTTGGCGTCGCACGGGTTTATGTACCGAGTGGATACTTTGCAAGAAAAGCGCTCTGCTGCGCCAAAACGCGTGTACTACAAGCCGCAAGATGTGGTTGTGGAAGTTCCAACTAACGCGCTGAAAGAAATTCCTGCAGAGCAGGGGTATCGTTTTTTGGGTGCTGCTCGCGAAAAGTTGTATCAGATTCCGCAGGCTGTTTTAGGAAAACACGTTCATGGAGATATTGATCCGCATTTATGGCAGTCAGTAAAAAACGGAATTGCTTATGTGCGAACAATTGCAGATAGACTTTGCGAAGTCGACCCTAAAAATGCTCGCAAATATCGCGCAAATGCGGACCGTTATATTAACAAGCTTCTTGACGTAGACGCGTATATGCGTAAAAAAGTTGCGTCAATTCCAAAAGAACGCCGCAACTTAGTTACAACGCACGACGCTTTTGCATACTTGGGTAAAGCTTACGGTGTAAATATTGCAGGATTTGTAACAATTAACCCTTCAAGCGAGCCGAGCGTGCAAGATAGGCGCAGGCTTTCGCAAATTTTGCGCGACTTGGAAATTCCTGCAGTGTTTTTGGAGCCGAATTTGATTTCGCGCTCGTCTGTGCTTAAAGAGCTTGCAGCCGAAGCACATGTGAAAGTTTGCCCAATTTATGGTGACGCTTTCGACGCGAAGGTTAGAACTTACGTGGATATGATGCGAGCTAACGCGGATTCTTTAGCGAAATGTTTGAAGCGATAGCGAAGTAATAGCGAAGTGGATGGGATTTATGAATAAAAATATTAGCGAAAATAGTACTGTTATTAACGCGCAAAACTTGAGTGTAAGCTACGCAAATCGCACTGTTGTAAAAGACGTTTCTTTTACTATCAATAGTGGCGAATTCGTTGGATTACTGGGTGCGAACGGCGCTGGGAAAACAACGCTTTTCCGCGCAATTATGGGGCTGATTCCGCACGCCGGAAAACTAGAAGTTAAAGCTCCTAGCGCAGAAGGCGATAGTGTAAATTCGCGCGTATCTTACGTTGGATACGTGCCTCAACGTCACGATATTGCGTGGGATTTTCCGCTTTCTGTTTTAGATGTGGTGATGATGGGTAGGATTCGTCACATTGGTTGCGTTCGTCGCGCAAAAAAAGAAGATTACGAAATTGCTCTTGCTTCGCTTGAGCGTACTGGAATGGCTGATTTTCGAGATCGCACAATTGGTGAACTTTCCGGCGGCCAACGTCAGCGCGTGCTAGTTGCGCGAGCGCTTGCCGGGCAGCCGCGTTTGCTTCTGTTAGATGAACCATTTACCGGTCTTGATATGCCAACTCAGGAGCTACTTACGAGCCTGTTTTTGGATTTAGCAAAGTCTGGAGAGGCAATCCTTATGAGCTCTCACGACATAATTGGCTCAATCAACTCATGCTCAAGAATCATGCTTTTTGATGGCACTATTGTTGGAGACGACGAGCCGCAAAATTTGAGCGCGGAAAAGTGGGTGCAAACCTTCCATGTAGCGCCTGAAAATCCGCTTATTAAAGCAGTTGAGCGAGTAATCGGAAAAAAATAGAGGTGGAAAAGTAAATGTTATCTCCAATCGAATTTATACAAGATTTAACAAATCCTGACCTTTGGTTTTTGCTAAAAGCGCTTATTGTAGCCTGCCTTTCTAGCGTAATTTGTGGAGTAGTTGGCTGCTACGTTGTGCTTCGCGGAATGGCATTTATTGGTGACGCTGTAGCACACTCCGTATTCCCAGGACTCGCAATCGCCTTCGTATTGCAAGGAAATCTGCTATTTGGAGGCGCGCTAGCAGGAGTTGCAACCGCACTAATCGTATCTATTTTTAGCCAAAACCGCAGGCTTCGCGAAGACTCGTTTATTGGAGTATTCTTCGTATCTGCTTTTGCGCTTGGAATTGTAATAATCTCAAAAGCTTCGGGCTACGCCGGCTCTTTGGAATCCTTCTTATTTGGCTCAATTACTGGCATTCCGGACTCGGATATTGCTGTGGTAGCTGTTACAGGGCTGATTATTGTGGCGTTGCTGAGTATGTTCCACAAAGAACTTGTGTGCGTGTCGATGGATCGCGAAACTTCGCGCGCAATGGGATTGCCAGTATCTTGGCTAGATGGAATGTTGTACGTGCTTGTGGCGATTGCAGTAGTTGTTTCCGTGCAAATTATTGGAAACGTGCTTGTTTTAGCGCTTTTGATTACGCCCGCGGCGACTGCGCGATTGCTTACCGACAGACTTGGGAAAATGATGATTCTAGCGCCGGTTATTGGTTGCGCGTCATCGATTGTGGGCATGTATATTTCTTGGAGCTTTGATACTGCAACAGGCGGCACGATTGTGCTAGTTGCAACAGTGCTTTTTGTGCTTGCGTGGGTTTGCTCGCCTAAGCATGGGCTGATTTCAAAAGCGCTAGTAAATACAAAAAGCTAAGAAAGCAGGTTTAGCACAGGTTTATAGCGTGCGGCACAATAGACGTATGGTATCAAAAGGAAAACCTTCGCCAAGAAGTGCTGTTAAACGCTTAAGCGATGAGCAAGTAGAGCGCTTAGCGCGTGTACACAACTTAGTTGACCCAACGTATTACTATCCAACCGGTGCACGTAAGCCAAACCAGGCAGAAATTGACGCGCAAAATCCTAAAGCCGCCGAAAGGTTGCTCGAAGGAACGTCGCGCGTATTGCGTTCGCGCTGCAAAGTAAAGGCGTGGGGATTAGAAAACGTGCCAGAAGAAGGCGTGTTTATTACCGCTTGCACGCACGTTACAATGTTTGACGTTTTTATACCAATGACAGCGCTATTCCACCAAGGTCGTAGACCTCGTTACATGGCAAAAGCAGAACTAGCTCACTGGCCAATCTTAGGCAAATGGTTCCAGCTAGTAGGTATGCAACCGGTTCCGCGCAGAAGTGGAAAAGCGCGCGAAATTGAGGAAGAATCAATCAAAATCCTCATGAACGGAAGACCTTTAAGCATTTGGCCAGAAGGCACTTTAACGCGCGATCCTAAAAAATGGCCGATGAGCATGAAGCCTGGAATTGGAATTATTGCGCTCGAAGCTTCTCGCAGGCTGGGGCATCAGATTCCGCTATTTTGCGCGGTTGTGTGGGGTGCTGCAAGCATTAACCACTGGTGGCCTTGGCCGAAGAAAAACGTTGTAATGTGCTACGATACTCAGCTTGATTATTCCGACTTGCTGCAGGGAAGCGAAAATTGGGGAGAATTGCCTCCAATGGAATCTGCCGAAGAACTTGCTCGTCGCGTGCGAGTGCGCATGACGCAAATTATGGAAGAGATTCGCGGCGAAAAAGCTCCTGCTGGATACTTTGATTACAGGCAGATGAAACGCGTTACGGAAGAATAAAAAATATACGGAAGAATAAAATAAAGTATCTTTTTAAAATCCCGTAAAGCGGCGTGTGTAGTATTAAGTAATAGTGTGATTATAAGTCAAAATTGAGCTGCAAATTAGCTTGCGAAATGCGCGAAACTATAACGCAGCCCACGAAACTTCAAACCGAAAGGCAGGACGTAAACATGAACGTTACGGTGTTGGGTGCTGGTGCTTGGGGAACTGCGTTTGGTCAAGTGCTTGCGGACGCAGGAAATCAGGTGACGATGTGGGCAATAGAGCCGGAAATCGTTGAAGGAATTCGCGACCATCATCATAACGGCGTGCGCTTGCCAAGCGTGGAAAAACTGCCAGAAAACATGACTGCAACAGGGGATCGTGCTGAGGCTGTTGCGAACGCGGATATTGTAGTTGTGGCTATTGCAGCACAATTTGCTCGCGTTGCCTTAGCAGAATTCGTGGGTTTGATTCCACAAAACGCGATTGTTGTTTCGCTTATGAAAGGCATTGAGCGCACAACAGGCAAGCGTATGGATGAAGTCGTGTGCGAAGCATTGAACTTGCCGCGTAACCGTTTCGCTGCACTTTCCGGACCAAACTTAAGCAAGGAAGTTGCATCTCGCCATCCGGCTGCAGCAGTAGTTGCTTGCGTAGAAAAGTCTCAGGCAGAAGTAGTTGCAAAAGCTTGCTCAAACAGCTACTTTAAGGCGTTTGTGTCAACCGACGTAATCGGCGTAGAAATGTGCGGATCGCTTAAAAATGTGGTTGCGCTCGCAGTTGGCATGGCTCGAGGCGCAGGATACGGCGAAAACACGGCGGCTATGATCGAAACTCGCGGTCTTGCAGAATTGACGGCTTTGGGCGTTGCGGAAGGCGCAGATTCGCGCACTTTTGCAGGTCTTGCAGGCTTTGGTGATTTAGTTGCAACTTGTGGATCACCATTAAGTCGTAATTACACTTTCGGTGCAAATCTTGGAAAAGGCATGAGCGTTGAAGAAGCAACCGCTGTGAGCAATGGTGTTGCGGAAGGCGTGCCAACTACAAGCGCAGTTGTGGCAATGGGCAAGCGATTAGGCGTTGCAACTCCGCTCGCAAGCGCAATGGCTCGCGTGCTTGAAGAAGGAATTTCCTGCCAAGAAATGCTCGCAATGCTTTTTGACGACGATGTTTGCGAAGAGTAAGTAGCTTTTGCGAAAGTAGCGCGCGTAAATAATCGTAAATAATCGTAAATAATTAAAATAATCAAAAATAAAATATATAAAGGAAAAAAATGACGAAAAAGCGTGTAGTGTTCTTGTATGGCGGTAAAGCAGACGAACATTCGATTTCTTGCATATCGGCTGCTGGAGTACTCAGTGCTGTAGACGAAAGTCGATTCGAGATTGTACGTATTGCAATCACAAAGCAAGGCGAGTGGATTGTTGGCGGAGAAGATCCTCGTAACTTCCACATGGAAGAAGGAGAGCTTCCGGTAATAACAAAAACTGCTGAAACGCGCGATGTTGTGCTAGACCCAGCTAAAGGCGCAGACGGATTTTTGGTGCGAGAAGCAGACGGCACGCTTACAAGTTTGGGTCATATTGACGCAGTGTTTCCGGTTCTTCACGGGCCAAACGGCGAAGATGGCACTTTGCAGGGCTTGCTAGAAATGATGCAAGTTCCATACGTTGGTTGCGGAGTTCTAGCATCGGCTGCGTGCATGGATAAGTATTACGCGAAGCAACTTTTTAAGGCTGCCGGAATTAATGTTGCTCCTGGAATCGCACTGGATGCGCGAAAGTTTGCAAGCGATGCGGCGAACAATTTTGCTGCGTATGCAAACGAAATTCTTGCGCAAGTTGAAGCTGCAAAACTAGAGTATCCGCTTTTTGTAAAGCCAAGCCGTGCAGGATCTAGTTTTGGAGTTACAAAAGTTGAATCGCGCGATGCTAAAGCTTTAGCAGATGCAGTTTTTGAGGCTTCAAAGCACGATTGGCGAGTATTGATAGAGCAAGGAATTGACGCGCGAGAAATTGAGTGCGCGGTTCTTGCCGCTCGCGACGGCGAAGAGCCTCAGGCGAGCTGGCCTGGAGAAGTTGTGCTAGACAAGCGTCAGGCTGGTGAAGATCAGTTCTACGATTTTGACAGTAAATACATGGATTCTGCAGCTTCGCATGTTGAAGTTCCGGCCGATCTTCCGGAAGAAACTTTGCAGCGCGTTCGCAAAACAGCGCTTGCAGCATTCAAGGCGGCAGATGGAAGAGGATTAAGTCGCGTGGATTCTTTCGTAACTAAAGATGGCCGCGTAATTCTTAACGAGATCAACACAATGCCTGGATTTACGCCAATTTCCATGTATCCAAAAGCCTGGGAAGCAACCGGAATAAGCTATAGCGATTTAATCACAAAGCTTATTGAAGGCGTTCTGAAATAATTTAATCAACTGTAAAGCAGCAACAAAAGCAGTAACAAAAGCAGAAACAAAAAGGAATAAGTATGCAAGATTTGCAAAATTCATGGCGCGACGACACTTATTTGCTAGCGCGCAAACGTCAAGGAACTATTGGCATGTCTTTATGCGTATTCCTCGTAGTTTGGATTGCTGTTGCATATGTTCTTGGAGTTCTTTCTTCAAGGTTTGTGCCTAAGAGCATGCTAAGCGACTCTCTTAACACATTACTTGTGTCGGATATTTCGCAGTATTTAGTCGCTCTACCAATCGCAATGCTTATTATGCGCACTGTTCCTGCGGCAAAAACTCGACAATTCTCTATGAAATTTAGCCAATTTGGCGGATTCTTTGCTGTGTGCATACCGATTATGTACATTGGTAATATAGTTGGCATTTTCCTAGCAACAGTTCTTAGCGGCGGAAAAGCAGAAAATCGCGTCTCAGACACTATTGCAGCGGGAAATATGTGGGAAACCTTCATATTTGTGGTAATTCTTGCGCCAATTGTGGAAGAATGGCTTTTTAGAAAACAGTTGCTTTCTCGTTTGCGCGTGTATGGAGAAAAGCGAGCTATTGTATTTTCCGCACTTGCTTTCGCGCTTTTCCACATGAACGTGTTCCAATTCTTCTACGCATTTGGACTTGGACTTGTTTTTGGCTACATTTATATTCGCACGTCCAAGTTGAGCTACAGCATATTCCTTCATATGATTGTGAATTTCCAAGGAAGCATAATTGCCCTGTGGCTGGAAAAGCAGCTGGTTGATGCAAGCGGAAATATGATTGACGTAGAAAAGATGTCGCGTCAAGAATTAACTAGCCTACCAACCGGTTTTATTCTAGCTGGAATTTATGGGATGTTTATGATTGCCATGCTTATAGTGGGCGTGGTTTTGCTGGTTCGTCGCCGCAAGTATCTCGTATTCTTCGATGCTCCGCAAGAACTTCCAAATAAAGTTGGAAACAAAGCATTGTACGGAACTGTTGGAGTAATAGCGTTTTTGATTATTTCAATACTTCTTAATTTGCTAATGTTATTTGCGTAAAAGCGAATAAAAAATAATCGCATAAAAATAAAATATAAAATAAATCAACGAAGGAGGCGAAAGTTATGCAAAGCAATCAATCGACTAAAACTATTCGCGTAGGTCTACTTGGGGCTGGAACTGTTGGGTCTCAAACAGCGCGACTAATAGTTGAACAGTTCAATGAGCTTAAGAAGCGAACTGGTGCTGAGATTGAGCTCGCAGCAGTTGCGTGCTTACGCCCAGCGGAAGTTAATGTGCCTTGGATTAAGCGCGATTTGCTAACTACAGACACCGCCTCTTTATGTACTCGCGAAGACATTGATATTATAGTCGAGCTTATTGGCGGGCTTGAGCCTGCGCATACTTTTGTAAAAAGCGCGCTGAGCCACGGAAAATACGTTGTGACAGCTAACAAAGCGCTTCTTGCAAAGTTCGGTCCGGAATTATACGAGTGTGCAGAAAGTCATGGAGTTGACTTGTACTTTGAAGCGTCTGTTGCAGGAGCGATTCCTATTCTTCGTCCGCTTCGAGAGTCTCTTATTGGTGACGAAATTACGCAAATTTTTGGCATAGTAAACGGCACTACAAACTATATTCTTGACGAAATGACAGTGCGAGGACTTGATTTTGATTCGGCTTTGCGCGCAGCTCAAGAAAAAGGATACGCAGAAGCGGATCCAACCGGAGATGTTGAAGGATTCGACGCTGCAAATAAGGCTGCTATTCTTGCAACTCTTGCATTCCAAATGCCGGTAAGTATTGACGATGTTTCCGTTGAGGGAATTAGCGCGATTACGGCTGAAGATATTGCGGCAGCGAGCGCGGAAAAGCGCGTGATTAAGCTTCTTGCGGCAGTTGAGAGGCACTGCGACGACGATGGCGACGGCGAGCCAAACTCGGATGGAGGAGTAAGCGTTAGTGTGTATCCGGCGCTTGTTGGTGCGGAACATCCTTTGGCATCTGTTCACGGCAGTTTTAACGCTGTATTTGTTAAGGCTCAAGCTGCAGACGACTTAATGTTCTACGGACGCGGTGCCGGCGGCGCTCCAACAGCAAGCGCTGTTGTTGGAGATGTTGTTAGTGCGGCTCGAAATCTTGTGCGCGGATGCTCCGGTTTTGGCGTGCCAATGTACAACAAGTATGTGCCAGCTTCTAGTGAGCAGACTAGGGCAGATTTTGTGATTCGTTGCAATATGGAAGATACTTCTTTGGCTTTGCGCGGCGAAGTTATGGATGTTTTTGCAGGTCATGGTGTTGCAGCTGAGCGTTTGGCTTCGGCTTGCGAAGCGCAATACGCGCAATCTGAGGGTGATTCGGATTGTCCACAGTGCGGTCTTGGTGGGCCTGGCAGTATACGTGTTCTTGTGCGAGAATGTTCGGAAGCTACTGTGCAATCTATTTGTAAGAATTTACAAGATTTGGATTTTGTGCTGGATAAGCCGCTTGCTTTGCGAATCATTAAGTAGACTGCCCGAACGGAAAAGGTGCGAAATGAAACCAGTATGCAATAGCGTGTCAGTTAGAGTTCCAGCAACCAGCGCAAATCTTGGATCTGGCTTCGATACAGCAGGAATTGCGCTTGATTATGCGGATTCTTTAGTTTTTACTCTGGATGATAATCAGTCTAAAAATTCGCTTGATTCGCTTGATTATGCTGGAAACGTGCGCGTAATTATTCACGGCGAAGGCGAGGATACGCTTCCAAAAGATGAAACGCACTTAGTTGTATCAACTTTTCGCAAGGCTTGCAAAATTTTTGGTCTACCAAACTTACGGTTTACTTTAGAAGCGCATAATCAGATTCCGCAAGCGCGCGGTATGGGGTCTTCCGCAGAGGCGATTGTGGCTGCTGTTGCTGCTGCTTGGACTTTTGCTCACGAAGGCGAGCTTAATCGCGAAGCAATTTTTGAGATTGCGGCCTCAATTGAAGGCCATCCAGATAACGTAGCTCCTGCGGTTTTTGGTGGTTTGACGATGAGCTGGAAGCTTGATGCTGGGGAAGGCAAAGGTTCTGTGCGCGTGGCTGGAGATTGCGAAGCTCCGCTTTCTACCGGTTTTCATACTGTACGATACAAAGTTTCGCAAGATATTTCTGTGTCGGTATTCGTTCCTAATTTTGAGCTTTCTACAGAGCTTGCTAGGCGCGCGCTTCCAGCAAAAGTACCGTATGGTGACGCAATATTTAACGTATCGCGCGCTGCAATTCTTCCGGTTGCATTTGGTGAGTTAAATAGCGATTCTGAAAATGAATTAGGCGCAGTAAAATCTAATATTTCGCGAAATGCGTTACTTTTTGCGGCGACTCAAGATGCTCTTCATCAACCGTATCGTGCAAATCTTATGAAAGATTCATGGAAGCTGGTGGAAGTGTTACGCGAGCATGGTTTTGCGGCAGCAATTTCGGGAGCAGGATCGTGCGTTGCTGTATTTTATGCAGGAGATTCCGAGTATAAAAAGAGTGCTGCTCAAAAAATCGACGCAATTGCAAATCCGTGGCTTTCGCGCGATGGCTGGCGGGTGCTTCACGTGTCGGTTGATTCTGCAGGCGTGGCAATAACTCGCGAATAGGCTGTGCGAAGTTGTAATGAAGCAACAAGTCAATAAATTGTGGTACAATTATCGAATGGCTATTAGATTTGATCCCAAATCTGCATACAAACATTTCGATGAAGATCATCTAAATGAGGAAGAGATACTAAAAGCTATGGCTAAGCCTATATGGTTTGCTTTAGTTGATCCTAATGATGTGTCGAATCCACCTAGTTCAAAAGGAACAGTTGTTGCATTGGTCATATGTTTAAGGCATCCGGGTGCATGGCAAGATGATTTAATCGAGGTACTTGCGAGGCCACAAGGTAAAGATTTTCTTGTGTTTCACGTAGAGCATTTAACTGATAAATGGTTTAAATATTGGAAAAAGTGGAGCAAATGAGGTGATTTGCATGGATATTTATGAGAATTTAGCTGATGAAAATGTGTCTGCTCCAAATAATCCTCCTGTAGCTCAATTTTCAGGCAAGGATGCTTCAGTAATTATGCAAACTTTACTTTCTGAAGATTCTGATGCAACTGAAATATTTGCATCCTTATCTGGACCAGGAAGACCAAATTCGAAAGAAAGGCGCGAAAGTAGTGTTCAAGAGCGTTTTCGTGTACCTAAATCTTGGAGTGAATATATTTCTCGCGCTGCTAAAAGAGATGGCATGCCAAATAAAAGCAAGTATTTACAATCTTTGATTTTGAGAGACGCTCAGATGCATAATGAGCAATGCCAGCTACAGGCGGTATTACAGTAACCAGAAAATAGGCTGTGCGAAGGTATAAAAAGGAAGAGTAAAGTATGGCAGTTACGTTGATTTTGGCTTCAAAGTCGCCTGCGCGTAGAGCGGTTTTGGCGGCGGCCGGCGTGATCCCTGTGATTCACGAGAGTGAAGTGGATGAGCCGGCGGCTTTGCGCGATGCGGCTAGTGAGCGCGGAACAAACGTTGAAGAGTTGAGCGCTGAGCAACGCGTTTCGATTTTGGCGCGCGCGAAGGCTTCTGCCGTGTATGATGCGTGGAAGTGTGTGGCGGATGCGGCTGCAAGCGCTAGTGGCGATTTGGTTGTTGGATATCCGCTGGAAGCTGAAGCTGAAACTGCGGGATCTGAATCTTCTGAAATTGGTGAATCTTCTAGCAACGCTTTAGCAAGCGACTCTCAAGCAGACGTAACGCATAACGTAGATACCGCGCAAACTCGCGACTTTTCAGGCGTAACTGTTCCTACAAAAACTTTCGATATTCACGATTTTGCATATACAAATAAATCTTCTCATGATTGTAGCGGTGTACTGATTGTTGGCTGCGATTCCATGTTCCTGCTCGATGGCGAATGCTACGGAAAGCCGCACACGCCCGAAATTGCTTTTGAGAGAATCAAGAATATGAGTGGCAAAACAGGACAATTGTGGACTGGTCATTGCTTAATCGACGCAAAAACTGGCAAAATTGTATGCAAAACAAGCCACGCAAGTGTAACTTTTGCACATATGAGCGACGCTGAAATTCGCGCGTACGTAGAAACTGGCGAGCCGCTGGAAGTTGCGGGATCCTTTACGCTAGAAGGATTCGGCGGAGCTTTTATTGAGGGAATTCAGGGAGATCCGCACGGAGTTCTTGGAATCAGCTTGCCTCTTCTTCGCAATATGGTTGCCGAGCTTGGATACGCCTGGCCAGATTTGTGGAATAAGAATACCTTGGAAGAAGTTGGTGCGAAGAACGATCCGACTTCCACAGAAGTTCCTAAAGAAAATGTGCATCAGCCGGGGGATGGTTGGGTGCAGTGCAATTGTGGGCGAAGGCACTGGGGTCATAACGGTGCTGCTGGAGTGCTGCTTGCTAGGCGAGATGAGGCGACCGGGCGCGTGACGCACGTTGTGATGCAGCATCGCGCGCTTTGGAGTGCGGAAGGCGGTACTTGGGGCATTCCGGGCGGAGCAATTTCCGACGGCGAAAGTGCAATTGAGGGAGCGTTGCGCGAGTCGTTTGAAGAAGCGAATATTACTTCGGAAGATATTGAGGTTGTTGGAGCTTACCGTGAAGATCACGGAAACTGGTGCTATACAACGGTTTTTGCGTTTGAAAAGCCGGGGCATAGTGTGGATCCTTGCGCGCACGACGACGAGAGTATGGAAATTAAGTGGGTGCCGATTGACGACGTGCCTAAGTTGAAGCTGCTTACGGCAATGCGCACTGATTGGCCGTCTTTCCGCGCGCGCCTTGATTCGCTTGCCTCGATTCTCTAGTTGCGCAAAGGTAGGTGCGCAAAGGTAGGTGCGCAAAGGTAGGTGCGCAAAGGTAGCTTCAATTTGGAAGTAGACTTCCAAGTATGAGTTAGTTTTGCGGAATCTGGAAGTAGACTTCCAACTTGCGAAAGGTAAATTTCTTGTTGCAAATGCTACGAATGTGCGAGAATTAGTTACCCCAAAATGGCGGCGATTACAGCTATGCAAATCGGGCTGGTAACCGTAGAAAACAGGATTCCGTCACGCGCAAAACTTAAGCCAACGCCGTATCTAGCTGCATAATTGTAAACGTTTTGGCCTGTTGGAAGCGCCGCAAGCACAACGCACGCGTACAAAGTCGCCCCGCGAAAACCCATCACAAAGTAAGCCAGCAAAAACGCAATAATTGGCATAATCAAATTTTTCAGCACCGCAACTGTTGCAATCGCAGCGCGATTTGAATCCTTCTGCAAAGGTCTACTTCCGTAAAGCGACATACCGAAAGCCATCAAAATCATAGGGACTGCGGAATCGCCAATCATTTTAATAGGATCGTACAAAAAATTCGGAACAGGGAAATAGCCAACTTTTGCGGAAATCGCAGAAATCACAATTCCGCCAAGAGATCCAATTAAAAGCGGCTGCTTCAAAGGCTGCTGAGCAATACGCTTAAGCGAGAATTTGCCGGTAGTCGTGATGTCAAGAACCGTCAAGCCAACAGGAGTAAAAACGGCCTGTTGCATAACCAAAATTGGCGCTACGAGTGCAGGATTTCCAAGAATATAAGTTGCAACCGGCAATCCAATATTATTGGAATTTAAGTAAAGCGAATTAAGCGCGCCAATTGTGCAGTCGGCTGCAGGAAGGTGGAAAAATATGCGGTTAAGCAATATGAACGCAAGTCCAACAATCATTGCAGAAAAGAACGCAACAAAAATCGAAGAATGAAAAATCTCAAAAATAGGCTCTTTAGAAAGAATTGCGAACATTAAGCAAGGGCTTGAAACGAAGAAACTTACTCGATTTAGCACCATTTGAGCTTGAGAGCCGCCAATGTGAAGGCGGGCGGTAATATAGCCGGCAAGAATCACAATGCCGATTACGCAAAAGCCTTGCATAGCGCTGATTAAGCCCATTTCGTGCCTCCCAAGGGTATCGCAAATTATTCCAAATATTATTCCAAATATTAAGTAGTGCGCAAATATATTCGTACAAACCTCTGCTGCAACTATAGGAGCGATATGCAACTTTTGCGAGTGCGCAAACGATTTGCATTAGTGCAGATAGTAGCGCGCGTGTAGTTTTTCTGCTTTTGGCTTAAAAGCAACGTTGTAAATTTTAATATTCAGTAAATTAGATATTTGACTCGGCAATATGGCATACTAGAGAACGGTGGCACTGCAAGCCGCCGGGCGATTGATGGCGTCGATCCCCTCGTGAGTGTTTTTCCGAGGCTGGCGTCCGCCGTCGCGCAATTAGACTTTGTAGAGAGCCTTGGGGTGGCTCGCGTGTGTGCGTGTTCATCTTAAAGCCAGGGATGCGAGGCGATTGCAGCGTTTCGTGAGGAGCATAGTGCCCAGAATAATTAGAGAACGCTTCAATGAATCTGAAGCTGAAAATAGTATAACTGTGTCTAAAAATCCGGTTGCAGCTAAAGATGCTAAAGATGCTAAAGATGCGTCGTTTGTTGGCGCTTCTGCTGCAGGTATAGCTGCTGGTTCCGCTGCTTCTGCTGGAGTTGTGCGTCGTCGCCGCGGTCGTCGTGTGACGCGTGGTGCTGGTGCCGCCGGCGAAGCAATGGAATTGAAGGTAGAAGAGTCGAGCACGAAGATTTTTGATAGTGGTGTTGATAGCGGTGATAATAATCGCACAAATGTCAGCACACGCACTAATAGTCGCACTAATAATCGCGCTGCTGCTCGCTCTAATAACGTTGAAGGCCGCTCCGAAAGCAATCTTGGCGGCCGAGTCTACAATAACGCTGAAAGTAACGTTGAAAGTAACGCTGAAAGTCACACGCCATCGCGCCCTATCACTTCTTTGCTATTCCAAGAGCCTGTTTTGCCTGCTCATGTTAATAGTGGGAATGAAAGCGAACGTTTGCGCGCAGATTCCAGCGATGATTCTCGCGCGGATTCACATTCGTCTTCCCGCGCGGATTCTCGCTCTGATTCTCGCTCTGATTCGCGCGCAAATTCTCGCGCGGACGCGCGTTCTGATTCTCAATCGGATTTTGAAGACGAATCTGAAAACAGTGCGAATGAGCGTCAAAGCCGTCGCAATAATCGAAATCGCAATGAATCTTCTCAAAAAAGCCAACGTTCTCGCCGCTCGCGTCGTCTTAACGCGGTTGAGCGCCGAGCTGCTGCCGAAGTCGAGCAAATTGAAGAGGATCTTGCGTATGACGATATTGTTTATGCGCCTATTGATACTAAAATCGATGAAACTCTTGATGTTAGCGATATTTTAGATAGAGACGATAGCGACGATCGCGGCAACAGAAGCGATCGCAGCAATCGAGGAAATCTTCGCAATCGAAGGAATCGCAGCAATAGCGACGACCGCAGCGATCGCAGCGACATTCGAGATGATAATCAAGACAGTAATGATGATGGTCAAGATGATGATCAGGATGCTGGCTTGCGTCGTCGCCGTCGTATTCGCGACTCGTCAAGCAGCATTTTTGATGAAGATGACGATGAGGGAATGATAACGCGTCGTCGTCGCCGTCGTCGTTCTTCGCGCGAAAATCTTGACGAAGTACCTCAGGAAGATCGCGATTTAATCCCAGATCCAGAAGAACTTCGCGCTCAAGACGAAGAAGAAACGCTGTACACGCGTCGTCGCCGTCGTCGCCGCTCTAAGTCTTCGGATGATTCCGCAGCTTCGTCGCAATCGCAGTCTTCGCAGTCGTCGTTGTCTTCCTCGGATGATTCATTTGCTTCTTCCCGCTTAAGTAGCGATGATTTATCTTCTAGGCGCTCTCGCAAGCAGCAGTATATTGACGAAATCACGGATATTGAGGGCTCTACTAGACTTGAAGCAAAGCGTCAGCGCCGTCGTGACAATCGCCGTGAGCGCGCACGTCAAAACTTAATTATGGAGCAGGATTTCCTTGCTCGTCGCGAAAATGTTGATCGTTTGATGGTGGTTCGCGAGCGCGACCGTCACACGCAAATTTCTGTTATTGAAGACAATATTCTTGTTGAACACTACGTTTCCGATATTCAAGAAGTTGCAACTGTTGGCAATATTTATCTTGGTCGTATTCAAAACGTGCTTCCAAGTATGGAAGCTGCATTTGTGGATATTGGTCAGGCTCGAAATGGCGTGCTCTATGCTGGCGAAGTCAACTGGGATATGACGCGTTTGGAAGGCCAGCCTCGCAGAATTGAGCTTGCTTTTAAGTCCGGAGATCCTGTGCTTGTGCAGGTTACTAAGGATCCGATTGGTCACAAGGGTGCGCGACTAACTTCGCAAGTAACTCTTGCTGGTCGTTTCCTTGTGCTTGTTCCTTCTGGCGGAATGACGGGCGTAAGCCGCAAGCTTTCAGATCGTGAGCGCTCGCGTTTGCGCGCTATTGTTTCTAAGATTGCTCCAAAAGATATGGGCATTATTATTCGTACTGCTGCTGAGGGTGCAAGCGAAGAGGCAATTCAAAAGGATCTTGAATCGCTTGTTAAGCAGTGGGAGCGCATTGAAGCAAAGCGCGAGGAGTATTTGCACGGCAAGCGTCCTAAGCTGCTTCAAGGCGAGCCGGATGTGGCTATTCGTGTTGTTCGAGATATTTTCAACGATGACTTCCAGAAGCTTATTGTTGAAGGCGAGGGCGTGCACCAGCGCATTAATGAATATCTTGAAATGATGGCACCTGATTTGTTGAGCAAGGTTGAGTATTGGGATCCTGCTGAGCATGAGGGTAAAGATATTTTCGACAAGTGGCAGATTGATAGCCAGCTTCGAAAGGGCATGGAGCGTCAGGTTTACTTGCAGTCGGGTGGCTCGATTGTTATTGATCGAACTGAAGCTATGACTACTATTGACGTTAATACTGGTCGTTTTATTGGACGCGGTAAGTCTTTGGAAGAAACGGTTACTCGCTGTAATTTGGAAGCTTCCGAAGAAATTGCGCGACAGTTGCGTTTGCGCGATATTGGCGGCATGGTAATGATTGATTATGTAGACATGGTTATGCCAGCCAACCGTGATTTGGTGTTGCGAAGACTGCTTGAGTGCTTGGCGCGCGATAGAACTAAGCATCAGGTTGCTGAAGTTACTTCGCTTGGTCTTGTGCAAATGACGCGTAAGCGTGTTGGACAGGGTTTGGTTGAAGCCTTCTCGGAGGAATGCCCAACGTGCAAGGGTCGTGGATTTATTCTGCACGATGAGCCGACGGTTTCTTCAGAATATGCCGACCCTTATGCGCTTAAGGGTGGAGATCCGTTTGTGAAAACGAACAAGTATGGTCATGGAACTTCTACCGTTGCTCCAGAACCTCAAAAGCAGCAGGGTTCTAGCGCTGAAGTGCGTGCTAAGCTTGCGCGTATCGCTGCAGCGTCCGCAATTAGTGAATCTACAGAATCTGCTGGAAATTCTGGAAATGATGAAAATGCGGAAAATGTAGAATCTGCGGAAAGTGCGGAAGTAATTGAAACTAAAGAAACTGCTAATTTCGCAGAAAATGCGGAATCTACCGAATCTGTAGAATCTTCTGAACCTGCAAAAACTGAAGAATATACGGAATATACAGAATATAGAGAGCCTACGGAGTATTAATAATCTTAAGGATAATCTATTAAGTATATGCCTTGAGTACAATATTGAATATTGTCTGCATTGCCCAATGAAACTAACCACTTGACGTTAGTACATGGGTGGGTGTATTTTTGATAGTCGGTGTCTTGCCGCGCGCATTTTGCTGTGCGCAAGACAGAAGTAAGCTTTCAATTGAGCTAAGGAACGAATTATGTACGCGATTGTGAAGGCCGGTGGCCATCAAGAGAAGGTCGAGGTTGGCGACGCCATTCTCGTGAACCGTCTCGATGCGAAGAAGGGCGATACCGTGGAATTCCCGGTCGCGCTCGTTGTTGACGGTGCTAAGGTGACCTTAAGCGCCAAGGATCTTGCTAAGATCACGGTGAAGGCAGAAGTCTTGAACGACGAAGCCAAGGGCCCAAAGATTAGCATTATGAAGTTTAAGAACAAGACTGGTGTGGCTCGTCGCAAGGGTCATCGCCAGAAGTTGACTCTCGTCAAGATCACGGCCATCGCCTGATTGACGGTGTTATAAACCTGAAAGGACAGTGAGATGGCACATAAGAAGGGTGCGTCTAGCTCGCGCAACGGTCGCGACTCGCAAGCGCAATATCTTGGTGTGAAGAAGTTCGGCGGTGAAGCTGTTGTGGCTGGCAACATTATCGTTCGTCAGCGCGGCACTAAGTTCCACGCCGGTCAGAATGTTGCTTTGGGCAAGGATCACACGCTGTACGCTTTGACGGACGGCAATGTGAAGTTCGGCATTCGTCGCGACCGCAAGGTTGTTGACGTTGTTACCGCCTGAGTGACAAATTAGTCTTCGAGCCGCACCCAATTCGGTGCGGCTTTTTTGTTCTCGCATATTTCCTCGTTTTTGGAGCGTTGAAGCGGGTTTGGTGCTCCAAACGCCGTATAAATTTCCGGCGTTTGTGGTCAAAAACAGCCAGAGCGGAAACAAATGCCGTATAAATTTCCGGCAAATGTGGTCAAAAACAGCCAGAGCGGAAACAAACGCCGGGAAAATCTCCGGCAAATGTTTTCGTAGCTTCGAGATTAAGTGTTTAGCTTCGAGTAAGGTAGCAGTATGAGTGATTTTGTAGATCGCGTAACAGTGCACGTGAAGGGTGGCGACGGCGGCAATGGTTCCGCCGGAGTCCGTCGCGAAAAGTACAAGCCATTGGCAGGCCCAAACGGCGGCAATGGTGGAGACGGCGGTTCAGTTATTTTTGTAGCTGATCGTAACGCAAATAGCTTACTCGACTACCGTTTTATGCCTCATCGAACAGCAGAGAATGGCACGATGGGCTTGGGCGACACTAAAGACGGTTCAAAAGGCGCTGATTTGGTGCTTCCTGTGCCTGTTGGAACTGTTGTTTTCACAGCCAAAGGCGCAGCTGGAGCCGCTAAGCGTCCGGGTGAAGTTTTGGCGGATTTGCGTCATGTTGGGGATAAATTTGTTGTAGCTCAAGGCGGTGCCGGTGGTCTTGGTAACGCAGCTTTGGCAAATAAAGTACGACGTGCTCCAGGTTTTGCTCTTTTGGGAGAGCCAGGCGAAGAACGCGACGTAATTTTGGAACTCAAATCTATTGCAGACGTGGCTTTAGTAGGCTTCCCATCTGCAGGAAAATCAAGCCTAGTCGCATCAATTAGCGCAGCCAAACCAAAAATTGCTGACTATCCGTTTACTACTTTGGTGCCAAATCTTGGCGTAGTAAGTTTCGGAAATTATCGCTACACAATTGCAGACGTGCCAGGTTTGATTCCAGGAGCATCCGAAGGAAAGGGCTTGGGTCTTGAGTTTTTGCGCCATATTGAGCGCACGGAAATTATTGCGCACGTAATTGATTGCGCAACTCTTGAGCCAAATCGCGACCCAATTAGCGACTATCACGCTCTTGAACATGAGCTTTCGCAATACGCTAACAAACTTGAGCTTCCGTTGGGCGCAATCCCAATTCCGGAGCGTCCGCGAATTATTATTCTTAACAAAGTCGACGTCCCTGAAGCTAAGGAATTGGCTGATTTTGTGCGCGGCGAGTTTGAGAAAATGGGATTGACTGTATTTGAGATTTCTACAGCATCTCACGAAGGCTTGAAAGAGCTTGGTTTTGCGCTTGGTCGACTGGTTGAAAAGATGCGTGAGAAGCTCGCTGCCGAGGAAGCGGCTCGCGAAGAAGAGCGCGTTGTTATTCAGCCTCTTGAGCAGCCGGCTTCGACTTTGCGCAGGCGTCGCGATGATGGTCGCGGAAACAGTTCGGACTTTGAAATTAAGCGCGAAGAAGACAGAAATGGTGATTTTTGGTTCACTGTAACCGGTACCAAGCCGGAGCGCTGGGTTGTACAAACGAATTTTGACAACGACGAAGCAGTAGGCTACTTGGCAGATCGTTTGGCAAAGCTCGGTGTTGAAGACGAGTTGCGCAAGAAGGGCGCGCGTCCGGGAGATGAAATTCGCATTGGTAGCGGCAAGCACATGGTTTGCTTCGACTGGGATCCAAGCATTGCAGCCGGTGCGGAAGGATTGGACGGAGCTAATTTGGGTGCGCGTGGCAAGGATTTGCGACTCGAAGCGAACGATCCTCGCGGAGCAAGACGCACGAATGCAGAGCGTAGACGAGATTATCACAGCATGATGGACGCTAAATCTGCGGTTCGAGAAGCGATGATGGCTGAGCGAAAGTCGGGACATTGGGCGGATCCTTCTGTGGACGACGATCGTCATGACGAAAATAGCTTATTTGGGCGCGGTGAAGAACAGGAAAACTAGCGGAATCAAGGGGGGATTTTATGAGTAATCCGGAAATTGAACTTACCGAAGACGGGGTTCGGTGTTCAATCCGCGAGGCGCGCACAATTGTTGTAAAAGTAGGCTCAAGCTCTCTTACGGACGCATCTGGGCGGCTGGATGTGCAAAAGTTGCGTGCTCTTGTTTCTGCAATTAGTCACGCGCAAATGCAAGGTGCTCGAATTGTTCTTGTGTCTTCTGGTGCGATTGCCGCGGGCTTTGGACTACTTGGTTTTGCGGAGCGTCCAAAAGATGTGCCAACTCAGCAGGCCACGGCTTCGGTTGGTCAAGGCTTGCTTATGGCACAATATGAAGCAGCATTTTCGCAATTTGGTTTCAGAGTAGGGCAGATGTTACTGACGGCAGACGTTACTATTTCGCCATCTCGCTACCGTAACGCGCAGCGCACAATGACGCGTTTGCTGGAACTTGGCGTAATCCCAATCGTAAACGAAAACGATGCGCTTTCTAGCAACGAAATTCGCTTCGGCGACAACGATAGACTCGCAGCTATTGTGGCAAATATTGTGCGTGCAGAAGCGCTTGTGCTGCTTACAGATGTGGATTCGCTTTATACTGCGCCGCCTAGCGAGCCTGGTGCAAAACGAGTGAGCTTTGTGCCGGATGTGACGCGCGCTTTAGAAGAAGTGAAGGTTGGTGCAAGTGTTTCGGGAGTAGGCACTGGGGGTATGGTGACGAAGCTGGAGGCTGCGCATGTGGCGGCAGTTTCAGGTATTCCAACCGTGCTTACTTGTGCTGGAAACGCAGGGCCGGCCCTTGCTGGAGATGTTGTTGGAACTGCGTTTGCTCCGGTTCATACGCGCGATTCTGCTAGGCGACTTTGGATTGGGTTTGCGTCACATCCTCACGGAACGCTGGTGGTTGATGAGGGTGCTGCTAAGGCTGTGCGCGGCGGACGTGCGAGCCTTCTTGCGGCTGGTATTGTGCGTGTTTGCGGAGAGTTTTCGGCAACGGATCCGGTGTGGATTGACGACGAGCAGGGAAATCACTTGGCGAAAGGTTTAGTGGCTTTTGATGCTGAGGAGATTCCGGAGATTATGGGGCGCACAAGCGATGAGCTTGAGGAGTCGCTTGGCAGGCAGTATGCGCATCCGGTGGTGCATCGCGACAATCTTGTGCTTGTGTAATTAGCTGTAGCTCCAAATGCGCGCAACTTGTCCCGCGTTTGGAGGGTTGTGGCGTGGTTTTCGCTCCAAACGTGCGCAACTTTTCTCGCGTTTGGAGGGTTGTGGCGTGGTTTTCGCTCCAAACGCGGGGAATCCATCTCGCATTTGGAGCGTTTGTGTTGCTTTGGCGCTCCAAACGTGGGGAATTTTCCGGCAAATTTACCGTTTCGCGGCTTGCGGTTACACTAGAAACCATGGCAGAGAATATGGTAGATACTTCCGCACAAGAAGATTGGCGCGTATTAAGCGAGCGCATAAACCGGGTAGCACCAAGCGCAACGCTTGCAGTTGACGGCAAAGCAAAAGCTATGAAAGCTTCCGGCGTTGACGTAGTAAGTTTCGGCGCAGGCGAGCCGGATTTTCCTACTCCTTCTTATATTGTCGAAGCTGCAGCTGCGGCTTGCAAAGACCCTCGAAACTACCGATACACCGCTACTGCCGGTCTTCCGGAGCTTAGAGAAGCAATCGCCCGTAAAGTTAAGCGCGATTCTGGCTACGAAGTCTCACCGAATCAAGTCGTAGTAACAAACGGCGGAAAGCAAGCCGTTTACGAAGCTTGCCAAATCCTTCTAAATGATGGCGACGAAGTTATTATTCCAGCCCCATATTGGACTAGCTACCCGGAGGCCGTGAAACTTGCGGGCGGCGTTCCTGTGCCGGTTTTGGCAGGCGCAGAACGCGGTTTTGAGCCAGATATTGATGCGCTTGAAGCCGCTCGCACTCCACGCACTCGCGCAATTATTGTAAATTCGCCTTCGAATCCTACGGGCGCTATTTGGAGCGCACAAACTATTCGCGCAATCGGCGAGTGGGCTGTAAAGCACCATATTTGGGCTCTTTCTGACGAAATTTACGAGCATCTTCATTACGACGGAATTGCTACTTCTTACATTGGCGTTGAGGTTCCGGAAGTTAGAAATCAGCTGCTGATTTTAAACGGTGTTGCAAAGACTTACGCAATGCCAGGATGGCGAGTTGGTTGGATGGTTGCGCCTGCGGATGTTGCAAAAGCTGCTGTAAAGCTGCAAAGTCACATGACTTCTAACGTTTCTAATATTTCGCAACGAGCCGCAATTGCTGCAGTTGGCGGATCTTTAGACGTGGTTAGCACAATGCGCGAGTCTTTTGACGCTCGTCGCAAAGCAATTGTGGAAGCGCTGAATAATATTGACGGCGTTACTTGTCCGCTTCCTCACGGCGCTTTTTACGCTTTTGCTAACGTTGAGGCGCTTCTTGAGCGTCCTCTTGGCGAACATTGCGAAGTTCCGCATACTTCTTCGCGATTCGCGGAAATGTTGCTTGATGAAGCACATGTTGCTGCCGTTCCAGGAGAGGCTTTTGGCGCTCCAGGTTATTTGCGATTTTCTTGCGCGCTCGCGGACGATCAGCTTGCAGAAGGTATGCGTCGCATGAAAAAGTGGGTTGAGGCTTAGTTTTAGTAGGTTGAGGCTTAGTTTTATACGACACTCGCTAAATGCTATTAGTCGCGAAATCATGCCCATGAGATAACATAGCTATCTGGCGGTTTTGCTATGTCGCACCTTTTGGGGTATGATAAGCAAGTTCACCATAGGGATGTGGCGCAATTGGTAGCGCAACGGTCTCCAAAACCGTAGGTTGTGGGTTCGAGTCCCGCCGTCCCTGCCAGTTTTTTAGTTCACAAATTCTACACGAAGGAATAAGGCATGGCACAGGCACGCAGCACTAAGAAAGCAGTAAAGCCGAACTTGTTCATGCGCATTGGCATGTTCGTCAAGCAAACTATCGACGAAACGCGCAAGGTTGTTGCTCCTCATGGCAAAGAGTTGTTCGCTTGGTCTATAGCTGTGTTCATATTCGTTGTGTTCTTAATGGCTTTCGTAACCTGCATGGATCTTGGCTTAGGCAAGTTCGTAATGTGGTTGTTCGGCTGAGTTGAAATTTTGAAGGTGTATAAAATATGACTGATGAGTTCAATCCCGAAGAAGCAGAAGCTGTAGAAGTTGCAAATGCTGTAGAAGATGTTGAAGCCGTAGATGCAGCTCCAGTTAACGATGCTTCTGATGCTGCTGCTGATTCTTCTGACGATGCCGCAGCTGTTGCCGCTGTTGCGTCTCTTGACGCAGAGAACGCGGAAGCTGAAGCTGGCGCAACTGATGCCGAATCAACTGATTCTGAATCTACTGAAGACGATCCAACTGATGCCGGCGCAATTGCTGTAGCTGAGTTTTCTAAGAAGCTGCGCACTTTGGAAGGCAAGTGGTATGTGCTTCACACTTACTCTGGCTATGAGAAGCGCGTAAAGACTAACGTTGAATCTCGTGTGCAGAACTTTGGTTTGGAAGATAAGATTTTCCAGATTGAAGTTCCAATGGAAGAAGTTGAGAAGCATACGGAAAAGGGTAAGAAAGTTATTACCCGCGTGCGCGTGCCAGGTTATGTACTTATTCGCATGTGGCCGGATGAAAATGCTCGTCGCATTGTGCGCGAAACCGAAGGCGTTACCGGTTTCGTTGGGCCTTCTAGAGAGCCAGCTCCATTGAGCCGCAAGGAAGTTGTGGCAATGATGGCTCCAATGATTGCTTCCGAAGCTTTGAAGAATGCTGGAGATAAGCCGGCTGCCGCACGTAAGCGCAAGGTTGAAGTTGCTTACAAGGTTGGCGATCAGGTTACTGTTACCGACGGTCCATTCTCTACTATGGCTGCTGTGGTTTCGGACGTTGAGCCTACAACTCAGAAGCTTACTGTTTTGGTTTCTATCTTCGGCCGTGAAACTCCTGTGGAGCTTGGTTTCAACCAGGTTGAGCCGATTGTTTGAGCCAAAAGTTTAATCTGAAATCTTAAGCCTATAGATTTAAGTTTTTATAACACAAACCGGGGTGCGTTAATTTGCACTCCGGTTTTTGTTGCTTAAGCAAAAATAGTTGCAGCTGTTGTAATGCAGCGTGTCGCGAAGATGTGGCATAATAGGAAGGCTTGTGACTGGAGGAGTAATCCGCTAGCACAGCACAGCAATACAAGATGCGGGAGGAAGCTGCAAAACGGCTTTATATCAGCGTTTGCAGCAACCGTTTGAACCGCTTGTACAAGAAAGAAGAACCATATTATGGCTCCGAAAAAGAAAGTCTCCGCGCTTATTAAGCTCGAGATTCAGGCTGGTAAAGCAAATCCAGCCCCACCACTGGGTCCAGCATTGGGTTCCCACGGCGTGAACATCATGGACTTCTGCAAGGCCTATAACGACCAGACGAAGGACAAGATGGGTCAGATCGTACCAGTTGAAATCACTGTTTACGAAGATCGTTCCTTCACCTTCATTTTGAAGACCCCACCAGCCGCTGCTTTGTTGCTTAAGGCTGCTGGCATTCAGAAGGGCACCGAGAATCCATTGACTCACAAGGTTGGTTCTGTGACCAAGGCTCAGGTGCGCGAAATCGCTGAAATCAAGATGCCTGACCTCTCCGCACGTGACGTCGAGGCCGGTATGAAGATTATCGCGGGCACTGCTCGCTCGATGGGTATTACCGTTACCGACTGAAAGTGAGTGGAGAAAATGGTGAAGCGTTCTAAGAAGTATCGTGAAGCGGCTGAAAAGATCGACCGCAATAATCTTTACACCCCAGCTGAAGCTATCGCTTTGTTGAAGAGCATGCCAAAGCACGCTTTCGACGAGTCTGTTGAAGCTGTTATGCGCCTTAATGTGGATCCACGTAAGGCTGATCAGTTGGTTCGTGGCGTTGTGAACTTGCCAAACGGCACCGGTAAAACCGCTAAGGTTTTGGTGTTCGCTCGCGGTCCAAAGGCTACTGAGGCTCAGGAAGCTGGCGCCGACATCGTTGGTGATGACGAGCTCATTGAAAAGGTTGCCGGTGGCTTCCTTGACTTCGATGCCGTTGTTGCAACCCCAGACATGATGGGTAAGGTTGGCCGCTTGGGTCGTGTTCTCGGTCCTCGTAGCTTGATGCCAAACCCAAAGACTGGCACCGTGACGATGGATGTTGCCAAGGCTGTTGCAGACATTAAGGGCGGCAAGATTGAGTTCCGCGTGGATCGCCAGGGCAACCTGTCCTTCCTCTTCGGCAAGCTTTCCTTCGATGCCAAGGCTCTTGAAGAGAACTTCAAGGCTGTTGCAGACGAAATCCGCCGTTTGAAGCCAACAACCATTAAGGGTCGTTACATTACTAAGGTAACTGTGACTTCCACAATGGCTCCTGGTGTTCCAGTGGATATTGCAAGCATCGCTGCCTGATTTTATTGCTTAAGTTATTGCCTGCGTAATTTTGCGCACAATATAATTAAGCGCTAAGGCTTAAACGCTGAAAATGTGCTCTTTTTGAGTTACGTTTTCAGCGTTTTTTGTTACTTGCGTCGCTGCGTTTCTGCGTTAGTAACGAATAATTGCGATTTAGTGTTGATAGTGCAGTACGCAGACTGCGTTAGTAACGAATAATTGCGATTTATCGTTACTGGCGCAGTGCGAAGACTGCATTAGTAACGAATAGGTGACGATGTGGTTCGCGGCGCTTGGGGAGTACGATGGGCGTGCGGCGCGCGCGGGGCGTACGGCGTGTCGTTTAGGAATGGCGGTTTTTCAAGGCTTTGCGGGCGGCGCAGGGGAGCAGCCGCGAGTTTCCTGAGAGTTTTCTGAGAAAAATCTTTGAAAATCTTGAAATAGTATTTTTTACGATTAAACAGTGTTGTTTAGCGTATTTTTTTATGGTTTTACACGCTTTTACTGGAATATTTTTGTAATTTTGTTGATATTTTCTTTGTTGGCTGCTTGTTTTTGCTCTTGACTTTTTCGAACGGGGGGGGGGGTATGTTAATAACAGCTTTCAGCTAGATGCTCTATCTGAAAGTTATTCACAAGAGATTGATTTTGTGGGTTTATGTTTTTTCACTGCGTTTTAAGCGTGGTGGAGAAGAAGAAAGGAAAATATTATGTTTAACAAGAAGGCTATCGCCGCACTCGCTGCTGGCGCCACCCTCGTTTCTGGCTTGGCTTTTGCTGCTCCAGCTTTCGCTGCAGGTTTTTCTGGCTATGGTAGCGGCACTAATGGTGACGTTACTAAGCACGGCACTACTGAACAGCTCGGTGATACTACTCAGACTGATTCTCCAGCCAAGCCTCAGAAGGCTAGCGACATGCGTTTTGGTGAAGCTTCCAAGTTCGATGAAAAGGGCATTAAGGCTACAGATTATCCAGCATACGAGAACCCAGTTTACAACGAGGGTTACAATCCTGAGTATTCCAAGCATGCTTCTGCTGTAGAAGCTAAGAACAATGAGCTTGTTCGCTTGTACAACAAGAAGATTGAAAAGATTTACGCATGCGGCACTGCTGATGCTCTTATTGCAGATAAGACTAAGTGCGTTGCTGAGATGGAGAAGGAGAAGGAGAACTTCGTTAACAACCGTCTCCCAAGCCTTTCTACTGAGGATGTTTACGGCCCACGCGATTCCAAGAACCGCACCGTAATGAAGTCTCATCGTCCAATCGATGGAGATAAGGCTCCAGCTAAGGCTCCGGCTAAGGCTGCCGCTCCAGCTGCTGCCGCTGCTCCAGCTAAGGCTGCTGCTAAGGCTGAAGCTAAGAAGTGCGCTTCTGCTCCATTGGCTAAGACCGGTGCTGCTGTAGCTTTGGCTGCTGTTGCTGCTTCCGTGCTTGCTGGCATGGGTGCTGCTCTTCGCAAGATCCGTCACTAAGCTGTTAGCACGTTAAGTGTGTTGATTGTTTAATGATTTGTTTGTGAGCGCACTGTATGTGAGTATGGTGCGCTCACTTGTTAAATCTTTCACTCAACGTGCTGCAAGGGCTTTATGTTTTTGTGGCGGGTTTGCTTTCGGGCTTTTGCATGATTCTACTGTTTTGCCAAATCTCTTTCTTCACGGTAGTGTTGTGCGCTGGTTTTCGAGGGCGTGACTGTTGAGTGTTTGGCTGGCTTGTTTGTTAGGGAAACGAGTCGGTTTTGTTAAAGGGCTTGGGTTTGGTGCTACTAGGGGCATCAGACTCCAGCCCTTTCTTTTTATGCGTAAAGAGATTGTACAGAATGTACAGTAAGCATAGTAATCTGTTAGATACGATTTGAAAACGAAAGTTTTGCGGGCGATGCATTTATGCTTCGCCCGATTTTTTTGATTACTCCTGAATTGGTTAGTGGTATTTTTGCAGGGGGTGCGTTAATATTTGCTGGACTACAAGTCGGAGTCGATTGATAAAGAAAAAATTTCGTGTCTTATAGATCAAATGAAGAAAAAGGTTAAATATTATTTTGAAATAGAAGATATACAATTTGTGAGAATTAATAACAAAGTTTCCATTAATGAATAAATCAATTATGACAAAGTTAATTGCGTTGTCATTGTAGTACGCAGATATTGCACTTACTAAAAGCGAGTTTGGAATGCTTAATTTAAAAGATAAATTATATTCATTTTTTAACAGTCGTAGGAATTGCATACTGGTGGCATGCACGCTTTTAGTAATAGTCTCTGTGCTTTTACTGTATTTTACCATAGCCATAATTTTTTACGGTAATATTGAATACTCAAAGCGAATATATTCTATTGTTAATGCTTGTGTAGTGTACTTAATACTATTTTTATTGTTCCTTATTTATTTAAAGTTTAAGAACAATGAAATTCTATTTTTAATACCTTTTATTCAGTTGTATTTATCCTTTTGCATTTCGGCATATATTTATTATGATACAACTAAAGGTTTGTCAGAATGTTATAAATCGCTAGCAATGTTCATTCTATGGTTTATACCGTTCTGCTTTTTAGTGCGCAGAAGCGTTAAAGCTTTCTTGAAAGGTTCAAAGTTCTTGATTTCTGTTTCGTCAGTATTGTTTATACTTTTAGGGTTTTTAAATGAGTCTAATTGGACAATAGTTGCTTTGATAATAACGTGCATTGTATTTTTGCTTAAATTGGAAAATTTGCAGATTCTATGTAAAGGGATATTTGATATAAAAATAGAAGATTCAGATAGTAATAAATATAAATTAATTATTATCAATATTATGACAGTAGTTTTTGAGGCAATGTTGTATTTATCTCTGAAACTTTCTGAGTATTTATCAGAATTATTAAATTGGCTTTACGATTGTGTTAGTGTTAGTGGTGGTACGAGATTGTTAAATAATGAAATTATTACAGAACATATGTGGTTAGGATTTTACAGGTTTATTATTTTAGCTATTATTTTCATTATTGTATGTAATCTTTTTGAAAGTAAGCAGAATGCCATCTCAACATGCATAAAAAATATATTCGACTGCGAAGATAACGCACAGATTAAGAAGAATTTATGATTATTATACAGAGCCTAATTAATTAATTAATTACTTCTTCTACTTTTTCAATGAATTTTTCTATGTTATATAAATAATTAGGGTAAGTATCATTTAGCTGTTCTTCGTTTTGTGCATAAATAAGTACGCTGTTAAAGTCAGTTATATCTGATGTTTGAGCACTTGACTTATTAACTGTTAAGTTTTTATTTACACTACTGTTATCGATTTCTGCATCCTGAATTTTGTTATCTTCACCGTTTATGCTGCTATTTTCTTTGCTGTTATAATTCGTTATGGCTTTTTCTACACAATCCATAGTGTATGAATGTATGGTTAATTCTTGCGTTTCTCGCGATAACTCCAGTAGGTAAAGCCCTTCGCCGCCTTGTGTACTATTTTTTTGCATATTAATAGTTACACTGTTACGCGCAGCTTTAAGATCTTCAATAATTTCTTTAAAATCATTGTTTGTTCGCACTGAATTTGCGAGTTTTTTCTTAGACTCACTGCAAGAATCATCATCATTTTCACAGCAATCAAATAACTCAGAGATTACTTTGAAGAATTGTAAGCAAGATTGTATTCGAGTATTACCTTTACTTATCAAAGTAGGATCTTTGTATTCTACGTTGTCTATTTCACTCATAGCTTCTACTGCTGTTGACCAATAGTGTTGAAGCTTGGTTCGTATTTGTAGTTCAATCCTATATTGTCTATCTATTTTTTCTTGGTTTAATGTTTGTTTTACGATTACGTGCAGTGACCTGTATCCGGATTCTTCTGGATTTTTTATATAGTCTTTTGTTGTTTTAATATCAATTTCCCCAGCTTCTTTAAGATTAAGAATTTCATCATAAACTTTGTAAACTTCACTCACAGAATTTACAATCGCCCTACACCCTGCAATGTCATCTATTGCACCAAGCTCAAAATTTCCATTGCTGCGGTATAACTTTTTAAGTATTGATTCTTTGCGTTTAAGACGATACGTAGCCATTGCGTCTGGATACTTATTTATGATTCCAACAAGTTTTTTGAAAAAGATTTGTGCTGGTTCTTCATGCTGATGGCGCCATGCGTTGAGGATGGATATCTGCTTGCCATACTCTTCTGAGTTTTGCTGATCTCTCAATTCCTTAAGTATTTCGCCAGCTGCGTTAGCTTGCTTTCGGCTAATTATCGTCATACGAATATAATATATAAATTGTATGTTTTATAAAAGGGAGGTGCGTATGACAACAATCTTTAATGTGGCATCGTACATCCTTGATATTACTGGAACTATTACCACTATGAAGCTGCAGAAGCTAGCTTACTATTCGCAAGCGTATTCTTTGGCGATTAAAGGATGTCCGTTATTTAACGAGGATTTTCAGGCATGGAGGAATGGTCCTGTTTGCCCAGAATTATTCGCATTGCATCGTGGTAAGTTTTTGATTCGTAAAGGTGAGCTTGTACTTCCAAATACTGAGAAACTTCAGGATAATTCTTTAACGGATGACCAAAAGATTCTTGTGGAAAAGGTATGCGAAAAGTTTGCTGGATATTCTGGTAGTGATTTGAGCGCTATGACGCATAGTGAAGATCCATGGAAGAATGCTTATGATGGTGCTAATGGTTCGGCAATATGCGTTCAAAAAATTACTAAAGATTCTTTGAAAGATTACTATTCAACTCATAATTTTTTGCGGTAAGCGTTGAGTAGTTTAGGTCGCGCGCCTTTATTTTGTGCGCATCGTTTAGTGCGAATCGCGAATGCGACCAATTGTTATTGCCGTTTGCAGAACGTAAGCTGCGCGCGGATCAGTTGCATCCCAACCTGTAGTCTGCGCAACCTTGCGCAAACGGTATCTCACAGTATTTGGATGCACATTCAGCTCGTGCGCAGTCTGATCAAGAGCGCCGCCAAAACGCAAGAACATATCAATCGTTTCAAGAGTTGGATCATCACTACTGTATGGCGCCAAACTTTGATACACCTTGTTATACAAAGTATTAAAAGCAGTAGAATCGCCAATAAGCGCGCGTTCTGGAAGCACGTCATCAGTATGAATAACCTGTGGCAAATGTTTAATCGCCGGCGCAACAGCAATCGACGCAAGAGTTGCGGTAAGTTCGGAAGAAATCTCACTAACTCCTTCAACTAAACTACTTACGCAAATAGGCTTTTTAGAAGGAGCAAACACGCTGCAAATCTTCTCTAAAGCTTGTTCGCTAGGTTCTTCACGCACGGCAAGAAGAATAATATGCGAAGGCGTAGCAAAGGCAGCGGCATCGTTAATATTTTTAGCAAAAGACTTAGTTGCCTGCCATGCTTTAGAAATGCGTTGCAATGCACTACTTTGCACGCGCTCAACAATAGCGTCGTAGGCGTTGCAGCTTCCGAGTTGCGGCCAAATATTGCGACGTAAAGCATCCGTATTGTCGGCAGGAGCTACAGGAGCTGGTTTTCGATTTGGGCCGTCATCCGGAGTGATTTCCTTGCCAAAAGTTCCTGCAATAATAACTATTTTTGGAGAGTCGGGCCACTGAAGCAAATGCATAAAAGCGTTAATTCTAGAATCGCAAATGCCGTTCATTAAGCAAGTTGCAATTAAAGTGTGCAGACGAAGGCGCATAGCTGAGTCGAAAATTTGGCCGTCGCGAGTGTCAAAAATGCCAAAGTCGGTGGATTTAGGAGCGCTAGGTAGGGGAGTAAAATGCGGGGCGGAGTTTGCGGAAGATTGAGTATCTTTGACTTTAGCGTCTTTGCTTTTATTATCTTTGTTCTGATTTGCAGAAAGCCTATGCCACAAATGGTGACGATGCTTTTCTTCATTAGATTTGGTTTCTGCAATAGCATTTTCAGGCTGATTGGTTTCAGGCTGGTTAGTTTCAGGCTGGTTAGTTTCAGGCTGGTTAGTTTTAGGTTGATTAGTTTCGTAAGATTGCACGCTGGCTAGAAGCGAGAGGAAATCAAGATCTTCAGAAGGTACGAGTGAAGCGCGCTCGCTGCTATTTTGCGCAAACTGCTGTGTATGCTTCTCGTCCATCTTGTGCCTTTAACTCTAAACATTCTTTACTATTATAGCGCGTGCGAGTAGAAGTATCTCTCCAAAAAGTAAGAACCACAAAGCAGAAAGCAAAAGCAATAGGCAGCATGTGACGCTCAAAATTATTCGCAGGCGCCAAAATCATTACTCCAATAAGCAAAGCCAAAGGCATATGCCACAAAACCGTGCGCCAGCGGCGAAGAATAATTTCCGCAACCCCAATCAGCAGCGTTGCAATAACAAAAGTATTTCCGTGAATAGGCCAGCCGATAACTGGAATATCGCTCCAAGTGCTTATGAAATCTGCAAAATCTGTGCGGAACTGAGGATTCCAGTAGCGAATCCAATCTGAATTGCGAATATTATCCGTGTCAATATAGTATTCTGGACCAACGTATGGGCGGTCAAAAATATCGAAATAGCCGTAAGATTTCGCAAGAAAAGCGTCCGTTGCCACAAGCGGACTATGTGTTACCATTTGCCACCATGCAATATTTAATTTACTAATATTTTCGCGACTAACGTAGCGCCAGCGGTAACTTACCTTCTTTGACTGCAATCCGGAGGATTTTACAGGGTCGGCATCGTAAGGCTTGTATGCTTCGGCGGTTTGATCTAGGTTAAAAATAGGCGCAATAATGCGTTTTGCGCTTTTAGGAATGCTGTGTGGGTCGAGTTTTGCAATGCGCGCGATTTGCTGCAATTGCACGCCGCGGCTTTCAATAGGGTCGCCATTAATAATTGCGCCACTAGAAATAAGAAGCAGAAGAGCGCCGTGAATAATAATTGTTGGAAGCAAAATAGTGCAGATCCACAGACGCCAGCGTTTGCGCATGAATATAAGCAGAAGCACGCATTGTATAAGTAGAATATACCATGCATATTTTGCGGCAATAAGCATGACGCATACAGAAATAAGAAGCTCTAAAACGGTGTGCCAATTGGGTTTTGTGTAGTTTTGTGTAGTTTTGCTGGAGGTTGAGTATGCGTTGCTTGTGTTTGAATATATGCTGCTGAGTTCATAATTTATGCCGAACCACCACAGGAATGCGAAGGCAAAAAGTGGCGATTTTGTGAGCGCAATTGTGGAGCACACAACAAGCGGGCTTAGCAAGAACATTAGTAAGACGGCAAATCTTGCGAACGTTGGGGTTTGCTGGGTTTGCTGCGATTGTGTGGATTGTTGTGATTGTTGCGCTTGTTGTGCTTGCGCAATTTTTAGCCAAGGTCTATTTAAGAAGCGATTCGCGCTCGCTGCAACGCACCAAGCTGCAAATACAAACTGTATAAAAGCTAAAAGTATAATTCCGGCATCGTTGGAATCGGTAAAATATCGTGAAACTGCGGTTGTAGAACCGTAAATAACGGTTAGCACAATGTTGTGCTGATCGGTTAAATACGTTGGCTTCGAAGGCCAAAGGTAGTGAGCTGTGGGGTAAATGTCCATTGGAACGAAGCTAAAGAAGCCAATATAGGGCTGATTTAAGCCAGTAACCTGATTCCAAGCCCAACTGTACTCGCGAATTTGCGAGCAGATGTCGGCGCCGTACGCTGCAAGCAAAGTGACCGGAGCCCAAAGCCAGCCTAGGAAGAAAGTGAGGAAAAGATTGCGGCGATTTCGTGTGGAATGCTTAATAAACCAGAGTGCGGCGTTATAAAAACGCTTAGAAATGTTGCGAATTAGGCGGCAGATTGCGGATGCGCGGTGCTTTTTAATTTTGCGATTGGCTGTGTTTTCGCTTTTGTTTTCGTCTGTTTTCTCTGCGTTATTCTTGTGCTTTTTTCTAAAAATCGACTTAATCCACGCCCCAAAACGGCTGTATTGTTTAGGAAAAGCCGCATGCTTGCCGTAATAAACAATCGTCCACAAAATAATCGCGTATATTGCGAACGCGGCAATAAAAATCAGCGCATTAATCCAAGAAAAATCAGTAATAGAGCCTAAATGAACCTTAATATCTTGGTTGCGAAAGATTGGGCCGAGGCTTGTGCAAAGTGCAAGAATAAAGCAAAGTATTGTGGAAAGTACGTAACAAAATATGCGAGATGCGAGCTCTATTCTTGCGCGCATCTGCTCAGATTGCATTTTGCAACGTATTTGCTTCATCTGTTACACCTGCTAATTTTTTACGCATACTAACTGCTGCTACTTATTCTGCTTAAATTCGTGAAAATAAACACGCTAAAGCATATAATCTGATGTAAATTATACCTATGACTACTTTTTCTTCGCAAAGTGTGGCATTGATGCCGCGCACATCAAATGTAGCAGATTTAGTAAAATATTTCGCAATTACGGATTCTACGCAAAATATTGCGCGCGAAATCATACAAAAAGGCGAAATAATTGCTCGAGATGATGGAAAACCAACAATATTTGCGATTGTAGCAGACGAGCAAACGGCTGGTCGCGGCAGGCTTGGACGCGCGTGGGTGAGCAGGCCTGGGGAAAGTTTTTTGGTATCTTTTGTAACTTTGCTGCCAAAAACTATAGTTATGGACGAAAGTCGAAACGGCTGGCTGCCAATAATTGCAGGGCTTTCGGCGCGAGATGCTCTGCTGGAAACGTTCCGAGAATATAAGAGTTCGCCAATTCATGCGGATGCGTGTGCGCTTAAACTTAAATGGCCAAACGACGTATTTTTGCACGACTGCAAAGAAGGCGGAATCTTAACAGAAATTGTGGCTGATCCAAGCAAGGATGATGTTGTTGGAGTAGTTTTTGGAATCGGATTGAATTTGCACGTGCCGCAAGAAGTATTGCCGATTAAGATGGCAACTTCGCTGCAAATGCACATGAGCGGGCTGCCGGAAGCTACGGAATTGCGCGATGCGATTGCTGCAAAAATCGTTACCGGATTGCGAGTGAGATTATGCGATTTTATTCGTGATTATCCAAGTAATTGCGCCGGTTTACTTAAAGAGTTAAGCGATGTGTGCTGGACGCTTGGGCGCAAAGTGAATGTGCATCCGGTTGATGGAAGCGTGGTGACTGGAACGGCTGTGCGCGTTGGGGAAGATGCGTCTCTTACGATTCGCAAAGATTCCGGCGAGGAGATTGTGGTTAAAAGCGGAGATGTGCAGGCCGTTGCGTATGAATAGTGAGATTTAAAGAAAGCGCTCCAAACATGAGATAGATTCCCCGCATTTGGAGGGTTTTGCAGCCACGAACGCTCCAAACATGAGATAGATTCCCCGCATTTGGAGGGTTTTGCAGCCACGAACGCTCCAAACATGAGATAGATTCCCCGCATTTGGAGGGTTTTGCAGCCACGAACGCTCCAAACGCGAGACAAGTTGCGCACGTTTGGAGTGCTACGCAACAGTAAACGCTCCAAACATGAGATAGATTCCCCGCGTTTGGAGCGTTGTAGTGAGTTAAATGCTCCAAATGCGAGGAGGATTTCCGTCTTTTGGAGCATTTATCTTTATTCGCTACGCGCGCTTTTTGTTAAGTGCGTTGTACAAGCCGGAGCAAGCCGCGCTCGCAACAAAAGCCTTAATCAAATCGCCAATCATGAAGATAATCAAGGTTGCTGCAGCAGTAGAAAGCGGCATGCCGGTAAGTAAGCTCTGGCCAAAAATGCCGAATGCGTAAATCACAATCGTGCCGATTATGGAAGCAACTGAGTAGGTGAAGAAGCGTGCGAAAGTCTTCTTAAACGAGCGTTCCGGCATCATTGCGTCAAGAGCAACGTCGAATACGCGCTTCAAAGCGGCAGTTGCAGCAACGCCAAAAATAAAGCCAACAAGGAAGCCGGCAGTAGGTCCGACGAATACGGCCCAGCCGCCCTTAAATCCAGCGAACACAGGCAAACCTGCAGCGCCCAAAGCCAAATACATTACAACGGAAGCAACGCCCTTGCGCCAGCTCAAAGTCAAACCAATAATGCACAAAACAAGAGTCTGCAACGTAATTGGCACAGGAGTAATAGGCAAATAGATTGCGCCTGCCATAGTAGAAAGTGCCAAAAGCGCGGTTAGAAGAACCGGCTTAGCAAGCCAAGTTGCGGCTGCCTTTACTTTACTAACGGTTGCATTAGATGCTGCGGTTGCAGTTGTTGCTGCATTATTTTGATTCATGTTAGTCATGAAAACCTTCTTTTGGTTATTGCCGGCATGCTTCGAGTAGTTTGCAACTTAAGTAATTCGCTACTCAAGACTTAAGCCTTTGCCGGCTGTTTTCCGTTTCGCTAATCACAATACGTGCCACAAAAATCATGTGCATTGGAGAAGTGTACAAAATTTTGCTCTAGCTTTTGTGTATGTCGGCTCATACACAAACGCGACTTTTCTAATATCTTGTAACGTATGGTTACGAATATCAAAAAAATTCTCATCGCAAACCGCGGTGAAATCGCCTTGCGAGTTATTCGCACGGCTCACGAAATGGGCATTTCTACCGTTGCAATTTATGCGCCGACTGATCGAAACGCGCAGTTTGTAGAAATGGCAGACGAAGCGTACGCACTTTCCGGAGACACGTATCGCGATACTTATTTAAACGAGGACGCAATTCTTGACATTATTAAAAGAAGCGGCACGGATGCTGTGCACCCTGGCTATGGTTTCCTTTCGGAAGTTGCGTCTTTTGCTAAGAAAGTCAACGATGCTGGGGTTATTTGGATTGGTCCGCGCCCGGAAGCGCTTATTGATTTGGGAGATAAGATTACGGCTCGTCGCGTGGCAGTTCGTGCGAAAGTGCCGCCAGTTCCAGGAATTTCGGAGCCTGTAAAAGATATTCGAGAACTTTTAACTTTTGCGCAAACTCACGGCTATCCGGTGATGATGAAGCGCACGGATGGCGGCGGCGGACGCGGAATTACAGTCGTTCGTAACGACGACGAGTTGCGCGGCTTTTATATGAATCACGACGCTCTTCAGGGCGGCGACTTAGACGAATATTTTATTGAGCGTTTTATTGACAAGGCTCGCCACGTAGAAACGCAGTGCGGCCGCGATGCTCATGGAAATTTCACCGTATATTCCACGCGCGATTGCTCGGTGCAGCGCCGAAACCAAAAGCTGGTTGAGGAAGCTCCGGCACCGTTCTTGACTGACGATGAAAAAGATCAGCTTTACCGATATTCTCGTAACCTATTTGAAGCTGTTGATTACGTTGGTCTTGGCACGTGCGAATATATGGTGACTTCTCAGCATAAAGTCTACTTCTTGGAAGTTAATCCGCGATTGCAAGTTGAGCACACGGTTAGTGAGGAAGTTAGCGGGCTTGATTTGGTGCGCGAGCAGCTCAATATTGCTGACGGCGGCGAGTTGACTAAAGATCCAAAGCCTCGCGGACACAGCTTTGAGTTGCGCATTACTTCGGAAGATCCTGCTACGAATTTGACTCCAAGCTCTGGCACTTTGACGAAAATAAAGTGGCCTTCCGGACCTGGTATTCGCGTCGATTTTGGTGTTGAAGTTGGTGACAATATTTCGCCAAAATTCGATTCCATGATGGGCAAGCTTATTATTACTGCGCAAAGTCGCGAAACTGCTGTTGCTCGCGTGCGTCGCGCTTTGAAGGAGCTTTGTATTGAGGGCGTGCCAACTCCAGCGAAACTTTTTGAGCAGATTTTTAACGACCCTGAGTTTACGGCGGAAAATCACAGTTTTGACGTGTCTACTAAGTGGATGGAACGCAAGTATTTGAACCGCGTTCCTGCAGCTTCTTTGGGTGGTCAGCCGGCTTCGCTTGTTTCTGGAAAGTCTGCGGATGAATCCGAAAATAAGCAGCCTGCAATGGAATCCTTCATTATTGAGGTTGATAATAAGCGCGTAAAGCTTACGATTCCGCAAGATATTGTTGATAATTTGACCGGTTCGGCTAGAGTTCGTAGCGTTTCTAGGGCTTCGCAGCCTTTGCGCGGACGTTCTTTGCGCGGTAGCACTCACAAATCTGAAGAACAAAAGCAGATTCCAGGCGTAATTGCAGCACCGATGCAAGCTGTTATTACGCGCGTGAATGTTGCTGAAGGACAGCAGGTTGCTAAGGGTGATTTGCTTGTGGTGCTTGAGTCTATGAAGATGGAAAATTACGTTTACGCGCCGGCTGCAGGCACTGTTACTGGAATTTTTGTGGGGCCTGGTGACGGCGTGGAATCGGGTGCAAAGCTTGTGACGATTGATCTTGCTGGAGATAAAAGCGCAGAAAAAAGCGCAGATAAATCTTCCGAAAAATCTTCCGAAAAAAGCGCTGAAAAGCAGGAAGGAGAGCAGAAATGAGCACTTTAGCAAAAGAAAAGTCTGAAATCTCTGGAACTTCAGAGAAAACAGTTAATAACTCTTCTGTTAATAGCTCTGCTGACGCAACAAACTTGCAGCCTCGTCGCGGAAAAGCAGCTGTTCAGCACGCAGCACAACTTGCTCGTGATGCAGAACAAAAAGCTTTAGAGCGTCAGCACGCAAAAGGTAAAAGCACTGCTCGCGAGCGTCTCGACTTGCTTTTTGACACCGGCTCATTCGTGGAAATTGGACGTTTTAACGGCGGTGACATAAATAACGACGTTGCCGGATGCGCTGTAATCACCGGCTTTGGCGAAGTTTATGGCAGAAAAGTTGCAGTTTACGCTCAAGACTTTTCTGTGCGTGGCGGAACTTTAGGCAAAGCTGAAGGCGAGAAAATCTGCCATCTTTTAGATATGGCTGTTGAACTTCGCGTGCCAGTTGTTGCCGTAATTGATTCTGGCGGCGCTCGCATTCAGGAAGGCGTTAGCGCGCTTATGCAATACGGTCGCATCTTCAAAAAAACTTGCGAAGCAAGCGGCTTAATTCCGCAAATCTCCATTATTCTTGGACCTTGCGCTGGCGGTGCTGTGTATTGCCCTGCGTTGACGGATTTGATTATTATGACTCGCGAGCACTCAAACATGTTCGTAACTGGCCCGGATGTTGTTAAAGCTGCAACCGGCGAGGCTATTAGCATGGACGATTTGGGCGGCGGTCTTGTGCATAACGCAACTTCCGGCGTTGCTCACTATTTGGGTGAAGATGAAGCGGACGCAATTGACTACGCGCGCACAGTTTTGGCTTATTTGCCATCTAGCTGTGAGGTTGATCCTCCAACTTTTGCTTATGCTGCAACGCGTGCGGACCGCGAAACTGCGCGAGAGTTGGCAAGTATTGTGCCAGATAACGACCGTCAGCCTTATGATGTGCTCGACGTGATTCGCAGAATAGTTGACTACGGCGAGTTTGTGCAAGTGCAAGAATTGTACGCTGCTTCCGCAGTGGTTGGTTTTGCTTGCATTGAGGGGCATCCGGTTGGAATTGTGGCAAATCAGCCGAAGGTGAACGCTGGTATTTTGGACGTAAATTCTTCCGAAAAAGTTGCTCGATTTGTGCGATTGTGCGATGCGTTTAATTTGCCGGTTGTGACTTTGGTTGATACTCCAGGTTACAAACCTGGTTCAGATCAAGAGCACGCAGGAATTATTCGCCGAGGTGCAAAAGTGATTTATGCGTACGCGAATGCACAAGTTCCGCTTGTTACTGTGATTTTGCGCAAAGCTTTCGGCGGAGCTTACATCGTTATGGGCTCGAAGTCGATGGGTGCGGACGTAAATTACGCGTGGCCAACCAGTCAGATTGCAGTTTTGGGTGCGCAAGGTGCTGTGAATATTATTCACCGCAAGGATTTGCAAAAAGCTAAGGAGCGCGGGCAGGATGTTGCGGCTCTTAGAAAGCAGCTGGTTGACGAATATGAAGCGACTACTGTGAACGCAAATCTTTCGCTGGAAACTGGTCAGATTGATGCGATGATTGATCCGGAGCAGACTCGCGATATGATTGCAGGCTCATTGAAGCTTTTGCGAAGTAAAAAGCGGGTTTCCAGAACTGGCAAGCATCACGGAAATCAGCCAATGTAGAAATCTACAGAAATCTACAGAAATCTGCATAAATTACAGAAATCGCAAAACTTATAAAACTTATAAAAATTTATAAAACTTATTCAAATCGACGAGAAGGAAATATTATGAACACCTACTTTTTCGACCAACTCGCTAATAATCCACACGCTTTAACTTTTGCGGGCCAATCAACTCCTTGGGTTGATTCTCTTAAGGAACTCGGCAAAGACGAGGAGCTAAACGCCGAGCTCCACGAGTATGAGGCTGGCGCAAAAGCTTTGCTCGCACCAATTTACGCTGAACTTTTAGCAAACGCCGGCGGAGACATAAATGTTTTCGACGCGCTTGAAAATAAGCATATTAACGCTGCAAACGCTATTCTTAGCGTGCCGGGAATTAGCTTAGCGCAACTGGGTGCTGTGCGCGACTTAACAAATCTTGGATACAACTTTGAAGTAAACAAGCCTTGCGCAGTTTTGGGCCATTCTCAAGGCGTAATCGCAGCAGAAATGGTAAAAGCAAGGCTCAAAGCAAAATCTTGGCAGAAAGCTCGCGCGCAAATAGAAGAACTTCTTGCAATCGCATACTTAATCGGTGCTGCAGGAGACCGCGAATCTCGCATGCTTGAAATTACTGGAGACGGCGAGCGCACTCCAATGCTCTCGCTTAAAGGAGTTACCAAAAAGCAGGCAGAAGCGTTGATTTCCCGCGCAGAGCGCACGCGAGGAGAAATCTCAATTGCTGTTAAAAACGCTTACAATCACGTTGTTATTGCAGGCTACCCAGAAGATATGGAAGCTGTAGCAAACGAAGCGCAAAAAGAAACGAAGCGCTCGAAAAAATTGCGCGAAATGAAAGTTCGCGGCGGTGCTGTGTTTGCGCCGGTTGCTGAATACTTAGATGTTACAGTGCCATTCCATTCTTCAATGCTTCAGCCTGCAGTTGAGCAGGTAGTAGAGTGGGCGAGCGAGGCCGGTTTGAACACTACAGTTGCGCGCGAATTAGCGGATGCAGTGCTTGTAACTCCTGTTGATTGGGCTGCGCAAATTGGCGAAGTTTTGGCTCAAAACGATGCACGTTCGCTTTGGATTTTAGATATGGGTCCTAGCGAAGTGCTTGGAAAACTTACGGGCGTGCTTGTGCAAGGTACGGGCGCTGGAGTTGTGGAAGCGGCTACAATGCGCTCTCGCGCCGAGCTTTCGACTGCAGACTCGGATTCTGAGCCACAGCGCACCGGCTGCTGGGCTGATTTTGCGCCTCGAGTAATCAACACTCCTTCCGGACGCAAAGTACTCACTAAATTTAGCAAGCTTACCGGCAAAGCTCCTGTGCTTCTTGCTGGTATGACACCAACAACAGTAGAGCCGGAAATCGTTGCTGCAGCAGCAAATGCAGGTTATTGGGCTGAGCTTGCTGGCGGCGGTCAAGTAACTGCGGAAGTTTTCGATCGTCATATGAAGTCGCTTGAAAATCAGCTTCGTGAAGGCGCAACTATTGAATTTAACGCAATGTTTATGGACCGCTACTTGTGGAATTTGCAATTTGGTTCGAAGCGAATCGTGCCAAAAAAGAGGCAGTCGGGTGCTCCAATTGATGGCGTAGTTATTTCTGCTGGCATTCCAGAACTTGACGAAGCTAAGGAATTGGTAGCGTCTTTGCAAAAGGACGGATTCCCTTACGTAACTTTTAAGCCGGGAACAGTCGACCAAATTCGTCAAGTTGTGCGAATTGCTAAGGCGGTTGCTCCTGCCACGATTATTGTGCAGGTTGAAGGCGGTGCTGCAGGCGGCCACCATTCGTGGGAGTCTTTGGACGATTTGCTTATGACAACTTACGCACAAGTGCGTGAATGCAATAATTTGGTGCTTGTTGCAGGTGGCGGTATTGGCACTCCTGAGCGTGCTGCAGACTACATTTCTGGCGAATGGGCAAATGAATACGGTTTGCCAAATATGCCAGTTGATGCTGTGATGATTGGCACGGCTGCAATGACAGCAAAAGAGGCGCATACAAGTCCTGAAGTAAAGCGCATGCTTGTTGAAACGCCTGGAATTGTAATGCCAAAAGCTTCAAGCGTTGAAGGTTTTGATGAAGATCCGTTCGCACCAATGGGCGAGCGTTGGGTTCCTTCTGGAAAAGTTGTTGGCGGTGTTACGAGTGGCTTAAGCCATTTGCATGCAGATATTTACGAGCTTGAAAACGCTTCTGCACGCTGCGGACGCTTGCTTGTTCACATGATGAAGCATCCTGAGGAGCTTGAAACTCGCCGCGACGAAGTAATTGCGGCACTTAACTCAACTGCAAAACCATATTTTGGTGACGTTGAAAACATGACTTACGCTCAGTTTGCCCAGCGTTTCCTTGATTTGGCATACCCGTGGGTGGATCCTACTTACGCAGACCGCTATCTGCACTTGTTGCAGCGAATTGAAGCGCGATTAGTAAGCCAAGATTCCGGCGAGTTTACGTCGATTTTGCCTTCTCGCGCACAAGTTAGCGAAAAGCCGCAAGCTGCTTTAGATGCGCTTTTGCAAGCGTTGCCTCAAGCTCGTGAGATGAACGTGGTGCCAATGGATGCCGCATGGTTCCCAACTTTGGTGCGAGAATACCCGAAACCAATGCCTTTCGTGCCGGTTATTGACAACGATTTGCTTCGTTGGTGGGGTCAAGATCAGCTTTGGCAGTCGGAAGATTCGCGCTACTCGGCAGACGCTGTGCGCGTAATTCCAGGTCCTATTTCTGTGGCTGGAATTACGACTATGGATGAGCCGATTGCGGATATTCTTGGTCGATTTGAATCAGCAATGCTTAATCGTGCAGAAGATGCTAATAAGCGTGCTAATAATCGCGCGGAAAATAGCGCAAATCAGACTGCATTCAGCCAAATTGCGGCGGCTGCAAATGTAGAAGCTTACGTTCGTGCTTGCCCGAATATTTCTTGGGTTGGTCACGTAACTGCAAATCCAGCTTATGGAAGCGCAATTGGAGACGAAAATTACGTAATTACTGTAACTTCTACAAATAACGACGTAATTTCTCTCGATTTAGATATTAAGCTAGATACTTTCTGGGATAATCAAGAAAATCAGGAAGCGCAGAATGCTGCAAAGAACGCTGCAAATTCAGCAAAACGCAAGCATGCAGTTCGAGATATTGTGATTCCGCTTACTGTTGACGCAAGTCGCGCTGGAAGTATTCCAGTAGTTGACCGCGAGCGCTTGCCAAAGCATGTGTACGAAATGCTTGCAGCAACCGCAGGCATTGGAAATACTGCAATTACAGGCGATGTGCTCGACGCTATGCCAAAGGTTGATCAAAGTGGTGCTCAAGCAAAATTGCCGGAAGATTTGATTAAAGAAGGCTATGCTGAGTCGCCATTTGGTTTGGTTCGTTCAGCTTATACTTTCTCTCGTAATCTTGGAATTGACCACGAATCGGCTACGGCTGGCCGATTGCCGGATGGTTTACTTGCATCGCATATTGTGCCGGATGCGTTGGTTGGTCCTGCTTGGCCAACAATTTACTCAGCTTTAGGCTCTGTAATGGTTGACGGATACCCGATTATTGAGGGCTTGCTTAACGCGGTTCATTTAGATCACCTGGTTGAGCTTGACGTTGATGCTGAAGATTTGCGCAAGTATGTTGACAAGAGAATCAACTTGCTAGGATGGGCGGAAGCTTATAAAGAATCCGCTTCCGGACGCGTTGTAACAATTCACGTTGTGCACACTGCTTCTGACGGAACGCGACTTGCGCACGAAACCGAGCGTTTTGCTATTCGCGGACGCAGCTTTAGTAACGCTCTTCCGGAACCTGCCGCCGAATATGGTGACGCAGAAGGATTGCACGGTTACGAAATTGAAGATACTCCTCGCAGAGCTTTGCGCAGAGTAGTAGTTCGCGCGCCTCACAACATGACCGCTTTCGCGCGTACTTCAGGAGATTTCAACCCAATTCACACTTCTGCTAGGGGAGCTGCAATTTCCGGACTTTCCGCGCCACTCGTGCACGGAATGTGGCTGTCTGCCACCGCTCAGCATGTGGCTCAAGCAGTTGACGCAAAGGGCGCTCGCTACGAGCTAATCGGCTGGTCTTACAACATGTATGGCATGGTTCAGCTGGATGACGAAGTAGAAATCACAGTTGAGCGCGTTGGCAAAGTTCGCCGCGGCGGACTCGCTTTGGAAGTTACGTGCCGAGTTGATGGACAAATCGTGTCTAAAGCAAGCGCACTTACTCGCGCTCCACGCGCAGCATTCGTATACCCAGGTCAGGGTATTCAAAAGCAAGGAATGTCGCTGGATGAGCGTGCAAAGTCGCCGGCTGTGCGCGAAACTTGGGAGAGGGCAGATAAGCTTACTCGCGAAAAGCTTGGGTTCTCAATTCTTGCCGTCGTGCGAGATAATCCAAAGGAACTTACTGCTCACGGCGTAACATATCGTCACCCTGAAGGATTGCTTAATTTGACGCAATTTACGCAAGTTGCGCTTGCAACAGTCGCTTTTGCACAAACAGCGCGTTTGCGTGAAGCCGGATGCGATATTTGGCCTGCTTACTTTGCCGGCCACTCGCTTGGCGAATACAACGCTTTAAGCTCCTTCGCTCAGATTATTCCTCTTGAAACTGTGCTCGAATTGGTGTTCCACCGCGGATCTACCATGCATCATTTGATTGAGCGCGACGAAAAAGGCCGTTCGAATTACCGCATGGGCGCGCTTCGACCAAACCAGTTCGGAGTTGGAGACGAAGGCGTAAACGCTTACGTTGAAGGAATTTCCAAAGCTACCGGCGAATTCTTGCAGATTGTAAACTACAATTTGGCTGGTCAACAGTACGCAATTGCTGGAACGATTAAGGGCCTGAAGGCTTTGCAAGCGGACGCTTCTAAGCGTGCGAAAGAGTACGGTGGAAAGCCGCCATTCATGCTCGTGCCTGGAATTGATGTGCCGTTCCATTCTCGAATTCTTCGAAAGGGCGTGCCGGAGTTTCGCGATAAGCTCGATTCGCTTTTGCCAAAGCATATTGACTACTCTGTGCTTGTGGACCGCTATATTCCAAACCTTGTGGCGTGCCCGTTTGAGCTTACTCGCGAATTTGCGCAGAAGATTTTGGACGTTGTGCCATCCGAGCGAATTGAAGCAGCTTTGGAAGACGAAACAACCTGGAAGTCTTACGCTGACGATGAGCAGAAGCTCGGCCGACTGCTTCTTACAGAGTTGCTTTCGTGGCAGTTTGCATCCCCAGTTCGTTGGATTGAAACGCAGGCTCTTATGTTTGCTGATCGCGCTCGCGGCGGTCTTGGTGTTGAAGAATACGTGGAAGTTGGTTTAGGAAACGCTCCAACTTTGGCAAATCTTGGTGCTAAAACTCTTGCTTTGCCGGAGTTTAGTGGCGAAAAGGTGACTGTTTATAACGTTGGCAGAGATGAAGGTCGCGTTTATATGACGGATACGGATTCGCTTGTGCCGGAAGTGTTTGATGAGGAAGATAGCACGACTGAAGCTGCGCCTGCTGCAACTTCTGCACCTGCATCTCCTGCTGCTTCCGCTGCAAATGCTGCATCTGCTGCTCCTGCATCTGCTGCTCCTGCAGCTAACGCAGCAGCAAGCGGTCCTGTAGCAGACTTGCCATTTAAAGCATCCGACGCAATCTCAATGCTAATCGCCTATAGTGCAAAAATTCGCCTCGACCAAATTGGCGATGCGGATACAACCGACACGCTAACAAACGGCGTATCTTCCCGCAGAAACCAGCTGCTTATGGATATTAGCTCCGAGCTTGGCGTGGCAAGTGTGGACGGTGCTGCAGAAGCTCCAATGAGCGCATTGCGAAAGCTTGTGGATTCGGTTGCTCCGCGCTACAAGGCTTTTGGTGCAGTGCTTTCCGACATTGTTCGCGAACGTTTGCGCGCGCTTTTCGGAGCGGCCGGCGTGAAACCTGCGCAAATCGACAAGCGAATTTCGGAAGTCTGGCAGCTTGGCGAAGGCTGGCGTGCACACGTGCTTGCGGCTTTGGTTTTGCAAACTCGCGAAGGTGCAAGCGTGCGCGGAGAAAATCTTGCGCAACTTTCTACGGATCCTGCAAAGAATACTGCTGCAGCCGACGCTTTAATCGACGCAGCTATACAGCAGGTTGCTCAAGCTCACGGCGTTAGTGTTTCTCAGCCTGGTGCTGCCGGTAGTGCCGGTGGTGCTGTGGTTGATTCCGCAGCTCTTGACGCTTTTGCTCAGCAGGTTGTTGGCGCTGACGGCGTGCTTGCTGCAACGGCTAAGTTTGTGCTTGCAAAGCTTGGTGTTGAAGCTCCTCAAGCAGAAACTGAATCCGACGAAAATGCGGCTGTTGTAGCTGCTGTTGAAGCAGAGCTTGGTTCGGATTGGCCAAAGCAGGTTGAGCCTCGATTTGATGAGCGAAAGGCGATTCTTTTCGACGACCGTTGGGCTTCTGCTCGCGAGGACGTTGCGCGCTTGTACTACGAGCATGCTGTAAAGAATGAGGATGCTCAAGCAGATGAAGTTTCGGCAATTGCAAGTCGATTCGGTAGTTTCTTGAGCGCAGGTGAGGCTGTAGCTTCGGAAGCTGAGTGGTTTGCTGGTCTTGCAAAATCGCGCGGATTGGAAAATCTTTCCACAATACTTGCTGGTATTGCGCGCGACGCACGTACTAAGCTTTCTCACAATTACGATTCCGATGCAGCTTACGCAACTCGTTTTGCGGGAGAAGTTGCGGTTGTAACAGGCGTTGCTCCAAACTCAATCGCAGCTCGCGTAGTAACAGGCTTGCTCGCAGGTGGCGCGACTGTTGTTGCAACTTCGCATAGCTTCAAGCCGAGCGTTAAATCTTGGGCAAAGAAAGCGTATCGCGAATACGCTTCAATGGGTGCGAAGCTTTGGCTTGTGCCAGCAAACTTGTCTAGCTACCGCGATGTTGACGCGCTTGTGAAGTGGGTTGGCACGGTTTCGAAGAAAGTTAGCGGCGCAACCACTACTATTTTGAAGCCAGCTTACGAGCCGAGCATGTTCTTCCCGTTCGCAGCGCCTCCAGTTCACGGCACTTTGGCTGATTCCGGTTCGCTTTTTGAATCGCAATCGCGCTTAATGCTTTGGGGCGTGGAGCGCGCAATTGCTGGATTTGCGCAAATCGGAGCAGATACGGATGTGCAACATCGTATGCACGTTGTGTTACCTGGCTCTCCAAACCGCGGTATGTTCGGCGGCGACGGCGCATACGGCGAAGTCAAGAGCGCGTTTGATGCGATTGTGAGCCGTGCGCATGCGGAAAGCGTGTGGTCGGATCGCGTGACGTTTGCGCATCCTAAGATTGGTTGGGTGCGTGGAACCGGCTTAATGGGCGGAAATGATCCGCTTGTGGCTGTGGTTGAGCGTCACGGATTAACTACCTACTCTACGCAAGAAATGGCTGATCGTTTGCTTGATTTGTGCACTCGTGAAGCGCGCGAACAGGCTGCAATTGCGCCTTTGGATGTTGATCTTACGGGTGGATTAGGCAAGGAGCCGCTTGATTTGAATGCGCTTCGTGCAGAAGCTTTGGAAGATCAAAAGCGTGCGGAAGCTGCAGAAGAAGCTGCGGAATCTGCTGAAGAATCTGCTGAATCTTCTGCTAAATCAACTGCTAAATCAACCAACAAAGCGCTCCCAACTCCTTACGTGCCAACTCAGCCGCGAGTCAACTTGTCTGATTGGAAGAACGTAACAGCTCGTCCAGAAGACGAAATCGTAATCGTCTCCGTCGGCGAGCTTGGACCATGGGGTTCCGGACGTACTCGTTTCGAAGCAGAACTTGGAATTAAGGAAGATGGTTCCGTAGATCTTTCTGCAGGCGCAGTGCTGGAATTGGCTTGGAATATGGGCTTGCTTACTTGGCAGGACTCGCCAAAGCCAGGCTGGTACGATGCTGAAGGCACGCTTGTTCCAGAAGAAGATATTGCGGAGAAATATCGCGATGAAGTAGTTGCGCGCTCCGGTATTCGACCATTCGAAACAGGAATGGGCGGCGACTACAAGGACGGAGCAAACGAAGAAGAAGCAGAAATCTTCCTCGATCACGACGTGAGCTTCAGCGTGCCAACAGAAACAATTGCGCGCGAATACGTGGCTCTCGACGAAGCGCATACTGCAATTGCTCGCGATGATGAGTCTGGAGAGTGGACTGTAACTCGAAAGTCCGGTTCTATGATTCGCGTGCCGCGCAGGGCTGCAATGACTAGAACTGTTGGCGGACAATTCCCTAAGGGCTTCGACCCGCTTAAGTGGGGTATTCCTGCTTCGATGGTTGGAAGCGTTGACACTATTGCGTTGTGGAATATTGTTACAACCGTGGATGCTTATATTTCCGCCGGTTTCACGCCTTCGGAGATTTTGCAGTCTGTGCATCCTTCTCTTGTTGCTTCTACGCAAGGCACCGGTTTTGGTGGCATGAGTTCAATGCGAAAACTGTACTTGGATCGCTTCCTTAACCACGAAATCCCAACCGACGTGTTGCAAGAAGCGCTTCCAAACGTTGTGGCAGCGCACGTAATGCAAACCTACATTGGCGGCTATGGCAACATGGTTCAGCCGGTGTCGGCTTGCGCAACTGCAGCGGTTTCGCTCGAAGAGGGCGTCGATAAGATTGCTCTCGGCAAAGCTGACTTCGTAGTAACCGGCGCAATCGATGATATTGGCGTGGAATCTGTGGTCGGCTTTGGCAACATGAACGCAACTGCCAATAGTGAGGAAATGTATGCTAAGGGCATAAATCCTCGATTCTTCTCTCGTGCGAACGATCGCAGACGCGGCGGCTTCCTTGAGGCTCAAGGCGGCGGTACGATTTTGGTTACGCGCGGCGATATTGCTTTGAAGCTTGGTTTGCCTGTTGCTGGTGTGGTTGGTTTCATTCACTCCTACGCTGACGGCATTCACACTTCTATTCCTGCCCCGGGCTTGGGTGCGTTGGCTGCAGGCATGGGCGGTGCTAAGTCTAAGCTCGTGCGCGATTTGGCGGCGCTTGGCGTTACTCCGGACGATATTGCTGTGGTTTCTAAGCACGATACTTCTACGAATGCCAACGATCCGAACGAATCCGAGCTGCACAATACTCTTGCGCACGCAATCGGACGCACGGACGGAAATCCTCTGTTCGTAATCAGCCAAAAGACGCTAACCGGCCACGCAAAGGGCGGCGCGTGCATCTTCCAAATCAACGGTTTGACGCAACTGTTTAGAACTGGCGTAATTCCAGCGAATGTGTCGCTTGATTGCGTGGATCCTAAGCTTTCGCGAGACGACCACATGGTTTGGTTGCGCGAGCCGATGCGTATTGGTGCAGGAACTGTGAAGGCGGCGCTCGCAACTTCGCTAGGCTTTGGCCACGTGAGCGGATTCGTAGCTTTGGTTCACCCTGGTGCTTTCGAGGCTGCTGTGGCTGCTAGTGCTGGTGCTGAGACGCTGGAGGAGTGGCGCAAGCGTGCTAATGCGCGCTTGGCGGCCGGCCAGAGAAGGCTTGAGGAAGGCATGATGGGTCACGCGCCGCTGTTTGAGCCAGTGGAAAATCGCCACTTGCTTAAGGATGGCACGCGCCTTCCGGATGGCACTCGCTACGATGGTCACGAGGCAGAAAAGGCGATGCTGCTTAATCCTGAAGCTCGCCTTAACGCGAACGGCTACTACTGCTGAGTGGCTGCTTTAGCTGCTAATGTATTGACGCTTAGTTGCGGATGTATTAACGCTGAAATAAGTGCGAAACCAGAGCGGAAACATTTGCTGTGAATATCCACGGCGTTTGTTTTCGCTCTGGCGTTATTTGACTACATTTGCCGTGTATTTTCACTGGCGTTTGTTGCGGTTTTGGGACACTCGTGCAGTTGGCACTCGCGCTGATTACGCTCAGGCAGGTCGTCGTGCTACGTATTTAGCGCGTTTTACAGCGATTCGCCAGGAATCGAAGACCAGTCGAAAGGTTCTTCCACAAGATAGTACGCGTTCGAATCATCCGGGGCAGGCGCGAACGGAACTGCGCGACTACGCTTTGTAGGTACAAAGGGATTAATCCAATCGCCTCCGCCGGCAGGCAAATCCTTGCGTGTTTCTTTGTAAAGCTTAGGATTCCTGCGCAAAATAAATGGTCGTGTCAAATCCGGCTTATTTTCAACTTTTCCAACGAAATATCCACTATTTACAAGCTTGTCGAACTTCGCACCAACAGGTACAACAACCATAAAATCCTGCATTGTGTAGTAGTAACCAATGCCGTAGCCTGGATCGTCATGAATTCTTTCATATTCTTCTGGATCATTATCTGGAAATTGGACGTATTTTCCATTCAGACATGTAAATCCACCGCCATAAATAGGAGCATCGTGATTGCCGCATTGCGCGATAAAACCTCCAGCATACAGTTCAACAGCACCAGTATCACCAGAAATAAGATGATTTCTCATCATTGAACTATTTGGAAGATTCTTATCAAATACAGCGTAATCCGTAGGATCTTGACCTAATGAACTCAAATAAAGACCACCCTTATCATTTAAATAACCTGCGCTATCTTTATCAGGTATTCTGCCGTTTTTATCTGCAATATCTGCCGGTATAAGTTCCTCAATACTTTTTTCGTCTCTTTCCCACTTTTTCTCATCCTTAAAAAGACGCGGAATAAGATTGATGCAATCACCACTCTTCGTGCACCACTTGCCAACAAAAGAGCCTGCTCGAGTTACAAGATAAGCCGTTTCGTCTCCAAAATTCATCGGCTCAGTCACCACATCCTTAGCTTTGGATGCGTCAACACCATAGTAAAGCGTTACGGCTTTAGGATTTCCTTTAGTGCCCAAAGCTGGGTAGGCGCCAACGATTTTGCCGAAATACTTTGCAGACGAGAACTTCGGGCGAAGATCCACGCTGAAAGGCTTAGAAGACAACATGTCCTTGGCTTTGTCTTTATCTAACCCAAACACGTCAACCGGAACGCCATCGCACTTTTCGCCAACCGCAATATTTATTACGCCGTCTTTGCCAACAGCGTTTCCAGGCATAGGGCTAGACGCAACAATCTTACCGTCTGCAGCATCGGTAGAAGGAACGTGGTGAAGCTTTACTGGAACGCCCATCGACTTCACAATTTTCTTAGCATTGTCTAAACTTGCGCCAACAACGCCTTTCGCAGGAACGCCCGGGCCTTTAGATCTTAAAATTTTCACAACTGTTTTAGTTGACACTTTAGAACCCGGCTTAACGTTTTCGTATCGAAGGAAGTTGCCCTGCTTTTCATCGCCAAATTCGTCTATAACTTTCGTGCGGAAACCCTTATTTTCCAAGGACTTTACGACTCCATCCGTATCGTCTCCAGCTTTTGCTTTAGGGATTACTTCCGATTTTGAGTTAAAGACTGTAAAAGCTACATGAGTATTTCTTGTGAAATACCAAACTGTTCCAGTAATCGCAAGCACTATGGTTAGCACGATGCTAGTAATCATAATTGCAAGACGTTTGCGATTATTAAGAAGATTTGCTTTATTTGGGCTTGGTTGTTTCGATTGAGTTGGTTGAGTTGGCTGAGTTGGTTGAGTTGGCTGGACTTGCGGTTGTGGTTGAGGTTGTGTTTGCGGTTGTTGTGTTTGCGGTTGCTGCTGGTTATATTGGAGTTGCTGGTTTGCTTGATGTTGCTGCTCCTGCTCTACATTTTCAACAGGTGCTCCACAAAAACTGCAGAACTTATCGTCAGCGTCAATTTTATTTCCGCAATTTATGCAAAACATCGCAACCTTCTCTCATACGCGCAGCAATCTCATTTACAGAAAAATCTGCTTTCTATACTACAACTACTTGCGCAATTTTCGCGTGCGAGCGTAATCCGCGCGAGCGCCAACTGCACGAGTGTCCGAAAACAAGCAGAATGAGACCCTAACGCAGCGCGACAACTGCACGAGTGTCCCACAAAACCGCAACAAACGTCATGTAATTTCTCCGGCGTTTGTGTTTACAGGATTTCGAGCATAGCAACAGCGGATGCGACTGCTGTATTGTTCTGCACTGATCCGTCATGAGTTAGCGAGATATGCCAACGAATTGTGTTGTGAATATCTCTATGTGAATTTGGAAGATTCATAAGCTGCGGCTTTTCCGTGATCTTCGACGTTTTTATAAGATTCGTAAGCTTAGTCGAATCCGAAAGTTCTGGAGAAAGTTCTGGAGAAAGTTCTGTAGAAAGTTCTGTAGAAAGTTTTTGCGAAACTGATTCGTAAACTGATTCGTAAAGCTTATTCTGCACTTCTTGCGCAAGTTCCACGTGTGGGCAGCCATGTGAATCGTCAAGAATCTCAATTTCAGGCCACGGCATGTTATCGAGAGTATAGGGGTAGTAGTCGGTGGGGTAGTTGGTATTGCAGCTCGCCAGCGCCTCGCACCACGCTTTAATAACGGCTTCCTTTCCAGCCCAGCGCGCCGCAATATGCAAAGCTTCGTCGTCGTGCTTCGTATCGGATCGCAAACTGCACTGCCGAAGTTCTCGCACGGAAAACAGCGCGCGCCAACCATTGCCTTCGCGCATCTGCTCAGCAAATTGCGCAACATTCACCACATCGTGACCTAATCCTGCAATCATGCGCTCTCCTTACTAATCTGCGTTCACAAACTGATACGTACCCTTTTTCTGGATACGTATCCCTTTTTACTTAATCATATCGCCGCGCGAACGCAAACTTGCTCTATGTCGTAAGCTTCTGTATACTTAAACAAGTTGCTATTTTGCGGACGTAGCTCAATGGTAGAGTCTCAGTCTTCCAAACTGATTACGCGGGTTCGATTCCCGTCGTCCGCTCCACTTTTTGAAATTCGTTTTTGCTCTATATCTTTTCCTATATATTGTTTTGTTCTGTATTTTTTATTGCGTTTCTAATATTTCCCTTCATCCATCATGAGTTTGCAATATACTTGCATATCAAAGGGCATAAAGAATTTATAGTTGATTAGGAATACGGAATTGCAAAAATTTTTAGAAAAATTTTTAGAAAAAAATAACGCAATACGAAAAATATTACCTTTCGTAACAATATTTGTAATAACTGGTCTTATTGCAATCGCATTCTTCAGCAACCTGTATCTTGCGTACAATTCACGTAATTACGCGCAAAAACCTCTTGTTTTAAGCAAAGCAATCATACCGGATTCCAGCAGTTACAACGAGCAAACCGGTGAAAAAAATAATAGAGAACAAGCGCAAATTATCGGCAATTCCATTTCTATCCCAAATTCGGGAGCAGACGTAATATTAAGCGGAATTAACGAAAATACTAAAGCTTTGAAAATCGAGTTGCAGCAAGAAAAGCCTTCAACTTTCGTCACAGGCACGTTGGAAATTGAAGACTTTGGCATTGCGCCAAACGCCTACACTTTAGCGGATTCTTTCCAAATGTCTACCGGAAAGCACAATACTAGAGTTCTTCGTTTTGAAAGTCACGGAACTGCGTACAAAGCTAAGCTTCATTTTAATCAAACCGGAGCTCCTTTTACACTCAAAGCTGTAACAGTAAATCCGCCTTTTGCGCTGCACGTAAACTTTGGAATGTGGGCAATACTTTTCGTTGTAAGCTCGCTTATGTTCTTGGTATATAAGAAAAAGTGGTACTTGCTTAATTACGACCGCCACAATCTTACGCAAAATATAGTTTTTTGGGCAGTATGCGCAATTCTTATGGGATTCTCGCTATATCTTTGCTTTATTGTGTACCGCGGTCACGGAATTCGCGTGCCATTCCCTTCCGATTTATACGATCGCGTCAACGGCAATCCGTACACCGAACAGCTTAAAGCTTGGAAATCAAACTCTTTAGCTTTGTTGCAGCAGCCGCCTAAAGAATTAGTAGAATCCGCAAACCCGTTTAGCTGGGGCGAGCGCATGGACTTGGGCTCTAAAGGAGCATCCATACCTTGGGATGTTGTGCTCCACAATAATCACTACTACTGCTACTTTGGCATAGTGCCGTTCCTGCTCACTTACTTGCCTTTTAATCTGCTCTTCCCGCACGCAGTTCCTTCAGCAATATTAGTTGTTACAGTATTTGCGGTTGCGATTATTCCGTCTATGTTCGCGCTTCTTAGAGAAGTTGTTGAATTCTTTGCAATACGCGCCAATTACTGCCTGTTTTTGCTTGCTGCAGCAGCTTTCCCATTCGGATGCTTAATCTTCTACTTGCAATCTTCAGCATCCCTTTACTATATGCCGCTTCTTAGTGCAATACTGTTTGGAATCTTATTCGTATACGCTTCTCTTAAAGCTGTGCGTCTTTACACAACTCATTCGCGCGCGGGGTACGCGCTTTTTGCGCTCGCTGGCATAAGTCTTGCTTTACAATGCGGATCTAGGCCAAACGCGTGCATTCCGGTTGTTGCTTTTATAGCGCCGTTGTTTATTGCGATACTATTTGATGCAAAGCGAAGTATTTTAAATCGCGTTGCTGCAGCTTCAAGCTTCCTTGTTCCTGCGATTGTAGGCGTAACTGGAATATTAACTTATAATTACTTGCGTTTTAAGTCTTTCTTTAATTTTGGAAATGAAGAGCAACTTACGAATTTTGATTTGCGATTTAATAGTAAATCTTTTGATCCTACTAAGATCCGCGATATTTTCCTTAATTATTTCTTAAAACCTTTTAATATTTCGGAGAATTTCCCATATATTTCTATACCTTGGGCAAATAATCAAGGCTACGGTAATTCTTTCTACACGCATATGATTTTCGGTCTTATGATGATTCCGCTTTTCTGGTGGCTGTTCACGTTAAGACGTAGGTTTATGCAAAAAATTGAGTATATTATGACAGTTGTTGGATTAGTAGCATCCTTCTTGCTGCTGTATCTTAACTACTGTTTAGGTGGCAATTTGTACCGTTACTATTGCGATTCGATTATTATATTTATTTTGATTGCAATAATGAGTATGCTTCACAGAGTTAAGCCTTATAGCAAAGATCTTTATGTTACTTGTGAAGAAGATTGCGCAATTGCTGAGCAATCGTCTTTGCATTTGTATATTCCAGCTGTGCTTTGTTCCGCGGCAACTATTGTAATAGTTGGTTTATTAGTATTCAGTAATCATACTGAGCCGTCTGCTGATATACAAAACGTAAACCCTGATTTATTCCTTAAGTGGAGTGATTTATTTACGATTGGGCGCTGATTTGCGTATTGCGCGTCGCTCCAAACGCGAGGAACTTACCCCGCATTTGGAGGGTTTAGCTTCGTGAATCGCTCCAAACGTGAGGAACTTATCTCGCATTTGGAGGGTTTAGCTTCGTGAATCGCTCCAAACGTGAGGAACTTACCCCGCATTTGGAGGGTTTAGCTTCGTGAATCGCTCCAAACGTGAGGAACTTACCCCGCATTTGGAAGGTTTAGCTTCGTGAATCGCTCCAAACGTGAGGAACTTACCCCGCATTTGGAGCGCACAAGTATCTACATGAATGAATGACGAAGCAATTAATATGCAAAACAAACTATATAAAAATGGCCGGCATGCTGTTTAGCACACCGGCCACTTTATTAGATTAGTAAACTTAATTACTTAGCTTGCAATATAGCCTTTTGGCAAGTTTGACGCCAAATACCATTGCCGTCGTAATGCTCGTCTTCAACAGGAGCACCGAGCTTTTCAAAGCCGCCGCGAGCGTAGTAATCTTTACGAAGATTGAACATAAGAACAAACTTCTTATATTTACCTTGCGTCCAAACGTCGCCGTTCTTGCAGCGCTGACGCCACCAGCCGCCGCCCATATTTTCCTCTTCTGCAACAGGAGAGCCAAGCCAAGCAGCACCGCGATGTCCGTTATAAGAGTCGCGTAACTCAAACTGAATCACATACTTAGTGTCTTTACCTTGCGTCCAAACATCGCCGTTCTTGCAGCGCTGACGCCACCAGCCGCCGCCCATGTTCTCCTCATCGGAAATAGGCGATCCAAGTCGCGAATAGCTTCCGTGCTTGTAGTAGGAGTCGCGCAATTCGTACTGGATTACGTACTTCTTATCTCGGCCTTGCGTAAACACGTCGCCGTTCTTGCAGTGCTGACGCCACCAGCCGCCGCCCAAGTTTTCTTCGTCTGCAATAGGAGCGCCAAGACGAGTGAATCCTCCGTGCTTGTAGTAGGAGTCGCGCAATTCGTACTGAATTACGTACTTCTTATCTCGGCCCTGTGTAATAACGTCGCCGTTCTTGCAGCGTTGACGCCACCAGCCGCCGCCCAAGTTTTCTTCGTCTGCAATAGGAGCGCCAAGGCGAGCGTATCCGCCGTGACCGTAGTAGGAGTCGCGCAATTCGTACTGCAGAATAAAGCTTTTATCTCCGTTGGTCCAAAGATCGCGGCGATTCGCTTTCTTGCTTACTTTCCAGCCGTCTCCAACATCTTGCGAAGAATTCGCGCTGGTGTTTGTAATCGTGTTACCAAACTCAGAAACGCCATTGATTTCGCCGCCATCAGCCATTCCAAATGCGTTCAAATCAACGCGACCCTCAATGCCGTTCACGCTGCCGCTTGACGTATACTGCCATCCGCGCAAAGCTGTAGAAATAGGGAAGCCTACGCGAGAACCGTAGCTAGCAACCCAGCTTGTGCGCTCGTGAATATACTGAGAATTTAATGGTCCTCTCAAATAATTCGTATAAGAGTAAACGCCGAGCTTATGGTAGCCTGCAGAAACTAACTGATTCCACCATGAAGCAACAATATCCTGGTAAACGTATGGGGATGTTGGTGGTTTATGACCGCTCCAGCTCCACCTTTCCAAGTCGTAGTAAACAGGGTAAGTCAAATCTTCAGGATCAACTCCAGCGCCCTTCAAAAGACTGACAATATCTGCACCTTCAGCTGCACCATCTTCCGGCTTTTCTGCGTAAGAATACATGTAAATGCCAAATGGAATACCAAGACGCTTGCACTCGCTAATATTGCGCAAAGCCTGCTTGTCGTAGCCATTACCCCAACCGTAGCTAATGCGAATAATCGCGCCGTCTATGCCGGAATCTTTTACAGCATCCCAATCAATTAAATGCTGATGCTCAGAAACGTCAATAACACCTTTGGCGTTTTTAACGAATTCGTCACCGTTTCCGTCAATAAAAGAAGGTGAACCATCGGAATCTTCCCAATGAGCGCCATATTCATTTTCAGAAAGCGATGTTTGACGCACAACGCCGGAAGCATGAGGTTGCACTATAGGATTTACAACATTATTTTTCAAAGCGCCAGTAGGCAATGAGGTCTGCTTAGGTGCTACAACGTTCATAGTAAATGCGGTAGCAATTGAAGCTAATCCAGCTAATACACGCACGATAATCTGTCCCACGAGTCCTCCAGACATGTTTTTTACGTGTTTATCTGCTACTACCATAGCAACAGCACCATAAAATTGGCGCAAAATCAACAGAAATGTCGTTTTTTATTTCTCTACGTGACTTTAGATTCTTGTACTAGACTATACTGTCTACTTGTAAATACAGTTTCTGGAGATTGTTAGATTATGAATACTTCGTTAAACAGCGCGCATGAAAATGTGCCAATTTTGTACATTGTTGTACCTTGCTTTAACGAGGAAGAAGGTCTTTCTAAAACGGCTGCGGTTCTTCAAAATAAGATGACTAATCTTATGAATCAGAAACTTATTCATTCGTACAGTCGCGTAATTTTTGTTGACGATGGTTCAAAAGATTCTACTTGGAATTTAATCGCCTCATTTAATCGCAAAAATCCTTCACTTTTTGGCGGTGTAAAGCTTGCGCATAATCGCGGCCACCAAAATGCGCTGTATGCGGGTCTTATGTATGCGCGCGAGCAGGGTTGTGATGCAGCAATTTCTATGGATTCCGATTTGCAAGATGATGTAAACGCTGTTGATGAAATGCTTAAAAAGTTTGCGCAAGATGGTTGCGAAATTGTTTACGGCGTTCGCTCTTCGCGCAAAAAAGACACTTGGTTTAAGCGAAATACAGCCTTGGCTTTTTATAAGATTTTTGCCTCAATGGGTGCAGAAGTTGTGCCAAACCATGCGGATTATCGTTTAATGAGTTCGATTGCGTTGGATGCTCTTTCTGAGTACAGCGAAGTCAACTTATTCTTGCGCGGAATTGTGCCAATGCTCGGTTTTAAAACCGCAAAAGTTTATTACGAGCGTGGAGTAAGAACGGCTGGCGTTTCTAAATATCCTTTGAAAAAGATGATTTCCTTTGCTTTAGAGGGAATTACATCGTTTTCTGTTAAGCCGCTGAAATTAGTTACGTATATGGGATTGCTTTCTATTGTTATTGGTTTTGCAATGTTTATTTACGTAATTGCGTCGCTGTTTACTAATCACACTGCTGTTGGTTGGTCTTCGCTTATGTGCTCAATATGGTTTATTGGCGGATTCCTTATGATTTCTATGGGCATTCTTGGAAGTTATATTGGCAAGATTTATTTGGAATCGAAGCATCGTCCGCGCTACTATATTGAGCAATCTTTGTAAATATAATATAAATATAATTTTGTAAATACGATTTTTATAAATAATCTTTGTAAAGGCACTTTGTAAAAGTAATCTTTTAAAGGGGTTTGAAAGTATGGTTAAGTGTTTGCAGAATATAAGCGTAATGCTTGGGCGCTTTTTTAGTACTGCCGCACTTTGGTGCGCTGCAGTATTTTTCAGCGCATTATCCTTGCTTAATCTAGTTATTTCAGCTCATCTTTTACCAGGCGACTACACTCTTGAATTTTTATGGTTCCAAGCTCCATTCGTAATTGCTATAAGCGCAGCAATATTCTTTATTATTGCGTTTTTACGAAAGCGTGAGCTTATTAATAAGTTGCGTATACGCTACGTTGCGGCCGCTGTTTTTGCTTATGTTTTTGTGGCAGGTTTAATTTGGGTACATGTTACTCACGCGTGGCCGGAGTGGGATCCAGCATACCTGTTTAGCGCAGCGCAATATTATGCAAATCCTAATATAACTCCTGTGGTTTGTGGAGTTGACACTTCGGAACTATCTTGGATTGTGTGCCCGGGCGGTTACTTGACTCGCTTCCCATTCCAATTCCCGCTTCTTTCTCTTATGCGATTTTTGGTAATCGTTTTTGGTTCTAACGCATACACGGCGTTTGAAGTTTTGAACGTACTATGTGCGGCTATTACTGGCGTTCTTATTGCGTACTACGTGAATTTATTATTCTGCAATAAAAATGTGACGATTCTTTCTTTGCTTTTTTATGCAGCATTTTTGCCTATGATTTTTTACGCGACTTTTGCTTACGGCAATACGCTTTGCTTGCCGTTTGTGTTTGGAGCGCTTATTTTTCACGCAAAAAATATTCGTGGTGGCAGTTGGCGTGATGCAATGCAATCGTTGATTTGCATATTCTTTGCAATATTACTTAAGTCTACTATGGTTTATTGCTTACTTGGCATGATTGTTGTGTGGATTGTGTCTGCTTTGCGTTCTAAAAAGTGGGAGCATGCTGTTTGCGTATTGCTTGCAATCGCATTCTTTGCTTTAAGTAATGTTACGGTTGCGGATGCAGCTAATTCTTTCGGTCACAGTGCAAAAGATGGTTTGCCTTCTACAGTTTGGCTTGCGATGGCAACGGATCCTGCCAGAAAAGGCGGTCCAAATAATCCTGGCTGGTATAACGGATACCCAACTAGCTTTGACGTTGCAACCTATAATAAAGAGACTATAAAGAAGGAATCTACTGAATTTTTACGCAAAAATATTAATTTCTTCTTAAAAAATCCTAAGCAAATAGCGACTTTCTTTACTAAAAAGTTTGCGGGAGAGTGGCTTGAACCAACTTACGAATCTTTGCTTGCAAGCAGTTGGAAGTGGAACGGTCCGTACAGGCAGGTTTTAATTGATCGCAAAATGAATCCTGCTTTGCGCTCGCTTTATTCTGGAAAGTTAAATATGGTTGTTTTTACCTTCCTAGATGCTCTTCAATTTATGCTTGTTGCGTTTACAACAGTATTTCTGTGCGTATTGTTGCGTAAAAGAAAGTCGCCTTCTTCTTTGTCTAAGATTTCTTGCGAATTTTCTTACGAATACTTGACTCCGCTTTTAACTCCGCTTGTTATAGTGCTAGGAATGGCAGTTTTGTACATTGTTTGGGAAGCGCAGTCGCAGTATATTCTTCCTGCGTATTTGCTTATGATTCCGTTTGCAGCTCGCGGCTTTGATATGTTACTGACGTGCTACGAAAACCGTGCTGCACATAATAGTAATGCAGCAAATCCAAGCCAAAACTGACGGCATTGTGCATGAGATTATTGCTGTTGCTATCATGCTCCAAGCTGCGTAAGTAACGTTTGCAGCCATTGCGCGCGATGCTCCAACTTTCGCAATACCGCGGTAATAGCAAAGGTACGAGCTCACTCCAAGAAGGCCGACAATAATCGCCATTCCTGCTATTTTGAAAGCTTGAAGCGAGCTTGTGTTTAGTGAAATATAGGATTCTAATCCTGTAGAAGTGACTGCAGAAGTGTCTGTAGAAGTGCCTGTAGAAGAGACAAATATACTAGAAACAATGGCAATAATCGCAATAATAACGTAAGCAAATGCGGATGTAGTTTGGCGAATATGAAGTATTATTTCGTCGTCTATGCTTTTTTGACGCGTAGCCCAAGCGCACACAACAGCTTCGCTTCCCCAACCAACTACGCTTAAAATTGCTCCAGCTAAGCCAAGTATTGTGTTTGAATTTACGTAAGATTGAGCATCTTGAGCGCAAGAAAAGTATCCTAAAGCAGAAACCGCAATAAGAGCTAACGCAAAAGCTGCATATTTTGCCGCACTTAAGCGCTCGCGAAGTATTAACGCAGAAAGTACAGTTCCAACTGCAGGGTAGAAGGCGGAAATTGCAGCAGCGTATCCAGCCCCTATATTGCTTGCTGCTAAAACGTATCCGCTCATGCCGAGCGGTCCGCCAAGTAAAGATCCTACGATAATAAGTGCCAGAATCCGTGGTTTATTTAGTATTTCAAGCGTTTTATGCCATTTTTTTCGAGTACTTATGTAAACCCACATAAAAATTGCACATACAGCGTCGTGGAGTAGAGCTCCAAGAATACCAACGAATATTACTGAATTAGTGCTGCTGTTATAGCTAAGAAATGTGGTTAAAACTGCAAGTAAGGCAGTGTCAATTCCCCAAAGGAATCCGCTTAAAAACGCGTATTTCATAAGTACCTAATTTCGTGTTTTAATTTTCGTACATTTTAAGAGCTTCATTAATATAGCGTTTTGCGTACCGGTAGTAGGTATACATGCAAGTTCCTATGTTCTCGCCTTCCGCTTCTTTAACAAGCGACCACAAATGCCAACACCATCCTGCGAATCCCACAAAAGCCAGCAAATGACGCTTTTCTTGAGTTGACGGAGTGTGTGCTAAATAAATAGGCATAGCTTCGTTTATTTCAGTATCGCTAAATTCGTCCGAAACGCATAACGTGCCAAAATCTTGCGCATAATCAGACATTCCGGCATATTCCCAATCAATAAGATGGTATCGATTTTGTTTGTCGATTAAAATATTTGCTCCCAAAACATCGTTATGGCAAGGACAGTAGTTTTGTGAATCTTTAGATACTACTAATTCGTGAAGCTTTTTTGCGCTCAATCCCAGATTAATAATTTTTTGCGGAATCGTAACTTTTCTATTATTTAATTCGCTTATGTAACGTTGAGATTCTAAGTAAAAATCGAAAGTTCTAAGCATCTTTCTGTTGCTTTCGTGTAATAAGCGCACTAAAGCCAATCCCTCTTTAAGCTCTTTTAAATCGTGCATATTAGCTGTTTTGCAATCGGGCAAAAAGTGCGAAATCTTCCAGCCAACAGTTTCGTCTGCTGCAATAAAAGTGCCGTCTAAACCAATCTGCTTAGCAAGATTTAAAGCTTCAACTTCCGCCTTTCGATTAATAAGCACGTCTGTGCCAACGCCAGGATGTCTATAAACGTACTCGCTTTTTCCAACTGAAAAATGGCAAGATAAATTAGTAAGACCATTTTTTAGTGGATACACGTTATAAATATCGGATTTCTTGCAATTAAGCGTTTTAGTGATATGGTCAAAAATTGCGCTATCAATATTTTCTAGGAAAAGCGGATCAAATTCGCGCAACTCGTCAATAGAATCAAATTCGTGAATAATTGGCGGATCGTATTTGCGCATTTGCATATCTAGCTCGTCAATATGTTCAATAAAAATATCTTCCCAAAGTTTTCCTGCAGTTTGCGGCAAATCGTATTCTTTACGAAGAATTTGCACAAATCGCTTAGAAAATTCGGTGTCGAAATACACGTGACCAATCATGTACCAAGCGTCACTTCCGCCAATCGTAACTTTTGTAATGCGATTATGTGCTCCGCAAGTCATGCACCATTCTTTAGTGTATCCTTGCTGGAATTGTGCGGAATAATAAGCTTTCCAAACGTATTTTTCAAAGGGATTTTCGTCAAAATAGTTGTCTGATGAGCAAATATAAGTGTTAGATAACTGGTTCGCTACAGCCATAAGCGAACTGTTATTATTGCGAGTGTTGTATTCGCTATTTGGCACGATTTTTACGTTAAAAGCGTCTTCTAAGTAGAAAAACTGCTCCTGTTTGTAGCCAACAACAACAGTTATATCGTTAATTCCAGCTTCGTGAAGTTGCTTGATTTGGCGCTCAATAAGAACTTCGCCTTTTACTGTAAGCAAGCCTTTTGGAGTTTCGTACGAAACTGGTGAGAATCTTGACGAAAATCCTGCGGCCATAATAATAGCGTTTTTAACTTTGTGCGGCTCAAGTTCAGCAAGACCTTTAGGTGTAATTTGCAATGTTTCTGCAGCTTTAATAAGATGCTTATTTTCTGCGCTTTTGATTGAAGAATTGACGGTTCCGAGCGAAATTCCTGCGCGCGTGGCAATATCTCGCTGACTTATTTGCTGGGAGTTGTTTGTGTTATTTAGTAGGGCAGTAAGTAGCCTAAATTCGTTGTGATTAATAGCCATGCGCACCTCACTTGGATTGGTGTTTTGTTCATTATATAACAAGCGTTCAAAAATAGCTATTGAATCTTTATTTTGAACAGTGAGAGTATAAATCCGACCAAAACGACTCAGCTGCGAGTAGTTTATGTCGGCTTTACGGCAGATTTCGACCAAAACGACTCAGCTGTGTAAAGAATAGGTCGCCCGCAAGCAACAAAGCGTATATAATGAATAACCATATGACTTATCGAGAGTAAAAGTGGAGAAACATACAGAAGGTGTGAATTATGGCGTCAGTATTTCGTAGATTATTCCGTGGACTTATTGACCGTTGCCCTTCCTCTAAGCGTTCAATAAGAGATCTTCGCGCACAAGTTGGCGATTTGCAGAATCGCTTAACTCGCATGCAGGAAATTCTCGACGGTCAGCTGGTACATATACTAGAAAATCAGCGTATGCTGCACGTCGATATGCTTACGAATCGTGAGCATTCGTCACTTTTAGGTTGGTCTAATTACAGGCGTGACAATGAGAGCGATTTGGACGCGCGTAAGCGTTTTTACTATTCGCTTCCTAAAGCAACAGGTTCCGTGCGACTTATTCAACGAGGTTGCGCTAGTCTTTTAAACGAGTTTGCTGAAATTGCGCGCGAGCATAATCTTCAATATTGGGCTGATTTTGGAACTTTGCTTGGTGTTGTTCGTCATCGCGGATTTATTCCATGGGATGATGATGTTGATCTTGGAATGATTAGAGAAGATATTGATACTTTACTCAATCTTCTTCAAAATGATGAGGAATTGTCGAAACGCTACCGTGCAGTTCTTGTTTTTGATCCTTACGTATTCTGCAGGCAGTTGCGTTTGCGCTACAAAAATCCTGAAAATCCTAGCTTTATAGATATTTTCTTCTACGATTATTTGCCTGAGTACAATGAGCAGATTAGACAAAGATTTATTGAGATTCGTAAAACTTTGCAAGATGATTTGCGCTCGCAGCCATTCTATGATGAGTGGCTTAAAGGCGGGTATCGTGAAGATGGTGCTAAGTTTACTAGAGAAATCGAAAGTATTTTTACAAAGTATCGCGAAATTGCGCAAAACGAAAATATTATTTCTAAATCTTCAACTAATGAAACTTATGGCGTTATTTACGGTATTGATAATGTTGATGCAGAATCCATATATATGGTTAGCTGCAAAAACATGTTCCCACTAAATCAAGATCAATTTGAAGATTTTTCAGTATGCGTGCCAAATGATGCGCAAAAAATTCTGTACAGTTATTACGGGAATATTTATCAGCTTCCAGCAGACATGTTCTCGCACTTCCAGCATGTTAGTCGCGATTGCCTTGAGAATCAGTGCATTATAAATGCGATTGAGGAAGATATAGCAACAAATCCTTACGCAACTAAGTAAACTCTCGCATATGTAAGTAAGTAAATTATTTGCTATTTCGCCTCATAAGACGGAACTTTTTCTGCAATTTTGCAATAATAGACGGGAATGCTATTTTCTTCGCTGTTTTTACGATTTTCTCGCCAATAACGTAGCGTGCAGAAGTGCGAATACTGCTAATTTCCTGCTCGTAGTTTAGAGTTTTGCTCTCAAATTTAAGCATGCGCTCTTTAAGCCACAAAGTGCGTGAAGCGGTATTTAGATGCAACTTTTGGAATTCGTTATACGAAAGCTCATCGTAGAAGTAGCTTGGCAAATTCTTAGAAATTTGATCATAATCCATAATTTGCATCACTTCTTGAAGCTTATTATGAACAATATCTGCCAAAGATTCAGACGTTACTCGTGTATGGCAGTCGTGAACAAAACTGTTCACAAGCGAATTTACGTATCCGCGATTGTATTGATCAAGCAAGCCTTCGCTTTTAAGCCATTCTCCGGTTTCGATTACGGAATCAACTTCAAGAGGCGATTCATCTTTAATAGCGTGATGCTCAATAGAAAGCCAGAAGTTTTCTGGAATATTAGTGTGGTGAAGGTTTTCGAATCCTTCGTCAGCTCCAACACTGAATCTTCCATAAGCATCTTCGTAAGTTTTAGACAAAGCACAATACAGTATTTTCTGTGCTTTTAATGCTGCGCGAGTTGTAAAAGTCATTAAAGTTGAAGGCAGGTCGTGTTCTCCAGCTTCAGCTTTAGAAGCTTTCAAAAAGTCGGTTCGCCAAATTTTTTGCCAGCCATAACTGTAGCAGCTGTCTAACAAAAGTTCCGGAATATCGCTAGCTTTATAAAGACCGTAACTTACGTCTTTATTAGCATCTTCCGAATTCGTTGGCATAATAAACTGCTGCTGCAAAATATTAGATTCTTTAGTTTTTGCGCTGTTTTTTAATGCACAATCAATCAAATAATCGCTGTGTTTGCTTTTATTGTTGAAGAAAGCGAGGTCGACGCTGGCTGTTTTACTAGCGTCTTTAGCCGCGTTTTCACTATCTTTTTCACAAATTTCGTTATAATACTGCACCCGATTTAGCGCTTCAGATAGCACTTTTTCGTTAATTATGTAGCTTGAAGGCATAAACATTGTGTATGTGCCGTGAGCGTAAGAAATTGCTTTAGAAAGCATATCTTTAATACTTGCGGTATCTTCATGCGACTGAATTGTAAAACGCTTATCTTTGCTAGTAAATTTTTTGGCAATTGCAAGCGTACTGTCGTTTGAATGCGAGTCAACAATAATAAATTCGCAAGGAATACTGCTTATTGAGCTGCAAGCTTTAAGCGAATCAACAATCCAAGAATGAGCATTATGCGTAAATATTACGAGCGAAAGCTTAGGATTTGCCTCTGCTTTTTGTGGCTTAACTTCGTATGACGAGCCGAGGAAATCCATGTAATAATCCATAAATTCTGGCTTAAGGCGTGATGCCATAAGGAAAACTTCTTTTGAATCCATGGAACTAAAAACTTCATAAATAAGTTTGCGGATTTCCGGATTCTTATCGTCAAAACCAAACTCTGTAATCAAGGAGTTTACGTAATCAAATTCGCGAGAATAAAAAGCGTGCAAAATTTCGCGAGAAATATTCTGCTTACTAAGAAACTCGCGCATATCTCGCAAACGGTCGAAAGGAAGATGGAAATCCTTCAATAAGCTAGATGCGCCCGGATTAGTTTGACGATAATAGTAGTACTTTCCAGGATTCCAGCAGATTTTATTTGCTAAAACCATAGTTTGTGCAAAGAAAGGATTATCGGTCCAACCTGCTCCAGGAATTGGCTTAAAACGTATGATTTCGTGATTGCGGTTATCTCCGTTAAGAAAATCTTTGCGGTAAATAGCCGACCAAATAGAAGGATGATGGTAGAAAGGCTCAGCAAATTCGCTAAGATTAAAAATAGTGCGATGCTCAGGCATGAAATAGCACAAGTTTGGCGTTTCTACAGCCGACTTATAACCATCTTTGCCGTCGTAAAAAAGCCAGTATCCGCCTTTGATAACATCTAGGGTTGCGCCAGTTTCGCCGACTTTGTCAGAATTTTTTCCAGCAATCTCAACATTGCTTAGCAAACGCTCATACATATGCGGATCAATAAAATCATCAGGCTCAATAATGCTAATCCACTCGCCTTTAGCGCGTTCCAAACCGCGATTGCAAGTAGCTCCGTAGCCCTCGTTTTCTTTTTCAATTACCACAAAGCGACTATCTTTTTTTGCAAAAGACTTCATAATATCGATGGAACCATCTTTGCTTCCATCCGAAAACATCAAACATTCCCAATCTTTAAAAGTTTGATTTTGAATAGACTCTAAACATTCTGGTAAAAAGGCTTCAACGTTATAAATTGGAACAATAATCGATACTTTCGGCATACGTACGATGTTAGCATAAGTGGTTTATGAATGTTGATTTAGTGTATTCAAATGCAGCGCTCAATTGTTATTACTAAAGCCTATTTTCAACTATAAGCTCGTTTTAGCAATAAGCTCATTTAGGCTAAAGTATCATTTCAATTAAAACATTCAATTACAACATAACTGATATTATTAAGAGCGTGAAAAATCTCATGGCTCGTTGTCGTAAAAAGTACGCGTATGCAAATATCGTGCTTCGCGGTTTAGTAAAAACCGATTTTAAGCTGCGTTACCAAGGCTCTTTCTTGGGTGTGGCGTGGTCGGCGTTGAAGCCGTTGATGATGTTTTGCGTTATGTATCTTATTTTTGGCAAGTTTTTGCGAATGACAGACGGCACGCCAACATACCCTGTGGTTCTTTTGATGGGAATTAGCGCGTGGCAGTTTGTGCAAGAATCAACTTCGATTGGTTTGCGCTCACTTGTAGATCGTGGCGATTTGTTGCGCAAAATCCATTTTCCAAACTACATTGTGGTGGTTTCGGCAACGGTTGGATCTTTAATAAGCTTTTTGATTAATTTAGTAGTCGTGCTTATTTTTGCGATTATTGGCGGAGTGCATTTTACGTGGAGAGTGATTCTGCTTCCAATAAGTCTGATTCAGCTTTATGCAATTGCAATCGGAATGGCGCTAATAATGTCTACTATGTACGTGTTCTTCCGCGATATTTTGCATATTTGGGAAGTGGCTCAGCAGCTGCTGTTCTACGGAATGCCGATTATTTATCCGCTTAGTTACGTGATTAATAAGGGCGGTATTTTTGCGGTGCTGGCAAAGCTTGAGCTGCTTAATCCTATAGCGCAATGTATTCAGGATATGCGACACAATATGCTGGCTCCCGAAACGCAACCAACCGTGTGGAGTGAATTTGGATTCTCGTGGATGTCTTGCGTGCCGCTTTTGCTTACCGTGCTAATAGTGTGGCTTGGAGTGTATATATTCCGAAAAAATAGTCGCACTTTTGTAGAAATTATGTAGCGTGCTAAATTTACGAAAAATTTTACGATATTTATGACAGTTACGATGGGGAAGTGAAATTTATGAGTAAGTTGCAGGAAGAAGCGGCGGAAGTGCAAGAAGAGCAAGCAGCGCAAGTGCGTGATGACGATATTGTTTTATCAGTCAATCACGTAGGAAAATATTTTAAGTTACCAACCGAGCAAGCAACCGGCTTAAAGCAAGCGTTTATAAATCTTACTAAGGGTATTAAAGGCTACAAAATTCAGAACGTTCTTAAAGACATAAGCTTCGACGTGCATCGCGGCGAATTCTTTGGCATAGTCGGGCGAAATGGCGGAGGCAAATCAACCCTCTTAAAAATTATTTCGCAAATCTACTATCCAAATACTGGAAGTGTAAAAGTAAAAGGCAAGCTTGTGCCGTTTATTGAGCTTGGTGTTGGTTTTAACCCGGAACTTACCGGCCGCGAAAACGTGTATCTTAACGGAGCGCTGCTCGGCTTTACTCGCGCAGAAATCGACGCAATGTACGACGATATTGTGGAATTTGCCGAGCTTGAAGACTTTATGGATCAAAAGTTAAAGAATTACTCTTCGGGCATGCAAGTTCGCTTAGCGTTTTCTGTGGCAATTAAAGCGCAGGGAGATATTTTAGTTCTTGACGAAGTTTTGGCCGTTGGTGACGAAGCTTTTCAGCGCAAGTGTGACGCGTTCTTTACAGATATTCGTAAAGATCCAACTAAAACCGTTATTCTTGTTACGCATGATATGAATGCTGTGAAGCGCTATTGTACGCGTGCGATGATGATTAGCGACGGTGAAGTTGCAGCAATTGGAAACACTGAGTCCGTGGCAGATCAATATACTTTGGCAAATATTGAGGCAGAGCGCGAAAAGCAAAATAAGCTTGGTGAAAAGCTGGGCAAGGGGCAGTATGCTCAAGGTTTGAACGCAAAGTGTCCGCTGCTTAGAACCTATGCTTTGGAAGACAAGATTTACAAGAGCAGCGATACTTTCCGTTTTGCTGTGGAATATCAGTACGACGAGCCGGGTGACTTCTATTTAGCGATTGCTTTGCATGACATTCGGCGCGGAGGAATTACTTACGATACTGGTTCTAAAGTGCTGAAAATGCAGAAGCGTGGGCATCAAACAGTGTATTTTGAAATGCCGTTAAATTTGTTTAACAATGGCGAGTTTACGCTGTTTACTTCCTTGCGCACGCCTAGCCCAACTGAGGACGACTACACGGATTTGCTTGCTGTGGCGGTGGATGCGAACGCTTGCACGTTTGTGATTAGAGATAGTCGAAATCGCGACTATGCTTTGCTAAGCGATCGCGCGATGATGATTAAGCAGGTTTCGTGAAACATTTGCCGGAAAATTACCGGCAAATGTTTCCGATGTCACTGTTACTTGTTGCTAGCTCGGAAGATTTGCTCCCAACTTTCAACGCTCGCCATATCGTAGCTGCGATACTCCCGAGAAAGCTTCTTCCACTTACGCAACATTTTTAACGCCAAAAGTGCGTCCGCGCGCAACATTTTACGGAATAACTTGCTATCTCGCTGGAAAAGATTAAGAGTAGTGCCATCTGGAGCCGTAACGATTGCAGTATTAACTCCCACAAACGATGGCCAAGAAACGTCTTGCGCTGGAATCGCAACTTCCGGACGAGGATTCTTCGCATGCTTTTCGTGAGCAAACAAAGCCTTAATCGTGGCGCGCTTCTGCGCTTTACGCAAAGCCTTAGCATCGTGCGCAGTAAACGGACTTACGTGCTCGCGAGAAACCTCGATAATAAGCGCTTCGTCACTTACAGGCTGCGTATCGCTAAAGGATTGACGCGCTTTACGAACCTCGCCAAGCTTTTGCGGCATTGAATCAACAATATATTGTGGTCCGCGCAAAATATCCTGCAATCCCATATGATGCAAATGCATAGCAGAATACGCAAGTTTTAAGCCGGAAGCCAAGTCGCTTCGAAGCATCTCAATCGCAAAACGTAAGCTTGGACGAGTGCAATGAAGCAGTCCGCAAATCCAACGATTGCGTTGGAAGAAATACTCTTCCCAAGTGCGCGAAGGATCTTTATCGTGCCAAGCCTGGTGCCAAACCGCCACTCCCGGCAGGCAAATCGTGTGATACCCGTGCTCAAGAGCTCTAATCGAATACTCAGTATCATCAAACTTAATAAACACAGGAAGCGAAAGACCGATTTCTTTCATAATCGCAGTCGGAATAAGACTCATCCACCAACCGTTGTAATCAGTGTCTATTCGCTGATGGCGCTCAGGGCAATCTTGCAAAGTAATAGCTGCAAAATCATGATTGTAATCAAGATTCTGTGAAGGCTTCATCCACACGTTGTTGCGAGTGAATCGTTCGCCTTGAGTATAAAGAACCGTGCGATTGTCAAGATGAAGCATCCCTCCGCCAATAATAGCAGGCTTAATTGTGTAGTCGGCAAACTGAAGCGCGCGAAGAATGCACTCTGTTTCGCTAATTGCGTCGTCGTCAAGAAGCATAGTGTAGCTGCTTTTGCCGGCTTTAAGCGTTTCAAACATGCCTCGCGAGAATCCACCGGAACCGCCTAAATTAGCCTGCTGAATGTAAGTAAGTTGGCTGCCAAGATTTGCGCTTGTTTCGTTAAATCCAGGTTGATTCTTTACTAAATCCGTGCCCTGATCTGTGCAATAAATTGTGTCAAGTCGCGCGCGAAGTGCTTTGTTTTCTGCTATTGCCTTCAGCTGATTGTGGCAGTATGAAGGGCGGTTAAAGGTAGTAATAGCAATAGAAAAAGTGCTATTTGATTGCGGTTGTTTGCCTGATTGCACTTTATTCGCGCATGGCACGCTCCACTCAGCATTGCTAACAGTAAAGCAGCTAGAATCGCTTGCTTTCGCTTCAAACCAAAAATATCCGCCGTCTGCAAGACCAGTCATAGGAATTTCGTAGCTAATAATTTGAGCAGATTGTGTTTGCTTATCTTGCGTTGACGGATTGCCTTGAGTTGGCTGCTGCTTATTAGAATCAAACTCAAACTTTTGCACCGGATACGTAAGTCCGCGACCGGTTGAACGCACAAGTTGCAACGCACCTGCTCCCTCAACGCGAGCAGTAAACTTAACAGTTTTTACGCGCGTCCAATGCTGCCAATAGCTTGCAGGAAAAGCGTTAAAGAAAGTGCAAAGCGATACGTGCTTTCCGGCGGCAACGCAAAGTGAGTTGCGCGAAAGAACAGTGCAAATGCCTTGAGTTTCAACATTTGGTAGGTGGCTGCTAGTATCTGCAAGAAGCTTTTTGAAATCAGTGAGATTTAGATTATTTATATCGATTGCGCGCGTATTCATACGAGGATCGAGCACAGTGCGCTGCAAGTAGGAGCGGTGCCACGGGATTACGTAAAGTGGCATAGTAATTTCCGCGTTTTTTACAGGGTAAACAACGCGATTTACAACTTCCCAGCCCTCGTTGCTGCTGTTTGCGCTGCTAGTATCTTGCTTTTCTTGCATTGCTTGTTTATCTTTGGTTTCTGCACTCGTTGCCTTAGTCATATTAGATATTATATATACGTATATATACGCTTAAGCCTATTCTTAAAGTGTATTGTGCGTAAAACAACCGAAAGTACGAAAGGTAAATAATATGACGCAGGCAGCAACCTCCCAAAATACAACTTACCCAGATTTAGTAGTTGTTGGAGCGGGCTTGTTTGGTTTAACTGTAGCTCAACAAGCAGTGGAGCATACGGGTGCTCGCGTTGAAATTATTGACGTTCGTAATCACATTGGTGGCAATGCTTACTCGTATTTTGACGAGAGCACGGGAATTGAAATTCACAAGTACGGCGCGCATCTTTTCCACACAAGCAACAAGCGCGTATGGGATTATGTGAATCGTTTTACAACGTTTACTAACTACGTGCATCGCGTTTATGCAACGCATGACGGCGAAGTTTATCCGCTGCCAATCAACTTGGGTACAATTAACCAATTCTTCCACGCGCACTACACGCCAGAAGAAGCGAAGGCTTTGATTGCAAGCCAAGCGGGGGAGTTGTCTGGTAAAGATCCGCAAAATTTGAACGATAAGGGCATTAGTTTAATTGGGCGACCGCTTTACGAGGCGTTTATTAAAAACTACACGGCAAAGCAGTGGCAAACGGATCCTTCCGAGCTTCCTGCTGGAATTATTAAGCGCTTGCCTGTGCGATTTAACTACAATAATCGCTACTTTAAAGACACTTGGGAAGGTTTGCCTACGGACGGCTACACAGCTTGGATGCAGCGCATGATTGACGATCCTAGAATTCATGTTTCGCTTGGCGTAGACTTTTTCGACGAATCACAGCCGTTTAATAAGCGCGCGTTGGCTAAGGCTGGAATTCCGGTGGTTTATACCGGTCCGGTTGATAGGTATTTTGACTATAAGCTTGGCGAGTTAAAGTGGCGTACCGTGGACTTTAAGGAAGTGCGTTACGAGGAGAGTGACCACTTTGGTTGCCCAGTTATGAATTATTCGGATGCGGACGTTCCGTTTACGCGCGCGATTGAGTTTAAGAACTTTAATCCAGAGCGTGAGGAAGTTGAGGGCGTTGCTGGCGAGACTAGTGGTGAAACTGATTTCGTGCCGGGTAAAAGCGTAAAAGCTGGGGAGACTGTTGTGTGGCAGGAGTATTCTCGCGCTGCAACTCGCGACGATGAACCTTACTATCCTGTGAATACTGAGGAAGATAAAGCCTTGTATGCGCGCTATGCGGAGCTTGCAGCAGCTGAGCCGAACACTGTTTTCGGCGGTAGGCTTGGTACTTACAGCTACTACGACATGCACAACGTAATCGACATGGCTTTGCGTGCTTACGAAATGCAAGTAGCGCCTTTGATTAAGTAATCTCAACTTTCGTTGTCGCGGCGCGCGCGAGTTTGCAATATCTCAAATTCGTGGTATTCTGTTTAAGTTGTTTGCTTAGCGGGTGATTTGCTTGCTAAGTTAGCAGTTTGGAGAATTCGCCTAGTGGTCTATGGCGCACGCTTGGAAAGCGTGTTGGTGTAACAGCCTCACGAGTTCGAATCTCGTATTCTCCGCGCTTGAGCTTCCGGCGCTGATTTAGCGTCGGGAGCTTTTTGTTTTCCAAGTTATGCTGCTTGCACCGTTTGCGCGCGTGCAATATTAGTTGAGCGCGCGTGCAATAATTGCTGCATAATCGCTTGTTTTGGGGATGCGAGGTGAATCTGATATGTCAAAGCTTACATTGCAAACTGGCTCTAAAACTTTTGACACTTCAAAATCCGCTGCAAAAGCAATAGCGAGCACTCCGGATCGCCCTAATCCTGCATTCAACCATTCAACGAACGCAATACTTATTGGCATTCTGCTCACTCTTTTAGGCGGCGCATTTTGGGGCGCAAACGCAACAGTGTCAAAAATCCTTATGTCAACGTATCACGTATCTCCGCTGCAAATTGCGTGCGTTCGCCAAATTGCGGCAGGCATATTGTTTAGCATCACTGCAGCAGCCTGCACTCCGAAAAAGCTTACTGGAGCAATTAAATCCGGTCGCACGTGGATTTCGATGGCGGTTACAGGCGTAGTTTGCGTGCTTCTTACGCAAGTTTCGTACTTGTGCACAATCGACTGGACTAATTCCGGCACTGCAACTGTGCTTCAAAGCCTTAATCTTCTGTTCGTGCTGGTTTACGCGTGCTTGCACACGCGCCGCGTGCCAACTATCCGCGAAACAATTGGTGTTGTACTCGCTTTTGCAGGAACTGCTTTAATGGCAACCGGCGGCAATCTTTCTTCGCTATCTTTGCCGATTATGGGTTTGCTTTGGGGCTTAGCAGATGCTGCAAGTACGGCGGCGCTTGCGATTATGCCGGTGAAGTTGATTGCAAAATGGGGAAATCTTACTGTAAACGGCATTACTTTTATTATTTCGGGGCTGATTATGCTTCCGTTCGTGCGTCCGTGGGAAACTATGCCGCCGCTTGATTGGCGCGCGCTTTTGCTGTTTACTTTTACGGTTGTTGCCGGCACTTTTGGAGCTTACTGGCTGTTTCTTGAAGGTATTATGCGCGTAGGTTCTGTGCGAGGAACTCTTCTTGGTGCGAGCGAGCCGGTTACTGCTGCGATTACGGCGGTGCTTTTTACAGGCGCTGTTTTTTCGTGGGCGGATTTTGTGGGCTTCGGGCTTATCTTCATAATGATGATTCTTCTGTGCAAGCGTACTGACTGACTTAGGTTATAAAATAAAAATCAAACAAAGAAAGGAATTTTGATGCGCTACCACGATACTTTAGACTCGCTGGATGTATTAGAAAAAGTGAAGGCTGATGACTGCGCCAAGTCTGCGATTGCAGTGGTTGGCTCAATGAACGCCGACTACACGATTGTTGCCGACCGTCTTCCAAAGCCAGGCGAAACAGTTAATGGTGGCGTGCTTAAGGTTCTTCCTGGAGGAAAGTCTGGAAATCAGGCTGTTTCGGCGGCAAAAATTGGTGCGCACGTTCGCATGTTTGGCGCTGTTGGTAGCGATAAAAACGCCGACTTTTTGCTTAATTCTTTGAATAATGCAGGCGTTGACACCACTAATATTTTGCACGTTGACAACACTCCTAGCGGCGCAACGGTTATTACGGTTGATGCTCAGGGCGGCGAAAATACGATTGTTTACGCGCCTGGTTCTAATGCGCACGTTACGGTTGCGTATATTGAGTCTGTTAAAAGTGCTTTGACTAGTGCGCGTGTGCTTGGCCTTTGCTTGGAAAGCCCGATGGAAACTGTTACTGCTGCTGCGAAAATTGCGCATGATGCTGGTGTAAAAGTTTTGCTTAACAATTCTCCTTTTGTTGACACTTTGCCGAAGGATTTGATTGATGCTGCCGACATTTTGCTTGTAAACGAGCATGAGATGGCACAGTTGCTTAATATTGACGAGCCAGAAGATGGCAATTGGGATGGTTTTGATTGGAATCATGCGGCTGAAGTTATGCACAACTTTGGTTTTGATGAGGCTGTTGTGACTTTGGGCGGCGACGGTTCTGTTGTTTTGCAGTATGCTGAGGAAGATCCTGTTTGCCGTATTGCTGCACAGCGTGTTAATGCTCAAGACACTACAGGTTGTGGAGATGCGTTTATGGGTACAATTTTGGCTGGTTTGGCTGCTTCAATGTCGTTGCCAGACGCTGCAGCTTTAGCGTCCTATGTTTCTGCGTATGCTGCAACTCGCTTTGGTGCTCAGGCTTCTTACGGAACTGCAGACGAAGTTCGCGCGTATTTTGCTAAGTAAGTAATTAAATATTTAATTAATTATTTAACTAATTATTTGCGTAATTTATGCGTAAATCACCGGTTGTGTCTAATCCGGCGCGTTACCTGCTAGAATAAAAAGCGACTCTGTCACTGTACATGCAAGTTTGCAAACGGGAAGGCAATCATGTCAACAATTCTTGAAGGCAATCCAAAAAAGCAGATGATGCTTGTTACCGGTCGTGCGTATCCGGAACTTGCTGCGGAAACTGCAAAATATCTTGGTATTGATGTGCTTGAGACTACTGCCTACGATTTTGCTAACGGCGAAATGTATGTGCGTTTTACTCAGCCAGTTCGTGGTGCGGATGTGTTTGTGCTTCAAGCGCATACGAATCCTATTAATAATTGGATTATGGAACAGCTGCTTATGGTTGATTCGTTGCGTCGCGCTTCTGCTCGCAGCATTAACGTGGTTGCTCCATTCTTTGGATATTCTCGTCAAGATAAAAAGCATCAGGGTCGTGAGCCTATTACGGCGCGTCTTATGTTTGATTTGTTCCGCGCTGCCGGCGCGACTCGTATTTTGACGGTTGACATGCACGCAACTCAGGAGCAGGGTTTCTTTGATGGTCCGGTTGACCATTTAACTGCTATGCCTGTGCTTATTGATTATGTGCGTAACTCTATGAAGCTAGACAACGCAACTATTGTTTCTCCTGATGCTGGGCGAATTAAAGTTTCTGAACAGTGGGCTGCAAAACTTGGCAATTTGCCTCTTGCTTTTATTCATAAAACGCGCGATATTACTCGTCCAAATCATGCTGAAGCTCACGGAATTATTGGTGATATTCAGGGTCGTGACTGCATTGTTGTTGACGACATGATTGATACTGCTGGCACGATTTGTGAAGCTGTGCGCACTTTGCGCGAGTCTGGTGCTAAGTCTGTGACTTTGGTTGCAACTCATGCTTTGCTTTCCGGTCCTGCTGTTGAGCGTTTGAAAGATGCGGGTGTGCGCGAAATTATTGTGACGGATACCGTTCCTGTGCCGGAAGAAAAGCGTCTTAAAAATATGACGGTTCTTTCGATTGCGCCTCTTCTTGCTGCTGGCATTCGTTCCGTGTTCCGTTCTGGATCTCTTGTGTCTCTTCGAAATGCGCTTCCGGAAGATATGAAACAGCATAATATTTATGCATAAAAATAATTAGTGAAAAGCTAATGCAAAATTAACACAGTAATAAATTAACACAGCAATAAATACACACAGCAATACAGCAGGAGGCAAATATGGTCGCCAATACTACAATTGCACAAAATCAGGAATCGCTTTCTAAAGGCGACGCTTCTAAGGCGATTATTACAGTTGTTGGCTGCGATACAGTTGGTATTATTGCAAAAGTAACTTCGCATGCAGCTAATCATAACGTCAATATTTTGAATATTTCTCAGACTATTGTTGACGGATTCTTCAATATGATGATGATTGTTGATGTGGCGACTATGGACTGTGAATTTGGTGAGTTTGCGGACGGATTAGAAGCGCTCGGTAACGAAATCGGCGTGCGTATTCGCTGCCAGCGTAGCAATATTTTCACCGCAATGCACAGAATCTAAAATTCGTAGCAATATCGTAGCAATATCGTAGCAATCTAAGTAAATGTAAGGAAGTACGCCATGCTCAACCTGATGGAAGTAAGCGAAACTAATTCGATGATTGAGCAAGAACAGCTCGATGTTCGTACAATCACAATGGGAATTAACTTGCTTGATTGCGCTTGCGAAAATTTGCAAGATGTGTGCCGCAATGTTGAAGAAAAAATCACGCGTCTTGCAAAAGATCTCGTAAAAACTGGCAACGATATTTCGCACGATTACGGCATTCCGATTGTAAATAAGAGAATTACCGTAACGCCGATTTCGCTTGTTGGAGCGTCGTCTTGCAAAAAGCCTGAAGATTTTGTGCAAATTGCGCACGCTTTAGACAGGGCAGCGCACGCAGTTGGAGTTGATTTAATCGGCGGATATTCCGCTCTTCCTGCTAAGTCAATGACAGCAGCTGACCGTATGCTTATTGAGTCTCTTCCGCAAGCCTTAAGCGAGACGGAAATTGTGTGCTCGTCTGTGAATGTTGGCTCAACTCGCACTGGAATTGACATGGATTGCGTGGAGTTGCTTGGGCGCACGATTAAAAAGATTGCAGAGGCGACTGCTAGCAAAGATTCTTACGGCTGTGTTAAATTCGTGGCTTTTTGCAACGCTCCTGACGATAATCCGTTCATGGCAGGCGGCTTCCACGGAGTTACTGAAGGCGATGCTGTGATTAACGTTGGTGTTTCCGGGCCTGGTGTAGTATCTAGCGCACTCGACGCGGCTAAAGGCAAAGATTTTGCTTTTCTATGTGAAACTATTAAGCGCACTGCTTTTAAGATTACGCGAGTGGGGCAGTTGGTTGCACAAGAGGCTTCTCGTAGGCTTGGAGTGCCGTTTGGAATTATTGATTTGTCGCTTGCACCAACGCCTGCAGTTGGAGATTCCGTTGGCGAAGTGCTTGAAAAGATTGGTTTAGATCAGGTTGGAGCTCCTGGCACAACTGCTGCGCTTGCAATGCTGAACGATCAGGTTAAGAAGGGCGGAATTATGGCCAGCAGCTATGTTGGCGGTCTTTCCGGAGCGTTCATACCTGTTTCGGAAGATGCGAACATGATTGCTGCAGCAAAGTCTGGTTGTTTGACGATTGAAAAGCTTGAGGCAATGACGTGCGTATGCTCTGTGGGCCTCGATATGATTGCTATTCCGGGAGAAACGTCCGCAGCTACTATTTCTGGAATGATTGCTGACGAATCCGCAATCGGAATGATTAATCAGAAAACTACGGCAGTGCGCATTATTCCTGTGATTGGAAAGGGCGTTGGCGAGATGGCTAACTTCGGCGGTTTAATGGGATATGCGCCTATTATTCCGGTGAACCAGACCAGTTGCGAAGCTTTCGTAACGCGAGGCGGGCGTATTCCGGCCCCAGTGCACAGCTTTAAGAATTAGTGATTACTCAGTAATCACTGAGTAATCACTAAGTAATTATTTAGTAATCACGCTTTTAAGCTCGCGCGCTACTTTTCCAGCATCCTCAGCGCACATAAGCGCCGATACAGTGCAAACTCCGTCAAGCTCAAGATCGCGAATAGGGAATACCGTATTCTCATGGATTCCGCCAATTGCCAATGTTTTTACGCCCATAGAGTGTGCAACTTTCGCAACTTCGTTCACGCCTTCAACTCCAAGAGGCGGCACGTCGTGAGCCTTAGTATGCGTTTCAAAAGCGGCACCTATGCCAATCACATCCGGCAGTGGAACGTCGTTTTCTTTGCACTCTAGGTAAGCTTTCTCCATCAAGTCAGGCCGCGCGCAAGAAAGACCAACCATCCACTCAGCCGGCATCGCCTTTCGCGCCTCAACAAACGGAGTATCTTTTTGCCCAACGTGCAAGTTGAAACCAAGCTGAGCCGCGCAATCAACATGATCGTCTATGAACACAGGCACGTCGCCGTGGCCGGAATCAATAAGCGCATGACGCAACTTTTTCGCCTTTGCTGAAATCTCATCATCGTCGGAATACTTATCGCGCAATTGCACAACTGTAACTCCGCCTTCAACCGACTCCACAGCCACTTCTTCTTCTGGACGATTTCCCATGCGTGGATCTGTTACCAAATACAGTGTCCAATCCACAGGCTCAACAGTGAACTCAATATTTGTCAAACTAAACATGTCGTTTACGCTAAGAGTGGAAAGCGCGTCCATCCACAGCGTGCGGAAAGTTCCTGGAGCTGTGGTTTGGCGAGCTGCCCAAGTTCCGGCGGCGGCTGCATGCACGTGCGCTGCAACGGTTGCTGCGAGCGGACGTTCTGGGTTTGCGCCAACGTATGCTGCAACTATCGCGCCTAGAGCGCAACCGGTTCCAACTACTTTGGTCATAGCTTTGTGACCGCCTGTTACGCGAGCTAAACATCCGTGGCCGTAAATCGCATCTTTTTCGCCGGAAATAGCCACTACTGAGCCATACTTTTTTGCTAGTTCGCGCGCGGCTTGAAGAGCATCGTTTACGCTATCGTGAGAATCTACGCCTTTTCCGTTGCTTTCTTTGCCGGCAAGAGCCATGATTTCGGAGGCGTTTGCGCGAATTACAGTAGGGTGGTGCTTAATAATTTCGTGTATAAAGCGAGTGCGTGGAGCAAGTGCCGGCACGCCAATTCCAACCGGGTCAAGAACCCATGGGGTATCTGCTTTTTCGCATCCCTCAACGGCTGCGCGCATGTACTCTGAAGTTTCAGGCTGATGGAACGTGCCTACGTTTATTAGCACGCCGGAGGCGATTTGTGCGAGTGCGTGCGCTTCTTCCGGATCTGTGACCATAATTGGCGAGGCGCCTGCTGCAAGCAGTGCGTTTGCGGTTATGTCTTGTACGATTACGTTCGTTATGCAGTGTGTAAGAGGCTGCTGTGCGCGTACGCGTTCGATGCATTGGCGAACGTCGTTAAGGAACATTCGACGTCGCGCACGCACGGAAAATAGTGTGTCTACTTTTGTTGCTGTTGCGACTGACTCAGTAGTAGATGCGTAAGTTTTTTGCGAGCTGTTGTTTGCTTCTGCAGCGTTATCTATTGTCATAATGTTTCCCTTCGCTAGCACTATCTAGATCAGGTCCTACGGATGTAATCTCAGCGCCGCCCGCGATTTTGCGGCGATTGCGCACTCCGAACCATCCTTCGACTATATCTTTTGTTCGTGACTTACTTGCTTTTGCTGGTTACGTGCGTGCTAGGTTCTAAGCTCGTGCTCCAAACGTGCGCGACTTTTCGCGTGTTTGGAGAGTTTGGCGTGGCGTTTTGCTCCAAATGTGGGGAACTTTTCTCGCGTTTGGAGCGTCGCCGCGCGCTTTGCACGTATCTACAAAAATCTCGCCGTATTTTTGCAACTTTTTCTACAGATTTTCGCTTTCCGGTAGTGTAAACATAAATATGGTAAGTAAGTAGGCTATAAATTACCTAATCGACATACGTTACGAAAGCGAGTCAACATGGCAAACAACTCCATTCTAGAGCAACAAACCACAGCTGCTGCCAATCCTCTCGATGTGCGTGAATACGCCACGCGCACTGCAATTCGAGCAATCGCAATAATCGCGTCCGTTTACGGAATGGCAGCTTCGTGGCAAGGTCTTATGACTTTTACTTACTTTACAAATCTTTCTAATCTTATGATTTGTGTAGCTTTGGCTGGTTCTCTTGTACTAGACACTACCTCTTTTATGCGCGCTCGCAATTCTGTAGATTCAGCTGCGCAGCCAGATTCTGCAGAATCTTTCGCATGGTTCGACTCAAAATCCAACGCTTGGTACATTTTTAAATTCATGATGACAATCGCCATTGCAGTAACATTTACGCTTTATCTTTGCTTCTTAGCTCCTACGAATAAGCTAGGTTTTGTTGGTGCGTATATGAGCAACGGTTGTAGTAGTCTTTGCGTTCACGCAATCGCACCGCTTCTTGCAATCGTAGATTTTATACTTTTTGACTATCGCTTCCGTTCAACCAGCGCACACATTTATTTTGCTACTATTCCGCCTTTAGCTTATGTTGCTTATGCTGCAATGCTTAGCGAGTTTGCGGGTGTTCGTTGGGGTGTTCACGCAATGCGTGCGCCTTACAATTTCCTTAATTATGGTGCTCCTGCAGGCTGGTTTGGTTTTGCTCCTCAGACTTTTAACGCCACTACTTTAGGCGTTGGAGTTGCTTATTTGCTTGTTGTGTTTACGCTTATTTTTATTGGTGTTGGCCGTGTATTTCTTGCGTTGAAAGATGCGCGCGCTCGAGCTGTTTTGCAAAATTAGTTAAAACTTGCGCACCACTATTGCCCAATTGGTAGAATTGAGTGTATGTGTGAGGATTCTGCATTACAAGCGCTATTTGATGGCACGTTACGCAATTGTGCTGGGAATTTGACCAGTACGCTGCTAGTTTATGGCGCTCCAAATACTGGAAAAACGCAGTTTGCTGTGCGTGCAACAATTGCGGGATACCAGCGCTGGCCTCATAGCATAACAGCAATGGCAGTGCAAAACAGAAATTTGGCTGCAAGTATTGACAATATTATTATTCGTTCTATTGGAGTAAGTGAGCAGTCGCGTCCGGTTGGAACGTTGGAATCGCTTGCTTTTCGTATTATTTCAGCCAATTGTAAGTTGCAGCATAAGCCTAATCCTAAGCTTCTTAATGGCGCTGAGCAGGATGCTCTTCTTCGCAAAGTTGTGCGCGAGCATATTGAGCATGTTTTTAGGGGAGACAATGGTGATTGCGATGTTTGCCAGCTTTTTCAGGATTATTTTGGGACTCCGCTTTGGGTTTCGCCTTTAACTGGCGTTGGAAATGAGTCTGATGCTTCGCTGAATTCTAAAGACTCAGGCGGCAGCGTTGAAAATAGCAACGTTGAAACCGGCAACGACGAAGATAGTAGTGTTGAAACTAGCAACGCATTTATGCATCAGCTCAGAGATATGCTTGCGCGTTTGGATGAGCTTGGAATTAACGATTCTTCCGACGAACAGTCTGTTTTAGATTCTCTTGATTTTGCAAAATCTACCGCAGAATCTGAAAATATTTTGCCAACTTCTCTTCTGACTGACCGTCGCAGTACGCAGTGGCGTCTTGTTTTTGCGCTTAGATCTGAGTATCGCAAAATGCTTGCAGAGACTTATAAAGGGTCGTTCCGTTTGGATGCTTCTGAGCTTTTGGTTGAAGGTTCAAAAGCTGCTCGCTTGCTTGGTGAAGCGTCTAACATAAATTCTTCAGAAATCCCAGCTCTTCTTGTTGTTGACGATTATCAGGATATTACTCTTGCCGGCTTGAGTTTTGTGGAAACTTTGAGAAGTCTCGGCACGCGTTTGGTCTTGATTGCCAACCCGGACGAGTCCGTTCAAACATTTAGGGGAGCGTACCCGGATTATGCAATTTCTGTTGCTTTGCGTGTGTTTAATGCAGCTGAGCAAACTCTGGAATATGCGATTTCTTCCGATTCTTCTGTTTCTTCCGCGCTAACTTCCGATTCTTCTTCAAATCAGATTTCAGCGCCTTCAATGCGTGATTTGCTTGCTGCTCGCGTTTCTCTTTCCTTGACTTCGCAGTTAAGTACTGCGGTTGCGCTTCCAAATCGACCTTGGAAAATGCCGGCTTTTGTTGGTGCTTTTCCATTGCAGCCGTTGAATCAGCTTACTGATCAGCTTACAGATCAGCCTCAAGCGCAGAATCAAGAGAATGCTCAAAATCAACCTCAAAATCTTCAGAATTCTCAAGATGTGCAAAAATATTTACGGTTAGATGAAGATGGAACAGTAAATACTGCACTTTATCGTTCACAGCGTGAAGAATTAGATTCTGTTATTTGGCAAATGAAGCACGCTCATGTAAAAAATCATCGCAAGTGGAGCGATATGGCGCTTATTGCGCACGATAATTCCACCGTTCGTCTTTTTGGTGAGCAGCTTCGTGTGGACGGTGTTCCAGTGCGTTATTCACTAGTAACTCGACCGTTAAAGGACGAGCCGTTCGTGCAAGGATTGTTTGCGCTTATTGAGCTTGCTCAGTTTGCTCAACGTTGCATTTCTGGGAATCTTGTATCTTGCATTTCGTATAAAATTCAGCGCGGCAAAAGTTTAAAAAATATAGCATTTTGGATTCAATCTCGCGTTAAGTGCATTATGGAAAGTCCTCTTGCGTCAATAGTTCGTAGCGCTCGCGGCTATGTAACTCGCGACTATAACAATCATTCTTATGGTGATTGCGAGTTTGAAACTCCTTCGCAGCTTAAAAATGTTGAGTCGCTTATGCGATCTTTGGCTTCTCTGTCCGCGGTTTTAGATGAGCAAAAAGACGAAAATAATTCGCTTAGCAATCAAAATATTCCTTTAAGAAAGCTTAAGGATTCGTGGGATGAATTTAGGAGTAATCTAAATAACGCCTCTAATAACAGCTCTAATGGTGATTTTAATGTTAATTTAGTTATCAATTTAGATGACGATATTAACGAAGATATGAGTGCTCTTTCGCTAGAGGCGTGCTATCTTCTTTGTTTTGCAGATGTAGCATATTGCAATACTGATTCCCAGCAGTCTGATTCAACAGTGCTAAGTATTTTGCAAAATATGGCTCCTCGAAATCCTAATGTTGCAGCCTTTGTAAAAATCTGGAAAAATGTGCAAACTTTGGCTTTGAAATTTGCCTCTCGCCCAGATTTACGCAACGCTAAATATGCTCTTGGTGAAGCGTGGAATGTTTGCAATGTTGCTGAACGTTGGCAGCGCATGGCTTTGCAGCACAATCGTGAAGGCTATAGGGCAAACGATCGCCTGGATGCTGCAATGCGTCTTTTTGACTACGTTTCTTCGTACAGCGATGAGACAAGTTACGGTTTTGAAGAAGATTTGCAAAATAGCAGCGTTTCATTAGGTTTTGACGACGAAAATTCTGCACTTCCAGCTGATATTAGCGATTTTATAGCGCAGGTTCGTGGCATGGAAATTGAGGCAGATTCTTTAGCTCGAGTAGCTCCTGTGCCAGATGCTGTAACGCTTACAACTCCCGCAGGTGCTGCAGGAAAGCATTGGCCGCTTGTTTGGATGCCAACTTTGCAGCAGCGTGTGTGGCCAAATCTTGCTTCGCGCAGCACAATGTTTGGTGCGGAAAGTTTGGCAAGTATTATGTTGGATTCCAAGCAGCGAGCTATGAGTCAGCAGTTTAATGCGAATGCTACTAATAAATTATCTAAATCGCCTCTATTTATATCTGCAAATCTTCTTGCAGCAAACGATAAATCCTCTGTTTTTGCTGGCGAGCAGCGTAGCTTTTTGCTATCTATTACTCGTGCTACTGAAAGTTTGTATATTAGCGCGCAGTACAGTGATAGTGCTGTTCCAAGCGATTTTCTTTACTATTATTTGCCTGAACGCTACTACAATAACGAAAATTCACGCACGCCTTTTACCGATTTTAAAATTCCTTTCGCAGGCTTAGATATGGATGTTCGCGGATTGGTTTGTGCCGCGCGTGCAAAACTTGTGCGAGATGCTGCCGGTAAGAATAATTGCGATAATGCGAATGAAAATAGCGGAGTTTTAGACGCTGCTAAAGCATTGCGATTATTGCGAGATTCTGGAGTTGATTGCGCCGATTGTAGTCAATGGGATTTTATGAGCGAAATTACAGAAAATTCTTCTGTAGAAAATTCTTCTGCGGAAAATATTTCTACTAAATCTAACAGTACTGTGGTGAGCTTGTCTCCTTCTGCTGTAGACAGTTTATGGGCTTGCCCAGTGTGTGGATTACTGAATCGTCAACTTGCAGGTCCTCAGCCAGGAAGTGCTGCAACGTATTTTGGTACGTTAATTCACGAAACTGCAAGGTGGGCTAGTGAAAATAAGCACTACGATTTTATGGACACTGTGCTTGAAGAATCGCCTGTTAAGGAAGTTGAATCTAAAGAAGTTTCTGTAGATGATTCCCAGTATTCCCAGTATTCCCAGTATTCTGCGCAAGTGGGCCGAATAAACGAAATTGCAAATCGCATGGAAGAGTATTACGAAAGTATTGCTCCCGAACTTGCTGATATTCGAGATGCAAAAGAGCGGTATTCCGCGCTTTCTAGGCAATCTAATATAAGTCGTGCTCTTCATACGATTGCACAATATTTCGTTACGTCTTTTAGTCAGGAAACTTACAATTTTGACGCAAAAAAGTCAGATGATGGCGTTGTTGAATCTATTGCGCCAAGCGAAAAATCTTTAGAAAGTAGCATTGGAAGTCTTTTAGAAGCCTGCTGTGAGATGCCAACAAGCGCTCATTTTGGTTTTGATGACATTGCGCGCGTGCTGAACAATACTTTTAAAGCTGCAAATTTGCAAACCGTTTCTGTTCGCGACTGTTACGAGTTGATGGGAGCATTGGTAGGCGGTTGGCCGGATGGTGCGTGCGAAGATTTGCAATTGCATATTCACGGCAGAATTGATCGACTTGAAAAGCGAAAAAATGCGGACGGTTCAGAAAATATTCGCTTACTTGACTATAAAACCGGAAAAGTTCCTCCTTCAACAGGAGTTTTTAATGATTTGCAATTAGTTTGCTACCAGCTTGCTTTGCTTTTTGCAGACGAAAATCCACTTATTTCCGACTCTAATGCGCCAACAATTACAAGAAGTGTGCTATTTCACGTAGTTGACAACGATTACCCGGCTCAAGACCACAGCGTTGCAGAAAACTTGTATCAACCGCCTCTTTGCATTGCTGACGCTTTGAACAATAAGCCGCTTGAAAGTCGCGCCGGATTCAAAAATATGGCAAGATTGCTGGATTGCCCGCAGTTGGAAGAAATTATGAAAACATGCCCGAAAGGTGTAACTGAGCAAGCTTGGCAGTCATTCCGGTGTTTAAGTGAGACTGCAAAATGGTCTCTTACTATGATTTCGCGCGTTTTCTACGCGGCTGCTGCAGTTCGATCTAAGCAAATTATTGCGCATCCAACTTCGCAGCATTTGAAATATTGCCGTGCAAAACAAGTCTGCCCAGCTTGCGCAGGTCGCATAGATACCGTATACGAGGTGCGTCAATCATGATTGATGAAATGAATAACAAATCTTTGCACGAAAAAGCTCTTCGCGAAGATGCCATTCGCGCAAAATCTCCTCGCAAAAACACGGATAGTGCAGAACAGTCTGCAGCAATTACAGCGCCTGCAAACAAGAATATGATTATTGTTGCTGGAGCTGGCAGCGGAAAAACCTATACTATGACACGTCGTGTTATTGATCTTATTGACCGCGGTGTTGCTCCAGAAAGCATTTTAGGACTTACGTTTACGAATAAAGCTGCGTCGGAATTGTTGGCAAGAGTTGCGCAAGCCGTAAGTCAACATGCGAACGTAGGTAAACAAAGCAGCGTGAATGCGTCATATTCAAACGCATTTTTGAAGCCAGAAGTAATGACTTATGACGCATTCTTTCAGTCAATTGTGCGCCAATATGGTTTGCTAGTAGGTTTTGATCACAATACGCAGCCTCTTAGCGATGCTGGCGCGCGCGAACTAATTAAGCCTCTAGTAAACGAGTATGTTGATAAGCATCCAGAAATTGTGAAATTGTACAAATTTGATGCTCTTGTTGATGACGTTCTTGCGCTCGCTGCAGATATTTCCTGCTCGATGATTGGTCTAAATAGTAGGGGTGAGTCTTTAGACAGCACTTCTTCAGCTGTTTTAGAAATTCAAAATTGGAATAACGCGTGGATTGAACATTTGCAAAAAGCGCTGAGTTCAGCAGAAACCACTAAGATTGTTGCCAAAAAGCCAAGCGCTGTTAAATTGCGTCGCGCAAAAACAGAATCAGACGAAAAATATTTCAAAAAATGCGAAAATTACGGAAAAGAATACGTTGAATACTTAAATATTACGCTAAAAAATACGTGTTACGATTCTTGTAATAAATTATTTGAAGCCGCTAAAAAGCGTGCTGCTTTGCTCGACTTAGTTCTATCTTTTGATTCTGCAAAACGTAGCGCAAATATGGCTCAATTTAGCGATTTTACGATTGCTGCATACCGTTTGGTAACGCATTTTCCTTCTATTGCGGCGCAATATCGAAGACAGTACAGTCAAGTTTTGTTGGACGAGTATCAGGATACTTCCACAACGCAGGCAATGCTGATTGCAACGCTGTTCCATAACTCAAGCGTAGCAATCGGTAAGAGTAGTGAGAGTAATGATAGTTGTGAGAATACTTCAGTTGGTGATTCTTTCGTTAATCAGCAAACACATATTGCTGCAGTTGGAGATCCTTTCCAAGCAATTTACTCATTTAGAGGAGCAAGCTCGGGTGCTTTTAGAAAACTTCAGCAAGCGCTTAATATTGACCAATCAAGCGAGTTTTCTCTTACTCAAACGCGCCGCAATTCTAAGCTTATTTTGCAGGCGGCAAACGCTATTACAAAACCATTGCGTGTGCCGTCTCTTCGCAAAAGTAGTTCGTTGGCTTCGGAAGTAGAAGTCAAAAATCTTCAATATCTTGAAAATGCTCCGCAAGGCAGCGTTAGCGTGCTAAATATGCCTACGCAATATCAAGAAATTGAAGCAGTTGTGCGCTTCGTAAAATATGTAAAACAAAATGCTTTAGCGCAAAACGACAATATTCTAGCTTCTGACTTACAAGCGAGAGCCGCTGTGCTATTTCGCAGCAAAACTAATATTGCAATGTATGAAGAAGCTTTGCAAAAAGCAGGTTTGCGCACTTTAACTGTTGGATATTCCGCTCTTCTCGAAAAACCGGAAGTAAAAGACGTTCTTGCTCTTCTTTCTGCTGTTGCAGATCACACGAATACTTCCGCGCTAATGCGACTTCTTGCCACGCCTCGATTTGCGCTTAGTACTGACGATTTAGAGGCTTTAGCTAATGCTGCAACCGATGAAAACGTTGAGTATGTTTTCAACGCTTTGGCTCAAGCAGGTTTAGTGGATTCTAAAGCTCCGCGCGCATCTTGGGCGAAGCTTGTGCGCGAACAGCAGTCTAAAGGCGCTCAAACAAATAGTGTTCACGGCGGAGTGTTTATTGCGGATGTGCTGCTTGAAGCGTTTAACTCTACTGTATTTGCAAAAAATTCTACGAAAGACACGCTTAATCATCTTAAAAATAAGCTGAGTAGTAAAGCAAATGCAGCAATTCTTCGCGCAGGCAAAGTTCTTGACGCTGTGGAGCGTGCTCAATCTGGAAGCTTGCATGATGTTGTTCGTACTGCTGTTGAAGCGTTAAATATTGATATTGATGTGGCTGTTTCGCGTGCGCTTATGAATGAAAATTCAAGTAATTCAACGCTTCTTAACGATATGCACAGCACGCTTGACGCAATTTCTTCGCTTGCTGACGCGTATTTGCAAGAAATGAGTGATTTTACGCAGCCTACTTTGCGCGGATTTATTGCTTGGATTCAAAATATTGACAAAATTGACGATCAGCCTGCTTCAGTTGACGAGCCTGCAGACGTGGTTTTGATGACGATTCACCAGTCGAAGGGTTTGGAATGGCCTGCTGTTGCAATAGTGGGGCTTAACGAAGGTGCTTTCCCAAGTAGTCAGGGAGATGGTTTGCGCGTAAAGCAAACCAAGCAGGATGGCGTGTATTTTGAAAGCGCGTACGCAACTCTTGAAATCGCATCAAAAGTGCCTGTGCCAATTAGAGTCGATGCGGATATTTTGCCGCGATTTCCTCACGATGCAGATTTGAGTGTTAGTATGAATCCGCAAGAATCCTTGAAAAATATGGAAACCGTTGAAAAAATCGATGCGGAAATCTACGGTTCTCGCGCGCAAGCAATGCTTGATTTAGCCGAAAAATTCTATGAGCGTGAAGATGTTCCAGAAGGAGCAATTCCTGTAGAAGCGCGTCAAATTTACGATGCTGCAATGAAAACCGGAACTCTTCCTCTTTCTCAAGTAGAGGAGCGTGGACGAGCTTTGCACGTTGATGAGAGGCATCTTATGTATGTGGCGTTGACGCGAGCGAAATTTGCGGCTTTGCTTACGTGCAGTCAGTCTAGTGCTATGACGGCGGATGTTAATGGGGAAGATAGTGAAGATGGTGCAGCAAACGCTGCTGGTGCTGCTTCTGGTTCTGCTTCCAATACTTCATATTCTCGCTCAAAAAAGCCTTCTGTTTTTTGGAATGAAGTATTTAAAGAAATGCAAGAATCTTGCGGATCTGTTTCCGAAGTAAAAGTTGATTTAGATGAAGTTGGTTATGCTATTGGAGAGTCTGCTTCTCAGTTTGCTGAATTATTTAGTGAGCCTAGCGAAATTCCTAGCGAAAACAATAATCAGCCATTAGCTTGGCCGAGTGCGTCGAGTGAATATGTGCGAGATGCGCTTAATAAGTCTGCTGAATATTCTGAAATTGCTGAGATTGGTGCAATTGACAAGGCTGGTGCAGTTGACAAGTCTTGCGAAAGTGACAAGCTTGACGAAAATTCGCTACTTTCTAGGGCAGAAGCTTTGTTGCAGGATGCAGATTTGATGCCGAAAATTGATTGGTATCACAATACGGTTGCGCTTAAAAAGAGGGCGGATCAGCTTTCAAAAGTTGAAAATGTAAATGTTACGGCTGTGCAGCGCAGGGCAGTATTTAATCAAAATGCTGACGAAAATAACAACTCTTTCGAAGCGAAAGAAGCTAATCGTTTGCGAAGTGAGTGGATGGCAATTATTCGTCCTATTCCGCGGACTGCTTCTCCTGCATCTGATTTGGGTACGAGATTCCATGCTTGGGCGGAGCAGTTTGTAAATGCGGGTTGCTTGAATAAAAATTCCACTCAAGATGATGTTGTTGAAAATATTTCTGAAAAACTTGCAAAAATCGAAAAAACTGCGCAATCCGAAAAATCAGCTGAACACAAATTACTAATCTGGGAAAAACGTTTAGCTACTTCAAAATGGGCTTATCGTCGACCTATAGCAGCAGAGCAGCCGATTGTTGCACACGTGCCAGAATTAGGCGATCAAATTATTAATGGCAAAATTGACGCAATCTTTGCAGGTGGTTTAGATCCAGAAGATTCAAGTAAATTGTATACAGTAGTTGATTGGAAAACTGGTCGTAAGCCAACTGATCCGCAAGATATTGCGTTAAAACTCGGTCAGCTTGACTGGTATCGTCTGCTTCTTTCGCTTATGACGAACGCTCCACTCGAGGCTATCGATGCCACCCTTTATTATGTGAACGTATCGGATGAAAAACAACGTGAAATTCATGCCGAAGCAAAAACAAAAGATGAAATCCTTGCCGAGTTACACTCTGGCACGTTAATTTCCCTCGATGATGATGACGCATAAATGTTGCTATTGCAATCATTTTGCCGCAACTTATTTGCTGCAATTTTTGTTTGCTGTGCCAGATTTTGCGCCGCGATTGAAACGCATCGTGCATCACTTCGAAAACGTGCAGATTCCTCGTGCAGTGTGTGTGGGCGGGCATACGCACAACATCGATTTGAGTATGAAGTAAGGAAGAATCAGAATTATGAACGTAGAGTTCCGTCCTGTAAAACTTAGCGATATTGACGCAATCGTAAAAGAATACGAACGTACTTGGGGTATTTCGCAACAAGTTGGGAAAGATGCCTCATTAAGTCTTTCTCGCCGCTGCGTATTGCACTATTTGAAGCCTTCAACTCACGGTACTATTGCACAACTCGACGGAAAGTTTATGGGATTGCTTTTGGCGCGCGTTTTTGACGCTCCAGTTTTGTTCCCAGAAGTAAGCCAAATGCTTTTAGAGCAGGATTCTTTTATGAAAGCGAACGCAGATAAAAATTATGCTCGCGCTTTAGAAGAAGCTCATGGCATGCGCGCTTTGGAAACAAAACTTGAAGCAAAATCGCATATTAATAATTTAACTCAAGCAGAATTGGAGCTTTTCCTTGTATCTCCAGATGCTCGCGGTCACGGTGTTGGCGGCGGATTGTGGAAGCATACAATGCATTTGCTTAGAAATAATGGTGTAAATCGCTACTATTTGCACACAGATTCAGCTTGTGACGTGAGTTTTTACGATTATCACGGGCTTAGAAAAGATGCTTCTTGGAAGCGCGAGGATCATATGCTAGAAGCGAAGAATATGAAATCTTTGGTAGATGACTTGTACATTTACTCTGGTGAGCCAATGATTCGTTCAAAGCGTGCAAAAATGGCAACCGCTAGATCTCAAACTAGAGCGTAAACGTAACTTCGAGAAGCTTATTCGTAAGTTTATTTGCGAGTTTATTTGCGAATGTAAAAGTAACAGTTGGGTAATTAAAAAGGAGTAATAAAATTTATGTCGTTTAAAGCGGCAGCAAAGTCTAAAGAAAAAGCAAAGTCTAAAGAAGACATGGAGAAATCCTCAATAATTTCTAAATATTCTAGACTTTTTTCATTGAGCGGCGCTAAAGCGTTTTGCATTTCGGGGGCAATTGCGCGCTTACCAATGTCAATGATCGGTTTGGGAATTGTTTTGGCATTAAACCATTTGTATAACAATTGGACTGTAGCTGGAGCAATGGCCGCATCCTACGTTCTTGCGCAGGCTGCAGTAACGCCAGTTTATGCAAAACTTTTTGACAGATTTGGTCAGCGAAAAGTTGGTGTTATTGCGCTTAGTGCACAGGTTATTGCAATGATTTCGTTTGCGTTTGCGGCCTTGTTTAGAGTTCCGCTAGCGCTGCTTTTTGTTCTTGCGATTGCGATGGGTGTGACGCAATTTGCTTTTGGAGCGTTGGTGCGTACTCGTTGGGCTTACACTCTGCGCGCGGAAGATGACGATTCTCTATTAAATGTTGCGTATGCGCTTGAGTCTGGAATTGATGAAATTGTGTTTATTCTAGGCCCTATTTTGGCCGCATGGCTGGCTACTTCTGTGCACCCAGTTTCGCAATTATTTGTGCCAGTTTTAGCGAGCGGACTGGGTGGAGCCTGGTTCTTTTCGTTAAAAAATACTCAGCCTGCAGTGCTTAAAATCGTGGAAGTGCCAACGGCTGCAGCCGAAGATGTAGACGTTATGATTGCATCTCAAAAAGAAAGCGAAATCTCTGCAGCCGAATCAGAATCGCAAAAACAAAATCCTAAGCGCAAATTTATTGACAAATTCAGTCTTAAACAATTGCATAATCATCATGCAAAAAAGAGCGGTAAAAACGTGCTTTTATACCGTGGAATTATTCCTCTTGTGCTCATGTTTATTGTGTTCAACATGAGCTTTAGCGCGTTTGACGTGTCGGTGACGGCTGCAATGAAATCGCAAGGTCTTGATCATTTTATTGGCATGCAGCTTGCACTTTTTGCGTGCGGATCTCTTGTGGGCGCAATAATTTTCGGCTCGCACAAATTCCGCGGATCTAACTGGTCGCATCTTATTGTATTTTTGACGGTGCTGACTATTGGTTACGTGCTTATGAGCTTGAATATTGACAGGCTTATGCTTATGAGCGTTTTTGAGGTGCTTTCTGGACTTTGCGTATCGCCAATTTTCGCAACTGGAAATCTTATTGTGAAGGCAACTGTACCTGAAGAATCGCTTACGGAAGGTCTTTCGTGGCTGCCGACAGCTTCTGCGGTAGGAGCATCTCTTGGGTCGATGGCGGCAGGTACTGCAATTGACGCATGGGATTCGCACGGCGGAATGATGGTTCCGTGGATGTCTACTCTGGTTGCAATTCCTATAGCCGCGTTTGGTTGGTTTATTGTGGTTGTGCTTAAACGACCTAAAGCGTAAGTGTGAGTAGTTTATGTCGGTTTTAGACGCAAAAGCTGAGTTGAGTCCTAACGGTACACTAGGAAGAAGTGCGCAATAGCGCAAGATGTAGTGAGATGAATATGACAACTGAATTAAAAAAGAATACAGAAACCCGCAAAGAAAAGGGTAATTCCTCGCGTCGCAATGCAAATGCGCTGCCTCCTGTAGTGAACGATCAGCGTGAAGGAGCGCTTATTGCTCCACCAAAATATCGCAAAGGTTCAATGCGAATCGTACCTCTTGGCGGTTTGGGCGAAATCGGCCGAAATATGAACGTGATTGAATATAACGGCCACATACTTCTTATTGATTGCGGTGTGCTGTTCCCGGAAGAAGAGCAGCCTGGCGTTGATTTGATTTTGCCTGATTTCCACTATATTCAAGATCGTCTTGATAAGGTTGAAGCTTTAGTTTTGACGCACGGTCACGAAGATCATATTGGTGGCGTGCCGTATCTTCTTAAGATGCGACCGGATATTCCGCTGATTGGCTCTAAGCTTACTTTGGCTTTTGTTGAAGCAAAGTGCCAGGAGCATCATATTGAGCCGAAACTTACTCGCGTTGAAGGCCGCGATAAGATGAAAGTAGGTCCGTTTAATCTTGAGTTTATTACGGTGACGCATTCGATTCCGGATGCTCTTGCTGTTTGTGTTAAAACGCCTGCTGGAACTTTGATAGATACTGGCGACATTAAGCTAGATCAGCTTCCTCTTGACCATCGCATTACTGATTTAGTTGAGTTTGGTCGATTAGGCGAGCAGGGTATTGATTTACTTATGGCTGATTCCACAAACGCTGAAGTTCCGGGATTTGTGAAGCCTGAAACCTCGATTGGCCCGGCTTTGGATCGCGCTTTTGCTGAAGCTACGCGCAAGATTATTGTTGCTAGCTTCTCAAGCCACGTGCATCGCGTGCAGCAAGTGGTTGACGCAGCTCACAAGTTTGGCAGAAAAGTTGTGTTTGTTGGCCGCTCTATGGTTCGCAATATGTCTATTGCCGCAGACCTTGGTTACTTGCATATTCCTGAAAACACGGTTGTGGATTTAAAGCAGGCCAAGGATGTTCAAGACGACAAGCTCGTGTACATGTGCACCGGTTCTCAAGGAGAGCCAATGGCAGCTCTTGGGCGTATTGCGGACGGCAATCACCGAGATATTACTGTTAATGAGTTTGACACTGTTATTCTTGCAAGCTCGCTTATACCAGGAAACGAGCACGAAGTTTATAAGGTTATTAACAAGCTTGTGCAGTTGGGTGCTCGCGTAATCAACAAAGATAACGCTGCAATTCACGTGTCTGGTCACTGCAACGAAGGCGAGCTTTTGTACTTGTACAACATTGTGAAACCAAAGTGCGCTATGCCAATTCACGGCGAGCATCGTCACTTGGTTGCAAACGGATTGATTGCTGTAAAAACTGGCGTTGATCCAAAGAATGTTGTTTTGGCAGAAGATGGTGACGTGGTTGATTTGTACCACGGAAACGCTGCAGTCGTTGGTTCTGTGCCTTGCGGATACGTTTATGTTGATGGCGATTCTGTGGGCGAGCTTACAGATGAAGAGCTTGAAAAGCGCAGGATTTTGGGCACAGAAGGCTTTGTGTCAAGCTTTGTTGTGGTTGATACCGCCAATGCGAATGTGGTTTCTGGCCCGAAGATTTTCTTGAACGCTGTTGCTGAAGACGAGGCTGATTTTGAGAAGGTTCGTCACCAAATTGTTGAGCAGTTGCAGGATGCGATGATGCGCGGTGAGCACGATACTTATAAGTTGCAGCAGATTATGCGACGCACTTTGGGTAGTTGGGTTGCTCGCGCTTTACGCAGGAAGCCAATGCTTGTGCCGGTAGTTGCGGATATTGCAGAAAATAATCAAATATAATAAAAAATATCAAAAATAAAGAAAATATTCGCAATTATTCGTAAATAGCTGAAAATAATCGTAAATATAATCAAAAATAAGAAAAATATAAGGAAGGTATATATGCCAGGAGCAAATCTGACTCGTGTAGAAGCTAAAGAGCGTTTCGACGCTATCAAAATGCCAATTCATTACGATGTTGCGCTTGATTTAGGAAAGGGCGGCAGCGATTTTACTTCGCGCACGAAGATTGAGTTCGACGCTAAAGCTGGAGAGTCAAGCTTCCTTGATTTGATTGCAAACAGCGTAGAATCCGTAGTGTTAAACGGCACTTCTCTTGACGTTTCTAAAGTTTTTGCAGACAGCCGAATTGAGCTCGAAAATCTTCTTGAACACAATACTGTAGAAGTTGTAGCAAACTGCCAGTATTCCAACACGGGCGAAGGTTTGCACAGAAGCGTGGATCCTTCCGACGGAAACGTTTATTTGTATACTCAGTTCGAAGTGCCAGATGCTCGCCGCGTTTATGCTGTGTTTGACCAGCCAGATTTGAAGGCTGTTTTTGACTTTACGGTGGACGCTCCAGAGAGCTGGATTGTGACTTCCAATATGCCAGTTAAAAGTGAAACTGCGATTGAAGGCCACAAGACGGAAGATGGCACTTTGGAAAATGGCGCTGTAGAAGGCATGAAGCGCTGGGTATTCGAGTCAACTCCAAAGATGAGCTCCTACTTAACTGCTATCTGCGCAGGCCCTTACGCCGAGTGGCACACGTCTTACAACAATGAGGATGGCCGCGTAGTGCCAATGGCAATGTACTGCCGCCAAGCACTTAAAGACGCTTTTGCAAAAGACGTTGACTACTTGTTCGATATTACGAAGAAAGGCTTTGCTTTCTACGCTAAGACTTGGGGAGTGCCATACCCATACGCAAAGTACGATCAGATTTACGTGCCAGAATACAACGCTGGAGCTATGGAAAACATTGGTATGGTTACGATTCGCGACCAGTACGTGTTTGAATCCAAAGTTACGGACGCTTATGCTGAGCGCCGCGTTGTAACCGTTTTGCACGAGCTTGCGCACATGTGGTTCGGCGACTACGTAACCATGAAGTGGTGGAACGATCTTTGGCTTAACGAATCCTTCGCAGAATTCACTTCTACTCTTGCTACTGCTGAAGCAACGGAATGGCATGACGCTTGGAGCACTTTCAATTCCGGCGAAAAAAGCTGGGCGCTTAATCAAGATCAGCTTCCAACAACGCACCCAATCGTGGCTCCAATCAACGATTTGAACGACACTTCCGTCAACTTCGACGGCATCACCTACGCAAAGGGCGCTTCCGTTTTGAAGCAACTTGTGGCGTATGTTGGTCGCGAAAAGTTCTTTGAAGGAATTCACAACTACTTGAGCAAGCACGCTTATAGCAACGCAACTTTGGCTGATTTGTTGCACGAGTTAGAGCTTACAAGCGGACGCGATCTTAAGGCGTGGAGTGCTCAGTGGCTTGAAAAAGCTGGAATTAACACGATTTCTACTGAAGTCGAAGAGGCTGGCGACGGCACTATTGCTTCTTTGCGTTTGCGTCAGAGCGCTCCAGCTGAGCATCCTGTTCTTCGCGCACACCGTTTGGCTGTTGGATTCTACAATGTGGACGAAGCAACTGGCGAAATTAAGCGCACAAAGCGAATCGAACTTGACGTTGACGGCGAAGTGACGGAAGTTGTTGAGGCTCGCGGCGAAAAGATGCCAGCGCTTATTCTTGTAAACGACGACGATTTAACTTACACGAAGCTACGTTTCGACGAAAAGTCGCTTGAATTTGCTGCCGAAAACTTGTATCGTTTCAAGGATTCTTTGACTCGCTCGCTTATTTGGCTCGCATTGTGGGATATGACTCGCGACGCAGAATTCCCAGCAGAACGCTTTGTGGAATTAAGCCTTAAAGCTTTGGCAACTGAGCGCGAATCAACTACTTTCCGCTATGCTCTTGGCCAAGTAAAAGTAACTGCAAGCCACTACGTAGTTCCAGAGCGTCAAGCAGAAGTCGCAAAGCATGTTGCTCACGAATTGTGGCAGTTGGCTTTAGCGGCTAACGCAGGCTCGGATGAACAGTTCCAGTTGCTCAAGGCTTATCTTGGATACGGCGAAGTTGGAGATGCTGAGTTTGTGCGCGTAGCTAAAGGATTGCTCGACGGTTCCGTGAGTTTGGAGGGCTTGGAAATCGACAACGACTTGCGTTGGAGTATTCTTATTGCGCTCGCAGGCGTAAACGCTTTGGACGAAGCTGGAATTGACGCTGAACTTCAAAAGCGAGACACGACTGAGAATCGTGAGTATGCATATCAGGCTCGTGCAGCTCGCTCAACTGCAGAAGCTAAGGATTGGGCTTTTGAACAGGCTTTGCGCAATCTCGATTTGACTAATATGCAAATGGGCGCTGTGGTTGCTGGATTTGCAAGCACAGCTAAAGGCGATTTGGTTAAGCCTTATGTTGAGCGCTACTTTGCGGAAGTTGAGTGGATTTGGAAGAACCGCACATTCCATATGGCTGAGGCTCTGATTGAGGGCTTGTATCCTGTGTATGCACCGGTTGAGGAACTGGTTGAGCGCGGTGAAAAGTGGCTTGAGGAGCATAAGGATGCGGATCAGGCTTTGCGACGTATGGTGCTCGGTGGTCTCGATTCTTCTCGCCGCACGCTTAAAGTGCAGCGCTACAACGCTTCCTTGCGCTAGCGCGTCATGTAATGCTACGAGTAAGATTGCAAGCAGTGTGTGACGCGCTAGTATGCAATGTTGTTTGCTTGCGCGCAGGATGAAGTGATTTTTGCGAAAGAGGCTTTATTATGCCAAGGATGTTTGGTACGGATGGCGTGCGTGGATTAGCAAATCGCGATTTAACAGCGCAACTTGCGTTAGATTTAGGTGACGCTGCAGTTCGAGTTTTGGGAGATAAGCATGCGCCGGTTTCGTCTAGTGCTACTGAAAGCGATACTTCATCTCACGCTCGTCGCCGCGCTCTTATTGGCAGAGATACGCGCGTTTCCGGAGATTTTCTAGCTTCTGCTCTTGCTGCTGGCATGAGCGCTGGCGGTTTTGATGTTATTGATGCCGGAATTATTCCAACTCCTGGCGTTGCATTCTTAACTTCCGTGCTAAACGTTGAAATGGGTGCGGTTATTTCCGCCTCGCATAATCCGATGCCAGATAACGGCATTAAATTCTTTGCGCGCGGAGGTTTTAAGCTTCCAGATAGCAAGGAAGATGAGATTGAGGCTGTTCTTGGTCAAGATTGGGAGCGCCCAACAGGCGCTGGTGTTGGTCGAGTCAGCCACGATACTACTACCGCAACAAACCTTTATATTGATCACTTGGTTTCTGCTGTTGCGCCTTTAAGCAATGGTTCTACTACGCGTACAAAGCCTCTTGCAGGTTTGCGTGTTGTGGCAGATTGTGCCAATGGCGCTACTTCCGTTGTAGCTCCTGAAGCTCTTCGCAGAGCAGGCGCGGAAGTAATCGTAATTAACGCTTCTCCTGACGGATACAATATTAACGATCACGCAGGTTCGACTCATCCCGAGCAGTTGCAAGCCATGGTTAAAGCTTCTAAGGCTGATTTAGGTGTTGCGTTTGACGGTGACGCCGACCGTTGCTTAGCTGTTGACGAGAACGGCAATATGGTTAATGGTGATCAGATTATGGGCATTCTTGCGCGCGCAAAGCAGGCTGAAGGTAAGCTGAATCACGATACGCTTGTTGTAACAGTAATGAGCAATCTCGGCTTAAAGCTTGCTCTTAAAGATATGGGTATTGCAACCGTTCAAACAAACGTCGGCGATCGCTACGTTTTGGAAGAAATGCTTAAGCATGATTATTCACTCGGTGGCGAGCAGTCTGGTCACGTTATTAATCGCGAATTTGCAACCACCGGCGATGGTACTCTTACTGCTTTGACTTTGTGCCGTGAAGTTGTGCGTTCAGGCAAGAAACTTTCGCAAATGGCTGCAGACTTCCCGCAGCTTCCGCAGGCTCTTGTAAACGTTCCAAATGTAGACAAAATGGCTTCCAAAACTAACGCCGCTGTTCTTGCGGCGGTGGAGAAAGAGTCGAAACTTCTTGGAGATACAGGTCGCGTTCTTCTTCGTCCTAGTGGTACCGAGCCGCTTGTGCGCGTTATGTGCGAGGCTGCAACTCAGACTCAGGCAGATGAGGTTTGTGCTCGTCTTGCCCAAGTTGTGGTTGATAATCTGAAGTTATAAGTTTGCTTATTTTTTTGCGTTTGCTATTTGCTCACATTCCACTCGGCTCTAGCAGTGCGCAAATAATTTTGATACACTTATATCTTTAGTGCTGCTTTCAAATTCTGCTCGCGGCATGTAAATTTTGTAGATTTTCGCGTTACTGTGCGCGTTATTTAAAACGGTGAAAAGGAGTCCTATGTTTACGCATCACGCAAGTGTCGATACTAAGCTCAGTCGCGCTGTTGAGCGCTTGCTTGATTCCGCTACAGAGGACGGTATTTTGCCGATTGTGCAAGCTGGTGAGCCAGTTCTTCGTCAGCGCACTGTTGCTTATGACGGCCAGCTTACACGTGCAACTCTTACTAAGCTAATTTCATTAATGCACAGCACAATGTTGGAAGCTCCGGGAGTTGGTTTGGCTGCTCCGCAGATTGGTTTAGGTCTTGCGATTGCCGTTATTGAAGATCATGTTCGTGACGATGAAGACGATCCTCGAGACATTGCAGAGCTTCCGTTTAGAGCGATTATTAATCCGCATTATGAGCCTATTGGTACTCAAACTCGCAGTTTTTACGAAGGCTGCTTGAGTGTTTCCGGCTATCAGGCTGTTCGTCAGCGTTGGCTTGACGTTCAGGCAACTTGGCAGGATGAGGACGGCAAACAACATTCCGAGCGTTTGCACGGTTGGCCTGCGCGTATTTTCCAGCACGAAACTGATCATCTTCGCGGCGAACTTTATATTGATCGTGCAGAAATGCGTTCGCTTTCTACCGACGAGAACCTTGAAGATTATTGGGCAGATGAAGCAGTTCCAGTAGCTGCCGCTCGCACGCTCGGTTTTGCAATCTGAATATTTTTTATTCTTTTATTCTTTTGTAATAGTCGTAGCTAGAATATCGTTTTTTATATTTTAGAAAATTATTTGCGATATTAAGTTTGTTCATTGCAATAGTGTAATAGAATATTTGTATGCGTTTTTACTTTTTAAGGTATGCGCGCGTGATTGTTACGTTATTAAAGAAGGATTGAAGAGTGAAAGTATGTAATAAATGCGGTACTCAAAATATTGATGCTGCAAAATTCTGCAAAGGATGCGGTAATAAATTAGAGGCATCGCAAGGTGCTCCAGCTCAGCAAGGTGCAGGCATGCAGATGCCACAAGGTGCACAGATGCCTCAAGGTGCACAGATGCCTCAAGGTATGCGTCCAACTAATCAGCGAATGCGCGCACCTATGAATATGCCAAATAATATGCCGATGCAAGCTAATATGAATGCGCAAATGCAGGCTCCTAATCAGCATCCTAATCAGGCTCCAATGCAGCAGCCAGCTCATGCTCCTATTAATGCTCCTATGCAAGCTCAAGAGCAGTATACTACGCAGTTCCCAGTGCAACGTCCGATGCATGCTCCGACTCAGCCTAATCCAATGAGTGTTGATCAGGCTCAGAAGTTTAATCAACCTAATAGTGAGTCTGCTTCTAACTTGCAAAATTTGGTTGCAGAATCGGAAAATAAGCTTGATGAGCCGGTTGAAGAAACTAAGACTTTTGAGGAGGTTAAGCCGGTTGAAACTAAGCCGGTTGAGGAGGTTAAGCCGGTTGAAACTAAGCCGGTTGAAGATGCAAAACCAGAAGTTTCTGCTAAGCCGGAAGATTCTTCTAAGCCAAATGAGTCTGCTAAGGCGGATGTTAAACCAACGAACGAACAGCAAATTCATCAGCCTATGCCGGGTCAGCCTATGAATGGTAAGCCTGCACCTGAAAATCCTATGCATGGCAATCCTATGCCAGCAAATCCTATGCAGGGCCGACCAGCCCAGATGCCTGGCCAGCCTATGGGAAGACCGGGTCAGCCAATGCAAGCTCGTCCAGGTAACCCTATGCAGGGTCGTCCAATGCCTGGCCAACCTATGCCTGGCCATCCTATGCAAGGCCATCCTATGCAAGGCCATCCTATGCAAGCAAATCCTATGCCGGGCCGTCCAGGCCAACCAATGCAGGGCCGTCCTGGTCAGCCTATGCAAGGACTCCCAGGTAATCCTATGCAGGGTCGTCCAACGCCTGGCCAGCCAATGCCTGGCCAGCCTATGCAAGGCCATCCTATGCCACAACCTATGCCAGGGCATCCAATGCCGGGCCAATTTGGTTTCCCTGCAAATCAGCCGCATCAAGGACAAGAAATTAACTTCTTCGTTTGGGTTATGAATGTTTTAAAGAATCCTTCTCGCCAATACAATGTGTCTATAGTATATGCCGGTTGTGTTTTTGCTGTAAGCGCATTGTTATCTGGAATTCAGTCCTATTTAACAGCGCACTATGGTGTGACTGCATTAAGTTCTTTGATTAACTCAGGTGGCAATTTTGGAACTTCGTTTGCGCAGTCAACAAGTTTTGCAAGCGGAATGCCTCCTATTTCCGTCTTCTTTGCGCAGCTTGTGTCCTCAATTCTTTTCACATACATAACTTTCGCTGTGGCGATTATGGGTGCAAAAATGTTTGGAGACGAAATTCCTATTCCTATTTTGCATATGCAGTTTGCACACAAGATGATTCCTATAGTTGCAATTCAGATTTGCGCAGTGCTTCTAAGCGTTGTTACATTAGCAGTTCCTTCTATTTTTGTGCAGAGCTTTGCTTCAATTTTGTTGCTTCTGCTGCCGTTCTCGTTTGTAAGCCATTCGAGATACACGCGCAAGATGGACCGCGGATGGATGTGGATTATCTTCGTATTTACTGTGGTTGTTATTTTCGTTATTTTGTACGTAATGACTGCAGGAATAGTAGGAAGTATGATGTCTTAACGCTTTAGCTTAAGTAAAAAGCCGACCCCACAAAATCGTAGGGCCGGCTTTTTGCATATAGAAGTTATAAGTGTGCATATGTTATACTGGCATACTGTATGTTTTCATACTATATACAATTATTTTTTCAATGAGGAAAGGTAGTCGATGACGTTTATCTCTCGTGCAATACGCTACATTCTGAGGAAACGAATAAAAACATTAATAGTTTTCATTGTTCTATTTCTTATTTCAACATTATTATTTGCAATTTCTGCTGTTTCGAGTGCCGCTAATAAGGAGGTGCGAAAAGTTGAAGCTCAAGCAGAATCTAGTTTCGTACTTGCAAATAATCCGCAAGTAAATCCTGGAACTCCTAGAGGAGCTGGAACTGTAAAACCTAAAGATGTGCAAGCAATCGCAAAGTTGCAGGGAGTTGCATCGTACGTAGTTCGCCAAAATGTAACAGCTGATTTGGTTAATGCTAAAGCTGCAAGAATCCCAGGCGTTCAGGATTATGATCAAAAGCGCGAGCAGCAGTTTGGAAATGCGGTTAACATTGAGGGCACTAATAATTCTACTGCTCTTAATGCGTTTAAAACAAAAGCAATAAACGTATCTAAAGGTAAGCATTTGCTCGCTGACAATGTTCATGCATCTCTTATTCATGAAGATCTCGCTAAAGCTAATGGATTGAATGTAGGAGATACTCTTACACTTCGCGCTAATCCTTACGATGCCGACAATATTAAGCAATCAACCGCAACCGTAAAAACTCGTATTGTTGGAATTTATTCGGGAGCAAATAAGCGACAAGTTGCAACTAGGGCGGAACTTACTGCCAATACTGTGTATACAGATTTGCAAACTACGCGCGAATTGTATAAATATAATCCAGGAAAAGAAATATATCAGGACGCAAGTTTTAGGGTGAAGCGCGGTGAGGATGCGGATAATATTATGGCGCAAGCCGCCAAATTGCCTATTGATTTGCAAAATTATCAACTAACTCGTGATGATCAGTTCGTTGCTGGCTTATTGAGAGTCGCTAAAGGCGTTCATTCAATGATGACTATTACGACTATTGCTGTAATATCTTTCGCTATTATTGCGCTTGGATTGGTGCTTTTGTTGTGGATGAATGAGCGTCGCCATGAGATTGGTGTATTTACTGCGATTGGCAACAGCAAGCTGTCTATAGTTTGTCAGTACGTTAGCGAGGTTCTACTTATTGCAATACCTTCGCTAGTTGTTGGATACTTTTTTGCAAGAATCATAGCTCCGTGGATGAGTGCTGCGGCTCTCGGATCCGTAAAATCTGCTGCTGCTGATGATTTGAGCACTATGGGTCAAGCTGGCGGGAATCTTGAATCAACTTTGGCAACTAGAACTTTGGACAAACTTATTGTGCAAGTAGACTTACAGTGCTTTGTTGGAGTTTCTGCAATAGTATGCGCTGTAGTTGTTGCTGTAGTAGTGCTGTCTTATTTGCCAATTATGTGCAAATCTCCTCGAGAACTGCTTGGATTGCAGAAGTAAAACTATTGCGTATTTTTTAGCAAGTTTTAGCAAGTTTATAAAAGTTTATTTGGAGTGATTATGAATGTTGATGTAATTTCTCTATGCTCTAGAGCATGGCTTGCAATATCTCGCAAGCCTCGGCGCAACGCAATAATTGTGCTGATTATGACTCTTGTTTTAAGCGCGCTAGTTTCACAAGCTGGTATTAGTGCTTCTGTTGATGATGCTAGAAATCGTCTTCAATCCAGTATTGCTTTAGGCTTTACTGTACGAGCAAAAACTCGAGGTGAAACTCTTCCAGAGAAAAGTAATGCAAATTCTAATTCTGCTACTACGTCTAATTCTCCAATTCCGCAAGATTTGGGTGCAAATGAAGGAATTGCCTCTAGCCAAATTCGTAAATTTGCTGCGATTCCGGGCGTAAAAACTGTAGTGGAAGAGCGCGATGTTTTAGCTACGCCTGTTGGGAAGCAAATTGTGCTTCCTTTGCAAGGTCCAAGATTAGACGATGATGTTTTGGCTCATGCTGCCGGAATTACTGGTACAACAGATTCTCGATTATCTCAGGGTTTTCAAGAAGGATTGTACCGTTTAGTGCAGGGTGAGCATATTACTAATCGTTCTGCGGGTAGTGCAATAGTGCATCGCGATTTTGCTAAGAAGAATAATCTTAAGATTGGCTCTACTATAACTCTTAAGCAGGGGTTTAATGTAAAAGTTCGTGTTGTTGGCATTTTTGCCGGTAAGTTACAAACTAAGGGAGCTCTTCCTTCGGATACTTCAGAAAATCGCATATTTACTGACTTAAGTTCGGCGTTGTCTTTGGCTGGCTCTGCTAAGCGAAGTGTTTTGCGCTGTGCTGTTGAGCGTTCTGATTCGTTAGCTAGCTCAATACGCGATGCTAAAAGTATTTCTGGCGAGTGGGCGGATGTAGAGCAGAATGCTTCGCAATTATCTGGTGTAATAACTTCAGTTAATTCTGTGCAACAACTTGTGCGAATGATTTTTGTTGCGCTAAGTTTTGTTGGAATTTTAGTACTTGGGCTTGTACTAGTGTTCTGGGTTAGAGCGCGTATGCACGAGATTGGCGTACTTATGTCTATTGGATTGTCGAAAGCAGTAATAGTTAGCCAATTGCTTGTTGAAATAGTGATACTCAATATTGTGTCATTTGTTATTTCTCTGGGATTGGGTGCTGCTTTTTCTGGCGTTATTGGTTCTGCGATTTTGCATAGTGTAAATTCGTCATTTATTGCGGATGGTGTTCCAGTATTGCCATTGACTCAAACATTTACTGCTTTTGTTATTGGTTTGTTTATTTCAATAGTGGCGTTAATTATTTCTGTAATACCTATGTTTATAAAGAAGCCTCGGCAAATACTAAGTGCTATGAGTTAGCAGAAATGTAGTTGCGTATGCGAATTTTCTACTAAAAGCGCAATCGCATAAATGAAACAAATCGTATAAATCATATTTAAATAATGTAAGAATAAGGAGCTTATTATGTCGGATTTATTGCAATTAAAAAATGTGAAGTACACTTACGGACCTGCAAATATTGCTGTATTAAATGACGTTAATGCGGAGTTCGAAACTGGCAAAATGTACAGCATTATGGGAGCTTCTGGAGCTGGAAAGTCTACTATTCTTTCGCTTTTAGCTGGATTAGATACTCCGTATAGTGGAGAAGTGCTTTTTAACGGTGAAAATATTGCAAAGACAGGGTATTGTGAGCATCGCAAAAAGCATATCTCGCTTGTTTTTCAAAATTTTAATCTTATTGATTATTTGACACCATTAGAAAATTTGCGATTAGTAAATTCGCGTGCGGACGCTCAAGTACTAGTAGATCTTGGGTTGACTGAGGAAGAAATAAATCGCAATATTACGCAACTTTCCGGCGGTCAGCAGCAGCGCGTTGCAATTGGGCGAGCTTTGGTATCTTCTGCTCCGGTAATTTTGGCGGATGAGCCTACTGGAAGCCTTGACCCTGCCACGACTAAAGAAGTTATTTCAATATTAAAGAATCTTGCTATCAAGCATGGCAAATGTGTGATTGTAGTTACTCATGATTCGAAAGTTGCGTCTGAAGCTGATGTGAAATACGTGCTAGAAAATAAGAAGCTGACGCAGCAATCTGCTTGATCGCCAAAGCAGGCGTCGCGCAAAAAAGCCGACCCCGCGAAATCGTAGGGCCGGCTTTTCGTTATAGTAGCTTAGCTTATCTTAACTTAGCTGCAAATCAGATGTGGAAGTAAAGCTCATACTCCAAAGGCGTTGGAGCCAAGCGAGCCATATCCATTTCACCATGCTTCAAATCAAGCCAAGTATCAATCAAATCGCTTGTGAAAACATCTCCTTGCATAAGGAAGTCGTGATCTTCTTCCAAAGCATGCAAAGCCTCACCAAGCGAAGAAGGAACCTGCTTAATTCCATCGTGCTCTTCTGGAGGAAGCTCGTACAAATCCTTATCAACAGGGGCAGGAGGCTCAATGTGGTTCATAATGCCATCCAAGCCTGCCATCAGCTGAGCGGAGAACGCCAAGAATGGGTTGCAAGAAGGATCCGGAGCGCGGAACTCAATGCGCTTAGCAGCAGGAGCATCTCCAGCAAGAGGAATACGAATAGCTGCAGAACGGTTACGAGCAGAGTAAACCAAGTTGACTGGAGCTTCGTAGCCTGGAACAAGACGATGATAAGAGTTAAGCGAAGGATTAGTAAAAGCAAGCACAGAAGAAGCGTGCTTAATCAAGCCGCCAATGTACCAGCGCGCAATATCAGAAAGCTGAGCGTAGCCGGTTTCTGCATAGAACAATGGCTTGCCATCCTTCCAAAGCGACTGATGGCAGTGCATACCAGTGCCGTTATCTCCAGCAATTGGCTTAGGCATAAAGGTTGCAGCCTTACCAGCCAAAGCAGCAGTTTCGTGAACAACGTACTTGTACTTCATCAAATCGTCGCCAGCGTGAACAAGCGTATTGTAACGGTAGTTGATTTCCTGCTGACCTGCACCGCCAACTTCGTGGTGAGAACGCTCAAGAATCAAACCGACCTTTTGCAAATTGTAAACCATGTCATCGCGCAAATCCTGATTGTGATCTACTGGTGGCACAGGGAAGTAGCCGTGCTTTACGCGATTCTTAAAACCAATGTTGTTGCTGCCATCGTCTTCGGTATCAATTCCCGAATTCCAAGGAGCTTCGTTGGAGTCCACCTCGTAGAAGGAACGCTGCATGTCGTTTGCAAAACGAACCTTGTCGAAAATAAAGAACTCTGCTTCCGGTGCAAAGCTTGCGGTATCTGCAATTCCAGTAGCCTTCAAATAAGCTTCAGCTTTAATAGCAACCTGACGAGGATCCCTAGAATAAGGCTCGTCTGTTACAGGATCGACAATCGAAAAAGCAACGTTCAAAGTCTTATGCTTGCGGAATGGATCAATGTAGGCAGTATCAACATCCGGAATAAGCTTCATATCGGATTCGTTAATAGCTTGGAAGCCCTGCATTGAGGAGCCGTCGAAAGCCATTCCGTCAGTAAATGCGCTGTGCAAGAACTCGTCGGCTGGAACTGTAAAATGCTGCTGCACGCCAATCAAATCAGTAAATCGCACAGAAACATACTCGATGCCTTCCTTTTCAATAAGGGCTGCTGCATCTTCTTTCGTTTGCAAAGTGGTCATGGAAACACATTCCTTTCTTAAAACTCATTAACGAGTTTAGAACTTTAGATTTATTTTTGGATTTCAGCGACTCGACTATCTCGTTACGTTTGTGTTACATGCTGTTGTTTTTATGTACGCGCCGTTACATGCCGTAAATACTGTTCATCAGTTCGCACAAGTACAATAGTGCGTATGACGTATCAAGAGCCGCAATCGCAGTCGCAATCGCAATCTCAGTCACCGCGTGAGCATGCAATGCATAATCCAAGTGAGCATGGCGGGAATAAGTTAGATTTAGCTTCGCTTTTCCCTGCAAAAGGTGACGATAGGCGTCCGCCGGACTGGCTGGGCCGCGCGCTTATTTACGTTGCAATTGTTGCTTTTGTGTCTATTTTCTTATGGTTTGCATGGGGAAGCATTTCCTTCATTGTTTTCGACGTTATTATTTCGATTTTTATAGCGCTCGCAATGGAGCCTCTTGTAATCAAATTAGTTAGGCATGGTTGGCGTCGTGGTGTTGCTTCCGGTTTTACGCTAACAGGTCTTCTTGCTATTATTGGCTTACTTTTGGGCTTGTTCGGTAATTTGTTTGCTCAGCAGGCTGTTTCTATGGCTTTGGGTTTGCCAGATTTATACAATCAGTTTGCTGGATTTGTGCTTCATTCCACTGGTTTTAGAATGCCGAATATTGAGCAGCTTGGTATGGAAATTTTGAAGCATGTGCAGACTTCTTGGGTTGTTGATTTTGCTGGTCAAGCTTTGAATACCACTTGGGGTGTGCTTACCTTCTTGCTTGATTTGCTCACAATCCTTATGGTGACTTATTACATTTCTGCAGCCGGCCCTAAAATGCGCAGAAGCATGTGCCGCTGGATGAATCCTCAGTCTCAGCGCAGATTCCTATTTATTTGGTCGGTTGTGCAGGAGCAGATTTCCAGCTTCCTGTTTTCGCGAATTATTTTAGCCGCCATCAACGCAGCTGGAACCGCAATTTTCCTTGTAATAATGGGCGTTCCTTACTGGCTGCCTTTGTCTTTGTTCTGCGGAATTGTTTCGCAATTTGTACCAACTGTTGGTACTTATCTTGGTGGTGCTTTGCCGATTCTTTTTGCTTGGGGTTCTAAAGGTTTTGGTGCAGCTCTTGCAACGTTAATTTTTATTACGATTTATCAGCAGATTGAAAATATGGTGATTTCTCCTAAGATTTCCGAAAAGACTATGGATTTGAATCCTGCTGTTGCGTTTCTTTCTGTTCTTATATTGGGCGCTGTTTTTGGTGCTCTTGGAGCGTTCTTGGCTTTGCCGGTTACTGCAAGTTTGCAGGCGATTTTTAAGGTTTGCACGAAGCAGTATCATTTGGTTTCTTCGCCTCTTATGGACGATCCAAAGCCTGAGCATAAGTCGATTATGGTAAAGTGCTTTGAATCTATTAGACGCAACTTCATGAAGCCTGTAAGCGATAGTGTTCAGCGCGTTATGAAGGGCACAAGTTCGCGCGTTTCTATGAATGAAGATATTTTGTACTGGTACAAGCAAGCGTATGTTGCTGATTCGGAAGATGTGAATGAAGATAACGCAACTTCTTCTGATTCGGATCAGCTTGATGCGTTAGAAACGATGCCGATTTCGCGCGAAATATTAGATCAAGTAAATAAAGATGTTGCTTTGAATAGTAGGAAGCGCGTGAATCACAAGAAACGAGCTGGTAGCCAGCAGCGAACTAGCGGTCAGCAGCGTGCTAGTAGCGAAAAAAATACTAAAAACGTAAAAAATAACGTAAAAAATAATCCACGGAGCGGTTGGAAGCAATGATTTTTCTATCAATATTTGACGTATTAGTAATAATTATCGGCATAAGCAGCGTTGTCTACCAGGGTGTGTGTGCTGTGGCGTCGCTATTTGCTAAGCCTATTGTTTTTCCAGACGCTCCAATGGATAAGCATTACGCAGTTCTTATTTCTGCCCGAAATGAGGAAGCTGTAATAGGAAATCTTATTCACTGTATTCAAACGCAAACCTACCCGCATAATCTAATTGATATTTGGCTTGTGGCCGACAATTGCACAGACGAAACCGCTAAAGTTGGGCGAGATTCCGGCTGCAATGTAATCGAGCGCTTCGATAAGGAGCATATTGGCAAGGGTTTTGCGCTCAGCTATTTGCTTGACCACATTATGAAAATTGGTGCGGATAAGGTTTATGACGCGTATTTTGTTTTTGACGCCGATAATAAGCTAGATCCTCACTATTTTGAGGAGATGAATAAGGGATTCCACGCTGGCTACCAGATTTTAACCAGCTACCGAAATTCCGTAAATCTTTCCGACAACTGGGTTTCTTCCGGATCTGCGCTTTGGTTTATTCGAGAGTCGCGCTTTACTAACAACTCGCGCATGCTTTTTGGATCAAGCTGCCACGCAGGTGGCACCGGCTTCATGTTCTCGCGTGAAATTATGCACAGAAATCGCGGATGGAAATTCCATCTTCTTACCGAAGATCTTGAGTTTACAATGGATTCAATTCTTCACGGAGACAAGGTTGGCTACTGCGGCTCTGCTGTGCTTTACGACGAGCAGCCAGTGTCGTTTAGGCAAAGTTGGAGACAGCGCCTTCGCTGGAGTAAAGGCTTTTTGCAAGTCTTCCGCTACTATGGAGCAGCTCTTATTCGCCACGGTATTCGAGAGCGTGATTTTTCTTCCGTTGACTTTACTCTTATGCTTTGCCCGTTTATGGTGTTGGCGATTGTGCGATTAATTTTGGGATTCGTGTTTGCTGCCTTCGGCTTCGTAACGTGGACGAGTCAAATAGAGTCTTCGCTAAACCTTATAACCACTACTGTTACAAGCGTTTTTGGAATGATGGTGTTCGTGTCTCTTACGATTTTAGTTGAGCACGATAAGCTTGGGGCCACGAATAAGGAGCTGTTTGCGTACGCTCTTAGCTTCCCGATTTTTATGCTTTCGTACGTGCCGATTGCGTTCCAAGCTATTTTCTCCAAGAGCGAGTGGAAGCCGATTCAGCACACCGGTCACTGAGCGAAAGAATCAAATTCTCTAGTGTGGCGCGAGTTTCTTGCTTGCTGTGGCGCGATTGCGCAAAAATTGCGAGTGTGAGATAATAGAAGTCCTGGTGTAAACGTGCGATTACGCAATTAATGTGGCGCAATGCGTGCGTTTATCTGTATCTTGCGAGGTTTCTATGGTAGATTCTGTTCCTTATGCAAATCCTGATGGCAGTGCTTCAGAAAGTGCTTCTGCTGGTAGCATTCCAGTTTTTGGCGCAAACACTTACGCCGCTGACAGCGAAGAAGTTCCAGCGGTTTCTATTCGCGGATTTGTTAAGACTTTTGGCAAGAAAGTTGCTGTAGATAATCTTTCGTTGAGCATTCCAGCAGGCTCTTTCTATGGATTAGTAGGCCCTAATGGTGCTGGCAAAACCACTACGATTAAAATGCTTACAGGCTTGCTTATGCCAGATGCTGGCTCGGCTTCGATTTTTGGCAACGATGTTTGGAGTGATGTAAATAGCGCTAAGCGCGCAATCGGTTTAATGCCTCAAGCAGACGAGATTTTTAAGACGATTACCGGACTTCAGCTTTTAACATACGCTGGCATGCTTCGCGATATGAGCCGCGCAGAATCCGTAAAGCGCGCAAACGACTTGCTTTCTGCTTTCGACTTAACAGAAGCTGCAAACACTATGGTTTCTGACTATTCAACTGGTATGACTAAGAAGATTTGCCTTGCAACAGCTATGATTCATAGCCCTCGCGTGCTCGTGCTCGATGAGCCTTTTGAGGCAGTGGACCCTGTTTCTAGCGCAAATTTGAAGGATATTCTCGCCGAGTATGTTTCTACTGGCGGCACGGTGATTATTTCTTCGCACGTTATGGAATTGGTTGAAAAAATGTGCTCGCACGTGGCGATTATTAACGAAGGTCATGTTGCAGCTGCTGGCACTCTTGAAGAAGTTGCTCAAGGCAAGAATCTTGAAGATCGCTTTATGGAGCTTGTTGGCGGACGTCACGCTGCTGCGCGCATCGACTGGCTTAACGGCGGCAATAGCGCAACACCAATCGCAAGTAATTACAACGCGTGAGCGAAAGGCGGTAAGTAATCATGTCTATGATTTTTACAATGGTTCGCCTTCGCTGGGCGCTTACTTTTTCTGTTATGCGAAAGTCGATTTGGCAAAAAATCGGCTTTGGTATAGCAATTGTTTTTGGACTTGCGCTTATATGCGCTCTTGGCTTTGCTGGCTGGGAAGCAGGAAAGTATCTTGATCCAGGCATGCTTCCAGATACTAAAAATTGGCAGGAATTCCAAGCTCTTCCAATAATGGTTGCGTCTATTGTGTCAATTTTTACGCTTTTTATAAACCTGTTTATGTTTGGAAGTGACACAACACTAAAGTCGCGTAGTTTTGCGCTTTACGGTATTCCTTACGTAAAGAGCCAAGCTGGTATGCTTCTTGGCTCTCTTTTTGGAGCGCTTTCTATAAGCAGCACAATCGCGCTTGTTTTGTGGTCTTTAGCGTACAGAAGCTTTGGAATTGTGCCGGTTTTAGTCAGCGTAATTGCGGCTCCGCTTTACGTTGCCACAATCGTGTCTTTAAGCAAAATGCTTATTGAACTTTTAGACACTATTTTAATAAACAAGCATTCAAGAAACATTTTTTACTTTGCTATTTTTATAGCGTACATGATTTTTGTTGCATCAATGAACGGGCATGGTAATTCACAAAATAAAATTTTGATCAGCTCAAGTTTGTGCTCTGTATCTGCTTTTACGCCATTAAGTGCAGCTATGGCTTTGCCGCTCGATGCTATTAATGGAAATTGGCTTGCCCTTGCTACTCGCTTCCTTATTTGCGTACTAACGATTGCTGCTTGCTTTGCGATCTCCGTGTTTTGCGCAAAATTAGAGCCGAAGTTGCTGCGCTGTGAACAAAAAACAGTTGTTAAAACTAAGGGAATTGGCTTGTTTGCAGCAGTTCCAGACAATACAGTCGGTGCGATTATTGCGCGAATTATTAGCGTTATGAGAAGAGATATGCGTCAGCTATTTTTGCTTCTTATGCCTCTTTTTATGCTGGTAGTTCCAACTGCAAGTGTTGCTGGTGGCATAGGCTTTGAGAGTTTGGCAGATGGTTTAGGCGTATCTGGCTGGCTTATGTATGCTGCTTTGATGATTGGCATGGTTGTTGGAAACAATATTGCTTACGATGGCACAGCTTTTACTATGCACGCGATTATTGGCGTAAAAGGCGTGAACGATCGATTAGCGCATTCAATAGTTTGGTCCGTGATTTGCGTTGTGTATTTTGTTCTTCTTGGAGTAGGATTTTACGTTTTCCTTTTCCTTGTAGCAAATATTCAACAAAGTGTAAATGCGTTTATGTTCCAGATTCTTTCACCAATCGGAGTAGCTTTTGCTTCCATAGGTATTGGCTCAGTTTCTTCGTGCATTGCAATGTACCCTGTGGCATCAATTGAAAAGCCATTTTCTAGGCCGCAAGGTTCTGCAGGCGCTAGATCCTTTGCACCAATAGGTTTTACGCTTCTTGCTGCAGTATGCATGATTCCATCTATTGCTGCAGCTATGGCGTTTTTGGCTATTAACCCGAATCTTTTGTGGATTGCAAGTATTTTGTTTGTAGTAAATGGTGCAATCGTACTTGTTGTTGGCGTAATTCTTGGTGGCAAAGTAATGGATAAGCGCATAATTCGCATTGTAGAAAACTTGCGAAGATTCGCTTCGATTACTGCGTAATTTACGCACGCTTTGTTGCAAGCGCAATGTATAGTTAAGCGCGGTATTTGCAATCGATTTAAAGGTGTGCTCGCATGGAAAGTGGTAAAGGCTCAAACGATGCCTTAAATACTCTTAATGCGAGTGCACCAAAATCGAGCGATTCTTTAGAACAAATCGATTCTAAAAAACCAAGCAAATACGCTGCTATGGTTTTAAGAAGCCAGTATCCATCTCGTTGGCGTTTTCTTATTGCAAGTTTGTCTGCAATACTTAGCCTTGTGATTATGGTTACGTATGTTTCGCTTGACGTATGCGATATTTTGCCAGGTCCGTTAACTTTGCGCTTGCAACACAAATCAACTGTTGTGTCTTCTCCGCGCGCTTTGCTTAGTGTTCCTTCTTTAGCAAAAGGTGCAACTTACGGAAAGCCTATTAATCGCGAGCAATCTCAGAAGCTTATTGATGCTTTAATTGCTGATCCTTCAATAAGTGATAATACTTCTGTAGTAATCATGGATGCTAATGGAAGTGTGATTGCTTCTCACGAAGCGAATACTCCTCGAGAACCTGCGTCAACTCTTAAAACCCTAACTGCAGCCGTTGCTTCAAGAACTTTGGATATGGGTTCAACTCTTGATACTCAAGTATTTTTGCTGCCTAAATCAGCTAAAGATTCTGAGCAATCTTCCGGCTCAAAGTCAGTCTCAAAGCAAGGCTCAAACCTACGCAAAATTGTGCTTCGCGGAAATGGCGATATGCTTCTTGGTGTTGGCGAAAACGATTGGTCTCACGTAAACGGTAGGGCTGGTTTAACAACTTTAGCTAAAAGAACTGCAGCCGCCTTAAAGCTAGATAATATTCACGAAGTTTCTCTTTCGCTTGACGATTCTCTTTTTGGAGCAAAGCGCGCTCCTGCTCTAGTTTACGAAACTGATACTGAACGCCGTTTTTATGCCGAAACTTCGTCTATGGCTATTGACGATGCTCGTCAGCGTGATCTTCAAATTCTTGGTATTGATGCCGATGCAATAACAGATTTTCCGCTTTCGGATCCGCATCCTGCTTTAAGCGTAGGTCAAGTTTTTGCAAGGTTACTTATTAAGCAAGGAATTGAAGTACGAAATTATTCCGATAAAACAGATAAAAAAGCGGAAAATTCTACTGAAAATTCCTTGGATAGTAGCAAAAATTCCGAAGATGAAAATAAGTCGGAAGATTCTCAAAATCCTGAAATTGAAGTAAGTGAAACACGACCGCTAATATCCGAAAATTCGCGTCTTCTTGCGCAAGTTTCTTCAGCGCCTCTTAATGAAGTTATGTCTTATATGCTTCGACTTTCAGATAACACGTTGGCGGAAGAATTTGGCCGTTTAACTGCTATTGCGGCTCATAAAAGCAATTCTCCGAAAGGTGCGGTTCAAGCGGTAGAAGAAGGCTTGCGTAAGCTTAAAATCAGCACGCGCGGATTGAATATGTCTGATTGTTCGGGATTATCTCCAAAATCTCATGTTCTTGTTACAACTCTGGCAAAAGTTCAGGTGCTAAATATTAATGCAGATTCTGGGGGAGCTGCTTCTTCTGAAGGATTGTCATTGCCGGGCTTAGTTGGCACTTCTAGGAAGCGTTTGGCGGATGAGTCCGCTGCAGGACTTTTGCGCGTAAAAACCGGTTCATTAAGCGAAGTAAGTTCCATGTCTGGAAACGTATCTCGAAAAAGCGGTGGCGTTTTAACTTTCGCTGTTGTTGCAAACCAACCCTACGATTTTTGGGGAGCTTTTGTTGCGATTAACAAGTTCATGGCACAGCTTCCAAACCTCTAATATTTAATATTTTGCTTGGTGATTTTCTGCTACTAATCGCGCTACACTAGACGATATGGTTTACTCGTCTTGTATGCGCGCAGGAATCGGCGCAATAAATCGTTGCTTCGACAAGCTTTCGCTTCAAAGCCAAGATTCGTGTTTTAATGAGCACGGCACGCATGAGACTGCACTCGATGCTCCTTTAGTTCTTGTTGCTTGCTCCGGAGGCAGGGATTCGCTTGCTCTTACAGCGCTTAGTTCTATTGTTTGCGCGTCTCGAGGGCTTCGTTGCGGCGTAGTAATTGTTGACCACCATATTCAGCCTAATTCAACTCAAGTTGCTCATGAGGCTGCTAAACGCTGTATTCAGGCTGGAATAAACGAAAAATACGTTTTTATTAAGTCTGTTCAAGTAAAAGATTCTGGCGAAGGTGAAGAATCTGCAGCAAGGTTTGCGCGTTACGAAGCTATTATTGAAGTCGCAAAAATTCATAAAGCAGCCGTAGTTCTACTAGCTCATACTGCTAACGATCAAGCAGAAACAGTGCTTATTGGATTAAAAGATTCTGCAGGATTAGAAGCAGTCGCTGGTATGAAAGCTGTAACTTTGCGCCAAAACGTGCGTTTTGCGCGTCCGCTTATTGAGCTTACTCGCAATCAAACTACTGGAATTTGCGAAGATTTGGGAATTTCTTGGTGGGATGATCCTACTAATGGAGACACGTCTGCACAAAATCTTGAACTTTGCGAAAATTACCCTTTGCGCTCTAGGATTAGACACACTCTTATGCCTTATATTTCTCGCTTTTTACAAGCAGATATGGTGACTATACTTTCCCGAGGCGCCGATTTTGCTCAAGATGATCTTGACTACATAAATTCTAAAGTTGACGAAGCTTATGAAACTATTTTGCAAGCTAACGAAAAATCTCAAGAAATAGTTTTGGACGCAAAAAAATTAGCACAGTATCATCCTTCAATTCGCCGTCGTGTTATAGCAAGAGCTTTAACAGCGCTTTTACTGCGTTTTTCGTCAAGTCACATAAAAGCAATCGACGAACTTAGTGTAAATTGGCACGGACAAAAGCCTATTTCGTTACCTAATCATTATGAAGCGTTGCGGCACGCTCGTAATATCGTCATTCGTTTATGCCAAGATAGTGAACATGCAAGTTGCAGATATACGAGATGACATTGACTATGAATTAATCAGCCACGAAGACCTTATGAAGCGTATTCGTGAGGTTGCAAAGCAAGTGAGCGAAGATTACAAAAATCGTAATATTTTGCTCGTAGCAGTGCTTAAAGGCGCTGTTAATACGCTTGCTGTTTTTTCTCAAGAGCTGAGCGTTAATGCGCCAATGGACTTTATGAGTTTGTCAAGCTACGGCAGTGGTACTCAAACTAGCGGGCAGATTAAGGTTCGTGAAGATTTAAGTACGGATGTTCGCGGCAAAGATATTCTTATTGTTGAAGATATTGTTGATTCCGGTCGAACTCTTGATTGGTTGGTAAACGAGTTGAAGGGTCGCGGAGCTAACAGCGTTAAAGTTTTTGCGCTGCTAAGCAAACCAGCTCGCCGCGAAGTTGACGTTAAAATCGACTACACGGGATTTGAAATTCCGGATGCTTTCGTCGTCGGTTTTGGCATGGACTATGACGAACGTTACCGCAATCTCAATAGTATTGCAGTATTAAAGCCATCTGTTTATGGCAATTAAGCTTTGTGTATAGAGCTTACTTTATTCTTTATTCAAAATTCTTACCTGAATTTTTATAGAAATTAGGGAGTTTGAAAGGAGCCTTATTACATGGGCGCTTCTCCTATGACACCGCAAGGCCCAATGGGTGGTCCTGGGCGCGGAAATAACGGAAATAATCCGTTCTTAACCCCGCTAAATCCTAGGAATTCTCGAAATAACGGCCAGCGTAACAACAATAAAGGCAATAATGACGGCAATGACGGCAATGATGGCAACAATAAGTCTCGTCGCCCAATCTGGCAGTCTCCATGGACGTGGATTGTTCTGCTAGTACTTCTTGCTGTAGTCGGCTTCCAAATGTTTGCAAAAACAGGTTCGCAAACTATTGATACCCAAGACGGTATTGAGTTATTGCGCTCGCATAAAGCAAACTATGCCGAAATTATTGATAACAAGCAGCTTGTGAAGCTTACTCTCGACAAAAAGTTTAGTAAGTATAATAAGCGAGATAAGCAGAAGCATGATTACGGCAAGGATGTGCAATTCTACTACACTATTGCTCAAGGTAAGTCGATTATTCAGGAAGTTGAAAAAGCTAAGCCGTCTAATGGTTGGACTGCAAACTTGCAATCTTCCGGAATTTTCTCCTATCTTGTAACTTCGCTTGTGCCTATTCTTTTCTTCCTTGGCATGATTTGGTTCATGTTTAGTCGCATTGGTGGCGCCGGCGGCGGAATGCTTGGAATGGGCGGCGGTCGCGGCCGCGGAAAGCTTGTTGAAGGTCAAACTCCTAAGACTAAGTTTGCAGATGTTGCTGGCGAGCAGGCTGCTGTTGAAGAAGTTGAGGAAATTAAGGACTTCTTAAAGGATCCTTCACGATACAAGGCTTTGGGTGCGCGTATTCCTCGAGGCGTTCTTCTTTACGGCCCTCCAGGAACTGGTAAAACATTGCTTGCGCGCGCTATTGCAGGCGAAGCTGGAGTGCCGTTCTACGCAATGGCAGGTTCTGACTTCGTGGAAATGTTCGTAGGCTTGGGTGCGTCTCGTGTTCGTGAACTTTTTGACGAAGCTAAGAAGAACGCTCCTGCAATCATCTTTATTGATGAGATTGATGCTGTTGGTCGTCGTCGCGGAAGCGGCATGACTGGCGGCCACGATGAGCGTGAGCAAACACTTAATCAGCTGCTTGTGGAAATGGATGGCTTCGACAACGACACTAATTTGATTATTATTGCCGCAACTAACCGTCCGGATGTGCTCGATTCTGCACTTCTTCGCCCTGGCCGCTTTGACCGTCAGGTTGCCGTTGAAGCTCCTGATTTGGAAGGCCGCGAAGCAATTTTGAAGGTTCACGCAAAGGGTAAGCCTTTCGTTCCAGACGTTGATATTCATATGGTTGCTGTGCGCACTCCTGGTTTTACAGGCGCAGATTTGGCTAACGTTCTTAACGAAGCTGCTTTGCTTTGTGCTCGCTCTGGCGCGCAATACATTGATAATCGCGCTATTGATGAGGCAATTGACCGCGTTCAGGCTGGCCCTCGCAGGAAGTCTAAGGGCATGGCTTTGGACGAGTTGCGTAATACCGCTTACCATGAGGGTGGTCACGCTTTGGTGGCTGCGGCTTTGCATAATACGGATCCTGTTACAAAGGTGACTATTTTGCCACGAGGCCACGCACTTGGATACACGGCTGTTATGCCAACTACGGATCGTTATTCCCAGTCGCGAAACGAGCTTCTTGATCAAATGGCTTATGCTATGGGCGGTCGTACTGCTGAGGAAGTTGTGTTCCACGATCCAACAACCGGAGCTTCTAACGATATTGAAAAAGCTACGGCTATTGCTCGCAAGATGGTTGTGGAGTTTGGTTTCTCTGCAAAGCTTGGAGCAGTTAAGTGGATGGACGCGGACGATGACGCTTCCGGATCTCTTGACTCTTTGCAGCCACGCAAGTTCTCGAACCGCACGGCTGAAGTTATTGATGAGGAAGTTCATAAGCTTATTGAAACTGCTCATACTGAAGCGTGGGAGATTATTAACAATAATCGCGACGTTTTAGACGAGCTGGTTCGTCAGCTTCTTGAAAAAGAAACGCTTAACGAGAAGGAGCTTAAGGAAATCTTTAGTAAGATTCGCAAGGCTCCGGAGCGTACTCTTTGGCTTTCTAACGATCAGCGTCCGGATTCAGATATTCCGCCTGTGGAAATTCCGGAAAGTTTAAGACGAAATGTAGAAGGAAAATCTGAGTAAAATTAGGTATTTTCTTTTTGCATCTAGTAGAATGTAACAAAACGCTGGTTTGCGCAAACAAATTCGAAAACAAAAGCGCAAATCAAAAGTAAAACCAAAAAGTAAAAATCGAATATTAAAACTGAGAAAGCAGCACAACAGCAAGCGTAAATATTGCTATTGTGCGCTTTCTCGTATAGGCGGGGAGAAAAGCAGTGGAAGAAAATAGTTATAGCCTTATACGGCTTAACGGCGTGAGGCCTAATGTTAACGACATTGTTATTGGCTTGTATACGAACATTCGCATTGATGCTGTTCTAAAAGTTGATTTGAGCAGGGCGTTTGCTGGTAACGATACTCATGCAATTGATATTCCTCAATTGACGGATCGTCTTGCTTTTGCGTTGAGACAGTGCGAGAACGATGATGAAATTGAAGATCATCCGTCAATCGCCTTGGAGCTTATGACTAATAAGGTTGCGGATTCTGTTATGCGCACATGGCAGGTTGTTGAAGCAGATGTTACTGTTCGCGCTTCTGTTCGCAGCAACTACTACGGTTTGCAAAGCGAAGTTGACGACGTTTCTGTTACTGTGCATCGTGTTGCTAAAAGAAAGTACGACATGTCTAACAGAGCAGTTCCCGAAAGTATTGCGCATGTTGCTGTTAGAAGCGGAAAAGTTGATATTGATGATTTAGAAGATAGTCCGAATGCAGACTACTTCCGTACGCTTATAGAACAGAACGAAGAAGAAAATAAGCGTAGGGAAGATGCAGAAGCTGCGGCAGCGGCTCAAGCAGCTATAGATATTGCGAATGCTGCTGCTGAAGATTATATGGGTAATTCTGCAGAAGGTGACGCTGCTAATAAGTCTTGCAACGCTGAAGGCGAGGCTGTAAACGCTGACAACTCTTGTGAAAATACTTGTGACAATACTGGCGAAAATCTTTGCGAAAACCAATTAAATAATCCAGGAAACGAAATGGCTGCGAGTGAAGAAAGACACCGATTTTTCGACGTAGACCCGCTTCAAATGCGCACAACTTTGGTAATCTCAATGAGGGGTGTCGCCAATCATGCTACGCGTTCTGCTATGCTGAAAATAGTTGCACTTCTTGAGCAAGATGGAGAAACTCGCGTAGACGGCATATCCGCATTATATGTTGCGAATGCGCTTGATGCTGACTACTACACCTGCGTTTTCCTTCTTTCCTCAACTAGAGACGAGTATGAAATGTTGCGCTTAGTTCGTATTGTTTCTTGTTCAGATAAAGACAAAATAACTCTTCGCGTTCTAGGCTCTCGTTCATACGGAGCACCTGCTACGGAAACTGAATCAATAAATCCGGAAGGGCTGCCGCAAGAAATTGCGCAAATGGTAACAGTGGATCCTAAATCACCTGAACTTATGCCATGGATGCAAATTGAGTCGGACGCTGCTTTGGATCACAACCCGCTTTCGTATTCTTTAGCTCTTGCTTTAGATACTCAAACTGTTGGTATATACTCAGATCAATGGCTTTTAGGGGATGATTATTAATGAAAGCGTATCGCACACCTTGGTGGTATCTGGTATTAGGTCTGCTGTTTGGTTTTGTACTAGGCGCATTTCTTGTGTCGTCAACAGAGTCTAGTGCTATGTCTCTTGCCGGAGCTCCGTGGGTTGTTATATCAATTATGGTAGTTGCCGGTGTTGCAACATTTGTTATGGCTTTGCAAACTCACTTAAGTGTTAGTGAAAAAGCTAAGAAAAACAATAAGCATACAAGCCCGCAGTTTGCTGTTGCCGCTTTGATGTTGTCGAAGTCATTGGGAATGGCTGGATCTATTTTGGCTGGCTGGTATATAGGCCAGTTGCTAATGAGTTTGCCGCACAGTGAAATGGTATTTTATAATTCTGTTGTTGTGCGCGAGTGTTCTATTGCAGGATTCGTTTGCTTTGTAGATATGCTTGTTGGCATTTTGGGCGAATTTCTTTGTCAGTTGCCGCCGGAAGATGGTGCAGAGTCTACAAAAAAGTCTGACCGCACTCCGGCAACATGCTAGTTTTACGTGATGCTATTTAGTTTTACGTAATGCTGTTTAGTTTCGCTCAATAACTTATTGCTTTGCATAAAGCAGTAAACGCTGGAATTTCAACGTTTATAAGGATGGTATATTACTTTGGCTGAATTTATCTATCAGATGATTAAAGCGCGTAAGTCTTATGGAGATCGCGTAATTCTCGACGACGTTACTTTAAGCTTCCTTCCGGGCGCAAAAATTGGTGTTGTTGGCCCGAACGGCATGGGTAAGTCTACGCTGCTGAAAATTATGGCCGGCTTGGAAAATGTTACAAACGGCGAAGCTTCTTTGACTCCGGGCTATACGGTAGGTATTTTGCAGCAGGAGCCGCCGCTGGACGATACTAAGACAGTTGGCGAAAATATTAAGATGGCGTTTGGTGAGATTGCGCAAAAAGTAGCGCGCTTTAACCAAATCGGCGAAGAAATGGCCAATCCAGACGCTGATTTTGATGCGTTAATGGAAGAAATGGGCAAGTTGCAGACTGAAATTGATGCTGCAAACGGCTGGGATTTGGATTCGCAGCTTGAGCAGGCAATGGATGCTTTGCAATGCCCGGATCCGGATTCTCCTGTTTCTGTGTGCTCTGGTGGTGAGCGCAGGCGAGTGGCATTGTGCAAGCTTTTGCTTGAAGCTCCAGACTTGCTGCTTTTGGACGAGCCTACGAACCACTTGGATGCGGAATCTATTTTGTGGCTGGAACAGTTCTTGCACAAGTACGAGGGTGCTGTTATTGCTGTTACTCACGACCGCTACTTTATGGACAACGTTGCAGAGTGGATTTGCGAAGTTGACCGCGGCCAGCTTTACCCATACAAGGGCAACTATTCCACGTACTTGGAAACCAAAGCCAAGCGTATGGAAATTCAGGGCGCTAAGGATGCCAAGCTTGCTAAGCGTTTGAAGAACGAACTTGACTGGGTGCGTAGTTCGCCGAAGGCTCGCCAAGCAAAGAACAAGGCTCGTTTGGAACGCTACGATCAAATGGAGCAGGAAGCACGCAATTCCAAGAAGCTTGATTTTTCCGAAATCCAGATTCCAGCAGGCCCACGCTTGGGTTCGCAAGTTTTGGAAGCGAAGCATATTCACAAGGCTTTTGGCGACCGTGTGCTAATCGACGACTTGTCGTTTACTTTGCCGCGTAACGGTATTGTTGGCGTGATTGGCCCGAACGGTGTTGGTAAGTCTACGCTGTTTAAGACGATTGTTGGCTTGGAGCCGCTTTCCGGCGGCGAGCTTATTGTTGGCGACACTGTGAAGATTTCTTACGTTGACCAGAATCGTGCAGGATTGGATCCAAACAAGAACTTGTGGGAAGCTGTTTCCGGCGGACTCGATTATATTGAGGTTGCAGGCGTTGAAATTCCTACGCGCGCATACGTTGCAAGCTTTGGATTTAAAGGTTCGGATCAGCAGAAGCTTACTGGCGTGCTTTCCGGCGGTGAACGTAACCGTTTGAATTTGGCGCTGACGCTTAAGCAGGGCGGAAACTTGCTGCTTCTCGATGAGCCTACTAACGATTTGGACGTTGAGACTTTGGAAAGCTTGGAAAATGCTCTGATTGAATTCCCAGGCTGCGCTGTTGTGGTTTCGCACGATCGCTGGTTCCTTGACCGAGTTGCTACGCATATTCTTGCGTGGGAAGGCGACGACGAGAATCCTGCAAAATGGTACTGGTTCGAAGGCAACTTCCAGGCTTACGAAGAAAACAAGATTGCGCGCTTGGGTGAGGAAGCTGCTCGTCCGCATCGTTTGCACAGAAAGCTTACGCGCTGATTTGCTGATTTGCTTACTTTGCGGGTTATGTACTCGTCGGGTTGCTTACTATCTGATTTGCTGATTTGCGTGTAAAGTGACGAAAGTCACAGAATTGTAATACTTGAAATGTATAAAATTTTGAGTATTATACACACTGTACTATTTTCAACCGCAGTATTAAGACGTTTGGCTTATAGTCAAAGTTATAACCAATGTTATAACTGTTATAAACAAGGCATAACAAAGGCATAACCAAAGCATTTATACTGCGGTTGAAGACTATTGTTATAAACGCTAATTTTTCTACTGCTGCCGAAATACGCATTAAGCAGTGATAGTCGAATAAACGGAGTGAAGAAAAAATGAAGAAGATTAATGAAGCGAATAATTTTGCTGCTTTAGTAAAGTCTGCTCAAAATGCTAAGTATGCACCGATTTCTAAGAGCGTGTGCGCGGCTATGCTTGCAGGTGCTATGGTGCTCGGGGGGGGGGTATTCGTTTCTACTCCTGCATACGCTGACGGTTATGTAGACGGCACTGGCAACAACATTTATTACGGTTATAAAACAGACGCAAGTTATAGCGAAGCTCGTTTCCACATTGAGGTGGATTATTACGATACACTTCAGCATGCTAAGGATGGCAAGGATACTGGTAAGGACCCGCTTGGCAAGTTTGTTCGCGTTCATTATCTTTCTAATTGCAATAAGGACGGCGGCAAAGCTGACGAATGGCGATTCCGCCCAATGTGGTGGTTTGGCGTTCCTGCTGGATTAAAAGAGCCGCAATATATTCATTTTAAGCGTATAGAAAAGTTAACAGATAAAGGCAATACGCAGGTTAAACCTGCTGGTTCTTCTCAATATGTTGATACTGACAAAAACGGATACGGCGTAGTGTCTGATCGTTATTATGCAACTGCAAAAGAGTGGAACGGCATTTCTAATTTCTACTTGAGCGATAGTAATAAAATTAACAGTGAAGCATGGAAGAAATTTGTTGGCGTTAATGGCGGCCAATACGACGATACTGGTAAAACGAAGGACAAGTGGACAACATATCAACAAGATTCTTCCGGTCTTAAAAGCATTTTCGTAGACTGGGAGTCTGCAGGGCAGCGCTTCTATGATATGACCTACGTTGCAGAAATGACTCAAGATGCTTGGGAAAAGCGCGATGAGCATCCGCTTCGTTTTGCGGCAGGCGTTTACCGTTTTGCTGGTAATTGGCATTATGCGGCTGGTCAAAAGCACAATACGCCAAAGATTGCGGATCATTTGAAGCTTGTGTATCCAGAGGTTACACCTGTGAAGGATCCAAGCAATGTAAGTAACGACGAGCAAAAGACGATTAAAGATAAAATTGCAACCGCCAATAAAAATACGAAAAATTATTCGGAATTAGTAGATAAAGTGGAAGTGTCAGATAAAGGTGTAGCCACTATTACCTTCAAAGACAAGACCACGCGCACGATTCCTGCGAGCCTGCTTGTTGTAAAGGGCGAGACTGATAGCGATAAGTACAAGCCAACCATGCCTGAGCGCACGCCTGTAGTGAATTTGAAGAAGCTCACGCCTGACGAAAAGACTAAAGTCCGTCAAGCGATTATTGATGCCAATGGTAAGGAAAATCCAAACGAGTTCTTGAAGCATGTGAAGCAAACTAATAGTCAGTACGAATTTAAGGTTAAAGAAGATGGTTCTGTAGAAGTTACATACAAAGATGATTCAAAGCTTACAATCCCTGCATCTGAACTCGTGTATCAGGGAGCAACCATTGCCGATTGGGCGCCTTACGTTGTGCCAGATACCATTGAGGTTGATGACCTTAAGAAGCTTAAGCAAGACGAAATAAACCAAATTATCAAGGCTTTTGATGAAGCCAACAAGGGCATTACTCCTTATGATGAGTCAAAGGAAAAGAACAGCAACCAAGCACCTGTTAAGGTTTCTGATACTGGCGACGTAACCATCACCTGGAAAGATGGCTCTACAACAGTTATTGACGCATGGCAGTTCCTCAAGGAAAAGAAGAAGGCAACTCCAGAACCGCAAACTCCTACTGAGGAAAAGACGTTTACGGTTGATGTGCCTAGAACACAAACTCAGGTCAGCTTTGATCCGTTTAAGATGACACAGGATGATTTAACCAAAAATGAGAAGACGCTTAATGGTGCTAAGAGTATGTTTACTGGAGAAAAGGGAAAGGACGCTAAGGATCCTACTAAGAAAGTAAACATCACAAGCGCTGAATATAGCGTCTCGGATGGCGTTGGCTACATCACCTTTAAGGCTGACGGTTATAAAGACGCCAAGTATCCAATGAGTGTGTTCTTTAAGCAGAAGCCTTCAGAGGTATTGCCTCAAGATGGTAGCCCCAGCAGTACTACAACGCGACAAGGCACTAGATACAACTATAGGAAATTTAAGATAAAAGGCGATACTCCAACTGATGCAGAGAAGAACGCTGCTGTTAAACAGTTTGTAAGTGATAACTACGACGGCACCGTAAATGACTGCAGTAATGGAACGTACTATCTGAATCAAGGACTTAAACCAAAAAACACCACGAGTGGGCTTAGTATAACTGCTTCAGACGGCATTCAGTATGTACAAGCAAAAGATTCGCAAATTATAGTTGTCAATAAGAACGGTAAGACTGTAATTACCATTAGTGATCCTTATGAAAAGAATCAGGCTCAAGGTGGCGCTCAGGCTGACAACACGATTGACAATCTAAAGAAGCAAGCCAAAGCTTTGCTTCAACAGAAGCGTGGAACTGATGGATTGAGCAACAACGACCTTACGCGAGCAGGTATCAAAGATGCTGATAAGCTGAATGATGGCACGATTGACAGCATGGCTCAAGGTCAAACAGCCGAGAAAGACCTGCGCGATCTTATCCGTAAACTTACCGACGCCACAAAGGCTGTGTATAAGTACAATACTGATTTGTATGAGGTCGACAATCCAACGGCACAACAGCCCGATGGTAATTTCCAAGGCGCAGTTAAGAAGTTCCTGCATGCCAATTACGACGACTCAACAGCAAGCGATGAAAATAAAATCGATAAGCTTAGTTTCGGTGTAAACAGTGCAACGCTCACGGCTAAAGGTTGGATGCCAAAGGCTGGCACGTCCGACTTGGAGCTTAATTCTGATACGGTAACATATGGCATTACTACTGTTGTTATTAACAATGACGGCAAGAGCGCTGACTTTAAGAATGGCAATACCGTTCTGTTCACCGTGCCAGCGAGTAAGCTCTACACGAAGAAAGCTGCGCCAGAGCCTGCTCCAAAGCCAGGTGAGAAGAGCAAGCTGGATAAGATGAAGGAAAAGGCGAAGGAGATGATTGAGCGCAATCCAAACCTTACGCCTGAGGATAAAAAGAAGTTCAAGCAGCAAGTTGACGATGCTCATGATGCAAACGGCGTCAACACGGCTTTGAATAACGCCAATGCTAAAGCTAAGGAGAATAAGAACAACACTTCTGATCCTTCTATTCAGCGACAAATTAACAACAACAAGCAAGGCACTACTGCTCAGCAGCAAGCTGATAACGATAAAAAGAAAAAGGATAAGGAAGAGCGCGACAAGAAGCAAAAACAACAGCTTGAAACTGACAAGACCAACGCTGAGAATACCATCAATAACATGCCAAACCTTTCAGATGATGATAAGGCTAATCTAAAGGCTGAGCTTAACGGTGATAGTACACCAGCACATCCAGAAGGTGCTAAAACTCCTGAAGCTGTAAAGAAGATTCTCGAGAAGGCCAAGGCTATTAATGATGCCAAGGGTGCATTGCAGAATGACATCAAGAAGGGTGCTCTTCCGTTCCTCGATCATGGCACGGGCGATAAGAACAACACCGCTGATACTCATGCTGATGATGCTGCTCTTAACGAATTGCTCGGAGGAACTCCTGGTAAGGATGCAACCCTCACTGCTTTGGATAACGCGTTGAAGGCAGACAATGCTACAGCTGATAGTATCAACACGGCTCTTAACGCCGCCAAGCGCCAGAACGAAATCAACGAAGCTAACGCCAAGAATGCTGGTATTGCGAAGCTTGAAGCTAAGAAGGCAGAACTTGATGCAGCATATAATGCATTGAATGATGAGCAGAAAGCGAAAGTCAATGATAAGTACAACGCTGCTATTACTGCAATCACTAATGCTGAATCTGCTGTTAACAAAGCAACAAAGCCTTCTCAGATTAAGAATGCGATGAACATCGACGCAACCATCAAGGATGCAAAAGATGCAATCAACACTCAAGTGAGCAACGCGCAGAAGGATAATGTTAAGGATCCAAGTCAAACACAAAATGGACAACTTGACAAGGAAAAGAAAGAGCAGATTGAACGCATCAACAATAGCAATCTTTCAAAAGATGAAAAAGAGAAGGCTATTGAGGACATCAAGGCTGCAACTAAGTCTGGTGACCCAACTGCTATTGCGGATCGCGCGCTGAAGGCTCAAAAGATTAAATATGCTCTAAAGAAGATTGATGACTTCAAGCATCTTAATGATGCTCAGAAGGATGCTTTCAAGGCGATCATCAATGGCACTGATGCTGGTAATCACACCAATGATGACGGCACAACAACCGACGACATCGACGACGCGCTTGCCAATGCTACTGCAGCCGATACCGCAATGGCTCGCCTTGAAGAGTTGAAGAAGAAAGCCAATGAGTTTAAAGATAAGAAAGATGGCAAGTATTCTAAGCTTGACTCTACAAACCCTGCTGAAAAGAAGCAGAAGGATGATTTCGATAAGTATCTTGATGATGCAACAACTCTGACTACAGCTAATAAGGGCGACGCCAAGAATGCTGATCAGGTTAATGATTTGTACAAGGATCTTCTTAAGGCCATGCAGGCGATTGACAAGGATGCAAAGGGCGCTGGTGTTAATACTGATGCTCTTGTTGCTGAGATTAAGTCAGATAAGGGCTTGAAGCCAGATGATAAAGCTGATCCTAAGACTCCAGGTGATTCGGTTTATACCACCGCTTCTCAGGATAAGAAGACTGCGTTTGATACAGCTTTGAGCGAGGCTGAAACGGCTTTGCAAAAGGCAAACGACGATAATGCAAATGATAAGAAGCCGGACACTACTCCGCGCACTCCCGAGCAAGAGGCTAAGGCGCAAAAAGCAGTAGACGACGCGCTTAAGAAGCTTGAGAATGCGCGTAAGGCGCTTGATGGTGTTAACACCAAGCCGCTTGAGCAACAGATTGCTAAAGATGCAGATATTAAGAAGTCTGTAAGGTACACCAATGCTGATACTGATAAGAAGAAGGCGTACGACGATGCTCTTGCAGCTGCTAAGAAGCTCATAACTGATTTGACTACTACTAGCGCTGGTGGTACTACACCTCAGTACGGTGAAATCACATTGAACACCAAGGAGAATAAGCAGAAGGCTTTGGATGCTGCTTTGAAGGCTTTGCAGAAGGCTTATAACGAGCTCAACGGCCGTGCTCCAGAGCCAACGCCGACCCCAACTCCTGCTGCTGTTGATAAGACTGCTTTGGCTTCTGAGATTGCTTTGGATAGTACTATCGGCCGTCGCATGTCTTACACTGTTTCGCCTTCGGATAAGCAGCTCGCTTACGATAGGGCTCTTTCTAAGGCTCGCGCAGTGTATGCTGACCCGTCTGCAACGCAGGATGATGTTAATGCTGCTGTTGAGGTTTTGCGTGCTGCGGCTCGAGCTTTGAGTGGTTATGGTTCTGTTGATAATGATGTGAACCCACTGCCAACTCCAAGTCCGCTTCCAAGCCCAGTACCTGGTGGCGCTGGTTTTGGTGTGAATGATAACGCGCCTACTACTGTGGATAAGGGCGAGTTGAACGTTCAGATTGATAGTGCTGAAGCTGATTCTCAGCCTGGAAACGCTGGAGCTGGCAATGCTGGCAACGCAAACGCTGGTAACGCTGCTAACAACAACGCTTCCAACGCAAACAACAACGCTACAAACGCTAATAATGCTAATGGCGCAAATTCTGCTGCTGTGAATGCTGCGGTTGAAAATTCGCCGGCTGTGAAGCAGGCGGATGCTCAAGTTGCTAAGGCTCAGGCGGCTTTGGACTCTGCTTTGGCTGAGGCTAAGAAGGTTGCTGCTGATTCTAATGCAACTCAGGCTCAGGTGGATGCTGCAGCTCAGAAGCTTTCTGCTGCTCGTAAGGCTTTGGCTGATGCTAAGGCTCATGCGGCTGAGGTTCGTGCTTCTGTGCGCGCTCAGGTGTTGAAGAGTGGCGTGTCTCAGCTTAGTAAGACTGGTAGCAACGTGTCTGTGATTGGCTTGCTTGCTACGGTTGCTGCTGCTGGTGCTGCGTTCTTCGTGAGGAAGCGTCGTGGTACTTCTCGTCGTAGCAACAACTAGGCGAGAGGCTGTAAAGCCTGCAAAGCTTTAGAAAGCTTACGAAAGTTGCGCAAATTGCGTAAGCTGACGTGAGTTTAGCAAGCTTACTTAATCGCATAAGTAAAAATAAAGCCCCGCCTGTGATTCTTCACGGTGGGGCTTTTGCTTTCCTTCATTGCTGGAAACATTTTCCGTAAATTTTCCCGGCATTTGTTGTCGCCTTGGCCGCATTTGACCACATTTGCCGTGTTTTTTCTCCGGCATTTGTTGTCGTTTCGGCTGTGTTTGACCACATTTGCCGTGTTTTTTCTCTGGCGTTTGTTGTCGCCTTGGCCTCATTTGACCACATTTGCCGTGATTGTGCGGCGCGTGTGCTAGGCTCAGTTAGTTCACGGTTTGAAATTTATTTGAATACACATTTTTTACGAAAGGCTATTGTGCCGCATACTCATAATGCTGCGTCTCGTCAAAAGCGAGGCGCGAAGAATAATCATCACGAATTTAATGCGCGTAGAGAGCGCAATCGTAAGGCAGAAAAGGCTCGTGAGAAGGCGCGTCAGAAAGCTTTGCGCTACGAGGAGACTGCAATTCGCGAGGCTGAGCAGGATTTTGCTAAGAAAGAAAATAGTAAAAAAGATTTTGCTAAAAAAGATTTAGCTAAGAAAGATTTTGCTAAGAAAGATTTTGCTAAAAAAGAAAATAATAAAAAAGATTTCGCTAAAAACAATAAATCTTCTCAAAATTCAGTAATTATTCCGGATTCCGCAATCGAATCGCGCGAAAATTATAGCGACGACGTAACTTTTACGCAGCTTGGCGTGCCAGATCCTCTTGTAGAAGTATTGCGCGCAGATGGCAAAACCACAGCCTTCCCAATCCAGCAGGCCACGCTTCCGGATTCTTTGCAAGGTGCGAATATTCTAGGCCGCGGTCGCACAGGAAGCGGCAAAACCTTAGCATTTTCGATTCCGTTGGTTGCGCGATTGGCAGAAAATTTCGTTGATTTAATCAACCACGGAAAAAATAGTCGTAAAAACGAAAGTGGCGATATTCCAGCTCCTCGCGCAATGATTTTGGCTCCAACGCGCGAGCTTGTGCATCAAATTGACGATGTAATCGCTCCTCTTGCAGCGGCTTACGGCATGCGCACAGTGACGGTGTATGGCGGAGTTAGATACCAGCGTCAGGTATCGCAGCTTAAGAAGGGCGCGCAAATCGTGCTCGCTTGCCCGGGTCGTTTGGAAGATTTGATTAGACAAGGTGCGTTGACTCTTGAAAAAGTGATGGTTAGCGTGCTTGACGAGGCTGATGAAATGGCTGATATGGGCTTTTTGCCGGCTGTTACGCGACTTCTTGAGCAGGTGGATCCTAACGGTCAGCGCATGCTGTTTTCTGCCACGCTAGACAAGCAAGTTTCAACTCTTGTAAATCGATTCCTTCCTAACGCTGTGATTCATGCGGTTGACGATGCTGATTCGCAAGTTGACACTATGACTCACCACATTTTTGCTGTGTCTTCGGGAGATAAGTACGAGGTTTTGCGCAAGCTGGCTTCCGGATGCAAGCGTTCCATATTCTTTACGCGCACGAAGTATCAGGCGAAGAATATGGCGAAAAAGTTTGTGCAGCAGGGTATTCCTGCTGTTGATTTGCAAGGTAATTTGTCGCAAAATCAGCGAGATCGTCATTTGGCTGTGTTTTCGGAAGGCTTAGTGCGCGTGTTGGTTGCAACGGATGTTGCGGCGCGAGGCATTGATATTAGTGACGTTGCGTTGGTTGTGCAAACTGAGCCGCCAGAAGACCCGAAGTCGTTCTTGCATCGTTCGGGCCGTACCGCTCGTGCAGGCGAGGAAGGCGATGTTGTTACTCTTGTGCTGCCTAATCAGAAGCGCGCGGCGCACACTATGCTTCGTCGAGCCGGAATTAACGCTAAGGCGGAAGACGTAAATCCTGCGTCGCCTGTTTTAGATGAGATTGTGGGAGATGCGGCTGAGCTTCAGGAAGGCTGGAGCATGCCGGAGCCTGAGCAGCAGAAGCGCAAAGGTCGCGGTCGAGGGCGCGGACACGGTGGGCATGGTCACAGTGGTGTGCGTAAATCCGAGCGTAAAACTGAGAGCAAAGTAGAGCGTAAATCCGAGCGTAAAACTGAGAGCAAAGTAGATCGCAAATCTGAGCGTAAAACCGAGCGTAAATCTATCCGCGAACGTGTAAATAACCGTGGGCGTGATCACAATAACATGTCGAAGAGCGTGAAGCGACCAAAACTGCGCAATCGTGTGTAGTTTATGCCGCTTTTGAGCGAATATCCGACAAAAACAGCGCAGAAGTGAGTAGTTTAGGTCGTTTTTTCGTAAGATTCCGACCAAAACTACTCAGTTTTACTTAGACTGACCTTTGCCGAAGGCGCGCAACTGAATTCCGTTCCAATCTGCGCTTACAGTTAAAGGCGTTGCGGCGTTCATTCCGGCCGTCTTTGCTGCAGATTGCACGGTGCTAGAACTTGGGGAACCTTCGCGACCAGGCTTAGGTGTTAGAACCCACATAGGGGCGTCGTCGTCAAGCATATTTGTGGCATCCATAATGGTGTCTGCAAGCTCGTCCTCATCGTCGCCGTCGCGCCACCAAATAATTACGCCATCAACAGCAGCATCGTAATCTTCGTCTACCAATTCTTCGCCGGTAAGCTGTTCGATACTTTCGCAAATTGTTTCGTCAACATCGTCGTCCCAGAGCCATTGTTGCACAATGTCTCCTGGTTGGAATCCGAATTCCTGTGCATGCTGAAAAGCTATCTGTTCCACGTGACTCAATATATCAAAGCGTCACGAAGTGCGCGCCCATAACGGCGTGTATTATATTTGTGCCTATTTTTGTTAATTAGAGAACACTAGCATTCATGCTGCCGCACACACCACACCAGGCACTCATACCTACGCACCCACCCACAGCTTAATTGCATAGTTTCTTTTATTTTGATTAGTTTGCTCACATTTCGCCAAAGAAACTTAACACGCCAGCAATCAAGCCTACCTCATCCTCGACACGCCTCAAAAATCGCGAATGTGAAATAAATCACTATATATAGTTTGTTATCTTTGCGTTTTTCCCTAGATATTGGGCATGAGTTGAGTTATAGTAGAGCAAGTCGTTGCGAAAATAATGCTTTTGCAGCGAGAGAACAGTTAGAAGAACAGTGTTATGAGAAAGGTCTGTACCGATGCAGGTTTTGGAAGAAACTGACGCCAAGAGCGCAGCAATTCGCATGGATGATGACTTAGCTGCAGCTCCAGTTTCCCGCGTGCAGGTCGAAAAGCGCGATGGTCGCGTAGTTGATTTCGATTCGATGAATATCATTATGGCTATTAAGGCTGCTTTTAAGGACTTAGGTAAGGAAGTCGGTCCTCAGGAAGAGCAGATGATTCGCGGTATTTCGGATCGTATTGAGGCTGAAATTCAAGATCGTTACAATGGTCCAGCAAAAATTGAGGATATTCAGACCTTGGTTGAGCACGGACTTATTGAAAATCATCTTTACGAGGTTGCGCGCTGCTACACGAGCTACCGTTTGAACCGAGATATTGATCGCGCAAAGGCTACAGATATTAACGAAGCTGTTAATCGTCTTGTAAATCGTGATGAAACGCTTGTGCGCGAAAATGCAAATAAGGATTCCAACGTTTACGCCACTCAGCGTGATCTTCTTGCAGGCGCTGTTTCTAAGGCTTCTGCCTTCTCTATGCTTCCTCACGCGGTTTCTAACGCGCATATGAAGGGTGATATTCACTTCCACGACGCTGATTATTCGCCATTTACTTGCATGAGCAACTGCTCGCTTCCTGATTTTGGAGACATGCTTGCTAAGGGCTTTGCTCTTGGTAACGCAATGATGGATAGTCCAAAGTCTATTGGCACTGCTGCAACTCAGGTTACGCAGATTATTAAGGATATTGCTGGCGCGCAATACGGTGGTCAGACTGTTAATCGCGCTGACGAAATGCTTGAGCCTTACGCTAAGTGCGATTATGAGAAGAACTTGGCAATGGCCCACGCTATGATTCCAGATTCTACGCCGATTGAAGTTGCGAAGGATATGATTGACGGTTTGAAGGCTCAGGAGCCTAAGAATCTTCACTGCTCAGACAGAGATCCGCTTCCTGCTGACACTCCTTTTGATGAGAACTTGAGTGAGCTTGATCAGCTTCGTGAAGTTTACGCAAAGATTATGACGCGTAAAGCTATTTACGATGCTATGCAAACGATGGAGTATCAGATTAATTCCAACCGCGTTTCTAATGGCCAGACTCCGTTTGTAACCGTTGGCTTTGGCTTGGGTACTTCTTGGTTTGCTCGCGAAATTCAGCGCGCTATTTTGCTGAATCGTATTCGCGGCCTCGGCAAGGATCGTCACACTGCTATCTTCCCTAAGCTTGTGTTTACTATTAAGCACGGTGTAAACGCCGACGCAGGTGACCCGAATTACGATTTGAAGCAGCTGGCTCTTGAGTGCTCTACTAAGCGCATGTATCCAGATGTTGTGTTCTACGAGAACATTGTTAAGATTACTGGCTCCTTCAAGGCTCCTATGGGCTGCCGCTCCTTCCTTCAGGGTTGGATTGATCCAAAGACTGGTAAGGATGTTGAAGACGGCCGTATGAATCTTGGCGTTGTAACGGTTAACATGCCGCGTATTGCTCTTGAATCTCACGGCGATGTGACTCGCTTCTGGAAGCTTTTTGACGAGCGTATGGAAGTTGCTCACCAGGCTTTGCGATTCCGCATTATGCGTTGCAAGCAGGCAACTCCTGTGAATGCTCCAACGCTGTTCCGCTACGGTGCTTTTGGCCGTTTGGAAGCTAACGAGAGTGTTGATCAGCTGTTCCGTAATGAGCGCGCAACTGTTTCGCTTGGTTACATTGGTTTGTATGAGACTACTGCAGTGTTCTTTGGCAAGGATTGGATGAAGGATCACAGCTGGAATGAGGATGGCAAGCAGTTTGCGCTTTCTTTGGTTCGCCGCATGAATAAGCTTTGCCAGCAGTGGTCGAAGGCGGAAGGCTACCACTATTCCGTTTACTCAACTCCTGCAGAGTCTTTGACTGACCGCTTTAACCGCATGGATCGTCAGAAGTTCGGCCGCATTGAAGGCGTTACCGATCACGACTTCTACACTAATTCCTTCCATTATCCGGTTTGGTTGCAGCCAACTCCTATGGAGAAGCTTAGCTACGAGGTTGACTTCCCGTATCTTGCTTCCGGCGGCTTTATTAACTACTGCGAGTTCCCATGCTTGCAAGCAAATCCTAAGGCTTTGGAAGCTGTTTGGGATTACGCTTATAAGATTGGCATTGGCTACTTGGGTACGAATACGCCTATTGATCACTGCTTCGTTTGTGGATTCCAGGGCGATTTTGAGCCAACGAAGGAAGGCTTCCGTTGCCCAGAGTGCGGCAACAGCGACCCAGATAAGTGCAATGTTACTAAGCGCACTTGCGGCTACTTGGGCAATCCTGTTCAACGCCCAATGGTTCACGGCCGCCACGAGGAGATTGCGCACCGCGTAAAGCACATGTCTGGCGAAACTGGTCACGTTACGCTGGATAATGGCGAATCTCGTGAATGGTACGAGGAAGCAAAATAATCTTAGCTAATTAACTATGTTGAAACTTAGTAAAATAAGTTGAATAGATAATTAAGATAGATAAATAGCTTTTCTTGTGTTTGTTGTTTGGTGATAATCTAGCCGTTAGAAATGATTGCATTTTGTGATTACAATTTCTAGCGGCTGGATTTATTTTATTTTCGCAAATTTTGGTTGTTTGTTTGGTTTTGAAGGGGGTTGGATATGGCTCGCATTACTTTGCATGATTTTGCGCCTGCAGATGTGAATCGTGGTCCGTGGATTCCTACCTCACTTTCTAATAATCCTCGCGCTGGCCAATGGTCTAGCGAGCGCATGAGCCAGGGCATGATTGCCGATTACAAGCGTTTTTTGATGACAGACGGCGAGGGTATTCGCTGCTCGCTTTACGTTTCGGGATGTCCTTTTCACTGCGTTGAGTGTTATAACGAGTCGATTTGGGATTTTCGCGCAGGTCACCCTTATACTCAAAAGCTTGAAGATCAGATTATTGAGGATTTGGCGCAACCTTATGTGCAAGGTTTGACTTTGTTGGGTGGTGAGCCGCTGCTTAATACTGGTATTTTGCTGCCTCTTTGCAAGCGTATTCGCGAAGAATTTGGCAATACTAAAGATATTTGGAGTTGGACTGGATACACGTGGGAAGAGCTTATGCGTCCAGGGGAGACGCCGGATAAACTCGAGCTTTTGCAGTACGTTGATATTCTTGTTGACGGACGTTATATTAAAGATTTGCATGATTCGCTGCTGCAATTCCGCGGCTCTAGCAATCAGCGTATTATCGACGTGCCAAAGTCTTTGGAAAATCCGCAAAATCCTCCTGTAATTTGGGAAAAGCTTCACGATCAGGAGCGTTTTATTCCGTCGATTTACGGAAAAGATCGCGTACAAGGAGAAGGCGATGCTTCATAAATCCTGCCTGCCTTATATTCAAAGGTGATACTATTGAACTTAATAATCACTTAGGGAAGGGGCGCAATGGCGGAGGAAGTAACGCGAAAATCGTCAAAGCAATCAAAAAACCGCACCAACCGTACTTCTCACGCCTTACGCACCATTTTTCATTCTTTAAAAAAGTATCGTCTACTTGGAATTCTTACTTCCGTAACAATCATTTTTGAAGCGGCAATGCAAATTATGATTCCGTCTGTAATGTCAAGTCTTATTGATTTTGGCATTGTGGCGCGCTCCAATTCCGCCGCATGGTATTACGGTTTTCAGTTGCTTATTTTTGCTGCGTTTTCTGTGATTGCAGGCGCTATTTCAGGCGTTTGTTGCGCGCATTCTAGCGCCGGTTTTGGTAAGAATTTGCGACATAATATTTTTTCGCAACTGCAAGCTTTAAGTTTTTCTGATTTAGATAAGTTTTCTACCGGCACGATTGTAACCCGCATGACGAGTGACGTGTCGAATGTGCAGTTTGCTTACCAGCTAATCATTCGCTCAGGCGTTCGTAGCGTTATTATTATTGCGGTCGCCTGGTGGTTCACTTTTTCAATTAGTCCTGCTATTTCTTGGGTTTTTCTTAGCTTTGTGCCGATTGTTGGTTTAATTGGAGCGGTTGGTGCTGCAATTGTTGCACCTAAATTTATGCGAATTTACCGTATTGTTGATGAGCTGAACAATCAGGTTGGTGAGAATTTACACAATATTCGCGTTGTGAAGTCTTATGTGCGTGAAGATTATGAAAATAGCCGTTTTATGCGGATTTCTCTTAAACTTTACGAGCATTTTCTTAAGGCGGAGTATGTGCTTAATTACAGTATTCCGTTGTTTAATTTGTGTTTTTATACAGGAATGTTGCTTGTTGCGTGGATGGCTTCGCGCGAAATTGTGGCTTCTGGAAATAATCCTGCTTTTGGCTTAACTACAGGAAATCTTGCGGCATTAGTAGTGTTTGCGCTGCAAATTTTATTTGCGCTTGCGAATTTGGTTGCAGTTTTTGTTATGACTGTAACGGCGCGCGCTTCTATGCATCGAATTGCTGCTGTTCTGCAATCTAAAAACACTGAGACTGTTTCTTCTAAGCCACTTACCGAGCTTTCCGACGCTTCTGTGCGTTTTGAGCATGTTTCGTTGAAGTATTCGAATTCAGATAATTCAAATAATCCAGATAATTCAAATAATCAAAATAATTCAGAGAATCCATATGAAAACGCTCCTGCGGAACGGGAAATTTTACAGGATATAAACTTGAGTATTCCTTCCGGATCAACTGTTGGAATTGTGGGCGCAACTGGTTCTGGAAAATCAAGCCTTGTGCAACTTATTGCAAGGCTTTACGACGCAACTTCCGGCGCGATTTTTGTTGGTGGCGCGAATATTTTAGATTATAATCCACAAAGTTTGCGCGAAGAAGTTGGCGTTGTTTTGCAAAAAAATATTCTGTTTAGTGGCACAATTTCCGAAAATCTTCGTTGGGGAAGTAAGGATGCCAGCGACGAAGATTTGCGCGAGGCTTGCAAAATTGCTTGCGCCGACGAGTTTATTAACGATTTGCCAGATTCTTACAACACTTATATTGAGCAGGGCGGTAAGAATATTTCAGGCGGTCAACGTCAGCGTTTGTGTATTGCTCGAGCGCTTTTAAGAAAGCCTAAAATTTTAATTCTCGACGACTCAATGAGCGCTGTAGATATGAAAACGGATCGTAAAATCCGTGAAGGCTTAAAGAATTTTATGCCAGATTCCACGCAGATTATTGTGGCTCAGCGCATCTCCTCAATCGAGCACGCAGATATTATTGTTGTTTTACAAAACGGCCGCATACTTGCCCAAGGATCTCATGAGGAATTGATTAAGTCTTGCGAGATTTATAAAAATATGGCTGCATCTCAAGCAAAAAGTCGCGTGCAAAGTCAGGGAAATATTGCGAAAGAAGGTGTTGAATAATGACTACAAATAAAAACACTCGCGCAATAAATTGGCCAGCTCTAAAACGTCTTGCTTCTTGCGTAATGGTTTATCGTGCAAAAATTTTCGTAATTTTAGTCGCGATTATTGTGAGTTCTATTGTTCAAGCGGCTTGCGCAATGTTCCTGCAATCTCTTGTGGATGTGTATATTCTTCCGCTTATTGGCAAGCATAATCCGGATTGGACGCCGCTTTTGCGCATGATAATTATTATGGCGAGCGTGTATGCAGTTGGTGTGTTCAGCTGCTGGCTTTGGAGCAGGTTGGTTGCGCAAATTGCGGAAAGTGTTATGCGCGATTTGCGTAACACAATGTTTAAACATCAGCAAAAGCTTTCGCTTAAATATCTTGATTCTCAAGGCTACGGCGATGTTATGAGCCGCTATACGAACGATACTGAAGTTCTTCGTGAAGCGATTTCTTGGGCTTTTCCGGACTCTTTTTCTGCACTTATATCTCTTACAGCAGCCTTTGTGTCTATTATGTGGCTTTCGCTTCCTATTGCCGCTTTTGTGGTAGCGTTTACGGCTTTGCTGCTTTATTTAGTCAGATTTATGCTTAAGCGCTCCGGAAAACTTTTTGAACAATTCCAAACCGCTTTGGGCGAGTTGAATAAATTTGTTGAAGAATCAGCTACCGGCAAAAAAGTCATTAAAATTTTCAATCACGAAGATGCTACAACAAAAAAATTAGATATTTACGCTGAAAAAGTGCAAAAACTTTCGGCAAATGCTAATTCTTACGCAAATAATGTAATGCCGGTAATTAGTAACGCAAGCTACCTTCTTTATGTGCTTATTGCTTTGCTAGGTGCGTGGGCAGTTTCTGCAGGAATTCCAACTTTTGGTCTTGCCTCCTCTGGTCCTCTTACGCTTGGAACGCTAATATCGCTTCTTACTCTTTCGCGCGCGTTTATTAACCCTATTGGCGAAATCACAATGCAAATTAATTCGCTTATGATGGCTTTGGCTGGAGCGTCACGCATTTTTGAGTTTCTTGACGAAGATCCTGAACCAGATTCTGGCACTGTTCGCCTTGTAAAAGTAAGGATTGGTCAATCTTCTGAGCATCTTTCTAGCGAATCAACATTTAAAGTTTTGCAAGAAGTTGACGAAAAAGAAGAAGGCGCGAATATTTATTGGGCTTGGAAGCGTGATGCTAAAGATAACGGCACTAAAGCAACTAAGCGCGCGCAGGAATTAAGTCAAATGGCTCAAGAGGTGGTTTGCCATGCAAAACGAGACGCTCTAACCTCTGAAGATGGCAGATACACTTTGCTTCGAGGAGACGTGCGCTTTACAGATGTTGTGTTTGGCTACGATTCCAAAAAACCTGTTTTGCATGATATTACTTGGTTTGCAAAGCCGGGGCAAAAAGTTGCTTTAGTTGGTGCTACGGGTGCTGGCAAAACTACTATTGCTAATTTGCTTACGCGTTTTTACGATATTGACGACGGTCAGATTTTGTACGACGGAATTGACGTGCGAGATATTCTAAAAACGGATTTGCGTTACGCTATTGGCACAGTTCTTCAGGACGTGAACTTATTTACAGGCACAATAATGGATAATATTCGCTACGGAAACCTAGAGGCTAGCGATGAAGATTGTGTTAATGCCGCAAAATTAGCTCATGCTGATGCTTTTATTTCTAAACTTAAAGATGGTTATAATACAAAGCTTACTGGCGGAGGAGAAGATCTTTCGCAAGGTCAAAAGCAGCTTATTGCGATTGCTCGCGCGGCTGTTGCAAATCCGCCGGTGCTTATTTTGGATGAGGCAACTTCTTCAATCGATACTCATACTGAGGCTTTAGTGCAGCACGGCATGGATTCGCTTATGGAAGGGCGCACTGTGTTTGTAATTGCGCACAGGCTTTCTACGGTTCGCAATGCGGATGTGATTATGGTTTTGAATCACGGCCAAATTATTGAGCGTGGTTCTCACGAGGAGTTGTTAGCTAAGCGCGGGGAGTATTATCAGCTTTGCACTGGCGCGATTGAGCTTGAGTAGCGTTTTATTTGTGGGCAACACGCCGAAAGAGCTGAGCACTTGCTTTTTGGTGAGGATTCTGTAAGATAGTGACTTGGCTGTTCGAGAGAATAAGCCACGGCCCCGTAGCTCAGTTGGTTAGAGCGCCGCCCTGTCACGGCGGAGGTCACCGGTTCAAGTCCGGCCGGGGTCGCGATTAGTAAAGGCCCGGTTCGCCGGGTTTTTTATTCATCATGGCTCTGTAGCTCAGTTGGTAGAGCGAGCGACTGAAAATCGCTAGGTCAGCGGATCGATCCCGCTCGGAGCCACAAACAAAAAACGCGCGGCAATTTTGTCGCGCGTTTTGCTTTATCTAGTCAGTCTACTAGTCAATCTGCTTCCACGATTCAACGTCAATATGATGTTCAGGATTTGCTTGCCAAGCTGCCCAAGCAGATTCCACAATATCTTTTACATCGTAGCGAGCATGCCAGCCCATTTCCTCATTAATGCGCTTCGGGCTGCCAATAAGCTGAGGAGGGTCTCCTGCTCGGCGATCCATCACAGTTTCCTTAAATGGAAGGCCTGTAACTTTTCGTACTTCTTCAACAATCTCGCGCACGGAAGTGCCCTTACCGGTTCCAACGTTAAACGCATCGTACTTGCGTTCGTCACGATCCAAATACTTAAGCGCTTCAAGATGAGCGTCTGCCAAATCCGAAACGTGAATGTAGTCACGAATGCAAGTGCCATCGGCAGTAGGGTAGTCGTCGCCAAAAATAGCAGGAGCTTTACCGCGCTGCAAACGTTCAAAAAGCATAGGAATCAGGTTCAAAATTGCAGGATCTTCTAATTCCACCGGACCGCAGCCTGCAACATTGAAATAACGCAGTGCGCAGAAGCGAATGCCGTAAGTGTGCTCGCAAGCGCGCGCCATCCACTCGCCAAAAAGCTTAGTTTGTCCGTAAGGGTTGATTGGAATCATAGGAACAACGTCTTCTGGCACAACATCAACAGGTGGAACGCCGTAAGTTGCTGCGGAAGACGAGAATACTAGCTTCTTTACCCCGCTATCTTTCATGCCCTCAAGAACATTCAGCATACCGTTAATATTCTGCTGATAATACCAAAGAGGCTTTTCAACGGACTCGCCAACCTGCTTTCTGGCAGCAAAATGAATTACGGAATCAACATTCTCGTCCTTCATAATTTGCGCAAGACGTGCCCCGGCATCTGGAGATGCAATATCCATGCCATAGAGTCGAGCGCCTTCGATTCTAGTAGGGTTTCCGTAGCTTAAATCGTCTACTACAACAACATTCTGATTTATTTTATGTAAGGCGTGAACTACGTGTGCTCCAATGTAACCGCATCCGCCTGTAACAAGAACAGTCATTATTGACCTTTCCTAATATTTTGTATCTTTGTATAATCTCTGCAATTATATCTCGCCAAACTGAACTATAGGTTATTTTACATATTGATTGCTGTGGCGCGAGTTTTGGTGGATTTCTCTCCTCGCATGCGCAACGACCTGCTTTCGCGCAGCATTGTGCGCGCGAAAGCAATTCGGAGCGTGAGCTTGCTCAGGTGGAAAGTCCAGTGGACTTTCCACGCAAGCTCAGTAGCGAACGCGCTTTGCGCGGAAGCGTTCCTTCGGGCGCTTTATTCTTAAACGTTTTAACAATAAGCTCGCGTTTTATTACGCTCGCTTGCGAAACTCGCGTTGGAAGTCCACTGGACTTCCAACTTAAGCGAGTTTCCGCATTGAAGTGCCTACGCGCGCTACGCTTTAAGCGCTACGGCAAGTCAATGCGCCCAGTCCTCTTTTAGTGCTCGTAAAGAAATCCACCAAACTCTGCGTGCTAATTCGTTAATAACCGTGCTAATCGCAGAGATTTTTCGATTTTTCTTCTTCGCTCGACGAATCAGCAGCCTTCGGCTCTGACGTTCGCCTCGCTCAGTGCGAAAAATCTCAAATCTCACCACACGAATATCCACACGACTGAATGACGTACAGCTAATATTTAAAACAAACTATAAATTTGCGTGCGGTTTATACGTAATTTTTTATAAAATCGGCGTTTTGCGCATAAATTTTCGCATTATTTGCCCTAATTTTCTGCGTACGTGATAGCATCGAATAGATATATATCAATGAGATGCGTCCCAAAAGCGAGGTGTAAAGCATATGACTCTGTTGACGCCTAAGGACATTCGAGAGCATACCTTCCAGATTGTACGTTTCAAGGGAGGATATGACGTTGACGAGGTTGACGAATTTCTCGATCAAGTTACAGAAACAATAGAAGCGCTTGGTCAGCAGGCAGTGCAGGGACTTGGTGCTTCCACACAATCCCTCGGCCGCGATGTTGCGGGCTTGAATACCAAGATTGCTGAGTTGACTTCTAAAGTTGAGTCCTTAACTCAAGAAAATGAAACGTTGCGTAACGCTGCTAAGCAGCAGGGCGGATCTAATGAATCTGCTGAAAAGCTTGAGGCGACTGAAACTAAGTTGCGTGAAGCTGAAGAAAGCAACCGTGCTCTTACCGCTCAAAACCAGCAGCTTAAGGAGCAGCTGGATGGCTTGGGTGCTCAGGTTGATCAGCTTACTGCTCAAACCGCTAAGGCGGATAACGCGGATCAGGTTCAGAAGGAACTTGAAACTGTTACTCGCGAGCGCGATGACTTCCGTGCAAATAGCGAAAACTTGGGTCGTGAGCTTGAAACTGTTCGTCAGCAGCTTGTTGTTACCCAGCAGGAAAACGCTAAGGTTCAGGAGCTTTCTAAGCAGCTTGAAGAATCTCGTCAGCGTGAAGAGCAGCTTCGTCAACAAGTTTCTAAGATGGAGCCAAATACTGAAACTGGTAGCTTGCAGAAGATTGCTGGCGCTGGTGCTGATGCCCAGGGTTCTGAGCCAGAGCGCGCAACTGCTATGTTGACTCTTGCAATGCAATTGCACGATCAGTACGTTGATAAGGGCAAGGCTAAGGCTCAGCAGATTGTTGAGGAGAGCCAGGCTCGTTATAACGAAACAGTTGCTAAGGCTGATGAGTATTCTGAGCGTACTCGTTCTGAGGCAGATGAGTACAATAAGCAGACTCGTGGCGATGCTGATGATTATTCTGCACGTGCTCACAATGAGGCTGATGCTTACTCTGGTAAGGTTCGTCAGGCTGCTGACGATTATGCTAAGCAGACTCACGATCAGGCTGATCAGTACGAGTCCGAAGTACAGCACCGCGCTGCAGACTATGATTCTACAACACGCACCGCTGCCGACGCTTATGCTCGTCAGGTGCGCGAGAATCTTGAGAAGCAGACTCAGGTTATTGAAGGCAATATTCAGAGCCTCAAGCAGTTTGAGACTGAGTATCGCACTCGCTTGACTGACTTCCTTGGTCAGTTGGTTGCTCAGGTTTCTGACGAAAACGCGTATGCTGCTCTTGGTCAGAAGCAAGCTTCCAATGAGGATACGCAAGAGTAGTTTTCTTCTTAAAGCGCGTAACTTTTAAATGTTTGTGCGTTTTAAGCAGATGCTGTTTTTATTTACAGATCGGATAAAAATTGACGCATAGAGATGTGCGTGTGAAACGGCTGCGTACTCGCGCAGCCGTTTTTGCACTTGTTGTTATTGTTGGGCTTGTTGTGGATCGTCTTAGCAAACTGTGGGCTCTTAGCGCTTTACAGTACGGAAAGCAGATTGTTTGTATTCCTAATTCCTTAATGCTTTCGCTTGTGCGAAATGGCGGTGCTTCGTTTGGTCTAGGCTCTGGATTAACTAGTTTTATTAGCATAGTGGCGATTTTGGCTTGTGTAGCTATGCTTGCTGCAGTTCGTCGCACAAAATCTTTGCAGTGGACGATTGTGCTGTCTTTAGCATTTTCCGGCGCTTTTGGCAATTTGATTGATCGCGCAATTTATGCCGAGCATTTTTTGGACGGCAAAGTTGTTGACTTTATTAACTACGGTTGGTCAGTTGGTAACGTTGCGGATATTATTCTTGCTATTGCTGGCATTTGGTTTGTTGGTTTGATTTTGTTTGAAACGCCGTTTAAGCCTGGCGAAAGTGATGACGAAAGCGCTGAAGAAAGTACTGACGAAAGCACTGACGAAAGCACTGATGAAAATACTTCCGAAAATACTTCCGAAGGCGCTGACGAAAATACTGACGAAAGCAACAATTAATTATGCAAAGCAGTATGCTGGTTCCTGAAGATTTAGTTGGTTGCCGTTTTGACGTTGCAGTTTCAAAATTACGCAGTATTTCGCGTTCAAAAGCAAGCGATTTTATTTCAAAAGGCTCTGTGCGTATTGCTAATCGTAAAGCAAATAAATCTTCGCTGATCGATTGTGGCGATGAAATAATATTCGATGATTTAGTTGGCGAAGATTTTGCTGAAAATAGTTGCAAAAATGATGCGCTTCAAGACGAAAGCCAGCAAAATAATCAAATAGAGCTACAGCTACAAAATCAGGCAATCGAACAAAGCATGAAAATCGCTTATAAAGACGAAGATATTGTGGTTGTAGATAAGCCTGTTGGAATGGCTGCTCACAAAGCTCAAGGCTGGTGTGGTCCAACAGTGGGAGAGGCTTTAGAAAAGCGCGGAATTAGTATTTCGCATACTGCTGGAGATGAAAATCGCCGTGGTATTGTAAGTCGTCTTGATGCTGGCACAAGCGGCCTAATGCTTGTTTGCAGAACAGATTTAGCGTATGAAGAAATGAAAAAGCAGTTTGCTAATCACACTGTTAAAAAAACTTATCATGCGCTAGTACAAGGCGACTTAACGCAAAATAAAGCAACAATTGAAGCTCCTATTGGTCGCGCAAAAGTTTCGGATTTTCGTTTCACAATCACGCCAGATGGAAAACCTGCTGTTACGCATTGGGATGTTCTTGAACGCTTCGGTCAAGCAACTTTAGCAAGTGTTAACTTGGAAACTGGGCGCACTCATCAAATCCGCGTGCATTTTACGTCTATTGGTCATCCTTTGGTAGGGGATTCAATGTATGGAGCGAACCCAGTTTTGGCTAAAAAGCTTGGTTTAACAAGGCAGTGGCTTCACTCTATGGAGCTTATTTTTACGCATCCTAGAACGGGCAAAATTATTAGAGTAGAGTCGAATTATCCTTCTGATTTGCAACACGCTTTAGAAGCTATGCGAGAATTATCAAAGTAGCGTTTTTGCATTTTTCGGTCAGCTTTCGCTTATAGAATATCATTTATGACTCAGCCGGAAACCAACTTCGTACATTTGCACAATCACACGCACTATTCGCTTCTTGATGGTGCGTCGAAAATCCCTGATTTAGTTAATCGTGCTAAAGAGTTGGGCATGCCGGCTGTGGCTATTACAGATCACGGAAACATGCACGGCGCGTACGAAATGTGGAGCACTGCTGTAAAAGCCGGAATTAAGCCGATTATTGGTATTGAAGCGTATGTTACTCCTGAAACCGCAAGACAAGATAAAAGTCGCGTGCATTGGGGCACGGAAGATCAGCGTGCAGACGATGTTTCGGGCGGCGGCTTAATTACACACATGACTTTGTGGGCGCAAAACGATGAAGGCTTAACAAATCTTCTTAAAGCTTCGTCTGTTGCAAATCTTGAAGGCCGTGTAATGCGTTACCCACGTATGGATAAAGATGTGCTTTCAACCTACTCAAAAGGCGTAATTGCGTCTTCAGGATGTCCTTCTGGAATTATTCAAACGCGTCTTCGATTAGGCCAGTTCAATGAGGCTTTGCGTGCAGCCGGAGAGTTTCAGGATATTTTTGGTCGCGACAATTTCTTTATTGAACTTATGAATCACGGGCTTTCAATCGAAACGCGCGTAACTAAAGACTTGCTTGAGATTGCAAAAAAGCTTAACGCTCCGCTGCTTGCTACGAACGATTTGCATTACGTTCACGAGGAGGATCGCGAAGCTCAAGATGCTATGCTTTGTATTAATTCAGGCTCTAGGCTTGACGATCCTGACCGTTTTAAGTTTGACGGTTCAGGATACTATTTGAAGTCTGCTGAGCAAATGCGCGAGCTTTTTAAAGAGTTTCCAGAGGCTTGTGACAATACGCTTGAGATTGCTCGACGCTGCAATGTTATGTTCGACGACGGCGAAGATGGCGCTTTTATGCCGCAATTTGACTGCCCGGAAGGTTGGGATGAGACTTCGCTATTCCTTAAAAAAGTTGAGGAAGGTTTGGAGCGTCGTTACAACAACAACATTCCAATGGAAGTGTTAAAGCAGGCTGACTACGAGTGTGGTGTGATTTGCCAAATGCAGTTCTGCGGCTACTTTTTGGTTGTTGCAGACTATATTAACTGGGCTAAAGCGCATGGTGTAATGGTTGGACCTGGTCGTGGTTCTGCTGCAGGCGCTATGGTTGCGTACGCAATGGGCATTACTGAGCTTGATCCTATGAAGCATGGCCTTATTTTTGAACGCTTCTTAAACCCAGAGCGCGTATCCTTGCCTGATATTGACGTTGATTTTGACCCGGATGGTAGAGCAAAAGTTCTTGAATACGTTGGCGAAAAATACGGTAGAGATAAGGTCGCTCAGTGCGTTATTTACGGAACGATTAAAACTAAGCAGGCTCTTAAAGATTCCGCACGTATTATGGGATACGAGTTTTCAGTAGGTGAAAAAATTACGAAAGTTCTTCCGCCTGCAAAAAACGGCAAAGATATGAGCTTGCACGATATTTTCGACGAAAAAAGCAAGCGTTACGCTGAAGCGCGCGAGTTTCGCGAAATGTACGATACGGATCCAGATACGCATCGTATTACGGAAGAAGCTAAGGGCATTGAAGGTTTGATTCGTCAAACTGGTGTGCATGCTTGTGCAACAATCATGGGCTCGGAGCCAATCACAAACACCTCGCCGCTTCTTGAGCGCACTGACGGCACGATTACAACAACATTTGAGTATCATACTTGCGAAACACTCGGTCTTGTAAAAATGGACTTTCTGGGGCTTTCCAACTTGACAGTTATTCGCGATACTTTGCGAAATATTAAAAATAATGGAAAGGATCCGATCGACTATACGAAAATTCCTTTGGACGATAAAGCTACTTATCAGCTGCTTTCTAGGGGAGATACTTTAGGCGTTTTCCAGCTTGATTCCGACGGTATGCGCGCTCTTCTTCGCACCCTAAAGCCGGATAATTTCAACGATATTTCGGCTTTGATTGCACTTTATCGTCCAGGTCCTATGGATATGGATTCGCATACGAATTACGCTAAGCGCAAGAACGGTTTGCAAGATATTATTCCAATCCATCCGGAAGTTGAAAAGCCTCTTAAAGAAGTTTTGGACGAAACTTACGGTCTTATTGTTTACCAGGAGCAGGTGCAGTCTGCTGCGCGTATTTTAGCGGGCTACAGTCTTGGTAAGGCAGACGTTTTGCGTCGAGCAATGGGCAAGAAGAAGCCGGAAGTGCTGGCAAAAGAGCAAGTTCCATTCTTTGAAGGTATGAAAGCGCACGGATATTCTGAAGAAGCTGCACAAGCTGTGTGGGATGTTTTGGTTCCGTTCTCCGGCTACGCGTTTAACAAAGCTCACTCTGCAGCTTACGGATTAATTTCTTACTGGACGGCATACTTAAAAACGCATTATCCTGTTGAATTTATGGCAGCTTTGCTACAAAACGAGCGCACGAATAAAGACAAAACTGCACTGTATTTGGGCGAAGCGCGCCGCATGGGTATTCAAGTTTTGCAGCCGGATGTTAACGAGTCCGTTCTTGAATATTCTGCAGTTGGAGATGTTGTACGCTTTGGTTTGGGCGCTATTCGTAACGTTGGAGACAAGGCTGTAAACGATATTATTTCTGAGCGTGAAGCTGGACGCGGACGTTTCGTAAACTTTATGGACTTTGTAAAGCGCGTGCCAATTAGCGCACTTAATCGTCGCCTAGTGGAATCTCTTATTAAAGCTGGTGCTTTTGATTCGATTGATCCAAACCGTCGTGCGTTGCTGCAAATTTGCGACCCTGCAATCGATTCTGTGATTGCGCTTAAACGCAAGCAGGCAGAAGGTCAGTTTGATTTATTTGCCGACATTGACTCGTCTTCTGACTCATCGGACGATACTGGTTTGGGAGATATGCAAATCACTGTGCCGGATGTTGAAGAGTGGGATAAAAAAACGAAGCTTAATTTTGAGCGAGAAATGTTAGGATTGTACGTTTCTGATCATCCACTAAGCGGATTGTCTGCAGTTTTGGCAGATTTACGAGAAATGTCAATTGCTCAACTGATTGACCGCGCAAGAACTATGAGCGACGGCCAACAAGTAACAATCGCGGGTCTTGTTACAAGCGTAGATAGGCGAGTGTCTCGAAAAGGTAACGCTTGGGCAATAGTCACAGTTGAAGACATGGAAAGCTCAATACAATGCATGTTCTTTGGCAAAGTTTACGAAGCTTCGGCTCAAGAGCTTGCAATTGACCAGGTTGTGCGTATTCGCGGACAAGTTGAAGTGCGTGATGAAACTGTGTCTATGCGCGCAACCGAATTTGAAGTGCCAACGTTGGAATCAGTGGACGAAAGACCAATAACTATTGTGGTTCCGCGCAAAGCTTTAGATAAAGGTCATGTGGAAGAATTGAGCAATATTTTAAGCCGTCACCCTGGGTGCTGCCAAGTGCGTTTGGCTTTGCTTGATGATTCTGGGCGTGCGCAAGTTCTTACTTTTGGCGACCGTTTCCGCGTTAAGCGTGACACTTCGCTGTTTGCGGAAATGAAAATCGTATTTGGATCCAACTGCTTGCCGAGCGCGTAAAAAATATGCAGTATTAATTTGGTAAAATATGATTTTAAGAAGCTGTATTGAAATAATTTATATTTAAAGGGGAGAAAGTAATAAAAATGTTAAATAATGGCGACGAGAGCAAAAATAATAACGATCGTAAAAATAACGATTGTAAAAATAACGAAGCTAACGATGACAATTCAGTACGCGCTTCTTTTACAGATGCTGAATTAGATAACGCGCTTGCAGGCTTTGAAAAAGAATTCCAAGAAAACGAAAATCTAAGCAACTCAAATAACGAAGATTTATTAGACGATTCCAATAGCAAAAATCAAGAAAATGATTCTATTGAAGAAGCAATGCGCGGAATCGAAGAAGCAAATTTTGAAGAAGATTTACAAGGTTTGCTTGGCAACAAAGCAAAAGTTGCAATGATAATCGCATACGTTGAGCCGGCGAAATTACTTGCGGCCTTCTGCAAAATGGCAAATGTTAGCGCCCGATGCTTTTCGGAAGAACAGGGTTCTGTTGCAGTACTGAAAAATCTTGAAGGAAACGGCCCAGAAGACGACGTGAAAAAATTTGTAGAATTCTTCTTCGGCATGGACGTAATGCTTATTACAAATCGTGCGGATAAAATAACTGCAAAAATCTACCAGGCTGTAAAAGAACCTCAAGAAATCGTTGCACCAATGGCACTAGCTGTTTGGTCAAGAGATGTTGAAGATCTTGCTATTTGCATGGAAAACGCCGATAGTCTTGAAAAACGTGGATTAGAAATGTTCAACAGTGACGACTTAAGTGACTTAGAAGCATACAAAATATTCCAAAAATACGGCAAAATAAACTAGATAATAAATATGAGCATATGATTCGCAATTCATTACGATTACGTAAATTCATTGCGTATAGCTTAGATTTGTGCAGAATATTTTGCAAGAATACACTACAATATACATAACGAGCTTATAGATTTTATAGAGCTTATAAATATTACTGCGCAAATTGGCTTAAGCTCAACATTAGCGCGGTAAAATGCTACCCAAGGGGCTGATTTATGGATAGACAACAAGAGTTTGCTCTACGTACTGTTGAAGAGCGAGACGTGCGTTTTATTCGACTCTGGTTTACGGATGTGCTTGGCACGCTTAAATCCGTTGCTATTGCCCCTGCAGAATTAGAGGCAGCGTTTGAAGAAGGCATTGGATTTGACGGCTCGGCAATAGAAGGCATGACGCGCGTTTTGGAAGACGACATGATTGTGAAGCCGGATCCATCAACCTTCCAAATTCTTCCATGGCACGGAGGCCCGGAAGGAACAGCTCGCATGTTCTGCGATGTTTTAACTCCCGACGGCGAGCCTTCGCTTGGAGACCCTCGTCACGTGCTTAAAACTGCGCTCGCAAAAGCTAAGGAAAAGGGCTTTACTTTCTACGTGCATCCGGAAATTGAGTTTTATTTGTTCGAAGCTCAAGATGATTGGTCCAAAGCTCCTGTGCCGATTGACGAAGGCGGATACTTTGATCACGTTCCTAGAAGTTCGGCAATGGATTTCCGCCGCAATGCTGTAAGCATGCTGGAGCAGATGGGCATTTCTGTAGAGTACTCACATCACGAAGGTGGACCTGGTCAAAACGAAATCGACTTGCGTTACGCTGATGCGCTTACTACCGCGGATAATATTATGACTTTCCGCACTGTAGTCAAGGAGATTTCGCTTGAGCGCGGAATATACGCAAGCTTTATGCCAAAGCCGCTAACCGATCAGCCGGGATCTGGCATGCATACTCATTTGAGTTTGTTCGAGGGAGATACGAACGCTTTCTATGAGGCTGGTCAAGAGTTTAATATGTCTCTTATTGCGCGTCAGTTTGCGGCAGGTATTTTGCACCACGCTTCGGAAATTTGCGCTGTAACCGATCAGTATGTGAACTCTTATAAGCGCTTGTGGGGTGGGGCGGAAGCTCCTAGCTACGTGTGCTGGGGTCATAGCAACCGTTCCGCGCTTCTTCGTGTGCCGCAGTACAAGCCTGGTAAGGGTAATTCTTGCCGAATGGAATTTCGCGCTTTGGATCCTGTGGCGAACCCATATCTTGCTTACTCTGTGCTTTTGGCTGCAGGCTTGGATGGCATTGAAAAGCAAATGACTTTGTGCGATCCAACAAGTGATGACGTGTGGGAGCTTACTGATGCTGAGCGTCAGGCAATGGGAATTCAGCCATTGCCAGAATCCTTGGACGAGGCTTTGAAGATTATGGAGCGCTCGGACTTTGTGGCAAGCGTATTAGGCGAGCATGCTTTTGAGTATTTCTTGCGTAATAAGCATCAGGAATGGGAAGAGTACCGCCGACAGGTTACGCCTTTCGAGCTGGAGAAGTATTTGCCGCGCTTGTAGCTATAATCGCTCTTGCGCTTTTTGGTGCTTTTTAGCACTTAAGAGACCCTCGTGCAGTAAACGTTCTGCGCGAGGGTCTTATTTTGCTTGTTTTGGGACACTGCTGCAGTTTGCGTTCTGCGCGAGTGTCTCATTTTGCTTGTTTTGGGACACTGCTGCAGACGTCGCGCTGCGCGAGTGTCTCATTTTTATTTCTGGTGGTGCTTTTTTGAAAAAAAATCAAAAATTTTGCAAAAAAGTGGGGATTTTTGGGGAGGAATGGGGTAAAATGGTGACTAACGTGCAAATGGCATAGTGTGCGTTGATTTAGGAGGTGGAGTATGGCACGTCGTGCTGCTAATAAGCAACCGCGGAATAAAGCCAATTCTGCCTCTGTGCATTCCGTAAATCAGGCTGGTTTCTCCACTGAATCTGATATGTCTCAGCAAACGCAGATGCCACTGCAAGCTGAACCCACGCAGATTCCGACGTCATATGTTCAGCCTGTTCAACCTCAGTATTCGCAGCAAGCTCAGGGCTCTTACGGAGTGTCTTCAACTTCTATGCCAGCTGTTCAGCAAGCAATTCAAGCGCCGACATTCACCTCCACTCCATCCGGTGCTTATAATTCAGCTACTCAAGCTGCAGCTATGCCAATTGCACCGTTCTCTAATGTTCAGCAGCCAGTTCAGCAGCCAGTTCAGCCAATGCAGCAGCCTGTTCAGTATGTGCAAAATCCTGCTGTTTCGCCATTAGCTCCTATTTTGCTTGGAACTTACACTCCGAAAATCGACGATAAGGGTCGCGTGGCTCTTCCTGCAAAATTCCGCGCTCAACTTGGAAGCGGTTTTGTTATGGCTCGTGGCCAAGAGCGTTGCGTTTACGTGCTTCCAATGACTGAGTTTCAGCGCATGACCACGCAAATTCAGCGCACTTCTATGAGCAATAAGTCTGCTCGTGATTATTTGCGCGTCTTTCTTTCTGGCGCTGTTGACGAAGAGCCAGATAAGCAAGGTCGTATTGTTGTGCCGACAATGCTTAGGGATTACGCCAGTTTAGGTAACGAAATCGTTGTTATTGGTGTTGGTACGCGTGCTGAAATTTGGAATAAGTCGGCTTGGGAAGCTTATCTTGCTGATCGTGAGCAAGGTTATTCCGATATTGCTGACGATGTACTTCCGGCGGTGATGTAATGCAAGATATTACAACCATACACGCCCCGGTTTTATTGCAAGATTGCGTCGATTTAGTAACTCCTGCTTTGCAGCATAAAGACGCGGTTGTAGTGGATTGCACACTAGGTCTTGCCGGCCATGCTACAGCATTTCTTAAAGCAGCTCCTTTTGCAACTCTTATTGGAATTGATCGAGATTCTGAGGCGCTGTCTTTAGCTACAGAACGCATGCGTAACGAAGGTTTGGAAAATCGTTTTATTCCGGCTCACGCAGCTTTTGACGAAATTGACTCAGTCTTAAACGCGCATAATATTGATTCAATTGACGCAGCTTTTATGGATTTGGGTCTTTCTAGCCTGCAAATTGACGAAGCAGATCGCGGCTTCTCCTACTCTCACGACACCGCTCTTGATATGCGTATGGATACTACGCAATCTACTACTGCGGCAACGATTTTAGCAACATATGATGCTCGCGAATTAACTAAAATTTTCCGTGAGTATGGAGAAGAGCGTTTTGCGTCTCTTATTGCGCGTCGAATTGTTGAAACTCGCGAAGACCAGCCTCTTTTAACTTCCCTACAGTTTGTTCGTTTAGTTGACGACGTGATTCCTAAGGCTCACCGTGCTGCCGGAAATCCAGCTAAGCGCGTGTTCCAAGCTTTGCGTATTGAAGTAAATGGTGAGTTAGATAAGCTTCAGCGTACGCTTCCAAAGATTGCTTTGCGTCTTCGTGAACGTGGTCGTCTTGTAGTTGAGTCTTACCATTCTTTGGAAGACACAACTGTTAAGCGCTTTATGAATAAGGGCTTAACAGTTGACGTTCCAGCGAATATGCCTGTTATTCCTGAAGATGCTCAGCCTTTCTTTAAGTCTCTTACAAGAGGCGCAATGAAAGCATCTAAAGAGGAGATTGAGCATAATACTCGCTCTTCTTCAGTTCGTTTGCGCGCTGTTGAATTGTGCCGTCCTATTACTAATCGTTGGCTTAATAGGCTTAAAGATGAAGCTTATGGCTTAGAGCCTCGTAAAGGAGGCCGATAAAAATGGTATTGAATACTAAAAATCGCGTATTGCGTTCGGCTTCTTCTACTTCCGCTCCTGCAGGTCGTGTTAAGGATTCGTCAACTCGTAAAGATTATTCGCGAAATTCCTCCACAGCAGTATTTGGTGCTGCTAAGCGTCAAACTTCCGTGGTTCTTAATCGTTTGCAGAAAGTTATGAACTGGAGTAATACGCGCAAAGTTCCAATCATAAATTTCATGATTATTGTGATTTTCATGGTTGTGACTTTGTCTACTTCGCTTATGCTTCGTACGCAAATGGCTGAGCTTTCTTTTGAGCAGACTGCTACGCAATCTCGTATTTCACGCTTGCGTCAAGATGTTGAGGCTAAGCAAGCAAAGCTCGATACTTTGGATGCTGAGCTTCCTTCGAAAGCGCAACGCATGGGGATGATTCCGCAGCAAGGTTCTATTGCGATTGATTTAAGTGATTATGCGGCTAAACGAAAGCATAATCAAAAGAACAAAAAAGAAGTTCCAAAAAATAATAATTCGCAAAATAATACGCAGGATAAAGCTAAAAACAAAACTAAAAATAAACCTAAAAACAAAACTAAAGAACAGCAACAAAAACAACAGTCACAACAAACAAAACAGGAGAAACATTGATGCGCCACATTTTTAAACAACGTTTCGCCAAAGAACAAAACTTTGTTCGTAAATGCGCTGTTATTGCTATAGTTTTCGCTTTCATAGGCATTTGTGCCATTGCAAAGCTTAGCTATATTCAGCTAATTAACGCACGCTCTACTGCACAGGCAGCTCAAGCAGAACGCAGCAGAGTGCGCCCAATTCTTGCTCGTCGTGGCAAAATTTTGGATGCAAATGGTGCTGTTCTTGCACAAAGCGTTGAGCGATTCAATATTATTGGAGACCCTCTTAACGCTCAGGCTTTTAAGCCTACGCCATGCACTAAGCAGACTGAAGATAATTGCCATATGCTAAATGGTAAGCCGGTAGAGGGTACGGGCGCTGTGGCGGTTGCTCGTTTGCTCGCTCCGATTCTTCATATGAGTTCTGTAGAGCTTGGAGGAAAATTAGCTGGCGTTGGTCGTTACGTTTTGTTGAAGCGTAACGTAACTCCTGCAGTTAAGCGCGCTATTGACAATCTTAATCTTTCCGGATGCATTTACGCAGAAAATAGCAGCGAGCGCGTGTATTCTAGTGGCCCAATTCTTGGTTCTGTAATTGGTGCAGTTTCGAATGCGGATGAAGTTAATCGTAAAGATTTAAAGGATCGCAAGGGTGAAGTTGGTGTTTCTGGACTTGAGCTAACTCATGACTCCACCTTAAACGGTGTAGACGGTTACCAGCGTTACCAAGGAAATAACGTTGGAAATGAGAAGATTCCAGGAACTGTAACAGAATCTAAGCCTGCTGTAAACGGCAGTGATATTAAGCTTACTATTGATAGCGATGTTGATTGGTATGTTAAGAAGGTTCTTCTTGACGGAAAGAAACAATATCGTGCAGCATGGGGTGTTGCAGTAGTTCAGGATGTTCGAACTGGCGAAATTCTAGCTTTGGAAGATACTGACGATATTAAAGCCGGTAGCACGCAATCCAAAGTAAACGTGTCTCGCGCAGTAAGTCAAACATTTGAACCTGGTTCTATTGGTAAGGCTTTTGCAATGTCTGGTATGTTGCAAACCGGCGCTCACAAGCTTAGCGATCAGTTTGCTGTTCCTAACAGCATTAATAAGAATGGCCAAACATATCACGATGCTGTTGATCATGGTGTTGAACATTGGACTTTGGCTGGTATTCTTGCTGAATCTTCAAACGTTGGTATGGTTATGGCCGGCGAAAAGTATCCATTAGATAAGCGTTACGAATACCTTTATAAGTTTGGTCTCGGTCAGTATACCGGATTGAATTTGCAGGGTGAATCTCGCGGTTTGCTTCCTAGCATGCAATCTTGGGATGGTCGTAAGAAAGATACTGTTCTATTCGGCCAAGGTTATGCTGTGAACGCTTTGCAGCTTACTAACGCTATGGCAACTATTGCTAATAAAGGCGTGAAGTTGCGTCAAACTTTGATTAAGTCTGTTATTGATTCTAACGGTCATGTGACTAAAGCTGGGCGTGCTCAAGGAACGCGAGTTATTGATGAGAATGTTGCAGCTCAAATGATGAACGCTCTTGAAAACTCAGGCGAGCATTATCACCGTTTTGCAGGTGTTGATGGCTACCGTGTTGCTGCAAAGAGTGGTACTGCAGAAGTTGCTGGACCTGATGGCCGTCTTAGCTCCACAATTAGCGACTGGTCTGGCGCTATTCCGGCGGATAATCCTCGATTCATCGTAACCGTTGTGCTAAAAGATCCGCAAGGCGTTTACGGTGGTATGACTGCAGGCCCATTGTTCAAGACAATCGGCGAATTCCTTATGCAAAAGTACGATGTTCCAACTTCTGCTGCACGCACGAACCCTGTTGCGGTAAATTGGTAATGAGCGCATTACAATGTTGTTTAATACTAAGTAGGGTGTGCAATGAATGTGGTTGATGAATATTCAAGAGTAAGAGTTACTTTAGGTTTTGCTGCAAAAAACTATGGTTTTGAAGTTGTTCCAGCGTTTGCATCTGAGGTAACTGTTACTTCTATTGCTCATGATGTGCGTCAAGTGCATCCTGGTTGCCTGTTTGTGCCGCTCGGCCACGTTGATCGTCGTCAACTTGAGGCTGCTAGAGATGCTGGAGCGTATGCTGCGCTAGTTCCACCGGAGTTTCGTAATGAAGCTGTGGATTTAGGAATACCGCTACTTGTATCTTCTGCTAATCCTGTTGCTCTTGGAAAGCTTGCTTGCGATATTAATTTCGATCCTTCTTCTTGCATTGCAACTTTTGCTGTTGCAGGTGACGATGATGATGAAATTCATGCTAATGTTTTGCGACTGGCAGACTTTCTACACATGCTTGGTAATCCTGTTGGTGTTATTAGTGACGCCGGTTCGTCTTCTTTGCAGCGTGAACTTTCGCTGGAATATCCGTTAAATATTGCTGATGTTCAGCATACTCTGTCAGTTTGTGCAGAAGATGGTGCTGCTGCAGTAGTTATTGCACTTAATAGCGCGACTTTGTCGAAAAATGCGTTGCAGTCGGTAAATATTGACGTTTTAGGCGCGGAGAAATCTCAAGTAGACGACGACTCTAAGTCAACTACAAAGTCAAATACCAAGTCAACTAACAATGCCACTACAACTGCAACTGACAATATAAGTTTTTATTCTTTGCGACAACGCTACGGTTTTAGTAGCAGAGATCACTCGTATTGCGTTACAAGATCTACTGAATCTGACGAATTAGCGCAATTAGCAGACGAAATTGGCGGACAAAATATTAAGCGTCATCTTTCACTAGCAATCGCAATGGTATTGGCTGCTGGAGTGCGTCGTGGAACTATTAAAAGCGCATTGCGTGTTTCTCACGAATTGCGTTAAATAGGTAGTTTGCGCATGCGTTTTAGTTGTGCAAACTAATTTGAGCGGATGTTTTAGACTTGGATTTTGGACTTTGGATTTGGGCTTTGAGTGTTTTAAGCATGCGGAGCATTTAGGAGGATTTTATGAGTTGTGATCAAAACCATGAGGCAATTAGTGAAGCGAAGACTCAAAATAGCATGATGCCTATGAGTGTTTTTGAAATTGCTTCTGCAGTCAATGGCACTGTGCATGTTAGTAATCAAAATAATTCCTCTAATACAAAGCAAGAAAACATTACTGCTACATCCGTTTTTACTGATTCTCGTGAAGTTCGTGAAGGATCCGTTTTTGTTGCAATCGCTGGTGAACATGTTGACGGTCACGACTATGTAGAAAACGCTGAAAAATCTGGGGCCGTATTAGCAATTGTTGAGCATTTTGTAAAAGACGTTTATATTACTCAGATTGTTGTTAAAAATTCCGTTGAAGCTTTAGGATTGCTTGCTAAACATAATTTGCAGCGTCGACGCGAATTACAGCAGCCGTTTACAATTGTTGGGATTACTGGTTCTGTTGGAAAAACAACAACTAAAGATATGCTTAAGTCATTGCTTAGCACTTTGGGCGAAACTGTTGCTCCTGTTGGATCTTTTAATAACGAAATCGGCTTGCCTTTAACCTCTTTAAAAGTTGGCCCATCTACTAGATTCTTAGTAGCAGAAATGGGTGCTAACCATGTTGGCGAAATCGCGAATTTAACAAAAATTGCTCCACCAGATATTGCGGTTGTGCTTAAAGTTGGTGTTGCTCACTTAGGGGAGTTTGGTTCAGTTGAGCGCATTGCTCAGGCAAAAAGTGAGATTGTGCAAGGGCTTGTGCCGCATGGTATTGCAGTGTTAAACGCAGACGATTTTAGGGTTTTTGCAATGAGTAATCTTGCAGACAAAGATCATGTTCGTTACTTTGGCAGAAATCTTAAAAATGGTTTGCTTGAATCAGCTCCTAAAAGCGAGTATCAACTTTGTGCGAGTTGCGTAGAACTTGATTCTTTTGGAAAGCCAACTTTTACGCTTAGCGAATACGAAAAATCTTCTGAAAAATCTTCTGAAGATTCTTCTAAAATAACGAATAAAACGCAAGTTCATCTTGCTATACAAGGCGAGCATAATGTTATGAACGCTCTTGCTGCAGCAAATGTTGCTCGCTATTTTGGTATGCCTTTAGAAAATATTGCGGATGTTCTTGGCAAAGTTTCACATATTAGTCCGCATCGCATGCAGCTTAGTACCGTTTCTTATGATGGCAAAGAGTTTACGCTTATTGATGATTCTTTTAACGCTAACCCTGATTCTATGAAAGCTGGACTTGACGGCTTATGCGCTTACGAAAGTAAAGACAATTCAAAGAAGTCTAATGTTTTTAGAATTGCTGTTTTAGGTTCAATGCTTGAACTCGGCAAAAATGAGTGCGAATTGCACGAAAATATTGGCTCATATGCTGCTAAGTCAAATGTTGATGCTGTTATAGCTGTTGGCTCAAAGACGGATTCTGATTTAGACAATTTAGCCCAGTGTATTGTAGACGGCGCTCGCAATTCTTGGGAAAATAAAAAGCTTTCAGCCAATGATGCAGTGCATTTAGCGCATAGCTCTTATGAGGCTAATGAACTTGTTTGGAAGATTGTGGCCGACCATCCGAGTAGTGTTGTGTTATTGAAAGGTTCGCATGCGTCAGGATTAAGTGTGTTGGCTGAACGTTGGGCCAGTATTAATAAGTAGTGCAAACGGAATATAAAACGGAGGTTAAGCGGTGATTGCGCTTATTATCGGAATTGTTGTGTCGCTAGTTGTGACGATTATAGGCACGCCTCTTCTTATTCGTTTGGTGCACCGCTTGCATTATGGGCAGTACATTCGTCAGGATGGTCCGCAATCTCATTTAGTAAAGCGCGGAACTCCAACTATGGGCGGTGTTGTTATTAATCTTGCCGTTGTTGCAGGCTGGGCTGCTTCTGCACTTTACCGTTACATGGCTGTTGGAAGGGCACCTTCCTGGTCTGCCGTTTTAGTGCTTTTTGCCATGCTTTCTATGGGTTTGCTTGGCTTCATTGACGATTTTGCTAAGGTTAGAAAAAAGCAGAATCTTGGTCTTTCTGTGCATGCTAAATTCATTGGGCAGATTGTTTTTGCAAGTATTTACGCTATTCTTGCTTTGCTTCTTCCAACGCAATCTGGTATTGCTAGTGCTCAGCCTGGAATGAGTTTTATTGAGCGACCATTCTTTGATTTTTCAATACTCGGTAAGGGCGTTGGAATTGTTGTGTTTATTATTTGGGTGAATTTCCTAGTTGCTGCATGGTCTAATGCTGTAAATTTGACCGATGGTCTTGATGGCTTAGCTTCTGGCTCTTCTATGATTGCTTTTGCAGGTTACGCTTTGATTGCTTTTTGGGAAAGCTACCATGTGCGCGGCGGCGGTCATTTTGGCTTCTCTTACGCTGTTTCTGATCCTCTTGATTTAACTATTATTTCCGTTTGTGCAGCTGTTGCATGCTTCGGTTTCTTGTGGTTTAATTCCAATCCTGCTCAAGTATTTATGGGAGACACTGGCTCTCTTGCGTTGGGTGGCTTGTTTGCTGCTATTTCTATTGCTACGCACACAGAGTTTTTGGCAGTAATTTTGGGCGGACTGTTCGTAATGGAAGCTGCAAGTGATGTTATTCAGGTTGGCTTCTTTAAAGCAACGCATAAACGCGTTTTCAAAATGGCTCCTATTCATCATCATTTTGAATTGCTCGGTTGGACGGAAACAAAGGTTGTTGTGCGTTTTTGGATGATTGAGCTTATGTTTGTTCTTTCTGCGCTTATGATGTTCTACGCGGATTGGGCAGGTCGTTCTGGATTGCTTATTTAATATAAAAATTGGAAGGCTTCAATATGAGTACTCTTAAGAGTTCTGATTCGTCTGTTTCACTATCATCATGCGAGTGCAGTAGCACGTTTACGTTCAAAAATGTTCTTGTTGCAGGCCTCGGTGTTTCTGGACGTGGAGCTGTTGAAGTTTTGCGAGCTGTTGGGTCTAATCCTATAACTGCAGACGAAAAAAAGCCTGAAGCTGATATTCATAATTTTGAAGAAATTAACTGGTCTAAAATAGACGCTGTGGTGACTTCTCCGGTTTTTAATCCGCGTACACCATTTTTGCAAGAAGCTCAATCGTATAATATTCCAGTAATGAGCGAAGTTGAATTAGCGTGGCGTTTGCGCGTTCCTTCTAAGCGCACAAATAAACCTGCTTATTGGATTGGTATTACCGGAACTAATGGCAAAACTTCCACTACAGAAATGACTTCAGCAATGCTAACCGCTTGTGGATTAGATGCTCCAGCTGTGGGAAATATTGGAAAATCTGTTTCTCATGCAGCATTGGAAGCTAATCACGACGCTTTATGTGTTGAATTAAGCTCTTTCCAGTTGCATTTTACTGATTCTTTAGCTCTTGATTGTGCTGCTATTACAAATATTGCTGCCGATCATTTAGATTGGCATGGTGGCATGGAAGCTTATGCTCACGACAAGTCAAAAGTTTTTAATAACGTTCGCAAAGCTTTAGTTTATAATGCTCAAGATGAAAGAGTTAAAGCATTAGCTCAGGCTGCAAAAGTAGCTTCGGGCTGCAAGCGTATTGGATTTACTTTAAGTGAGCCTTCTTTGGGAGAGCTTGGTGTTAAAGACGGTTGGATTGTTGATAACAGCGGTGTTGCTGGAGGAGATCCTGGAGTATTGAAGCGTATTGTTGCTTTACGTGATTTGCGTCATTTATGCGAGCCAGATGGCACAGTTTACCCGCATTTGTTGGCTGACGCTCTTACAGCATTGGCTTTAGCTCTTGGCTTAACTGGAAACGTTGATTCTTCAGTTCGTGCTTTATGTGAGTTTGCTCCAGGCGGGCATCGAATTCAAACTGTTGCAACTTTTAAGGCTCAAGATTGCAATCCTTCGCATTCTATTCGATTCGTTGATGATTCTAAAGCAACTAATGCTCACGCTGCAGCAGCGTCTTTAGCAAGTTTTGCTAATAATTCTGTAGTTTGGATTGCTGGCGGCTTGGCAAAAGGCGGTCATTTTGAAGATTTAATTGCAAACCAACTTCATGTGATTAAAGCAGTTGTTGTTATTGGAGTAGACCAGCGTCCGATTGTTGAAGCTCTTCATAATTCTGCTCCAAATATTCCTGTAACTATTGTTGCTCCAGACGGTTCTAGTGCTGAATCGTATAATGGTATTGACGATGCGGTTTGCGAGCGAATTGAGCATAATTCACTTATAAATGCTGATTCTTCATTCGGTGAAGCTGTTATGCAAAAAACTGTAGAAGCTGCCGGGCGTTACGCTAAGCCTGGTGATGTTGTGCTTCTTGCTCCAGCATGTGCTTCTATGGATCAATTCGTTTCGTATGCTGATCGTGGAAATCGCTTTGCTGAAGAATCTCAACGATGGGTACACAATCATGGTATTAAACAACAATAAGCCGATTAAGTGGTTGCGCTCATTAGTGCACAAAAAAAGTGGTGAAGATCAAGGCCAAGATTTAGCGCTTAAGCATTATCTTGGATGGAAAAGTTTAACAAATCCTCTGTGGTGCTTATACGGAATGAGAATATCGGTAATTATTTTATCGATATTTGGCTTATTTATGGTATTTTCTAGCTCCTCGGTAACAATGATTACTTACGGAGTTGCACCTTGGGGGCAGGGTATAAACCAAACTCTTTACTGCATTTTGGGCATGACTGGCTATATTTTTGCTTCTCGCGTGCCTGTTTCGTACTACAGAAAATATGTTGCGATTATTTATGCTGTTGCGGCCGTAGCTCAGTTTTTAACCTTTGTGCCAGGTTTGCGTCGAGAGGTTAACGGTAACGCGGGATGGATTGCTGTTGGCCCTATTACTTTGCAACCTGCAGAAATCACAAAACTATCTTTGTGTATTTGGCTTCCAATCGCACTTCTTGCCGCAAAAGAAGCGTATAAGCGTGTTCAAATGCGAGCCTATATTCCCGCCGCATCCGGATTAGGCGTATCTTTGCTGCTAGTTATTGCCGGTAAAGATCTTGGTACTGCTTTAATTATTATTCTTATTGCTCTTATAGCTTTCTATTTAGGTGGATTTCCAACCAAATGGCTTGTTGGAAGCATATTTATTGCTTGCATAATGGTTGCTCTTTTGGTTTTAACAAGTCAAAATCGTATGCGAAGAATTCTAGCAACATTGCACGGTTGCGACTCTAAAGCAGCTAAAGGCGTGTGCTTCCAAGCAATTCACGCACAATACGCAATGGCTTCCGGAGGACTCTTAGGCGTTGGTATTGGTAACTCGCGCGAAAAATGGAATTATTTACCTTACGCTCATAACGATTTTATTTTTGCAATTATTGGCGAAGAAATGGGATTTTTGGTTGCGGCTGCAGTAGTTATTTTGTACATAATAATCGGCTGGTGCATGCTTTCTTCCGCGCTTCAAGCAAAATCTAAGTTTATTTCAATAACTTTAATGTGCATAGCAACGTGGATTGTAGGTCAAGGCTTAGTTAATATTCTTGTAGTAGTGCAACTATTGCCGGTTATGGGAGTTCCTATGCCGTTTGTGTCTGCAGGCGGATCTTCGCTTGTTATGTGTTTGGTTGCAGTAGGAGTCGCTGATGGTCTTATGCGAGCAAACCCACAGCTTAAAATGGAAAAATAGTAGCACAATTGAAGAATCGGGGAAATAATGAATCAAACTAATGCTAATCAGAAAGAAGTGCATATTGTGCTTGCAGGAGGGGGAACTGCAGGACATGTTAATCCACTACTTTCTGTTGCGGACGCATTAAAACGTATGGAACCAAACGCTCATATTAGCGTAATTGGTACAGCTGTTGGATTGGAAAAAGATCTTGTTCCAGAAGCAGGATACGAACTTGACACTATAGAAAAAGTGCCTTTTCCTAGAAAACCAAATCTTGACGCACTAAAATTCCCTTTGCGTTGGATTAAAGAAACGCGCAAAGTTCAAAATATTTTATTAAAACGAAAGACAGATATTGTAGTTGGCTTCGGCGGCTACGCTTCTGCTCCAGTCTATTTTAAAGCTCATTCTAAGCATATTCCTATTGTGATTCACGAGCAGAACGCTAAAGCCGGAATGGCAAATAAACTAGGCGCTAAATGGGCTGAAGAAATAGGAACTGTGTACAATACCACTGGTTTGCGCGCAAAAAACGGTGTTGAAGCAAAAAGAGTAGGATTGCCGCTTCGCCCTGCTATTTCTACATTGTGCAAAAAACTAGAAGAAGATAGAGGATCGGCTGCAGTCGAAGGAGCTTGCAAGCTTGGATTAGATCCAAAGCGACCAATTATTTTGGTAACTGGAGGCTCTTTAGGAGCAAAAAGCATTAATCTGGCTGTGGCTAAAGCTTCTAAAGAAATTTTGCAGCATGCGCAAGTCATACATTTAACTGGTCGCGCAAAAGCGGAAGAAGTGCGAAGCATAGTTGCAAAGCAAGTAGGTGAATCGCAAATAAACGATATTAATCCAAATCATGCTGGATTAGGTGATTATCATATTGCGGAATATTTAGAGCGTATTGACTGGGCTTTTGCTTGTGCAGACTTGGTTATTTGCAGGGCTGGAGCTGGAACTGTTGCCGAAATTTCCGCTTTAGGATTGCCTGCAGTTTATGTGCCGCTTCCTATTGGTAACGGTGAGCAGCGTTTTAATGCTGAGCCGGTTGTAAAAGCTGGCGGTGCGGTTATGGTAAACGATTGCGATTTTAGCGCTCAATGGTTAAATCTTGAAGGAATAGCTTTATTAGAAGATAGTAAGCGTTTGCAAAATATGCGAAAAGAATCATGGAATTATGGTATTCGTAACGCGGCAGACGTTATGGCAAAGCGTATTCTTGAAATCGCAAAAGGAAGCAGAAAATAATGTCGAATGTTAATAATAATGCGGATTTGCTATGCTCTAAAATCACTCTAAATCCAATAAAAGCTGCATTTGAAGATTCTAAAAACGCATCCACTCTTGGAAGAGTGCATTTTATTGGCATTGGTGGAGCAGGAATGAGTGTTCTTGCGGAAATGCTTCACGAAGAAGGCGTAAGTGTTAGCGGATGCGACCGCGAAGAAAACGATCACACAAAGCGTTTGGAAGAATTAGGTATTTCGGTAGAAATTGGTCAAAACGCTTCTCATGTTGAGAGTGCAGATGTGCTTGTGTATTCAAGCGCAATTAAGCCGAATAATCCAGAAATTGTGGCAGCTTACGCCAATGGTGTAAAACTCGTGCATAGAAGCGATATTCTTGCGCTACTTCTTGCCTCAAAAACTGGGGTTACTGTTGCAGGAGCTCACGGTAAAACAACTACAAGCTCGCTTCTTTCTCACATACTAAGCGTTGCTGGAACTGGAGAACTTTCAGATCCAAGCTACGCGATTGGCGGATCAATACAGGCTGCAGATGGCACTGTTATTGATGGCGGTCATGCAGGTAAGGGAAGCGTTATGGTTGCTGAAGCTGACGAATCAGACGGAAGCTTTGAAAAATATCGCCCGAGTATTGCAATCGTAACAAATGCTGAAGCGGATCACTTAGATCATTACGGTTCTAGCGAACGTTACCGTGAAGCTTTTGTTGAGCACGTAAGTCACGCTATTGATCACGTAATAATTTGCGCTGATGACGAAGGTGCTAGAAAAGTTCTTGAAAAAATGTCGGATGAAACTTTGCGCGCAACAATTGCTTACGGTGCTTACGATTCGTGGGCTTCAACTAGCGCTCGCGTGCAAAATTTGGCGCAGTTTGCTGGTATTAAGCATGAAAGCGAGCAGGCTGTAAGTGGGCGAGAAGTATTTACGCTTGTTTTGCCTGGTAATATTGCTGGAAATATTGCCGGAAATGCTGGAAAAATAGAGGATTCAGTAAGCTTAGAAGTTAGTTTGTTAATTCCAGGATTGCACAATGCGCGTAACGCTTCGGCTGCTATTATTGCTGCAGTATTGCTTGGAATGAAGCCGGAAGATGCGGCTCGTGGTGCTCAAAGTTTTAGGGGAGCTTCTAGGAGATTCGATATTCGAGGATGCGTTAACGGTGTTACTGTTGTTGACGATTATGCGCATCATCCAACGGAAATTGAAGCTTTACTTCGTGCTGCTAGAAGACGCTATACTTCAGCGAAATTGCGTGTGCTGTTCCAGCCGCATTTGTTCTCTAGGACTCGTGCTTTTGCCAGTGAGTTTGCTAATGCTTTGGCCTTGGCTGACGATGTGATTGTTACTGGCATTTTTCCAGCTCGCGAAAAGCAGGAAGATTTTCCTAATATTCATGCAGAAACTATTGTTGAGGCTGCAAAATCGCAGAATCTCAATGTACAAATTGAGGCTGTGGAAAATATGCGTGAGGCTGCGTTGAAACTGGCTGCGCGCGCAAAATTCGGAGATGTTCTTCTCACTGTTGGTGCTGGAAGTATTACTGATATGACGTCTGTTATGCTAGAAGCGTTGTAAAAATAATTTACGAAGTAGTAAGAAATATCTGCTAGTCTTTAGGAAACTTAAACTTCACGAAGAAAGGAGCGGTATGGGTCGCGTGATTGTTAGTAAATCAAATGATTCTTCTGAAAATAAGCCGCATCCTCGCACTGTTAAAAGCCTTAATTTAGCAGATACGAATCCTAATCGTGAAGAAAAGCATCAGGGCAAATTTGTTGATGCTAGACGCTTGCCAGGTCTTGACTTCATAAAGAAAACGTTAAGTCAAACTTCTGGATCTTTTGGAATGATGACTCGTCCTAGAATTGTCAATTTCAAAGAGCGTTTAAAAGAACGTAAGTCCGCTTATTTGAAGTTTACGTTTAAACGTGTTTTAACTGTGATGGCTGTTATTGCAGTTCTTGCTTCGCTTTTATGGCTTCTATTTTTCTCACCGGTATTTCGTCTTCAACTAGACGATATTACTATTTCTGGTTCTAACGAATGGGTGAGTGAGCAGAAAATCGAATCGATAGCATCTACTCAAGTAGACAAATCGCTATTTTTGGTGTCTTCGCAAGAGGTAATTGGTCAGCTTAAAGATATTCCTGGCGTAACCGAAGCTAAAGTCACTAAAAATTTCCCACATAGTTTACAAATTACAGTGCGAGCTCAGCGTCCTGCAGCAATGCTTAAAACTCGCGAAAGCAGTAAGCTTACAGCTGTGGATGCAAAGGGTAGAGTTTTGAATGCCGTAGCGCAGGCATCTATTAAAGGTATTCCAGTAATCGAAGTAGGGAATATTCAACGAAGTCTAAACAATAGAGCCGTTCTTGAAGCTGTAAAAATCGTAAGCTCGCTGCCGGAATCAATGCGTGCCAGAGTTACAAAAGTTAGTGCAAAAACGCAGGATTCTGTTGAAACGGAATTTGGTGACGTAAAGCGAACTATTGTTTGGGGAAATTCTTCGCAAATTGAATTAAAAAAGGCTATTGTTGCTAAAATTATTGACGATCCAAGCAAAATAGGAGATAAACATAGGCTTGATGTTTCGGCTCCTATACGACCAATTCTTAAGTAGATTTTGCTTTGATTCTGCTTTGATTCTGCTTTGATTCTGCTTTTGAGATTTAGTTAGTGGCATTGTCAAGCTTTTGTGTATAATAGTAATTCGTGTGTGCCAACTGCATGCCTTATGTGATAGGCGTGTAGGTTGGGATATCCCAAGTGCCAAAGATAGCGCGCAGTAATGCGTGACTGGAGGCGCAAGGGCCATCGGGCCGGTGGACTGTGGCTTTTACTCTTTTAACCGATTCAGGTTTAAGGTGTGCTGCAGTGTGGCGGTTTTCACCAAACAGAACATATCAATGAATCGGAGAACTTAAGTTGCCTACGATTGAACAACTCGTCCGTAAGGGACGTCAGGCCAAGCCTAAGAAGTCAAAGACTTTGGCCTTGAAAGGTAGCCCGTTGCGTCGTGGCGTGTGCACCCGTGTGTACACCACCACTCCTAAGAAGCCAAATTCCGCGCTTCGTAAGGTTGCTCGTGTGCGCCTCAGCTCGGGTATTGAAGTAACCGCCTATATTCCAGGCGAAGGCCATAACTTGCAGGAGCACTCCATTGTGCTTGTGCGCGGTGGCCGTGTGAAGGATCTCCCAGGTGTGCGTTACCACATCGTGCGTGGCGCGCTCGATACCCAGGGTGTCAAGGACCGCAAGCAGGGTCGTTCCCTGTATGGAGCAAAGAAGGCGAAGTAAAACATGTCACGTAAAGGACCTGCAAAAAAGCATCAGTTGCTTCCTGATCCAATCTACGGCTCGACCGTCGTGGCTCAGTTGATTAACAAAATCCTTCTCGATGGTAAGAAGTCCATCGCAGAAAACATCGTCTACACCGCTCTTGAGCAGGTGAAGGCTAAGACCGAGCAGGAGCCAGTTTCTGTTTTGAAGCGCGCTCTCGATAACATTCGTCCAAGCCTCGAGGTTCGTTCCCGCCGCGTCGGTGGCGCAACCTACCAGGTTCCAGTCGAAGTTAAGCCTGCTCGTGCAAACACATTGTCCCTTCGCTGGCTTACTGACTTCTCCCGCGTTCGTCGTGAGAAGACAATGGCTGAGCGTTTGGCAAACGAAATTCTCGATGCCTCCAATGGCTTGGGTGCTTCCGTGAAGCGCCGCGAGGATACCCACAAGATGGCAGAAGCAAACAAGGCTTTTGCTCACTATCGCTGGTAATCCACAAGATAATCGGTATCTTAAAGAGCTAAGGATAAGAATATGGCACAAGATGTGCTTAACGACCTGAATATGGTTCGTAACATCGGCATCATGGCGCACATCGATGCTGGTAAGACTACTACAACCGAACGTATTCTTTACTACACTGGTAAGAATTACAAGATCGGTGAAACTCATGATGGTGCTTCTACCATGGACTTCATGGCTCAGGAGCAGGAACGCGGTATTACTATTCAGTCTGCTGCAACCACCTGCTTCTGGAAGCGTCAGACTCACGACGTTGATGACCGCTATCAGATCAACATCATCGATACCCCAGGCCACGTGGACTTCACCGCTGAGGTGGAACGTTCCCTTCGTGTTCTCGACGGTGCTGTTGCAGTCTTCGATGGTAAGGAAGGCGTGGAGCCTCAGTCTGAAACCGTGTGGCGTCAGGCAGATAAGTACAGCGTTCCACGTATTTGCTTCATCAACAAGATGGATAAGCTTGGCGCAGACTTCTACTACTCCGTCAAGACCATCAAAGAGAAGCTCGGCGCAACTCCACTCGTTATTCAGCTTCCAATCGGTGCTGAAAACGACTTCACTGGCGTTGTTGACTTGATTCGTATGAAGGCTTACGTCTGGAATGACGTTAAGGACGATATGGGTGCTCACTACGACACCGTTGACATTCCTGCAGATTTGCAGGATCGTGCAGAAGAGTATCGTGCTGAACTCATGGATCAGGTTGCTGAAGCTGACGACGAATTGGTTGAGAAGTATCTCGAAACTGGCGAACTTACTGAAGAAGAAATGCGCGCTGGTATTCGTAAGCTTACAATCGAACGCAAAGCCTTCCCTGTAACCTGCGGTTCTGCATTCAAGGATAAGGGTGTTCAGCCAATGCTGGATGCTGTTGTTGACTTCCTTCCAAGCCCAGAGGATGTTCCATCCATTAAGGGCTTCAAGCCAGGCGACGAATCCGTTGAAATTGACCGCAAGCCAGTGAACACCGATCCATTTGCAGCTTTGGTCTTCAAGATTTCCACCCATCCGTTCTACGGCAAGCTCGTGTTCGTGCGCGTTTACTCTGGCGAAGTTAAGCCAGGTGATTCCGTGTACGATTCCACCAAGTCCAAGAAGGAACGCGTTGGCAAGATCTTCCAGATGCATGCTGATAAGGAAAATCCTGTAGATTCCGCAGAAGCTGGTAACATCTACACCTTCGTTGGTTTGAAGAACGTCAGCACTGGTGATACCTTGTGCGACGAGAAGAACCCAATTTCCTTGGAATCCATGACCTTCCCAGATCCTGTTATCGAGGTGGCTGTGGAGCCAAAGACGAAGGCTGATCAGGAAAAGATGAGCTTGGCTTTGGCTAAGCTTTCTGACGAGGATCCTACCTTCCAGGTTAAGACCGATGAGGAATCCGGCCAGACTTTGATTTCCGGTATGGGCGAGCTTCAGCTTGACATTATCGTTGATCGTATGCGCCGCGAGTTCAAGGTCGAAGCGAATGTTGGTAAGCCACAGGTTGCTTACCGCGAAACCATTCGTAAGGCTGTTATGAACCAGGAATACACTCACAAGAAGCAGACCGGTGGTTCTGGTCAGTTCGCTAAGGTTTTGATGAACTTCGAGCCTCTCGACACAGAATCTGGCGAAACTTATCAGTTCGTCAACGAAGTTACCGGCGGCCACATTACCAAGGAATTCATTCCTTCTATCGACGCAGGTGTGCAGGAAGCTATGGAATCCGGCGTGTTGGCTGGCTTCCCAGTTGTGGGCGTAAAAGCAACCGTCACCGACGGTCAGACTCACGATGTCGATTCTTCGGAAATGGCCTTCAAGATTGCAGGTTCCATGTGCTTCAAGGAAGCTGCACCAAAGGCTAATCCGGTAATTCTCGAACCAATTATGGCAGTCGAAGTCCGTACTCCAGAAGAGTACATGGGCGATGTCATGGGCGATTTGAACTCTCGCCGCGGTAACATCCAGTCTATGACTGATGCAACCGGCGTTAAGGTTATTGACGCAAAGGTGCCGCTGAGCGAAATGTTCGGCTACATCGGCGATCTTCGTTCCAAGACTCAGGGCCGCGCAATGTTCACCATGCAGATGGACTCTTACGCAGAGGTCCCGAAGGCTGTTTCGGACGAGATTATTAAGGCTCAGCGCGGCGAATAAAGCGCACGCTACTTCGGTGTTTTCTGTCCCCGGTCAACGCTAGAATTTCTACGTTGACTGGGTTCTGGCACCGAAGTGGCACCTAACCCAGAAACCCAGTAAATATGTAGCGAAAGACTTTACACATTCGTGTGAAGCAAACTACGAGACGTCCAGGAGGACAAACACATGGCAAAGGAAAAGTACGAGCGTACTAAGCCGCATGTCAACATTGGTACCATTGGTCACGTTGATCACGGCAAGACTACTCTGACCGCGGCTATCTCCAAGGTGCTGCACAGCGAATATCCTGATTTGAACCCTCAGTATGACTTCGATCAGATTGATGCCGCTCCAGAAGAGAAGGAACGCGGTATTACCATCAACATCGCACACATCGAGTATCAGACTGAAGCACGTCACTACGCTCACGTGGACGCTCCAGGCCACGCTGATTACGTTAAGAACATGATCACCGGTGCTGCTCAGATGGATGGCGCAATCCTCGTGGTTGCTGCTACCGATGGTCCTATGGCTCAGACCCGTGAGCACGTTTTGCTCGCTAAGCAGGTCGGTGTCCCGAAGATCCTCGTTGCTTTGAACAAGTGCGATATGGTTGATGACCCAGAGCTTATTGACCTCGTTGAAGAAGAGGTCCGTGACCTCCTCGACGAAAACGGCTTCGATCGCGACTGCCCAGTCATCCGCACCTCTGCTTACGGTGCTTTGCATGATGACGCTCCAGATCACGACAAGTGGGTAGAGACCGTCAAGGAACTCATGAAGGCTGTTGACGAGTACATCCCAACCCCAACTCACGATCTTGATAAGCCATTCTTGATGCCAATCGAGGATGTGTTCACCATCTCCGGTCGTGGTACCGTTGTTACCGGTCGTGTTGAGCGTGGTAAGCTCCCAATCAACACCCCAGTTGAGATCGTTGGTTTGCGTGACACCCAGACCACCACCGTTACCTCCATTGAGACCTTCCACAAGCAGATGGATGAGGCCGAAGCTGGCGATAACACTGGTCTTCTTCTCCGTGGTATCACCCGTACCGACGTTGAGCGTGGCCAGGTTGTGGCTGCTCCAGGTTCTGTGACCCCACACACCAAGTTCGAAGGCGAAGTTTACGTCTTGACCAAGGACGAAGGTGGCCGTCACTCGCCGTTCTTCTCCAACTACCGTCCACAGTTCTACTTCCGCACCACCGACGTCACCGGCGTTATCACCTTGCCAGACGGCGTTGAGATGGTTCAGCCAGGCGATCACGCAACATTCACTGTTGAGTTGATCCAGGCCATCGCAATGGAAGAGGGCTTGACCTTCGCAGTTCGTGAAGGTGGCCGTACCGTTGGTTCCGGTCGTGTGACCAAGATTCTTGCCTAGTATTTTCTTAACTGAAAGTATTAGCTAAGGCTTAACAAAGACCCCGCGAGGAAACTCGTGGGGTCTTTTGTTGTTTCGCGCTTGCTCCAAATGCGGGATTTGATGCTCGCTTTTGGAGGGTTTGCTCTGGCGTATCGCTCCAAATGCGGGTAATTCATCTCGCGTTTGGAGGCTTGGAGGCGGTTTTGCGCTCCAAACGCGCGCGACTGGTTTCACGTTGGCGCGACGACCTGCTTGAGCGATGCATTGCGAGCGATGACCTGTTTTCTGCGCGAGTGTCTCATTTTGCCCATTTTTGGGCACTGGTGCAGATGGGTTACTGCGTTAGGTTCTCTGATTGTAGATTATTGGACATTAGTGCAGATTGCGTACTGCGTTAGGGTCTCTGGTTGCCTGTTTGGGAAACATTCGACGTGTAGTTCTCTGGCATTTGTTGTCGTTTTTGCCTTGGCTGACCACATTTGCCGTGTATTTTTCCGGCGTTTGGAGAGTTTGGGGTTGTTTGTCGCTCCAAATGCGCGCGACTGGTCTCATGTTTGGAGCGTAGAACACATAAATAAAAACCCTGCCGACGAATCAGCAGGGTTTTTATAGTAGCTCGTTAGATTTTGTTAGATTCTTGAGATCCAACATTTTTGCGTCTTGCTGAAATTGCAACAAGCAATCCAAGCACTAATAAGCTGAAGGATGCAATGATTACGCAGTATGTATCCGTTCCAGTATTAGATAACTTGTGACGTTTATTGCTTGATTTGTTTGCAGTTTTGCCTGTGTTAGCGTTAATTCCTTTGTTAGACGTATTTGCAGGATTTGCAACGTTAAAATCTGCAGCATTTGAATCTGTGGAGTTTGTGCCTGTAGTGCCAGAATCATTGTTATTCCAATGATTAGGATTCAGCAAATGTATAATGTCGTCCGGATTTTCAGTTCCGTCGCCATCTTTAATATTTAACTCCGGTTTATCTGTTTGCTCGGGGGCAACGATGTGAGACCACTGATCTGGCGAAGGTTGCGGATTTTGATTTGGAGTCGACGGATTTGACGGAGTTGGAGCAGGTGTAGGCACAACTGGTGGATTCTGCGGATCTGGCGTTGGCACAGGCGTTGGTGTTGGCTGCGGCTGCGGCTGCGGCTGAGGACCAGGGTTTGGACCCGGCTGAGGGCCAGGGTTTGGATTTGGGTTTGGATTTGGATCCGGATTCGGCTTTGGGTTTGGATTTGGATCCGGATTCGGCTTTGGCTTTGCCTTTACAGTAAAGCTCGCATAAAACTTACACTGCGATCCATCAAGATAAGTAACCGTAACAGGAACATTAACAGTTTGATCTTTATCAGTTGCGTCAGGTATTTTTTTAAAATCATCACCTATCGTAACCGTAGGCGCCTTGTAATAATATGCAACATCAACATCATCATCATTCGTATATGCACAAAAATCTCCTACTTTTTTGAAAATAGTCCGTTCAGGATTCATTGGCCCATACAAATAGAATGAATAAGCGCTTGTTTCGTTACCACAATTTCTCTTATTACAATCATCATCCTCTGGATCACAATAATCACATGCAGTAGGCTTTAAACCAGCAGGAATTGCAGGATATTTACGTTTTCCACCTGTTACAAATAATCCCTCAACCTGATTTTTAACATCATCACTAATCGATTTCACAGTCGGTTTGCTACTAGACTGCGTAGCACTAGACGAATCAATATCATTAATTTTCACATCACTACTTTTAGCAGGCCACGTTTCAGCCATTGTTTTTACTTTAACGTGAATATTAAAGTTATCAACAGAATCATACCCGATTATCTTGTTGTCTTTTGCTTCTCCTTGTGTATATTTTAAAGCTGCAGCAAAATTGTATTCGCCAGGCAGATATGCATTCCTGCTAATTGCACCATCAGTATTAATATTTTCATTCCAGGCATCCCAATATGAAAAATCAAAATAATCCGTGCCCTTTTTAAATCCGTCTATTACAACTTTGGATTTTAGAGATGATATATCAATCCCTCTTCCCTCACCAAATCCAAGTTCAATATTAAAATCTTGTATCTTATGTTGACGAATCAACAATTCTCCATTAAACAAAAAATTAGGACCAACATGAACATTTCCTCCACCTGTATGAGAATAGAACTCAAATCCTAATGTTTTATTTAGGTCAAAATTTATTAATTTAACTCCATCATTTTCGTTTATTGTAATAGTTTTATCATTTATATAAGTTGGCCGCATAAATGGAGTGGGAACATATCTATAAACGTACTTATAAGTAAAGTTGTAATCTTTATCTTTAATAGTTGACGCCAAAAGCTTAGTATATTCATACCCATCTTTAGCCTGCTGAGTAGTTATATTTTCTTCAATATGCTGGTTAGAAAAATCATACAAACTATCGTATTTGGATTTTGAATATAACACATACGAATACGGATCTTTTTTGGCATCAGCAAACAATTTATCGCTTTTTACAGCAGCAATAGCGTAAATCTTATCAACGTTTCTAATACTATTTTCTTCAGCCTTAATGCTTATAAGCTTGCCATTACAAAGACTAACAAGACTATCTACATTACTAACTTTGTTTATACTTATGTCCAAAGATTCAAGATTTGTTAAACTGGCTAATTTAGAAATATCACTTATATTATTCCCACTCAAATTCAAATTTTTAAGATTTGTTAAACCAGCCAATTTAGAAATATCACTTATATTATTATCACTCAAATCCAATGTTTTAAGATTTGTAAGAGTAGAAAGCGGCTTTAAATCAGAAATATTATTGTGATCTAATTTCAATTCTTCAAGATTTGGAAAATACTTTAAAAAGCTGATGTCACTAATGTCTTCAATGCTTAAACCAAGCTTTTTGATTTTCTCCATATCTGTTTTTGTTGGATGCCACTTTTCAACAGAATCAGGTAAAGTAAAACCATCGTTTTGAGAGTAAGACAAGCTGTTATACAAGTCTCTCTTAAGTTTTGGGTTATTAGCAAATAAATTGTTTGGATCTTCTGGCTTGGCTACACTGTCACTACCGGTACTAGATGCAGAAGGCTTAGTTAACGCAGCCCCCCCCCCCAAGCGTATTTTGCGCAAAAGCCGCATAAGCAGGTATCATGCCAAAAATCATGCAGCTAGAAATAATTGAACCAACAATTAGCTTAAAAACTTTAAGATTTAAACCACTTTTAATACGATTAACTAACATGCCAATAATCCCAGGCATAAACTCAACCTTCTTATTCAACAATCTCAAATAAATACTAGTCCGTAAGTACAGCCACCAGCTGCTAACTGTTATTTTAGTAACTGTCTGGAACAATTGCATAAAAGAGTGCATAATAAAAACCCTGCCGAACGAATCAGCAGGGTTTTTATGTTTAGAAAATCAGAACTACTAATCTCTGTTATTCCCAAGCAGCTGCAGCAAATAAATGAACATGTTAATGAAGTCCAAATAAAGCTGGAAAGCGCAGAAAATCGACAGCTTCTTAACCATTTCTGGCTGATTTGCGTACTGTTCAAGAAGAGAACGCGTTGCTTGCGCATCGTAAGCGGTTAGACCAGCAAAAATCAGGATTCCAATAGCCGCAACAATTCGCAATACGCCCGCACCAGGAGCGACGAACATCAAAATAACTTGTGTAATAACTAACGCAATAAGCGCAACCATAAGAATTGGTCCAGCTTTAAGTAGATTCATCTTCGTAGTCAGCGCAAGCATAGTCAAGCAAAGGAAGAATCCTGCAGTTAACGCAAATACGAGCGCAATCGAACCTAAGCTAAACACCATAAAAATAGTGCTGAGCGTAAAACCGGTTAGAGCAGAATAAACGTAAAACAGAACGCGCGCTGTAGTAGTGCTCATTTTCATAATGCGAGTGCCCATAAAAACGGATATGATAATTTGCGCGCCGATTAGCAAAATCCAACCCCAGCCGCGAGTTGCAAGCATAAATTGCAAGAATAAATTACTGGTTTGCGTAAACATTGCAACTAGTGCAGTCACAGCAAGACCAATCGTCATTTCACCGTAAGTGCGACCTACAGAAATTCTTTTTGCTTTTTCAAAAGCGTAAGTAGCATTAGTGTCGATTACTTCAGGAGCGCTCGCTCCGTAATAATCTTGCGTAAAGTTTGTCATAATTTCTCCTTAACAGCTATGAAATAAAACGCTGTCAAGACAACGTTCTCATAATATTTTAGCTGATGCATCTTAAAAAATGCTAAAAATTGTAACGTAATTTAGTACGTCTGTACAAAGCAAGTATGTGCATGCGCCTTAACGCAACTATTCTTACGCCCTGCTATTTGGTGCTTCTTCAGCGCGAGGAGCGCCGTTAATATCGCGGTGAATGCCCTGCATCTGCGCCTCAATATTTTGCAAACTGCGTGCGCAATCAAGCAAAGTCTGCGAGTGCTCGGCCAACTTTGCGTCCGGCAAGCCGGATTTATATCGCAAAGCATGTTCCAAACTAGCCCAATAATCCATTGCAATTGTGCGGAACTGCACTTCAACCGGCGTATAATGCGCGCCCGACGACAAGAACACAGGCACGGCGTAAATCACGTGCAAACTGCGGTATCCGTTCGGCTTAGGATTTTTAATATAATCCTTGACTCGCAGCACCTGAATATCTGTTTGTTTAGAAAGGTACTGAGCTACGGAGTATACGTCGTCGCAATAATTGCAGATGACGCGAATGCCAGCAACGTCGAAAAGATTGTCGCGTATAGAGCGCGTAGAAATTTCCAGATTGCGGCGCTGCAGCTTTTCAAAAATAGAGTGGACCGATTTAAGTCTGCGCTCCATGTGGTGAATTGGGTCATGAGAGAAGCGCACCTGGAATTCGCTGTCGAGAATCTCAAGCTTTGTGCTGATTTCGTACATTGCGCCTTCGTAAACTTGCATCATGTTTACGAATTCGTCGATTTGATCTTCCGGCAGCATTGGGGAGTTGGATTTGCCGCAGTTTGGGCAATTATGCGAAGCGTGCTCGTGTTCGTGTTGCTCGTGCGTATTTGTATTGTTATCTATATAGGTATTGTTTTCGACGCCCTGCTCACTAATTGCTTCGTTGCTGTGAAGGCGGGCGTACAATTCTGCTGCGTTTACGCGATTATGACGATCAAGTATCACGTCTTTCTATAATACTCGAGAAACTGCTAAACTGTAGGTTAATCTATAATATTTAAGATAAATCTGATTTGTATGCGCGTAAGTTGAGGAGCGTGACGTGTTGAAGGAGCGTGACGTGGCGGAAAATAAGCAGAATCACGTGCCGAAAGTGATCTCAATCGTAGGCCCTACAGCTTCCGGCAAAACAGGTCTTGGTATTGCGCTGGCAAAAAAATTAGCTGAACGCGGAGTGCGCGCGGAAATCATCAATGCAGATGCGTATCAAATGTACCGGCATATGGATATTGGTACAGCGAAGGCAAGCGCTCAGGAGCAGGCGGAAGTGCCGCATCATTTGCTGGATATTATCGATCCAGAGGAGACTATGACCGTCGCGCGCTTTCAGGATCTTGCGAGAAAGTGCATTCGTGAGTTGCAGTCGCGCGGTGTTAGGCCGATTTTAGTTGGCGGTTCTGGATTGTATGCGCGCGCTGCCGTGGATGATATTACTTTTCCTGGTACGGATGCGACTATTCGTGCGGCTTTGGAGGAGCGCGAGCGCAAAGAGGGTTCGGGTGTGCTTTTTGCGGAGTTGCAGCGGAAGGACCCGGTTGCCGCAGCTCATATGGATGCGCGCAATCCTCGCCGAACAATACGCGCGCTTGAAGTGATTGAGCTTACAGGAAAGCCTTATTCTGCAACGCTTCCGCGCTATAAGTATGTGATTGATTGCTTGCAAATTGGTTTAGATTTAAAGCGTGACGATTTAGATAAGCGTGTGAATTTGCGTACACAGTTGATGCGCGAGCAGGGTTTTGTGGACGAAGTGCGTGCAATTCGAGGGCGATTGGGTGTGACTGCAGCTCGTGCTCTCGGCTACCAGCAGATTATGGATTATTTGGATGGCGTATGGAGCGAGGACGAGGCTTTTGAGGATATTGCGCAGAAAACTCGTAGGCTAGCGCGCAAACAAATGGGTTGGTTTGGTAGGGATGCGCGCATCCACTGGTTGGACGCGTTGCGACCGGATCTTGCTGATGCTGCCATGACGTTGGTTGATGCTGCAGATGCGGGGGAGTTTGACAACGAAGACTCTTGTGCTACTCAGCATCATCTTGGATTTGTGCAGTAAATGCTGTGCTTAAAACGAAAGGCGACCTAAACAGCGCAACGTTGAGTAGTTTTGGTCGCCTGTGAGCTATTTAGTATTGATGATGCGTGTGATCGTGCATAACATCGTGATGCTCTGTTGCGTGAGGAATATGCAGAACGCGCATTCGATTGATTGCCCTGCGCGCAAGGTTATGCGCTGATCCTGTTCCTTCACCTTTAACGCCAAAAATGACCAGTAGTGCCATAACAGCTGTAATAATCGCGCTAATACGTAGCGTCCACTGCACGCCAAAAATACTGGCAGCAACATCTGCTGCGTGACCGGTGCCAGTAACAGTATGATGCCACGTTGTTAGAACCGTCATAGTAACTACTAGCACAGGAGCGCCAATCGCACCCCAAAGCTGACGCATAGTATTAGTTACTGCAGAACCATCGCCAAGCTCTTCTGGACGCAAGCAATTAAGCGACCAGGTTGTTATTGGCATAAGCAAGAACCCCATACCAATTTGGCGCGTGAATTGCCAAATAGAAATCCACCAAATCCACGTATTCATGTCAATAAGACTCATCATTACAGTGCCAAAAAGCAGAATAATAGAGCCTGCCATTGCAACTGGTCTAACGCCAAAACGATCCAGCATGTGTCCGCCAAAATATTGCGAAATCGCCATTCCAAAAGCACCTGGAAGTAGAATTAGGCCGCTCATCGTGGCAGAAAAACCGCGGTCAGACTGAATATAAAGCGGAATAAGCACCATAATCGAGCTAAAAGCGAAGAAAGTTAAGCATGCGCAAATTGTGCCAATCATAAAGTAACGATTCTTAAGCACGCCAATACCTAGAAGAGGTATACGCCCACTCTTCTGTGCTATCAACTGTCTTATAACAAACCAAGCAATTCCAAAAGCGCCAACAACCATAGGAACCCAAGAAAGCGGATTCGCAATTCCACATCCTTCAATATTAGTGAAGCCGAACATAAGTCCGCCAAAACCAATAATTGAAAGGCCAACCGAGAAGAAGTCGGCGTGAGCGTTAGGATCGTGTTCTCCAAAATTATGCAAGAAAAGAACCGATAAAATCACGGAAATTATGCCGATAATCGTAAGAGAGAAGAAGATTGATCGCCATCCGTTAATATCAGTTTGCAAACCACCAATAGTAGGGCCGATTGCTGGAGCAATGCTCATTGCCATACCGACACTACCCATGGCCATGCCGCGTCGTGTAACAGGGAATACGGAGAAGACGGTTATTTGCAAAACAGGCCACATTACGCCAGTGCCAATCGCTTCGAGAGCGCGGCCAATAAGTGCCATCATAAAATCGTTACTTAGCCACGCAAGAACTGAGCCGATTGTAAAAAGAAGCATGGAAGTAATAACAATTTGACGCGTTGAAAAGCGGCGGGTTAAGAACGCTGTAAGCGGCACCATAATTGCCATAATCAGCTGGAAAATAGAGGTTAGCCACTGGCCTGTTGTAACACTTATGCCAAATTCTTGCACGATTGTTGGAAGAGCTGCCGTAAGTTGCAGTTGTGCAAAATTGCCTATGAAGGTAATAAATGTAAGAATTGCAAGGGAAATTAGTGCAGGTTTAGTAAGACGATTATTGCGGTATGCTTCTTCTCCTGCCAAAGCATGGCTGAGATTACGGCTTTCAGAAGATAGCCAATTTGCTATTGCCACAATAAGATCCTTTTCTGTTCTAAAGCTAGAAAGCGTGTAAAACCAACGTGTAAAATCAACGCGCTAAACAAGAGTACGTAGTCAGCGTGCGTAGTCAGCGTAATGAACTGCCTTGCGGAACCGGCTTGCGGAACCTACTTGTTTTAGCGCAAATTATATTTAAAAATTAAAATTGCTTAAATCAGTAGCTGCGGTAGGAAAGCCAGTGCTGATAAGCTCCCTGAATAGAACCGTAGCGGCCGTTGCAGTAATTCCAGAACCAGCGAAGCTGAGTCTGGTAATTCGTGGCCCAGTCAGCACCCGCAGAAGCCATCTTTCCGCCCGGCAAAGCTTGAGGCAAGCCGTAAGCTCCAGAAGGATTCATAGCATTTACTCTCCAGCCTGATTCATGAGAAATAATGAACACTGTAGCTGTAAAGTCTGCTTCGCTATAACCGTTGGAAATAAGCCAGTCGTGAGCCCATTGCTGCATTTCGCCAGCTGGAACTGTAGTTCCAATAGAAGCAGCTAATCCAAGATTTGCCGAAACGCCACCAGTTCCAACAAGAATAACCTTGTCTTTTGGAGCTTTCTTTACGTAGGAAGCAAAAACGTTGGAAGAAACAACTTTACCTTTTGTGCGCGTAACTATTTTTGCTGTTTCCATAACGCCGTCAGCGCCCTGGCTTTGCACTTTTTCAGTACCTTTTGGAAGAGCTGCTGTTTCTTTTTTCACAACGTTAAAAGCAATCGGGTCGTCGGAAGTTTCGAGCTTTGCTCCGGCGCGATTGATTGTAATAACGGTTGATTCGTCAACTTTTGTGTTAAGTGAAGGCGTTACAACATCGTGCGGCTCAAGAGTAATATCGCCAGCGTCTAAAACTGATTTTACGTCGGTAAAATTAGTGCCTAAAATCGTGCGATGATGTCCGTTTATAACAACGTTTATATATGAAGTTGCGCTTTTAGTGAAAACATCTCGAGCAGCGCCACGAGAAACTTGCGTGGAATCAGTTGCAGAATACGAAGTGACAGGTGCTGCGTGCTCTTTAGATGAAGTGTAAAAGCCGCGAGAAGTAAAGCCGAGTGCCACCAAAGATACGGAGCTCACAATAATCGCACCAAACTTAGCCCACTGACGTAAACTGAGCGAACTAAGCGTAACGGTATGCTTGCGGTGACTGGTGGCCATAAATCTCCCTTTGTTGAGTAAACGCAATCAAAATAAATAGCACAATCGAGAGCTTGACTGCGAATAACCAAGTTGGCAAATAACCAAAGTTATTAATATTCTAGTAGCACGTAAAGAGAAGGGTGTTATTTCAACGTTTATTAATTTCAGTCTTCTGAATCGTCGTCCGTTACAAGTTCTTTTGCTTTTGAAACTACCAACTCTAATTCGTTAGCAGTTATAGCACCTTGGTGATTCCAAACCAATCCACCATTTTTTATGACCTGAATAGTTGGAATAGAATGGATTTCTGCTTCTTCTGCTATTTGCTGATTTTCGTCAATGTCGATTTTAACAAAAGCAATATCTGGATGATTATTGCTTACAGATTCAAAAATTGGACCAAATGAACGGCACGGACCGCACCATGTTGCCCAAAAGTCAACGAAAACGATTTCGTTAGACTTAATAATAGACATAAAATCTTCCTGGCTTGCGTGAATAACTGCCATTTTTTCTCCTATCTTTAGTCTGTTTATATAAGTATACCCCATGTATTTATCTGCATACTTGCCTGTATATTTATCTGTCGCCTTGCGGCACTAGGCTAGAGTGCATGCTTGATATTCAATTTATTCGTGAACATGCAGACGTAGTTAAGGAATCGCAGCGCAAGCGTGGTGAGTCCGTTGAACTCGTCGATGAAGTGTTGCGCAATGACGATTTGCGCCGTGATGCTCTTAAGGCTTTTGAAGCTGCTCGCGCTGAGCAGAAGGCGATTGGTAAGAAGGTTGCTTCTGCTCCTGCGGAAGAAAAAGCCGCGCTTATTGCAGAAACTAAGGAATTGGCTCAAAAGGTGGCTGAGTATAAGGTTGAATCCGAAAAAGCTACTGCCGACTACACAACCGCAATGTGGAAGCTTTCTAACATCGTTGAAGATGAGGCTCCAGAAGGCGGCGAAGACGACTATGTTGTCGTTAAGAAGGTTGGTACTCCTCGCGATTTTGCGGATGAAGGTTTCGAGCCAAAGGATCATTTAACTCTTGGAACCGGCGTTGCTGGAATTGATATGCGTCGCGGTGTAAAGGTTGCAGGCTCTCGCTTCTACTTCTTGCGTGGCGCTGTGGCTCGCTTGCAAATCGCAATGCTTACAATGGCTGTAGATCAAGCAGAAGAGCACGGTTTTACGCTTGCGATTACTCCAACGCTTGTGCGTCCGGAAGTTATGCGCGGAACTGGCTTCTTGAATTCTCACGCGGACGAGATTTACCGCCTTCGCGAGCCAGATGATCAGTATTTGGTTGGTACTTCTGAAGTTGCTTTGGCTGGTATGCATGAGGATGAGATTCTTGACTTAAGCAACGGCGCTTTGCGCTATTGCGGTTGGTCTAGCTGCTATCGTCGTGAGGCTGGCGCTGCTGGTAAGGATACTTCCGGAATTATTCGCGTGCATCAATTCGACAAGGTCGAGATGTTCGTTTACTGCAAGCAGGAAGATTCTCGCGCTGAGCATCAAAAGTTGCTCGGCATGGAGCAGGAAATGCTGGCTAAGGTGGAAGTACCTTACCGCATTATTGATACTGCTGCAGGCGATCTTGGTTCTTCTGCCGCTCGTAAGTTTGATTGCGAAGCTTGGGTTCCAACGCAGGGTCGTTACCGTGAGCTTACTTCTACTTCTAATTGCACTGAGTATCAGGCTCGTCGCTTGAATGTGCGCGAACGCATGGAAGATGGCGGAACCAGGCCAGTAAGCACTTTGAACGGTACTTTGGCTACTACTCGCTGGCTTGTGGCTATTTTGGAAAATCATCAGCATGAAGACGGTTCGATTGATATTCCAAAGGCAATGCAGGCTTATATGGGCGGTAAGGAAGTTATTGAGCCTACGAAGTGGGAAGCGTGATAGTCGCGTTCCAAGCGTGATGATATGCTTAACCCTTGTGCGTTGAAGCGTGTTAATTGTTTATTGCGTTTCTTCGCAGATTGGATGGGTGTCCGAGCGGTCTAAGGAGACGGTCTTGAAAACCGTTGTAGGGAAACCTACCGCGAGTTCGAATCTCGCCTCATCCGCAAGCAGGGCTTCTAGCAAATCGCTAGAAGCCCTTTTTTCATGCCGTTTGCGTCAGATTTCTTGCGATTTCGACCGAAACGACTCAGCTGTGAGTAGTTTATGTCGCTTTTGTATTGTGCAGAAATTTTATTGCAATAAAGCGTTGTCCTACTATACTTATTCTTGGTCATTTGTTTACGCGTATAGACAAATGTTATGTGACTTATAGTGTCGCACTTGAAAAAATGAATCAGTTTACAAAGGAGTAATAATGACTTCCATAATCCTGGATTGCGATCCTGGTCATGATGATGCCATGGCTATTTTGTTAGCACTTGGCAACCCGAATATCGATTTGATTGGCGTAACAACTGTTGGCGGCAACCAAAGTCTCGAAAAAGTCACGTATAATGCGCGCGCAACGCTGGAAATGGCGCATGCTACTAATATTCCTGTGCACGCAGGCTGCGATCGCCCTATGATTCGTCCGCTGGAAGTTGCGGCTGCAGTCCACGGCGAAACAGGCTTGGACGGCGTAACTCTTCCGGAACCGACGCGCCCATTGGACGAAGGCCACGCTGTAAATTGGATTATTGACACGATTATGAGCCACGAGCCTGGCACGATTACTCTCGTTCCAACCGGCCCGCTTACGAATATTGCTATGGCTGTGCGCATGGAGCCGCGAATTGTTAGCCGCGTTAAGGAAGTCGTGCTTATGGGCGGCGGCTACCACGTTGGAAATTGGAGCGCGGTTGCGGAGTTTAATATTAAGACGGATCCGGAAGCTGCGCATGTTGTGTTTAACGAGGCGTGGCCTATTACAATGGTTGGCCTTGATTTAACGCATCAGGCTCTTTGCACGCCGGAAGCTCAAGCAAAGATTGACGCAGTCGGAACGCCTCTTGCGGCGTTTGCTAGCGGTTTAATGGACTTCTTCCGCAAGGCATACCAGAATAATCAGGACTTTATTGATCCGCCTGTGCACGATCCTTGCACGATTGCGTATTTGATTGACCACAGTGTTGTTCAAACTCGTCGCTGCCCGCTTGACGTTGAAATTAAGGGTGATTTGACACTTGGTATGACAGTTGCAGATTTGCGCGGACCTGAGCCTTCGGCTGAAGAGTGCCATACTCAGGTTGCTACGAAGCTTGATTTTGATAAATTCTGGGATTTGATTGTCGACGCGCTTAAGCGTATTGGCTAATTGTACTAGAATTATTGCGGATATTTTCCAAGTATTATCAAATTTTGATACGAGGTTATTATGACTGAGGTTTCATCTCCAGCGCCTTCCATGTTAGATAAAGGCGGCCGCTCAATTGTAGCGCTAATGACGGCGCTTCTTGTGGCAATTTTTGCATTCCAGCTTAACGCTTCAATGCTGTCTCCTGCATTAGCAACGATGACGAAAGAGCTTCACACAACCGATACGCAAATCGGCTTAACTCAAACGGTATTCTTCACCGCAGCAGCTTTGTTCTCGCTGTTTTTGCCGCGATTAGCTGATTTAGTTGGTCGTAAAAAGGTGCTTATTGGCATTTTAATTTCTACGATTTTAGGTTGCGTTGTTTCAGCTCTCGCTCCAGACGTGAATATTTTGATGATTGGCCGTATTTTGCAAGGTGCGTCTGGTCCTGTGGTTCCAATGTGCTTGATTATGCTGCGCGTTCGCGTGACGGAAGAAAAGCGTTACGCAAGGTTGATGGCAATCTTAACTTCCGTAAACGGTGGTATTGCAGGCGTTGATGCCCTTCTTGGCGGATGGCTTGCTGGCAATTATGGATTCCGTTCCGTCTTTTGGACTATGGCAGGTATTGCTGTTGTTGCAGTTGTTATGGTTATTCTTGCTGCGGATGAATCTCACGCTGAAGAAACGCCGCGAATGGATTGGCTTGGCGTTATAACCCTTGGCATTGCGTTCTTGGCAGCATACCTTGCAATTAATGAGATTGATAAGCTTGCTTCTGCAAACTTGACTATGATTGCAGGACTTGTTGTTGTAGCTGTTGTGTTCTTCGTTGTGTTCTGGAAGATTGAGGGCAATAGTGCAGCTCCGCTTGTTTCTACGCATTACATGAAACAGCGTCGTACGTGGGGTCTTCTTTCTTGCACGCTTTTGACGATGACTGGCGTATTTGCTTTGATGAACGGCGTTGTGCCGCAGCTTGCACAGGATGCGAAGGCTGGTGCACATTTGGGAGCTGATGTTGTGAGCTTTGCAACGCTTACCCCTTACGCAATTATTGGATTCCTGTTCGGACCTATTGCTGGTATTTTGGCCGCAAAGTTTGGATACCGTTTGGTGCTTCGTGTGGGTATTTTGCTGAGCATGGTTGGTGTGCTTTTTGGCATTTACGTTGCTGGAGTGCCTTCCGTGTGGGCTCTTGTGGTGCTTTCGCTCGCTATGGGCGTAAGCTACGCTGGTATTGCCAACATTATGCTTAACGGACTTGGTATTGTGCTTTCTCCAAAAGATAATCCAGGCTATTTGCCAGGCATGAATGCTGGAGCGTTTAACTTGGGTGCAGGCTTGAGCTTTGCAATTCTCTACGCTGTGATGACGAATGTTGCAGGAAATAATGGTGCAACAGGCGGATACATGGCTTCGATGGTTGCGGGCATTGTGTTGCTTGCACTTGCGTTTGTTTGCTCCTTCTTGATTCCGAATCCTGAAGAAGTAAATAAGTAAAATGCTCCAAACGTGGGGTACTTTTCTCGCGTTTGGAGGGTTATCTGTGGCGTATCGCTCCAAACGTGGGGTACTTTTCTCGCGTTTGGAGGGTTTTTGTGTAACATTTGCAGGAAAATACGCGGCGTTTGTTTCCTTTTGAAGTTACAGCTAAGCTAGAAGTATGCATATTATTGCGGGACGTTTCAAATCTCTGCCTCTCACTTCGGCGCAATCTTGCACGCGGCCGACCACAGATCGCACGAAGGAGGCAATTTTTTCGCGCCTTGATTCGTGGGATGTTATGCACAATGCTCGCGTTCTTGATTTGTTTGCCGGCACAGGTGCGTTAGGCGTTGAGGCGCTATCTCGCGGCGCGCGCGAACTTGTGTCTGTTGAAGCAAATTCGCAAGCAGCGGCTCTTATACTTCGTACGTTGAAAGTACTGCAGAGTTCAAAGTCTTGGGATTCTGCGCTTTCTATGAGGGTGATTCGCAAGCGTGCGGAGCAGTTCGTTGCAGATTATAGTGGGGAAGCGTTCGAGCTGATTTTTATTGATCCGCCTTATGCTTACGAAACTGTGGATTGTGAAAGTTTATTGGCTTCGATGATTTCTAGCGGAGTTGCTAGCGTTGCGGCTGATACGCTGATTGTGCTTGAACGCAGCGCGCGTAGCGTCGCTCCCGCGGTTCCTGAGGGTTGGGAGCTGTTTGACACGCGCAATTACGGTGAAACTTCTGTTTTGTTTATTCAGCCTTCTCGCGACTAATCTTATTTTCCATCGTTTTTGCGCGGATGATCGCCTGAAACTTCCCATCCGAGAGCCATGAGTGTTTTTCGATCCGCTTTATCTAGTTTGTGGCAGTCAAGTTGCTTAATTAAATCCGGTCGAATCTCGCTAGTTCTAGAAAGTGCCTCATCGCGGCGGAATCTGTCTACCTTCGCATGATTTCCAGAAGTCAGCACTTCCGGAACGCTTATACCGCGCCAAGTAGTTGGACGCGTGTATTGATGGTGTTCCAAAAGCGCGTCTGCACCAGTATACGACTCTTCAACAATCGACTCAGGATTGCCCATAAACCCTGGAATTAGGCGTGTAATCGCCTCAAGCATAACGCTTACTGCCACTTCGCCGCCGTTAAGCACGTAGTCACCAATCGAATATTCGCGCACGTCGATGCCTTTTGCGCGGTAATATTCCGGAATTCTAGCGTCGTAGCCTTCGTATCTTCCGCATCCAAATAGCAAATGATTAGCGTGACTTAATTCCGTTGCATCTTTTTGCGTAAATAGTGGGGCAGAAGGGTTTGGGAAAATAAGAATCGGTAGATTCTGCGTATTTTGAGAATCTTGCGCATTTTTCTGATTCGGCAGATTTAGCAGCTCGTCTAAGCATTCAGCCCAAACTTCCGGCTTCATAACCATCCCGGCGCCGCCGCCAACAGGAGTATCATCAACTGATTGATGCACGTCGTGAGTCCACTTTCGCAAATTGTGCGCGTGAATCTTAAGTAAGCCGTTATTTTGCGCCTTGCCAAGTAGGCTCAGATCGAGCATTTGAAAATACTCTGGGAATACGGAAACAATATCGATGTCCATCATAATGCACTCTATTGCGAAAGACCTGGAATTAAGCCGCCTGGAGGGTCAATAGTCAAATACCCTTCATCGACGTCAACCTCCGGCACAAGCGCCTCAACAAATGGCACAAGCGCAGTCTTATTATCGTCGTCAATCGGATTATTTAATCGGATTTTTAGCAGAGATTGCGCGCCATCGAGCACATCCACAACTTTTCCAATAGTCTCAGCCGGAAGCCCAAGCTGATTTTCCTTGCAAAGACGCGCTTGCAAACCGACCAAATCCTTAATATACCAAGCATTTTCGGCAGCAAGTTCTTGCGCATCTTCCGCAGGCGCATACAATTCAATGCCATTAAGAGCTTCAGCGTCGTTGCGATTTTGTGATTCTTCGAATAGTAAAATCCAACGATTTTTGAACGTCCTTGCGTTCTCAATAACAAACTCGCGCTCGCCGTCGGCAGTGCATAACACGTTTCCAGGTTCGAAACGCTCGTAAGGTTCGTCGGTAAAGACTTGTACAGTCACTTCGCCTTTTAAACCTTGGGCTTTTCCGATACGACAAACCCTCAGCAGGTCATTACGACTTTGCTGAGGGTTGTCAAAAGATTGTTGGTCTAAGGCCACGTTCATCTCACTTACGTACGTCCATAATGTCTACGCGCACATTGTGATTGCTTAAGGCTTGCACAACAATGCGAATAGCATTAGCAGTACGACCGTTTCGGCCGATTACACGGCCAATGTCTTCAGGATTCACGCGTACGCGCAGCAGTTCGCCGCGAGCGTTTTCGTGAGAACGCACCGACACATCATCTGGAAAATCCACGATGTTTTTAATGAGATGTTCCACAGCTTGAGCCAGCATGATTACTCAGCCTTTTCCTCGGCTTCGGCAGCTTCGGCGGCCTCTGCTGGTGCTTCAGCTGGAGCTTCTTCAGCTTCGTTTGCAGCAGCTTCTGCTGCAGCCTGAGCCTTAGCAGCGGCTTCAGACTTAGCAGCCTTCAACTTCTGAGCTTCAGCTTCAACAGCCTCAACGCGAGCCTGTGCATCTGGGCCAGCTTCGGAAGTCTTCAAAGTACCTTCAGCACCGTCAAGACCCTTGAACTTCTGCCAGTCGCCGGTAATCTTCAAAAGCTTCAACACTGGTTCGGTTGGCTGTGCGCCAACGCCAAGCCAGTACTGTGCGCGCTCAGAATCAATCTGAATCATAGATGGCTGCTTGTTTGGATCGTAAACGCCGATCTCTTCAATGGACTTGCCGTTGCGCTTGTTGCGCGAATCAGAAATGACTACGCGGTAGAAGGCATAGAACTTCTTGCCGAGTCGCTTAAGACGAATCTTGGTTGCCAAAATGGCTCTCCTTATAACTAGAGTCGTGGAATTTCGTTCGGGTGTGGGGCACTCCTTGCGAGCTTCCACATGTTCCTCACGTGGTCGGGAAGAGGGCGCCGATTCACGCGAATAACTTATCCATTATGCCTGCGCGCTTGGACGTTTTTATTCCAGCGTATATAGGGCGATTGATGCGATGTATGCAAGGTGATCAGTGCCGTCTATTACGGCGTTTTTTTGCCACACGGCTTCGGCGTGCAAATTTTTTGCGCAAAATAGAATGTGATCAAGAGTAAGATTTGGCCATTTAAGCCAAGTAGGCCAAGTTTTTAGGCGCTTTCCAAGACAAATAGAAGCGTCTAAAAATCCGGATTTTAAAAGCGAGGGAAAACTTGGGTGGTCTATTGTGGAGTTCAAATCTCCTGTAAGAATTGTGAGTGTAGATAATTCGCAAGTTTCTGAAGTGCTTGTATTTTCAGTGCTTTTTATACTTTTTGAAATTTTCACAAGATTTGCCAGCGCGCGGATTCCCTCGCTCCAAGCTTTGCACCCGCGCATCGGCGACTTTGGGTGTGCGGAAGCAAAGTTTACGAAAACGTTTGTAGACGCGCCAAAATCTAAGCAAGTTGTAACGCTTGGCACGCTTGCTGCCTCAATTTTTATGACATTATTGCAAGTAGAAATCGCGGAATATTGTGTAAAAATCGCGTTGAATCCACCGTTATTGTGCTCGCTTTTGCTACCTACGCAAGAAGTTGGAAAAATTTCGTAAATACCTAGTTTTTCAAGATTTTTTACTAAGGATTCGCTTAATTCTTGTAAAAGTAACGTGTTTACGTTGTATTTTTTCGCAGTTTCGATTATTTGAGATGCGTTTGCTTTTCCGTATCTGCAATTTAGTGTCATTACGCGGATTTCCTGGTAATTTTCCGGCTTTTCTTTTCGCGCGCTTCTAAAGCTTCCAAACCAGTACGGCGTATACGACTTAAGTGAAATCAAAAATAGTACCGCGTAAGCAATGCATAAATATGCGTAAGATTGAGCGAAATTATACGATTGCGGATTTTTAGATGCGTACAGCACTTGCCATTCTGTAGCGAAAATACTGAAGAAAAGCAGCGCTCCTACAACATAAGTCGAAAGCGGAAGAAGCGCAATAATATACGGAAGTGGGTTATATTTATCCGCGCCTGCCGGCAGCCACCGAAGCAACTGCCAGCAAAGAAGCGCCGCAAATATAACCCACAGAATTGCTAATACAAAACTCATCTTCCGAATAACCGTTTATTTTTCCGAATAACCGCTTATCTTCCGAATAATCCGGCTAATCCGCCGCCGAAGTTAGGTGGAAGTTGATTATCTTGATTCGAATTTTCAGAATTCATAAGATCTTGTAAGCCTTCAGGAAGATTCTGCAGATTTGGCTGCTGTGGCTTTGCAAAAGCGGAGCCAGCAACGTCGTTACTTCCGCTTCCGGAAGATTCTCCAGAAAGTCGCTCACGTAGCGCGCGCTCTTCTGCTTCGCGGCGCATTGGATTTCCAGACTTTCCGCCCTTCTTCTTCGACTTTTTATCCTTGCGCTTCGACTTTCCGCCAGGGCCGCCAAATCCAGGCATACCGCCCATTCCAGGCATTCCGGCGCCGCCGCTCATACGCTTCATCATTTTGGCGGCCTGTTCAAAGCGTTGCAAAAGCGCGTTAACCTTAGAAACACTCACGCCAGCACCAGCCGCAATTCGCGCGCGGCGAGATCCGTCAATAATCTTCGTGTCTCTACGCTCTTGAGGAGTCATAGAGCGAATAATTGCCTCAGTGCGGTCGATTTCCTTATCGTCAAACTGCTCAAGCTCCTGGCGGTGCGCGGCCATTCCTGGCATCATTCCCAAAAGCTTCTTCATTGAACCAATCTTACGAACCTGCTGAAGCTGCTCCAAAAAGTCGTCTAAACCAAAGCTTCCTTCAGCAATCTTTTCGGCAGCCTTGCGTGATTCTTCCTCATCGAACTGCTTCTGAGCATGCTCAATAAGCGTTAAAATATCGCCCATATCTAGGATTCTGGAAGCCATTCGGTCCGGATGGAAAATCTCAAAATCCTTCAAACCTTCGCCTGTAGAAGCGAACAAAATTGGCTTTCCAGTAACGCTTGCTACTGAAAGTGCAGCACCGCCTCGAGCATCGCCGTCGAGCTTAGAAAGCACAACGCCAGTAAAGTTAACGCCGTCGTTAAAAGCCTGAGCTGTACGAACAGCGTCTTGGCCAATCATTGCGTCAATAACAAACAGCACTTCCTGAGGATTTACAGCATCGCGAATATTGCGCGCCTGCTTCATCAAATCCTCATCCACGCCTAAACGACCTGCGGTATCAATAATCACAGTGTCGTACATTTTTTCGCGCGCATAATCAATAGAATCGCGAGCAACTTTAACAGGATCGCCTTTAGTAAACCATGGCAAAGAAATTGCATTTCCGCCATTTTGTACGCCCTTTTCAGGCGCAAAAACAGGAACTCCTGCGCGTTCGCCAACAACCTGCAGCTGCGTAACAGCGTTAGGACGTTGCAAATCCGCAGCTACAAGCAAAGGAGTGTGGCCGGAATCTTTAAGCCAGTAGCCAAGTTTTCCGGCAAGAGTAGTCTTACCAGCGCCTTGCAAACCTGCAAGCATAATCACAGTAGGCGGGTATTTCGCAAAATTAAGTGGCCTATCAACTCCAGAGCCAAGCACTTTAGTCAACTCGTCGTTAACAATTTTCACAACTTGCTGAGCAGGGTTAAGCGCTTTAGACACTTCTTCGCCAAGAGCGCGCTCGCGAATCTGCGCTGTAAAGGAGCGTACAACTTCGAGAGCAACGTCGGCGTCAAGAAGCGCACGGCGAATCTCGCGGATTGTGCCGTCAATATCCGATTCTGAAAGCTTGCCTTTACTACGCAAATGCTTGAAAGCACTAGAAAGGCGGTCTGTTAACGAACTAAATGCTGCCATAATTTTCCTATTCTACCCGCTGTTACTAACGTTGCGTTATTGTGTGGTTGCTTTCTTACTGCAAATGCCACGAAGATCCTTTAGCGCCGTCTTCAATTACGATTCCGGCGTTATTCAGCGCATCTCTAATTGCGTCTGCTGTAGAAAAATCTTTTGCCTTTCTAGCATCTGCTCTAGCCTGAAGCTGCAAAGTGATTAAAGCGTCCAAAGCTGCGCATTCCTTACTGCTTTCTCCGTTTGCTCCGGTTGCAGAAGATTTATTTGCGTTAGAAGTCCAAGGATCTGCATAAGGGTCCAATCCAAGCGCGTCTAGCATAGCGCGCACTTGTAAAACGGCTGTATATAGCAGTTTTTGCGTGCTACTGTTTTGTGCTTGTGCGCAGTCGTCAAGAATTGCATTACCTTGACGGATTGCTGTAAAGATTGCCGCGTTTGCGCCAGAGACGTTAATATCGTCGTTCATTGCGCGAGTAAAATCTTCCGGAAGTAAGTCTGCATCTACAGATTGCACTTCTTCTCGAGTTGGCGTATTTTCAAGCAATCTGCCAGCTCGCTCAAGGAAGTTTGTAATGCGATCGTAAGCAGATTTTGCTTCTACTAAAGCCTGGTCGGACCATTCCAACATTGCGCGGTATTGCACGGCTCCAAGTGCGTAACGCACAACCCAAGCTGAATTATTCGCTAAAACAACTGGTACGGAGAGGCCATTTCCTAAAGATTTAGACATTTTTTCACCCTTGGCTGTAACCCACGCGGAATGCATCCACACATTTGCGCTTTTCCAGCCTGCGGCAGTTGTTTGTGCCATCTCGTTTTCGTGATGTGGGAATCGCAAATCTAATCCGCCGCCGTGAATATCAAAATCGTCGCCAAGATAGCGGTGGCTCATAGCCGAGCATTCAATATGCCAACCTGGGCGTCCTTCGCCAAAAGGTGTTTTCCAGCGCGCATCCTGCTGGTCGAAATCGCAAGGTGCTTTCCAAAGCGCAAAATCCCTAGGGTCGTGCTTGTCTGGGGAAGCGTCTGCGGGGTCGGTTGGGTTGTAAATATCGTTTCCTGCTGAGTCAACACTTGGGCCTTTTTCGTCTGCAATTGCGGAAGCTTCGTCACCATCAATTTCATTACGATTTTGATTTTGGTGTGTAAGCTCGCCGTAATGCTCCCAGCTTGGCACATCAAAATAGACGTTTCCAGTAGGATTCCCGGCGCTGTCTTTAATAACATATGCGTGACCGCGTTCAATTAAGCGCTCAATCAGCTCAACCATATCCGTAATATGGCCGGTAGCGCGCGGCTCAACCGTTGGTGGCAAAACTCCCAAAGTGTTGTAAGCTTCAGTAAATTCGCGCTCATAAATGTATGCGCGCTCCCACCAAGTTTGTCCGGCTTCGCTAGCTTTTTTCATGATTTTGTCGTCAATGTCTGTGACGTTTCTAACGAACGTAACTTTGTAGCCAAGACGCAACATCCATCGGCGTACTACGTCGAATGCGATTGCCGCGCGAATGTGTCCAATATGCGGTGAGCTTTGCACTGTAGCGCCGCAAACATACATGCCAACTTGCCCAGGTTTTGCAGGCTTAAACACGCTTGTTTTGTGTGAAGCTGTGTTGTATAAGCGCAAGTTTTGCGCGGCTTCACTAAGTTTTGCAGTCTCTTCATTCAAAGTCTTATTAAGCATAATTGCCATTATAAATGCTTCTTCATACTGAGATTTGTTGCTGCGCTCCAAACGTGAGAGTGTTGTCTCGCGTTTGGAGGGTTATCTGTGGTTTGGCGCTCCAAACGTGGGTAACTTTTCTCGTGTTTGGAGGGTTATCTGTGGTTTGGCGCTCCAAACGTGGGTAACTTTTCTCGTGTTTGGAGGGTTATCTGTGGTTTGGCGCTCCAAACGTGGGTAACTTTTCTCGTGTTTGGAGGGTTATCTGTGGTTTGGCGCTCCAAACGTGAGAGTGTTGTCTCGCATTTGGAGCATGTCGTCACGCCCGCGCTTTCCACACATTCCCAATAGCAAGCTCAGTAGATAGAGCTAATATGATTCCAGCGTTACCTTGTGGCTACGTATTAGCTAGCCGCACGTAATACGACATTCATCAATATCTAGTTTTATTTTGTTCGTTACTGAAAGGAATATCATGGCTGAGATTTCATCTGCTCTTATGACGGACATGTATGAATACACTATGCTTGACGCTGCTCTTAAGGACGGCACTGCAAATCGTAAGTGCGTCTTTGAAATTTTTACTCGCCATTTGCCTCAGGGTCGTCGCTATGGCGTTGTTGCCGGAACGGGTCGCATTTTGGAAGAGCTGCAAAAATTCCATCTTTCGGAAGATGATTTGCGTTTCTTAAGTGATCGTAAAATTGTTAGCGCTGAAACTATTAAATGGCTGGAAAATTTCCGATTCCACGGTAAAATTTCCGGTTATCGTGAGGGGGAGATGTTCTTCCCGAATTCGCCAATTTTGCAGGTAGAAGGCACTTTTGGTGAATGCACTTTGCTTGAAACTTTGCTGCTTTCTGTTCTTAATTACGATTGCGCGGTTGCGTCTGCCGCAGCTCGCATGGTTTCTGCCTCCGCAGGACGTCCTTGCATGGATATGGGCGGCCGTCGTACGAACGAATATTCTGCAGTTGCTGCGTCTCGCGCCGCTGTAATTGGCGGTTTTAAGGGAACTGCAAACCTGCTTGCGGCGAAACTTTACGGATTGAAGGCAATCGGTACCGCGGCTCACTGCTTCACTCTTGTTCACGACACTGAGCGCGACGCTTTTACTTCTCAAATTGCAGCTCTCGGCAAAGGCACTACGCTTCTTGTTGACACCTACAATATTGAGGAAGCTGTAAAGACAGCCGTGGAAGTTGCGGGACCTGATCTTGGCGGAATTCGTATTGATTCTGGAGATTTGTGCGCTTTGGCTCGTCGTGTACGAAATCAGCTTGACGAGTTGGGTGCTAAAAACACAAAGATTACAGTGACGAATGATTTGGACGAGTATGCTTTGGCTTCCTTACAAACCGCTCCTGTGGATTCTTACGGCATCGGCACAATGCTTGTAACCGGCTCTGGCGCTCCTACTTGCGCAATGGTTTATAAGCTTACTGAGCGCGAAGGAGCGGACGGTGTAATGCAGCCTGTTGCTAAGAGGTCTAAGAATAAAGCGACTGTGCCTGGACGTAAGTTGGCGTATCGTTCATACGATTACAGCAGTGATTCTTGCGGAGTGGCAGATTGCGAACGCGTGATTTCCGGTTCGGAAGTTGCACTCGCTCAGTTTAAGCCTGAGGATTCGTGGGAGAATCTGCTGGTTGATTACATGGTTGACGGTGAAGCTGACGAACAGTTTATGGGTCACGATGCGATTATGCGCGCCCAGGATTATTGTGCTTCTGCTTTAAGCCGATTGCCGTTGGCTGCGCAAAGTTTGATGCGTGGAGATCCTGCAATCCCAACTGAAGTACGCGTTTTATAAATTGCGCATTTGCGAAAAGCAGCTTAGCAGCAGAGTTTGTTAGTAGTTTGCTAGTATCGTTTACTAATAGCGCTGCTTGTTAGAAGTTGAGCTTGCCCATTTCGTCATAAATGCGCTTGCACTCAGGGCATACCGGATAGTCGTTTGCTTCGTGGCGAGGAATCCACACTTTTCCGCATAACGCAACTACCGGTCGCCCTGTTAAGCGCGACTCTTCAACGCGATCTTTAGAAACGTAGTGTGCAAATCGGTCTGCATTTCCGCCGTCGTCTAAACGAGCATCTTCATCTACTTCCGGACGCTCAAGTACGGAAGTAGATGTACCTGAACCGGAATCTGGATTAGAGGACTGCGAATCGGCTTCCATAATTGCATTAAGTGTGTTATCTGCTAATAACGTTGAAAGCATTGCGCATCCCTTTCTATAATCATGCCTGACTAAATCTAATAAAATCAAACCTAATCAAACCTAATAAAACTAAATTCAATCAGACTCAATCAAACGTCAGTATTAACTAGCATAAAGCATTATTGCAACAAACGCACGAAAACTTCCGCACTGTATTGTTGTATGCGTTTCACTATGAGCTATGTGGGTGATAATCTAAAAGCATGACTATAGCTGTGTGCCCCGGCTCGTATGATCCAGTCACTGCCGGCCATTTAGACGTAATACAACGCTGTACGCATCTATTTGATGAAGTACACGTGCTTGTTGCGGTGAACGCCGCAAAAACACCGTTGTTTTCAGAGTCTGAGCGTGTGCAGATTATTCGCGAAGCTGTGAAAAATTTGCGTAATACGCATAGTAATTGCGCTGATACTAGCGCTGATACTTGTTCCTGCAATAACGCAGGAAAAATAGTTGTTTCCTCAACAACAGGCTTAATCACCGACTATTGCAAAAAAGTAGGTGCAACGGCAATCGTCAAAGGCTTGCGTCAAAACGGCGACTATGAAGCTGAACTTGGAATGGCTTTAGTGAATCGCAAATTAGCTGGAATTGAAACGCTTTTCTTGCCGGCAGATCCAATACTTGAGCATGTTTCAAGCTCCGTAGTTAAAGACGTTGCGCGTCACGGAGGAAATGTTACTGGCATGGTTCCAGATAACGTAATACCCTTATTACAAAAGCTTTTTGCTGAACAATCGTCAGATCAAAACAATAATTCAGTCACGCTGAACAATTGAGACAGGAGAGTAGAAATGACAAATAAAGATGAACTTAACACTGAAACCTCTGGATTATCCAGCATTGTGAGCGAGCAAGCAGAGGAAAATCGCGCTGAAGATAACGCAAAACTGCCGCTTCATCCTATTCTTGCCGACGAAGAAGATGCACAAGATGAGGTTATAAATACAACAGCTGCTGAAGAGCAGAATCTTCCTAAAGGTGATTTACTAGTTGATTTAGATGCTGATAACACAGAAACTTCATCTGTTGCAGCAGTTGGAAATGTTTCTGATGCGAATGATGTTCGTGACGTTGCAGCAGATAAGGCAAGTAAAGATAAAAGTGACAAAAAAGCTTCTGCAGCATCGGCATTTTCTGCTTTTCCTCTACCGGATTTGCGAGAGCGTGAAGACGGCGGTGCAATAGATTTTGAAGAAGATGAAGCTCCTTTAGCTGCGCAAACAACTAAAGTAAGTGACGAAGTACGTTCAAAGAGTCGTGCAGAATTTACTACTGTTTACGACATTATTGACTCCATGGAAACAACTCTTTCGGAAGCAAAAAACGTGTTATTTGCTGCTGGAATGGTAAAAATTGATCGCGACGAATTTGTTGATCAGTTAGCTCGTTTGAAAGATATGCTTCCAGTTCAGTTGGAACGCGCGTCTGCATTAATGCGTGAAGCGGAACGACGCTTGCGCACGGCTCAAGCTCAAGCAAATTCCATTGTTTCTTCTGCTCAGTCGCAGTCTGCAGAAATTATTGAAGAAGCTCAGGAGCGTGCGCAATTCTTGGCAGGTCAAGAAAACGTTACAGCTTTGGCAAAGCAGAAAGCTCGCGATATTCTCGATACTGCTCAAGCTAAGTCAGACAAGCTCACCCAGGGTGCAGATCAGTATTGTGCGAATGTTATGGAAGGCTTAAAGACGCAGCTCGATAAGTTGGAACAAGACGTGCAAGCTGGTCGCAGAGTGTTAGAAGAGCGACGCAGGGCTGCAAAGAGAGCACAAGACGAGATTAAAGAATCTTTATACGATAATAACGACGAAGAAGAAAGGAATGATTAAATGACTTCGCATCCTTCCCAATCACCATGGGCGATTCCAGTAGCGCAAATGGCTGCGCGCGCTGGTAGCAGCATGGCTGTGCACCGCGTATTTCCAGCTCCGGAAGGTATTGGAGATTACGTTATTGGTGTAAAGCCAGGCAGTGACGTGCATGTTGATGGTGACTTTGATGCTGTTGTTGACGGCCTAATGTTCCAGGGAAGTATTACAGCTCCAGTGCACGCCGAGTGCACTCGCTGCTTGATGCCGCTTCGTCGTGATTGGAAAGTAGATGTGTGCGTTTTCTTCCCTTATGTAGATGAGCGCTCGCAACATGCGGATAATCGTAAGAACCGCAAAGATGTTGACGAAGACGAATCTCAAATTTGGGAAGATAATGACGAGTCGGGAAACGTGTATCCGCTGGTTGGTGGCGGCGATTTTGCTGATATTGAGGCGCTTATTCGCGACACGATGGTAAGCGAGCTTCCTTTGCAGCCGTTGTGTGAGCCAGATTGCCGCGGACTTTGCTCTCAGTGTGGCGAAAATCTTAACGAGCATCCAGAGCATCATCACGATGTTACTGATATTCGATTCGCGGCTTTGGAAGGATTAAAAGCGCAACTTGAGAATGCTGAAAAACGGCATTAATTTTACTCGCGTGAGCAGTTTATGTCGCGCTAGATTGCGAGCAAATTACGCAATTGTACGGTGCGTGCTGTAATATACAGAACGCTTAAGCTCAATCGTTTGAACGAAATAGAGGAAAAACTATGGCACTGCCTAAATACAAGACCTCGCGTGCTAATACGCATTCGCGTCGCGCTAATTGGAAGGCGTCTGCCGTGCAGACTGTGACTTGCCCGAACTGCGGTTCTGAGGCATTCCCACACATGGCTTGCCCATCCTGCGGAACCTTCCGCGGTCGTGTGTACCGCGAAGCTATTCGCTCGGCGCACAACAACTAGGTTGTATTGAAAAAACCCTGCCATCGACGGGTGGCAGGGTTTTCTTTTTATTTGCGTATTGTGGCTGTGAGGGGTGGGTGTTACTTACGCGCGTCGAGCGCGTGCCAAGCGACTTCAGCAGCAGCAAGTTGCGCTTTACGTTTGCTAGATCCGCTTCCAACTCCCAACACTTCGTCGCCGTCCTTGTGTGCAAGAACTGCCCGCGCCTCAAAAACTGGAGCATATTCAGGCCCAGAAACAGCCATACGATACTCAGGATCTTCTAAGCCCATATCGTGCGCCTTAACCGTAAGCGAAGTCTTCCAATCAAGCGCTGGGCCTTCTGTTAAAACTTCCGCCAAAGTGTCATCAATCAAACGATGCACCACAGCGCGTGCTTCATCAATACCGTGTTCAACAAAAGTTGCGCCAATAAGCGCCTCAACAATATCGCAAAGAATCGAATCCTTATTATTTCCGCCCTGCTCCATTTCGCCGCGGCCGAGCAAAATATACGGCCCAACATGCAGCTTTTCGCGCGCAACAGCAGAAAGCGCCCATTCAGACACAGCTTTCGCTCGCATCTTCGCAAGTTGACCTTCAGTCATATCTGGATGCGCAGAAAATAGCGTTTCTGTAGACACGAGTTCTAAAACAGCATCTCCCAAAAACTCAAGTCGCTCATAATTTCTAGTACCTGGATGCTCGTGCGAAAACGAGCGATGCGTAAGCGCTTCTACCAAAAGATCCGGAGAAATAGTTGTGCCTAAAGCGTCTAAAAGCTCCTGAGTTGGGTCCCCAGCGCGAGCCTCGCCGTCGTCTAATCTTAAAACTCCACTTGCTTTATGCGCACTCTTCGTATTGTGCTGATTTTCTTGATTATTTTGAGTCTTCATAACAGCACTATTATAGTCCACATTGCCAACACGCACGCTTTTAGATCAAGTTAGATTAAATCTGTTCGTAGAAGTCTGCAGCTATATTTATGCATTATGCCTACGTATGATTTGGGATTAGAACGAGTTTCGCTAGAGTTTGCTACAAAAACGATTTTTACAGACGTAACTCAAGGCGTTTTTGAAGGCGACAGAATCGGTATTGTTGGTAAAAATGGTGACGGAAAGTCAACGCTACTTCGCATGCTTGCCGGCAAAATGCAGCCTGATTCCGGGCGCGTAACTAAGCGCGGAGGGCTTACTTTTGGCATGCTCGACCAGCGTGATCCTTTAGATGACAACGCAACTGTGCGTAAGGCTGCTTTGGAAAATCGCGAGGATTACGAGTGGGCTGCAGACCCGCGCTCGCGCGAAATCGTAGAAGCTCTTCTTGGCGGAATCAATTTGGAAGCAAAAGTTGGTACGCTTTCCGGCGGTCAGCGTAGGCGCGCGGATTTGGCAAGATTGCTTCTTCACGACTGGGATATTTTGGCTTTAGACGAGCCTACGAACCATTTGGACGTTGTAACAATTCACTGGCTTGCAGAGCATCTTCTTCACCGCTGGCAGGACGGCCAGGGCGCGCTTTTGATTGTTACTCACGATCGCTGGTTTTTAGATGAAGTTTGCACATCTATGTGGGAAGTTCACGACGGCGTAATAGATCCGTTTGAAGGCGGCTACAGTGCGTACATGCTTCAGCGAGTTGAGCGCGAGCGTCAGGCGGATGTGCGCGAGGAGCGTCGCAGAAATTTGGCAAGAAAAGAGTTGGCGTGGCTTTCTAGGGGTGCTCGTGCGCGTTCAACTAAGCAGAAGTTCCATGTAAAGCAGGCTCGCGAGCTTATTGCAGACGTGCCTCCAATGCGTGATACTTTGGAATTGAAGAAAATGGCAACTTCTCGTCTTGGCAAGCAAGTTGTTGATTTGATTGATGTTACGCAAATTTTTGACGATGCTAATCAGCTAAAAAATATTGATCCGGATATTGCAGAAAGTGCTGCTACTTCAGAAAAATCAAATAAAGTTGACATTGTAGAATCTGCTTTTGCGCAACCAACTCACGTAGGAAGCGTTACGATTGCAGTCGACGAAAATCAAGAAAATCTTTCTGAAGAAAATCCGGAAACTGCTGCAGCAGAACGAAAAACTATTACCGGCCGCATGATTCTCGACGATGCAACATGGCTAATCGGCCCTGGAGATCGTTTTGGAATTGTTGGCGCAAACGGTGCCGGAAAATCAACGCTATTAAGCATTATTGACGGCTCGCTAAAACCTACGATTGGACGCGTAAACATTGGCAAAACTGTAAAATTTGCTGTGCTTTCGCAGCGCCTTGAAGAGCTTGAAAAGCTTGGAAAATATAAGGTTAAGGAAGTTTTAAGCCGCTATAAACCGAGCTACATTATTGACGGGAAAGAAGTTACTCCCGGTCAGCTTATGGAGCGTCTTGGTTTTAAGCCTGAGCAGCTTATGACGCCGATTGCGGATCTTTCGGGCGGTCAAAAGCGACGCATGCAACTGCTTTTGATTCTTCTAAACGAGCCAAATGTGCTGATTATGGACGAGCCTGGTAATGATTTAGATACCGACATGCTGGCTGTTATGGAAGATTTGCTTGACACGTGGCCTGGCACGCTTATTGTAGTTTCGCACGATCGCTACTTGCTTGAGCGCGTAACCGATCAGCAGTTTGCGCTTATTGACGGCAAAATTCGTCATCTTCCTGGCGGTGTAGACGAGTATTTGCAGATTGTAGAAAAATTGCAACGCGAGCACGAAAATAATATTAATTCTACAAAAGTGCAAAATGGTAACGGAAGTAGCGGAATAAATTCAGCAAGTGCGAAAAGTGCTGAAAGTGCTGCTAGTGCTGCAGAAAGTACAGTAAGTGCGTCTTCAGTAAGTGCGCCGAAACTTACTGGTAAAGCCTACCATGATGCCACAAGACGCGTGGCAGCAATTGAGCGAAAACTTGCAAAACTTGAAGATCAAAAATCAAATATTGAGTCTCAAATGGCTTCTCACGATCCGAGCGACTTCGTAGGTCTTCAAGCTCTTAACGAAGAATTGCAGCAGAATGCGCAAGAAACTAGTGATCTTGAAGAAGAGTGGATGGAACTTTCTGAGCAGCTGCAGTGATTAGAAGATAACAGCCACGTGCTAAATTTGTGAGTTATGGCTCAAATCAAGGATATGCTGGAATCTGTAAAACCAATTCGCGTAGACGGTCGTGAAGTTGACGAGCTTCGCCCTGTGCGAATTACACGTAAATTTACTGACGTTCCTGAAGGCTCTGTGCTTATTGAGTGCGGAAATACGCGCGTTATGTGCACTGCAACTTTTACTGTTGGTGTTCCTCGTTGGCGCAGGGATTCCGGCTTAGGCTGGGTGACTGCCGAATATTCTATGCTTCCTCGAGCTACTGCTGAGCGTACCGACCGCGAATCTGTGCGCGGAAAAATTGGCGGTCGCACGCATGAAATTAGTCGTCTTATTGGTCGCTGCTTGCGCGGAGTTGTCGATATGAAAGCAATGGGCGAGTGCCAGATTCAAATCGACTGCGATGTTTTGCAGGCAGATGGCGGAACTCGCACAGCTTCCGTAACTGGAGCTTACGTAGCATTGGTAGATGCGCTTAATTGGGCGGAAAAGAATGGTCATATTCGTTCCGCTGCAAGCGTTCTTAAAGATGCTGTTTCGGCAGTTTCGGTTGGTGTTATTAATGGCACGCCTATGCTTGATTTGCCTTATGTTGAAGACAGTCAGGCTATGACAGATATGAACGTTGCTATGACTGGTTCTGGCACGTTTATTGAAATTCAGGGAACTGCTGAGCATCGTCCGTTTAATCGCGACGAATTAAATACTTTGCTTGATTTAGCAACAAAAGGTAATCGTGAGCTGCAGAAAGCGCAAAAAGCTGCTTTAGCCAAATAATAAACAGATTGAAGGAGAGCGGGCGTGAAACTTGTTGTGGCAACACATAATGAGGGAAAACTCGTTGAAATTAAGCGTATTTTAGCTGAACAGTTAGCTCAACTAGCAGATAGGTTTGAACTGATTACTGCTGGTTCTCTTGGTTTGCCCGATCCTGTGGAAACCGGAGTTACTTTTGAGCAGAATGCGTTGCTTAAAGCTAGAGATGTTGCTTCAAGAACTGGCTTGCCTGCTATTGCGGATGATTCCGGTATTATTGTTGATATTTTGGGCGGCGCTCCTGGAATTTTGTCTGCTCGTTGGAGCGGAGTTCATGGTGACGATAAAGCTAATAATGCTCTTCTTCTTAAGCAGCTTTCGGATATTCCGGATCGATTCTTAACAGCGCGTTTTCGTTGTGCTGCTGCTCTTGCTATTCCAGATGCTTGTAGCGAAGTTCCTGAAGGCAGTGTTATGCTGCACACTCACGGTTTTGAAACGGTTAGAATGGGGGAGATGATTGGTCATCTTCTTCGCGAAGAGCGCGGAACTAACGGTTTTGGTTACGATCCTATTTTTGTTCCAGACGAGCAGCCTATTCGTAACGGCGTTCAAATGGAAGGTTTAACTAGCGCTGAGCTTACTCAGGAAGAGAAGAATAGTATTTCTCACCGCGGTCACGCTTTGCGAGCTTTGTTGCCTGAATTACAAGCTTTGTTTATTACAGAATAAATAGCTTTGTTTAAGATTCCTCTGCGCGTAGTGTGCCTTGACACAGGTTTAATCGTTATTTATAATTAGCACGGCGTTAAGGAGGTGATTTGCCGTGAAACATGACAGTAACAGTCATAATTCTAGTACTCGCACTACGAGTGAAGGTTCTGACACTATTGGCAGTAGTAGTTCGGACGTTCCTCCTGAATATATGAAGCCGGCAATCACCGCATTTAGGTTGCAAAGATTGCAAAAATAAAACTTACGAAATCTGCAAAACTTACTTGGAAACTTGCAAAAATAAAAAGTAAGTTGCAATTTTTTGAGCCTAAAAAGCAATCAATGGTGATACGGCTACATAAATCAATCTGAAAATAGATCTAAGAATAGATCTGCAACTAAATCTGAAAAAGATTTAAGAAAATATAAGTAAAGGCAATAAACCTTTAGCTCCTATCAGAGGACTTTATTATGACCGTATTCACAACTTCGCGCAAGGAAGGCGCAGGCGCACAGGTTGACGAGAACACTCGCTTCTGGTCCGATATTATTGTGTGCGTAGGCATTATTGCTGTTTTTGGCGTAACTGCTTTCCTTATTCAGCGCATAAATCAGCCGATTGGCCCAAGCGGTATTCCTTCTAAAGTGTCTACCGACTTAATTAATCTTCCTTACTACACTTTGCGCTCAGTATTTCGTATGCTTCTTGCGCTAGTGGCATCTCTTATTTTTACTATTGTTTATGGCTCTCTTGCAGCTCGAAGTCGAAGACTTGGCAAGGTGCTTATTCCGCTTTTGGATATTTTGCAGTCTGTGCCAATTCTGGGCTTCCTTTCGGCGACTGTTACCATTTGGTTGGTGATTTTCCCTGGATCGATGCTCGGCGTTGAAGCGGCTTCGATTTTCGCTATTTTTACAAGCCAAGCATGGAATATGACTTTTTCCTTCCACCGTTCGTTGCTCAGCGAGCCGAAGGAGTTGGACGAGGCGGTTCGTAGCCTGCAACTTACGCATTGGCAGCGCTTCTGGGTGTTAGATATGCCAAACGCAATGATTCCGCTGCTTTGGAACTGCATGATGTCTGTTGGTGGCGGATGGTTCTTCCTTACCGCTTCGGAAATGATTTCCGTTAATAATCACACTTATGCTCTTCCTGGCATCGGTAGCTTTGTTGCACAATCTGCTGCAGATAATAAGCTCGGGAATATTTGGTGGGCAATTGCTTCTATGGTTGTGGTTGTTTTGGCGCTTGACTTCTTCTTGTGGAAGCCACTTACTGCATGGGCTGAGCGTTTCCGCATTACGCAGAGCGCTTCGGACGATGAGCGTCACAGCGCTATTTTGACGCTTATTCGTCATTCTCACGCGGATGAGGTTATTAGCAAGCTTTTCTTGCCAATTAGAGAGTGGCTAGAAAAGATTACTCGTCCGCTTGGCTGCACAGGAGCTAAGTGGCCTCATAAAGCTTCGCAGCGCAAGTTTGGCGACTGGGCGTTTAACGTTTTAATGTTCCTTATTGTTGCAGCAGGTGTAGTGCATATGCTTTACTTTGTGCATACAACTGCAGGATTGCAAGAGTTTATTACAGCAGGCATGCTTGGCGGAATTACTTTTGTGCGAGTTGCTGTTTTGATTCTTATTAGCTCGCTTATTTGGGTTCCAGTTGGTGTTTTAATTGGCATGAATCCAAAGATTTCTAGAATTATGCAGCCTATTGTGCAGATTCTTGCCAGCTTCCCAGCAAACTTTATATTCCCATTTGCAATGGCTTTGTTTATGGCTTGGCACATTGACTTGGGTTGGGGAAGTATTATTTTGATGGCTCTTGGCACGCAATGGTACATTCTTTTCAATGTTATTGCTGGCGCTAGCGCTATTCCAGATGATTTGCGTGAAATGACACGCAGCTTTAGGCTGGCTCGAGTTTTACGTTGGAAGACGCTTATTTTGCCTTCTATTTTCGGTTCTTGGTGCACTGGCGGTATTACAGCTGCAGGCGGCGCTTGGAACGCTTCGATTGTGTCGGAAATCGTTGAATACGGTAAGCATCATATGTCTACTGCAGGTTTGGGTGCTTATATTACCAACGCAACTACTATGGGAGATACTGCTCGCACTCTGGTTGGTGTAACTGTTATGAGCTTAATTGTTGTTTTAAGTAATCGACTATTCTGGTCGCCTCTACAACGTATTTCCGAAAAACGCTACGTATTGAATTAGCTGAATTAAATCAACTAATTAAATCATCTAACTGAATCAGCTAAAATAACAAATTTTATAAAACAGATTGGCAAAATTATGAATACTTTGAAAAGCAATGCAAAAACAGTGCAATCCTCAATTACAAGCGATATTATCGACGCAAAGCACATCAGTCAAAGCTTCACTTCCGACAGCGGTACAACTCAGCATGTTTTGCACGATATTTCTTTCACTCTTCGAGAAGGCGAAATCGTAGCAATTTTGGGACGTTCTGGTGCTGGAAAATCAACCTTCCTTCGCACAATGGCTGGTCTTGTGCAGCCAACAGAAGGCACAGTAACGTATCGTGGTCGTGAGCTTACAGGCCCAAACCCGGGGGTTGCAATCGTATTTCAAACCTTTGCTCTTATGCCGTGGCTTACCGTGCAAGACAATGTGGAGCTTGGTTTGCGAGCTAGAGGTGTTAGCAAAGAAAAGCGCACTGAACTTGCGCTCGCTGCAATTGACGCAATCGGTTTGGACGGCTTTGAAACAGCTTACCCAAAGGAGCTTTCCGGCGGTATGCGTCAGCGCGTAGGTATTGCGCGTGCGTTGGTTTTGCGACCGGATGCGCTTTTTATGGATGAGCCGTTCTCCGCACTCGATGTTCTTACTGCAGAAAACTTGCGTCAGGAAGTGCTTAAGCTTTGGTCTAGCGAGGAGCGCGATATTAAGTCTGTGCTTATTGTTACGCACAATATTGAAGAAGCTGTGCAAATGGCTGACCGTGTGGTTGTTTTAGGTTCACATCCAGGTCATTTAATTGCAGACGTTCAGGTTGATTTGCCTCGCCCTCGAGATAAGCACAGTGCTGAATTTGAGGCGATGGTTGATAATCTGTACGCTATTTTGACCGGTTCTGCTCCGGAAAGTGCTTCTGAGCAGGAGAGTTCACAGTCTAATGATTTGCAGAACCAAACTCAAGCTGCAGATACTGAGGATGCTGAAGATAACGAAGCTGCAGCAATTGCAGATATGCTTATTCAGCGTCATCATGACGATGAGGATGAAGACAAGCAAGGCGAAGATGAAGCCGAATCTGGAGAGGCGAAGACAGAGCCTGTGTCGGTTCGTTTGCTTCCAAACGCAACCCCAGGCGGTATGGCAGGTTTGCTTGACGTTATTTCAGAAAATCCAGACGGAATTGATTTGGCTGATTTGGCAGCAGACTTGTCGTTTGAAATCGACGATTTGTTCCCGCTTGTTGATGCTGGAACAATGCTTAATCTTCTTACCGCAGAAAACGGCCATATTACTATTACTTCTGCTGGTGAAGAATGGCATAACGCCGACATTTTGCACAGTAAGCAAGTTTTTGCGCGACTAGCTATTGAGCATGCGCCTCTTGTTCACGCAATTGATCAGGCTTTGAGTCGTAACCGCAACGGTAAGCTTCGTGGCGAGTTGATTTTGGATTTGTTGCGCAGTAAGCATACGGATGCGCTTGCTCGTCAGCAGTTTGATATTGCGATTAGCTGGGGTCGTTATGGTGAGTTGTTTGATTACGATGCCGACGATGACGAGTTGACTCGTACTGTTGAAACTGCTCCTTTGGACGGTGTTGCACGCTAAAATAGCTTGAAATAGCTTGAAATAGTGTGCAATACTGCTCATTAATAATGTCCATTATTGTGCATAAATTTGATACTTGTATGCTTTCGATAAAAGGATGCCGCATAGTTCTTTTATCTTTAGGTCTAGTCGCTTCTTATTTAAGATTGCGCGGATCGAAAGCCCCCTAAAAAGCGAACTTTTTGGGGAAAATTGCGTAGCGCATTTGCTGCTAACGCTTACTATGCGTCGGTATGCGGCGGCGATGGAGGAATATTATGGTAAATGCTGTAGAAGCATTTGATGCTAAGCATCTTAAGGCAGCTGAGGAAATCCCAGCTTTCCGTCCTGGCGACACTGTTGACGTTAACGTTAAGATTCAGGAAGGTAACAACACTCGTATTCAGACCTTCACCGGTGTGGTGATTGCTCGTAAGGGTGCTGGCGTGCGTGAAACTTTCGTTGTGCGTAAGGTGAGCTTCGGTACTGGTGTTGAGCGTCGTTTCCCACTTCATTCCCCAGCTATCGATTCGATTAAGCTGGTTCGTAGCGGTCGCGTTCGTCGCGCTAAGCTTTACTACTTGCGCGCTTTGCGTGGTAAGGCTGCTCGTATTGCCGAGCGTCGTGATAACAGCGCTGCTAAGTAAATCAACCTTAAAGTGAAGGATTAAATTATGTCTGATGGCACGCAAATTAGCGATACTCACATCGTTGCTGTAGCGGGTCATGGCGTAGATCCTTCACCGGTTCCACCTGAACCGGAAGGTTATGAGCCTTCCGGTTTTGGTGGTTTTAGGAAAAATAGAAAAAACAAAAAAAATAGTAAAGAGAGCCGAAATATCAAACGTTTTGCTCATGCTCGTAATCAAAAAAGCGGAGATCATTTTTCTCTTAAAGACGCTTTAGTTTGGTTTGGTATTCCAGTTTTTGTAGTGTTAATTATTCGCCTGTTTTTGCTCGGCGCGTACACTATTCCTTCCGGTTCTATGCTTGACACTATTCACATTGGTGATTACGTTGTTACATCAAAGCTAACTCCTAGAGTATTTCCTTTGCATCGAGGAGATATTGTAGTTTTTGAAGATCCTGCTCATTGGCTAAGTGGAGAATCTTCTAATGGTTTAGTTGGCAAGGATTTGATTAAGCGTCTTATTGGTTTGCCTGGAGATACTGTGGAATGTAAGGGAGCAGGGGAGCCTGTTACTGTTAACGGTGTTCCGGTTCGCGAATCTGCTTACATTCGTCCTGGTGTTGACCCAAGTGCTTTTCCTTTTAAGGTAAAGGTTAAAGCTGGGCATGTTTTTGTTCTTGGAGATAATCGCGCTAATTCTGCAGATTCTCGCTACCATCGTAACGATGGGGACGATGGTTTGGTGCCGATTTCTAAAATCGAGGGCGTTGCAGTGTTCCGTACGTGGCCTTTAGATCGAATTGGTTTTTTGGACGAGCATCATGATGCTTTTGACGATGTTCCAAGCAAATCTGCGAATTAAACCGAAATTAAACAACAACTAATCCGAAATTAAACCGCGAATTAAACTTGTAAATTAAACTTATGCAAGTAAAGTCTTAATTATGCCGAAAGAATCTTCTAAAATACCTCTTACGCCATCTCTCGATAATGAAAAAAGCTTGCTTTGCGAAGGTTATGATTGGATTATTGGCCTAGATGAAGTTGGCCGCGGATCTCTTGCAGGTCCGGTAATGGTTGGAGCTGCCGCTATTTGTAAAAATCAAATCGAAGCGCAAACAATTCCTGAAGGTTTAGCTGATTCTAAACTACTTACTGAGCGTCGTCGAGAAGACTTATTTAATCCTCTTCAAAAATGGTGTACTTCTTGGGCTGTTGGATCTTGTACTAATAAAGAAATAGATGAGTGGGGTATTAGTTACGCGCTTGGAGTTGCTGCTTTGAAAGCAATTGCAAAAGTCGAGGAAGATATTCAAATAAGTAAAAAAGAAAACCCTCGTATTGCAGCAATATTGGATGGTCCATGCGACTACATTGATAAAGTTGCCAACACTTTTGACGCACCATTTGTGCCGATTCCTGTAAAAGTGCATACTCTTGTGAAGGCAGATCGTCAATGTGCAAGTGTTGCGGCTGCTGCAGTTTTGGCAAAAGTTACAAGAGATAATCTTATGGTGATGTTATCTAAAAAACCGCAATATGAAGCCTACGATTGGGCGCATAATAAAGGCTACGGTTCGTTATCTCATCGAAACGCAATTAAAGAAGTAGGGCCTAGCGATTTGCACAGACTGTCTTGGAATTTATAAACAAGTGAATTTATAAACAAGTGAATTTATAAACAAGTGAATTTATAAACAAGTGAATTTATAAACAAGTGAATTTATAAACAAGTTTTAATAAGTGTAGATTGTTCTTGCTAAATCTACGCAAATGTTAAATTGCCTTTTTGGCGAATGTTTCAAAGCTCAAGAACGGCTTAAAATCAGCATAATTTAGCGGTAGTCGGCGTGTTGATGGTGTGTGTGAAGCGTAATCTTAAAAGCGGTGGGGGAACTTATTTTTGGAAAAATTTGCAATGAGTATTCGTAATGAAGAAAAGGATCAGGAGATGATAAATCGCTGTTTTGCGTTCGTTCCAGGAATTAAGCATTTAGTTGCTTTAAGGTCGGCGTGCCTAGCGATTTCTTATCTTATGAATATTGCATTTGCTTACGTTTGTGTTGGAATGCTCTCTCCAGTTCTTCGCCCGGTCCGTTCAGTTGGAACTTCTTTAATGAGTTCTGTTGAATTTACTTCGTATATTATTGCTTTAGTTGCTATTATTCTTATAAAATACGTGGCTTTTCACTGGTCTTTGACTATGCAAACAGATATTGAGTCGCGTGTTGCAATGCGTTTGCGTCCAAAAATGCTTCATGCAATGCTATCTTTAAGATCTGCAAATATTGAAGAAACTGGAGATTTTGTAAATTTTTCAGTAAATGACGATATTTCTGCAATTCAGCGTTTTATTGCCGTTCTTGTGCCTCAAATCGTTGCGGCTATTCCTATTCCAGTAGTTATTTCTGCTGTGCTATGCACGGTAAATCCTGCTATTGCTGGCATTTGCGCTATATCTGCAATGTTTAATATTGCGTCTCTTGTGCTAGTTTTGCTTATGCGTTATGCATTTTGGCGTTGCGTTAGTGCGTTGTGCTCTTATGTTATTGCTGCAATAGCGATTGTTGCTACGGTTTGGTTATCTAGTGTAAAAGGCGTTGGTCTTGCTGCAGCGTTGCTAACAATGCCTTTGCTAATGCTTAGTGTCCAGCCGTTTAGAGCTGTTAGCAAGTATATGCATGTTATTCGTGATGCTGTGCTTGGAATGGAGCACGTTGAGTCTTTATTGCGTACTGTAACAGATTCTAACGCTCCAATAGCTTTTAGTGATGACGGTTCAACATTATCTTTGCCAGATGGTTCTACGAATATTGCTTTGCGCATGCGCTGCGATATTAAACGCAATGGTAGTAATAATAACGAATTTGAGCGTCTATCTATAGTTGCGCGCTCTGGTGAGCTTCAAGTAGTTCCAAGCAAATATCAGTCTGATATGCACTCGTACATACTTTCTGGAACTGGGTTTAACAAAAACGCCGACGTATTGCTGTCTTATAGCGATCGTTACGAAGTTCAGGAAGATGATGATTCTCCATTTGTTTCGCTTGATACTTTTGGGGAAGGTGGCAATTCTTCGTATCTTTCTCTAAATGATGCTACTTATGGTGCTCTTGCAGATATTGTTACTGTTGTTAGCGAAAAAAGTCACCTGTTTTCCATGACTTTGCGCGAAAACTTACTTCTTGCTGCTCCAAATGCAACAACTACTGCTATGTGGGATGCTTTGCGAGCTGCTAGAGTAGATGGCGTTGTTTATGCAGATTATGACGGATTAGATATTCCTATTGATCGTTTGCTAAATAATCCTGATTCAGCATACAATCCGGAAGATATTATTCGTCGAATTATTCTTGCGCGCGCTTTACTTCGTCACACTCCTGTTTACATTTTCGACTATTGTGCGCAAGATATTAGTGAATCAGAAGCCGAAAAAATTATTAAGATTTTGCGTAGAGTTGCGCGCTCTGCAACTGTAATAGTTTTAATGCCTAACGATGCGGGTTGCACTTCTGCGGATGCTAAAGTTACTGTGGAATCTTATAGGCATATTTTGGATAATAAGTCGGGCGAAATTCAAAAATCGCAAGCAAGTGTGCAAATAAAAAATATCGCACCTATTTCTGCTATTATTTCCGAATCTAGCAAGCGTAACATTTCCAAGTTTAAGCGCGCTATTTTTGCTATTCTTTCTACGTTTATTACAGCACTTAATTTTGCGGCAACAGTGTGTATTCCTGTAACTATTGTTTCTGCAATGTTTGCTGTTGCTGGCAGACCAATCTTTGGTTTTGTAATGCAACAATGCGTTATGGTTGCTGTTTTATGCATGGCTATTAGAGCTTTTACTCTTGTGATTTCTTTTGCAGGTTTAGACATTCATAACGAGCGTTGGCATAAGGCTCATATAAGTATGAATGTTGGAATGGTTTGCGCTGTTATTCCGCTAATTGTTGTGCTTTACTATTTCAACAAAAACTTATCTTATATTGCGATTGCAGCATGCTTGATTATTGTGTTTGTGCTGCCTAGATACTTGCTTATTCGTTCAAAACATGTTGTAAATAAGCTTCGTTATGAAAAGAATGATGTTGAGTGCGAAGTGAACGATATTGAGCTTGGTATTGATGAGATTCTTGCTTTCCGTCAAGGTGAGCATTGTGTAAATAGAATGATTGCTTCAATGAAAAAAGTTTCGCAACAAGACATGCGTTTAGCACGTAAAATAGCCGGCATCTCGTCGTTTATACTAGCTTTGGCGTTGGCAAGTATTGCTGCTGCGGCGCTGGTTGTGGCAAATACTATTCATCCTGTTCCAACGAATCTTCCAGCATGGAGCACAGTATATGCTGTTATGGCAATGGTGTTGCTTGTGATTATGATTCAGCAAGTTATTGACGTTGTTTTGCAGCGTATACCTTCGATGGTAAGAACGAGTGGTAAAGCTGGTAAAGCTGGTAAAGCGGCTGGTGGGGCAGCTGCAGCAGCTGGAGCATCTGGTAAATAGTATGTATAGGCACAAGCAGCGTAAATTTTCAAAAAGACAGTTAGCTGCAATTTTTTGGATGATTATACTTGCTGTACTAATTGGCGTTGCTGTTGGCTTGCTCTTGCCAAAGATTAGTAACAATGTAGGCAAGATTACTGGTGAGTATGAGGCGAGTGGAGATGCAGCTAAAGCGCTTAAAAAGCTTCGTGTAGCGAAACCGTATCACAAAGGCTACGAGCGTCAAGTATTTGGGTATCGCACTACGGATGAAGATGGCAACGGTTGCGATGTTAGAGAAGATGTTTTAGCTCGCGATTTGCGAAACGTGAAATACAAGTACGCTGGCTCGTGCAAAGTGCGCTCAGGGCTTCTTCATGATCCGTACACTGGATTGGATATTAATTTCGTACGTGGCCGTAAAACCAGCGCTTTGGTGCAAATAGATCACGTTGTTGCTTTGCAAAACGCTTGGGAATCTGGGGCTTGGAATTGGAATGCTTCAAAAAGGTTAAAATTTGGCAACGATATGCTTAATTTACTTGCTGTGCAAGGCGCGGCAAATCAAGAAAAAGGATCTGCTTCTGCAGCGTACTGGCTTCCTTCTAACAAATCATTTAGATGCGAATATGTGGCTCGTCAAATTGCTGTCAAATATAAGTATGGGCTTACTGTAACGCGTGACGAGAAGCAGAACATGCTGGCTGTATTGCACAATTGCGGGGCGCAAGGGCTACCAATGTGAATGCGGCATAAACAGCGCAGTGGTGAGTAGTTTATGTCGCCTTAGCGCTCGCGAATACAAAACGCCACTGTTTACCTGTTGCGTTAGCGATGGTAGAGCAGTGGCGTTTTTGCGTTTGTGGAGTCGCGGGGAATTGAACCCCGGTCCGGTGATCGTACCCTCGGTCTTCTACGTGCGTAGTCTGCTGGCCGTGCGGCAGTTTTTCTGCCCCCATGTTATCGCAGACAATTCATGGCGAGCATATCTACAGTAAAAGTCCCTGAATTGCCCTGCAGCCCGGCAATTCAAGCAAGTCTTCTAATGACGTTCAGCACCACCCCGAAGACGTGAGTGGGTGAACGGAGCAGCTGCTCACTGGTTAATCCTGGCGCGAAGCTCAGGCAGCGAGAGCGAACTCAGTGCGATTAGATTTAGCACTTATTCTTTTGCGAAAGGACGTTTACGAGTGGACTTTCGCATTCTCGGCACGCTTCCCCGCGGCGAACAGATCGCCGTCGAAACCGATCGACCCCTTTTGAATTTTCAAATATTCGCTGCGTTAAAGCAGACTTTACTATAGTACAACATATTCTGTGCGGCTGCTATGTGTAAGTTACTATGAGTGAGTTTCTATATATATATATATGATACGGATTGCATAAAAGGATAATTATAAAAGTTTGATGGGGGGGGGTATAATGCTATGGCATGTAGATATGATATGACATTTTGAAGATTTAATGAATTGTGTGGATTTGCTTATTTATTACTTTTAAGCATATTAAGCAATTGTTTATTTCGTGAATGCATACTCTACAGGTGTATTGTATATAAGTTATAATTTATATGAGATTTGTGCGTAATATTTTACAAATTTGTATTGGTTGGATTAAGGAGAAGTAATGGCTGCTAGCAAGGATTTGCGTGGTGTATCAGTTAAAAAAGCGCTTCATAAGGCTGAGAAAGCTAATAAAAATCCTAATGCTAAAAAAGCTGTGAACGCCAAAAAGACTACGTCGCTAAAGGCTACGGCAGTAAAGCCTGCTCGTTTCAATCGCGGTGTTGCTGGCGTTGCTGTTGCTTCGACTTTAGCCATGATGCTTCCGTCCGCTGCCGCTTCTGCATTGCAAATCAACCAGCAAAATATTGTTGATAGTGCAAATGTTGTTAGTAAAGCCGGCAAGGGTAATTTGCGATCGCAAGAGCTTAACATGCTTCGTTGGGGTGTGGGAGCTAGAAGAGAAAGCAGGCAGACTAAGGCTTTTGTGGAAATTGCGCGGCGTGCGATTGAAGCGCAAAAGCAGCGTGAAAATGTTGAGAACGTTCAGAATACGCAGCCTGCAATTTCTTCTGAGGATTTTAATGGCGATAAGTCTGCTACGCCTACAAAGACGTCTGAAATTAAAAATACAACTTCCGACTCAAAGGCAAATGTTAATTCTTCAGAAAATACAGCAAGTGCTACTGAATCGGCTAATCCGCCAGCTGGTGCTCAGTCCTCTGAGACTGCGAAAGTTAAGCAGTCAGAAGTAAAGCCAGTTGATACTCCTGCAGTGAATCAACCTGTGCAGCCGACTACAAAGCCAGAATCAGCGCCAACTGCAAAACAAGATGAAAAGAATACGGCAGAAGTAAAGCCAGAATCTACTCCTACTGCGAAACAAGTTACAACGAAGCCGGCAGAAGCAAATAAGCCGGAAACAAATGCTGGTGGCGTTAAGCCTGCAGAGGTTAATTCAGCTGAAAATGCGCAGACTGCATCTGAGCAGCCAGAAAATGCGCATACAGTAAGTAATGTAAATACACCAAAAGTGCGTAAGCCTAGGTCTGCTGAGAATAACGGTGGTGATAATAGCGGGAGTAGTGTACCTACTACAACAACAAGCGCGCCTGCATCTCCTGCTGCATCTTCTGCAAATAATGCGCCTGCATTTACGACTGCGGCTCCTGCAAATAATGCACCTGCACCGTCTGGTACCCCTGCAGCTAATACAGTTACACCGTCTACTCCTGTAACTTCAACAAGTACAGCATCTAACGCTGGTGCTGGAACTGCAGCGAGCTCAAGTGTAGATACAACTGCACAAGGCAATACACAAGGGCAAGGTTCGCAAGGCTCTGTGCAAGGCTCTGCTCAAGGTTCGCAAACCAATGCACAAGGTTCGCAAAGCAGTGCAGAAGGTGCAACTACAGACGCCACAGGCGAAGATAAAAGCGCTACGCCTTCAGCTCCTGGCTCAACACCTTCAGAGCCTCGGTCTGCTTCTACGCCGAGCAATAATCCAACGTCTTCACCTGCTTCAACGTCTACACCTGCCGCTGGCACACCGACCACTGGCACTCCAAACGCTGGCACAACTAATACAGCAACTGATCCAAATAGCCAGGTAATTAAGCCGAATACAGATAATCCAGAGGCGAAAACCCAAGAGCAAGCCAACACACAGGTACAAACCGACAAAAAGCCGGAAGTCACGTACAATTTGCAAATTCGCTACACGATTGGCGGCGCTGCGAATAAGCAGCTTGTGCAGCCGTACGAGCTTACGATTGACGTTGAAAAGTTGAATAAGCTTGACGATGTTAATAGTTACGAATACATTGAGCTTCCAAAGTCTGCTGGATACCGCCCGTCCGTATATCATTCTGGTGATTACCAGTACTACGTTAAAAAAGGTGAGGGAGATAAAAGCAAGTTTGTTATTGACGACGGTACAGATGCTGATGCTGTTCGCTACTTGCGTTTAAGCAAGAAGCTGATTACTGATTACGCTGTGAAGAAAAGGCCGGCTGTTGGTGGCAACAACAGTGCTCAATCTTCGCAGAATCCATCGTCTACGCAGTCAGGTTCGGACGATGGCATTCAGTACTACGGCGAGCTGAACATAAACTACGCTCCTAAAACAGCTAAGTACTATGTGCGTCACTTGGTGCAGCAAATTGACAATAAGAACGAGTTTAAAGAAGCGCCTAATATTGGCAAGCCTATTGTTGTAGAACATAAAATTAAAGAAAAGAATGGCAAAGTTACAACAACTAAAGAAGTTATACACGTTACGGAGATTACGGGCACAGTTGGCTCGGATGTAACAGCTGTTTCAACGTATATTCCAGGCTACGAACCGGAACATAATCTTATTAGTTCGCCGCTTTCGGATTCTGAAGATGAAAAAGACAAGCTTGTTTTGAACCTTCGCTACTACCGTAAGGCCTATGAAGTTACTTACGATTCTGCTGGCGGCACGGATGTTACTGCTCAAAAAGTGTATTATGACCAGAAAGTGCCTCCAGTTCCAGAACCTACGTATCGTGGTCATACGTTCCTTGGATGGCAGGTAGTAAAACCTGGAGATAGTAGTTCTAGTGGTCCACTAATTAAAGGAACTAGTACTAACTACAAGATGCCGGATCACAATGTGCAATTCCGCGCAGCTTGGTCAGCTAACGCTGCCACTAGCTACCGTGTGAACGTGTGGGTGCAAAAGGCGGATTTGGTTGATAAAGAGCATCCGAATTCGCTTGCAAATTACGACTTTGTTGGTCTTGTTGAGCGCAAGAATGTGAAGACTGATAGCGACGTTGCGCTTGATAAGATGAATGACGCTGGCGTTGTTGATGATGCTAGTAAGCTTAATGGCGCAAGCGAAACTGATTATGTAAAGAACCCGGAGCTTGGCTTAACTAGAGAAGAGCTGCAGGGTACAAAAGCGAATAAATACAAAGACGGCTTAATTTCAAAGTTCAACTGGATGAACGATACGCATGTAACAAACTTAGACGGGTACAATACTGACGATCCTGACGATCCGAACAATTATACTGTAAATGCTAAGGGCGAAAGAGTTTATAAAGATAAATTCACGCGCTACTTCCATGTGAATAAGGAGCTTACTAAAGAACTTAACAGTGAGCAACATGATTTTGTGCCGGGTCGCCCAGATTTAGGCAAACGTAGTAAATCGCAGCTTTGCGCGGACGACTTAAACAACACTCTTAACTTAGTTTACGATCGCAAAGAGTACGAGCTTATTTTTGCTGCTCCTAAGAACAGTAATAATGGTATGGGCGGTAAGAATGCTGTTATACATAAAAAGAACAGCAAAGGTGAGACGATTAGCTACTGCTACGCTGGCGGCGGTGATTGTTCGAGCAAGTTAGACAACGAATCTACTTACACGTATGGTAATAGTTTTAATAAAGTAACTAGCAAAGTTGATCATGATGGTTACCGTGTAAAGGTTCGTTACGGGCAGAGTCTTACTGATGTTTGGCCTAATTCAGATGAAGTAGACTTTATGGATAATGGTAACATTTCTTCATTAGGTTTTTTGATTGGTGGAAATGTTAATGGAGATACTTATGGTACATATCGTGATACTCCTCCATTTCGTTTAACGAAAGAAGAATTTGTTGATCCAAAATTCCATTGGATGTATAAAGATGGCAAGGCTCCGCAGATTAGTGACAAACCTTCAGATGCTAGTGCGCAAAAGTATACTGTAAAAGATAATCAGCGCCTACTTATTCTTGATTCCTATGATAAAGGTGATGTTGGTGTTGTACAGGTAATCGTCAAAAAACAGAGTATTGCATCTGCAAAAAATAAAGATACTGGCGAAAATATTAAGTATGAGCTTTCTACTGACTCCTATAGTAAGGATGACACGCTTAGTAGTGATTATACCTTTACTCCGCCTTCTATTGCAGGATTTGAGTCAAAAATAACTGATATTACAAGTAAAAACATTAGTCGTAAAGATGGTGTTAAGGCTGATGAAGATCTCGATTTTGATGACTTCTATGGCAAAGTACATGAGCTTTATGAAGAAGTAACAGGTGAAGACGCTCCAGACGATGTTCCAGAAGAAGGAGGTGATGAAGATTTTCATGTCCCTGATTATTCTTATGACGAAAACGATGAATATGGAGGACTTGCTCTTAAAAAGTTAAATGATGAGATTGCTAGAAGACTTAAAACTGATCCAGCATATAAGAAATATTACGAGTTTAAAAAGAAGTATCATCTTGAGTTCCGTAAATACGTTGCTGGTTTTGAAAAAAAGCTTAATTTTGGTGATAAGAGTGGTTGTAGAGAATTTGATTCTGATAAAATAGCAACTCTCGAGTACAAGCGCCAGTCGTACGCTGTGCAGTTTTATAATGCGGACGGCAATGCTATAACAAAAGATAATGTCGCTGCTACAGAAGAACTGCCGTTCGAGTATAGCTTGACTAAGCGCGGCAACGCTAAATTGACGGGCGACGACGAAAAGCTATACTACGACGGAGGCAGCGTTAAGTCTTACGATGCTTCTGTAACTAAGGACGGTGGTAATAACACCGCAACTCAGTTCGACGGCAAGTATACTTTCACGCTTAATGGTACTAAGTACTCCATTGTTCGCCCTAGTAATTTGCCAAAAGACTACGTGTTTAAAGGCTGGGCTCTTGATCAGGCTGGCACTCAGTTTATAAATGGCGAAAACAAAGATATTACAATGCCAGTCAATGGCATTAAGCTTTACGCTGCGTGGGGTCTTCCAACTAATATTCAGCACACTGTAACGCTTGATTACAATATGAATCAAATCGGCAATGACGGTAAAGAGAAGCCTAATACTGACGTAAAGGAAACGAGGACAGTTAATCGTTATGATTCGCTCGACGAAAAGAAAATTAGTATTCCAACGCGCAAGGGCTACGACTTCTATGGCTGGGAGCTTGCTAAAAAGGGCGATCAGGTAGTAGCTGCTAATACTCCGTACGCTTTTGGCAACAAGATAGTAGAAGATATAACGCTTAAAGCAGTGTGGGTTGAGGATACTCGCTACAACGGTACTTTTAAGCACATATTCTTAAAGCCAGGCGTAACGTTTAAGCAGTATAATAATGCTAAAAATAATCATACAGAAGCTGATCTTGTAGATCATGTTTCCGAGCAAACAGTTTCCGGCTTGCGCGAGCATTTGCGCTACAATGCGGAAGCAGTCTACAGTGACGAAACGCACTTCCCAGATAAGCATTTCACAAGCTTTGAAGCCTCGAGCATTGAGAACCAGAATACTGGCGAGTTTATTTACCAAACGTACAATACGCGCAAGTATAAGGTTCGTTACGTAACTATTGGTAAGGACGGAAAAGAAAAGGATCTTCTTCCAGAAAGCGAAGTTAGCTCTGTAAATCGAAAGTACGACGTAGCGTTCTACAAGCCGATTGAAGGCTTTATGCCGGAAACTACGCAGCAGAATATTGAATACGCTACTGACGAAGATGGCAAGCAGATTGGCGAAAAAACAATCACCTTCAAATATAAAGACGTTCGCGTGCTTAAGCGCAAGTATATTGCTGAGAATCCTAATGCTGAGAATCCTAATGCTGAGAAGCCTCCGTATCGCCCGGATCACTACACGCGCTACGTGTTCAAAGTGGCTGATGGCCAAGGCTCTATGGGTAGCGTTGTTGACTGGCAAGGAAACAATGTAGCTGACGGCTCTGCTCTTGTGTACGACGCAATTAAGGGCACGAAGGCATACCAGATGCCGCTTCCAACATTTAAAGCAAAGCCTGGATTTGAGTTTGCTGGATGGACTTCGCAAATCGGTTCGTATGGTGCTGACCCTACGAAGCTTGAGTATGCTTCCGGCTTAACGCGTTTGCCGATTCGCTCCGAAGAGCAGAACAGCCCTGAAGTAATTTACACTGCTAACTTCAAGCTAAAAGCTCCTGTTGCCGCAGCTCCGCAAGTGCTTACGCCAACTGAACAGATTAGTACTACAAGTGGCGAGTCTGCTAAGAAGCTCATAACCAATGCTGGTGATTATCCAGCTGGTGCTACGTTCAGCTTTGCGCCTGGCGAAAAGTTTGACAGTACTCCGGGCTTGCACAAGATTAAAGTGCAAGTGAAGCTTGGCGGCGAAAAGCCAGCTGAAGCTGAAGTGCTGTACCGCGTTCTGCCAGATTTGGTGTATGCAAGCGATTGGGATAAGTTCAGCAAAAGCGATTACGGCAAGGATCATATTAGCGAGTATGCGCCTATCACCTTTACTGGCAAGAACGATGAAGGCACTATTATTGGTCACGATACGACTGGAACTACTCCTTCTACTGTCGGAACAACTACGCTTACTGCTTACGTTTATAAAGGTAAGGATGTTAGAATCCGCGTGCCGCAAGCTTTCGGTAAGGATCACAGCAGAGATAATTACCACTATGTGTTTAAGGGTTGGGCAACTAAGGTTGTAGAACCGACTACTGAGAATCCGAAGCCAAAACAGAAGTACGATATCGATTCTGAAGGTCGTTATAAAGATGTTAATGTTAAGGTTGACGATAATTCCGGCAAAACTTACCACGCTGTTTACAAGAAGATTGAATACTTCTCGAGTTCGTCCGACGGCGGTGAAGTTCCTAAGGATGCTGTAGTTGCAATCTTCAAGCCTGCGCCAGGACGAAAGTGGAATGATGACACAAGTGGTCCTAAAGTGTTCTACGTAAAGAAGGGTACTGATCTTGAAAAGATTACAAAAAACGGAAGTAAAGCATTAGACTGGCTTAATAGTCAGCTAACTGGTGCTACTGGTAAGTGGTCTAGAAGCAGTATGCGTAACGATGGTATTAAGGTTGACACCATTCCAAATGTTGCTGAGTCTGAAGGCAAGTGGATTGTCAATGAATCATTCCAAGAGTTCGTGGCAGATCAGGAGCCTTTAGCTACTCCAGATGCTAGAAATGATACTTTGCTTGCAATTCGTGGAGATAAAAGTACTCTTCCAGAGCCAAAAGATTACATTGCTAATTATGCTGTTTTTGACGGCGATAATAAGAATCCAAATGTTAAGAAAATTGATGTAAAGTATGCATCTACTGCTCCAACTATTGATAAAGCTGGCGTTTACACTGTTCCGTTAATAGTTAGTGTGACTTATAGTGACGCGGACACCGTTGACTATAAGACTGTTGGCAAGCTTAAAGTAATGCACGACTTGATTTACGGTGAAAATGTAAATGATCTTGGCACTAGTCCAACTGAAGATGATAAAAATGAGCATGACAAAATAGCTAGTGAGTATAAGAAGGTTAACTTCATTACGAATAATAGTTATGGAACTATGGCTAAAGGTTCTCGCACTTTGTTCTACGCACATACGAACAAGACTTCTGGTGTGCGTGCACCGCAGGCTATTGGCAAGGATTATGACGCTGATGGATACCATTACGAGTTCGTTGGTTGGAAGAAGCTTGCTAGCTTTACAAAAGATAACAGTAGTGCTGAGACTCTTACTACTGATAACGTTAAGTCAGACGAAATTTTGCAAAGCTCAAGCATATTGAAAAGTGCGTATGAAGCTGACACTACGTATCAAGCGGTTTATAAGCGCGTAGAGAACGTAATTGACGCTTCCCAGCAAGACGAGATTCCAGACGGTTACGTTGCGACCATATTCCTTCCAGGATTTGGCAGAACGTGGGCTGACGGTTCGTATAAGCCAAAGCTGCTGTATATTCGTCACGGAAAAGATAAAGAAGATAATATTAAGTTTGCTAAGAAGGTTGCAAGCGACACTGCTGCAACGCTTTCCGGTTTTACAAAGTGGCAAATGTATGATGCAAAGAGTCGTAAGTCAAACATACTCTTACATGACAATTGGGATATTAGCAAGCCGCACATCTTCGTTGCTGAGCAAAATGGCGTTGACGATGTGAAGATTCCAGAAACAGTTATTGGCGTTGGTGAGGGTATTCCAAACATTAATAAGCTCGTACATAACACTGACCCTAGAGTGAGTGTATCTGTAGATGATAGCTCTACGGTTGATCTTTCAAAGCCTGGAATTTCAACAATTATGGTGAATGTCACTAAGCCTATTGATGAAACTGATTCTGGCGGTAAACAAAAAACTGTTACAACTAAGTTGCCTGTGCGCGTGTACGTTTTGCCAAAAGTTATTGCAAATAACGATTTGCCAGCTGAAGGCACTGCTGCAGCTAAGTTCATAGAAAAGAACTACACGAAGGTGACGTACGTAGCCGGCAAGGGCGGAAGTTTGCAAAAATCGCCTCTTGAAAATGCTGGAGGCGAGCCAGTTTCAGTATATTGGGTGCGAAACGACGCTACTGATTTGCTTATGCAGGTTCCAGATGTGCTTGCAGATAATGGTTACGTGTTCAAGGATTGGACTGTTAATGAGATTGATGTTACAGACAATCATTATGCTACGGCAGAAGAGCGCGAAGCTTTGGCTCGTTTGGCTAAGATTGACGGAATGCACTATGTTGCAAAGCTGATTAGTGATTCGCATAACTCTACGCTTGCTGCTTTGCAAAATCTGCTGAACGAAGCGCGAAAGAGTCGCGCGGAGCAAGTCTACAATGCTAAGCGTGAAGAATTAGCTAGGATTGCAGAAAGTAAGGGTAATACTGATTTAGCTTCTGTAATTCGTAAGTCTAACGGTTCATTGCAAAATATTAAGAATATGCTTACAGAAAAAGGCATTGATGTTGATGAAATCGTTGAGAATGCTCGTGAAAAAGCTTTGCTTGTAAAACTTGCTAAAGAAGCTGGAAATGAAAAACTTGCCGGCGAAATTAGTAAGTCTAATGATTCCTTAACCGATTTGCGTAATAAGTTAAAGGATAATGGAATAGACTTAGCTGAATATGACAAGCTTACTTTTGATAAGAAGAAAGAAGCGTTAGCGCAGTTTGCGGATATTAACGGCTTACATTACGTAGCTAGTATTATTCGCGCTAGCCACAAATCTTCCTTGGAAGCTTTCAAGAGTCTTATAAAATCTGCTAAGGAAGATGTTAAGATTCCAGACTTTACGGTCAACGAAGAAGATTACGCTTCGGAAGAACAGCGCGAGCTTCTTATGCAAGTCGCAGAAGAAAAGGAAAGGCCTGATATTGCAGCTAAAATTAGGCTTTTGCGTAGCTCGACTTTGCAAGATTTGAAGAAGCTCTTTGACGATGCTGGTGTGGATTTGTATGCTATTCCTGCAGCTAAGCCAAAGAAAGAAATCACTATTACTGCAAATTTCGAGCTTATGAAGCCTATGATGTTTGAGTTTAGAAGTTCTGCGGTTTCGGGTATTCCTGCAACGTTTACGCTTACAAACTTAACGGAGAATTCGAGTGGGAATACGACTGTTAGTGTAGATGGTATTAATAGTCCTATTAATGCGTTGACTCCTAATAGTCTTCCCGGCTCTAATGGCCTTCTTCCTTCTTGCACAGGCGCTACTTGCAAGATTTCTGGTACGCCTAAGATTGTGGATGGCAAGCCTAAAGTGGAAGTTAAGTTTACAACTGTTGACCAGTATGGGCGTCGTGCGGAGATTGTTGTGTATATTGACGTAGTGGATTCGGCAAAGCCGTCTCCGGCGCCTGTACCAACTCCGCCAACTCCAGAGCCTGAGCCGCAGCCAGCTCCGCAGCCGCCAGTTGTTATTCCTTCTGCTCCTAGCGCTCCTGTTTTGCCTTTTGAGGTTTGTGAGTGTAACGACTCTGAGTCTTGCGCTGCACAAAAGCCGGAGACTAAAGAGCATTCTGAGCCTGCACCTGCTAAGCCTGCGCTCGCTAAAACTGGTAGTAATGTTGCGCAATCTGCAATAATTGCCAGCCTGTTAGCGTCTGTTGGTTTAGTTGGATTCGTTGGAAAGCATCATCGTAAGCGTGAAGATAAAGAATAACTAAATGCGTCGAGGGTGGTGACTAGAATAACGAAGGTTCCGGTTCACGCTTAGCTATTGGGGCTTTGCGACCCGGGTCGCCCGAATTCCATAGGAGACATTATGAAGCAGGGTATTCATCCCGATTATCACGCAGTGCAGGTTACCTGCTCTTGCGGAGACACTTTCGTAACTCGTTCCACCGCTGATGGCGATCACATGACGGTTGACGTGTGCTCAAAGTGTCACCCATTCTATACCGGCAAGCAGAAGATTCTCGACACCGGCGGCCGCGTGGCTCGCTTCGAGAAGCGCTACGGTAAGAAGACTAAGTAGCTTTTATGACGCCAGCCCTGCTTTCGTGTAACTCGCGGAATCGGGGCTGGCGTTTTATGTGCTAAATTAAATATTTTTAACTTAAGGAATATGATGGCTGAGTCAGTAGATGAACAATTCCCGGCAGCAGTTACCGCGTTAGAAGAATACCGCGATATTGAAAGTCGCATGGGAAGCCCGGAAGTTGCGTCAAACCCGGACGCTATTCGAAAACTCGGCCGCAGGCACGCAGAACTCGGTTCAATCGTAAACGCTTACCTCAACTACAAGCAGCTTTGCGACGACTTTGAAGCCGCAAACGAAATGGCAGGCGACGACCCAGATTTTGCTGAAGAAGCTAAGCGCTTAGAAGAGCAGCTTCCAGCAGCAAGAGAAAAGCTTCGCACGGCGCTAATTCCTAGGGATCCGGATGATGCGCGCGATATGATTATGGAAATTAAAGCTGGCACTGGCGGCGAAGAAGCGGCTCTGTTTGCTGGCGATTTATTGCGTATGTACATGCGTTACGCGGAAAAGCGCGGTTGGACTACCGTAATCCAAAGCGAAAATTCAACGGAACTTGGCGGCGTAAAAGACGTTCAGCTTGCTATTCGCGCAAAAGGCACGCCTGCTCCAGAAGATGGCGTGTGGGCCAGCATGAAGTACGAGGGTGGCGTTCACCGCGTGCAGCGAATCCCAGTTACGGAATCGCAGGGGCGTATTCAAACTTCTGCAGCCGGCGTAATCGTGTTCCCAGAAGCAGACGAAGATGACGACGAAATCGAAATCGATCCAAAAGACTTAAAAATCGACATTTTCATGAGCTCCGGCCCTGGCGGACAGTCTGTGAACACCACGTATTCCGCGGTTCGCATGACGCATATTCCAACCGGCATTGTTGTTAGCATGCAGGATGAAAAGTCACAGATTCAAAACCGTGCGGCAGCCCTTCGCGTGCTAAAATCTCGTTTGCTTGCCATGAAGCACGAGCAGGAGGCAGCAGAAGCGGCGGATATGCGACACTCGCAGGTGCGTTCGTTGGACCGTTCCGAGCGAATCCGCACGTACAACTTCCCAGAAAATCGTATTGTGGATCATCGCACAAACTACAAAGCTTACAATCTTGACCAGGTTCTTGACGGCGACTTGCAGCCTGTTATCGACAGTGATATTCAGGCGGATGAAGCAGACCGCTTAGCGCAAGCCAAGTAAGTAGCCAAGTAAGTCAAGTAAAATTACTGAAATAACCAAACAATTCTTAAAATGCAAGAACTTTTGCGAGTTTTGCGCGATGCTGTTAAAAAGCTTGAGTCTGCAGGCGTGGAGTCTGCGGAATACGACGCGCGTTTGCTGCTGTCTAAAGCTTGCGGCGTGAGCTTAGCTGAGCTGAACAAGGCGCTAATACTTGGCGATTTAACCGATTTTTCGCCAGATTATGCTAACAAATATAGCGATTTTGTAACTAGGCGTGCTTCTCGCGAGCCGTTGCAGCATATTGTTGGCCGCGCGCCTTTTCGCTACTTAGATTTGCAAGTTGGCAAAGGCGTTTTTGTGCCGCGGCCAGAAACAGAAGTTGTTGTTGAAGCTGGTTTGGATTGGCTTAGAGAATCTGGTATTAGCAAGCCTACGGTAGTCGATTTATGCGCAGGTTCTGGAGCAATAGGATTGTCTGTTGCAACTGAAGTTGCAGACGCGCAAGTATGGGCTGTAGAAAAATCTCCTGAAGCCTTCCAATATTTGCGAAAAAATTTTGAAGAAACTGCAAAGAATTACGAAAATATGCAGATTTCCAGTCGATACCATGCTGTTCTTGCAGACGCGACCAAAGTGCATATTTCGGATTGTACGCCGGAACTTCACGCAATTTGCGGCAAAGTAGATTTAGTAATCACGAATCCGCCTTACGTGCCAGAAAGTCAAGTTCCGGAACAGATTGAAGTGCGAGAATATGATCCTCCGCTTGCGCTGTATGGCGGCTCTGCGGACGGATTAGCTATTCCTGAGCAGATTATGCGCGCGGCTTTTGCGCTGCTTCGCTGCGGGGGAGCGATGGTGATGGAGCACGATATTTCGCAAGGAGATGCGCTTGCAGATTATGCAAAAAACATAGGATTTATCAGCGCAAAAGTCAAAAACGACTTAACAAACAGAGCAAGATTTGTAGTATGTAAGAAAGAGGCTAAAAATGAGTAAAATTTGCAATATCAACGAAGAATCCCTGCAAATGGCAGCGCAAATCATTAACGAAGGCGGCGTAATCGTAGTGCCAACTGACACCGTGTACGGCGTTGCTTGCAATCCGTTCAATGAAGCCGCGGTTGCCAAAATTTATGAGCTTAAGCGCAGGCCGCGCACGAAGGCACTGCAAATTTTAATGAGCAGAGTGGAAGATTTAGAAAAACTTGGTCTATATTTGCCTTCTCCACTGGATATTTTAGGAAAAAAGTTCCTTCCGGGCGGATATTCTCCGATTGCGCGCGCTAAGAAAGGCTCGGTTGCTTCAAATCTTGCAACGCTGTGCAAAACGAATGAAACTGATGCGCAAACTCAATCAACTGAAGCAACTCAAGGCGTGCGCGTGCCGGATTGCCCGGAATTAATGCAAATTTTGCGAGTTACCGGCCCTTTGGCTGCTTCTAGTGCGAATCGCAGTGGTAACGAAAGTGCAGACAGTGTGGAAGAGGCGTTTGCGGCTTTCGGTAACGAAATTCCGCTGTATTTGAACGCAGGTCCAACTCGCTCACATGTGGCAAGCACAGTAGTTGGCGCGGATTCAAACGACGAAGACGGTATTGCGATTTTGCGAGAAGGTGTGATTTCGGAGCGCGAAATTCGTGAGGCTTTGCGAAAGTAGCGAAAATTGCGAAAGTAACAAAAATTGCGAAAGTAGCGAAAGTATTTACTAATTTTGCTATACTGCCGAATCGTTACAATCAAATAAGAAAGCGTGAAAGCACGCGCGAAAAAGATGTGCGCGAGTATCAAAATAGCAGAAAGACATAGCCGATGAGGGTTTACCTATTTATTGCAGCAATTGCAGGCGGAGCAACGTGGCTGATTACGCCGCTTGTGCGCCATCTTGCGATCCGCATGGGAGCTGTCGGCAAAGTTCGCGCGCGCGACGTGCACACGATTCCGACTCCTCGCATGGGCGGGGTGGGTATGCTTTTTGGTTTCGCAGTCGCCATGGCATTCGCAAGCTCCATGCCGTTTATTTCCGGGCTTTTTGCTGGAACTCACCAGCCGTGGGTGGTGCTCGCCGGAGCGGTCATGATATGCCTGCTTGGGGTATGTGACGACATTTGGGATTTAGACTGGATGCTTAAACTTGCTGGTCAGCTGCTTATAGCCGTGTTTGTTGCGTGGGGAGGGTTGCAAATCGTAACTTTGCCGCTTGGCTCCCTCATAACGGCATCTCCAAGCGTATCAATCGCAATAACTGCCATACTTATTGTGGCCTCAATTAACGCAGTAAATTTTGTAGACGGATTAGACGGCTTGGCTTCCGGAATCGTCGCAATCGGCGGAATTGCCTTCGCAACATACTCATACATTCTTGCGCGCACGTCGCCATCCTACGCTTCAATGGCAACACTTATTGACGTTGCAATGGTGGGAATGTGCGTCGGCTTCATTTTGCACAACTGGCATCCTGCGAAACTTTTTATGGGCGATTCCGGCTCCATGCTAATCGGCTACTTAATTACTTGCGCGTCAATTATTATGACCGGACATTTGGATCCTTCTGCCGTTCACACGAGTATTTATTTGCCTGTATTTATGCCGATTTTGCTGCCTATTTTGGTGCTGTTCCTGCCGGTTCTCGACATGTGTTTGGCGATTACGCGGCGTGTTGCTAAAGGTCAGTCGCCAATGCATCCGGATCGAATGCACTTGCATCACCGCATGCTGCGCATCGGGCATTCTGTACAAGGTGCTGTGCTGATTTTGTGGGGATGGGCAGCGCTGATTGCGTTTGGCTCTATTATGATTCTGTTCTTTAAAGCTGTGTATGTGCTTGTTGGAATGATTATTGCTGCTGCGCTGCTTACGGTGCTAACAATGCTTCCGTACTTGCGTCGCCGCCTGCCCGAGCTTCGCAATTCGTAGCGTTTTGTGGTGCGTTTCGACAAACGTCATAGCAAAAACGTATAGTAAGCCTATGGCTACAACTGATATTAACACGGAATCCGTGTATTCTCCTGTTCCACCAATTTTCGAGAAGCTCGGTCTCGCTTATGACGACGTCCTTTTGCTTCCAAACGAAACTGATGTTATTCCGTCCGAAGTGGACACTTCCACTCGTCTGACTCGCGAAATTACCATGAAAGTACCGACTATTTCGGCAGCTATGGATACTGTTACCGAGTCTGATATGGCTATTGCTATGGCGCGTAATGGTGGCATTGGCGTACTTCACCGCAATCTTTCTATTGATGATCAGGCTGCGCAAGTTGATATTGTTAAGCGCAGCGAGTCGGGCATGATTACCGATCCGCTTACTGTTCACCCAGATGCTACGCTCGCCGATTTAGATAAATTGTGCGGGCGTTTCCATATTTCAGGCTTGCCGGTAGTAGATAGCGAAAATCGTTTAGTTGGTATTATTACCAACCGCGATATGCGTTTTATTGCTTCCGAAGACTACGATCGCTTGAAAGTGAAGGACGTGATGACGCGTGAAAATCTCGTCACTGGTCCTTCTGATATTTCTAAGGATGATGCTCACCGCTTGCTTGCGGATAACAAGATTGAAAAGTTACCTTTGGTTGATGCCGAAGGTAAGCTTACAGGCTTGATTACTGTTAAGGACTTTGTGAAGACTGAACAGTATCCGGATGCTACTAAGGATGATCAGGGTCGCTTGCGCGTTGCTGCTGGCATTGGTTTTCTTGGTGATGCTTGGCAGCGTGCGTGCGCTCTTATGGAAGCTGGAGTTGACGTGCTTGTGGTTGATACCGCAAACGGCGAGGCTCGTTTGGCTCTTGACATGATTCGCCGCATTAAGGCAGATAAAGCTTTCGATGGTGTGCAGGTTATTGGCGGAAATATTGCAACTCGCCAAGGCGCACAAGCTATGATTGACGCTGGCGTTGACGCTGTAAAGGTTGGCGTTGGCCCAGGCTCTATTTGCACAACGCGTGTTGTTGCAGGCGTTGGTGTGCCTCAGCTTACTGCAGTTTACGACGCTGCTCAGGCTTGCAAGGCTGCCGGAATTCCATGCATTGCAGACGGTGGTATTCACTATTCTGGCGATATTGCTAAGGCTTTGGTTGCAGGCGCTGACACTGTTATGCTCGGCGGTACTTTGGCTGGCTGTGAGGAAGCTCCAGGCGAAAAGGTTCTTCTTCACGGCAAGCAGTACAAGCTTTACCGCGGCATGGGCTCGCTTGGCGCAATGGCTCCTCGTGGTAAGAAGTCTTATTCGAAGGATCGCTACTTCCAGGCAGACGTTACCAGCTCAGACAAGGTGGTTCCGGAAGGCGTTGAAGGCGAAGTGCCATATCGCGGTCCACTTAACGCTGTGCTTTACCAGCTTCTCGGCGGTTTGCACCAGTCCATGTTCTACGTTGGTGCGCACAATATTAAGGAAATGCAGGAGCGCGGCCGCTTTATTCGCATTACTGATGCTGGTCTTCGCGAATCGCATCCTCACGATATTGTGATGACTGCAGAAGCGCCAAACTATAGCGGTTTCCACAACTAAATCGCAAGTTGCGCAAGTTACGCGTATAAATTGCGTATAAATCGCAAGTAATTTTGCATTAAACGGCGAAAAGTTAAGCAAGTTATCTACAACTTGCCTGCTTTTCGTCGTTTTTAATACGCGCTTCGTCTCTATGAAGATGTAGGCTGATGGGTTCGAAAAAATATTAGGAAAGGAACGAAAATGGCTGAAGCTAAGGAAGATCTTACTTTTACGCCGGAAGAATCGCGCTTAATTTGGATTGATTGCGAGATGACTGGACTCGATATTTTCCACGACGAGTTATGCGAAGTATCTGTAGTTCCAACTGATTTTAATTTGAAAGTTTTGGACGACGGCATTGATCTAGTGATTAAGCCGAGCGATGCTGCTGTGGCTCACATGAACGATTTTGTACGCAATATGCACACTTCTTCTGGGCTTGTTGACGAGTGGAATAAGAACGGTTTGCCGTTAGAAGAAGCGCAAAAGCAGGTTGTTGAATACGTAAAGCGTTTCCTGCCAGCTCGCGGAAAAGCGCATCTTGCTGGAAATTCAGTTGGTTCTGACAAAAAATTCCTCGACCGTTACATGCCAGATTTAATGGCAAATTTGCACTATCGCGTAATCGACGTAAGCACGTTGAAGGAAATTTCACGCAGACTTTACCCGGACGTTTACCGCAATAAGCCGGCAAAACACGGCGGTCACCGCGCTCTAGCGGATATTATTGAGTCTATTGACGAGCTTCGTTACTACCGTGACATGATGTTCGTCCCAGCTCCAGGACCAAGCGAAGCACAGGCAAAAGCTGGCGCGCAGTATATTGAAAGCACCAGCTTGCTTCGTGACTATGAGCGCCGCGGTGAAGCATTAGAGGACGTAAATTCCGCAGAAAAGCGCGACTATTAAACGCAATATCGAAAATATCGCAAATAGCGCAAATAAAAGGTACTGCCAATGAAGCAATCCGAAGCCCTAACCATAATCAACGCTGGCGCGAGCGCGTTCATTACCGGCGCTCCGGGTGCAGGTAAAACCTACGTATTAAACGCGGCTATTCGCGAAATGCGAAAGAACGGTTTAAGTGTTGCCGTAACTGCCTCTACCGGTATTGCGGCAACGCACTTAAACGGTCAAACAATTCACTCTTGGAGTGGAGTTGGGGTTTCAAACGCGCTTACGGATACGCTTCTTAAAACCATTAGAGCTAGGCGAGGAAAGCGCATAAAAGCCACGGACGTGCTCGTGTTGGACGAAGTTTCCATGATTCACGCGTGGCTTTTTGACATGGTTGATGAAGTTTGCCGGAAGGTGCGCAAAAATCCCGCTCCTTTCGGCGGGCTTCAAGTAGTTATTTCGGGCGATTTCTTCCAATTGCCGCCTGTTAGCACTTCTATGCGAAATCGCGACGTGTTTGAGCCGAGCCAGGAATTTATTGAGTCGCGCAAAAAGTATGCTGCAGCCGGCAAAAATCCGGAAGGATATATTACAGAATCTTTCGCATGGGATGCTTTGAAACCTGTTGTGTGCTACTTAACTGAGCAGCATCGTCAGGATGACGGCAAATTGCTTGAAGTTTTAACGGATATTCGTGGCGGTCTTGTAAGTGACGACGACAAGCAAGTGCTTGCTAGTCGCCTTGGTGAGTATCCGGAAGGCGATGAAGTTGCAGTGCATCTTTTCCCAACGAATGCGCAAGCAGACGGATTAAATAATATGCAGCTTGCAGCAATTGATGCAGAGTCTCACGAGTTTGTGGCAACGGAAGCCGGGCCTAAAAATCTTGTTGAGCGCTTAAAGAAGAATATGCTCGCTCCGGAGCGTTTAGTTTTGAAGGCTGGAGCTGCTGTGATGGCGTTGCGAAACGATCAGGAAAAGCAGTACGTAAATGGCTCTGTTGGGCGCGTGTTGCGTTTTGCGCCTGAATCTAAAGGTGGCTGGCCGATTGTTGAGTTTGAAAATGGCAATATTGTAACTCTTAAGCCTGCTGCTTGGGAGATGACCGACGGCGAAACTGTGCTTGCTAGCGTAAATCAAGTGCCTCTTCGATGCGCGTGGGGAATTACGATTCATAAGTCGCAAGGTATGACGCTCGATGCTGCGGTAATGGATTTGCGTAGAACTTTCGCTCCCGGAATGGGTTATGTGGCGCTTTCTCGCGTGGAAAATCTGAAAGGTCTTTATTTAAAGGGTATTAACGAACGCGCTTTTAGCGTTTCGGCGGATGCTGTACTTCTTGACGGATCTTTGCGCGATGCTTCAAAGCGTGCGAGTGAGCTGCTTGCTAGCGATGGGGCAGCTGCTTTCGTAACAAATAATATAGAAGACGATTTCGCAAATCAGCAGGAACTTGATATTTTTGCAAGTACTAGCAACGATGAGTTTGGATTCAATGACGAGTTTTAGTTGAAAATTACGTATTGTGAATTTGTTTAGTAGCGTAAACAAATGTTTATGTCCTCATGCACAAATAGATTGGAACGCATGAATTCCAATGTACTTCGTATGTCTCAGCTGTTCCTTCGTACGCTGCGCGAGGATCCTGCAGACGCGGACGTTACTTCCGCAAAACTTATGCAGCGCGCAGGCTATATTCGTAAATCTGCCCCAGGTGTGTGGACTTGGCTTCCGCTTGGACTTAAGGTTTTGAACAAGGTTCAGGCGATTATTCGCGACGAAATCAACGGTATTGGTGCGCAGGAAGTTCACTTCCCGGCACTTCTTCCGCGCGAGCCTTACGAGGCTACAAACCGTTGGGAAGAATATGGCGACAATATCTTCCGTCTTAAGGATCGCCACCAAGCTGACTATCTTCTTGCTCCAACGCACGAAGAAGTTTTCACGCTCCTTGTAAAAGATATGTATTCTTCGTACAAGGATTTGCCTGTTACTTTGTACCAGATTCAAACGAAGTATCGCGACGAGTTCCGTCCGCGCGCTGGTCTTATTCGCGGCCGCGAGTTTATTATGCAGGATGCTTATTCGTTCTCGATTGACGAAGATGGTTTGAAGTCTGCTTACGTTGAGGAGCGCGCTGCTTACGCTCGAATTTTCGACCGCCTTGGTATTAAATACGTGATTGTTCACGCTGTTTCCGGTCCAATGGGTGGTTCTGATTCTGAGGAGTTCTTGGCTCCAATGCCAATTGGCGAAGATACTTTTGCGCTCGCTCCTTCTGGAAAAGCTTGGAATGTTGAGGCTCTTACCACTCCAGAAATGCAAGATGTTGATTATTCGGCAACTCCTGCAGCAGAAGCTCTCGAAACTCCAGACGCTAAGACGATTGAAGCTTTGGTTAAGGTTTCTAACGACTTGCATCCGCGTAAAGATGGTCGCGAATGGCAAGCAGACGACACTTTGAAGAACTTGATTATTGCTGTTAAGCACCCGGCTGATGCTGAGGGTGGAGAGCATGAGGAGCCATGGCGCGAAATCGTTGCTATTGGTATTCCAGGAGACCGCCAGGTAGATATGAAGCGTCTTGAAGCTCAGTTTGCTCCTGCAGAAATTGAAGAAGCAACTGAGGATGATTTGAAGGCTCATCCTGAGTTTGTTAAGGGCTACATTGGATTTAGCGTATTAGGTCCTCAAGCTCGCAAAGAGGGTAGTGGTATTGCAAATCCTGTCCGCTACTTGATGGATGCTCACGTTGCAAAGGGTAGCGCCTGGATTACAGGAGCTGACGAAGACGGAAAGCACGTTTACAACGCTGTTTACGGCCGCGATTTTGAGGCGGACGGTGTTGTTGAAGCAGCCCAGGTTCGCGATGGCGATATGAGCCCAGATGGTTCTGGTCCGTTGAGCTTCGAACGCGGTGTGGAAATCGGCCAGGTGTTCCAGCTTGGCTTAAAGTATTCTAAGGCTTTGGGCTTAAGCGTTCTTAACGAAAACGGTAAGGCTGTACCAGTTTGGATGGGCTGCTACGGCATTGGCGTTAGCCGTGTAATTGCATGCTTGGCAGAAACACATCACGATGACGCTGGTCTTGCATGGCCTATGGCAATTGCTCCAGCTCAAGTTCATGTTGTTGCAACAGGCAAGGATCAGGTTGCTTTCGACGCTGCTGAAAAGGTTGTTGAAGAGCTTAGCAAGCAGGGCATCGAAGTAATCTTTGACGACCGTCCAAAGGTTTCTCCAGGCGTAAAGTTCAAGGATGCTGAGCTTGTTGGCGTGCCGCTGATTGCTGTTGCTGGTCGCGATACCGTGAACAATGGCACTATTGAAATCCGCAATCGCGATGGCTCAGACGTTGAGGCAGTTCCAGTTGACGAAGCTGCCGCTCGAATCGTATCTCGCGTAAACGATTTGCTTAAGTAACGACCTGTTTTACAATTTGCCGCCAGGAATACTACTACTACTACTACTATTCTTGGCGGCATTATTGTTTATCGTGGTGCGCGAGGTATTATTTACTTTCTTTAGATATCAGCATCACCTCCATATTCGTCGTCCGTGCTGTCTGAGTGAGAGTCAGTACGTTCTATTTTTTCGTTTTGTGACTGGTTGCTGTCTTTCGTCTGCCCATTTTTAGCAGTTTCAGCGTTTCTTTTTGTAAATTGTGTAGTTCCGCGATTCAAATCGTGCCCAATAGTAGAAGCTTCCAAAATTACGCGATTATAATCGTTTCCATCTTTCGTCCAGCTTTCTGTACTCAAATTGCCATATACAACGATTGCATCACCTTTATGCACGCTTTTCAGCACGTTTGAAGCCAAAGTTCTATACGCTTTCACAGTCATCCAAGTAGTTGGACGCTCATGCCATTGCTGCTCGTCGTTACGGTAATATGATTGCGTGCTCGCAATTCGTAGCGAACAAGCCGGAGAATTTTCGCTGCGCCCAAAGCTTACAGGCTCAGCACCTACGTATCCACTAATAGTCACGGTTGACTGTTGTTGTGCCATATTTCATAGTCCTTTCACAAATTGGACTGCAGCCATTTCAGCCCCGAAATACAGAGCCATCATTGCCTCTGAGCTTCGCAGCCACGAGGAAATGCCGCAGTAATAACAACTATGAACTTTGTGCAACAACTTTGCCAGCAAACTTTTCTATTGTGGTTAAAACCTAGGTTTTATCCACAATGTAATTAATCTCTTGACTACAACAAAATATTTAGTAAATGCTCCGCAATTATCTGCACATGCGTAATAATTCCTCGTCGCAGGGTAGTATTGAGCGAACGTATTGAAAATATTGAATGCAGTGAAGAAGATATTTATGGTGGAAAGTAATCATCAATATGCGAAGCATAAATCTAATATGCGCATAAGTTGGGTTAGTATCCTTGTTATTTCGGCAGTATGCCTAACTGTGTGCGCAATATCGCAAAATTTTGCTGATTTTACTTTAGAAAATTCTAAGGCGTATCATCAGGCGTATCATCAAGCTTATCGTCACGAATATCATCAAAATACAATAATTCAAACAACTAATTCTGCTTCTTCTGCATCTTTTATTCAGTCAAGTAATGTAGCGCGTTACGTTCTTTCTTCTATTCGAAATGCAAGATCTAGGCTTTACGATGATCGAAGCACGTATTTTAATGGCGTTCCTTTGCAAGATTACGTGAGCCGCTCAGGTCTTACTAAAGAGGCGTATGTTAATAATATTCAGTACGATTCTGAAAATGAAGAGGATGCTTTCCGTCGCGCGCAAGAAACCGCTCAGCATGGGCAGTTTGGCCATTTTGGCCCAGATGGTGTTAGTGAGCCTGATTACACTGGCCGAAAGGCGTGGGGTGAAAATTTAAGTTGGGGTGTGGATCTTGCTGGTTCTATGCAATTGTGGATTCAAGATGAAGAATCGGCTTTGCGCGCAACCGGCGGAAGTTTTAACGAAGATAATGGTCATTTGTATCAGATTTTGAATCCTAGCAATATTTCTTTCGGTTACGGAGAAGCTTCGGGCGGCCCTTATGGTGTTGTTGGAGCGTTGACACTGTCGGAATATAACGGTGATGTTGATTATCCGGATGGAAAGATTGGCCCAGAATCTCCCGAAGCGCAAAAAAAGCGTGCTGAAGAGGAGAGAAAGAAGAAGGAAGAGCAGAAGCGTAAAGACGAGGAAGCTAAGAAGAAAAAAGCTTTGGCTAAAAAGAAGCATTTGAAGCATAAGCATCATAAAAAGTTGGCGAAAGCTATGAAGAAAAATGCTTCAGCGTATAAATTTATTGTGATTATTTCTGTGATTTTAAGCGTGCTGGTTTTGTGCGCAATTGCAGTGGTGGCTTGGATTTTCTTAAAACGAAGGATGATTTCTAAAAATAGTAAATAATAAGCCCGCAAACGTTTATTAAGCGTCTGCAGGCTTCTAGTTTTTTTAACTTTTTTGACTTATTTGCTTTTTATTCGCAACTTACCAAATGTGCACGCGCTCAGCAGGGTCGAGCCACATTTCGTCGCCTTCTTTAACGCTGAAAGCATCGTAGAACAAGTCCACGTTTCGAGCAATTCCGTTAGTGCGGCATTCGGCTGGGGAGTGCGGGTCGATTTGAAGCAGCTGCTCAGCAATCTCGTTACGAGCTTTGGAACGCCATACCAACGCGTAGCTTAAGAAGAATCGTTGCAGAGCAGTGAAACCGTCTACTTCAGGAGCGTTACGCAAAGTTTCGCGAATCGCGTCGTCACTTCCGTCAATCTCTCGTCCTTCGCTCTTTTGCAAAGCAAAAGCGTAAGCTTTAAGCGCAATAGTTACGCCGCTTAAATCGCCAATATTTTCGCCGATTGTTAAAGCGCCGTTTACGTGAGGCATTGCGTCTCGCTCAGCTTTGCTCTTCAAGTGAGAGTATTTAACAATAAGTTGCGTTGGCGTAAAAGCATTGTATTGCTCAATAAGCTTTTTAGTGCGCTCAGCAAAGTTGGCTTTGTCTTCTTCAGTCCACCAATTGTTAAGCATGCCGTCGCCGTCGTATTCGCAACCTTGGTCGTCAAAACCGTGGCCGATTTCGTGGCCAATCACTGCACCAATAGCGCCATAATTTGCTGCGTCTGGAGCGCTCGGGTTAAAGAATGGTGGTTGCAAAATTGCAGCTGGGAACACGATTACGTTAAGCAATGGATCGTAGTAAGCGTTCACAGTTTGCGGAGTCATCTGCCATTCTTCGCGATCCACAGGCTTTCCAGCTTTCGCAGTATTCTTACCAAAGCCAAATCGATAAACTTCGCGCATATTCTTAACTAAACCAGCGTCTTCCTTAATATTCAACGCAGAATAGTCAACCCAATGATTCGTGTAACCAATATTCGGCTCAAACTTGCTAAGCTTTTCCAAAGCCTTTGCTTTAGTCTCCTCGCCAAGCCAGCTGCTGTGCGAAATCGACTCACGGTAAGCGTTAATAAGATTGTTAACTAATTCCTGCATATACTTTTTAGAAGACTCAGGGAAGTGCAAGCGCACGTATTCGCGCCCAACTTCTTCGCCGCAAGAATCGTCAACAACTCCCACTGCGCGCTTCCAACGGTCGCGCTGCTTTGTTGCGCCAGAAAGCACTTTGCCGTAGAAGTCAAATCGAGCTTGTGCAAAATCTTCACTAAGTAAGCTTGCCCAGCGCAAAATCACGTGCACGCGCGCCCAAAGCTTTAAATCTTCTAAGTCGGCTTCCTGCCAAATCTTATTCAAACCTTCCATAAAGCTTGGCTCGTGAACTACAACTTTGTTAAAAGCTTCACGAAGGTTGATTGGCTGGTGCTTTGCTTCTTCGCAAGTATCGTACGCTTTTTGAGTAGCGTCTAAGAAAGCGTCGAGATTAAGCGCTTCAAGAGTTTTTGCCAAATCAGCATAATCGTAAGGATTATAAGTTTTTTGAGAATCGCGAGTTGCTACGTTATCCCAATGCTTGCTTGCAATCTTCGTTTCAACATTCAAGAAACGCTCGGCTTGCGCTTGTGTAGTAGTTGCGTCTCCGTAGCCTGCTAAGCGCAGCAAAGAAGCTACCATTTTTACGTATTCATTGCGAATTGGAACGTAATTGTCTTCGCGATAGTACGCTTCGTCTGGCAATCCTAATCCCGACTGCTCAATATGCATAATATTCGTCTTAGGATCCTTAGGATCTCCGTAAACGCCAAAATAGAACATTGCGTCCGGTCCGCCGTAAGGGTTAAGCGTGCCGAGAGTGCGAACCAAATCTTCCTTGCTGCAAGCTTTATCTACAGCGTCTAGATCGCCCTTAATTGGCGTAATCCCAGCTTTTTCAATAGCTGCAGTATCCAAATAGTTACGGTATAAAGCTTGCGACTTTTTAGCTGAGCAATCTTCGCTTTCTAAAATATCTCGAATTTGCGTCTCTGCATCTTCTGCAAGCTTGTGGAAAGCACCAAACATTGGGCGGTCGTCTGGAAGAGTGTAAGTGTCAATCCAAGGTCCGTTTACGTAACGGAACAAGTCGTCTTGCGGACGAATAACCGACGAGAAGGAAGCTGGATCAAAATCTACAGCAGAAATTTCCTTCTGCGATTCCTTATTATTATTTTCATTGTTATTAGGCATGAATTTAGCTTACAAGTATTAAGCGACACTATTAGCTAGTATTTTCGCAATATTTTCGCCATATTTTGCGCTATTTTCGTGCCTGCGCGTTAGTCTTGAAGCATGATTGAACTGAAAACTCCATCTGAAATTGAAGCGATGAAACCTGCAGGTCGCTTCGTCGGTAGTATTCTTAAAGACTTAAAAGCAATGACCAAAGTTGGCACGAATCTTCTTGAAATTGATGACTTCGTTCGTCAACGCATTATGAGCCGCAAAGGTGCGTCTTCTTGCTATGTTGATTACGCTCCTGATTTTGGAACTGGTCCTTTTGCGCACTACATTTGCACTTCTGTAAATGATGCTGTTCTTCACGGAGTTCCATACGATTACAATCTTAAAGACGGCGATTTGCTAACTCTTGATTTGGCAATTAACGTCGACGGTTGGGTTGGAGATTCCGCTATTAGTTTCGTGGTTGGAAAGCATGCAGATCCTGAGGATTTGCGATTGATTAAGTGCACTGAGGAAGCGCTGGAGGCAGGCATTAACATGGCTCAGCCTGGAAACCGTCTTGGCGATATTTCTGCAGCTGTTGGTTGTGTTGCTCACGAGTATGGTTACAGTGTAAACCTTGAGTTTGGCGGTCACGGAGTCGGTCATATTATGCACGGCGATCCGCACGTTCCTAACGATGGCACTGCTCACCATGGCTACAAGCTTCGCCCGGGCTTGGTGATTGCAATTGAGCCATGGTTCTTAAAGACTACTGACGAAATTTACCAGGATCCTAAGGATGGTTGGACTCTTCGCTCTGCTGATGGTTCTCGCGGTGCTCATAGCGAGCATACGATTGCAATTACGGAGAATGGTCCTGAGATTTTGACCGTACGCTAGACTTATAAATAGTTGATTTTGTAAGTATTTTGCGAATAGTAATTGCGTAAAACAGGTATGTAAAGAGGTACTTTAAGTAAATGGCGGAATTTGATTTTGCACAGGCGCTACGCGATGTTGAATCAAAGTATGCTTCGATTGTGAAGGCTTTAGACGTTGATTCGTTGAAAGTTACGATTGCTGATTTAGAAAAGCAGGCTGCAGAGCCTGGGCTTTGGGATGATTCTGAGCATGCTCAGCAGGTTACGAGTAAGCTTTCTGCAGCTCAGTCTCAGTTGAAGCGTTTGCAAGCTGTAGATCAGCGCATTGAGGATACTAAGACTTTAATTGAGCTTGGCCAAGAAGAAGGCGATGCTGATTCTATGAGTGAGGCTCAAGAAGAGCTTGGCTCTATTGCTCACGAGTTGGACGATATGGAAGTTCAGACTCTTCTTGACGGCGAATATGATGCTCGTTCTGCGGTTGTTACGATTCGTTCTGGTGCGGGAGGTGTGGATGCTGCTGATTTTGCTCAAATGCTTCTTCGTATGTACTTGCGTTGGGCTGAGCGAAACGGCTATAAAACTAAGATGATGGACACGTCTTATGCGGAAGAAGCTGGTATTAAATCTGCTACTTTCCAAGTGGATGCCCCGTACGCGTATGGTCGCCTTTCTGTAGAGGGCGGTACTCACAGAATGGTTCGTATTTCGCCATTTGATAATCAAGGACGTCGTCAAACCGGCTTTAGCGCAGTGGAAGTGATCCCTTTGGTTGAAGCTACGGATCATATTGATATTCCAGATTCCGACATTCGCGTGGATACTTTCCAAGCTTCAGGTCCTGGCGGTCAGGGCGTGAACACTACGTATTCTGCTGTTCGTATTACGCATTTGCCAACAGGCTTGGTTGTTTCTATGCAAGATGAGCGCAGCCAGATTCAAAACCGCGCAGCTGCAATGGCTGTTTTGCAGTCGCGTTTGCTTGTGCTTAAGCACGCGGAGGAAGCTGCTAAAAAGAAGGAGCTTGCTGGAGATATTAAGGCAAGCTGGGGAGACCAGATGCGCTCCTACGTTCTTCACCCGTACCAAATGGTGAAGGATTTGCGCACTGGCTACGAAACTTCACAAACTCAAGCTGTTTTTGACGGTGATATTGACGGTTTTATTGAAGCTGGCATTCGTTGGCGTCACGAGCAGCGAGTTGCGGCTCAAAAAGAAGCTGAAAAAGAAGCAGAAAAATAATCTTAAACTAAAGCTAAATCTAGAACTAAAAACCAATAATTACACATAATCTTCGGAAGGATTGAAACAATGTCGCTGATTTCATTAGATCATGTGTCAAAAATATATCCGAGAGGTACGCGCCCTGCACTAGACGATGTGTCTTTGCATGTGGATCGCGGAGATTTTGTGTTTCTTGTTGGTGCTTCTGGCTCTGGCAAAACCACATTGCTCAGTTTGCTTCTTCGCGAAGAGGAAGCAAATGGTGGGGAAATTCACGTTGCTGGTAACGATTTGCGCAGACTTTCTAACCGTCAGGTTCCGCAGTATCGCAGATCTCTTGGCTTTATTTTCCAAGATTATAAGCTGCTTAATAATAAAACGGTTTATCAAAATGTTGCTTTTGCTTTGGAAGTAATCGGCACTAGTAGAGCGACTATTCGCTCGCTTGTGCCTCGCGTGCTAGAAACTGTTGGCTTAACTGGTAAGGAAAATAACTATCCGCATGAGCTTTCTGGTGGTGAGGCTCAGCGTGTGGCTATTGCTCGCGCGTATGTAAATCATCCTCAAATTATTCTTGCAGATGAGCCTACTGGTAATTTGGATCCAACTACTTCTCTTGGAATTATGGAAGTTTTGGATGCTATTAACCGAACTGGCACAACAATTGTTATGGCTACGCATAATGAGGAGATTGTGAACTCAATGCGTAAGCGCGTTGTTGAGCTTCACGAGGGTAAGATTGTTCGAGATGAGCGCGAAGGCTCTTACGATTCTGCTCTTTACTTCCCGGATTCAGATGTTGAACAAAAGTCTAAAGCTCAGCAGTCTGTTGAAAAAAATAGCGAAGAGGCTGAAATTTCAGCTTCAATCAATCAGCCTGAAAATACTGAACGTCATAAGCGACTTTCTAAAAAAGCTCAACGTGCGGAGCAGGCTCGCGAAACTGTTGATATTGTTACGCAATCTCTTCAAAGTGACACTGCAGAAAATGATGGTATTGCACGCCTTGCTCAGTCTGTTCATTCTGGAAGGACTGGCCGTTACGGTGAAGTGTTCCAGTCTTTGGAAACAACAATGACTTGGGGACGCGGGTTGGTTTCTACAAACGATAAAAACGTTGGAGAGGATGTTTCAGAAGTTGAGATTTCGGAAGATAATAAAGAATCCGCTGAATCTGCAGAAACTGTTGAATCCACTGAATCTCATGAAACTCATGAATCTACTGAAAATTCTGAAGTGAGTGAAAAATCGCAATCTGAAACTAGCGAGGAGTCGCAATCTGTAGCAGAAAATCATTCACAATCTGATTCTGAATCTGAGAGTAAGTCTCAGCTCCCTCCTATGCCTCCAGCTCCACCTAAGCCATCTGTTGCGGCTGCAAATACTAATAATGAGAACATTAGTGTTGACGATAGCAATAATGACACTAATAAAACTGAAGGAGCAGAGTAATGCGTTTAAGATTCATTTTTTCCGAAACATGCATTAGTTTACGCCGTAACGTTTCAATGATTCTTTCCGTTATGCTCGTAACTTTTATTTCCTTCCTTTTTATTGGTGCTTCTGTGTTAATGCAGGCTCAAATCACTAAAGCTAAGGGCGACTGGTACGACAAGGTTGAGGTTGTTGCATGGCTTTGCCCAGATGGAACTAGCCAATCTCCATCCTGTGCTTCTGGAAAAGCTCCAACAAACGCTGAAATAGTAAAACTTGAGCATGTTATTCACCAAGAATTAGGCGACGACGTTTCAAATATTACTTACGTAAGTCGTAATGAATTTTATAAAAATACTTTCCTAAAGCAGTATCCTAACGGAATGTATCAGGGTAGAACTCTTACCGCCGCAGATATGCAGGATTCGCTTCGCTTAAAACTTACTAATCCTATGAAATACCAGGTTGTTTCGGAAGTTCTTTCTGGACGAGATGGTGTGGAAGAGGTTGTTGATCAGCGACAAATTTTCGACCCTGTTTTCAGTGTTCTTAATAGAGCTACAGTAGTTACGATTGTTCTTGCTGCAGTTATGGTTGTTGTGGCCATTATGCTTACAGGCACTACAATTCGTATGTCTGCAGCGAGCCGCCGTCAAGAAACTGAGATTATGCGTTTAGTTGGTGCTTCTAACTGGACTATTCGCATGCCGTTTATTCTTGAAGGTGCTTTCGCTTCCTTCGCTGGATCTTTGCTTGCGGGCGCGGCATTAAGCTTGGTTGTAAAAGTGTTTGTAACTGATTGGCTTGCGCAAAATGTTCGTTGGATGCCATTTATAACGCAGTCTACTGTGTGGTTGTGTGTTCCAATGCTTGTTGCTGGAGCTGTTGTGCTTTCTGTAGTAGCTTCTGCTATTGCTTTAAGACGATACTTAAAGGCGTAAGTTAAATTATTTGCGTAAAAAATTCAAAAAAACTAAAAAACTTAGAAAAACTCGCGTGATTCCTTACTTAACGCTATAATTCGCATTAGTAACGTGGAAAGGGAAGTAATATGAGCGTAACTCGACGTAGCGTGTGCAATAGGCACAATCGTATAATAGTTAGCTTGGTTGTTTCCGTTGCTATGCTGCTTAGTGGCGTTGTTGGCTCGTTATTAACTGCTGATACTGCTAGCGCTGTTAATATGAACGAATACAGGCGTAAAGTGCAGAGGAACGAGAATCTAAAGCGTCAGCTTTCTGGTGTTAATAAGCAGCTGGCAAAGAAGATTCTCGAGCTTAATGATTTGAATGAGCGTCAAATTCCAGGCCAGGTTCGTGCGGCTCAGCAGGCTGAAGAGCAGGCTGCTCAAGCGCGTAGTCTTGCAGAATCTACTCAGCAAAGATTAGAGTCTGCTCAAAAAGATAAGCGCGATTTGGAAGAAAAAATTAAGAAAACTGGCGCCGATTTTGACGATGCAAAAGCTGCTGTAGCTCAACTTGCTCGTAAGAGTTTCCACGGTTCTCAAGCCTCCGATGTTATGAATATCGTTACGAAGTCAACAACTACTGAGCAGTTTGTTGGCAAACTTCAGTCTGAAGCTGCAGTTGCTCGTAGCGAGGCAAACGCTGCAAACGATGCTGCAGTTAAATTAAATACTTCTATGAATCGTCGTCAGCGTTTGGCTGCTATTGAAACGGAAATCGCAAAACTTAAGCAGCAGGCCGATACTCAGGCTCAAAGCGCGCAGATTGCTGCTAAAGCTGCTAACGATCGCAGGAAGTCGTTGCAAGATTTGCGAGATCAGGGCGAAAATATTCGTAAGCAGCTTGAAAGTCAAAAAAGTAGTTTAACTACTCAGTCTGCTCGTGAAGCTGCAGAAATTGTGGCAATGAAGTCTGCTATTGACGCTCAAGCTCGCGCTCTTGCAAACAAGTCATTTGCTCGCGCTGATCCTAACGCTGGAAACCGTCAGCAGGTTAGGGGAGCTGGAACTAATGCTTCTTTGCCTCCAATGCAGCTTTCCGATGGTGCTGCTAACGGCATGAATTACACTGTTCCTGGCAATTGCCCTGAAGGAGCTAAGTTCTGCTACGGTCATAATACTGGCAATTCTGTTGGCGGTTCTGCTTATCCTGCTCGTCAGTGCACATTGTGGGCTTATTTGCGTAGGTCTCAGCTTGGTTTGCCAGTTGGATCGTATATGGGTAATGGTGCTGAGTGGGCGAATACTGGTCGTCGATTAGGGTATTTAGTTAATCGTACTCCACACGTTGGTGCTGTTATGGTGTTTGCTCGCGGCCAGCGCGTTGGTAACTGGACTGCAGACTGGCAGTATGGTCACGTTGCTGTTGTTGAGCGTGTTAATGCGGATGGTTCAGTGCTTATTTCTGAAGGCGGCACCGGATTCTCAACATTCCCAGCGTACGAAACTATTTACAATCCAGGCGACTACGAGTACGTGCATTATTAAAGTTCATAAGACGCGTACAAGTAGTTTGTGCGTGTCTTAAAAAATAAGCTTGAAGACTCAAGTGCGCTTGCCATAAGATAGAAGTCTTATGGCAAGTTTTGTTTGTGGTCTTAGTATTGGAGGGGAGTTATGGCAAATAAACCTGCTCAAGATGGTACGGTTACTGTAGCTCAAAATCGTAAGGCTCATCATGACTACGCCATTGAAGATTGCTACGAAGCTGGTCTTGCTCTTACTGGAACGGAAGTTAAGTCCTTGCGCGAAGGTCGAGCTTCTTTAGCGGAATCTTTTGTAAATATTGATCGTCGCGGTGAAATGTGGCTTGAGGGGGCTAATATTCCTGAGTATTTGAACGGTACTTGGAATAATCATGCTCCAAAGCGTAAACGCAAGCTGCTTCTTCATGCGGCTCAAATAGCTAAACTTTCTAGGCAGACTGAAGCAAAAGGATATACTGTAGTTCCGTTGCGTCTGTATTTTAAGGGAAGCTATGTGAAAGTTGAGATTGCTTTGGCGCGCGGTAAGAAGGAATTTGATAAGCGCGAGGCTTTGCGTGAGGAGCAAGATAAGCGCGAGGCTTTGCGTGCTATGCGTTACCGTAATTTGCGCGCTCAATAATCATCTCAACGCGACACGCCACATATTATACATTATTGCGAATAATATGCGTCATATTTTTTCAGGAAGTCAACTATTTTGCTAATAAGCAGTATGTTTATTTCAGTATATACACTATTTTGCATAAACAGTTGTGAAAATAGTAGGGTTATCGTGTATAGTTATACGCATCACTGAAAATTATTAGATTTACGGAGAAGAAAAATGTTCAAATCAATTAAACCTATTGCTGCCGTTGCTTCTTTAGTTTTGATTGGCACTATTGCCGCCTGCGGTCCTGCTGATTCCAAGCAGAATGCAGATCCAGATGTTGCCAGAAGCTACGACGTAAGCAATGTTCAAAAAGATGATGCAGTAGCAGCTTTGGTACCAAAAGCAGTAGCTAAAACAGGCGAGCTTGTTGTTGGTGTAAACGTTAGCTATGCTCCTGCAGAATTCTTCGCTGCTGACGGCAAAACACCAGTCGGTTACGAAATTGATTTTTCTAAAGCTTTGGCAAAGGTTATGGGCTTGAATGCTAAGATTATTCACGCTCAATTCGACTCTATTATTCCTGCAATCGGCAGCAAGTATAACGTCGGTATTTCCGGTTTTACTGTTAATGCTGAACGTATGAAGTCCGTTGACTTTGTTACTTACGCAAACGCTGGCTTGTCTTTCGAAGTGCGTAAGGGAAATCCTACTAAGGTAGACACAAAGAATCTTTGCGGCAAAAAAGTAACTGTGGAAACCGGCACAGTTGGCGAGCCTATTATGGAAGAAGCTAAAAAGAAGTGCGCTGCGAATAACGATAAGCCTCTTGAAATCATGAGCTTCAAAGAGCAGACTGACGCAACTACCGCTCTTCTTTCTGGTCGTGCAGACGTTATGTATGCAGATACTCCAGTAGCTGGTTACGCTGCTATTAAGAACGCTGGAAAGCTTGAAATTCTTGAAAACAGCAAGGATGCAGAGCCAATGGGTGCTGCTGTTAAGAAGGGCGATGCTGCAATGCTTAAGGCTGTTAAGGCTGGCATTGATAAGCTTATGAAGTCCGGAATTTACAAGGACATTTTGAAGAAGTGGGGCGTTGAAAACGTTGCTATTAAGGAAGCTGTAGTTAATCCTAAGCTTTAATAAGCTTTAATAAGCTTTAATAAGCTTTAATAAGCTTTAATAAGCTTTAATAAGCTTTAAACTAAGCTTTAGTAGCATCTTAATCTCACTTATTTCTATGCAAATTTACCGTTTATAACATTAAATGGTAAATTTGCATTACTTTATATAATTTATAAATATTCATATAAACGAAAACTATGGAGAATATGTTGAACTCTTTAACCGCGAACTCTTCTGACGCTAATTTTTCTGACTCAAGCTCTAGCACAGTTCAAGCTGAACGTATTTTGCCTGTTAAAAAACCTGGTCCTATTATTGCTGGCATAATCGTAGCAGTAATTGCATGCTCGCTACTATATGGAATTGTTACAAATCCTCGCTTCGAGTGGGATGTTGTAGGCATATATTTGATTAGCAATAACGTTTTTTATGGCATTGGTTGGACTCTTCTTTTAACTTTGCTTGCTATGGTTATTGCGATTGTGTTGGCTGTTGGTTTGGCTATGATGCGTAAGAGTGTTAACCCGGTTTTGCGTGGGTGTGCTTGGTTCTTTATTTGGTTTTTCCGTGGTACGCCTGTTTATACGCAGCTTGTTTTTTGGGGTATGTTTGCGGTTCTTGTTCCTAAGTTGAGTTTGGGTATTCCGTTTACTTCGGTGGAGTTTTTCTCTATTGATTCTAATGTTGTTATGACTTCTCTTACGGCTGCGGTTGTTGGTTTGTCTCTTAATGAGGCTGCGTACTTGTCTGAGATTGTTCGTGCTGGTTTGGAGGCTGTTGATGCTGGTCAGGTTGAGGCGGCTCAGGCTTTGGGTATGTCTCGTTCTTTGATGATGCGTCGTGTGATTCTTCCTCAGGCTATGCGTATTATTGTTCCGCCTTTGGGTAATGAGACTATTGGTATGCTTAAGACTACTTCTTTGGTTTTGGCTGTGCCTTTTACTCTTGAGCTTCAGTTTGCTACGAATGCTATTGCGAATCGTATTTATAAGCCGATTCCGCTTCTTCTTGTTGCTAGTATTTGGTATTTGGTTATTACTTCTGTGTTGATGGTTTTGCAGTCTATGTTAGAAAAGCATTTCGGCAAAGGCTTCGAAGCGCGAGATATTGTAAAACATGCGCAATTAGACACAGATGCGGATCAGCGCGGCGACAAATCTTTGCACGCTAAGCAGAAAAATGTTAAAGGGCGTAACGACGCGGCTATGTTGGGCTTTAATGCCTAGTGGTAGCATTGCTTCATATACGAAATTTTGGTGAATAACATGAGTAATACTTTAGAAAATTACAATGAGGGAGCGAATATGACTATTAAAAATAACGAAAGCAATCTTCCCGCAGTAATCTTAAGCAACGTACAGAAATCATTCGGTAGTCTTAGCGTATTAAAAAATATTAATATAACCGTTAATCCTGGCACGGTAACTGTTATTTTAGGACCTTCCGGATCTGGTAAATCAACCTTATTGCGCTTAATCAATCAGCTTGAAACTCTTAGTGCTGGAAGTATTAGCATTTATGGCGAGCGCATTGGTGTAAAAAAGGTAACGCATAAAGGCGAGGAATGTCTTCAAGCTCTTAGCGATAAAGAGATTTCTAAGCAGCGTTCGAAGCTTGGAATGGTTTTCCAGCGTTTTAACTTATTCCCTCATATGACGGCATTGGAAAATGTTATGGAAGCTCCTGTTCACGTGTTGGGAATGAGTAAGCAGGAAGCTCACGATTTAGCAATTGAAGAGCTTAAACGAGTCGGCATGGCTGAGCGAATGAATCATTATCCTGCTGAGCTTTCTGGCGGCCAGCAGCAGCGTGTTGCAATTGCGCGCGCTCTTGCTATGAAGCCGGAAATTATGCTGTTTGATGAGCCGACTTCTGCTCTTGACCCTGAGCTTGTTGGTGAAGTTTTGAATGTTATGCGAAATCTTGCAAAAGATGGTATGACAATGATTGTTGTAACGCACGAAATTGGTTTTGCGCGTGAAGTTGCAGATCAAGTAGTATTTATGGATGATGGAATGGTTGTAGAGTGCGGAACTGCTGATATTATTGACAATCCGCAAACTAATCGTTTCAAAGATTTCTTGCATCACGTGCTTTAAAACTTTTACGAAGCTTTTACGAAGCTCCTAAAAGCCGCAGTAAAGTTGCAGTAAAGCCGCAGTAAAGTTGCAGTAAATCTTTTATAAAATTCAAAAGAATAGCACCGTATTGCTTTATGATTAGTGGTACAGTTGTGCATGTTCAAGTAGATATAGTTGTTAAGGGATTCTATGATTCAAGCGAATTGCGATGTTAAAAAACTTGATGTGCATCGTAAGAATAAGTGGACATTCTTAGGATCTTCTAGGTGGATGCGCTCTATTGCGGCTTTTGTTTCTGCGACTTTAATAGGATTTTCTGGAGCTTGTGGAACAACCGATGCTGTTGGCCGTGACCCTCTTCTTGACCGCTGTTACAACATTAATAGCATTAAAAAAGATGAAAAAATCGCCTCTCTTCTTCCTAAAAAACTGTTGGAAAAAGGCGAGCTTGTTATGGGAACAAACATTGGTTATGCTCCTGCAGGATTTTATGCCAGAGATGGCCGAACTGTAATCGGTTACGAAATTGATCTTAATAAAGCTTTAGCAAAATTAATGGGCTTAAAACTTACTATTGTGAATGCTCCTTTTGATGCTATCTTGCCTTCTGTTGGCAGCAAATTCGATATAGGTGTTTCTGGTTTTACAGTAAGTAAGGAAAGAGAAAAAGCCGTCGATTTTGTAACGTACGCAAATGCTGGATTGCTGTTTGTTGTTCGTAAAGGAAACCCAACAAAGGTAAGTCTTAATAATTTGTGTGGCAGAAAAGTGTCTGTACAAGTAGGCACTACCAGCGAATCGCAAATGTATAGTGCTAGAGACTTTTGTAAAGCGAGTAAAAATAGTCCTTTAGATGTTCTTGCTTTTAAAGAGCAAACAGATGCAACTACTGCTGTTGTAGCTGGTAGAGCGGATATTATGTACGCCGACACTCCTGTTTCTAGTTTTGCTATTGAGCAAACCGATAATCAGCTTGAGGCTTTGGGAACAAGCAAAGACAAGGCGCTTATGGGCATTATTATGCAAAAAGGGGATAAGCAGCTTGCTCAGGCTGTTAAAGCTGGTATTGAAAAACTTATACAAACTGGAGATTATGAAAAAATCATGAAGTCTTGGGGTGTGGAAGATATTATGGTTAAGCATCCTGAATTAAATCCGAATGTGTGATTTTCTGGTGTCTTCTGATTTTGATTGAGTTTAGAGTAGTATTGTGAATATGTTTTCTAAAAAGAACAACGACGAGCGTATTCTTCCAGTTAAAAAGCCGGGTCCTATTATTGCTGGGGTAATTGTTGCATTAGTGGCCTGCTCTTTACTGTATTCTATAGCGACTAATCGTAGATTTGAGTGGAATATAGTAGCGAAATATATTATTGACGAAAATGTTCTTACTGGTATTGGCTGGACTCTTCTTTTGACTTTGCTTGCTATGGTTATTGCGATTGTGTTGGCCGTTGGTTTGGCTATGATGCGTAAGAGTGTTAACCCGGTTTTGCGTGGGTGTGCTTGGTTCTTTATTTGGTTTTTTAGGGGTACGCCTGTTTATACGCAGCTTGTTTTTTGGGGTATGTTTGCGGTTCTTGTTCCTAAGTTGAGTTTGGGTATTCCGTTTACTTCTGTGGAGTTTTTCTCTATTGATTCTAATGTTGTTATGACTTCTCTTACGGCTGCGGTTGTTGGTTTGTCTTTGAATGAGGCTGCGTATTTGTCTGAGATTGTTCGTGCTGGTTTGGAGGCTGTTGATGCTGGTCAGGTTGAGGCTTCTAAGGCTTTGGGTATGTCTCGTTCTTTGATGATGCGTCGTGTGATTCTTCCTCAGGCTATGCGTATTATTGTTCCGCCTTTGGGTAATGAGACTATTGGTATGCTTAAGACTACTTCTTTGGTTTTGGCTGTGCCTTTTACGCTTGAGCTTCAGTTTGCTACGAATGCTATTGCTAATCGTATTTATAAGCCGATTCCGCTTCTTCTTGTTGCTAGTATTTGGTATTTGGTTATTACTTCTGTGTTGATGGTTTTGCAGTCTATGTTAGAAAAGCATTTCGGCAAAGGCTTCGAAGCGCGAGATTTGACGCGAAGAAAGTACTGCACAAGCCTTGAGGTTGACGTATAATAGAAGATTATGTGTGGAATTGTGGGATATGCGGGTTTTGGCAAGGTTTGCGCAAAACCTTTGGAAGTTTGTTTAGGTGGATTAGAGCGTTTAGAGTATCGCGGATATGACTCTTCAGGAGTGGCACTGGTGGCACCCGGAATGAGCAAGGTTGCCGTGCGCAAAAAAGCAGGACGCCTAGCTGTGTTACGAGATGATATTAGTGTGAATCCTATGCCGGAAGCGAGTGCTGCAATAGGTCATACTCGTTGGGCTACGAACGGTGCTCCTTGCGATGCAAACGCGCATCCTCACACAAGTGTTGACGGAAAAATCGCCCTTATTCATAACGGAATTATTGAAAACGCTGTTGTTCTAAAAGAACAGCTTCACGAAGAAGGATACGAATTTTCTTCCCAAACAGACACGGAAGTTGCGGCAAAACTGCTTGGTAAAATCGCAAACGAAATTGTGGAAGAAACCGGTAAAGCAGACTTATTTACGGCTCTTCGCCGCACTGCAAAAATGCTTAAGGGTGCTTTTACTCTTCTAGCAGTGGACGTTCGTCAGCCTGGTATTGTTGCAGCTGTTCGTCACGATTCTCCGCTTGTTGTGGGTCTTGGTGACGGCGAGTATTTCTTAGGTTCTGATGTTGCGGCTTTTGTGGCTTATACGGATCGTGTTTTAGAAGTTGGCCAAGATGAAGCTGTTTGCATTGGAAATATTGACGAAAGCGGCAAAGCTGGTTTGCTTCTTACTGATTTTGACGGCAAAGTTGTTGAAAATCCTACGTGTTTTACGGTTGACTGGGATGCGTCTGCTGTAGAAAAAGGCGGCTGGGATTCCTTTATGGATAAGGAAATTCATGAAGATCCACACGCTGTTGCAGACACTTTGCGCGGGCGTTTTGACGCTCAGGGAAATATTGTTCTTGACGAAGTGCATATTGGCCAAGACGTGTTGCGCGCGATTGACAAAATTATTGTTGTTGCTTGCGGCACGGCAAGTTACGCAGGTTTGGTTGCAAAATATGCGATTGAGCACTGGGTGCGTGTGCCGGTTGAAGTGGAGCTTGCTCACGAGTTTCGCTACAGAGACCCTATTTTGACGCATCGAACATTGGTGGTTGCAATATCGCAGTCTGGCGAAACAATGGATACGCTTATGGCTTTGCGTCACGCGCGCGAGCAGGGAAGTCGTGTGCTTGCAATATGCAATACTCAAGGTTCTAGCATTCCGCGCGAATCTGACGCAGTTCTCTACACTCACGCTGGTCCAGAAATCGCTGTTGCTTCTACTAAAGCTTTTGTTGCACAAATCGTGGCAGCATACATGCTCGGTCTTTATTTGGCACAAGTAAAAGGCACAATGTATCGCGACGAGATCCAGCAAATTGTTGCGCAATTAAAAGCTATGCCAAGTAAAATTCAGAATGTTCTCAACACTCAGTCAGATTCCATTATGAAAGCTGCAGAGCATACGCTTGAAGCTAAGTCTTTCCTATTCTTAGGTCGTCATGTTGGATACCCTGTTGCGTTAGAAGGAGCGCTTAAGCTTAAGGAAATCGCATATACTTTCACAGAAGGTTTTGCAGCCGGTGAGCTTAAACACGGTCCAATCGCGCTTGTTGACGAGGGGGAGCCTGTTGTAGTAATTGTGCCTTCTTCTCGCGGACGCGACATTTTGCACTCAAAAGTAATTTCTGGAATTGAGGAAGTTAAAGCGCGCGGAGCGTTTACTATTGCGGTTGCTGAAGAAGGGGATCCGGATGCTGCAAGATACGCGGATATTGTTTTCTGGCGTCCTGAATGCCCGACTCTTTTAAGCCCGCTTGTTGACGTTGTTGCGTTGCAGTTATTCGCAATGGATATGGCAAAATTAAAGGGTTACGATGTTGATAAGCCTAGAAATCTTGCCAAATCCGTAACTGTAGAATAAAACTTATGGTAACAAAATAGTAGTAGGCGGCAACTCATGCTTACATTCGCAAAAATATTGCAATCGCGCAATAGTTTGAAGCAATTAGTGCTTTCAATATTGTGTGTTTTGTCTTTATTGCTATCTTCCGGATGTGGAAATGCGGATGCTAGAACACGAATCACTGTGTGGTCGTGGGAACCAAGCATGAAGCGTATTGCAAAAGAGTTTGAGCGTCTTAATCCGGATCTTCGTGTTGTTGTAAAAGACACTAGCGGCTACAGCAATCTAAACAGCGCTATTCAAGATGGTTACGGAATACCAGACGTTGCTCAGCTGGAATATTTCGCACTACCTCAATACGCTGTAAGCGAGCAGCTGCTGGATATTACTGATCGAGTGCAGGGGACTAGAACTTTCTACACTCCAGGTACTTGGTCTTCTGTGCAACTAGGTGGGCGAATCTATGGCCTTCCAATGGATTCAGGACCTATGGCTTGGTTTTATAACGATGACGTATTTAAGCAAGCTGGTGTTGACGCAACTAAAATACGCACTTGGGAAGATTACCGTCACGCTGCTAGAAAACTGAAGGATATTGGCGTTTATATTGCTGCAGATTCGGGAGATGCCAGCTTTTATAACGCTATGATTTGGCTTGCAGGTGGACGTCCTTTTATTACTTCGCACGATGGAAAAACAGTTACTGTGCGTCTGGGCTACGACAATGGCACGCAAAAGTTTACTAAGTTTTGGCAGTCTATGATTGACGAAGGCTTAATTGACACACGAACTACAACCTGGACGCAACGCTGGAAAAATGGTATTGGAGCCGGCAAAATTGCTTCTGTTTTTGCTGGAGCTTGGATGCCTTCTCTGCTTCTGGAGAATGTGCCAGGTACAGCGGGATTATGGAAGGTTGCGCATGTGCCAACGCTTCACGGCGAAAAACGTAACGCAGAAATGGGCGGATCTGCGCTATCTGTGCTGAAATTAAGTAGAAAGCCGGAAGCTGCTATGCGTTTTGTGAATTTTGTTTGTCACGAAATGCAAGGTATTAGAATGCGCGTTAACGGTGGAGCGTTTCCTGCGGATGTTGTAACTCTTGCTGACCCGAATTTTCTAAATCGAACAACAATACGTGATTCTCGCGGAATTGACATACCTTATTTTGGTGGTCAGAAATTTAACCGCGTATTTGCTGATGCTGCAAATCAAGTCGATACCAGATACCAGTATTTGCCGTTTGAAGTGTATTCCAGAAATGATTTTCGTACAACTGTTGGGCAGGCTTATGACTGGAGTAGAAAGTCGCGTACTCGCTTGAATGTGCAGTCTATGATTGACGCTGGAATTACTCAAGATGACGGCAGTCAGCTGTGGCTTCCAGACGATCCAGGTCCTCGTATTTCTATAAAAGATGGTTTAGATTTGTGGCAAAAAGACTTAAAAGAATACGGGTATAATCAAGGTTTTGTTGTTAGATAGAAAACTAACGCAAGTTTTAAAACTAACGCAAGTTTCTTCTATAAATTTCTGCCATGCCTTTGAAAATCAAATTAGGATCGTAATAGTCGATTGATTTAACATCCTGCTCAAACAAACTACCCAATCCGCCTGTGGCAATCACCTTAAATGGCTCATTTATTTCGCTCTTAAACTGTTCAATAGTGCGCTCAATACCACCTAAGAAACTGTAGTATAAGCCAGCTTGCATGGCAGTAAGAGTTGATTTTGCAAGAACGGACTTTGGTCTAGAAATCTCAACTTCTGGAAGCTGAGCTGTATTATCCCACAAAGCTGCGGCTGCAGTTCTAATACCAGTACAAATAAGACCGCACGTAATAGCGCCACTTTTATCAACGTAGTTGTATGTTGTAGCAGTTCCGAAGTCAATAACAAGAACAGGCCCACCGTACTCGTTGAACGCACCAACGCAATCAGCCAAGCAATCTGCACCAAGCGATTTAGGCTCGTCAATGCGAATATTCATGCCAGTTTTAACACCAGGGCCCACAATCATTGGGTCAATATTAAAGAATTTTATTATGCTAGAACGAAATGAGTGCATAACTTTTGGAACAACAGAAGCAATTATTATATCGTCAACATCGCTTGCTTTGAAGCCGCTTAAATGCAGGAATTGCATAAGTATAATGCCGTATTCGTCACAAGTACGGTTGGATTTTGTAGTCATGCGATACGTGTCGACGATTTTGTTATTTTTTAAAAAGCCAAGCACTATGTTCGTGTTGCCAATGTCTACTGCTACTAACATTTATACGCGCTTCCTGATGTTGATATTTATGGTTGATACTACTTATTGATATTACTTGTTGATATTAACGAAAGTTTGTGAATTGTAGATTTAAGATTTAACGTGCGCGAGATGGGACTTGAACCCACACGTCGTAAGACACAGGAACCTAAATCCTGCGCGTCTACCATTCCGCCACTCGCGCATAACTCATACAAATAATCGAGCGTGGAAAACACAAGTCGTAACACGAATCGTAAGTATTAACACGCTCGAATGAGTCGAGAGCCGCTTGACAGAATCGAACTGTCGACCTTCTCATTACGAGGGAGACGCTCTACCGACTGAGCTAAAGCGGCATGTTGCCCGAGACGCATTCGCGACTCGCGCACAAGAAAAGTATTTTATCGTATTTTTTTAGATTTGTCTAATTTGGCGCGCCGTGCAACAGCTAACCCTCCAAATGTGAGGTAGTTTTCCCGCGTTTGGAGCGCCTGGCCCTTCGAAACCCTCCAAATGTGGGGTAGTTTTCCCGCGTTTGGAGTGCTGAGCCGCGGATAACGCTCCAAATGTGGGGTAGGTTGCGCGCGTTTGGAGTGCTTAACCCTCCGCAACGCTCCAAATGTGAGGTAGGTTGTGAGCATTATCAGTGTTATTGTGTTCATTTTTGTGTTAAGCTTCGCGTGTTTCTGTCTGCTTTTGTGAGTATCTTGTGAAGTGGATGATAGTGACAATTGCTGTCGCATCAGTTAAAGAAATGAAAGGACCTAGAAATGGCCATCAATCCGCCAGTTGACGCCGTAAAAACCCCAGAGTGGGCTGCATTGCAGAAGCATTACGACGAGTTGCAGTCAGAAGGCGTCTGCCTGAAGAAGTGGTTTGCAGAGGATGCAAATCGCGTGGATAAGTTGAGCTTCGAAGCTGGAGATCTCCACTTCGATCTTTCTAAGAATTTAATTAAGCCTGAAACTCTGAAGCTTTTCGCAGATCTTGCAAAGGCAGTTAAGCTTGACGAGCGCACTAAGGCAATGTACACCGGCGTGCACATTAACAATACTGAAGATCGTGCAGTTTTGCATACTGCTTTGCGTCGTCCTGCAGAGGATGCTGGCAAGTTCATTGTTGACGGTCAGGATACCGTTGCAGATGTTCGTGAAGTTTTGGGTCGCATTTACGATTTCGCTAACGAAGTTCGCTCCGGCGCTTGGAAGGGCGTTACCGGCAAGAACATCAAGACTGTTGTAAACATTGGTATCGGCGGTTCCGACTTGGGTCCGGTCATGGTTTACGAAGCTTTGAAGCCATACGCTGACGCTGGTATTAGCGCTCGCTACGTTTCTAACATTGATCCAAACGATATGGCCGAAAAGACCAAGGATTTGGATCCAGAAACCACTTTGTTCATCATTGTTTCCAAGACTTTCACCACTTTGGAGACTTTGACCAACGCTCGTACCGCTCGTACCTGGTTGCTTAATAAGCTTCAGGAGTGCGGCGCTATTGACGGCAGCGACGCAAAGAAGGCTGAAGCTGTTGCAAAGCACTTCGTAGCTGTTTCTACCAACCTTGAAAAGGTTGCAGAGTTCGGCATCAACCCAACCAACGCCTTTGGCTTCTGGAACTGGGTTGGCGGTCGTTACTCCGTGGACTCCGCTGTTGGTACTTCTTTGGCCGTTGTTCTCGGCCCAGAGCGCTTTGAGGAGTTCTTGAAGGGCTTCCACGCAATCGATACTTACTTTGCTGAAACCCCATTCGAGAAGAATGTTGTGGTTCTTCTTGGTATGCTCAACGTTTGGTACCGCAACTTCTACAAGGTTGCTTCCCACGCTGTGCTTCCATACGATCAGTACTTGCACCGCTTCCCAGCTTATTTGCAGCAGCTCACCATGGAATCCAACGGTAAGTCTGTTCGCTGGGATGGCACTCCTGTAACAAGCGAAACCGGCGAAATCTTCTGGGGCGAGCCAGGCACCAACGGTCAGCACGCTTTCTACCAGTTGATTCACCAGGGCACTCAGCTTATTCCAGCTGATTTCATTGCATTTGTGAACACGCCAAATCCTACTAAGGATGGCGATCAGGACGTTCACGAGCTCTTCTTGGGTAACTATCTTGCACAGACCAAGGCTCTTGCATTCGGTAAGACTGCTGACGAAGTTCGCGCAGAAGGCACTCCAGAAGAGATTGTTCCAGCTCGCGTATTCAGCGGCAACCGTCCAACCACTTCCATCTTCGGCGAAGCTTTGACCCCATTCGCTTTGGGTGAATTGATTGCTCTCTACGAGCACATCACCTTCGTTGAAGGCACTGTGTGGGGCTTGGATTCTTACGATCAGTGGGGCGTGGAGCTTGGCAAGCAGCTTGCAAAGCAGATTACTCCTGCAATTTCTCAGGATGATGACGCTTTGGCAGCTCAGGATGCTTCTACGCAGAGCTTGATTCGCTTCTACCGCGCGCATCGCAAGTAGTTTGCAAGCATATTAAATATGGCTTGTCTATTTGCCTATAATTTTAAAACCTCTTGGTGAGTGTTAGTCATTCATCAAGAGGTTTTTGTTTAGATAAATAAATACATATTCAACTACAGCTTCAACTACAGATTCAAGAAAAGCTGGTGAATTCGCGTATCGCTGTCAAGCTCCGGGTGGAAGGACGTTCCAATTTGATTCCCTTGGCGCGCTGCTACCACGTGGCCGTCTACAGTTGCAAGAGTTTCGGCGTTAGATCCAACTTCCGCAATATAAGGCGCGCGAATAAACGTCATCGGCACATTGCCTAGCTCACCAAACTCAGCCTCACAATGGAAGCTTCCAAGCTGGCGCCCATAAGCGTTTCGCTTAACTGTTACGTCTAGCGTGCCAAAACCGTTTACTTCGTTACCTTCTACGTTCTTAGCAAGCAAAATCAAGCCTGCGCAAGTGCCAAGAACAGGCATGCCGCCTGCAATCCTCTCGCGCAAAGGCTCAAGCATATTTTGCTCGCGAAGAAGCTTAGCTTGCACAGTGCTTTCGCCTCCCGGCAACACTAATCTGTCGAAAGACTGCTCCAAGTCGCGCGCCTGCCTAAGCTCTATTACGCGCGCGCCTAATTTTTCAAGCATCAAGCGATGCTCAAGAAAAGCTCCCTGAACTGCTAAAACTGCTACAGTATGAGCGGAGTTATCAGTATTGATAGGTGAGTTTGACAAAATTACTCGCCTCGCTCAGCCATCAAGAGCTTAATTTCCTGCTCGTTAATGCCAACCATAGCTTCGCCCAAGTTTTCGGAGAGCTTAGCAATCATCTTAGCGTCTTTGTAATTAGTCACAGCCTTAACAATTGCTGCAGCGCGCTTTGCTGGGTCGCCCGACTTAAAGATGCCGGAGCCAACGAACACGCCTTCAGCACCAAGCTGCATCATCAAAGCAGCGTCTGCTGGGGTAGCAACACCGCCTGCAGCGAAGTTTACTACAGGAAGCTTTCCGTTTTGTGCAACATACTTTACGAGTTCAAATGGCACGCGCAAATTCTTAGCTTCCTCAAAAAGCTCATCCTCGCGCATGCTTGTAAGCTTACGAATAGCAGAATTCATCATGCGCATGTGACGCACAGCCTGAATCACGTCGCCAGTTCCTGGCTCACCCTTAGTGCGAATCATGGAAGCGCCTTCGTTGATTCGGCGCAAAGCTTCACCCAAATCTTTTGCGCCGCAAACAAAAGGCACGGCAAAATCGCGCTTATTAATGTGGTACACGTCGTCAGCTGGGGAAAGCACTTCGCTTTCGTCAATGTAGTCAATTTCAATAGCTTCAAGCACTTGTGCTTCAACAAAGTGGCCAATACGGCATTTTGCCATAACAGGAATAGACACAGCTTCCTGAATGCCGTGAATCATAGCCGGGTCGCTCATTCGAGAAACGCCGCCGGCTGCGCGAATATCAGCAGGAATGCGCTCCAAAGCCATAACTGCGCACGCGCCAGAATCCTGAGCAATCTTTGCCTGCTCTGGGGTGGTGACGTCCATAATCACGCCGCCTTTAAGCATTTGAGCCAGCTGGCGGTTCAATGCTGTACGGTCTTCACCACTTTGGTTTTGCGGATCTGAGGATTCGTTCACAGTTACCGTAGTATTCAAGTTCTCAGTCATCATTCCTCGCTTTGTATTAAATGTGTTTGCGCACGTTTGCAAGTTTACGTTCTGTTGGAATTTAACCACATTCGTAGGATATATGCCTAATAAATAGTACAACCTTGTGCGTTCTTAAAATCGTATTTATACAAATTTTTCGCGAGTTTTTTGGATGATTGCACGGTGAGCCTGCTTTTAGCTTGCGCTACGATTGATACTGCCGGCGACTTGGGGTTGATTTATTTAATTTGCAATCAAGCGTCGAGCGTAAAACAATTAAAAATAAATAATAACTAAATATAAATAACAACTAAATAACTTAGTACCATTTAGAAAGGTTTATGGTATGGGTAACGCAAAACCTGAGGAAGGCGTGCACGAAGAAAACGGCGCGACCGAAACATTCTCTGGTGAATCTTACGCAAGTAATTCTTACGATAATGCTTCTGCAGATAGCGCGTCTAAATCAAGTACAGACGACTCGCTTAATGCAGCTGCAAAATCAAACACTTCATCAAAAAATCGCAAGCTAAGCAAGCCTTGGCTATTTACAATAGTAATTGTTGCGGTTGTTGTAATAAGCGCGATTTTTGCAACGGTAACTGACCCAAGCTTGTTCAAGTCGCAAAACGCTGCATCTACAATGTCGCACAAAACCATCACAATCGGCTTAAAACTGGCTCCTACTAATCTCGATATTAGAAACCAGTCCGGTTCTTCGCTAGATCAGCTTCTTATTGGTAACGTTTACGAGGGTTTGGTTGCGAGAAATGAAAAGAACCAGGTTTCGCCTTCTTTGGCAAAAAGCTGGGAAGTAAGCAAAGACGGCTTACGCTACACTTTCCATTTGCGCAAGGATTCCGTATTTTCTAACGGCCACAAGCTTACGGCAAAAGATGCTGCGTGGTCGTTTAATGAGCTTGTTTCTAAGCAGTATCGCGGCTCGAATATGGTTGGAAAAGTTGAGTCTGCAAAAGCGAAGGACGATTACACGTTTGAGATTACGCTTAAAGAGCCAAATGCGAAGCTTTTGTGGGCCTTGTGCTCTCGCGCGGGCTTAGTGTTTGATAAAACAGCTAAATACGATGCTAAAACGCAGGCGGTTGGCTCCGGACCGTACTTAATTGAAAAGTTCGTGCCTTCAGATCGTGTTGTGTTAAAGGCAAATCCGCGATATAAGGGCATTCATCCTGCTAAAACCGAAAAAGTTGTTGTTCGCTACTTTGTTGATGACAACGCTGCTGTAGACGCGCTTTCTTCTGGCGCTGTTAAAGCTCTTGCTCCTATTTCCGGTCAGCTTGCTAAGCCATTTAAGGATGATTCTAAGCGTTATGTTGTTCGAGCTGGAAACGGAACAGACAAGTTCGTGCTTGCTATGAACATGAATGGCGAGCGTACGAAGGATGCTCGCGTGCGAAAAGCTATTCGTTACGCGATTGATCATAAGCAGATTATTGCGTCTCGAGGCGGTACAGATTTGGCTCTTGGTGGCCCAATCCCATCTCTTGACCCAGGTTATGAGGATCTAACTAAGCTTTATCCTCATAATATTGATCGCGCGAAGTCTCTTATGAAAGATGCAGGTTTCGATAAGTCGCATCCTCTTAAACTTTCGCTTACTTACCCGAATATTTACGGCACTCAACTTGGTGACCAATTGCGATCGCAGCTTGAAGCTGTTGGTATTGATTTGCGCGTGAATGTTGTTGAGTTTACTACTTGGCTTCAGGACGTGTACAAGAATAAGCAGTACGATTTGTCGATGGTTGACCACAACGAAAGCCACGATTTTGGCCAGTGGGCGGATCCTACCTACTACTACGGTTACGATAGTAAGCAGGTTCAAGACTTGTATGCGAAGGCAATGCTTTGTGCGAATGAGCATGAGTCTGCTAAATTGCTTGCTAAAGCTGCGCGAATTATTAGCAAGGATGCGCCTGCAGATTGGCTGTTTAACTACCGCGTTGTAACTGCGAAGGTGAAGAATCTTGAAGGAATGCCTTTTGACATGAATCAAGAAATTTTGCCACTTTACAATTTGCGTTTAACTAAGTAACTAAAAATCTACGCAAAAGTTAAACAAGTAATTAAGTAATTAAAAATTGGTGAAAAAGGGGAGTTATTAATGTTTCGCATGATATGCCAACGTTTGCTGCTTTTTATTGCGGCTCTGTTTTGCATTTCTGCGGCTGTTTTTCTTGCGCTTCGTGTGCTTCCGGGCGACGTTGCGCAAGTTATGGCAGGTCTTAACTCCCCTCACGGCAAAGTTGAGCAGCTGCGGGCTGAGCTTGGCTTAAATAAGCCGCTTTTTACTCAATATGCCGATTGGCTTCTGGGTGTTATGCGTGGAGATTTCGGCGTTTCTGTTCTAACGGGCAGGCCCGTGGTTTCAATGATTTTAGGCCGTGCTACTATAACTTTTCCGCTGATTTTTTTGGGACTTGCTATTGCGCTCGCAATTGGTATTCCGCTTGGCTGTTTTAAGGTAACTCATGAAGGGAAGCTAGCTCAAGTAGTTTCTCGATTTACTGCTATTTCTGCAGGATCTGTGCCAGCTCTTTGGGGTGGAATGCTTCTTATTTTGCTATTTGGCAAAGGTGTTGGCGTAGTGGGTCTTCTTCCTACTCAGGGTTTTCCAACTGACGGCTGGAGTGATTTTTCCGAAGCGTTTTTGTCTCTGCTTTTGCCGGCGATTACGGTTGGAATTATTGTTGGCTCTAGTTTTATGCGCTACACTGCAGCAATTCTTGAAAATATTGCTAATAGTGAAATTGCTGCTGAAGCAATGGCTTGCGGAATGACTCGTAAGCAGGTTGTTTGGCGAGTTGGTTTGCGTTTGGCTCTTGCTCAGTTAGTTTCTGTTATTGGCTTGACTTTCGCTCACATGGTTATGGGTGTGATGGTTATTGAAAACCTGTTTTCTTTACCTGGAATGGGTATGGGTTTGGTTCGAGATGTTGGTTTGCGCGATTTAATTGCCGTGCAGGGTGAACTTTTTATGCTTGCGGCTCTTTTTCTGCTAATTGGTTTTGCGGTTGATATTGCTCACAGGCTGCTAGACCCTAGGTTGTCAAGGTGATTTTGTGAAAAAGATGCAATTTACTATTCTAAAACGTATATGGCGTGCTTCATTTGGTAAATTCGTATGCGTAACGCTTTTTCTTTGGCTTGCTATTGCTGCAATCTCACTGTTTTGGACTCCTTATTCTCTTCTAAAAACAAACGGCTACGAAGTGTGGCAGAAGCCGTCTTTTGCGCATTTACTTGGTACTGATGGAACTGGCGCCGACATGCTTAGCTGGCTTATGGCAGGTTCTCGAGTGGAGCTTGTTATAGTCGTTTGCACAGTTATGATTTCTGCTTTAATTGGCACGGTTTTGCTTAGCATTATGATTTCGCAGTATAAAATTATTCGTGCAACAAGCGTTATGGCTGTTGACGCTCTTATTTCTGTTCCAACTGTTCTGATTGCTCTTATGCTTGCGGTTCCGTTTGGCGCAAACGTTTTGGTGATTGTGATTGCTTGTGGATTTGGATACGGTTTTAATCTGGCTCGTATTGTGCGTCCAAGCGCAAAGCTTGTTTTGCAATCAGATTACGTAAATTCAGCTATTTCTCAAGGCGCTTCAAGAAGATATGTGCTACTTCGTCATGTGCTCCCTAATATTACGCCTGTAGCGCTTGTGCAGCTTTCTCTTTCTGCAGGTACGGTGATTTTGGCAGAAAGTGGATTAACTTACTTGGGTGTAGGTGTGCCGTCGGGAGTTCCTAGCTGGGGGCGTGTTTTGGCAACTTCCGTAACGCTTATTCACGTCAATCCTTTGGCTGTTCTATGGCCGGGATTAATCGTAACAATAGTTGTTGTTGCTCTTAATCTGCTAGGTGACGTGTTGCGTAAAGTATTGGATCCTTGTGCAAAAAGTATGAATAAAGTAGGCGCAAAATGAGCTTAAATATTCAAAATCTTACGTTAAATCTTGGTAAAAAAACTATTCTTAACAACGTTTCGCTGCAAATTTCAGATGGTGAGCGTGTTGGCTTAGTTGGGGCTTCTGGCTCTGGAAAATCTATGCTTCTTCGCGCTGCAACCGGCTTGCTTCCGTCTGAAACTAAAATTTCTGGATCTTGCATGCTTGGGGGAGTTCAAACTGTTGGCGCTAGTGATGAGAATCTTGCTCGCCTTCGAGGAAAATACGTGGGCGTGGTATTTCAGCAGGCTAATCGCGCGCTTAATCCAATGCTAAGTGTTGAGGAACAGATTTCGCTTCCTTTGCGCATTCACTACCAACTTGATGCCGATGACGTTCATAATAGAGTTTGCGTAATGCTTGAAAAGGTTGGTTTGCCGCAGAATATTATTTCTAAACGCACTTTTGAACTTTCTGGCGGACAGCTGCAGCGAGTTGGTATTGCAACAGCTTTAATTACTTCTCCGCGGCTTATTTTGGCTGACGAACCTACTACTGCTCTCGATAGTGTAACTCAAAAAGAAGTTGTTAACATGTTGACTTCGCTTGTTGACAACATGGGCGCTTCTATGCTTTTTGTAACTCACGATTTTTCTGTGCTTTCAAAAGCTGCTAAGCGTTGTTATGTTCTTGATTCTGGGCGATTGGTTGACAGTGCAGAAGTCCAAGATTTGCTTGAAAATCCGCGCGTTACTTCAACTAAGCAATTGGTTGATGCTGCTAAAAAGTTGACTTTAAGAGCGCAAAAAATAGATTCTCAAAATGTAAGTCGCGAAAGTGCAAGTCGCGAAAGTGCGACTACAGAAAGTGTAAGTCGCGAAAATTCTGCTCTTTTAACTGCAAAAAACATTCACGTTACTTTGGGTCGTGCCTTAGCTCGCGCAGAAGTTTTGAAGGGTGTTAATCTAGAGCTTTTCAAAGGAGAATCGCTTGCTATTATTGGCGGTTCTGGCTCTGGTAAAACAACTCTTATTCGCGCAATGTTAGGTCTTCAAAAAATTTCAGATGGAATTGTTACTTATGATTCACAAATAGTGAATTCTTCTACAAATCACAAAAAAATTTCCTATTATAGTGCGCTTCGTAAAGAAACTTCTCTTGTTTTTCAGCATCCATTTGCGGCTTTAGACCCGCGCTGGACTGTTCTAAAAAGCGTTGCCGAGCCGCTTAATATTTGGCGAAAATCGCTTAAATTAGACGATGCAACTATTGAGCAGCGTGTTTGTGAAATGCTGAAATTAGTAGGATTAAATCCTAAAGATTTTTTGGAACGTTATCCTCATGAGCTTTCTGGCGGTCAGGCTCAGTGTGTTGCTATTGCGCGCGCACTGATTAATAATCCTCGAGTTTTGGTTGCAGACGAGCCAATGAGTGCAATTGACGTTGCTGAGCGCACTCGTATTCTCGACGCTTTTGCGGCAATTCGAAAAGAGCGCCCAACAATGTCGTGTGTTTTCGTAAGCCACGATTTAGGTATGATTCAGCATTTAGCAACACGAGTTATTGTTCTTAACGATGGGGAAATTGTGGAATCTGGAAGAGTAAGCGATGTTCTAAATAATCCGCAAAATGACTACACTCGTGCTCTTGTAAACGCAGCAATCATGTAAATAAATCTTTCAACTAATAAATCTTTCAACTAATTAGGCAACTACCGTCTACTATAGAAGTACTTAGTACGTAAAGAGTACGTTGTTTATTGTGTAGTTAAGCGAAGGGAATACTTATGAATAAGCAGGATGCGTCTAGACCTAGACCAGAAAGTTTTGAACTAGATCATACTAAAGTAAAAGCACCTTATGTGCGCTATATCAATACGCAAAAAGGTCCTAATGGGGATGTTATTTCCAACTATGATATTCGTTTAACGCAGCCTAATGAGGAAGCAATTCCTACTGCAGCTTTGCACACAATTGAGCATATGATTGCAGTGTTACTTCGCGAGCGTATTGATGGCTATATTGATTGCTCGCCTTTTGGTTGCAGAACTGGTTTTCATCTGCTAACTTGGGGCGAACACAGCACAGAAGATGTGGCGCGCGCTTTAAAGGAATCTCTTGAGTTTATTGCGTTTAAGGCGACTTGGGATGATGTTCCTGCAACAACTATTGAATCTTGCGGTAACTATAGAGATCACAGTTTATTTGGTGCTAGTCAATGGTGTAAAGATATTCTAGCGAAGGGAATTAGTTCGGATCCTTTTGAGCGCAAACTTGTGTAAGTAATAATTAGCTAATTTTGCGTAGTTTTATTTGCTTTCTTTTAGAGGCTGACATGGAAGATATAACATTGAGAAAAGCAACTCTTGGTGACTTGCGAAATATTGAGCATATTTATGAAAATGCTCGCAAATTTATGCGTGTTACAGGCAATCCTCATCAGTGGGGGAATAGTTTTCCACTTGTTTCAAGTGTTATTGAGGATATTCGTTTAAAACGTTTCTATTTGATTGTTGACGAGGACCCAGAATCATGTAACGAGCGTATTCTAGCGCAATTCGCATTATGCGAAGGTGTTGATGAAGTGTATGCCAGTATTGACGGTGCGTGGCTTGATGATATTTCCTCCTATGTAACAATTCACCGCTTAGCATCTTCGGGAATAAAACCAAAAATGGCAACAGCGTGCTTGCATTGGGTGCAGCAAAACTATAATAATGTACGAATTGACACGCATCCAGATAACGTAATTATGCAAAAAGTAATTACGCGTGCAGGGTTTAGTCGTTGTGGATTGGTCGTTATTCCAGATCGTGTACACAGTGCAGTACGTATTGCATATCAATGGATGCAAACACTTAATCATGTCATATGAAATGCGCATGTGTTCTTAAAAGCTTATGGAGAGTATACAAAAGAGCATGTAGCATTAAAAGCATACTAAATCAGTTAGGTGAGTTATGAGTACAGATTTAAGTAATGCAGCAAGTAATAGTGCACGTAATTCGGCAATGTTAGAAGCAAACTATGCTCGCGCTTTAAGTACATACCCGGGTCAGGTAATCGTCGATTTGAAGGCACTTCGAGACAATATGCGCACTTTGGTTGCGCGAGTTGGTCAAAATTTGCAGCCTGGTCAAAATGCGCCGGAAGTTATGGGGGTAGTGAAAGCAGACGGTTACGGACATGGCTTAATTCCTAGCGCTCTTGCTTCTTTAGCTGGTGGAGCTACTTGGCTTGGCACAGCTCAACCATACGAAGCGTTACGTTTGCGTGCAGCTGGTATTGATTCAAGCCGCTGCCATATTCTTACTTGGCTTACTAGTGCTCCAACTACGAGATTTGCGGATTTAATTTCAGAAGATATTGATATTTCTGTTGGATCTATTGATTCTCTCGACGCTGTGGCTTTTGCTGCACGAAAGTTAGGTAAGCCTGCGCGCGTGCACGTAAAAGTCGATACAGGTTTTGGTAGAAATGGTTTTACTCCAGCCGGTTTTAGTGACGCTCTTAAAAGATTGCAGCAATACTCTAGCGAAGGCGCGATTGAAGTTATTGGCCAATGGAGTCACTTAGCTGTGGCAGATTCTCCAGACGTTCCAGAATTTGTAGACGCAACAGACCGCCAAATCCAACAATTCCACGAGTTTACAAATCGCATGAAAGAAGCTGGTTTAGCCCCTAAAATCCGTCATTTAGCAAATACTGCTGCAACGCTTAACCGCCCAGAAATTCGTTTTGAGCTTGTGCGCCCGGGAATCGGTTTGTACGGCTACGAGCCGGATCCTGCAATGGGAACTTCTCAAACTTACGGATTGCAGCCGGCTATGACTCTTCAAGCTCAGCTTGGCACTGTAAAAACTGTAGAAGAAGGACATGGAATTTCATACGGACGCACGTATTTAACTCCAAATAATACGAGCACTGCTATTGTTCCTCTTGGATACGCTGACGGCATTTTGCGTTCTGCTTCCGGATTCGATATGCAAGGTGCACGTCATGTTAATAAGCCAGGCGGTCCGGTTAGAGTAGAAACAAATAATGGTGCTCGAATTGTGAACGTTTCTGGGCGAGTTTGCATGGACCAGTTCATAGTTGATTTAAAAGGCGATGCTGCAGAGTTAGGCGTTCGAGAAGGCGATACTGTAACGCTTTTTGGACCTGGAAGAGGCTTGGAATTTGCTGAGCCTACTGCAGACGATTGGGCAAAAGCTGCAGGAACAATCAGCTACGAAATTATGACTGGAATCGGCGCTCGCGTGCCGCGGCTTTACCGCAACGCTTACGAAGTGCTATCTTCTAGCGATATTTCAAAACTGGACGCAAAAAGTCTTATATAACTTGTTACTGCTTGTTTTAAGACAGTTAATAAAATAGTCTTAATTGCAAATAAAAAGAGGTGCTAGATGTGCGACGAAGTAATTGCATCAGATAATGAGGTCGTTGGTGAATACGATTTGCATGACACTGAGCGCTGGGCGAGTGAGCCTCATCACACTCGCGCTAGAACGCCTTTTGAAAGAGATCGCGCGCGAATCATACACTCGTCTGCTCTTCGTAGATTGGGTGCAAAAAGCCAGGTTTTAGTTGCAGGATCGGATGATTTTGCCAGAACTCGCTTAACGCATACTCTTGAAGTTGCACAAATTGGTAGACAGATTGCAGCAATGCTTGGCTGTGATCCGGATGTTGTTGATTGCGCTTGCTTGTCTCACGACTTGGGTCACCCGCCTTTTGGTCACAACGGTGAGCGTGCGCTCGCAGAGTTGGCGAAAAATATTGGTGGTTTTGAAGGAAACGCGCAAACTCTTCGCTTACTTACACGCTTAGAACCGAAAGTTTTGCGGCAAAACGGCAGGAGTGCAGGAGTAAATCTTACGCGCGCAGCATTAGATGCTGCAGTGAAGTATCCGTGGGGATTAGAAGAAGCTAAGGCGCACGACAAAGGTGAGCGCGATCTTAAATTCTGCGTGTATCCGGATGATCGTGATGTGTTTGAATGGCTGAAAATTGGAGCGCCGCACGAAACTAAGCCGATGGAATGTCAAATAATGGATCTTTCGGACGATATTGCTTACAGTGTGCACGATATTGAGGATGCGATTGTAACCGGCGCTTTTAATCCTGCTTTAGTTGCGGATACAAAGGTTGTAGATAAAGTTGTTGAAGAAACCCATGCCTGGTATGGAAATCGTTGGGATGTAGATAAACTTTTGGCGGCTTTGCAGCGTTTAAGGAAGCGCGCAATGTTCCCGGATTCTTTCGACGGTTCACGCCGAGCGTTAGCGCAGTTGAAAAATATTACTAGCGCTCTTATTGGCCGTTTCGCAAGTTCTGTTGAGCACGCTACGCGTGAGTGTTATGGCAACGGTCCTCTTGTTCGTTACCGCGCAAACCTTGTAATTCCGGAAGATACTTCCTACGAGATTGTAATACTTAAAAGTTTGGCAGTGCACTTTATAATCGCTCCTCGCGAGCGTGAAGTTTATAAGCGCGAACAGAAGATTTTGACGGATTTGGTGGAAGTCTTTATGAGCAAGTCGCCGCGTTCGCACGATGCTATGGAAGCCGTGTTTGTGGGAGATTGGAACGAGTGCACGAATGATGATGAGCGTCTTCGTGTTGCAATCGACCAGGTGGCAAGCTTAACAGACGGGTCCGCCGCAACTCTTCACGCGGCCTTGTGTTAGGTGCTTTTGCTAAGTGATTTGTTCTGGGTGAGCTGTGAGTGTAGATTTGTTGTAAAGACTAAATTGTGCGAAGAAGGTTGCGATGTTTTGCATAAATTGCGGAAATAAGATTGACGCTGACGATAAGTTCTGCAGTTCTTGTGGAGCTGTTGTTGAAAGCGATGTAGCCGATTCATACAGCTCATTAAACTCGTCCAACTTATCAAGCTCGTCGCAATCTCATAATTCCTTCAAATTCGACCCTCTTCATAATCGCAAGCAACTCATAATTATGATTACGAGTATTATTCTTGCAATCGCGCTTGTAATTACAGGCACTGTTTTATATTGCGTAAAAAATCCTAATTCAATCGCAAACTTAACCAGTGCAAAAGCCTACGCTAAAATTCCTAAAGCAAAAGCTGGAGACGATACGGATGGAGTCGTAAAGTCCTTGGAAAATAAGGGTTTCCGCACGAAAGTTATAGACGAATTTGGCGATGAAAAGCAGGGCAACTTCCTTCGATACGAAAACGTTAAGCCGGGTTCTAAAGTGTCAACTAAAACAGTTGTGAAAATTTTAAGATCTAAAGGCCCGGGCGTTCCTGCGAAAGGCGTTGTTGGCGCAAGTTTAGACAATGCCAAGAAAATTGTGAAGTCAATGGGCGTTCCAGTAAAACTGCATCACGTTCCTTCTACCGATGCTGCCGACGGTAAGATTGTTGCGTCTAGCCCTATGCCTGGAAACGCTGTTGGCAAAGACGGTGTAATAAATATTGCGGTTGGTGAAAAGTGCGATGGCGTTCCGGTTGACGTGTTTGGCTTAGATAAAGACAAAGCCAAAGACATGTTGTCTTCTAAGCCTTTCGCCGTAGATCTTCGCCCGAAGTTCTCGTCTGCAAAGTATTTCGGCAAAATCGTTGGCGCCTACCCAGCTTTGGGCACTAAAGGAAATCCTAAAACCGTAACGCTTTACTACGGTGTTGACGCGTCCAAAGCTAAGGATGTGGTGACTGAGCAGATGGATTACGGCGATCAAACAATATATCTTGTAAATCACGCTGGCTCTTTTATAGGCAAGTGGTGCACGAAGAGCGGCAATTGCATAAATCTTCTTCCTCGTCTTATGGGTGGAGTTTCCGAATTAGATACGGAAGAGAAGGACATTAAGGAACTTATACCGGCAGATATTGCAGATAAAAACGGCAGAATACCTGATAAAGATAAAAGAGACAACATAAATCTTAGGGGCGTACTCACATTGACGTCAGCAGGTCAGGACCCTGCAGATAGGGCTGTGTTTGATAAAAACGTTCCTAATACAAAATACATGAGAAATCATCTTATTTCCGGAGACACAGGCGCAATTGAATTGTACGCTGGCGGAGGAATTGTACAATGTGGAAGCGATGATATTCTTCTTGCTTCATATGGATCTGCATGCGTAAATGGAAAATATGTTGATTTTATCGGAGACTCTGAAAAGCTTGATGAAATTACTCATGATCCAGGTGAAGATGTTGGTCTCTACTACACAATGCAAGATTTTATGGTGGTTGTTCCTGTTGGTGCGAAGTTCGATAAGCTTGTAAATAGCGGATATTTCGTTGGAAAAGTTGAAAATAAGCCTGATTTGACACGACCGTTTATTTTGCGCAGGAATCCTAAGCTATACAAAGAAACACGCAAGAATTTGCCGGCTGGAGGAGGCAATTGGGTTAATCCGTTTATTCCTTCTGAAAAAGGACGAGCGGTTCCGTTCGCTCCTGCCCCGGATGATTCGAACGCGTACTATCTTGTGGAAGAACCTTTCGACTGGAGTGCAATTCCTGGCGAATCACTGTGATTTGGCCGCGTCTAACCACATTTGCCGTATATTTTCCCGGCGTTTGTTTCCGTATTGGCGTTATTTGACCACATTTGCCGTATATTTTCCCGGCATTTGTTTCCACTCTGGCGTTATTTGACCACATTTGCCGTGAGTAAAGAGGTTACGCTAACTGATTTTAACTAACTAATAATCAATCTTAGGTACTCCTGCATTGAGTAATAAGTTTTCAAGTTTTTCAGGGTTTATTACATCAGTAAAATCAAAACGAACTATATTATTTACCCCACAATTTAGCAGGAAACGCTCCCTTTTATGCTCACGCCGCACTGCATCTCTGTCGTAATAATGTAGAATATTAATCCCAAAAGAGTCAGTTAAGCTATTGTCATTCTCTGAATTATTGTTTGCTAATTTATTTACGTTTCCTATTGCATTCTTGCCATTTATATCGATTTCGTTACTTTCAATACTATCTATATCTGCCCAACTATCAGCTAAATATTTATCTGTACCGTCAAGTTCGCCGACAATTAGTTTTTTATTAATTTCCCATGCGAAATCTACTCTATACGGCCATTTTGGATTGTTTTCATTAAAAAATTCTCGCTGTAACTCTGGGTTTTTAAATCCAAGTTCAATCATTGTTGCTCTAGCCAGTGATTCTCCACTATTTTCGCTTTTACCATTTGCAAGTCTGCACAGTATGAGAAGTCTAGCTAAAATGTCGCATTCGTTTACGTAACTAATTATCGAATGCTTATCTTTTAAATATGGCACATCTTGGAACGATGGTGCATCATATTGATATCGGAATTCTTCGTAAAATTCTGCGCACACTTTATAAACTTTTTCAAGATCTACATTGTTTTTTGCCGCAGAATCAAAAATAGGAAGAGCGCGTCTAAAAGGAAGAGTCCACGCGCACACGAATAGTATGTTGTATATACTTGCAACATGTTGCATGGCTTTATCTTTTGGAGTCTCTAAATGCCCAAAATTTGTTGTGGGAATATTTTGTTGTTTATTATTGGATTTTTTCTGCGCAAAATTGAATGTTTCGATGCGGATTCCCAATTCGTCGTCTACAATATCTGGCAAATGTACGCGTTGAAGCTGACGACTAGCTCTAGTATATTCTTCTTGCGAGTTTTTTGAGGTTACGTATTTTTCTTCGTAAGGACACGAAACGTAGATTTTAGTCGGTTTTCCATAATCATTCGGAGTGCTAGCTGTGTCCAAATTCAGCATTACAGCTCCGGTTTCTCCGGTAAACTTCCATGATAAGATTTTTATTTTCTCTTGTAGAGATAGTGCAATGTGAAGAATTTTGTCTTTGTATAAAAGTTTATTCCAATGCTCAGCTCGAGTATACAAGCCATAGTATGGCTCGACAAGATGACCGGATTGCAAGTGTCGTCTCAAACTCTTGCGAGAGCTGGTTTTTGATGCCATTAAGCATCTGCCGGCATTTTCTTCTTCTAAAATTGAATGCATTAGATTGTTTAACATGTTGCTGATACTATTTGCGTTTTATCTATTAAACAACTTAAATTTACGATTGTGGTTAAAAGCTGTTTTGACCACATTTGCCGTGTTTTTTCTCTGGCGTTTGTTTCCGTTCTGGTGTTATGTGGAAACATTTGCCGTGTTATTTCTCTGGCGTTTGTTTCCGTATTGGCTGTTTTTTGACCACATTTGCCGTGTTGTTTTCCCGGCGTTTGTTGCCGTTTCGGCGTTATGCGGAAACATTTGCCGTGAATATTCACGGCGTTTGTTGTCGCATTAAAAAATTGCGCAAGTAGCTGTAGTATAGAAAGCAGATTTTTCTGTAGATGAGATTGTTGCGCGCACGAGAGAAGGCTACGATGTTTTGTACAAATTGCGGAAATAAGATTGACGAAAGTACCAAGTTTTGCGGTTTTTGTGGAGCTGTTGTTGAAAATGAAGCTCAGCCGGACTACCAGCAGTCTCAGCCGCAGCAGTCTCAGCCGCAGCAGCCGCAATATGATTCACAATACCAGCAGCAGCCGCAACAACCGTACTATAATCAACAGCAAACCCAATATCAGCCGCAATATAATCCGCAGACGCAATACCAGCAGCAGTCGCAATATAATCCGCAATACTCTCAACCAAATCCCGCAAAAGCAACAAGCCTAATCAAAGCCAATTTTCTCAAAAATCGCAAACTAATTATCATCAGCGCATGTGTTATAGCAGCGGTTGCAATTATTGCGGCGGCAGTTTTCTTCTTTACTTCTCCGCATTTTCGTAAAGCAGCGCCATCTGAACGCATAGTCGTACCTAAAGCAAAAACTTCACAATCTGCGCAAGATGTTGTACGCGAACTGCAAGAAAAAGGTGTTGAAACTCGCTTAGTAAAAGATTTCGGAGGAAGTAAACCAGGTAATTTTGCTCGGTATCAAAACGTAAAACCTGGGCAAGTTATTCACGGAAATCACGTTGTAACGGTCGTTGAATCCAAAGGTCCTGGAATGCCGGAAAAGGGAGTGATTGGAAAAACTGTTGAAGAAGCAGCGCCTCTATTAAAATCAATGGGAGTTCCAGTAAAGGTTTACAAAGTAGCCTCACTTCATCCTGGAAAAATCGCCGCAACTAACCCAATGCCAGGCGAGCCTTTAGATGAAAATAAAGAAATCTTCATAGGTGTTGGAGAAGAAGATAAATATCCTGATAGCGGCAGGTCTGTTCCTGTTGAATTATTCGATAAAGATAAAGACGAAGCGTACAAAATGATGTCTGATGAAGGATTCAAAGTTAGACTTGTACCAAAATATTCATCCCGAAAACACTTAGGCAAAATTGTTGGGTCTAATCTTGGATTAGGGCAATCACATAGGGGAGATACCGACATAACGCTTTACTATGGCGCTGATGCTTCTGAAACGAAGAAAATGTTTACTTCAAAAAAGTACTATAGTGAATATTTAACTACAGTTGAAGTGTCGACGCTTACACCGTTTGTTGGAAAATGGTGCACTAAATCTGGAGATTGCTTAGAGTTTGAAATAGGGCATCATACAATGGAAGGTCCGGAAGAAAACACGGATCTTCTTCTTCGCGGACCTCATGCTATTGAGGATATAGCTAACGACGATAAAACACAGTATTATCACAGTTTTGGAATGTGGCAGTTTACTCAGAACCTCATAGGAAGTGCAATCAAAGTTTACGACAATGAAAAACATAATTCACTTCCTATGCAAAATACGTTGCTATTTGGCGACACGGGAATGGTTGATATATTCCGCGATGGAGGTGATCCTTATTGCGGCAATGAAATATACACTTCGCCTGCAGGACCTTGCATTAACGGAAAATTTGTTTCGTATGAAGATTTAGATAAGAATCCTCTTTATTCAAGTTACGGACCTGATTACAAGAAAATACCTGGAGCTAACAAGGGTATAACTTATAGAATGCGCGCATATTTCGTTCTTGTTCCGGTTAATGCAAAGCTCGACGAACTAGAAGCAAGCGGATTCTTTAAAGGCAAAGGCAAGACTAAACCGGATATGGATCGTCCGTTTATTTTGCGCAGAGATCCTAAATATTACAGTAAATCAGAGCAAATAGTTAATGCAAAAAATGGAGATATGACGCATAATCCGTTTGTTCCAACTGAATTTAATAAGCCTGTGCCTTTTGCTCCAGCTCCGGATGATTCTAACGTTTACTACCTAGTTGAGAAGCCGTTTGATTGGATTAGTTTCATTCAAGATAGGGAATTGTAAGCGCAAGTAAAAGAACGAATCTGTATAAAGTTTGTTTGTTAACGCAAGTGTTGCACGTAAGCTCTGTACGTAAGAGACATACGTAAGCATTGTACACAAGTTATGTACGTAAGCTCTGTACGTAAGTGATTTACGTAAGTACATATGCAACTTGTACGCAAGTGATACGTTTTTAGTGCGCTTTACAACGATTCGCTAGGATTTGCACTCCAGTAGAAAGGCTCTTCCACAAGATAGTATGCGTTCGAATCGTACGGGTCAGGTGCGAACGGAACCGCGCGTCCTTGATAATACGGCAAATGTGGTCAGCTGAGACTGAAATGACAACAAACGCCGGGGAAATTACACGGCAAATGTGGTCAAATAAGTCCAGAGCGGCAACAAATGCCAGGAAAATACGCGGCAAATGTTTTCACATACCACCAATACCACTCGCCGCCGGTTTGCGATAAGCTAGATACCATGGTTGGAATGATCGCAAAAGAAGATATTGAGCGCGTGCGCGCTGTGGCAGATTTGTACGATATTGTGTCTGCAACTGTTACGCTTAAGCCTTCGGGAACTGGCACTTTTGTAGGTCTTTGCCCATTCCACGATGAAAAAACACCGAGTTTTAGCGTGCGTCCAAGTTTGGGCGTGTGGCACTGCTTCGGATGCGGTGCAGGCGGCGACGTTTTTAAGTATGTTGAGCAGAAAGAAAACATTGATTTTCGCGAAGCTGTTGAGTTTTTGGCAGATCATTATCACATTGAAATGCACTACCAGCAGGCAGAAAAAGGCGACTATCAATCGCACGGTTCTAAGCGAGCCAGGCTTTTAGAAGCAAATGAGGAAGCTCAAAAGTTTTTCGCTTCAAATCTTAATACTGAGGAAGCTGCTGCCGCGCGCGAATTACTTGCCGGGCGAAACTTTACTCCTCAGCAAAGTGCGCGTTTTTCTTGTGGCTACGCTCCTAAAGGTTGGGATAATTTAGTCAGATACTTAGCGAATAAAGGTTTTACGCGTCAAGAGCTGCTTGACGCTGGCTTAGCTAGACTCGGTCAGCGAGGAATATACGACTACTTCCGCGGTCGCTTAACTTGGCCTATTCGCGACTCTACTGGTAGAACTCTTGGCTTTGGTGCAAGAAAGCTTTACGACGACGATTCTATTAGCGCAAAATATATTAACACTCCCGACACTGCACTGTATCGAAAAACGCAAGTTTTGTACGGAATCGACTTAGCGAAAGCAAATATTGTTAAAAAGCGTCAAGTTGTAATTGTTGAAGGTTACACGGACGTTATGGCATGCCATTTAGCTGGGGTTGATACTGCCGTTGCTACTTGCGGAACTGCTTTCGGCGTTGAACATGCGAAGATTGTGCGACGTCTTATTGCTGATGATTCTTTGGGTGCAATTCAGCTTGTTGGCCCTCTAAAGGTGGATGGTCAGTCTGTAAGCTCGCGAATTGTTTTTACTTTTGACGGTGATGCTGCAGGTCAAAAGGCTGCGCTTCACGCTTTTGGCTTAGATTCCGCATTTTTGACGCAAACTTTTGTTGCTGTAGCAGACAATAATCTTGATCCTTGCGATTTGCGTATTCAGCGCGGTGACGATGCTGTGCGCTCGCTGGTTTCGCACGCAAGTCCGCTTTATGACTTTGTTATCAATACTGTTATCAATCGTTTTGATACTTCGTTTACGACTGGCCAAATGGGTGCGGTGAAAGCTGTTGCGCCTCTTATTGCGCAAATTCGCGACCGTTCGCTTCTTGACTTGTATTCTCGCAAAGCTGTGCGCGCAATTGGTGTTGATTTAGCTGCTATGCGTAGGGAAGTTGAGGCTTCTCGCCGCCGTTTGCAAGTTCGTGACGACGATGCTTACGCATCTAGGTATAACGCTACTCCTGCTGGCTTGCCGCAGGCTGTTGCTGAGCGTGATGCAGATTCTAAAGCTTCTAGGATGGCTATTGTTCGAAGTGCTGCGCAAAATCAGCGTTATTATCGCGTTGATGATGCTGTATTCATGTGCGAGCAGCAGTTTATGGCTTTGTTGCTGCAAGTTCCGCTTGCGTTTAATGAACAATTATTTGCGCAGCTTACGTTAAATAATTTTATTACACCAGTTTTTAGAACGCTTTTCCAAGCATTTGTTGCTGCGGGAGGATTGCCGACTGGCAACGTTACGCAAGGATTGTGGTTGCATATGATGACTAAAGCGGCTGGACCTTTGCTGGAGTCTGTTATTACTGAGCTTTCGGTAATGCCATTGCCGCTTCCTTCAGCTTCAGACTCGTTAGAAGATGCCGGCAATCGGCAGAATCAGCAATCTTCAAACGGATCTCCTTCGGATTTTTTGCGAAAAGCTACTGTTGCAGAAAGCAAGTATGCGAACGAGCTGCTTATTCGACTTTTAGACGTTGGTTTTATGCGTAGAATTGGTGCAGCTCGAGCGCGTATGGCGAAACTTAAGGATGGCCAGGAAAAGCTTGAGCTTCTAGGGAAAATCACCTCAATGGAATCTGCCCGCAAAAACTTGCAGTCGCAAATTCTATAAGAGTGTAAATATTGTAATCACATCTGAAACTACAGTTTCTATTAATTGATAGGATGTTGATAGTTTATGGAAAATCAAGGAATTTATTCTAAAAAGAAAATAATAATAGATACAGATTGTGGTTCGGATGATGCTATGGCAATTGCCATGGCTTTGAATGATCCTAGATATGAGATATTAATGTTTTGCACTGTATCAGGGAACGTGTGCATGGAACAAGCGACTATCAATACGCTTACTACTATCGAGCATGCTGGTTCATATGAGCCACCTGTATATAAAGGAAGCAGAAGCATGCTGTTGCGCGATTTGGCTTATGCTCATGAAACTCATGGTAGAGATGGAATGGGTGATATTGGTCTAGTGCCTCATCGTTTGAAAGAAAGTAATGGTAATGCTGTTTTGAAAATGATTGAAACTTTGAGAAACAGTGAAGATGGTGAAATAGACATTATTGCATTAGGGCCATTAACTAACATTGCTCTAGCTATTAAGGTTGATTATGAAGCGATGAAAAAAGTTGGTCGCATAGTCGTTATGGGATCTGCTGGTTTAGGCCGTGGAAATGTTTCTCCTGTAGCAGAATTCAATATTTGGCAAGATGCAGAAGCTGCAAAGATATTAGTTGATTCTGGTCTTAAAAATATTATGTTTGTTGGATGGGATGCATGCTTGGGAGAATGTATGCTGAATCCGCAAGAAATTGCTAATATTCGCAAAAGTGGAGAACTCGGTAAGTTCGCTATTGATTGTAATAGGGAATTAATGGAAATGAATGTTAGCCGTTTTGGGGATGCTTATTTAGATATGGCTGATCCATCTGCAGTTGCCGCTGCGTTATATCCTGAATGTATAAGCGAGTGCACAAAATATTATTGCCAAGTTGATGCAACTCCTGGACCAAGTTATGGCTCAGTTCTTGTTGATGCTAATTTCTTCTCTGGTAAAACTCCGAATGTTGAAATATGTAGTAGGCTTAATCCCGAAAAATATAAAAATTACATTTATCGTACTTTGCATGTTGTAGATTAGCAAAATTTGTTTTTACCAGCATGCTTTCTATATAAATATACTTTAGCAGCTGACGATACGCTCCAAATGCGAGATAGATTTCCCGCGTTTGGAGGGATTAGCTAAATAAAGCGCTCCAAATGTGATACAAGTTGCGCGCGTTTGGAGGGATTAGCTAAATGAAACGCTCCAAACGCGATACAAGTTGCGCACGTTTGGAGCAGCGCGTCAGTTACTAAAATCAATGTCTCCAAGCTTTTCAATAAGCTTCATATTCTCACTGTAATCAACTGGGCAAGAAATCACGTCCACTCCGCTTTCCTGCTCCAAAGCCGCGCGCAGCATATTGTACAAATCCTCTGGCTTTTTAACAGCATGTCCGCGTGCGCCAAAGCTTTCAGCCAATTTTGGCACGTCCGGATTATGGAAATCAACGTATTCGTGCTCGCCTGCGTGAAGCTCCATCTTCCACTTGATTAAGCCGTACGCGTTATCTTCCCAAACAAGAACAACCATGCGGCTTCCAACGCGCACAGCTGTTTCAATTTCTTGCACGTTCATCATAAAGCTTCCGTCGCCCATCACAGCCAAAACTGGTTTTGCGTTCATTTTGCCGGAGTTATCTCGAATAAACGAAGCTCCAACAGCGCCCGGAAGCGTCCAAGCCATAGTAGAAAGACTGTTGTCTATTATGCAAGTATTCGGGTGCATAGTTGGGTACAAGCGTGCCATCCACATTTTCAAAGCGCCCGTATCTACAAGCACCTTCGTTCCTTCAGGCACAGCGCGGCGAATATCGTAAACTACTCGCTGCGGTTTCATTGGCATGCTTTCGTCGTTTTCGCAAGAATGTAATTCTTCCGTAAGTAGTTGTCTAATACGAGGGTGGCTTACGTCGAAAGTTACGTTGCGCGTCTTTAATACTTCTGTAAGAGTTTTAAGCGTTTGGCCAATATTTGCCATAATGTTCAGCGCAGTAGGGTAGTGCGCGTCGGTATCTTCCACAAAAGTATTGATGTGAATAATGGTTTTATCAATATTTGGGTTGATTTTCTTAGGATCAAACTGCTGAATTGAAAAACCTACGGCAATAATTAAATCAGCCGTGTCAAAAGCGAAGTTTTCGTAGTCGCGATGCATAAATCCAACGACGCCAAGCGCATTCGGATGATTATCCGGGAAAACGCCTTTTCCTTCAAAAGTAGTTGCAACTGGCACGTTAAGCTGCTCTGCAAAAGCAAGAAGCTGATCCTCAGCGTGAGAGCGCGCAACACCGTTTCCAGCCAAAATAATAGGCTGCTTTGCTTTACTAATAATTTTCGCAGCTTCTTCAATAGTGTCCGGAGCTGGCATAATATGCAGCGGATGTGGAAGTGGAAGAGGCTTCGCGCCTTCAGGCGCTTGCATTTCGCTAATATCTTCCGGAATAACAAGGCACGTGGCTCCCGGACGGTTTCGGCCGGCAATAGAGAAAGCTTTTCGAACCATTTCCGGCGCAGACTCTGGAGCAAGCATCATAGAAGACCATTGCGTAATCGGCTGGAAGAGTGCAACCAAATCAATAATCTGATGAGATTCCTTATAAAGCCTAGAAACATTACCTTGTGCGCAAATAGCAACAAGCGGCGTAGTGCTTGCGTTTGCTTGAGCTACAGGAAGAGTAAGATTTAGTGCGCCAGGGCCTAAAGTTGCCAAGCATACGCCCGGTTTTCCAGTAATATGAGCGTATGTTGCTGCCATAAAACCAGCGCCCTGCTCGTGGCGAGTAAGCACAAAACGAATGCGACCGTCTCGCTCAATCGCCTCAAGAAGCGGAATATTTTCCTCACCTGGAATGCCGAAAACTACTTCAACGCCTTCGTTTACTAAGCATTCAACAATTAAATCTGCAGTGTTGCGCTGATGGTTTTCGCGAAGATGTTTTTGGCGTGCAAGCTTTTGTTCAATCTTCTTACTTTCGGTTTCTTTTATGTCTGCCATATTTCGCTTCTTATGTAGTAAACAATTATTTGTTTAGTGCCAACAAATTCTTTTCTACATAATATACGTATTCCTGTCTTTTGCGACATGCTTTGCTGATGCGCGTGTCACAAAAAAGGGCGGAATTTTGTGTTAGCTATTTTAGGCTAAATCATGCTATTAGTAGTTGCTAATTTATTGCTATTTCAACGATTTTGTCGGGAGTTTAACCTGTTTTTGGGATTGGGTTTCTAGTATAATAGGAGCATTGTGTTTGCTGCCTTACGGAGGAATGATGAAGCGCTGGCTGTTGAATCTGGTCAAGTGTGAAACCATTCTTATTGTTGCGGCAATTTTGGCAATTATTTCATGTTTTTTCGTGCCTCCTGATTCTCAATACTGGGGTTATATTCACGTAAATACTATTTCGCAGCTTATTTGCTTAATGATGGTTGTGTGTGGATTCCAGCGCATTGGTGTATTTCGTGCGATTGGTGCGCGTCTTTTAAGGCATGTTAGAACTGAGCGTGGGCTTGTGTTAGTGCTCATGTCGTTGACGTTTTTCTCGGCAATGTTTATTACGAACGATGTTGCTCTCGTAACTTTTGTGCCTTTTGCGCTTTCTGTGCTTGTTATGGCGAATGCTGAAAAACGTTCGATTCTTGTAATCACGCTTATGACTATTGGCGCGAATGTTGGCAGCATGCTTACGCCTATTGGCAATGCACATAACTTGTACTTAAAAGCGTTAACGCATATGTCTACTAAAGACTTTTTGAAGATTATGTCACCGTATACGGTTACGGCTGCGGTGCTTATGATTGCGTTTGCTTTTGTGTTCTTTAAGTCTCGTAAGGTTGATCAGTTTGCTGGCTTGCACGGTGATGATATTGAGCAGAGCGTGCTTGCTCCTTCGCATGGTCGTCCGCAGCCGGATGAGATTCGCGTTATGGGCTACGGCATGAGCTTTACTCGTTGGCGCGTTATTGTTTACAGCCTGCTTTTTGTGGTTTGCTTGTGTGGTGTTAGTGGTTGGATTCCGGATTGGATTATGGTTGTGATTATGGTGGTGGCTTTCCTTCTTTGCGACCGTCATGTGTTCCGTGTTCTTGATTGGGCTTTACCGCTTACATTTATTATGTTCTTTATTTTTATTGGCAATATGCGAAGAGTTCCGGGCTTTAGTGATTTTGCACAAATGTGGGTTGGTACGCATCCTATGGAAGTTTCTATTGCTTCAAGCCAGTTTATTAGCAACGTGCCGACGACGATTTTGCTTTCTGGATTCTGTGATCAGTGGAAGATGCTTATTATTGGTACAAATCTTGGTGGAATGGGTACGCTTATTGCTTCTATGGCTTCGCTTATTTCTTACAAGGGAATTACGAATCAGTATCCTGAGCATAGGGGACGTTATTTGCTTACGTACACGATTGTGAACGTTTTCTTCCTTGCTGTGTTAATGTCACTTGCGTGGATTATTGAATAACAATTTTTTATGTAAACGTTTGATACTTATAATTTTATGGCGCGTTGATAGTGCCGTTTTGGTATAATAGCCATTTGTTTGCCTCTGTAGCTCAAAGGATAGAGCAACGGCCTTCTAATCCGTTGGTTGCGCGTTCGAGTCGCGTCGGGGGCACGATTAAATCTTGAAACGGTGTTTGGGCTGTGGCATAGTCGCAATCCAAGCACCGTTACTAATTCAGTTGATCGACTGAGAAAATAACGGTAATCACTCAAACACTGTTAAAAACTCAGTTAAGTATCTGAGAAAGTAACGGTCATATGTTACTGGTGCAGTACGTAATCTGCGTTAATAACGAATAATCGCGATTTATCGTTACTTACGCAGTACGTAATATGCGTTAGAACACCACGGCCTTAACCTCAAAGGTGAATTTTTAATTTGTTTCGTTTATAACAGAAACAAGTGTAAGAAACGATAAATTTATCGACTATAATCGAAAGCTATAACCGAGAGTGTAATTGAATCTATATTGAGCTTTTGTCTCGTGGTTTTCAAGTTCAAGTTGGTCGTATTAACAATCAAGAAATCGAATTCATTGCTACTATGTTTCGCTATGGCTATTATTAAAGGGTTTAATAAGCAAGCGTAAGTGCGATGTTTCATTGTTTTCCTTGCGAATTGGCGAGTTTTCATTCCGACGATTGGCCTACAATCCGGATAAAAGGTGTTATAAAAATCTATAATTCAGCTGTGCATTGCTTTGGGAAAGTAAATATGCTAGAGGGTCGCACAAAACCGGCGACCCTCTGCTAACAGCAATCAACACTTCCTATAGTGAAGTGAGCTTGTCGTACATATAAGCATATACAAATTTGGTTAGTTTTACAAATTTTATTATTATGTGTTTTATTAATAATTTTTCAATATAAAAACATGTTATAAACACAATTATTATTAGTAGTCTGATTGATTTAAATTGCTAAAAGTATTGGTGTAACTTGAAAAATCTATGGGGGGGGGGGTATAGTATTTAAGGCTCGATATGCAGGGAGGAGATGCGTCGATGAGTGATTTACATCGCAATAGCCGTTTCCTTCGATTCTTGCGCTCAATTTGCAGTAAAACAGCGTGCGCTCGCCGTGTGATTGTTGCGCTTTTTGTTGCCGTTGCGACGATTCTTGCCACTTTTATGATTATGCCATCTGCCTCTATGGGCGCTAGCCAGCAGGGCGAGCCTAAACAGGCGCAAACTCAAGACGAAAAGCCTGAGAATAAGACTGCGGAAACTGCTGGAGCGCCTGCAAAAAACGGATCCGCTGCAAGCGGTGAAACTGCTGCAAAGGGCGATGCTGGCGATTCTAAGACTGTAGACCCTAAAAATCCGCAACCTTCTACCAATCCAGATGCCCCTAATGCAGACCACGCCCAAAACGTTGATTCAGAGAAAAACAAAAAAACTGTTGTAGAAGACGCGAATAAGAACCCAAATAAAGACGCTAAAAAAGACGCTGATGAACGCGTCACAAAAGAAGAATCTGCAAAGAAATTGCGTCGGCAAAAGCGTGGGCTGGGCAACACTCGCGCCGCCGCGGACAGTACTCCGCTTCTGAAAGAGTGCAAAACGGCGAATAAAAATACTTTTGCTGATTGCTACACTATTAGTTATAAAACTACTGAAATAACTAATAGATTTAAAGAGTCGAGGCTAAGCTTTTATTACGATGAATACCCTCATATTAGTATGCCAGTGATAAAGATTGCAGGAAAAGAGTCTAAGAAACTGCCAGAAGGTGTTTGGCTTGAGCTAACTAATGAAAAAGTTACGAAAAAGAGAAAAAAGACCATTAAAACCTATGAAACCGCGTACGAATGGGCTTTCTTTAAAAACTCAGATGGAAATTATATTTCTAAGTTTACAGAAAAATCTAATAGCGATGGTTTTATACGGTTTTATCCAAGTAAGTGGCCTAACAAAGATGTAAGTGATTATAGGACTATTGTTAAAGTTCATTATCCAGATAATTCGGTTACAGAGATTATCGTGAAGGCGTCAATTAGCTACAATAATCTTATAAGACCACAAGCGAATGATTTAACCTTTAATATTTATAATCATGAAGCTAAAGATGGCCAAAAAGAAGTAGATGATAGCAATAACAGTATCACTATAGATTCAACATCAACTGACCCTTCCGCTGATGATACGTATAATCCCATAACTCCGCTTTTTATTCACTCGTCACTAAAGCAAGGTATCGGTACTATTAATCATCGCATGGTTTGCAATAAATCTGGTACTCAAGATTATTCTCTAGACGGTATTAATGGTTTGACTCTTAGCGGTAGCAGCAGTGGAACATCTACCAATAAGTGGGTGCAGTCTACGCACAACGAGTTGAAGAAGCGTCCAAACGGTTCGGCTAAAAATAGTGGAGATCAGCTTTATGAAGATGACGATTATCGTGAGCAATCCAGAAGCTGGATTACTGGAACTCCACAGAAGCCTGGGACGTATGTTTGCAAGGTGTTTGCTTTGAAAGATGCGCGCTTACTTTTCAATAAAGTTAACGGTGACAGCTATGTAAATCTATTTAATTCAATCATTAGAGATAAGAGTAAACTACAGTCTGTCTTCGAAGATCCAATGAATGCTTTTTATAAAGGTGCAAGTGAAATCGTAAGTAAAATAGGAGACGGACACGGATATGTAAATGATGGACAATTCAAAGGTTCGCTTTCTGATAAGAAAAACATCGACTGGGACGTTAAGACCATTAAGATTGAGGTGAAGTCGAATAAAAAGCAGCAGCTTGTGGTTGGGGATAATGATCTTGCGCTGAAAGTGTATCCGTTTAAAAATGGCGATGGTTCGTTGCCGGCGGCGTTGTCTGACAAGAATAACAAGATTTCTGCAATGCTCGGTATGGAGCTTAAGCCGTCTATTGAAGCCACGTCTGAGGCGGATTCTCAAAAAGCAATTACGCTTAAAATGTTGTGCTCGAAGGGTGAGGAGCCGCAAAAAACTAACGCAGGCGGTGCAGGTGGCACAAGTAATTCAGATGGCACAAGTAACGGAGTTGCTGCAGGCGGTTCTGGCACTACAGGCAACACAGATAACAAAGGTCTTGTGTATACAAAATGGGAAGAGCCAAGCAAACTTGGATTTACTTTCCCAGATGAAAATGCTCAAAAACCATGTACTTCAGAAAAAGACAAGCAGACTTGCTCACTTGAAGGATCGACTAAAAACTTTGCTGCTACTACTAATGTCAGCGCTACGTTTAAGTCAGCGGAAGCTGGCGATTACCAGTGCGTTGTGTATGCTCTTAAGCCAGATGCGCTTACTAAGTTTGATGCTGTAGTAAAAAACAGCGCTGCTCAATCTGGAAGCTTAACTCCTGATTCAATAAAATCTGCGCTAACTAATGCTTCTCCTACGGCGTTTAAGGAAAACAAGGACTTTGCTTCTTTTAAGCTCAATATTGATTCGGTTAGCAATTTTACTTTGCCGCACACAGGCGAGTGGAATTGGAACTTGCAGCTGGGTGCTGTAGCTGCCGTAATGGTGAGCGTGCTCGCTGCTGGATTCGTGATAAGTCAAAGTGAAGCATGCAGAAAGCTGCTTTACGAAAGGCGGCGATGCTAATGTGAAAGCTGCCTACGTAATAAAGTTGTGCGCGCGTATTAGTGCAGTGCGCGTAGCAAAAATAAAAACATAATTAGATTAACTAAACCAAGATATTTCCAGAAGATATTCCAGGTAGTCAAAAAACAAAACAAACACACAAACACAAACAAGTATCGAGTAAGTACGTAAACAAGTGCTAAATCGGTACGCAAACACACAAAACACAAACTGTAAAAAACAAAGTAACTTATCTCAAAACAGCTCTTAGGAGCACGATTAAAGGAGAAAAGATGAATAAACTAACAAGAAAGTGCGTTGCGGCGATTGCGTCGCTCGCGATGGCTGGCACGCTGTGCGTTGCTGGCGCCGTAACCATGGCCGGCGTCGCGTGGGCGGCTGTTCCTCCAATTCGCCAAAACCCTCATAATCCTTCTAGTCAGCCTGGTGGTGATACTGGTGGGCAGCAGGGTTTAGCCCCGTGGGATGCGCAAAATAAGACAACAACTGGTAGCATCACCATCGTAAATTGCGATGCAAAGGAAGTGAAAGACTCTGAAGGAAGTTCTAAGTGTGATAAAGGTCATGCGCCTCTTAATGGTGCAAAGTTCACTCTTACACCAATCAAGAAGATTGGCGATACTGAGCTTAAGGCTGATGATTTCAAGAATGCAGACACTTGGTCCAAGATTGCTACCACAATTGATGCTTTGAATCGCGGCAAAGAGAAGGAAGCAAAGATTGAGCTTGATATGACTCAAGCTAATATAAAGACTGCAGAGGTTACCAACGGCGAAGCGAAGTTTGAGAACGTTCAACTCGGCTTCTACAAGGTTGAAGAAACCAACATGCCTACTACTGGCAACTACGGTGCAAACGACATGACTGTGTTCTACATGACTTTGCCAATGCTTAAGCCAACAAAGTCTGCTGATGGAAATTCCTATAGCACTACTTACGAATACAAGCCTGTTGTAAAGATTAAGAACAAGGATCTTTCTAGCGCAATCACAAAGGTTTTCAGCACCGAAAAAGGCAGCAACGCCGTTTCGGTTAATGATGATTTTAAGTACGAGATTAGTTCGGAAGTGAATCATCCTACTGGCAAATTGGACGCAAGCAGTATTCAGGACTACATGGTATTCGATGATGCTCCAACTGAGGCGTTTGCAAATATTACGGACGCTGCTGTTGAGTCTGTGAAAGTTGATGGAGTTAATGATCCTCTTGAAAAGACGAAGGATTACACTGTTGAAGTTAAGAAGAACGAAACTACATCGGCTATTGCAACTGATACAGACGACAAGGGTCTCGAAGGTGGTCGCACCCGTATCTTAGTCAAGTTCACTAAAGATGGCTTAGGTAAGATTGCAGGTGCTTTGAATAAGGCTCAAAAAGACAAGAAGGACGAACCTAAGGTTCACGTTACAGTTTCGTTCAAGTTAAGTGATAGCTATAAGGGTACTACTGATAACAAGAACGAGATTAAGAACAAGTCTGGCTTCTTTAAGTCTCATGATGATAACGCCGCTAAGGATCCGGATCCAGTTATTTCTGGCGATGAGGATAAAGGTGGTACTTCGGTTGTTAAGCTTGGCTTACTTCAGGTAAACAAGTATGACAAGAAAACTCCTACCACCAAGCTTCCTGGCGCTGTATTCAAGATCTTCAACTCCGAAACAAAGGCAGAAGCCTGCAAGACTGCTTTGCTTAATCGTGCTGCTGGTAATACTGATGTTCCTGATGAGTGCTCTGATAGCAATGCTTCCAAGAACTTCACTGGAACTACAAACGATCAAGGTAAATTTGCAACTGATCAAAAGGTTATAGCTGGCAGAATGGTTTACCTCGTTGAGGTTACTGCTCCTACTGGCTATGTTTTAGCTGATGAGATTAGGGGTGTAACTGTTGAAGAAGGAAAAACAACAACAGTTGACTTCCCTAATACCAAGATTAGTGATCTTGACATTGATTCCTGGTTCAACCTTCCTGCAACTGGTGCTGCTGGCGTGATTATTTTCGCTGTTGCTGGCATGGGCTTGATTGCGGCTAGCGTGTTCCTTTACATGCGCAATCGCAAGGAAGAGGATCAGCAGCAGAACGCTTGATCTGCTTTCTAAAGCTGGTCTTGTAGTCTAATGGCAAGTGTGAGTCTAGGGTCATAAACCCTAGACTCACTCTCTATCTACTGCACTCATCCGCAGCTCAAACATTCGGCTTTAGTTGCACTTAGTAAACCACGCACTTTTCGTAACAAACTTAACGAGTCTATGAGTTTTGTGTTGGCGGATAGTGTGTTGAGAGGCTGGAAAAATTGTGTTCAGCACTAAAAGAGGACTGAGAAGCTACATTCTTTAAATATAGGCGAACACAATAAGTGTCTTTAGCAGCCAGAGCGCCCGAAGGACGGGACGTGCGCAAACACAAATTTTCTAGCCTCGTCAAAACCGAAAAACTAAATCAGTTACAAAACTCATAGACGATAATCAAGAATATCTAAAGAAAAAATAAACTAAACCACATAACCAAATCAATCTAAGCTTAATAATCCACGAACCGAGGAAGCATGAAATTAAACAGCGCTGTTACGAAAGTATATGCTTTCTTCAAGCACCCCACGTCACAACAATCACCACAACAATCACCACAACCCGCACCAAAAAAGCCTAAGTCGCATCTTCGCCGCATTTTAGAGCCAATCGCTCTGGCAGTCGCCGCAATCCTATGCTTCACGTACCCAGTGGCGTCTACGCTGTGGAATAACAACGCTTCGAAGCAGCTTTCTGCCGCTTACGACAAGCTTAGCCGCGAGCAGCCTAAAGATGCGCGTGCAATTAGCTTAGATAAGGCGCGCGAGTATAACGCGCATCGTAGCGCTATTTTTACGGCGGATCCTTATAATGGCACGGAAGATTTTAAGAAAACGCCTGAGTATAAGGATTATGAAAAGCAGCTTGATGAGCCGATGGGAATTATGGGAATCGTAAAAATCCCTAAAATCGGCGTAAAGCTGCCGATTTATCACGGCAGTTCTCAGGATGTTTTAGCGTATGGCGCGGGTCACCTGTATGGCACGGATTTGCCAGTTGGCGGCAAAAATAGGCATGCTGTTATTACGGCGCATACGGGTTTGCCGCATGCAACTATGTTTGACGACTTAATCTACCTTAAAAAAGGCAATTTTTTCTATTTGGATGTGCAAGGTGAGACGCTGAGGTACAAGGTGTTTCGCATTAGTGTTGTTGACCCGAATGATATTAGGCTTATTCAGCGCGAGAAGGGGCGCGATTTGGCTACGCTGCTTACTTGCACGCCGTACGGTGTGAACTCGCAGAGGCTGCTTGTAACTGGCTACCGTGTGCTGCCGGATCCTGTTAAGCCGCCTGACGATCATTTGCAGTGGCCGCTTTGGATGACGCTGTTTGTTATTGCGCTTGTTGGTTGTGCTGTGATTTTAACTACTATGATTGTTGCAACAATTTCCGCGCGCAAAAATAAGAGGAATATTCGCGGAAGGCATTTGCCTAATGCGTCTAATGCGTCTAATGCGGAGCGTTTGTTAGCGCGCTACTTATCTTCATTGCGGCAGTTTTCGCACAAGCCAAAAACTTCTAGCGTGTGATCAACAACCGTGTATCCGTGAGATTCAGCTATTTTATGAATCCATCCTTCGTCATCGGGTGGCTCAATATCAACTGTTTTTCCGCAGCGTTCGCACACTAAATGGTGATGGTGTGTGTTTTCGTCGCAAATGCGGAATAATTGCTGACCGTTAAAGCGCACAGTGTCTACTTCGCCGCTTTGAGTTAGCGCGTTAAGCTGACGGTAGACTGTAGCCAAGCCAATGATCTCGCCATCTTTTGCCAAAAGTCTGTGCAAATCTTGTGCAGAAACAAAATTGCGAGATTCGCGCAAATAGGAGAGTACGATTTCTTTTTGTCGAGTGTGACGACGTACAGGTTCGCTAGTCATCTCGAATCCTTTCGTTGTTCATCACAGTATTCAAGTTCGTCATCCCAGCAGCCTGTTGAATCCAATGCTGCCGCGGCTTCAACTGGGTCGTCGCTTAGTACTGTAATATGACCCATTTTGCGGTTCTTTCTAACTTCCGCTTTGCCGTAGTCGTGCACGTGCCATTCTGGATGCTCTAAAATAAGCGAGCGTACAGGAGCCACATGCTGTCCGAGCACATTTACCATAACAGCAGGGGAAAGTAGTCGAGGCTTCTTCAAAGGCCATCCAACAATTCCGCGAATATGAGCTTCGAACTGATCCATATCGCAAGCTTCAATCGTATAATGCCCGGAATTGTGTGGACGTGGAGCAAGCTCGTTTACTACTACTTGATTATCTTTAGTAATAAAAAGCTCAATTCCCAACGTTCCTGCGAGCTCAAATCCGCGAGCTAATCTTAAAGCTAATTCGTGCGCTGCATGCTCAACTTGTGGATCAACTACTGCCGGAGCTAAAGTCATGTGCAAAATACTATTGTGATGCACGTTTTTTACAAGCGGATATGTTACGAAATCTTTGCCGTTTCCGGAAACAAGAATGGAAGCTTCAAAAGCAAAATCAACGAAGCCTTCCAGAATTGAAGGTGGGAATTTGCCGCCGCGATCCGCGCGGTGGTGAATATTTGCAACGTCTTCTTCTGTGCGCAAAACATCCTGACCGTGACCGTCGTAGCCGCCTCGACGAGTTTTCAAAATAGCCGGCAAGCCTATTTCGTCAATAGCAGTATCTAAATCGTCAAGATTATTTACTTCGCGCCATTTAGCTGTTTTGATTCCGTGGCTATTAATAAACGTTTTTTCGCTTACTCTATCTTGCGTAACTCGCAACAAGTCTGTGCCTTGAGGAATAGCAGTAAGATGACGAACTTTATCGAGTGCATCCGCATTTACGTTTTCAAACTCGTATGTTAGTACGTCGCAACGTTCGGCAAGTTCACGCAAGCCTTCTGGGTCGTCGTAATTAGCTTCAACCTGCAAATCTGCTACTTGGAACACTGGGCAGTCAAGAGTTGGGTCAAGAACGCCAATTCTAAAGCCCATGTGGCGAGCTGCAATAGCCATCATGCGCCCTAACTGTCCGCCGCCAATAATTCCAATAGTAGAGCCTGGCATTAAGCGTTCAACAGCGCCGTTAGTTACTTCAGATAAGGTTGGCATTGGATTCCTCAACTTTCGCTTTGAGCTCTTCGCGATATGTTGCGAGCTCTTCTGCAAGACGCTCGTCGGTTGTGCTTAGAATACTTACTGCAAGCAAGCCTGCGTTTGTTGCTCCAGAATTTCCAACTGCAGTTGTTGCAACAGGAATACCTCCTGGCATTTGCACAATAGAAAGCAAAGAATCCCAGCCCGAAAGTGCGTGAGATTTTACTGGCACGCCTATAACAGGAAGCGTGGTTTGTGCTGCAATCATTCCAGGCAAGTGAGCTGCTCCACCTGCTCCGGCAATAATAATATGGAATCCTTCTTTACGAGCATTGTGCGCAAAGTCTGCCATAAGTTCTGGCGTACGATGTGCAGAAATAACTCTTTTCATGTAAGGAACTTGGAATTTATCTAGGATTTCACAAGCGTTACGCATAGTTTCCCAATCGCTTGAGGATCCCATGACGACAGCAACGGTTGGCTTTATTTCTAACACGATGAACCTCCCTGACGTGCAATTGCTACTTTACGCAACACTAGGGAGAACTCGCCGAAGTTTTATGCAAAACTTAACAAATTATTTGTTAAGTTCACTTGTTTTTGGCCGTAATGATTTAGCCATTTCCAAGATTTGTTTTGCACTAGCTTCAGGTAAGTAAGCGTGTGTTACAGCCAAAGATATTTGTGCAAGTTTTGCAGAATCCAAATAGCATACGTAAACTGAGCTAGCTTCCGGCTGGAACTTCTTTTTGAAGAAATAAAGCGATTTGAATCCGTAAGCAGGTTCCAAAATATCGGACATCATTGCCAGAGCATGGTTAATAACATTTGAAGATTGTTGAGAATCTGCTGTTGTTGCGTTTTCAGCGTCGTTGTTTTCGCTTTCTGTGTTTTCGCTTTCTGCATTTTTACTGTCTGTGTTTTTACTGTCTACGTTTTCGCCGATTCCTGCCAAAGGTGCTGCAGATAAGCTCATAAATTCAACAGCAGATTCAGGATTTTCTAATCCCTCATCGCGCAAGCGTTCTGCCATTCTTGCAATCAGCAATTCCATAATTCCGTTTGGACTATCTGTGCGATGCCGCATAAAATCAAGCGTCCATCCAATAATTTTATGATTTCTATAAGTAGGCATCCAGCTTGTTACGCCCAGTACGCGTTCATTTTCGTCGATTGCGTACAGTATTTTTACGCGATCATCTTGAAGCTCATCCAAGCCACCCAAAGTAAATTTCATTTCCGGAAGGGATTTAAGCTCAGCCCACTCTTCCGAAATTTCAACGATCTGCTGCTGAACGTCAAAAGAAGCTTGTTTATATGTTGTTAAAATATCGCTTATTCCATCTCGTTTTGCTTTATTAATAGCGGTACGAATATCTTGCCATTTTTTGCCGCGAGTCTGCCACTTACTTGGGTCTACAAGCATATCTGTTCCAACTTTAATAGACGTAAAACCAAGCTTTTCTAACTCTTGGCGCACATGCTCATGAACTGCGTAAAATGCTGGAGACCACGAGTTTTTTTCGCATAAGTTAATAAATCCACGAAGATCTTGCTTGTATTCTTTAGAATCTCCAAAAGGTCCTGTAAGAGTAAGTGAAATATCGTAGTTTAAGCGGTAGGCTATTGCGGATTTTCCGCTTGGGGAGAACCAATAATGGTTATTTGGCCAAGTTGTCATAAAGCTCATAGTGTTTCCGCCAAGTTCCACAAGTGAGCTTGCTTTTTCTCTATCTTTTTCGTTGGTTGAAATTTTGCTCCTAAACCATGTAAAGCAAACTATAAAAAGAACAGCCCAAAATATTACGCCAACAGATTGCGCTAATGTTGAAGATATCGGTGTTTCCGTGCGAAGCATTGCGTTAGAACGATTTCCAAAGCCCATAGGCATCCATCGTCCAGGTAAATCTCGCAAAAGATGATGAATGTTTGCAATAGGCTTAAAGTTATCTGCTATCATAAGGCCAAAAGTTACGTAGCCTACAGCTGTAATCCACAGCGTTACAATAATTGCGACTAATCCTACGCGAACTTGAAAACGGCTTGTAGTAATCGAAAAATGCTTAAGATTAATAGCAAGAAGAATAGTCATAAGCAGAGGTGGAAGAGCAGTAAGCATAAACGCAACAGCTACTGCATTATGCTGGTGTATTGAAATATGCTGATTTGTTGCAATAAGCGGCAAAATTGTAAAGTACATTCCAGCATAAAGCACAGTAATTGCGTTAATAATAATGGAAGTCCACGCTGCAAGCTTACGCCCGCGTAACATTCCCCACGCAATAATCAGCATAGTTACAATCGGAAGAAGAATACGAATCCACACTCCGCCAATAGCCGCGTGATGCAATCCAGAATGAAGTAAGCAACTATTTGCACTGTAATTACTAATGCAACGAGTAACCCACGGTTTTGAACCCATTTGTGGAGACATAAACAGTCCAAGAGTGGTAAGAATGCCGGCGTGTGAGCGCGAAGATAATGCTAATAATGGTCCGAGAGCAATAATTCCTTGAGCGTATGCAAAAAGCTTTCGAATCTCGTAATCTGTGCCTTTCCACCAGCTTGCGCTATGCTTTATTCCTTTTGGCTTGCACACAATATTGCCAATAATATGGCCTGTAAGAGCAGCAATAATAGTGCAATAGTCTCCAGGATTTCCACTATAAAGCATCATTGCAGAAGTAACAGCGTAGCCGATTACAAGCATTCGCCTATGCCACAAAATCGATTCGTTGGCAGAAGATGCCATAAACGCGCCAATAAACAGCGTAAATGGTGACAATCTTATAGGGATTCTAGTAATCCAATGCATGTTGCTAATAAGTATAGAAAGATTGCCAATAATAGTCAGGCCAACAACTATTCCAATTAGCGTACTAGATACAGCAATAGAAACAATATGAAGTCTGCTTATGCGAGTTTCCGCAACGCCTATGAGAATAATAACGAGGAAACAGTTGACTAAAAGTGAAGGCATGCTGTTTACGAAAACAAGCGAGTGGCAGATTTTTAGCAGCAGCTCAGACATGTTTGCGTGGCCGAAGAGGAAGCTAGATCCTTTTGAGGGATGGTGTCGCATAAAAAGTTGCGCAAGAGTTGCGTTTGTGCCGTAAGTGTATATGTGCATTAATGTTCTTGTAAACCAATGTGCGAAATTTATAACAATAAAAATGCATGTGATTGTAAGAGCAAAAACGCGCTGGCGAAGCCAGGAAATAAAGTCGTACAGAAAAACTCTAATATGGCTAGATGTTTGATTGCTGCTACGGTCTAGGCTTTTTTGTTGACCATCTTCCTGGCTTCTGAGCTTATGCTTATTGAAAAAAGACAGTGCCATATTAGTCTCGATTCACTTTTTTATGAACAAGAATTTTTACATTCGGATACGTATCTAGATTTGGAACAGTTTTTGAAATGCCTGTTTGCTTGCAGAAAAGATCAAGAACTACTTTCAATCCTGCTTTTACTGTATGCCAATCGTGTCCAGAATTTTTAGCGAGCATTGTTAAAACGTTAATACCTGCGCTGTGTGCGCTTAAAGCAATAGTTGCTTGATTTGCTTGAGATTTAGGATCCCAATAGCCGGCAATAGCATAATAGTTTTGTTTTAGCGGAGCGTTTTTTTCGCATTATTTTACTAGGAACGTGACGCTCGTATGCTGAAGTATTTCCGTTAAAGTAGCGTTTAATTGTTTCTTGACGGTTTTGATACGTTGGTTCTAGTTCGCCGCCGGCAGAATACATGCTTCTAAAAATATTCGGATGCGCTGGAACTAATTGAGTAGCGCAAGTTCCGCCTTGAGAAAAGCCTCCCATAAGCCACATGCTTGGGTCTTTGCTTACTGGAAGATTTTTGCGAATCCAGTTAGGCACGTCGCGAATTAAATACGTTTCTGCTTTGCCGTAAACTCCAGTATCTGCACAAAGTGAGTTATGTGTCGCTTCACCGTTTTGATCTGGGGCTACAACAATAGGAGCTAAGCCTTTATGAGATTTTGCGTAATCGTCTAAAGTTTCAGCAATGTCGCTGGCTGCAAAGAAGTGATTTGGGCTACCGGGCTGTCCTGCTAGCATAACCATAACTGGAAGCTTTGGTGGATGCTTTACAAGCGCTGCAGGAGGCAAATAAACGTTTGCTGTGCGAGCTTTGAACTTTGAGTATGTGTTAGGAATGTGTGCTGAGCGAAGAATACCTTTTTTAGGCATTTTTGGAAGCTTATTTTGTTTTGCTAAACTGTACCATTCTTCAATGCTTGCAGTAGCAGATTTTTCCTTATTAACCTCAAGCTTTGGGAAATTACCCATTCCAAAAATTGATCCAAGTGTTGTGTATTCACCGTAAACCATATCAACTCTTAAAGCTGTGCTAATAAGAGTTAAAACAATAGCAATAACAGCAACTAGTCGTTTCCAACCTTTAGTGAACACGAATGCTGTGCCGGCAAAGCCAACAAGAGCAAATCCTATTGCAACGCAAATAATAACAAGCCAACCAAGGCTTACTCCAAACACAAGGAATACGTCTGAAATTAGCCAAGCAATTAATCCGCCAACTATGAAAAATATGCTTGCAACACCTAGCTGTATAAGCAGGTTTATTATGCTAAATAAGTGTTTTGAACGTTTTGATTTAGTGAAAATCAGCACGAATAAAGTTAAGCCGGTTAAACTAAATAAGCTTGTTGGTAACCAGCCTTGCAAAAGACTTATTTTTGCCAATTGCAGCATGCTTGAATCCTACACTTTCTTGCTTAACTACGTGCAAACAACTTTTAAAGTGAACGATACTCGCAATATTTCACCCAACTGAAATATAGTTTATGTATCTTAATTTTTTCTTAATATTTGCTTTAGTTTTTATAGTTTTTGCTGTTCTATTTTTATAGTTTTTACTGTTCTAATCGTAGTTGCCGAAACATATATTGTAATCCACCGGAAGTATGAAAAATATCAGCATGTCGAGCTACTTGTACTAATAAATATGCAAGTATGACGATAGCAATAACTACAATAATCAATTATTGTGCATGTATAAGGATTCGTTTAGCTAGCAACGATTGGAATTATTATGGATGAAATTGCGCTGGAGTCTTCAAAAAGCGAGAAGGAAGAGGGTGACTATAAGGGGGAAGGCCCTAAAGAGCAGAGTAATTCCAAACATTTCTTTTCATCTTTGCTAAAGACATTAAATAAGCATCAAATATCTATTCCGCGCTGGCTTTATATAGTATTTTTTGTTCTAAATAGCGTTGGAATGATGGTTATTTTTCAGATGGGCGTGCAAACAGGCTCTCGCAGTCAGGTTTTGAATGGTCTGATTGAAAATATTACGCGAATGTTCAGCAACATTTGGGAAAATTTAAACTTCATATTTGTGCTTAATTTGCTTATTTTTGCGGTTATTTATGGATTAATTATTATTCTTACTAACCGTTTTTGGCTTACTTCAATGGTTTTGCTGTCTCTTTGCATAATTATTTCGATTATTGAGTACATGAAGATTTTTGTGCGAAATGAGGCAATTCTTCCTGCTGACCTGAATTTTTTGCAAAGCGATACTGGTAATATTTCAACATTTTTGCCGCCTAATGCTGGTCGCGTTACTTTATACGCAATAATTTGCGTGATTATTTTCGTTGTAGTTTTTATGACGATTCATTTATTAGATAAGAATCGTGGAAAAGTAGTTTGGTTTGAAGACAAGCGTTTGCGCTACGGCTTTAGAGCTGGAATTTTTGTGCTGATTTTCGCATCTTTCTCCTGGTATGTTGCTTCTGTTGGCACTGTTGGTTCTGTTGCTAATTCTTTTAACCAATTTATGGGCGACCATCCTGCAATGTGGGATTCTGCTTACGATGCGCAACTTAACGGACCAATAGTTGCTTTTACTAGGCAGGTTAATCCAAAAATTATGTCGAAGCCTGCAAACTATAGCGAAGAAACCATGAAACAAGTGGTAGCTCGCTACGAGAAAGTAGCTAAAAAACTTAACGCTTCTCGTAAGAATAAAATAAATAACAGTACTCTTATTGTTGTTCTTTCTGAATCTTTTGCAGATCCTTCACGCGTTCCTGGAATTTCTTTTAATAAGGCGATTATTCCTTTTATTGACAGTGTGAAAAAGAATACGGATAGCGGTCTTATGCTTTCTTCCGGCTACGGTGGAGGAACGGCAAATCTTGAATACATGACTATGACCGGTTTAAGCATGGTTAATTTTGATCCTTCGCTTACAAGTCCGTATCAGCAGCTAGTTCCTAAAAAGTCGTGGACGCCAACAATAAACCGTTATTGGAACGATGGTAAAAGCTCTTTGGCTTTCCACCCGTTTGAGCCTTCCATGTATTTGCGCGCTAAGAATTATAAGAAGTTCGGTTTTACTAAGTTCTATTCTTTGCGCAAGCCGGATGTTATTAAGTATCAGAAGCGTATTGATTTAGCGCCGTACGTGTCGGATGATTCCGCATATTCCAGCGTTTTAGAATCTATTTCGCGCAAGTCTTCTCCTGATTTTATTCAGCTTGTTACAATGCAGAATCATATGCCTTATAACGATTGGTATAAGAATAATGATTTTAAGGTGTCTTCTACTGATTCAAGCAAGCCTTTGGGTGAGGAAGAGGCTTCTATTATTCAAACATACGCTAAAGGCGCAAATTATACGGATAAAGCAACTTCTAAGTTCCTTAATAATCTGAACAAACTCAATAAGCCTGTAACCGTGTTGTTCTATGGTGATCATCTTCCTGGAGCATACTCTACAGCTAGTGCGGATAAGAATAATTCTCTTATTTTGCATTTAACAGATTACTTTATTTGGTCAAATAAGGCTGCTAAAGAAAATCTTAAATCTTCTAAGAAGATTCACGCAAAAACAGAATCTTATTCTTCTCCAAACTTCTTTATTTCCCAGGTTGCGCGTCATATGGACGCCAAGGTTTCGCCGTATGTTGCTTTCCTAACAAAGCTTCATAAGCATATTAGTGCAATGGAGCCGCCTGTTGTTAATACAATTCAAGGTTGGGATAGAATCCCTGAGGGTCAACCAATTTACCTTGATCACGACGGTAGGCCAATGGTTTACTCAGCAATGGATGAGCAAACTAAGCAGCTTTTGGACGACTATAAGCTTATACAGTACGATGTTACAGCCGGAAAGAACTACACTCGCAACACTAACTTCTTTAAGATGCCTTAAATAAGCGCTTTTGAAGCTATGTCATGCCTAAAGAACATGTGTGGAAGATTAAGCTTATCTAGTATGCTGTAGACGTTCTTTTGCGCATCTTCTACGTCTTCTCCGTGCACTTGTACAAGAGCAACTCTACCGGAAGAGGTTACAAGATTTCCGGTTTCTTCCTGGCTTTTTACTCCTGCATAATACACGTGTTGACCTTGATTTTCGTCAACAGGAATTTGGGGAAGTGGAGTTCCAGTAACTAAAGTTCCAGGGTAGCCTTCGCTTGCAATTATTACGCCGAGCGTAACACCGTTATTTTGCCACGTAAAAGTTGGTGTTTTATGCTGCAAAATATTCCATATTGCATCCCCAAAATCTGAAGTAAGGCGAGGAAGCACAACCTCAGTTTCTGGGTCTCCAAAGCGAGCGTTAAACTCAATAACTTTAGGACCTGTTGCTGTATCAATCAAACCTGCATAAAGTATGCCTGTAAAAGGCGTTCCTTCTTTAGCTAAGCCTTCAACAGTCGGGCGCACAATCTCGTTAATAGCGCGCTCAACTGTTTCGTTACTGATTTGCGGAACTGGGCTGTATGCTCCCATTCCGCCTGTGTTTGGTCCTTTATCTCCGTCGTAAGCGCGCTTATGATCTTGTGAAATTGGCATAACCCAAAAATCAGTGCCGCTTACGAAACTCATAAGCGAAAACTCTTGACCTTGCAAAAATTCTTCAATAACAACTTTTGCTCCGGCAGATCCAAAACGATGATCAACAAAAATATCTTCCAAAGCATCAACTGCTGTTTGCTCATCCATAGCAACAGTTACGCCTTTTCCTGCGGCTAAACCGTCTGCTTTAATAACAATTGGAGCACCATGCTCAAGCACGTATGCGCGTGCTGGTTCTAAAGCGTCAAAAGTTTGGTAGGCTGCTGTTGGAACGTTGTGGCGATGCATAAGCTTTTTTGCAAAGTCCTTAGAGCCTTCAATTTGAGCCGCAGCCTTGTTTGGCCCAAAAGCTGGAATGTTATTGGCTTCAAAATCGTCCACGATTCCGTTCATAAGCGGCACTTCTGGGCCAATAAACGCAAAGTCGTAGTTGTGCTCTTTAACGAAGTTAATAAGAGCTTCGTGATCTGATTGGCTTATGTTTACGGTTTTAATTCCATCGGCTGCAATACCCGGGTTTCCTGGCGCAACCGTTACTTCTTCAACGCTTTCGCCTTTAAGAAGCGCGTGTGCAATAGCGTGTTCTCTAGCGCCGGAACCAACAACTAAAACTTTCATTTTTTGTCCTTTATAGTTTTATTGCAACTCAACTGCAGCGTTTTCGCGCTCAATCATTTTGCCAATAACATAAGCTGCTTCATTATTTTCGCTTAGTGTGCTCAGTGCTTCTTCGGCCTTGCTTTCATCAACTGCCAAAACCATGCCGATTCCCATGTTAAAAACGTTGAACATTTCTGCATGATTAACGTTTCCGGCTTTTTCAATAACGTCAAAAATAGGTGGAACATTCCAGCTTGACGTATCGATTTTTGCAGCCAAACCGTCAGTGTACATGCGTGGAATATTCTCAATAAATCCGCCGCCTGTAATATGAGCTACTCCCTTAATAAGATGCTTCGCAAAAAGCGGTTTCAAAGCTTTTACATAAATTCGCGTAGGTTCGAGCAGAACTTCGCCAAGCGTTTTTCCGTCAAGCTCTTCAAGTTTGGTGTTTACGTCGTATCCTGCTTCTTCAAACAAAGCTTTACGCACAAGCGAGAATCCGTTCGAGTGAACTCCAGAAGAAGGCAAGCCTATGAGAACGTCGCCAGTGGTAATTGCCGATCCGTCAACAATATTTGAGCGTTCTGCAACACCAACTGCAAAACCTGCAAGATCGTACTCGTCTTCTGCGTACATTCCAGGCATTTCAGCAGTTTCTCCGCCAATTAAGCCTGCTTCTGATTGAACGCAACCGTCTGCAACTCCTGCAACAACCTGCTCAAGTAGTGCAGGATTATTTTTTCCGCAAGCAATGTAGTCAAGGAAGAACAGAGGTTCTGCGCCTTGCGCTGCAATATCGTTTACGCACATAGCAACGCAATCAATGCCGATTGTATCGTGCTTATTCATCATTTTGGCAACCATAAGCTTGGTTCCAACACCATCCGTTCCAGAAATAAGCACTGGCTCTTTGTAGCCAAGGGACGCCAAGTCGAATAATCCACCGAATCCGCCGATGCCACCTACAACGCCTGGACGCTTCGTGCGATTTACATGCGATTTAATACGACGTACTACTTCGTATCCTGCTTCTACGCTTACGCCAGCTTCATCATATGCGTGTGGCATGTTGATTCCTTTCCTAAGTTGTTATAAGTATTTTCTTAAATTTTGTTAATCAATTGCCGTAAATCAGTAAAATATTAAGTTATATAAGGTTTTCGTGTGAATATTTACTGTGCTTCCTTACTTCCTGCAAATGCTCGCGTTCTTCAGGAGTAAGTGAAGCCAAGAATTCTTCGCCGTAATCATCCAGTGCAGTAGGGTAGTCGCCATTAAAGTATGCAACGCACAATCCGCCATAAGGAGCAGGCTTATTTAACCCAATTGAGTCAACTAAACCGTCCAAAGACAGGAACGCAAGAGAATCAGCATCAATATACTCGCGAATTTCTTCAACTGAATGTTTTGCTGCAATAAGTTCTTTAGTTGTTTGAATATCAATACCGTAGAAGCAAGGATATTTAAGAGGTGGGGAAGAAATACGCATATGCACTTCTTTAGCGCCAGCTTCTCGAAGCAATTGCACAATGCGCTTAGAAGTTGTGCCGCGCACGATTGAATCGTCAATAACAATAACGCGTTTTCCTTCAACAACACTGCGCACAGCAGAAAGTTTCATGCGCACACCCTGCTCACGCAATTCTTGAGTTGGCTGAATAAAAGTGCGAGCTACATACTGGTTTTTTATTAATCCCATTTCGTTAGGAAGGCCACTTTCTTCAGCGTAACCTGCGGCTGCAGAAAGAGAAGAGTTAGGAACTCCAATAACCATGTCTGCTTCAACAGGGGATTCTTGAGCTAAACGAGATCCCATGCGCTTTCTTGCAGCATGCACGTTAATTCCGTAAATATTAGAATCTGGGCGAGCAAAGTAAATAAACTCCATTGAGCACACTGCTTGTTGCACATGATCCGTGTAGCGCTCAATCGTGTAGCCTTCGTCGTTAATAACGATTATTTCTCCAGGCTCAATATCTCGAATAAATTCTGCGCGAACAATATCAAAAGCGCAAGTTTCAGAAGAAAGAACGTAGGCGCCGTTTTGCATGCGACCAAGAGCAAGCGGGCGGAATCCGTTTGGATCCGTAGCGCCAATTAAAGAATCTTCTGTAAGAAGCAGGTAAGCAAATCCGCCGTGAACAGTTAGTAACGCTTCTTTAAGACGTTCCATAAAAGTTGGTTTATTAGAGCGTCTAATTAAGTGCATTAGTATTTCAGTGTCGGAATTTGAGTGGATAATAGCGCCATTGTCTTCTAAAGAATTGCGTAAGCTTGTGCAATTCGTCAAATTTCCGTTATGAGCTAAAGCTGCATCTCCATCGTGGAAGCGGAATAAGAAAGGTTGAATGTTATCAACACTTCCAGATCCTGCAGTAGCGTAACGCACATGGCCAATAGCACGATTTCCTGTTAAACGTTCCATAACCTGCTCGTTGCTAAAAACTTGCGTAAGTAGGCCTAGTCCGCGATGTCCGTGAAGAGTGCCGTTATCGTTAGATACTATTCCAGCTCCCTCTTGGCCGCGATGCTGAAGCGCATGCAAGCCAAAATAAGTGAGCCTGGAAGCATCTTTGTGACCCCAAACACCAAACACTCCGCACTCTTCGTGAATGTCCTCAAGCTCTGCAGACATCTTTAACCCCCTTGTAATCGCTTACTTTAATTCGCGAAACTATACTCATTGTTGCACATGCTTCTAATAAGCTAATGTTACGTTTAATGCTGCTCATACTCACGCCGTGAAGTACTGAACTCCAGCATCAAACAGTGGCTGTTCGTGGAAATCAGGAATGTTCACGTACAAGCCTTCGCCTGCTCGTTCGCAATGACCCATCTTTCCAAAAACTCGACCATCTGGGCTGGTAATTCCTTCAACGGACATAATTGATCCGTTTGGATTCACATTCAAACTCATGCTTGGAACGCCATTGCTATCAACGTATTGCGTAGCTACTTGGCCGTTGTTAATAAGCTTTTCCATAACTTCTGGCGTTGCAATAAAACGACCTTCGCCATGAGAAATAGCAACAGTGTGAATATCGCCAACTTCAGTATTTTTAAGCCATGGAGACATGTTTGAAGCGACGCGCGTACGCACAATTCTGCTTTGATGCCTGCCAATCGTGTTATAAGTAAGCGTTGGGCAGTTAGAATCAATAGGAACAATATCGCCAAAAGGCACTAAACCAAGCTTAATAAGTGCTTGGAAACCGTTGCAAATGCCCAGCATAAGTCCGTCTCGATTCTTAAGCAGATCGCGCACAGCGTCAGTCACTTCCGGATTTCTAAAGAAGGATGCAATAAACTTTGCTGAACCGTCCGGCTCGTCGCCGCCGGAGAAGCCGCCAGGAATCATAACAATCTGGCTCTTATTAATCTCCTCAACAAGTTTCTTTGCAGACTCGGCAATATCTTTAGCACTCAAGTTGTTAATAATAAGCGTATGAGCGTCGGCACCTGCACGCTCGAAAGCAGCTTGAGTATCGTACTCGCAATTATTTCCAGGGAAGACTGGAATAATAACGCGCGGGTGAGAAAGCGGCTTTAGCTTTCCTGTGTGCGCGTGGTTTGTTGTAGAAGCATTATTTTCGTTACTAATAGTTTCTACAATCTCACCAGGCTTTTTATATGGGAAGATTGAGGAAAGTTCGCTTTCCCAAATCTTTTGCAAATCGCTTAAATCAACTTCTTCGCCATTTGCGGAAATAATTGCGTAATTCTCAGTCGTTTCGCCAATAATCTCAACGTCAACCAAGTTTGTGTTATCTGAAGATGGAACCTCAGTGTTTTCTTTAAGCTCAACGTAGAAGCTTCCGTATGCTGGCTTAAATAAATCATCGTTGCTTAAATTGTTGAATAATTTAAGACCAATATGATTTCCAAGCGTCATCTTGAATAAGATTTCCGCGCTCGCACCGTAGCCAGGAGTTGCAACAGCAAGAGCTTGCTTGTTCTTCGTAATATTTTCGATTAATTCAAGAGTTTTAAGGAAACTTTCCTTTTCTGGAGTAATTCCGTCGGATTTATATTGTGGAGCAATTCGCAAAACCTTATGATTTACGCCCTTAAATTCTGGCGAAACAGTTAAACGCGCGTCTCCAGTAGAAACAGCAAAGGAAATTAAAGTTGGTGGAACATCCAAATTCTCAAAACTGCCGCTCATAGAATCCTTGCCGCCAATAGCGCCAACACCAAAATCAAGCTGAGCGCTTAAAGCGCCAAGAACTGCTGCAGTTGGCTTTCCCCAACGTTCTGGAACATCGTGAGGCTTGCCAAAATACTCTTGCAAACTCAAGTAAGCACGTTCGCGCGTGAAACCGCTTGCTGCTAGCTTTGCCAATGATTCAACAACAGCAACATAAGCTCCAGTAAACTGATTATTTTCCATCAAATACGGATTAAAGCCCCAAGCCATTGCGGAAGCAGTGTTTGTTTCGCCAAATACTGGGAACTTAGCAACCATAGCTTGAGCTGGAGTAAGCTGACGACGACCGCCAAAAGGCATAAGCACAGTTGCTGCACCAATTGTAGAATCGAAGCGTTCTGCCAAACCCTTGTTTGAAGCAATATTAATGTTTGAAACAAGTAAGCGCATACGCTCAGTGAGAGTCAAATTAGACTGATCCTGCCATGGGTTCGTATAAGATTTTCCACTTTCAATATGAAGAACCTGCTGTTTTGGAGCGCCGTTAGAAGCCAAGAATGCGCGGCTTAAGTCCACAATGGTTTTTCCACGCCAAGTCATGCGCATACGGGCTTCTTTGGTAACAGTCGCAATTATTTCTGCTTCCAAATTTTCTTCACGAGCATACTTCAAAAATGCTTCAGCATCATTGGCAGCAACATCAACAGCCATGCGCTCCTGGGATTCAGAAATAGCAAGCTCAGTGCCGTCAAGACCTTCATACTTTTTAGAAACCTTGTCGAGATTAATAGTTAAACCGTCCGCAATTTCGCCGGTAGCAACAGAAACGCCGCCCGCACCAAAATCGTTACAACGCTTAATAAGCTGGCAAGCATCCTTGCGGCGGAAAAGTCGCTGCAATTTGCGTTCAATAGGAGCGTTACCTTTTTGAACTTCTGCTCCACATTCTTCAATACTTTCAACATCCTGCGCTTTAGAAGCGCCGGTAGCTCCGCCAATTCCGTCGCGTCCAGTTCGTCCGCCAAGAAGAATAATCACGTCTCCTGGAGCAGGAGTTTCCCTGCGCACATGGTCGGCTGGGGTAGCGGCAACAACCGCACCAACTTCCATACGCTTAGCAACATAGCCCGGGTGGTATAACTCGTGCACTTCGCCAGTAGCTAAACCAATTTGATTTCCATAAGAAGAGTAGCCTGCTGCAGCAGAAGTTACAATCTTTCGCTGTGGAAGTTTGCCATTTAAGGTTTCGCTAATAGGAGTACGCGGATCTGCAGCGCCGGTTACGCGCATAGCTTGGTAAACGTAGGAACGTCCAGAAAGAGGGTCTCGAATGCAGCCACCAATGCAAGTTGCAGCGCCACCAAAAGGCTCAATTTCAGTAGGATGATTATGCGTTTCGTTCTTAAACAGGAACAGCCAATCCTCATCGTGGCCGTTTACATCAACCTTAACTTTTACCGTGCAAGCGTTAATTTCTTCCGACTCATCCAAATTTTTAAGCTCGCCAGTATGCTTCAAATATTTAGCGCCAATAGTTGCCATATCCATTAAGCAAACAGGCTTATTTTCGCGATTTAACTCTTTTCGCAAATCAAGATAACGATTAAACGCTTCTTGAACTGTGCTATCGTCAATCGTAATATTTGTAAGCTCAGTGCCAAAAGTAGTATGACGGCAGTGGTCGGACCAGTACGTATCAATAACGCGAATCTCGGTAATAGTAGGATTGCGATTTTCTTCCCTAAAGTATTGCTGGCAGAACTTTGCGTCAGCCAAATCCATAGCCAAACCGCGATCGTCAATAAACTTCTGCAATCCAGCTTCATCTAAACTGTTAAAAGTATCAATTACTTCAACGTCTGCAGGAACTACTGTTTCTCGCTGCAAACTCTTTACTTCGTCAAGTGATGCTTCACGCGCCTCAACAGGGTTAATAACGTAATGCTTAATAGCATCCATGGCTTCTTCGTCAAGATTGCCTTTTAACGCAATTACTTTAGCAGTGCGCACAATTGGGCGCTCACCTTGACTAATAAGCTGAATGCACTCGCTTGCGGATTGTGCGCGCTGGTCGAACTGACCAGGCAAAAATTCAACAGCAAACACGTGCTCGCTTGTTTCAATAGGCAAATAGTCGTAGGTTTTATCAACCGGCGGCTCGCTTAATACGGTTCGAACAGCAGTATTGAACAAATCTTCGTCAATACCTTCTAAATCGTATCTGTTGATAATTCGTGCGGAAGTAATCGCGCTTATGCCAAGAATTTCCTTAAGCTCATGTAAAAGTTGTTGAGCTTGAACGTCAAAACCATTGCGTTTTTCCACATATACGCGAAATACCACGAGAAACCTACCTTGTTGAAAGTGCGGTATGAGCAGTGTTTGTTATGGGCTTTTAAGTTATAAATTGTGGGTTAAGTTATGTGTTAAGTTGTGGCTTAAATTATTGGTTAAATTATTGGTTAAATTATGCAAGAATGTGTGTGGCCCGCACCCCTAAAGGCACGAGCCACAACAAAATCTTATCGGTTCACACAATCATCTGGTTTGCGCACGCAAAAGTCTAAACCTTCGCTTTTTGCTAAGTTTTCCAGCCTGCTGTGAATCTCTTCATAAGCTGGGATTATGTCTCCCAAATCGCGTCGGAATAAGTCTTTATCCAAATGATTTACTCCATCCGTACCAGCATTGCGCTTATCCCAAAGTCTGCAAGTATCAGGCGTAATTTCGTCCGCAAGAAGAATATTACCTTGCGCGTCCACACCCTCTTCAATCTTGAAGTCAACAAGCTGAACATCAATCTTGGAGAAAATATCAAGCAAAGCATTGTTTACAGCGTGAGCTTGGCGAGTAATTTCCGCCATCTCTTCGTCTGTGGCTAAACCTAAAGCCACAACACCTTCGGGGTTAATAAATGGATCGCCAAGTTCGTCGGACTTTACGCAGAACTCCAACAATGGCTTCTTTAATGGGGTTCCTTCTTTAACGTTGTAACGTTTTGCGAAAGAACCAGCAGCAGTATTGCGCATAATAATTTCCAGAGGGAACATGCGCATACGCTTTACGAGTTGTTCAGTATCGGAAATACGTCCGAGGAAGTGGCTTTTTACGCCGCGCGCCTCAAGTAAATGGAATAGTAAAGAAGTAATCCGGTTGTTTAAACTGCCTTTACCGGCGATCTGAGCTTTCTTCAGACCGTTACCAGCGGTTGCCTGGTTCATATATTCAACCCAGAGCACATTGGTGTCATCGGTAGCGTACAGTTTTTTGGCTTTGCCTTCATACAACTTGTTAAGTTTTTCCATGATATGCCCTCTCTTACGTGCATTCATAGTTGTAGGCGCAAACCAACAGTATTTGTAGGTTTACCTGACCTTGGCCAGCACGATTAGCGTAACAATTGTTACCTACAAAATTTCCGGCAAATATTGCTAAAGTGCAATATAAATTATTGTTTAATACCTTTATTTTCAAAGTATCTCAGCATTTGAACTATCCGTATGCAATGCTCTTATAATGCGTGTCGCATTTTTTCTTGCTTCCTCTTGGCTGGATCCTGTAGCAAGAGCTACGGCCATACGTCTGTGGCCGTGAACTGCAGGCTTAGCAAAAATACGCAAGCCGCTTCTATAATTTTCGTCCGATTGTAGAGCTTTGGAAATATTAGTAAATCCAACTTCTCCTTCGCCCTCAACAACAATCGCATGACTTGCTGCAACCTCGTTATCTTTTAACGAAACAGAAGTGTAGTTTGCTGTAACAGGCACGCCTAAAATAGCGAGCACATGAAGCGCAAACTCGCTGTAATGCTGCGAAATCATAGTTACCATGCCAGTATCGTGTGGACGAGGTGAAAGCTCATTAAATAACAGTGAGCCATCTTTTAATACAAATAACTCGACTCCATAAACGCCCCAACCGGTTTCGTTAGAATCGTGAGCAATATTTGTTAAACCTTCTACGGCGCGCTTTGCTATATTTTTCGCATTATTTCGTATGTTTTCCGGAATATTCGCAGGCTGCCAAGATTCTCTATAATCGCCATCTTGCTGACGCTGAGCAATTGGTTCGCAAGTAGTAATTCCTGCGCAAGAGCTTATTGTAAGAACTGTAAGCTCGTAGTCAAGCGGAGCTAAAGCCTCAACAATAACGCGAGAACACTCGTTTTCGTGGCCGGCTGCCGCACGTCTTCCATGCTGAGCCTCGTCCCACGCAGCTTTAAGCGCTTCCGGGCTTTTAACTATAGACTGGCCGTGCCCGGAAGAACTCATAACAGGCTTAACAACGCAAGGGTAGCCAACGATTTTTGCGCCGTCGTCTAATTCCTCGTACGATGACGCAAAACGGTATGGGGTGGTAGGCAGGCCTAAATCTTCGTGCGCAATTTTGCGCAAGCGCTCGCGATCCATTGCAATTGCTGCAATATCTGCACTAGGAACAACCTGGATTTTATTATTCGCTGCATTCTTTAAAACTTTAGTTGCGATTGCTTCAACTTCCGGAATAATAATGTCAGGTTTTACATTTGAAATAAGTTCTTGCAATTCTTGCGGATTTGACATATCTAGAACTCTGTATTCGTGAGCTATTTGCATAGCAGGAGCGTTCTTATAACTGTCTGCCGCGCAAACGCGCACGCCTAATCGCATAAGCTCAATCGCAATTTCCTTGCCAAGTTCGCCTGAACCTAGAAGAAGTGCTGTCAGATTGCTACTGTTTTCAGTTACGCCAAATATGCGCTGATTTTGCTCAGAAAAACTCATACGTCTATTGTTGCATTTGCTATTGTCGAATAATTTATGTTGTTACTACGACGCGCCGAAGTGTGTTGCTCTGGCGGAAATCTAGAAAATCGTGTATAGTATTCCTCTGTTGTGTGATTCGATTCGTTTATTCGTTTATTCGTTTCACGCGCATGGTGGCTATAGCTCAGTCGGTAGAGCATCTGATTGTGGTTCAGAAGGTCGCGCGTTCAAGCCGCGTTAGCCACCCCACTTAAACGGCTGGTATGTACCTGCCGTTTTTTGTTTTATACACGCTTTTTGCCTATAACCACGATTACCCCCAAACACTGTTAAAAACTCAGTCAACGAACTGAGAAAATAACGGTAATTGGCGAAACACCGTTACTAACTCAGTCATCCGACTGAGAAAATAACGGTAATCGCCTAAACACTGTTACTTTCTCAGTTAACGAACTGAGAAAGTAACATTCATATGTTACTGGTGCAGTACGTAGACTGCGTTAGCAACGAATAAGTGGGGTGAGCGGCAACAGCTTCATTTCAATAACCTCAGCCTATGGAGTAAACTGGTATGGTTACACATATATGTTGTTGTTGATGACGACTTTCGTACTAATAGCACATGGTGCAGAAGGAGTATTGTATGGCTGGTAAGGCAGCGCCTAAGGAACCATGGTGGCAGACAATGCTTCTGTTTGTGCCAAGACTTTTAGGCAAAGCAGTTCGCTCACTTTTTGGGGTAGGTGAATACGATGAAGCTTACCGCAGAGACGGCTTATGCTTTGTTATGCTAATTCTTGCCGTACTATTCTGCGCTTCTGAATGGTTTCATGTAAGTGGTTTTATTGGCGTTGGCTTGCATATTTTAGCTTCGGGTGCTCTTGGTGTTATGAGCGTCGTGCTACCTGTGTGGCTAAGTATTATTGCTTTTCGCTTAATGCGAAATAGTGGAGCAAAATCCGGGAATCATCGAGTTGTTTTTGGTTTTATTATTCTTCTGTGCTCAATATGCTCTATTCTCGATATTTCGCTTGCGTCTAAAAGTCACGCGTTTGATTTTGAATCAGTTAGAAAAGCGGGTGGATTGCTAGGTTTTGCTTTAGGTTCTCCACTGTCTTGGGGTTTTTCTCGCGTATTTGCTCTCATAATTTTCGTAATCATCTCTATTTTTGCAGTTTTAATGATTGCTCGTCTTCATGTAAGTGATATTGCAAACTGTGTTGCGTCAATCTTCTCAAAGAAAAACAAGAAAAACGCGCAGGATGAGGATTCTTTAGACGAGTCAGACGAATCAGACGAATCAGACGATGCGAATGAATCAATTAAATCAGGTAAAACTAAGGATTCGTATGAAGATGAGCCTTTGGAATTTGCCGAAGGTGTGCCAACGCACGACGGAAAATCTTCTAAAAAAGAAAGCGCTAATTTAGGCGCAGCTTACTTGCTGAAATTGTGGAAATCGCTATTTAATCGCAAAAATAAAGAAAAAGACAATACTTTGCTCGACGAATATGCTGGAGATGACGCATTTTCACATGCTGCAGCCGTTAATGCAGAAACAAGTGAAAATCTTGAGCGTGTTAAACCTCAACGCGTTAGAACAGTAAGCAATGTTGAAGGCTACAGTGAGAATTATATTCCTGTAAATACTAAAGATTCTTCGCAATCAAATAATGATGAATCAAGCAATAATCCTAGAAGTGCTTCTTCTTCTCCAATACTAACTTCTGCAGAAACCTTGCCTAAAGCTCCTATGAGCGGTTCTGTTGATTCTGCTAAAGATCCATGGTCTAGTATTCCGGCGGAGCAAATGGATCAATATAGAAAAGATCAAGAAAATGAAGATAATTTAGCTGACGAAAGCGCTAAAAATAATCTAAACTCTTCGGAAGATTCTGCTTTGCAACCGTACATGCTTCCTGATTTGAACATTCTTGCTCATGGAAAACCTCATGCTGCTAGAACTCAAGCAAACGATAACGTTATTCGTGCGCTAACTTCCACTTTTGAACAGTTTGACGTCGATGCTCGAGTAATCGGTTTTCTTAGAGGCCCATCTGTTACGCAGTACGAGGTTGAGCTTGGACCTGGTGTTAAGGTTGAAAAAGTTACGAATTTGCAAAAAAATATTGCATACGCTGTAGCTAGTACGGATGTGCGTATTTTGTCTCCAATTCCAGGAAAATCTGCTATTGGTATTGAAATTCCAAACGTAGACCGCGAGATTGTGCATTTGGGAGATGTTCTGCGCTCGCAAAAAGCCATGAATGACCCTAATCCTATGCTTACAGGCGTCGGAAAAGATGTTGAGGGTCATTTCGTAACGGCTGCTCTTGATAAAATGCCGCATTTGCTTGTTGCTGGCGCTACTGGTTCTGGTAAGTCTAGTTTTATTAACTCAATGCTTACTTCGATTATTATGCGTGCAACTCCTGAGCAGGTTCGAATGATTATGGTTGATCCTAAGCGCGTGGAGCTTTCTGCGTACGCTGGTATTCCGCATTTGCTTACGCCGATTATTACGGATCCTAAGAAGGCGGCTCAAGCTCTTGAGTGGGTTGTTAAAGAGATGGATGCTCGCTACGATGATTTGCAATTCTTTGGTTTCCGTCATGTTAAAGATTTCAACAAGGCTGTTCGTGAAGGCAAAGTTCATGCTCCGGCTGGCTCTGAGCGAAAAGTTGCCCCATACCCATATTTGCTTGTGGTTGTGGACGAGATGGCAGATTTGATGATGGTTGCTAAGAACGATGTTGAAAGTTCTATTCAGCGTATTACTCAGCTTGCTCGAGCTGCAGGTGTGCATTTGGTTCTCGCTACTCAGCGTCCGTCTGTTGACGTTGTAACAGGCTTGATTAAGGCAAATATTCCTTCCCGCTTGGCTTTTGCTACTTCATCTGCAACAGATTCCAGAGTTATTCTCGATACTGTTGGTGCAGAAACCTTGATTGGTCAAGGCGACGCTTTGTTCCTTCCTATGGGTGCTGCAAAACCTCAGCGTGTGCAGGGCTCGTGGGTGAGTGAGTCGGAGATTCGTAAAGCTGTGGAATACGTGCGCACTCAGCGTAAGCCAAAGTATCGTGAAGATATTGAGCAAATGGCTCAAAAAGCGGATGCTCAAGCTCAAAGCAAGCTTAAAACTAGCGATATTGGTGACGATATGGACGAGTTGCTTCAGGCTGCTGAGCTTGTTGTTAGCTCGCAGTTCGGCTCTACTTCAATGCTTCAGCGTAAGTTGCGCGTTGGTTTTGCAAAGGCAGGTCGACTTATGGATTTGCTGGAATCTCGCGGCGTTGTTGGACCTTCTGAGGGTTCTAAAGCTCGCGAAGTTTTGGTTCAGCCGGAAGATTTACCAAAAGTTTTGGCATTTATTCGTGGCGAGTCTGACTCGTTGTAAAATAGTGTTATTGTGTTGCACAACTATGTTGGGTGGCGCGCTAGAAGTTTTTAGTTTGCGATAAGATAAAGGTATGCGTATGAAGAAGAATGCTAAGTCTTCGTTTTTTGAAGGCTGGAATTGTGCTCCAAATATCGTAACTTATGTGCGTATTGCGTTGGCAATTGTTTTTATTGTTTTATATTTGCTTGCAGGCGAGTGGGGTCATAACTCCGTACCAATGCGTTGGGCGGCGTTTGCTGTGTTCCTTATTGCGGCGGTTACAGATAAGCTTGATGGTTGGTTAGCTCGTAAATATAATCAAGTTACTAAATTAGGCAAGTTGCTTGATCCAATTGCAGACAAAGTGTTAATTTTGGCAGCTCTTGTGATTGCTTCTATTTTTGAAGAAGTTATTTGGTGGATTACAATCCTGTTCTTAATCCGTGAAATCAGCATAACAATTGTTCGTTTCTGCGTTATTGGCCGAAATGGTAGGGTTATTGCCGCTTCTTCTGCAGGAAAGTACAAGACTTTAACTCAGGTTATTGGTCTTGCAATGATTATTGCTCCTATGGCTGTTATTTTTAATACTCAAGTTACGCCTCCATGGTGGCTTACGCTTTACTATTCTGTAGCTTTTGCTTTGCTCGGTATTTCTTTGGGCTTTGCTTTCTACTCTGCAGTGCTGTACGTGTACAGTGCTTTCTTTGAGAAGGATTCTGTTGATGATTCTCAAGCAGATAAGCAAGTTAATGAAGCTCCATTGCCGCCGTTGCAATGAATAATTCTTCTCCTGTGTCTCTCAAAAACCTAGCTGCGCGCATATTATCTAATAGCGTTCAGCTAGGTTTTCATATTGCTGCTGCTGAATCTTTAACAGGCGGTTTACTTGCAGACGCTTTTGTTTGCGTTCCTGGAGCTTCTCGCGTATTTTGTGGCTCTGCTGTTACTTACGATATTCACGCTAAAGCTAAAATTTTAGGCGTCGACGCTCATCTTTTACAGACCGAAGGTGCGGTTTTTAGGGATGTTGCTATGCAGATGGCAGTGGGGGCGTCTCGCATATACCGTGGTGCTGGTTGGGAGTATGAAGATGATTCTTCGGCAGATTCTAGCTTTCCAATAATTGGTCTTTCAACAACCGGAGTTGCAGGGCCTGGTCCGGACGGAAGTAAACCTGCTGGATTGGTTTATGTTGGCGTTTTGCTTCCTGAATCTTTTAATTTGCGCGATTTGATTTTGCAAAAATCTAGTGAGCTTCTTGACCTGGATTGTGTTAGCAATATGTGGGATTACATTTCTAAAAAAGATGTTGTTCTTGTTTTTGAACTTAATTTAGAAGGTAGTCGTGAGCAAGTGCGTAAAGCTACGGTACATAATTTGCTTAAAATTTTAGATTATTTACTGTCTGTATTCGAGTAATATTTGAACTTTTGGCTGATTTACAAGCAAGACACGCAGTATCGAACAAATGTTCGTATTTGTAGTATACTTGAGATTGTTGAGATGATTGCAGCGCGCTCAAGCGTCATGGTGAATATTTAGCTTTAGCTTTTATCCACATTGCTCAAAAGCGCTTGCAGCAGCATCGCGTGTCGAACTAATGTCGTTCGATACATAACGGCATGCGAAAGGAGTAGCAAACATGGCGCAAACAGCAAAAGGTAAAAGCACTGTTGATCGTCTTATTGATGCAGATAAGGCAGATCCTCGTCGTCAAGCCGCGCTGGAAACTGCATTAGCTAATGTTGAAAGACAATACGGAAAAGGTTCTGCAATGCGCTTGGGCGACAGGCCTATGCAAGATGTAGAAGTGATTCCTACAGGTTCAATCGCTTTGGATACTGCTTTGGGTATTGGTGGTGTTCCTCGTGGACGTATTGTTGAAGTTTACGGTCCAGAATCATCTGGTAAAACAACTCTTGCATTGCATATTGTTGCTAATGCTCAAAAAAACGGTGGAGTAGCAGCGTTTATTGATGCAGAGCACGCTTTGGATCCTGTGTACGCTAGAAAACTCGGTGTAGACACTGATGCACTTATTGTTTCTCAGCCAGACAACGGTGAGCAGGCGTTGGAAATTGCGGATATGCTTATTCGTTCTGGCGCTTTAGATGTGATTGTTGTTGATTCTGTGGCAGCTTTAGTTCCTAAGGCTGAAATTGATGGAGATATGGGAGATAGTCACGTTGGTTTGCAGGCTCGCTTAATGAGCCAGGCTCTTCGTAAAATGACTGGTGCTCTTTCTCAAGCTGGAACTACTGCTATTTTTATTAATCAGCTTCGTGAAAAAATTGGTGTATTCTTCGGCAATCCTGAAACAACTACTGGTGGTAAGGCTTTGAAATTCTACGCGTCTGTGCGTATGGATATTCGTAGAGTTTCCACTATTAAAGAGGGCGAAGAAGCTATTGGTAATCGCACTAAAGTTAAGATTGTTAAAAATAAGATGGCTCCGCCATTTAAAACTGCTGAGTTTGATGTTTTGTACGGTGAAGGTATTTCCACAGAAGGTTCTGTTATTGACATGGGCTTGCAGGCTGATGTTATTAAGAAATCCGGTTCGTGGTTTACTTACGAAGGTGAGCAACTCGGTCAGGGTCGCGAAAACGTTCGTAAATTCCTAAAAGATAATCCAGCTATTACTGAAGAAATTAGCGAAAAGATTAAGGCAGCATTAGGTTTAATGCATCCAGATGATCAATTTGCTGAGGATCCAGAATTGGATCGTGCAGATGAATCTTCTGATGCTAAAAGTTCTACTGCAAAATCTTCAGCAGAAAAGTAATAGAAGATTAGCGTATAAAGCGAATTGATATGGTGATTAGTGTAGCGAGTTTTCTTCGCAATCATCCAGTAACGCTTACTAGAGAAGGTGATGAAAGTAATGACGTAACTCTTAATACTCGTAGGCGCACATCGCGTAAATCATCACGTTTAAGCGCAAAAACTAATACAAACAACATGCCGTATGTAAAAGGCGCTAACAAGTGTGATTTAAACGATAAGAATTTCGCAAGTGACGAGCTTCGCGCGAGTAACAAGACTTGTGAAGGTGATGAAGATGATTGTAGGGAAGCAGCTTTAAGACTTTTAGACTATGCTCCTCGCTCTGTAATAGATATGCGTCAGCGTCTTAAAGAAAAAGGCTACTGTGAAGTTGTTGTTGACTCGGTTATTAACCGTTTAATTGAATTGCATCTTCTTGACGACAATCAATACGCTCAAATGGTAATTCGCTCTTGCGTAGCACGGCTTCTTGGTGCTAGAGCTACACGCATGGAATTGCATCGTAAGAATGTTGATCCTGATGCTATTTCGAAATGCGTGGAGTTAGCTCAAAACTCTGGAGTATTTACTGAAGCAGCTTGGGAGCTTGGCCGAAAAACTGCTCAACGTACGAAAAATCTTGAGCCTTTAGTTAGAAGACGCAGATTTTTTGCAGCTGCTGCTAGAAAAGGGCATGATTTAAACGTTATTAACGAAGTATATGCCGCTTTGTTTATAAGTGATAATGAATAATAAAAGAGGCTGGTTTCTAATAATCCAGCCTCTTTTTATTGTTTTTACTATTTTACTATTTACTGTTTTACTTTTCCTTTACCTAAATCGCGTTCATTTAGCGAAATTATTCGCCTGCGTTTGAACATAGCTAGGCATTTGTGAAATATCAATAACATCAGTAAAACGTGGCGTCTTATTTTCAAGTTCTCTAAGCATGCTTGGAGCTTTCGTTCCTGTTGCTTCACTAAGAGCATCCATGCATTGGAAATCATCCATATTTTGCACATTCTTAAGTCCTAAAGCTTCAGCCACTACGCGCGGGAACTTATAAGGGCTTGCAGTGCTTAAAAGTACTCGCGGTACGTTTTCATCATGCGGAATATGCTGCATAACAAAGTATCCGCAAGCAGTATGAGGGTCAATAACATACTTGTACTTGTTCCAGCAGTCAGAAATAGCTTCGCGAATCTGATCCTCATTTGCCCAGCCACAGCCAAAAATAGCTCGTATTTTTGCAAGCACGTTTTCTGGAATCTCAAAAGCGCCCCACTGAGCTAAATCATTCATAAGCATTTGTATTAAACGCGTGTCTTTATCGCACATGTAGTAAAGCATTCGTTCCAAATTAGAGGAAACCAAAATATCCATTGAAGGAGCAACAGTGTGATGGAATGGGCGCTGACGGTTATAAGTTCCGCTTACCAAAAAATCGAATAAAACATTATTGCTATTGCTTGCAACAATAAGATGTTTTACAGGAAGACCAAGCATTTTTGCGTAATATCCAGCAAGAATATCGCCAAAATTACCGGTTGGTACGCAAAACTCAACTTCGTCGCCAAGAGCTATTGCTTTACGCTCAACAAGCTGCTTATAAGCCGCAAAATAGTATACGACTTGTGGCACGAGTCGTCCAACATTTATTGAATTAGCAGAAGATAATTCAGTGTTCGAAGATTCTTCAATATTTTTATTAAGCTCACTATTCGTGAAAATCTGTTTTACGCCAGTTTGAGCATCGTCAAAATTGCCTCGGACTGCGCAAACTTGCACGTTTTTACCAGCTTGAGTTGTCATTTGTAATTCTTGAACACGGCTAACTTTTCCTTCTGGGTAAAAAGTAACCATAGAAGTGCCTGGAACATCAGCAAAACCAGCCAAAGCTGCTTTTCCAGTATCTCCAGAAGTTGCGGTCAAAATCATAACATTTTGATTATTGTTTGATTCAGATTTTTCGGTTTTGTTTTGGCTGCGGCTAATAAGCTGTGGAAGCATTTGTAAAGCAACGTCCTTAAAAGCGCAAGTAGGACCGTGGAAAAGTTCCATAACAAAATCGCGAGTATTTCCAAGCTGACGAATTGGAGTAATGTCAGAGTTAGACCATTGGTCTGCGTATGCAAGCTTTACGCAATCAGAAAGCTCTTCTTGAGAGTAATCAGGAAGCAAGATTTGCAAAATATCTTTAGCTATTTCCTGGTAGGATTTTCCTTGCAATTTAGAAATATCGTAACGTGTGCTGCCAAGAGTGTCGGCTACAAATAATCCGCCGTCTTCGGCAATACCTTGACGAATTGCCTGCTTAGCAGTGCAAGTTGGAGTAGTTGCGCGCGTGCTATGAAAAATAGCTGTATCTTCTGCCATAATGTCTCCGTAACCGAATAATCATATGGAATATTTGTGCAAATTATGCATCGTCTTATAAAAATATGCTACCCGAAGCGCTGGGCGAACGGGCGTGTGCTAATCTCATATTTATGACAACTCTTGATTCTAAACAGGAAAATAAAGCCAATAATCTACAAGGGGGAACGTTGAGCGTTGACGATTTAGTTAATGGGCGTGCGGATTTAGCAAGGCTTGCCTGGCGAGATTTTTCCAAAACGGATACTAGAACAAAAAATGAGCTTCTTGAAAAAATGGCTGACGCTTTGGATTTGGCAGCTTTAGATATTGCCGCCGCTAATGAAAAAGATCTCAAAGAAGCCGAAGCTAAAGGAATGGATGCTGGAAAGCTCGATAGGCTTAAATTTGACGAAAAGCGTGTGAAAAATTCTGCTCAAAGCGTAAGAAAAATTGCGCAATTGCAAGATCCTGTAGGAGAAGTTGTTCGCGGATACACTCTTCCTAATGGTATTAAACTTTCGCAAGTTCGCGTGCCAATTGGCATCATGGGAATGATTTATGAGGCTCGCCCAAACGTCACTATTGACGTTGCAGCTTTGTGCTTAAAGTCTGGTAATGCTGCAATTTTGCGAGGCGGAAGTGCGGCTCAAAATACGAATCAAAAAAGCATTGAGATTATTGGAAGTGTGCTTAAAAAAGCCGGTTTTAGTGCAGATTTAATTCAGTCGGTTGACGATTTAGGTAGGTCGGGGGCCACGGCCATGATGCACGCGCACGGTCATATTGATGTTCTAGTTCCGCGCGGTAGTGCGAATCTTATTGCTACGGTTGTTAAAGAGTCTACAGTGCCGGTTATTGAAACTGGTGCTGGAAACGTGCATATTTATGTAGATAAAAGCGCTGATATTAAAAAAGCTATACCGATTGTTATTAACGCAAAAACTCAGCGCGTAGGTGTGTGTAATGCGGCAGAAAAATTATTGGTAAATCGCAATATTGCGCAGGAATTTTTACCGCAAGTTGGCGCTGCTTTAGCTGAGCATAATGTTATTTTGCATGCTGACGATAAATCTTACGAAATTTTGCAATCTGCTAATATTGCAGGTTTGCAGCTTGAGCATGCAACTTGCGAGGATTGGAAACGCGAGTATTTGTCTCTAAATATGGGCGTAAAAATTGTGGACGATGCTTTTGATGCTGCAAATCATATAGCGAAGTATTCTACAGGGCATACGGAAACAATTATTTCTGAAGATTACGAAACGATTCAAAGTTTTATTGCGAATGTTGATTCTGCAGTGGTGATGGTGAATGCTTCAACGCGCTTTACAGATGGTGGAGAGTTTGGTTTTGGAGCTGAGCTTGGAATATCGACGCAAAAATTGCATGCAAGAGGCCCTATGGGATTGCGTGAGATGACAACAACCAAGTGGATTGGCTACGGCAGCGGTCAGATACGCGAGTAGTACTGGTTTTGATAGTTACGTGGCGGTAAGGTAAGAGTATGCCTAATGATATGCCTAAGAATGATGTGAATATAACTCCGGCTGAAGCGCTTAATATTGCGGCTGAGCGTTTGTCGATTGTGCGCTATGTGTTTTTGGTGCAAATTGAGGATGGTATTGCCTCCGCGCAACAGCGTTCCTCGCTTGAATATGCGGATGCTGTGCTTATGGGATGGCCGGATGCTGACGCAAATGACGTAACGCTTCCTGAAGATGATGCGTTTTCTAGCGTTCTTGAGCAAATGGGTCGAATGGAAAAGAATATTCGTGAATTTAGTTCTTTAGAGCGCAATAATGATGTTGATTCAATGACATCGATGCTTGTTAAAATCACTGAATCTGTGGCAAAAATTCGCGGCACGTATCAGCCTGATTTCCCTCTTCCAACTTTTGCTGAAATTCAGCGCGTTGTTAAGGACGAGTGGGATGAGGAGATGGGAAATATTAACCCAGATAGTGCTAATGATGCTTCTGGAGTAGTTAGTGAAACTGAGGCTGAAGATAAGGAATCTGAAGCGAATGAGTCCTGAAAATAACACAGATGCGCAGCGGCGAATGTCTGACCTGTTTCAAGGTTCTTTTACCGGAAAAGAAGCTGCTCCTCCTGCAGTAGCAACTTCTATGCGAAAGCGCACTTCTGCACGCGGTAACGTTCATGAGCGTCAGCGTATTGGCATTATGGGTGGAACTTTTGATCCTATTCATAACGGCCACTTGGTTGCGGCTTCTGAAGTTGCGTGGGTTTATGATTTGGACGAGGTTATTTTCGTGCCAACTGGTAGGCCTGTTTTTAAGCTTGATAAAAAAGTTACGAATGCTGAGGACCGTTATTTAATGACGGTTATTGCAACGGCTTCTAATCCTAAGTTTACTGTTTCCAGAGTCGATATTGACCGTCCGGGAGTTACTTACACTATTGATACTTTGAAAGATATTCACGCGCAGCATCCGGATGCGGAGCTTTTCTTCATTACCGGAGCGGACGCTGTGGCGGAAATTATGCAGTGGAAGAATGCTCGCGAAATGTGGAATTTGGCGCGATTCGTGGCTGTTACTCGCCCGGGGTATTCTAGGCCGGAAAAGTTGGAGTCTAATCTGCCGTTTATTACTAGGCAGCTAAATGTGAACAGTGCTGGAAATGTTGCAAATTATGACGATATTGTTCACTGTGATTCTGAACATTTGCCGGTTGATATTTTGGAAATTCCAGCATTGTCGATTTCTTCTACGGATGTTCGCCGCCGCGCTGAGCATGGTGAGCCAGTATGGTATTTGGTTCCGGATGGAGTAGTGCAGTACATTGTTAAGCACGGCTTGTATAGGTCGTGACTATTTACTTTTTCGGCTTGTCGCTGCAAGTCTGCGCAAAAAGTTAGTATTGATTATGTTCATTTCGCGAACTAAAGCGAACTAACGTTTGGAGATATGGTGAGCATCGTCCTTGAAGGAAAGCCAGATAAAAACCTCGTTCTTGTTACCGGTCGCGCCCATCCAAAGCTTGCGCGTGATGTAGCAGATCAGCTTGGCATTGATGTACTTGAAACAACGGCTTACGATTTTGCTAATGGCGAAATGTATGTTCGTTACACGCAGTCGGTGCGCGGTACGGATGTGTTCGTATTGCAAAGTCACAGCGACCCTGTCAACAAGTCCATTATGGAACAGTTGATTATGATTGACGCTTTGAAGCGCGCTTCTGCTCGTTCTATTACTGCAGTTTGCCCACTTCTTGGCTATTCTCGTCAGGATAAGAAGCATCGCGGTCGTGAGCCTATTTCTTGCCGTTTGATGTTTGATTTGCTTAAAACTGCTGGCGCTGACCGCATTATGAGCGTTGATTTGCACGCGGCTCAGTCTCAGGGATTCTTCGATGGTCCGGTTGACCACTTGATTGCTATGCCTGTTTTGGTTGATTATGTGCGCGATCGTTTCCGTGATGATCTTGCAAACGTAACTGTTGTGTCTCCGGATGCTGGTCGTATTCGCGTTGCTGAACAGTGGGCACAGCGTTTGGGCGGCGGTCCTTTGGCTTTTGTGCATAAGACTCGCGATATTACTTGCCCGAATAAGACTGTTGCAAACCGCGTTGTTGGTGACGTTGCTGGTCGCGATTGCGTTATGGTTGACGACTTGATTGATACTGCTGGCACTATTGCTGGCGCTTGCAACGTGTTGAAGGAAGCTGGAGCTAAGTCTGTTACAGTTGTTGCAACTCACGGCGTGCTTTCTGGCCCTGCGGTTGAACGTTTGAAGGCTTGCGGCGCTCGCGAAGTTGTGTTGACGGATACTGTGCCAATTCCGGAAGAAAAGCGTTGGGATGGTTTGACTGTTCTTTCTATTGCTCCTCTTCTTGCAAGCGCAATTAAAGCAGTATTTGAAGATGGTTCGGTTGCGAAGCTTTTCGACACTTACCCGGAGCATCACGGTCAAGGCTTCTTATTTGCGTAAACGCTGATTTTACTTTTCGCCACGCCAAATTTGACGAAGTCAATTCGTGTGGCATAATAGTGACTTGGCGGTTTTTCCGCCGTTCCCTCATGGTGTAATGGCAGCACACGGGTCTTTGGAACCCTTTGTCTTGGTTCGAATCCAGGTGAGGGAGCTTATACAGGCGCTACTTGTTTTGCAAGTAGCGTTTTTGTTTTGGATAGACGTTAAGACGTAATAGAATTAAATCAGTAAGAATATTATTTAATACAACATAAGGAGCATGCGTGGAAAAGCATGATGTGGCCGCGGCAATTATTTTAGCGGCGGGTGAGGGTACGCGTATGCGTTCAGCAACTCCGAAAGTACTTCATAACTTTGCTGGAAAAACATTCCTAAATCGTGTTATGAGCGCAATTGCTGGCGTAAATCCAAATAAGTTGGCTGTAGTAGTGCATGCTCAGGCTGATTTAGTAACTGAAGCTGCTCTTAGCTATAACAGCAATGCTTTAATCGTAAATCAAGACGAAAAGCCGGGAACTGGAAGAGCTGTTCAATGCGCTATTCGAGATCTTAATAACGTTTCAAAACGCGAAAATGGCGAAACGTTAAAAGGTGCTGTGATAATCGCAGCAAGTGACATGCCTCTTTTGGACACTCAAACTCTTCAATCTTTAGTAGATTTTCACAATAATCATGGCAATGTTGCAACTGTTCTTACAGCAGTATTAGACGATGCTACTGGCTACGGCCGTATTGTGCGCGAAGCAAACGGCGATGTTTTGCGAATCGTAGAGCATAAGGATGCTAATGCTGGAGAGCTTGAAATTAAAGAAGTGAACACTTCCGTATACGTGTTTGATGCAGATGTGCTAAGTGATGCGATTGCAAATCTTAATTCTCAGAATGCTCAAGGCGAGTTTTATTTGACGGATGCTTTGGAACATGCTCGAAAGTTTGGTCATGTGGGAGCAATGTCTGCTCCTGACCCTCTTAGCGTAGAGGGCGTTAATACTCGCGTGCAGTTGTCGGCGCTCGCAAAAGCTTATAATAAGCGTGTTTGTGAGCATTGGATGCTTGAAGGCGTAACTATTCTTGATCCGGAAACTACTTGGATTGAAGATGACGTGACTCTTGCTCAAGATGTCACGGTTCTTCCTGGCTGCTTCCTTCAAGGTCATACTAATGTTTTAAGCGGCGCTGTTGTTGGCCCTTACACAACTCTTATTGATGCGCAAGTTGACGAGGATGCTGTAGTTGAGCGTTCGCGCGTGCAAGAATCGCATATTTGCAGGGCTGCTAACATTGGTCCGTGGACGTATTTGCGCGCGGGAAATGTGCTTGGTGAAGAAAGTAAGGCAGGCGCTTTCGTGGAAATGAAGAAGGCGCATATTGGTAACGGCACTAAGGTTCCGCATTTAAGCTATATTGGCGATGCCAACTTGGGTGAGCATACGAATATTGGTGGCGGCACGATTACTGCAAACTATGATGGCGTGCATAAGAATCATACGAGTATTGGTTCTGGTGTTCACGTTGGTGCAGGTAATCTTTTTGTTGCTCCAGTAAATGTGTCTGATGGTGTAACTACGGGTGCTGGCTCTGTTGTGCGTCACGATGTTCCGGCTGATTCTATGGTGTATTCGGAAAATACTCAGCACGTAATTGAAGGCTGGAAGCCTAGCTGGGAGCGTTAAATTATTTATAAAAGGCTTTAGAAGGCGGTAGATTATGGTTGATTTTGTTGAAAACGTTGCGAGTAACGTAAATAATTCCATTAATAGTGCGCATGAAGGAATTGCTCGTTCTGTTATGCTTATTCGCCACGGTCAAACTCCGTATAATGCACAGTTCCGTTTGCAAGGCATGATTGATATTGCTTTGGATGAGTCTGGAATGGATCAGGTGACTCGCTCTGGAAAAGCTTTGCGCGTGCTTTTTGGTGCTTCTGATTTAGAAGATCCAAAGGACCCGAACAGCGCTGAACACGTGCGCATTACGCCGGAAGAAGCGGACGCGAGTTTTGTGGCGATTGTTTCGCCGCTTATTCGCGCGCAGCAAACAGCTCACGCTTTTGCAGATAAGATTGGGCTTCATGTGCACGTTGAAAATGGCGTGCGCGAGCGCTTCTTTGGCGAGTGGGAAGGTTTGAACCGCAAGCAGATTAGCGAAAAATGGCCGGAAGATTTTAACGCTTGGGTAAAAGGCGAAGGCGGAGAGCTTCGCCACGGTGCAGAAACTAAGCAGGAAGTTGGCGAGCGTGCAGCTGCAACTGTTGAACAGTGGACGCGCAAAACCGGTTCCGACCGCGATTTGCTAGTGTTTTCTCACGGCTCTTGTCTTTCGCAAACTGTTCATAAGCTTCTTGGATTAGACAAGGTGGATCCTTCTTATAAGACAATTGGTGGAATGGGAAACGGCCGCTGGGCGCGTTTAATTCCAAGTCTTAATGCGGATGGTTCGATTCATTGGCGTTTGGATGCTTACGATCAAGGCCCTGCAGCTGATCCTACAAGCCAGCGTCTTATTCGCATTTGGGGAGCAGCTTAATCGGCATAATCTCTTCTTTTTACCGCTTATATTTCGAAAACTACCGTTTAGCGATTTTGTAAAGACAGACTATTTACAGTGCCGTATAGTCAAAATTACAAAACAAAAGGTTAGCAAACGCTAACGGTAGAACTACGGAAGGGAGGCTTGATGAAAGTAACAATTGCTATTGTGCCGCCAGAAGAAGAGCAGCACGCTCAGTTGTCGGTTCACAATATTGACGATAATCTTAAACGCATTATATCCAGCTTGCAAAGTATTGATTCTAAAAATGCAGAAGCAAGCAACGCCGAAAATAATACTGCGGACGCGACAAACATTGCAAATGCGGCAAATAGCAACAATAATTCATTCATATATGGTTATATTAATGATTCGATTATTGTTATGCACGAGCCAGATGTGATTATGATTTGCGTAGAAAATTCGCGCGTAATCATTCACAGCGATAAAGGCGAGTGCGTGTCTTACAAGCGCCTGATGGATTTTGACAATCCGCAATTCGCGTCGTTTGTGCGCATATCTAAATCCGCAATCGTGAACTTGAATCGCATTGTTCGAGTCGATCCAGGATTCGGCGGAAGTATGAGCGTAAAAATGAACGACGGAAGCGTTGAGTGGATTAGTCGCAGATGCTTGAGCTCGTTCAAAAAGCGCTTGGGAATGTAGTTTTAAGCGTAGTCAAATATAAAACAAAAATTTTAATACTAATTTTTTAATACTTAAAAGGGAAACGATTATTATGGAAAAGCAAGTTACAACTTTTGGCAAAACAATGGTAAAAAACATTGTTAATGGCATTGGCATAGCGTGCACTATTTTTACTGCAATCAGTTTTGTGTCCAGCTTGTTAGCGCATACCGCAGTTGGAAACAGAATTGCATCTTATGCTGTGGCGTCGTTTGTTATTGGCATAGGCTATGGAGTGTTCGCTATTTTTTGGTCGAATGAACGTATGTCAAATCTCGCAAAATTCGTTTTTGCACTAGTTCCACCAATTGCTATTCAATTTATTGTGTCTGTGATTGTTGGATGGATTTCATTCAAAGATGAGCCATTAGTGATTTGCGGATGGATTGCATTCACTGTTATTTTCCCGATTGCAATTGCTGCAGTAATTTATTACTTCGAGAAGAAGAAAGCGGAAGAAATGAACGCTAGATTGTGCGAATTGCGTAAAGAAAATAAGTAAATTAGCGACAACTAAATAATCAAATAAAAATAATCAAATAAAAAATTGAGTGGTGTTCATCTTCGCCTTTGAGGACGAACGCCACTCGATATTGTATGACGCTTGCTTGAAACGTACTAATTCGGCGTTTTGCGCAAGCTATAAATTAATCTTTTGCGATTGTTTTGCCGGCAGTAGCGCCAGAAGTCAAATCCTGAATTTCAGTGATTTCCATAACTGGAACTGCAGCCGGCTTCTTTGTGCCTTTTTCTTCGGCCACGCGCACTTGCTCTTCGTAAATCGCGTCGTCAGTGTGAAGAGTTACGGTTCCGCGGAAGCGATAACCCTTCTTTTCTGCCAAATTAGCAAAAGCAACTACTAGCTGGCTGCCGTCTTGCAAATTCTTAAAATGCTGGCCTGCAGTGCGCTCGTGGTATGCAAGGTGATTGTCGTCAAGCACGAACATAGACATTTTTGGTCCTAAATCAAGCTCGCCATCTTTGCTTACTGTTGCAATCCAAGCCAAATTATTAGCAATAAATTCCTTCATATCGGCGTTAAGAGTTGCCATAATATTTCCTTTCGTTATTAGTAAAATTGCGCGCGTCTGTGGTGTGCAATTAAACAAGTCATTACTTTTACATTACGCTGTTTTAGAAGAGTATACGAGTGTGTGCTGCAAAAAATTACGCAGTTGTGATATAAATCACCGAATTTTATAAAAGTTATTTAAGCGAAAGATATAAAGCAAAATAGTTAAGTATGCCGGTTTTATGAAGTGCATATCGGAAATTTTCCGAAAGAACGCCGAAAAGTTGTACTTTTCACGATTTTATGGCTAATCTGTGTATTTTATAAACTAAATTCACTAAATAAAAGAAAATTTTAAGGAAGCGATTTTAAGGAAGTAACTTTTATGAAGCGGCTTTAATGAGGTGCTTTTATGAAGCGACTTTTATTAGTGGATCAACTTTTATAGTTGAAGGGGAGGCGTTATGAAAGCTAATGGTGAAGCAGCTAAAACAATAGTTGATAAATCTGGCATGCCTAAAGGGAAGAGTGTTCATATTTCTCAACTAATGTTGTTGGTTTGCGCTGCTATTTGGGGTGGCAGCTACGTTTCTTCAAAGTATGCTCTCGAAGTTTTTCCGGTTCAATGGCTTATGGGAGTGCGCATGATTGGTGCGTGCGCGATTATGTTTGTAATTTTTTTCGGCACTCTTCGTAAAACTTTTACAAAAAAATTGATTATTCCTTCGCTAATAACTGGTGTTACATACTATGCGACTTTAGTTTTGCAAACTGAAGGATTGCAAACAATTGATCCGGGTCGTAGTGCTTTTCTTACTGCAGCCTACTGCGTTATTACACCATTTTCAGCTTGGCTAATTGTTAAGAAAAAGCCTACAATACTAGGTTTGATTGCTGCTGTAGTTTGTGTTGCTGGCGTTGGTTTTGTGGCTTTAAAGCCAGGAATGTTCGCTCTTACGCTTTCTTATGGTGATATTCTGACTCTTGTATGCGCTGCAGTTTTCGCTTTTAATCTTACGTTCCTTGCGTATTATTCAAGAAAATATAATCCTGTAACTTTAACTTTTGGACAATTTGTTGTTTCAGGAGTGCTGTTCTTAGCTGGAGCGTTAATTTATGAGCCTTTGCCTAATTTCAACGGCGCGGATAATCTTTCTATTTTTGCAAACATGTTCTACTTAACTGTTGTGGTGACTGTTGTTGCGCAAATTATGCAAAACTATAGTTTGGTTAATCTTTCTACAGCAAACGCATCGGTTATTATGTGCACTGAAAGCTTATTTACTCTACTATTTTCTACGCTGCTTTACCATGAGTATGTGTCAAATATGGCATTTGTGGGATTTGCTTTAATATTTGCAGCCATTATTATTGCAAGCTTGGGCGAACATTATGGAAGCAAAGAAAGAACTAAGTAGATTCCTAAAATAGCTATCCAACTCATGCCTTGAGTGATACCATCGTTGTGAGTGGTAATTTGTAATTTGTAGTAAGTTTATACATATTGCATTTATGTTTCGCAATACATTGTTAGGTAGTTAAGGTAAACACGTGAAGAATTTCTTCAAAGGCATATCATTTACGCAGGTTTTAGCGGGTTCGCTGGCAGCAGTGACCTCGTTTTTGCTCGCTTCTAAAATTGGTATTGCCGGTTCGGTTATTGGTGTGGCTATTGGTTCGATTGTGTCGGCTGTGGCTTCTCAGCTGTATCAGAATGTTATTCACGCTTCTTCCCGTAAGTTAGCTGAAGCAAATCCTAAGAATCTTAATAATTCTGATTCTGCTGGTACTTCTGACGCTGCTGGTTATGCTAATGATTCGAAGCAATATAAAGATAATGTTCAAACTCTTAACATGCATCCTGTCTACAATGTTGAAGTAAGAAATGCTGGATATAAAGTCGCGGGAGATGATGCTCGTATGGCGTATTCTAGGCAAAATGGTGAAGTTAATTCTGGGCGAACTATAAGCTCTGAAGCTAAAGATCCAGAATTAGAAAATACGCGACTTTTAGAGCTTTCTGCTTTACGCGAGCAGCGCGAAGAAGATATGGAATTGTCGGAAGGCGATTTGAGCCAGCCTGTGCCGTTATCTGAAGCTATTCGCGATTCTAATTATGCTAACGCAAGTAATTTAGATCGACGTAAGAATAGTTATGCTGCAACTATTGCTATAGCTGTAATAAGCGCTTTAGTTGCTGTTGTTGCCACTGCAGGAATTGTTTTGCTTTTTACGCAAGGCAAGGGAACGGACAATATTCAGCCTCAGCAGATTCAGCAGAAGCCTAAAGATCAGGTAAATCCTCAACAAAATAGCAATAATGGCGTTGAGCATAAGAAGCCGTCTGATAGTGATTCAGAAAATCAGGATTCAGAAAAAGAGGATGAAAACAACGGTTTACATTCCCGCGATGACTCAGATTCTAATTTAGGAAATTCTACTGACGGTGAGCCTGGTGGTGATAATTCTTCAACAAGTGGCGGATCGCATTCTGGAGAATCAACTTCGGGAAGTAATTCAAGCGGGGAATCCTCGTCGTCAACTGCTCCTGGTGGTGCTTCAGGTAGCTCTTCTAACGGTGGTTCAGGATCTTCTTCAGGGGGAGCTTCAGGCGGAGCGTCTACTTCTGGAAATGCAGAAAATTTCGGTAGTTCAAGCGGTAATTAAGTAGCAATACTTTTAGTAATATTTAAGCTGATTCGACACGCCGCATTTGGATAGAGTGCTAATTTGTTGTATTCTATCAAAGGTTCGCTTGAACAGCATAACTAAAAACGGGGCTATGGCGCAGCTGGTAGCGCATCTCCATGGCATGGAGGGGGTCGGGGGTTCGAATCCCCCTAGCTCCACGATTTATCTCGGCAGGTTACATAATTTGCCGAGATTTTTTTTTATTCTCTTTTCGCCACGCCGCAATTCTGTATGTTTGTCGCTAAGTAGTACTAATAATGAACACCATCGACCAGAGGTTGCGCTCAACAAGAGTAGTAAGTATGAGCTCGGAAAAGCGTTGATTACTTACAAAAGGGGAGAGCGCCGAAGTTTACTGCTGATTTCCAAAGGTAGTGAGCTGGGACTTGGTTTAATAAACCAAGTACTGTCGCAGCGATTTCGGCATTCGCTGCGGAGCGCTATCGACACGCACGCTGTTGCTTGTTTTGCCTCTGAGACGACATAAAAGGAGGAAAAATGAGTAATAGTTCATTACCATCTACTGCTGAACAAACTTCTCAGCAGAATCACGATGTTCATCGTGCTTTGAAAACACGTCATATTTCCATGATTGCTTTAGGCGGCAGCATTGGTACCGGTTTATTTGTTGCTAGTGGTGCAACAATTCACATGGCTGGTCCTGGTGGCGCTTTGTTTGCTTACGGCGCAATAGGCATAATGGTTTACTTCCTTATGACTTCTCTTGGAGAAATGGCAACGTTTATGCCTATTAGTGGCTCGTTTGCTTCGTACTCCGGACGCTTTGTTGATCCTGCTTTAGGTTTTGCAATGGGCTGGAACTATTGGTTTAACTGGGCTATTACGGTGGCTGTAGACGTTAGTACTGCAGCAATAGTTTTGCAATACTGGTTCCCGAAAGTGCCAATATGGATTTTCTCACTTTCGGTTCTTATGCTTATTTTGCTGATTAACGTTCTTACAGTTAAGTGCTTCGGAGAAACAGAATACTGGCTTTCTATTGTGAAAGTTGTTGCGGTTATTGTGTTCCTCGTTGTTGGCATGCTTACAATTGTTGGAATTATTGGCGGCAAAGCTCCATTCTTGCAAAACTTTACGCATAAGGATGCTCCGTTTGCTGGTGGTGTTCCTGCAGTGCTGTGCGCGTTTGCTATTGCTGGCTTCTCCTTCCAAGGAACTGAGCTTATTGGTATTACTGCTGGAGAGTCTGCAACGCCAGAAAAGAGTATTCCGAAGGCTGTTAAGCAAGTATTCTGGCGTATTCTTCTTTTCTACATTCTTGCGATTTTCGTTATTGCGTGCATTATTCCTTACACCGACAAGAATTTGCTTGGATCCGAAGTAACTGATATTGCTATAAGCCCATTCACGCTCGTGTTCCAGCGTGCAGGTCTTGCAGCTGCTGCAGCAGTTATGAATGCTGTTATTTTGACTTCTGTTATTTCTGCAGCAAATTCCGGAATGTACGCTTCTACTAGAATGCTTTATGCTCTTGCAAAAGATGGTAATGCTCCAAAAGTTTTCGGAAAAGTAAGCCTCCGCGGTATTCCAGTTCCAGCTTTAATTGCAACATTTGTGGTGGCTTTGTTCACGTTCTTCATGAGTATTTTTGGCTCGCAAATATACATGTTCCTGGTTGCTGCAAGTGGTTTAACAGGCTTTATTGCTTGGGCTGGTATTGCTTTAGCGCATTACCGCTTTAGAAAAGCGTATGTGGCTCAGGGGCATTCTTTGGACGATTTAGTGTACCGAGCAAAGTGGTATCCTTTTGGTCCGATTGTTGCGTTCCTTTTGTGCGTTTTGGTTATTGTTGGCCAGGATTTGCACTCATTTGCAACTCTTAACTGGCAGGCCATTGGCATTACGTACATGTCTGTGCCACTGTTCTTAATTTTGTACGTTGGATACAAGATTAAGAATCATACTAAGGTTATTCCGCTTGAAGAAGTTGATTTAGCCGGTATTAAAGCTGCTAATCAGGTAAGAGCTTAAAAACTATTTAAAGGCACAAATAAAGCTCCCAACGAATCCGTTGGGAGCTTTATTTTATAATTCTATTTTATTAATGTGCTGCAGGTGGGTTTTGTGCAGGTGGGTTGGTTGTAGGTGGGGTTTGTGCAGGTGGGTTGGTTGTAGGTGGGTTTTGTGTAGGTGGGTTTTGTGTAGGTGGGTTTTGTGTAGGTGGGTTTTGTGTAGGTGGGTTGGTTGTAGGTGGGTTGGTTGTAGGTGGGTTGGTTGTAGGTGGGTTGGTTGTAGGTGGGTTGGTTGTAGGTGGGTTAGTTGCAGGTGGGTTAGTTTTCTTGCAGTTTTCGTCGCCTGGCTTGCATTCTTTCTGTGGTTTCTTGCAGTTTTCGTCGCCTGGCTTGCATTCTTTCTGTGGTTCCTTGCAGTTCTCGTCGCCTGGCTTGCATTTTGGCTGTGGTTTCTTGCAGTTCTTGTCGCCTTCTTTGCATTCTGGCTTTTTAGTGTCTTTCTTCTTGTTGTTATTCTGAGGCGCTGGCTTCGTCTTTTGAGGAATAACGTTCGCACGCCTAATCACATTGCTGGTTGTTCGCTGTATTTCCTTCTTTTCTTCCTTCTTTTCTTCTTTCTTATCTTTGTCTTCAGCTTTTGTGTCAGCGCTATTTAGTAATTCAACAGCTAAAGCTCTAATTTCTTTTGCTTTAACCGCATACCATTCAGAAGCTGCCAAAGCCTCAGCGCTTTGGCTTCCAAGCTCTTCTGGAGAGTTTGCTGTGCAGCTTACAACTTCAGGAGTTGTCTCTTTTATTATTTTCGCAAGCTTCTTGCCATTTTCAGACTTATCTTCCGAAAGCTTAATAAGAATTCTGTTTTTAACTAAAGCGTCCCACGTTTTCTTAGCTTTCATAACTTGGGCAACTTTAACTTCGCACTGTTTGCGTGCAGCCTTTGTGCGCTCAGTTTGTTTTACATACCAGAATGCGCCAAGTGCGCTAAGAGCTAATGCAAGTACAACAATACCTACAATAAGTATGATTAGCTTCTTCTTTTTGCCTTTATCGGCACTTTCGGAGGTGTGTTGAATCATTGTTTTCCTCTGTTTGTTAATGATTGCCCAATGCGTATCTTCTGATGACACATTTGTATCTATTTTACGACAAAGCTTTTAAGTTAGCCACTTTGTTGGGCGTATGTCTTGTTGATATTTGAGGGCGTTGCCTTAAGCCTAATTAGCAATTCGCGGGGTATTCTCGTGTTCTTAAAAACAAAAAAGCCACTGGACTTCCAGTGGCTTGATGGCTCCTGCGGCTGGGCTTGAACCAGCGACCATTCGATTAACAGTCGAACGCTCTGCCAACTGAGCTACGCAGGAATATTTTGTGCAGGCTTACTGCCGCGCACAAGACATTTATATTACACGGAATTTTTGAAGATGCAAATATGGCGTGTTTTGGCGTGTCGAAATAGTGATTATAAGCATATGTTTTATCCACAATGCTTTAAAAGCTTATGATTTTGGCAAATTAGCTGCAAAACTTTTATAAAAGACGTTTTATAAAAATATTGATGGGGGATATATGTGTATTCGCAAAAATTATGAATTGTATTGTCGAATAGCTGCCTGCTTTGGGATTTTTATAATCTCAATTATTTTATTAGATGCACTGTTTTCGCAATATGAAATGCAGCAAAATAACCCTGCTAAATACTACGCTTCTAAATCTTTAGGCGCATGCTGTAAAACGTGCGCTCTTGCTAAAAGTTCTTATAGTGAAGAAACGTGCAAATCTACTATGAAGTGGCCGGTAAAGCCTCCTCGCATTGTAAAAGCTTTTAATCCGCCGCCTAAGCCTTGGATGGCTGGCCATCGCGGTGTGGATTTAGCAGCCTCAAAAGGAACTCCTCTTTATGCTCCTGCAGATGGTGTTATTAGTTTTGTTGGTAAAGTTGCGCGAAAGTCTGTTGTAACAATTAGGCATGGTGAGCTTACTTCTACTTTTGAACCTGCAGTAACAAATCTTACTGTTGGAGTGTTTGTAAAGCAGGGGCAAAAATTTGCTCATGTTGAAGGCGGTTCGGATCATTGCGCAAATCGTTGCGTGCAATGGGGTCTAAAACGAAAGAATCGCACTTACGTAAACCCTGCAAGTATGACTGCTCGCAAAAAAATCGTTCTTAAGCCAGTCGACTAAATAGCATAATTAATATTCATATTTGTAGAAAACTGAACAAAATCTGCGTCAATCTTGTAGATATTGCCATAGTGTGAGGGTGTGAACAGCGTATAGTAAAGATTAATATCGATTATGCAACACAGGAGCGCATATGCAAGAATATTCTCGTCCACTTGATGAAGCTATTGATACAGATGTTAATATTTTTTCTCTGCTAGAAGATCGAGTTTCTCGCTGCGCGAATGATTCGTTAATTGAATATGTTGATTCTTTAGGTTCGTGGAAGTCTTATTCTGCTAAAGAATTTCGAGATATGGTAGTTGCTGTTGCTAAAGGTTTTATTGCGCGCGGAGTTATGCCGGGGGATTCTATTTCGATTATTGCGCATACCTCATGGCAGTGGACGGTTCTTGACATGGCTATTATGTCTATTGGCGCTTTAACCGTGCCAATTTATGAAACTAGCTCATCTATTCAAATACAGCATATTGTTGAGGATTCTAAAGTTTGCTCAATATTCGTTGAGTCTGCCGATATGCTTCCAAAAATAGAAGCTGTTAAGGATGATTGCTCTACTCTTCACGACGTTTATGTTATAAACCGTGGAGCGCTTGATGCTTTTATTGAGTACGGTAAAACTGTAACTGATTCGGAGTTTTACGAGCGAGTTCACGCGGTTTGCGGAAGTGATTTAGCAACAATTGTCTACACTTCCGGTTCAACAGGCGAGCCTAAAGGAATTGAGCTTACGCATAGTAATTTTGCTTTTATTGCAAAGTCAGGCGTTGTTTCTATGCCAGATATTGCCTTAAAAGGTAATCCTCGCTTAATGCTGTTTTTGCCTCTTGCTCACGTGTTCGCAAGATTTATGCAATTCTTCTGCTTTGCTGGAAACGTTACTCTTGGTTTAACGAGCAATTTGAAAACAGTTTTGTCTGATTTTCAAACGTTTAAGCCGACTTTTATTCTTGGCGTTCCTCGTATTTTTGAAAAAATCTATAACGCTGCTTCGCAAAAAGCTGGCAGGGGAGTTAAAGGTTTTGTTTTTGCTTATGCGGCAAAAGTTGCGCGTCAATGGTCTTATTCTCAGCAGTCTAAAGCGATGGTTCCGCCTATGCTTGCTTTAAGCCACGCATTATGCAAAAAATTAGTTTATAAGCCACTTTTGCAAGTCTTTGGCGGTTCTGTTTCGTACGCTATTTCCGGAGGCGCTCCTCTCGATATGTCTATTGCGCACTTCTTTAACGGCATCGGTTTGCCTTTGCTTGAAGGTTACGGAATGACTGAAACTTGTGCTCCGGCTATGGTGAATCCTACAACCGGATACCGTATTGGAACTGTTGGTTTGCCGGTAAAAGGCGTGTCTGTTGCAATTGCGGATGATGGTGAGCTGTGTATTAAAAGCCCAGCAGTATGCAAAGGGTATCATAATAATCCGGAGCTTACTCGTCAACAAATTGTAAACGGCTGGTTGCATACGGGTGACTTTGGTTCTTTAGATGATGACGGTTTTGTGCGTATTACCGGAAGAAAGAAAGATCTTATTATTACGGCTGGCGGAAAGAATTTATCTCCAAACGCGTTAGAAGCTTCGTTAATGTCTTCTCCAATTGTTTCTCAAGCGGTTGTTATTGGAGACAGAAAGCCATTTGTTGCGGCGCTTATTGCGCTTGATTTGGCGGAAGTAAATTCTTGGCTTGCTTCCAGAGGAGCGTGCAAAGTGCGCTCGCTTAAAGAAGCGTCAGTAAACGGAATTGTACGTGCAGAAGTTGAGCGTGCCGTCACTAAAGCTAATTTGCTTGTTTCTAGAGCGGAGTCTATTCGCAAGTTTGAAATAGTGCCGGACGCTTTTACGCAAGATAACGGTCTGCTTACGCCAAGCTTAAAAGCTAAACGTCAGGCAGTTGTTGAGCGTTACCACGAGCTTATTGAGCGCGTTATTTACGCTCCTCGAAAGCACTAAGTGTAACTTTACAATCCTGCATCAGCTAGGGAAATGTAGCCCGGGTCTATTAGGCGAGCCTTCAAATTCGTTGCACTAACTGCTATCAGCTGTTCATAAACAGTTGGAACCGTAATTCCAGGCTCAATTGTCGATTGTTTTGTTGCAATCTTTGTAGAAAGATTTCCGGTGCTATTTAACGAATCGCACATTTCTGTAATATCTTTACTAATCTGTGCCTGATGCTCAATAGTTGTCATCCACTGCTTGCCGCTTACAATATTTGGCATAATATTCTTGTATGCTCCGTAGCCGGTTATTGCAGGCCATTTTTTTGCGTTAGCAGCATCGTTAGCATCTTCGGACTGTTCCTTGCTAATTTGCGCGTCTTTTGCGTTCTTATTGGAGCTGTTTTTAGGAGAAGGAACAGGGCGCTTAATAAGATTTCTTTTACCAATGAAGTTTCCAATAACATTCGGCAAAGTAAACGAAGGATTTATGTCTGCAGCGCTTCCTTCGTAGCCTAAATCGCTTAAAGTTTGCGAAGCTTGCAAAGCAACTTGATCGTCAAGAGCAATAATGCCGTCAACATGCATTAGCGAAGGAGTTAGAAGATTATCGTTTTTAGTAATACGATTCTTCAACTCAGTTTTTACAGCATCCGAATTATCTGCGTCAAAAGCAACGTTAATCCAGTCTTTTTCGCTACTATTTGCATGCAATTTTCCGGAAGTGCTAAGCAGAGTGCCAGAAGCGAAATATGGTCTAAGTACTTTCCACATTCCTGCAAAAGCTTCTTTTGCAAACTCGTCTTCTAACTGTGTTGAGGAGCTGGTATCTGCATTATCTTTTGAACTATTTTCGCCACTATTTTGAGATTCTTGATTATTATTTGAGGAAGAATTTTGGTTTTCACTGTTAGAATCTGCATTATTTGAGTCAGAATCGTTTGAACCGTTTGAATCGTTTGAGTTTTGACCGTTTGTGCCACTATTAGTTTTTGCGTGCAAATTTATATTTTTCTGATTGTGGCATGGCAAAAGAACTTCAATATAGCGCGGATTTTCGCGAGTAGCACGGTCGAGAGCAAGTTTTTGAACTAATGTTTCTGCTTGAGTTTCACCAATGCTACTAGCGTCAGAAAGGTGGAAAAGAACATCTGGCTTAAATCCTGGAATTGAGCGCGAAAGCATAACTACGTGCATTCCAGATTTTTGAGCAAGTCGAAGAGATGAGGCTAAACGCTTTTGAGAAAGAAGAATATTTTTGTCTGTGTCTTCAGAATCGTTTTTGCCTGCTAAAAGACCCTGCTTATTTTTTGTGTCTTCTGTTTTGTTTGACGTAGGTAAAGTTGCGTAATCCCCATAATTATTATTGCCGTTCTTATTAGTCCATGGAGCAATAACAATAGTGGTTTTACTCAGCTTCTTCTTAATTTTTTCGTTTGAATTGCCAGTATTTTGCTTATTTTTATTGTTATGATTTTCTAAATGCAATGGTGTTAGCAAATTCACAACATAATCCTGCACGTCTTGACTCTGCTGCGAAAGACTAGAAGAAGTTTTTGTAGTAATAGAATCATCGTTAAAACCCTTATTTTTTAAGTCTTTAACGATTTCTGGAACAAGATGATCCCATGTGCTTAGTGGCTTGTGTCTTGTTAAAGCTAAACCATCTGAAGGGGTGAAAATAACAACATTTCCGCGATACGTTTGCTGCACGTTTTTAGGACTGGAAGAAGTTTTAGAAGTAGTGCCGCATGCACTAACAACAAATAGTGTTGAAACTAGTGCTGTTAGCACAACTATAATTCTTTTCCAAGTGTTTACACGCAAACGAATCATACTAATGGCCTTTCGTAATTTTTACGATTAAGTCTTTAAATGTTTTATTTGTTTACTGCTGAAAATCAGCTATTTAATAATCTTCTGCACATTTCTCGATACTCGCTTACGTATCCGCCGCCAAAGAATACGCAGTGGCCTGCAATAGGGTAGAGCTGCCAAATAATCATGCGCTGCTCAAAACCTGCCTTAAGTGGATGCACAGACTGGTATCCGTCCAAAATCTGCTTAAAATAGCTGATTCCAAACAGGTTAAGCATAGCTAAATCTTCTTCGCGGTGCCCGCCGTGGGCTGCAGGATCAATCAGCACAGCCTCCGTATGCTCTCCATCCTCGCTTTTAGTCCACAAAACGTTTCCGCTCCACAAGTCGCCGTGAACGCGCGCAGGCTTATCTTCTGCAGTCTTTCCTAATAAGTCGTAAAGAGCGTCAATAACTTCGTTCGTAAGAGCCAAATCGCTTTTAGTAAGCTCTCCGCGAGCAATCCCAAGCTCAACCATAGGGCGCAAACGCCCATCCGCAAGATAGTCAATAACGTTATTCCACTCGCCAGTTGGCATATTAACAGGGTCGCTTAAAGGCCCAAAATAGCATGTTCCATCATAATCTGCAGGAGCTTGACCAAAATATTTCGCACCATAGTCGTGCATGTGTGCAAGAGCTGCACCGAACTCAAAAGCAGCTAAAGGAGTTGGGGAAGCAGTGTCAATTCGCTCAATATTAAGGTAGTCGTTTCCCCAATCAAACACTTTTGCAACTCTAGGGCCGCCAAACTTATGGGCTTCTTGCAACCATTGCAAACCCTTGCCTTCGCATTCAAAAAAACGCTCAGGTGCGTATAATCTGCTTTTTTTATACACATTATTGTCCATAGCAGCCTTCTTAACGTACTAGCATATACAGCTTATGCATATACGGCTTATCGTTACACACTTAATAAATATTTTACGAATAAACTAAATTATTCCCAATCTCACTATTTTACTGAAGTATTAGCACAATCAGACAAGCTGTGTTTAAATGCAGGGCAGAATGTTTTTGCAAACTGATATCCAAAAAGCAATCCTGCTAAAAATAGTGCAGAACCCAAACCGGTGTAAAACACTGCAATAAACTGTTCGGGAGCTATGTTAGTTGCGCGCAAAACAATTCCAAAAGTCATCATAAAAGCCATGATTATAAAAGATTTAACGTCAAAGAATTTGAGGAAAAATTGTTTTTCTTTGTATGCGAGGATTCTTTGAGTATGTTTTTTAACGAGTTTTCCAAAAATCAGGAATTGGAATATTGCAAAAACAACTAGAGACAAAGCGTAATTCAGCGGTTGCAAATAATTCTGGTAAGCCAACAAGCCAATCTTAAGAATATTAAAACCAGCAGCGCCCCAAACTAAGCAAGCAATAAGTAGTAACGTATTTTTTTGTACTTTCAATTCACAACCTCTTTAATATTTATAGTTTTATTGAATTTTACCTAATTTTCTAATCTTTATTCGCTTAAAAAGTTTATTTACTATTGTAATGATTTATTTTGCAAAATAAGCATAAAATCTTAATTTTGTGCGCGTATTAGGAAAACTTACGTTAAAACTACATATTTTCTCAATAAAATATCAATAAAACTTGTAAAAAGTGTTGCATAATGACTGCATAAGACGCTATAGTCCTAGGGTATGAACGACAACGATCAACAGTATGCAACAGCTGACAATAAAGCTACTATTGCTGAGCCAGCTTTTCGTTACAACGCGCAGCTCGCACAAGATATTGAGCAGCGCTGGCAAAAAACCTGGGACGAGCAGGGCACGTTCTGGGCTGCTAATGTTAAGGGCAATTTGAAGGATGGCGAAGGCAGGAATGCTGACGGTCGTCCTTCTTTCTTTGCAATGGACATGTTCCCGTATCCTTCCGGTAAAGGCTTGCACGTTGGGCATCCTCTTGGATACTTGGCAACGGATGTTGTAAGCCGCTACCATCGCATGAAGGGTGAGAATGTTCTTCACGCAATGGGTTACGACGCTTTTGGTTTGCCGGCTGAACAGTATGCTGTGCAAACTGGTCAGCATCCGCGCATTACTACCGAGGCAAATATTGCCAATATGCGCAGGCAGCTGCATCGCATGGGCTTGAGCTTTGATGATCGTAGGTCTTTTGCAACGATTGACACGAATTATGTGCGTTGGACGCAATGGATTTTCTCCAAGCTTTATGACGCTTGGTACAACCCTGATTTTGTTCGCAAAGACGGCGGAAAGGGTTCTGCTCGACCAATTTGCGAACTTGTTGACGAGTTTAAGAGCGGTAAGCGTGAAATTCCTGGTTTTGCAGGCAAAAAGTGGGAAGAGCTTAACAAGGTAGAGCAAGCGGATGTGTTGAACGACTTCCGTATTGCTTATATTTCTAAGTCTCCTGTGAACTGGTGCCCAGGTTTGGGAACTGTGCTTGCAAACGAGGAAGTTACTGCAGAAGGTAAGTCTGAGCGCGGAAACTTCCCAGTATTCCAGCGCAATCTTCGCCAATGGTCCATGCGAATTACAGCTTACGGACACCGTTTGGTAGAAGATTTGAACACTATTGATTGGCCAGAAAAAGTTAAGCTTATGCAGCGAAACTGGATAGGCGAATCTCACGGTGCTTCCGTGCACTTTGAAGTGCCATGTGCGGACGGCGAAACGCGCGATTTGGAAGTGTACACTACTCGTCCAGACACGCTTTTTGGCACAACATTTGCGGTTGTTTCCGTAGATCACCCAATTCTTGAGCATGTTCCAGAAGCTTGGGAGGCTAGCGTTCCAGAAAGCTGGAAGGGCGGTTACGCAAGTCTTAAAGAAGGCTTGGCAGAGTATCAAGCTCAAGCTCGCGCGAAGACTGCAAAAGATCGCACGGAAGACGCGGGCGCTAAAACCGGCTTGTTCACTGGTCTTTACGCAATCAATCCTGTAACTGGAGCAAAACTTCCGCTCTTTACTGCCGACTACGTGCTTATGGATTACGGCACCGGAGCAATTATGGCAGTTCCTGGCGGCGACCAGCGAGACTACGATTTTGCAAAAGCCTTCGGTTTGCCAGTAATCTACACTGTTGAGCCTTTGCCTGATTCCGAAGAAAAGTTAGCAGATTACGAAGGTAAAGCTCCATTCGTTTCACACGACGGAATTGTTATCAACTCTTCTGTAGAGCATACGCACAAGCTTGGTGACGCTTTGTCTATTAACGGTTTGCGCGTGGATGAAGCTATTAAAAAGGTGACGACGTGGCTTGAAGCTGCAGGCGTAGGAAAAGGTAGGGTTTCTTACCGACTTCGCGACTGGCTGTTCTCTCGCCAGCGCTACTGGGGTGAGCCATTCCCAATCGTTTACGACGAGGATGGTGTAGCTCACCTAGTGCCAGATAGTGAGCTTCCGATTGCATTGCCGGACGTTCCAGACTATCAGCCAAAAACTTACGCTCCAGACGACGCAAATTCGGAGCCTGAAGCACCTTTGAGCCGAAACGATGATTGGGTAAAAGTTCAGCTCGACCTTGGTGACGGCGTAAAAACCTACTATCGTGACACCAACACTATGCCAAACTGGGCTGGTTCTTGCTGGTACTACATGCGCTACTTGGATCCAAACGACGCTGAGCACATGGTTGACAGCGACGAATACGACTACTGGATGGGAACGAACCGTCCGGGCAAAGAGCATGTTTCTGGCGGCGTTGACCTTTACGTTGGTGGCGTAGAGCACGCAGTTTTGCACTTGCTTTACTCCAGGTTCTGGCATAAAGCGCTTTACGACTTGGGTTATGTGGATTCTGCTGAACCATTCCACCGCCTGTTTAACCAGGGTATGATTCAAGCTTACGCATACACGGATGAGCGCGGACAGTACGTGCCGGCCGACGAAGTTGAAGAAGGCGCTTCAAACGGCGCTGGCGAACCAACATTTACGTGGCACGGCGAGAGCGTGAACCGCGAGTTCGGCAAAATGGGTAAGAGCTTAAAGAATATTGTGACCCCAGACTACATGTACGAAAACTACGGTGCAGATACGTTCCGCTTGTACGAAATGAGCATGGGTCCGCTTTCTGAATCTCGTCCGTGGAATACGCGCAACGTTGTTGGCGGCATGCGATTCTTGCAGCGCTTGTGGCGCAACGTTGTTAACGAAGAAACCGGCGCTTGCGTGGTTACAGACGACGCTTTGGATGAGAAGACGTTGAAGATTCTTAACAACACAATTTCCGAAGTGACTGTGGAAATGGAAGCAATGCGACCAAACACTGCAATCGCTAAGCTGATTGTGCTGAACAACCACTTAACTTCTCTTCCTCACGTGCCTCGCGCAGCAGTTGAGCCGTTGATTCTTATGCTGGCTCCAATTGCTCCGCATATTTGCGAAGAAATGTGGAGCAAGCTTGGACACACAAAGTCTATTGCTCACGCCGATTGGCCTGTTGCGGATTCTCGCTACGTTGGTGAGGATACTGTTACTGCCGTTGTGCAAATCAAGGGCAAGGTTCGAGCAAAGCTTGAAGTTGATCCAAATATTGACGCTTCTGAGCTTGAAAAGCTCGCTTTGGAAGCTGTAGCTGATCGCTTGGGTGGTAAGGCTCCGCGCAAGGTGATTGTTAAGGCTCCGAAGATTGTGTCTATTGTGCCTGACGAGAGGTAAGATTCGGCTTAATTAATGCTGTATTGCGCGACGGCCTGCTTTCGCGCTTTACAGCATTTTTTGTTATTCTTGGGTTTCGTCTATGAGTTTTGTAACTGATTTAGTTTTTTAGTTTTGACGAGGCTGGAAAATTTGTGTTTGCGTGCGTCCCGTCCTTCGGGCGCTCTGGTTGCTAAAGACGCTTATTGTGTTCGCCTATATTTAAAGAATGTAGCTTCTCAGTCCTCTTTTAGCACTGAACACAATTTTTCCAGCCTCTCAACACATTAAACCGCAACACAAAACTCATAGACTAGTTAAGTTTGTTACGCAAGTGCGTGGTTTACTAAGTGCAACTAAAGTCACACAATTAAGCTGCGGGGTAGTTTGTGGTTTTTGTGTTTAGTGTGGTGTCAGCAGAGCTTTAATTTTAGTGTTCTTTGAACAGTAGAGAATGTTAAAGGTTTTAACCACAGGCGCGACGACCTGCTTTCGCGCTTAGAGCGTAGCGCGCGAAAGCAACTCGGAGCGGAAACTCGCTTAAGTTGGAAGTCCGGTGGACTTCCAACGCGAGTTTCGTAGCGAGCGCGCTTTGCGCGTAAGCGTTCCTTCGTGCTTTACAGCATTTTTTTTCGGTGTTAAAGGTTTTAACCACAGGCGCGTATTTTTCTTGCGCATACTTGCTATTTGTTCAATAGTATTAGCAAGAATTGCGTTAATTGGGGGATGCCATGGAATACTACGAGCCGGGGAGCAAGGTTCCTGAGCCTAAAACTTACTTGCCGCATAGGCGAATCGCTTCGTCTTTGTCTGAATTTTCTAACGACGCTTTTAGCGAAAATAATATCGAAAATAATATTAAAAATAACTTTAATTCTTTTAACTCCGCGCTAAAAAGCAACAAATCTTCTCCGCGCTTTCATATGAAACCTGTTCATACTTTGGCAATTATGTTCGTGCTGGTCGTTGCATTGTGTGCGAGTCTTACCATGCTTATTTCGCAGTCGTTAACGTATCAGCGCGTGCAAAATAGTAAGTCTGAATCATTGCAAAAAATAGAAGACAATGCGGATTATTCAAAGCGTTCTTTTGACGATTTAGAAGATAGTAATTCTAAGAAAAATAACAAAAATGGTGAATCTGACTACGGTATCGAAAGTAGTGAAAGTGACGAAAGTAGCGAAAGTAGCGAAAGTAGTGAAAGTAGTGAAAGTAGTGAAAGATCTGAAAACAGTCGAAACAGTCAAAGCAGAAAAAGTAGAAAAAGCAAATCTGCTTCTAATAAGAGTGATACTTTTCGCATAAATATTAACACTGCAACAGTGGATCAACTGCAAAGCTTAAAAGGAATCGGCCCAAAAACAGCTGCGCGCATTATTGCTCATAGAAAACGAGTTGGCGGTTTTAACAGTTTGGAAGATTTGCTGCAAATAAAGGGCATTGGTCCTAAAACTTTGAATAAATTCCGCGGAAATGTTGAAGTTAAATAGGTGAATTATGCGAGAAAAAGTAGAAAACGTTTCTGGAAGTCGAGATTTTAGAATGATTCCTGTTGCTGCAGCTTACTGGGCTGGATGTCTAATAGGAAAATGGTTGAGCCAAATGCGAGTAATCCACGCAGGAATAGTTGCAATAATAGGATTTTCCTTCGCTTTTCTAGTAGCATTTTTTATGCGTCGTAAATGCAATGATTGGAGCAGAACTATTCAAGCAGTAGCGTACGTTTCTTTAGCAGCATGCATGATTTCATACTTTGGTCAATGTGTGCTTTCAAAAGACGTTATTATGCAAGAAATACGTGCAGAAAACCTTACTAAAATTCATTATTCTAACTATAAATCTACTTTGAATACTCGTATTGCAGAGGCGGAAGTTAGAGTGTTGACTCCTTTTAGAGCGTCGAAAAGTTTTAATGGAGATTGTCAAGCTAATGTGCGCGTCTACAAATTTGCAAACACTCAAAGTTACGTTAATGCTAGGCTCTACGCGTACAATCCAGTTTGTAGGAATATTAGTTACGGTATGCGTATTCGAGTGCCTGTTAGCTTAAAATCTTCGCGTTTTGACAATAAGCCTGAATTGCATGTGCAAAAAACGCAACAAAACGTGCAGATTATACAAGGCTCAAACTTTTGGCAAAACTCTGCTAGTAGCTTGTGGAAATCATTTTATGAAGTAACGAATAACCTTGATACTCAAGGAAGAATGTTGGTTCCGGGAGTAACTATTGGAATGTTGGGGCAAGAGTATGTGCCAACGGAAGCAACAAATTCGCTAAATCCAATAGACGCAACTTATTCAACTATGACACGTCAGCATTTTCAGCATGCTGGAATTATGCACGTTATGGCTGTTTCAGGAGGCCACTTTTTGCTACTTAGCATGATTATTTACAGATGCTGCTCATATTTACTACTTCCGCGTTGGGCTACTTCTTCAATACAAATTGCGTTGCAGATTTCTTTAGCCGCAATAGTTTACCCTTCAGCATCTGTACTTAGGGCGCTGATTATGGGAATAATATCCGCGGTTGCGTGGTGCTGCAAGCGACCATACCAGTCGGCAAGCGCGCTAAGTTGGACTGTTATTGGAGTGTTACTAGTAAACCCTTCGTACGCTTGGGACTATGCTTTTGCGCTTTCTTCTGCAGCAACTTTGGGAATTGTTGTTATGGGAGTGCCAATGTCTAAAACATTTTCGCAATATGTGCCGCATTTTATCGCTTCGGCGCTCGCAATAACTTTAGCTGCACAATTGTGGACGATGCCAGTGCAAATTCTTATGCAGCCGGAAGTTTCTTTTATGTCTGTGCCAGCAAACCTAATAATTGCGCCTTTTATGGATTGGGCAACAGTATTCGGCTTAATTTCGCTTGTGTGCGCGAGTTTTAATGCTGGGGCGTCGCTTGTTTTTGCAAGAGTTTCATCAATTGGAACAAGTTTTATGGAAAAGTGCGCGTATTGGTGTGACGAAGCGTCTTTTGGCGTGTTTCCTTGGATGAAGGGTGCTGCTGGAGCGTGGATGATGGCAGGAGTAGAAGTTGCAATATTTGCTGTTTTTATGCTTGCTTTTCGTGTCTTTCGCAATCGAGCTTGCGTTCAGCGTATGAGCATAATCGGGCAATTATGGGCATCTTCTGCAAAGCGAACCATAAGTGAAGCCGCGCAAATCTTCGAGTAGTGCTAAGTACGCGCGCATATTCGAGAGGAATATTATGATGGTTAAAGTTAGTTTGTTTAAGGAGCATTATGGCAGCAAGTAATAATCGCGCACAACGTATTATGCCGGTGACTCTTGTAGTTGGCGGGGATGATTACTTAAACAATCTTAATGCTAGAACTTTGCGAGAAAAAATACAGAAGAATGCTCCGGATGCTGAAATTATTGAGCTTGACGCTTCATCCGCAGATAAGTACGCGTTTGACGAAGCTGTTGGTCCTTCGCTTTTTGGCGACGGAACAATAGTTATTATTAACGATTTGCAAAGTGCGGATGAGTCTTTAGTAGAAGCGATTGAAAAATTCTGCCAACAAGCGCAAAATAACGAAAATAATTTCGACGAATCTTCTTTAAGCTGGGTTATTGCTCGCCATGAAGGCGGTCTTAAAGGAAAATCTATTGTTACGCGTCTTACAAAAGCTGGTGCTCAAACAATCACAGTGCCGGATCTTAAAAAAGACGATGCAAAACTCAACTTTGTTATGAGCATATTTGATCGTCACAATCGAAGCGTTGAACCGCAAGCTGCGCAACGACTTGTGGCGGTTTTGGGTGGAAAAACAGGCGAGCTTGCAGCATTGTGCTCGCAATTATGCTTCGACTATGACGATAATCCAATAACTCTTAATATTGTTGACCGCTATCTTATTGCAGATCCGCAAGTTACCGGCTTTTTTGTGGCAGATAAAGCTGTTACAGGTCACTTAGGCTCTGCGGTGCTTTCTGCAAGAACTGCAGTTGCGCAAGGAGTTGACCCTATAGCGTTAATCGGCGCTTTGGCTTCAAAAGTTCGTTTAATTGCGCTTGCAATGGCAGTTCGTAACGGCACGATTTCTAGTGCGGAAGCGAAAGCAAATCCGTGGGCGCTTAAAATGGCAATGCGTCAGCTTGCAGGCTGGAGTAGTGCTGGAGTTTCTAAAAGTTTACAAGCTTTAGCCTGGGCGGATGAGCAGTGCAAAGGCGGATCTAGCGACGCGAATTATGCGCTTGAAAAGTGCATTATGATAATTGCGTCTAAAGGAAATTAAAAAGCGTAAATTAGAAATCGTAAATTAGAAATCGTAAATTAAAAATCGTAAATTAAAAATATTGTGTGAAAGATTGTGTTAAGTATGAAAGAAGAAACGGTGTTAGAACAGCAAAAAGTTCGTACTGTGCCTACGGATACTAATATGCGCGAACTTGGTAAATCTGTGGCAAAACTGGTTAAAGAAGGAGACGTTTTGCTGCTTTCTGGTCCTCTTGGGGCTGGTAAAACAACGTTCGCTCAAGGTTTTGGCGCGGGTCTTTCAATTAGTGAGCCGATTGTGTCTCCAACTTTTACGATTGCGCGCGAATTGCACGGCACTTTTGCGGATGGTAAGCCGGCGACGCTAATTCACGTTGACGCTTACCGTTTGGGTGGTGAGGATTTCGCTCCGGGTCAAGATACTGTTTCGCGTTTGCTTGACGAGCTTGAATCTTTGGGTCTTGATGAAGCTTTGGAAGAGCCGGGAGATGGCACTGTTGTGCTTATGGAGTGGGGTGAGCAAATGGCTGGAGTGCTGGCAAGTGAGCGCTTAGAAGTTCATATTGCAAGGCCTATTGATTCTTCGCAAGTTGACGACTTTACTAGCGATGGTGAGCGAATCGTAACTTTAAAAGCTGTTGGCAAGGATTGGCTTAATCGACTTGCAAAATTGTAATTAAGAAATACGCGGAAAATATAGCAGAAAATATTACAGTAAATATCGCAATAAATAAAGCAAGTTGTGGTAAGCGAGTAAGCTAGTCAGGTACATGACTTCGAGGAATAAACATGAGTAATACGCTGATTATTGACACATCATTTGGTTCTACTGTTGGGATTGTAGGAAATGAGCCGATTGTTGAAACCGACTCTCGCACTCACGTGGAGCGTTTGCAAGTAAATATTGCGAAAGTTGTGGAAAATGCGGGGCTTAAGGCTTCGGATATTGATCGTGTGGTTGTTGGAGTAGGTCCTGCTCCTTTTACTGGTCTTCGCGCAGGATTAGTTGCTGCGAAAGCAATCGCGTTTGCAAATAATGCCCAAATTTTGGGGTGTGATAGTCTTCTTCCTCAAAGTTTGATGATGCGCTCTGGAGCGTTTGAAGAAGCTCGCAAAAATGGCGTTATTTGCAAGGATTTGCTGCTAAATATTCCGGATTCTGCCGATTCTTGCGATTCTGATATTCGCCACTTCGTACTTTCGCTAAACGATGCTCGTCGTCGTCAAGTGTACATGTCTTTGTATGACGATGAAGGAAATGCTTTAATCAATATGGATATTGACTATCCGCAAAATGTTGTGTCTCGTGTAAACGAGTATTTAGCAAGCGAAACTAACGAAAATTATTGCGTTGATGTGCTCGGGCATGGTGCTAAAAAATACGTTGAAGATTGGCGAAATATTGTGCATGTTGGCGTTATTGCCGAAGTTTGCGCTCTTGATTTGGGTGTGCAAGGCTTGCAAATTTTCGAGCAGTGCTCTTTGGAATGTGTAAATAAAGACGAGCACGTAAAAGCTGTTGAACCGCTGTATTTGCGCCGTCCGGACGTTTCTGTGCCAAATCCGCTTAAGCATGTGCTTGGATCTGGCGAAGCGAATAAGGCAAAAGAAAAATAGAAGCGTTTTAACGATTTGAGTAATTATGATTGTCGATATAACGCATTCTAAATTTCCAGCAGTAGCCGAAGGTTGCAATATAGTGTCGAAATGCGATTTTACGTGCGATGAGTTAGCGCAAAAAATAGCGCCAATTGAAGCCGACTTGTTCGGCAAAGGCTCGTGGAACGAGAGCATGATTTCGCAAGAATTGCAAGCTCCTATGCGCGCGTATTATGCAGAAATTGACGAAAATACGCATACATTATGCGGGTATGCTGGCTACTGGTTTGACGGCGATGATGCGCAAATAATGACAATTGGCGTTGCGAAAAAATATCAAAGAAAAGGCGTAGCCTCTAAGCTTTTATTAACCATGATTAAAACAGCAAAACAAATTGGCGCTAAACGCATGCTGCTGGAAGTTAGAGTTGACAATGTTCCTGCTCTCGCGCTGTATAATCGCTTTGGTTTTACGAAAATGGGTTTGCGAAAAAGATACTATCAGCCGGAAGGCGTGGATGCGTACACGATGTGCGCTGATTTAAGCGAAAATAACAAACTTTCTACAAAAAATAATGTAACAGAGGAATAAAATGAGCGAAGCAATCGTACTAGGAATTGAATCAACTTGTGACGAAACAGCCGCAGCTATTGTGCGCGGACGCACGCTGGTGTCAAATGTGGTGGCATCTTCAATGCAAGAGCATGCGCGCTACGGTGGCGTAATTCCAGAAATTGCTTCTCGCGCGCACGCTGAAGCTTTCGTGCCGGTTGTTTCTAAAGCTTTAGCAGACGCAAACATGGATTTAAGCGATGTTGACGCGATTGCAGTAAGCGCAGGCCCTGGTCTAGCAGGCTGCTTAGCTGTGGGAGTTTCTGGAGCTAAAGCCTTGGCTTGGGCTGCAAATAAGCCAATTTATGGTATTAACCACGTAATCGGGCATATTGCAGTAACGCAGTTGCAATTTGGTGACGTGCCGGAAGATGTGCTTGCTTTAATTGTTTCCGGCGGTCACACTTCGCTTCTTCACGTGAACGATATTGCTAGAAGCATTGATGTTGTTGGTACAACTTTGGACGATGCTGCAGGCGAGTGCTTCGACAAAGTTGCGCGCCTTCTTGGATTCCCATACCCGGGTGGTCCTCATATTGATAGGCATGGAAGGCTTGGCAATCCGGATACTTTGAAAGTGCCGCAAGGCTTAACGCAAGGTCGTTCTGGCAAGGAGCATCCGTACGATTTCAGCTTCTCGGGCGTAAAAACTGCTGTTGCGCGCTGGGTGGAGGCACGTGAGGCTCAAGGGCTTGAAATTCCAGTTGATGACGTGTGTGCTTCTTTGGCTAATTCTGTGGCGGAAGTGCTTTCACGCAAAGCTATGATGGGTTGCGAGCAGTACGGTTCTAAAACGCTTATGATTGGCGGCGGATTCTCCGCTAACTCGCAGCTTCGTGAGCATTTGCTGGCTTGCGGCAAGGAGCATGGAATTGAAGTGCGTTTGCCGGAATTGAAGCTTTGTACGGATAACGGTGCGATGGTTGCAATGCTTGGAGTGAATTTGGTGGAAGCAGGGGTTCGTCCTTCTGCGCCTGACTTTGCAATCGATTCTGCTATGCCGCTTACAACGGTGAGCTTATAATAGTAGAAATAATAAAAGTTGCGCTAAAAAGTTGCTATAAAATAAGTGAGGTGTTTTGTGCAGTCAGTTAATTCGCGTAGTGGAGTGTTGCGAGTAGGTGAAAAGATTCAATTCACCGATCGTAAAGGTAAGCGAATTACTGCACAGCTTGTTTCAGGCGGTGTTACGCAAACTGAGCACGGTCTTATTTGTCACGACGACGTGATTGGTCAAAGCGAAGGCGTTGTAATTACTACTGTTAGTGCGAAGCGTGAAGCTCAGCAAACTATTGTTGATCCTTCTAAATCGTCCAACAAACCTTGGAAAGCCGCGCGCGCTATTGGCGGCTGGGATTATGTTGCTATGCGACCTCGCATGGTTGACTACGTGCTTTCTATGCCTAGGGGCGCGCAAATTATGTATCCTAAAGATATTGCGCAAGTGATTGCTTTAGGAGATATTCGCTCCGGAATGCGCGTTTTGGAGTCGGGCGCTGGCTCTGGAGCTATGAGCTTAAGCCTTTTGGACGCAGTTGGGGAGTGCGGAAAGCTTACTACTATTGAGCTTCGCCCGGATTTTGCACGCATTGCCGAGTCCAACGCAACTTTGTACTACGGTAAGCGCCCAGAATGGTGGAATTTGCTTACTGGCGATTTTGATTCGGTTGCAAAAACTTTAGACGCGCACAGTGTGGATCGCATTATGCTCGACATGCTTGATCCTTGGAATCGCCTTGAACAAGCGCATCGCGTTATTGTGCCGGGAGGCGTGCTTGTTGCGTACGTTACGACTACGACGCAAATGTCTCGAATGGCTGAAGCTTTGCGAGAAAGCGGCGTGTGGACCGAGCCGGAAATTCAGGAAACATTGGAGCGCACTTGGAAAGCTCAAGGTTTGGCTGTGCGCCCGGATCACGCGATGATTGGTCACACTGGATTTTTGATTGTTTCTCGCGCAATGGCTGAAGGTTTTAGTGCTTTGAAGAAGCGCGAGCACGGTACTAAAGATACTGTGAGCGATATTGACGATATGACAGCCGAAGAGCGCGCGGAGCAGTTGGAAGACTTGTCTTTGCGCGATATTTCGGACCGTAAATTGCGTAAAGTTTTGCGCGATTTAGACGTGCAGCTTTCGCAATTGCCGCAAGATTCGCAAGCTTTACAATCGCAAGTAACTGTGCAATCGCAAGAAATAGAGCATAGTCAAGCTAAGTAGGAGATCATTATGGCATCATCAATGAAAAAGCTTATGAAAAAAGCACATCATAGTAAGTACGTTTTGTTGCTGATGCGTCATGCGAAGGCTGAGGCGCCTCAAATGGGTGACGATTGGGGTCGTGGCCTTACTGATAAGGGCTTGAAGCAGGCGAAAATTATGGCAAAGGGCTTGGAGTCTTTGAAGCTTGTGCCGGATTATATTGTGTGTTCTAGCGCGAACCGCACTGAGCAAACTTTGAAGCGAATGTTGAAGCGTTTTGGTGATGCGCCTGTGGTTGAGTCGCGCAAAAGTCTTTACGATGGTGGTATGCAGTCGGTTATGGACGAGTTGCAGACGGTTCGAGGTGATGTTCATACGACGATGATTGTTGGGCATGAGCCGACGATGTCTATGGCTGCGCAGTGGCTTTCTTCGCCGGATTCGGATCCGGATGTGCTTGGGGCGATGCGTTTGGGGCTTGCTAATGCGTCGATTGTGGTGCTTGTGTCTGATCGTCCATTTGCAACTTGCGGCTTGCGAGGCGCCACGGCCCTCGCAATCCTAACCCCCAAATCCTTTGCCTAACGTTGTATACGCTTATCCCTGTTGTTCAAAGAACACTAACGTCATTGCTGCCGCACACACTACACCAGGCACTCCTACCTACCGCGCACCTACCCGTAGCTTAATTGAATAGTTCTTGTTATTTTGGTTAGTTTGCTGTGAGCAATGGGAATTGCTTGGTCGAGCAATATAAAAGCGGAGCGATAGTAATATCTTGTTGATAAATAACTATTTTTGAAAGAAAGTAAGTAAAAAACTAAACTTAACTATGCAACCTTTAAGTCTAAATAAGGTATAAGAGCGTAGCGCTGCGAGACAAGCAATTTCCATTGCTCACATTTCGCCAGGGAAAAGAAACACGCACGAAATTAAGCATATAAATTAAGCTTATAACGACACCCCAAGTTCTTTAATGACCACAATCGCTCATTTCTTTGCTAGGCTAAAGCGAGTCGAAAGAAATAAATGTAAATGTGAGTCGAAAAGAAATTTTTTGGAGGATGTATGTCTACGGTTTTTACTTCGGTGTCTGGTTTTCCGCGAATTGGCGCTGATCGTGAATTGAAGAAGATTATTGAACGTTATTGGAAGCAGGATGCTTCTTTGGATGAAGTGCGTGAGGTTGCTCAGTCTTTGCGCGCTAAGCATTGGCGTTTGCAGGCGGAAGCTGGAATTGATTTAATCCCAAGTAACGATTTTAGCTACTATGATCAAATGCTTGATACGGCTATTTTGCTTGGCGCTGTGCCGGAGCGTTATCGTAAATTGAATTTTGAGCATGCTGAGGATACGCTTTTTGCTATTGCGCGCGGCTACCAGGGTGAGCGTGGCGATGTGACGGCGTTGCCAATGAAGAAGTGGTTTACTACGAACTACCATTATATTGTGCCGGAAGTTGAGAATCCGGAAGGCTTGCATTTGTCTGGAACTAAGCCTTTTGACGAGTTTTTGGAGGCTCGCGCGCAGGGTTTGGAAACGAAGCCTGTGCTAATTGGCCCGTACACTTTTCTGAAGTTGGCTCGTACTCCTGAAGCTCAGGAGTTGGAAGTAACTGAGTCTGTGATTTCGGCTCTGGCTAACGCTTATGCGAGTATTGTTAAGCGTTTTGGCGAGCTTCACGCAACTTGGCTGCAGTTTGATGAGCCTTATTTGGCGCTTGATAAAGAAGATGGCGATTTGGAGCTTTTTGAAGCTTTGTATAAGCCTTTGCTTGATGCTAGGAGTGCGGAAGTTAAGATTCTTCTTAACACGTATTTTGGCAATATTGCTGATGCTTACGAGACTGTGAATAATCTTGGTTTTGACGGTGTTGGTGTTGATTTGGTGGAAGGCAAGGATGAGAATCTTGCGGCCATTGAGCGTTATGGTGTGAATGATAATACTACGTTTTTTGCAGGCGTTGTGAACGGCCGTAATATTTGGCGTAACGATTATGCTGTGAGCCTTGGGCTTATTGATGCTTTGCGTGAGAATGTTACGGATCGCGTGGCTGTTTCTACTGCTTGCTCGCTTCTTCACGTGCCTTTTAGCACTGCTGGTGAGGATGCTTTGGGTGCGGATGTTTTGCAGCATTTTGCTTTTGCTGTTGAAAAGTTGCAGGAGATTCGCGATATTGCAAATCTTGCTGCAGAAAGTGACGAAAGCCGCAAATCAAGTAACGTTTTGGCTAAAAATCAGGCTTTGTTCGACGGTTCGCGCGTTAAGGCTGATGCTGCTGTTGCTAATCGTCTTTCGAATCTTAAAGATTCTGATTTTGTGCGACTTCCGGAAAGGGCTGAGCGCCAGCGTTTGCAAAAGGAAGCTCTTGGCTTGCCGGATTTGCCAACTACTACTATTGGATCCTTCCCGCAAACTAAGGATATTCGTAACGCTCGTGCCGCTCTTCGTAAGGGTGAGATTTCGCGTGAGGCTTACGACGAGTTTATGCGCGATCGCATTGCCAAGTGCATTGAGCATCAGGAGCAGATTGGCTTGGATGTGCTTGTTCACGGCGAGTTTGAGCGCAACGACATGGTTGAATATTTCGGCCAGCATTTGCGCGGCTTTAAGTTTACGAAGAACGCTTGGGTGCAGTCTTATGGTACGCGCTGCGTGAAGCCTCCAATCGTGTGGTCGGATGTTTCTCGCGAGTCTGCTATTACTGTTGAATGGAGTGCTTACGCTCAAAGCTGCACGAATCGCGTTGTTAAGGGCATGCTTACTGGCCCTGTGACGATTCTTAACTGGTCTTGGCCTCGCGAGGATATTACTCACGAGCAGCAGACTCAGCAGTTGGCTCTTGCTATTCGCGATGAAGTGTTGGATTTGGAGCGAGCTGGTATTCGTGTGATTCAGATTGATGAGGCTGCTTTGCGTGAAAAGTTGCCGCTTCGCCGTTCTGATTGGCATAAGAAGTATTTGGATTGGGCGATTGCTGCTTTCCGCTTGGTTCATTCTGCTGTTGCTGCGACTACGCAAATTCACACGCATATGTGCTATTCGGAGTTTAATGACATTATTCGCGACATTGATGCTATGGATGCGGATGTGATTTCTTTCGAAGCTTCTCGCGGCGACTTGGTTGTGCTTGACGCTATTCACGACGCGCATTTTGAAACTGAGGCTGGCCCTGGCGTTTACGACATTCATTCTCCGCGCGTTCCTGGTAAGGCTGAGCTTGTGGAGCGTATTCACGAGATTTTGCGCAAGATGCCTGCTGAGAAGCTTTGGATTAACCCGGATTGCGGTCTTAAAACTCGTGGCGACGCTGAAACTTGGCCAAGCTTGGAGAATCTTGTTGCTGCTTCTCGCGAGGTTAGGGAAGAATTGCAAGATAACAAGCTAATCGATCAGCCGAGCAGGGGGTGAGTTGTGACTTATAAACCAAAGTTTTCGCTGGAAGTTTTTCCACCTAAGCGCACATCTCCTATTGGTACGATTTACGATACTTTGGATGGCTTGAAGGGTCTTGACCCGGATTTTATTTCGGTTACTTACGGCACTGGAAAGCTGCAGGATCGTACTGCTACTGCGCGTATTGCGAATACTATTCGCTCCGAATACGGTATTGACGCGGTTGCTCATTTAACAGCTCGCTACCTTGATTATGATGCTGTTGATGAAGCTTTGGAAATGTTTGATAATGCTGGCGTTTCCGGCATTTTGGCTTTGCGCGGAGACGTGATTGCTGGCCAGGAGGCGGCAGGCGTTTTTGAGCATGCTAGTGACTTGGTTTCCTACATTCGTTCAAAGCGCCCGGATTTGCCGATTTTGGGCGCTTGCTACCCGGAGAAGCATCCGGAAGCGGAAAGTTTGCAAGCGGATATTGATAATCTGAAGCGCAAGGTTGATGCTGGTGTTACGTATTTAATTTCGCAACTTTTTTACGATAACGAGGATTTTTTGCGCTTCCGTGATTTAGCTCGTGCGGCCGGCATTAACGTGCCAATTGAGGCTGGAGTGATGCCTGTGGCTAACGCTTCGCAAGTTAAGCGCATGACGAGTCTTTGCTCTTCGCGCATTACTTCGCAAGTTTCCGCAATGATGGATCGTTGGGGGAGTAATGCTGATTGCTTGCGCGATGCTGGAAGTATTTTTGCTTCCCAGCAGATTAACGATTTAATTGCCGAAGGTGTGGATGGTATTCACTTGTATACCATGAATCATCCGGGTATTGCGCGCAGGATTTGGTCGAATGTGAAGCCGCTGTTTACGAAAATTGGGTAGGCGCGACGACCTGCCTGAGCGCTTAAAGCGTAGCGCGCGAAGGCAACTCGGAGCGTGAGCTTGCTCAGGCGGAAAGTCCAGTGGACTTTCCGTGCAAGCTCAGCCGAACGGCGATTAGCCGTGAGGACAGCGCTCCGCTCTTGCTTGCCGTGGCGCGAGTTTTGGGGGATTTCTCTCCTCGCACGTCCCGTCCTTCGGGCGCTCTGGCTGTTAAAGGCACTTAGTGTGTTCGCCTTTCTTAAAGAATGTAGCTTCTCAGTCCTCTTTTAGTGCTCGTAAAGAAATCCCCCAAACTCTGCATGCTAATTCGTTAATAACCGTGCTTTATCGCAGAGATTTTTCGATTTTTCTTCTTCACTCGGCGAATCAGCAGCCTTCGGCTCTGACGTTCGCCTCGCTCAGTGCGAAAAATCTCAAATCTCACCACGCGAATATCCACACGACCGAGTGGTAGTGAGTATTGAAATTTAACATAGAGTGTTTAATGTATACAAATGCGCAAAAATGTATAAATGCATGAAATAATCGCGTTTTATACTAAGCATGTGTTTAGAATCGCCGTTAAAAATGTAATTTGTCTTACGTTAAATATGGAAGTTTCTAACCCTAAAATCTGCCGAAAACGTTGGAATAAAGCCTCGCGGGGGGGGGTCTAGTAGGCTATACATCATAACAAATATGTTGCAAAAAACTTGTATATTCAGTATTATTGAATGTGAATCTCAATAAAAGAGATTGCGCTTTTGAGGGCTGAGCAGAAGTTTAATACGTATTTGACAGTAGTTCAATCAGCGTTCGATTACTGCATCAAGCTCTTCGCTAATAAATTCATAAAGACTTGTTCAGAGAGAATCTAGTATTCAAGGAGCTACATAATGGCTAATTCAAATTCTAGGAAGCACGCACGCAAGGTAACGCTGGATGCTGCAGTAAATAACGCAATTGAAAAGGCTGTTGACGCTCGCAAGGTGGCGGCGTTTACAGTTGGAGCCGCTGGCGTGTTAGCTGGTGCTGCCTTCGCTTTTGGTGCAACTCCTGCAATGGCGGCGGAGAGTGGTGCGGCTGCTGCTCCTACTGATGCAACCCAGACTCCTGTGACTGCTGATGAGAATGCTGGGGCTGGTAAGAAGGCTGATGCTAAGCCTGAAGCTAAGGAAGCTGAAGCTAAGGAAGCTGATAAGAAGAATCAGACTGACGAGAAGGAAGACACTAATAATCCTGAAGAAAAGAAGCAGGCTGAAGAAAAGTCTGGTGCAAAGCAGGGTGATCAGTCTGTAGTAAAGACCGACGATAAGAAGTCTGATGAGGAAGAGAAGAAGCAGGAAACTACTGTTGTTGGTCAAGATCGCTCTGTTTCGAATTATCAAGATCGCGAAGCAAATCAAGAACCTTCTGTTTCGAATCAAATAAATATCTCAAAAAATCAAAAAGACTCCGTCCCAAACATGTACGCATGGGGATCTTCCGACAATGTGTATGTTGAAGATATACAGAAACATTCAGTCACGTTTACCATTGCAAAACCGGATGATGGAAGCACCATTACTAATGTAGCAATCTTTCCAACTGATACAAATGGTGTTGATAACAAAAATTCTAGAAAGTTTCTTGAGTATTACTCCGATTCTGCTGCCAAAGATGAGCATCAATCTTATTCTGGCACATATGAATTTAAGGTAAATGCTGATGGTACAGCCACGCTTACCATGAACCAGCTGTATACAAAGGGTACTGTTACGGGCGGTGCATCAGCATATGCTGCAAACCGTTGCATTTATGTGTACGGTGAAAAAGACGGTAAAACAGTAGTGCTGTACAAGACGAATATTGCGCGCGCAGCAACGCTTGTTCCGCCTAAAACGGCAGGTTCGATAGTCCTTAAATATAACGAAGAGCTTACGGATAAACAGATCAAGGATAAGCTTAAAGAAGCTCTTGATGCTCCTACTGAGGCTAAGGATAAGAAGACATCTAAACCGTTGTCGGTTCGCGAACAAATTACAGCTGCGAGCAAGGCGTTTGGCGTAGGTGGACGCACTGGAACAAACAATGCATTTGTTCAGACGCCAGATGACCCTGATAAAAAGGTGATCATTAACGACCAACAGGCATATGACGCTGGCCAGCTTGCAAAAATCAATCAGGTGACGTCAAAAGATGGTCAGCCAACAACATATGTTGCTGGTGCTCAAACACTCAAAACCTACCTCATTTCCGACCTCGGCTTTAAGTCGCAAGCGCTCCCGCTTACGGTTGCGCGCTACGACACGCGTATCGATAAGCCGATTGTGGACGAGGTGGACATCAATAAGCTCACAGAGGATCAAAAGGCTGACATTCGAAAGAAGCTTGCACAGCTTAATCATGTGTCACAAGACAAGGTAAGCATTGGCGCTGACGGCACGTTCACCATCAACTTCGACGGCGTTGATCCAAACGACGCTCCTAAGATTGCCCTCAAAGACCTCGTTTTGAAGCAGCTCAAGGAAGAGGATGTTGCAGTTCCAACTGGCAAGAATGCAGTCTTTGTTGCTAACCCACTCGATTATTCAAAAGACGAGATTGCGCGCATTAAGAAGGCTATTTACGACGCTAACAAGGACAATGATAAGCTTGGCCTGACTGAAGCTGACTACGAGAACCAGATTTCGCTTTCGTACCTTACGGGCAATCTTACTAAATCTGGTACTGGCAATCAGGGCATCTCGAACGGTCAAGCGGAAAACACGATTACCGTTAAGATTAAGACCGATAAGGCGGTTGCCGAGTTTACGTCTGATGTAAAGGCGAATAAGCTTACAAAGATTCCAAATATTCGCACAGATTACAACGTTACTTGGACTAAAGACAAGATTGATGGCCGCGCCTCCGACGAAGGCCTTTCTTGGAGCGAAGACCACAAGACCATCATCTACCGCTACGACCCAACCAAGGCAGAAAAATTTGACACCGATAAGATTCTTAATTTGCTGAAAGCTACGCCAAAGGAGACCCAGTCTGGCTTGCCAACGCTTACTGGTGGCGAAGTTCTTGCTCATGAAGGCGATAAAGACAACCCGCAGAAGTCGCATGTAGGCTACGTGCTTAAAGATGGACAGCCTACAACTGAGTTGTCGCTCGGCAATATGGACGGCGCTTACTGGAAATATAGTCGACCAGTTGATAATTCTGATGTGAACCTTGGCGATAATTTATCGAATGCTGGTTCGTATTCCTGGGATGAAGACGCTAAGCCGGTAAAAGTTGCTGCTAAGGGAGACAAGGTATATAAGGCGCGCCTGTTTGTTTTGCCGTATGGAATGACGATGTATAGAAACATTTACATCGAAAGTGGCAAAAACCCTTGGAACACAGCAAAGGCGATTAACGTTATCTTTGTGCCGCAGACGAATCATAAGACAAGTGATTTGAAGAAGTCTGTTGAGGATCACAAGACTGTTGCTGTTGAAGGCAAAGATGTTCCAACACAGTCAGCCTATTACAACGCTTCTGACAAGAAGAAGGAGGCGTACGATAAGGCGTTGCAAACTGCAAAGGACTTGTATGAGTCTGTAAAGGATACCGAAGAATCGAAGCTTACCGAGCAGCAGAAGGCTCAAATCGATAACGCTACGATTAACCTTAACAAGGCGCGCGCCGAGCTTGATGGTGCTAAGACCGACAAGAACGGCTTGACCCAGTCGATTGAAGCCAATGGCAAGGCTCAAGAAGGCGCTACTGCAGCAACTCCTGGCACTGTAACTACTGATAGGTATAAGAACGTTACTGATCAAGCATTCCAGACCGATGATGGAAAGCCTGATACCAAGAAGAATGAAGCAGCTAAGGCTGCTAAAACAGCTTATGATGAGGCACTTGCTGAAGCTGAGAAGGTAAAGGCAGACGACAACGCCACTCAGAAGGCCGTTGACGACGCCAAGGCTAAGCTTGATGCTGCACGCGCAAAGCTTAACGACTTCACCACCAACAAGGATGAGTTAAGCGCCGCGATTGCTAAGGACGGCAAGGTAAACACGGGTGAGGCTGGTAAGACAGGTGACGAAAAGCTCAAGACTGCCGACCCAACCTACCAGAACTCTACTAAGGAAGAGCGCGACGCATACGACAAGGCTGTTGCTGAAGCTCAAAAAGTAGTTGCTGACCCTAATGCTTCCCAAAAGGAAGTCAACGAGGCTATCAAGAAGCTTAAGGATGCTAAGGCTGCGCTCGACAAGAACGCAACCGACAAGTCTCCTCTTGACGCTGCCGTGCAAAAGAGCTTCGATAATCCTGATCCAACCAAACCTGACAAGCAAAGCGTGTTCTACAAGAATGCAAAGGCGAAGACTAACGATCCTGATGCCCAGCAAGTCGTTAAGAATTACGACGACGCGCTAAAGAAAGCTAAAGAAGTTCTCGCCAATGACAAAGCTACAAAGGCAGATGTAGAAAAGGCTAAAAAAGATCTTGAAGACGCTGAAGCAGCACTTCATGCTGATAAGTACTCTACGGATAAAACCGATCTTGGTAAAGCGCTTGCTGACAACTTCAGTGGTTATTTGATGCCAGCGTACTTCAATGCCTTTGATAAAGCGCAAGCTGAGGGCAAAGATTCTCAAGCTGCAAAGGACTTCAAAGCCTATAACGACGCTTATCACGCTGCCAAAGACTTGATGGATGAATTAAATAAGCCGGGGAGCACCGTAGATCAGAACAAGGTTGATGCGGTTAAGAAACAACTTCTTGACGCGCGCAAGATTATTGACACCTATGCAACCGACACCAGCAGACTTTCTGCGGCTGTGTTTAATGATATTGCCATTAAGAACAGCCCTGCCTACAAGAATTTGAAGGCTCTTGCTGAAAAGACAAATCCAACGCCAGAAGAACAGGCTGAGGTAGAAGCTGCTAAGAAAGCTAAGGAAGCGTATGACAAGGCAGCTGAAAAGCTGCACAAGGCGCTCACGAACCATCTTCCTAAGGATCAAAAAAACGGTCAGGATATTCCTGATACAAATATTCCTGCTAAGGGTGGCGACCTTAACGACAGCAAATATCTGGACAATATCCAGGCACACAAGAACGGTGAGCCGTTGGATAGGGATGTTACCAAAATCCTTCAGGAAATGAATGATGCGGCGAAGGCGCTGGATAAGTTTGCGACTAAGACCGATGAGCTGATTAAGTCGATTAACAAGGATTCGGATACGCATCCAAGCCCTGCCTTTAAGAACGCATCGCATCCAAGCTTCCAGAAACCTGATGGCTCGGGCGCGGATGAGGAAAAGAATAATGCTGCTAAAGCGGCTGCAGATGCCTATGGTCTAGCTCTTAACACAGCCAAAGAAAAGCTTAATGATCCTAACGCTACGCAGAAGGACATTAACGACGCCAAGGCTGCCCTTGACAAGGCTCGCACAGAGCTTGACAAGTACAAGACTGACACCACCAAGCTCAAAGAAAGCGTAAAGAAGCATGGTACCAAGGCAGATGTTCCTTCTCCAGAAGAAGGAACGCTTACTTCTGATGCGTATCGCAATGCGTCTGATCCTCACTTCTTAACTCCTGATGGCAAGCCAGATGAACAGAAGAACAAACAGGCCGCCACAGACAAGAAGGCGTATGACGAAGCTTTGACCAAAGCTCAGGAGCTTTTGAAGAAGCATGACAGCGACGATACGCCACAAGACGCAAAGCCAACGCAAGCAGATATTGATGCCGCGCTTAAGGCTCTCGATACCGCTCGCAAGAAGCTTGAAGATAACTACAAGACCGTTACTACTGATCTTGAGAACGAAATTAAAAAGTCTACTCCTGAGCATGCTTCTGTTACCGAAGACGACTTCGAGAATACGCCAGAGTTCAAGAATGCTCTTGTCAAGAAGGGCGAAAAGGGTGCAGAGAATGACGATGTCAAGGCTTACAAGGAAGCCCTCAAGAAGGCTCGCGATCTTGTACAGGCTGCTAATCCTATAGATCCGACTGCGAAGAACAGTTCTCATCCAACTCAAAAGCAGATTAACGATGCTCTTGAGGCTTTGAAGCAGGCGAAGCAAGCTATTACCGACGGCTATAAAACAGACGTTGATAAGCTTAAGCAAGCCAAGGAATACGCAGAAGATGTATTTAAGAAGACTCCTGAATACAAAAATGCTACTGCTATCAAGAATGACAATAATAATGCAAAGCATGAGCAGGCTGGCAAAGATTTGGATGGAACCGATCAAAAACCTGGCTTGAGTAAGCTCATTGAAAAAATTGCTACAAAACTGCAGGATACAAGCAAGATGACGCAAACAGAGGTTGACGCGTTAGTGAAGCAACTTGTTACTGCACAAAAGAAGATAACTGAAAATTACAAGACTGATGTCAAATTGCTTTCTAATGAAGTAGGCGACAAGGACGCCCAGGGCCAGGATGTAATACCTCCGTTCGAGGCATCGGTGACCTACAAGAACGCACTCGCAAAGTCGAACGCTGGTGATGCTACTGCAACGGAAAAGCTCAAGGCATATGCCGACAAGCTCCAAGCTGCGCAGGATCTTATCAACAAGGTGAATAACCCAGATCCAAACGCTGAAGCCGATAAACAGCCAACGCAGAAGCAGGTTGATGATGCTCTTGAAGCTTTGAAGAAGGCAAAGCAGGACATTGACGACAACTTCAAGACCAACGCGGCTGACCTCAAGAAGGAAGCTGAGGATAAGGACGCGACCGGTCAAGAAAACAATCCGAAGTTTGAGGACAGCCCAGAGTATAAGAACGCTCTTGCTAAGAAGGGTGATGGCCAGGAAGATATTCCTGATGTAAAGGAATACCAGGCTGCGTTGAAGAAGGCTAAGGATCTTCTGAAGAAGTTTAGTGACGACGGTTCTGCGCCAAAGCAGGGTGAAAAGGACATCCCAACTCAGCAAGAAGTTGACGATGCTCTTCAGACACTGAAGGAAATCAAGGAAAAGATTCTTGCTAACTACAAGACCAGTCCTGTTGATCTTCAAAAAGAAGTTGACTTGTCGAAGGACGGCGACGACGACAAGCGCGATGGCTTGTTCGAGAACACTCCTGCGTTCAAGAACGCGACTGCTAAGGGTGATGAAGCTTCTAAGAAGGCTCTTGAAGACTATAACACGAAGCTCCAGGCTGCCAAGGAGATGCTTGAGAAGTTCGATCGTACTACTGGCAAGCCGAAGACTGATCTTCCAGCTGGTACTAAAGTTCCAACTCAAAAAGAGCTTTACGATGCTCTAGATGCATTGCAAGCAGCTAAGAAGAAGATTACTGACAACTACAGCACGGTCAAGTATGATTTGCGTCAAGAGGCTGATGATGACTTCACTAAGTCTCCTGAGTATCAGAATGCTCAAGCTAAGGGTGATGACGCGTCTAAGCAGGCTATTGACGAGTACAAGAACGCTCTCGACGAAGCTAATTCTGTGCTTGCAGATCCTAACGCAACTCAGGCTGAGGTTGATGCGGCTTTGAAGCGTCTTCAGGATGCTAAGGCTAAGCTTAAGGCTGGAAATAGCACGGATAAGTCTAAGCTTCAGGATGAGGCTGATGATGATGCTAACTTCCGTAAGTCGCCGTACTTCATTATTGGCAATAAGGCTGATATTGATGCCTATGAGGATGCTTTGGCTGAGGCTCGTCGCGTGCTTAACGATCCTAATGCTACGCAGGCTCAGGTTGATGCGGCTTTGAAGAAGCTTGAAGATGCTAAGAAGCGTATTCTTGACTTCTTGAGTCACTTCGGCGGATCTGGCAATGGTACTGGAGATTGGAATGGCTACGGTTTTGTAAACGGCCACGAGTCTTATGGTGCTTTGGTAGATAAGACTGCTTTGCAAATCGAAGTTAACAATGCTGTGGAAACTAATGCTAATACTGCTCAGGCTGTGGCTTACAGGCAGGCTTTGGCTGAGGCTAAGAGCGTTCTTAACGATCCTAATGCAACTCAGGCTCAGGTTGATGCGGCTTTGAAGAAGCTTCAGGCGGCTAAGGCTGCGTTGCTTAATAGTTTGAGTGGCGCATCTGGTCATAAGATTGCTAAGACTGGTGCTGCAACTGGCTTGTTTGCAGGATTTGCTGTAATCTTTGCTGGTCTTGGTGCTGCAGGCGTGGCTTCTCGCCGTCGCAAGCACTCTAAAGAGTAAGCTCTAGCGTAACTAACTAATCCCTCGCAGGTTATCCTCCGATAATCCGCGAGGGATTTTTGTACATCACCACAGTGTAAAGTTGCGGTATGGAAAGCGCTAATAAAACAGATATTGCAACTGCTGAAACCAACTGCAACGAAAGCAGCACAACCTCTTGCGCACTCACTTCCAGAAGTCTTATTAGAGCTGGCTTTGCTCGCCCGGATTTTGCGCGCGAAGCTATTGTAAATATTTGCGAAAATTGCATGAATCATGCTGTTGGTCCGCAGCAATTTCTTGAATACGTGAGCCGCCCTGCAGACCCGGATGCTTCTTTAGTTGCGCTTCAAAATATTATTCAGGCGCAGCCGCAAACCATTGCTGATATTGCTTCAATGTCTACAATATCGTCTATGAATTGTCCGCTTGCTTCGCTTATGCAAGTGCTTGGTGCTTCTAGCGCTATGGGAATGTTTATGCGCACGCATCCGAATCTTATTATGGCTGCGGCAAGTGACCCGGATCATCTTTTTTCTATGACGCGTGATGAGCGTTGTGCTGATTTGCTTTGCGCAATTCAGGCTTACAAGGCTACGGTTGTTTCTTCGGAAAATAACGCTTCTAACACGATTTACTTGACTTCTCTTGGCTTTGCTCAAGCTGTTTCTGCTCTTCGCGCGCGCTACCGTGAGCATGTTGCTGCTATTATGGCGGCTGATTTAGCAAGCGCTGACCCTGTTGAAGTGCAGCCGGATATTAGCCGTAAGCTTTCAGATGCGGCGGATGCTGTTTTGGAGGCTGCTTTAGCGGTTGCTCGCGGTCAGGTTACTGGTTCTTCTGCGTGCAGGTTTGCGATTATTGCTATGGGTAAGCTTGGTGCGCAAGAAATTAACTATGTTTCCGATATTGATTTGATTTATGTTGTTGAGCCTGCGGATTCTGGAAATAAGCAGAATCAGGATGCTGCTTTGCGCGTTGGTGCGTCTATTGCAATGGTTTTGCAAAAAGTGTGTCAGTCAACGGTTGTTGGTTCTTTGGAGCCGCCTCTTTGGCAGATTGATACTGCGCTTCGCCCGGAAGGTAAGGATGGGCCTCTTGTTCGAAGCCTTGAATCTCACCGTGAATACTATGAGAAGTGGGCGAGTAGCTGGGAGTTTCAGGCGCTTTTGAAGTCGCGTCCTGCTGCGGGGGATGCGGATCTTGGAAAAGCTTATCGTGCTATGGTTGAGCCGCTTATTTGGAAGGCTTCGGGCCGTGAGCATTTTGTGGCGGACTGTCAGCATATGCGTCAGCGAGTGGAGTCGCTTATTCCGGCTTCGCAGCGCGATTTAGACATGAAGCTTGGCCGCGGTGGTTTGCGTGACGTTGAGTTTACTGTGCAAATGCTGCAGCTTGTGCACGGAAGTGAGGATGAGTCGCTTCGAGTAAGGGATACTATTTCTGCTTTGCAGGCGTTGGCTCAAGGCGGCTACGTTTCTAGGTCTCAGGCGGCGCTTTTGGCGGAACACTACCGTTTTGAGCGTGTTCTTGAGCATCGTCAGCAAATGTGGAACATGCATCGCACGCATTTGTTCCCAGATTTGGGTGCGCAGGGTAACGGCGGTTTGGATCGTGCGCGCACAATTTCTACAGAGCAGCTTAATAATAATGATCAGATTCGTCGTCTTGCGCGTGCTGTGCGGCTGCGCCCGGAAGAGTTGGTTGAGCGTTTTGATAAAGCTCGCCGTGAGATTCGCAATTTGCATAAGGATATTTACTACCGTCCTATGCTTCCAATTAATGCTCAAACGGATGCGGATCCTATTGTGCTTTCGCCGGAGGCTGCTCGCGCGCGTTTTGCTTCTATTGGTTTTGCGGATGCTGCCGCCGCGCAGTTGCATGTCGAAGCGCTTACGGAGGGGCTTTCTAGGGCTGCTAAAATTCACAGGATTCTTCTTCCAGCTGTGTTGAAGTGGCTTGGTGACGGCCAGAATCCAGATATGGGTTTGCTTGCGTGGAGGCGTCTCGCGGAGCGTTTTGGCGGTAAGAATACGTATCTTGGTTTTTTGCGTGATTCTCCTTCCGCGGCTCAGCGTCTTTGTCACGTTTTGGCTGATTCGCGCTACTTGGGCGACGCTATGATGCAGTCGATGCAGTCTATTACTTGGCTTGGTGACGATGAGGCGTTGGCCGCGCGAGATAGAGCAAGTCTCGATATGCAAACTAGCGCAATGGTTGCTCGTTATGCTAGTAATATTGCGGATTTTGCGCAGTCTTTGCGCGCGCTTCGCCGGCAGGAAATTGAGCGCGTTGCTTTAGCTTGGATGTGTGGTCTTATTGACGACGATACTTCTATGCGCGCTATGAGTGACGTTTTTGACGCTGTTTTAGACGCGGCTTTGTGCTGGTCTATGCGCGAGGCTGTTTTGCGAATGAATTTTAGCGCTCCTCAAGCCGAAATTGCGATTATTGCGCTCGGCCGCTACGGCGGTAGGGAAGTAAACTTCTGCTCGGACGCGGACATTATGGTAGTTTATAAGCCGGTTGGTGAAGATTGCGATTTGGATGCAGCTCACCGTTTTGCTCAAACAACTGTAGATATTTTGCGCAATATTTTGCAAGGTTCTCTTACTCTTGAGCCAAAAATTATGGTTGATTTGGATCTGCGTCCGGAAGGAAAAGACGGCCCGCTTGTGCGCAGCTTAGAGTCTTGTGAAAAGTATTATCGTCAATGGGCTAGTACTTGGGAGCATCAAGCTTTGCTTCGAGCGCGTTTTGCTGCAGGTTCTAAAGAGTTGGCGGATACGCTACTTGATGGCGTTGTGAACGATTTGCGTTATGCTGCAAATCCTCTTAGTGAATCGCAACTTGCTGAAATTCGTAAGCTTAAAGCGCGTATGGAAGCGGAGCGTTTGCCTAGGGGAGTAAGTCGAGATAGGCATTTGAAGCTTGGCCGCGGCGGTTTAAGTGATGTTGAGTGGACTGTTCAGCTTTTGCAATTGCAATACGCTGGCACTTACGAGTCTTTGCGCGTGGTTGGTACGATGCAAGCTTTGAAAGCTTTGCAATCTGAGCATTTGATTGAGGATGAGGATGCTCAAATTTTGGAGCGCTGCTGGCATATGTGTTCCGCTGTGCGCAACGCGAACTTCTTGTGGTCTGGGTCAATGTCTCGCGCGGATGTGATTCCAACCGACTCGTATTCTTTGGGCGGAATTGCAACTTATCTTGGCTACGAGCCTAACCAGGGCCGCGTTTTTGAAAACGATCTTTTAGCAACCATGCGTCAGTGCCGAGAAATCATGTCTCGTCTTTTCTACGGCCGCTAATTTTGCTGTAGTTAATGCTAGTATGTCGCCACTCCGGGTTGGGATTCGTCAACGCTAATCAGTAAAATCGTGTAGGTCGCGTGTGATTGCGGCCGTCTTGCCAACTGACGAAAGGTAAGCGATATTTATGACGAACGCAATGAACGCTTCTAGTTCTTCTAATTCTTTGCATCAGACTTTTTCTCGCAGCACAATTGCAAATTCTCTAACAGGCAAAAGTGTTGTTACATTAGATGATATTTCAACTGCGCAAATACGAATGCTTTTAGACAAAGCGCGATACATTGATTCGCACCGTAAAGAAGTGGCTCACACTTGCGATGGCAGAGTGTTGGCCACTCTTTTTTATGAGCCGAGCACGCGCACTCGCTTAAGCTTCGAAACAGCAATGCTGCGTTTGGGCGGAAAAGTAATCGGTTTTGCAGGCGCTCAACTTTCTAGCGCAAGCAAGGGTGAAACTGTAAACGATACTTTGAAAGTCGTGTCGAATTATGTTGATGTTGTTGCAATGCGTCACCCAAAGGAGGGTGCTGCTTTTGTTGCAACGCAAGCTGTGAGCACGCCTATTATTAACGCTGGCGACGGCGGTCATATGCATCCTACGCAAACTCTTGCAGACTTGGCTACTATTCTTGCGCGATTCGGTCGACTTAATAATCTCACTGTCGGCTTGTGCGGCGACTTAACGTATGGTCGCACAGTTCACTCGCTTATTGAAACTTTGTGCCGCTTTGGAAACGTTCATTTTGTGCTGATTAGCCCGGATGAGCTTAAAACTCCGCAGTACGTAATTGACCGCATTAACGACACTCCTTCTTGCACTTACGAAGAAACTCGCGACTTGATGGAAGTAATTGGCAACTTGGACGTGCTTTACATGACTCGCGTGCAAGAAGAGCGTTTTACGGATCGCGAGCAATACTTGCGACTTCGCGACACGTATATTTTGACGGAAGAAAAGTTGCAGAAAGCAAAGTCGCATATGCCTGTGCTGCATCCGCTTCCGCGAATTAATGAGATTGCTGTTGATGTTGATGACGATCCGCGCGCAGCATACTTTGAGCAGGTTAAAAACGGTATGCTTATGCGCATGGCTTTGGAAAGTTCTGTTCTTGGCGACGAGCTTTGCGGCTACGAGCCAACTGATTTTGTGAACGTTCCAGAAGACGAGCTGCAATCGGTTGACGCGCACGGAATTTCCTTGGCGGATCCTCGCGTGCATGTAACAGACGTGAATGCACCTGAAAATCTTACTTGCCCGAATCCGCGCTGCATAACAAACAGTGAACTAACTCTTAAACGCAAGTTCTACAAGGCTGAGTCCATAAGGCAAGAGTATCGTTGCATGTATTGTGACGAAGAGGCAGAAAGTAAGTAAAATTTTACGCAAAACTTACGCAAAACTTACGCAATAAATTTACGCAAAACGGGAGTGATATGAACGAAGCTGGCACCTTAACTTTGCGCAATATCTCCGTGTGGGATACTGGCGAGCGAATTGATCTTATTGTTGATGGCGTTCGTCAGGATGCGCTTATAGAAGGCAATGCGCGCATTTCTGGCGATATTGATGCAAGCGACTTGGTTGTTGCTCCTGGTTTTGCTGATCCGCACGTGCATTTTAGGGATCCGGGTCAAACTGAAAAAGAAACTATGATGACCGGCGCAGATTCTGCGGCGTCAGGCGGTTATACGCAAGTTTTGATTATGCCGAATACTGTTCCGGCTCTTGACGGCGAACCTTGGGAAGATGCTCCATTTGATGTAGAAAACGTAGTTGACTATTTGCAGCGTTACGGCTGCATTTACGGCGTAAAATTGCCGGTTCGCTACGATTTAAGCGTATGCGCATCATTGGGGCGCGAGGGCTTAAAACCAAGCAATATTGAGCTTTGGAAAAAGTATGTTGCAGGAATTGCGGACGCCGAAAAAACGTCTCCAATGAAAAAGCATCCAATTACCGCCATAAGCGACGACGGTGCTGCAGTTCCTGAACCGATTTTGCGAGATGTTTTAGCTATGGCGAAGAAAACTGGTTTGCCTTTTGTTGAGCATTGCGAGCATCATACTACGGGAGCAGTAAACGATGGGCCGGTTGCAAAAATGCTTGGCGTTGGCGGAATACCAGCTTCAACTGAGCTTGCAATCGTACAAAGAGATATTGACGCTGCTAAAGAAACTGGGGTGCACGTGCATTTTCAGCATGTGAGCACGGCGGCAGCTTTTGAAGCGATTCGTAAAGCGAAAAAAGCGGGCTTGCCAATTACTTGCGAAACGGCTCCTCACTACTTGGCTTTGTGTGACGAGGACGTGCTGAAGTACGGTTCGATGGCAAAAATGAATCCGCCGCTTCGTTCTAAAGCGGATCGTCAGGCGACGCTTGCCGCTATTGCAGATGGCACAATTGACATGATTGCAACAGATCACGCGCCTCACACTGCGGAAGAAAAATCTGGCGATTTTGCAAAAACTCCTAACGGAATTATTGGGCTTGAGTGCGCGTACGGCGTGTGCCGCAAAGTTTTGGTTGATGCAGGATACACGGATGACAAGCATTTAATCGAATTAATGGCAGTAAATCCAATGCAATTGATGAGCAGAAGACCTACGGATATTGCTGCTTTGCTTAACGTTTCTTCGAAATGTGCAAACAAGCGTACGTTGCGCTTAAATGTTACTGAGCATCCTGAAAACGTTGATTTAGTGCTGATTAATATGCGAGAAAAGTGGGTGGTTGACGCAAATTCCTTCCATTCTAAAGCTCGAAACACTCCTTTTGACGGCTGGCAGCTTACAGGCAGGCCGGTTGCGACGATTATTGGTTCGGAAATTGCTTTCTCAAGACTGTGATTGATTAAATATAAATTTGGAATGGTAGTAAATTATGGACGAACTTATTGAGGCGATTGCAGATAAGCAAAATCCTAGCGTTGTGGGATTGGATCCTAAACCGGGTATTGTGCCTGCAGAAGTTATTAGCGCTCTTGCGGACGAAGTTTTGCAGGAAGTAGAAGGCGAAGAAGCGCTACCAACGCTTTTAGCAACAGCTTATTTTGAGTTTAATCGTGCGATTATTGACGCGGTTGCGGATTTTGTGCCTGCTGTAAAGCCGCAAATCGCAATGTACGAAGCGCTAGGTCCTGCTGGAATGGACACGTACGCAATGACTTGCGAATACGCAAAATCGCAAGGATTAGTTGTAATAGGAGACGCTAAGCGCGGAGATATTGGTTCTACTGCAGGCCAGTATGCGGCTCATTTAAGCGGTTTTGCTAATCTTTCAGCATATTTTGAAGACGATAATTCTCAAAGTAACGCTCTGCCGCAATCTCTTAAAAATCTTCTAAAAAACTACAAAAATCTGGACGTTTGGCACGAAGATTCGCTTACAGTAAACCCTTATATGGGTTCGGACGGCGTGAAGCCTTTTATTGACGAAGCAGTTTCGCATAATAAAAGCATTTTTGTGCTGCTTCGCACCTCGAATCCTTCTAGCAAAGAGCTACAGGAGCTTATTTTGCAAGATGGAAAGCCAGTGTATGAGCATATGGCTGATTTGATTGAAAACTGGGGTGCTTCGAACATTGGCAAGCACGGTTATTCTAAGGTTGGTGCTGTTGTGGGAGCTACGCATCCGGAAGAAGGAAAGCGTTTGCGCGAACTTATGCCTCACACTTTCTTCTTAGTTCCAGGCTACGGCGCTCAGGGCGGCACGGCTCAAGATGTTGCTGGAATGTTTGACGCAAACGCCGAAGGTGCTATTGTAAACTCTTCTCGCGGTATTATTTGCGCGTGGCGAAAGTCTGAAGATTACGCTAAAAATCAAGGAAATATGTCTCTCGATAATATTCTTGATATTGTGCGCGAATCTGCGTCTGTTGCTGCTAAAAATATGCGAGACGACTTGCGGCATGCAGTGTACCGTTAGAATGTATAACTAAAATAAATATAAATAAAATAAATATAAATAAAAATATAATTAAAACTAAAAATAAAACGCAACGCTACAAAACACATACAAGGGTAGGGGAAACCACATGAGTGATGGCATGTTTATTCCAACGCGAAAAGCCTATGGAAACGCCATAGTTACGTTACGTGAAGATGCTTTTGACTCTTCCGGCTCAACTTGTGAGGATGAAAGTAAAAGCGCAAAATATTCGCGTCTTTGGGGGCGCAGGTCTGTAGAAGTTCTTAATAACGAGCAGCTTGATGAAGGCGTGTACCGTTTGACTTTGCGAGATGCGGAGATTGCTAAAAAAGCTGCTCCTGCTCAATTTGTGAACTTGTATTCGCCTGACCCAACTGCCATGCTTCCGCGTCCTTTTGGGGTTGCAAGCGTAGAAGGCGATACTTTTACGCTTATTTTTGCGGTTGTTGGTAAGGGTACGGAAGTTTTTTCGCATCTTCGCTCTGGAGATAAAGTTGACGCATTAGGTCCTTTGGGATTGGGCTTTAATATTGATGCGCCTGCGCATTACGTGCTAGTTAGTGGCGGATTGGGTGTGCCGCCTTTAATGTTCGCGGCTCAAGCTTTGGGTGCGCGCAAGGATTCTAGCGTAACGGCAGTTCTTGGCTACCGTAGTAAGCGTTTTGCAGACGACTTAATGAAGGAATATATTTCAGACGTGCACAGTATTACGAATGCTGAAGGCACTGTTATTACGCTGCTTGACGAGCTTGAAAAGGTTAAGCATTTTGATTTTGACGACGATTTGCCAACTGTTATTTTGTCTTGCGGGCCATTGCCAATGATGAAAGCTGTGGCTCACTGGGCGCATGAGCGCGGAGTTAAATGCCAGCTAAGTCTTGAGGCGCGTATGGGATGCGGGTACGGAACGTGCGTTGCTTGCGTGGTTGACACTTTGGAAGGCAGGCTGAAAGTTTGCAACGACGGTCCTGTTTTTGATGCGAATCGTTTGGGTTGGGAGTAAAATCATGAGTTCTGTAAATAACGCAAATTGCGCAACAAATTCCTCAACAAATTCTGCTGAAACTTTAGGCTTTGACACAAGCCACGTGTGGAAGCATTCAACTCAAGTTGCGGGCGTTAAGTGGAAGAACATGGTTGGAACCGCTTCTGGAACATTCCAGCTTGCAGCTTGCCGACGCTTTTACGACGTAAGCCAGCTCGGCGCAATCTGCACAAAAGGCGTGTCTCCTGTTCCGTGGGAAGGAAATCCTTCTCCGCGCACTGCAGAATCTCCTTCTGGAATGGTGAACGCAGTCGGCTTGCAAAATCCTGGCGTTGACCATTATCTTATTGACGAGCTGCCGAAATTAAAGTCCATGGGAGCGCTTGTTATTACTAATGTTGCGGGTCACAGTGACGAAGATTATGCGCAAGTTGTGGAAAAGCTCGCGGATTCTTCTGCAGACATGCTTGAAATTAACGTAAGCTGCCCGAACGTGACTCACGGCGGAATGAGCGTTGGCACGGACCCGGTGGCTCTTCACCGCTTAATTAAGCGTCTTCGCGCAATGACAGATAAGCCAATGATTGTAAAAATGACGCCAAATGTGACGGATATTGTTTCGATTTGCAGAGCTGCGGTTGACGCTGGTGCGGACGCTTTAAGCATGATTAATACGCTTGTTGGTTTGCGAATTGATATTCGAACCGGCGAGCCGATTATTGCAAACCGTACGGGCGGTGTTTCTGGCCCTGCAATCTTCCCGATTGGACTTGGATTCGTGTGGAGAGTTCGTCAAGCTATGCCAGATATTCCAATTATTGGAATTGGTGGCATTGATTCTGGCGAAAAAGCTTTGGAATACTTGTATGCTGGCGCGAATGCCGTAGAAGTTGGGGCGGCCGCACTGGTTGATCCTACTGCTCCTATTCGCATTGCTCGCGAGCTTGACGATTTGCTTGATTCGCGTCCAAAGCTTGCGTCTTTGCTTGCCGAAGGAAAGACTTGGCGATGAAGCGAGAATAATGCGCGAATAAATCGCAAGTAAAAGCGTAAAAATCGCAAATAAAATCTTAAAATATCAATCAAAAATAAAATACTCAAAAGAAAGAGAGAAGAAAATGGTTTCATTAGACGAGCGTTTTACAAAGTTTCTGCTTGATTCAGGCGCGCTTAAATTCGGCGACTTTACGCTGAAATCTGGCCGTCAATCACCTTATTTTATTAACGCTGGCGCTTTTGACGACGGCATGAAAATCGCGAATTTAGGTGCATACTACGCAGAGCGCGTAATGGCAGCAATAGAAGATGGCAAACTTCCGCAAGATATTGACACTGTTTTTGGTCCTGCTTATAAGGGCATTCCGCTGGCTGTTTCTACGGCTATGGCTTTAACAAATAATCACAATATGCCTGTTGGTTTTACTTTCGACCGCAAAGAGCGAAAGGACCACGGAGACGGCGGAATTATGGTTGGAAAGCCGCTAAAAGATGGCATGAAAGTGCTGCTTGTTGACGACGTTATGACCGCCGGAACTGCAGTTCGCGAAACTTTGCCAAAGCTTAAAGCGGAAGCAAATGTGCAAGTTGTTGGCTTGATTTTGGCAGTAGACAGAATGGAGCGCACAAAAGACAGCGAGCTTTCCGCAGTAAAAGCAGTAGAGCAGGAGTTTGGATTCCCAGTTTTGCCAATTGCAAACGTGCGCGAAATTTTCGCAGCAGCCGAGCGCATTAAAGGCGAGGACGGAAAGCCTGTAATGAGTGAGGAATTAGCTTCGCGCGCTGCAGATTACTTGCGTGAATACGGTGCGTAATCTATAAGCAATTCTATTAAAATAATATTAGTTGACGCTTTGTGGCATAATAAGCAAGGTTTATTTCTTAAGCTGCGCAAATTGCAGCTTTATTAGCGAAAGAAACGGGTAACTCGTGGCACAGACTACCAATGATATTAAGAATGGATCGGTTTTGAACCTTGACGGCCAGCTTTGGACCGTTGTTAAGTTCCAGCACGTGAAGCCAGGCAAGGGCCCTGCTTTTGTGCGCACCACCATTAAGAACGTGCTCTCGGGCAAGATTGTCGACAAGACTTTTAACGCCGGCATGAAGATGGAGTTCGAGACCGTTGATAACCGCACGTTGCAGTATTCCTACGAAGATGGCGACAACTTCGTATTCATGGATATGACCACTTACGACCAGGTTTATATTCCTAAGGTTTTGGTTGGCGAGCAGAGCAAGTATTTGCTTGAAGGCACCGACTGCATCGTAAGCTTCCATGACGGCACTCCTTTGAGCGTTGAGCTTCCAGCTTCCGTAATTTTGACCATTACTCACACTGAGCCAGGCTTGCAGGGCAACCGTTCTAACGCTGGCACTAAGCCTGCAACCGTGGAAACCGGCGCTGAAATCCAGGTTCCACTCTTCGTGGGTGAAGGCGAAAAGGTGAAGGTCGACACTCGTGACGGCTCTTACCTTGGTCGTGAAAACTAAAGAATTAATTATCTAATTAAAATAATTAGTTATCTAATTAAACTAGATATTTATTTCTAAATAATTTTTATAGTGTGACCCGGTGGCGATTATTCGTTACTGGGTCGCGTAATTTTTAATACTTTAAACAGAAGGGCGCTATTATGGCACGTTCCACCGCTCGTAAGAGGGCTTTGAATACGCTTTATGAGGCGGATGAAAAGAATCAGCCTATTCTTTCTTTGCTAGAGGAGCGCGTTAAAGAGCCTGGCGCTCAAACTCCGCTCCCAGAGTACGCTGTTGAGATTGTTCGAGGCGTAGGAGAGCGACGCAACAGAATCGACAAGACGCTTAACCGTTATTCAACCGGCTGGAAAGTTGGAAGAATGGCTGTTATTGACCGTAATATTTTGCGCATTGCGGTGTGGGAAATGCTTCTTAACGAAGAAATTCCAGACAAGGTTGCGATTGACGAGGCGATTGCGCTTGCCAAAATGTATAGTGACGACGAAGCTATTGCGTTTATTCACGGACTTCTAAGCGCGATTATGGCAGATAAAGACGCTTGCTTGGCAAAGTTTAACGGCGAAGCGTCTACTGAAGATGCTGCTACGGAAGAAGCTGGTGCTGAGTAATAAGCTTTGCAGTTGCACTCTGCTTCCGTCGATTTCTGTTGATTGGGTAACACTAGCATTAATGCTCTGCTTACGCCACACTAAAAATTCCTATCAATTACAAGACAAAGCGTAAGTTATTGTGCTATTCCACGCACTTTGCGTAACTTTTTGCACTAGTCTATGAGTTTTGTGTTGTTGGTTAGTGTGTTGAGAGGCTGGAAAAATTGTGTTCAGCACTAAAAGAGGACTGAGAAGCTACATTCTTTAAGAAAGGCGAACACAATAAGTGCCTTTAACAGCCAGAGCGCCCGAAGGACGGGACGTGCGCAAACACAAATTTTCTAGCCTCGTCAAAACGAGAGAACAAGAACGTCAGTCAAAACTCATAGACGAAAGCCAAGAACACATAACGCGCAATAACTTATCGCCGGCGCGTCGTCCGTCCGCCAACCTGAGTAAACTTGCCACGAATATCCTAAAGCCATAAGGGGGTTAAGGTGGATTATAACGACACCTTCGCCGGATTCGGCAGTGATGATGCAGTATTGGTGTTGGAGGATGGTCAGGTTTACGTTGGTAAGCCTTTTGGCGCGCAAGGTTCTACGCGCGCCGAGATTGTGTTCTCCACGGGCATGACTGGTTATCAAGAAACGTTAACTGATCCAAGTTATGATCAACAAATCGTAGTTCAAACATTCCCGCACATAGGTAATACGGGAATGAATCACGAAGATTCTGAATCTAATCGCATTTGGGTTGCAGGTTACGTGGTTAAGGAGCCTAGCCCAGTAGTTAGCAATTGGCGCGCTGAAGGTTCTTTGGAAGACGATTTACAAAAGCAAGGTATCGTTGGCATTAGTGGTATTGATACTCGAAAGCTGGTACGTCATTTACGCTCGGTAGGCGTTATGCGTGCCGGCATTTTTTCTAATAAGGCCCTGGTTGATTCGTCAACCGGGGCTTTTCGTACCGTCGCTTCTTTCGTTGACGAAATTAAGCAGACTCCTCAAATGCAGGGCTTGCGTTTAACGGATGAAGTAAGCACTAAAGAAACTTACACGATTGAGCCTTGCGGAGATTTTGAAGGAAAAGATCCGCTTTACACGGTTGTAGCAGTCGACTTTGGTATTAAATCTATGACTCCTCACCGTTTGGCTGAGCGCGGCTGCCGCGTGCACGTTGTAAGCTCCTCAATCAGCTTTGAATCGCTGCAAGCGCTTAACGCAGACGGCGTATTCTTCTCGAATGGTCCTGGAGACCCTGGCCAAGCAAATCGCGAAGTTGAGCTTTTGCGCAAAGTTTTGGACGCAGGCTATCCGTTCTTTGGAATCTGCTTTGGAAACCAGCTGCTTGGTCGCGCTCTTGGCTTTGGCACTTACAAGCTGAAGTTTGGCCACCGCGGTATCAATCAGCCTGTAAAAGACGTTACAACCGGAAAAGTGGAAGTTACGGCTCACAATCACGGCTTCGCGGTGGACGCTCCTCTTGACGGCCCTGTTAAATCTCCTTACGAAAACGGCCACTTTGGTCGCGTAATGGTGTCGCATATTGACTTGAACGACAACGTTGTAGAAGGCTTACAATGCCTTGATATTCCAGCGTTCTCGGTGCAATATCATCCGGAAGCTGCAGCAGGCCCGCACGACGCTTCCTACCTATTTGACCGCTTTGTGCAATTAATGCGCGAAAACGCTCGAAAAAGCAAGTAATACTCGAAAAAGCAAGTAAGATTTTAAAATTTACGGAAAGAGAAATTTACTATGCCAAAACGTACTGATATTAAGTCGGTTATGGTAATTGGTTCCGGCCCGATTGTTATTGGTCAGGCTGCAGAATTTGATTATTCTGGAACGCAGGCTTGCCGAGTTCTCCGCGAAGAAGGTATTCGCGTAATTTTGGTCAACTCTAACCCGGCTACGATTATGACCGACCCGGAGCTTGCTGACGCAACATACATTGAGCCAATTGACACTTCGATTTTGGAGAGAATTATTGCAAAGGAGTGTCCGGATGCGCTTCTTCCAACGCTCGGCGGCCAAACTGCGCTTAACGCGGCAATGGATTTGGGCCGTGCGGGAATCCTCGAAAAATACAATGTTGAGCTTATTGGCGCTTCTTTGGAAGCAATCGACCGCGGCGAAGATCGTGAGCTTTTCAAAAAAGTCGTTGAAAAAGCCGGTGCTGAGTCTGCAAAATCTTTTATTGCTCACTCAATCGAAGAAGTAGACAAAATTGTTGAAACTTTAGGATACCCGGTAGTAGTACGCCCAAGCTTTACTATGGGCGGCCTTGGCTCTGGTATTGCTCATAACGAAGAAGAACTTCACCGCATTGCGGGAGCAGGCATTCATTATTCTCCAACCAACGAAGTGCTTATTGAAGAGGGCATTGAAGGTTGGAAGGAGTTTGAGCTTGAGCTTATGCGCGACGCAAAAGATAACGTCGTAGTTGTTTGCCCAATCGAAAACGTGGATCCTGTAGGCGTGCATACTGGCGACTCGATTACAGTAGCTCCTTGCTTTACGCTTACAGACCGCGAGTATCAGAAGATGCGCGATATTGGTATCGCTATTATTCGAGGCGTTGGCGTTGACACCGGTGGTTGCAATATTCAGTTCGCAATCAACCCTCAAACTGGCCGAATTATCGTAATCGAAATGAACCCGCGTGTGTCTCGTTCTTCCGCGCTCGCATCTAAAGCAACCGGCTTCCCAATCGCAAAAATCGCAACGAAACTTGCTTTAGGCTACACTTTGGACGAAATTCAAAACGATATTACGCGTTCAACTCCTGCAAGCTTCGAGCCAACAATTGACTATGTTGTAACGAAGATTCCGCGCTTTGCTTTCGAAAAGTTCCCAGGAGCAGACACCACTCTTACAACTTCCATGAAGTCTGTTGGTGAAGCAATGGCTTTGGCTGGAAACTTCCAGGAATCCCTTGGAAAAGCAATGCGCTCAATCGACAAGCGTCACGCGTGCTTTAGCTGGGATGGTGAGCGTCCAAGTAAGGAAGAAGTAGTCAAGCTTCTTGAAGAAATGCACACTCCAACAGAGCACCGCTACTTGCAAATTCAGCGCGCGCTTTGGGGTGGTGCTACGCCGGAGCAGATTTTTGCAGCAACAAAAATCGACCCTTGGTTTGTTGAGCAGCTGGCTCAAATTAACGAAACTGCGCTCGCAGTTCGTGAAGCTGAAACTTTAACTCCTAAAGTTTTGAAGCGCGCTAAGCTTGCTGGCCTTTCGGACGTTCAAATTGCGCATTTGCGTAATCTTGGCGACGAAGGTGAAAACATGGTTCGTGAGCTTCGTTGGGCTTACGGTTTGCGCCCTGTTTATAAGACGGTTGATACTTGCGCAGCCGAGTTCGACGCAGCAACTCCGTACTACTATTCTTGCTACGCTGACGAAAGCGAGTTGAAGAAGCGCGATCGCGAAGCTGTGATTATTCTTGGTTCTGGCCCGAACCGAATTGGTCAGGGTATTGAGTTTGATTACACTTGCGTTCACGCTGTTCAGGAATTGGGCAAGGATTACGACACCATTATGGTTAATTGCAATCCTGAAACAGTTTCTACAGATTACGATATGTCTGACCGCCTTTACTTTGAGCCGCTTACTTTCGAAGATGTGCTTGAAATTTACGAAGCAGAAAAGAAGCTTGGTCCTGTTAAGGGCGTGATTGTGCAGCTTGGTGGTCAAACGCCGCTTTCGCTTGCTGCTCGTCTTAAAGCTGCAGGAGTTCCAATTTTGGGAACAACTCCTGAAGCTATTGATTTGGCGGAAAATCGTGAGCTTTTTGGTGAGGTTCTTCGCCAAGAAGGCATGAATGCTCCGCGTTACGGCACAGCTTTAAGTCTTGAGGAAGCAAAAGATGCGGCTCACGCAATCGGCTACCCGGTTCTTGTGCGCCCAAGCTACGTGCTTGGCGGTCGTGGCATGGAGATTGTGTACGATGATGCTCAGCTTGCAAAGTATGTTGATCGCGCTTTGGATGAGGCTCGTGCAGACACGGTTGTTTCTGGCCGTTTGCCTTCGCCGCTTTTGATTGACAAGTTCCTGCAAGACGCTATTGAAATCGACGTTGACGCGCTTTACGACGGCAACGAGCTTTATATTGGCGGAATTATGGAGCATGTTGAGGAGGCTGGCGTGCACTCTGGTGACGCTGCTTGCACTCTTCCTCCAAGCACTCTTTCGGACGATCAGATTCGTCGCCTTCGCGAGGGTACGCTTTCGATTGCTCGTGGCTGCTCTGTTCGTGGCCTTATTAACGTTCAGTATGCTTTTATGGCAAACACTTTGTACGTAATTGAGGCAAATCCTCGAGCTTCTCGCACGGTTCCGTTTGCTTCTAAAGCTACTGGCGTTGCTCTTGCTAAAGCTGCTGCTCGAATTATGGCCGGTGAAACAATCGCCCAGCAGCGTAAGCGCGGACTTCTTCTTCCAAAGGGAGACGGTGGTGATATTCACCCAGGTCAGCAGGTTGCTATTAAAGCTTCCGTGCTTCCGTTTAAGCGTTTCCGCACTCCTGTTGGTCGCACGGTTGATATTTTGCTCGGCCCAGAGATGCGTTCTACTGGCGAAGTTATGGGCTTCGATCGTGACTTCCCGCACGCTTTTGCTAAGAGTCAGCTTGCAGCATACAAGGGCGGTTTGCCAACCAGTGGCAACGTGTTTGTGTCTGTAAGCGATGCGGATAAGCGTCAGCTTCCGCTTCTTGCAGTGCGCTTAGTAGAACTTGGTTTTACTATTTGGGCTACTGAAGGTACTGCTTCTGTGCTTCGACGCTACGGCATTGATTCTGTAATCGTAGACAAGCTTTCTAGTCAAGGCGACACGGCGAAAGATGTGTCAAATGGAAGGAATGCTCACGAAAGAATCGGCAAAAATGTTGTGGAGCTTATCGAGAATGGTAAGATTGACATGGTACTAAATACACCGAATTCAAGAGGGTCTCGCACGGACGGCTATGCTATTCGCGCAGCAGCTGTTGCAGCAGATCTTCCGCAATTCACAACTATTACCGAATTTGCGCCAGTATTAATGGCTATTGAGGCTGTTAAGAACAACGATTATCAGGTGATGAGCATTCAAGAGCATGCTCAACAACTGTTTGCAATTGAACAGGCAGAAAGTTAAGAAAGTCGGGCTTAATACATGACCGAGAGCATTCGTGATCAAGAATTACAAGCGCAGCGATCCGATTTTGGCTTGCGCTTGAAGAACGCTATGGCCAAGTATGGTCCGCTATGCGTTGGTATTGATCCTCATCGCAAAATGTTGCTTAATTGGGGATACAACATGGATGCTCTCGGAGCTGAGCTGTTTTCAATGCGCATGCTTCAGGCTATGAACGGCAGGGCAGCGGCAGTAAAATTCCAGTCCAGCATGTTTGAGCGCTACGGTTCTAAGGGTTTCGCAGCGCTTGAACGTGTGCTTTACGCGGCTCGTCAAATGGACGTTATTACGATTGTTGACAGTGGCCATGGTGGATTGTCTACTACGATTTCCGCGCTTGCGGACGCATATTTTAAGCCGGGTGCTCCTCTTCTTGCTGACGCTATTACGCTTCTTCCGTATTACGGTGCTAGCTCAATGGGCGGATTGATTAACGAAGCGCTTAATAACGGTCGTGGCGTTTTTATTGCGTCGCTAACTTCTAACCGCGAAGGCGCAAGCTTGCAAACTGCAATCCGCCAAAGTGGAACTTACCGCGGAACTACAGTAGCTCACGGAATTGCTCAAACAGCTCAAAGTTTTAACAATAAAACTAAGGGATTGGGCTCAGTCGGCTTAATTGTTGGCGCTACTATTGGCGACTGGATGAACGGCGGCGGAATTGACGTAGCAAGCTTTACCGGCCCAATTCTTTCCCCAGGCTACGGTTGGCAGGGTGCTGAAGCTAACGACTTAAAGCGTGTTTTTGCCGGTACGCATGGTAATGTGTTGGTAACTGTTTCTCGCTCTATTGCGTCTCATGGGCCAAGTATTGGCGAACTGTCTGCCGCAACAGAGCGAATAGCGTGGGATATTCGTCAGGCTCTTATTGATTCAGACGAACGTGCGTAATTGAGAGGTGATGGAAATGTCTACCAAAGATGATTCGGCTGCTTCTGAGTCTTCACAGACTAAGCGTCGCCTAATCGTATTAACTGGTCCTACTGCAGCCGGTAAAGGTACGGTAGAAGGCGTACTTCGTGAAAAGCATCCTCATATTTGGTTGTCTGTTTCTGCAACTACGCGCGCGCCTAGACCGGGTGAGTTTAACGGGATTCAATACTGGTTCTTAGATGAGGAAGAGTTTGAGCGGCGTAAACGCAATGGAGAATTTTTAGAAACTGCTCTTGTTCACGGCATGGCACACTATGGCACTTTGCTGCAGCCTGTTTTGGAACATCTTGAGCAGGATATTCCAACTTTGCTGGAAATTGATTTGCAAGGCGCTAGGCGAGTAAAGCAAGAGGCGTCTAGGCTTGGTTTGGAAGTTGTGTACGTGTTTATTGCGCCTCCAAGTTTTGAAGAGCTTAAGCGTCGTCTTATTGGCAGAGGCACTGAAACTCCTGAGCAGCAGGCAAAACGTTTGGAAACCGCAAAGGTGGAGATTGCTGCAGCCAGCGAGTTTGATGTTGTTATTGTGAACGACAATGCTGAGCGCGCGGCGGACGAACTTTGGAACGTTATTGCTCGCGAATACGAGCTGTAAATAGTTTATAAACAACTTATAAATAGTTCATAAAGAAGTTATAAATAGAACTTAGCGCAATATCCAATCTATAGCCTATAATAGGCGTTTTGGAACTATTGTGGCACCATAGAATTTGGAGAATATTATGGCATTAGGCACTCAGCCAACACCTACGGGTCTTGCGAATCCACCAATTGATGATCTTATGCAACATGCGGATTCCAAGTATGCGCTTGCCTTATTTGCTGCAAAACGAGCACGTCAAATTAATTCTTATTTCACGCAGCTTAACGAAGGTTTGCTTCAAAATGTTGGTCCATTAGTTGAGTATCAAAATCAAGAAAAACCTTTGTCTATTGCTTTCCGTGAGATTAATAGAGGCTTGCTTGAAGAGACGCTTGGTGAAGACGATTTAAGCGAAGGCAATTAATTTATTTATCAATTGATTAAGTGATTGATTGATAAAGCTTATACTTATTGCTTTGGCGTCTTTTTATGCGCATAATCGCAGTCGTATCATCTGTGCTTGAAACTCGGATGTGCGGCTGCGTTTTTCACTTTACGAGTATTTGTATTGGAGGGGATTGTGGAAGAACTTAAGTTAATTTCTGCAGAATCTGTTACCGAAGGTCATCCGGATAAGTTGTGCGATCAGATTGCCGACGCTATTTTGGATGATATGCTTCGTCAAGACGCTCACGCTCACGTTGCTGTAGAAGTTTGCGCTTCTGTAGGCCAATTTGTGGTGTTTGGCGAAGTTAGAGGCGAAGTTTATAGCGATATTCCAGGAATTTTGCGCTCTGTGGTTCGTAATGTTGGGTATACGAGTTCCACTATTGGTCTTGACGCTGATTCTTGCGGAGTTATGGTTTCTTTAACCGAGCAGAGTGATGAAATTAATCAAGGCGTTACTCGTTTGGATGCAAATAGAGAAAGCGCTGCTTCTCGCGAGGAGCGTTATGCTGCTCAAGGTGCTGGAGATCAAGGTGTTATGTTTGGCTACGCAAGTGACGAAACTGACACTTTAATGCCGCTTCCAATTTATCTTGCTCACCGTTTAGCACAAAGGCTTTCTAAAGTTCGCAAAGACGGTATTGTGCCGCATTTGCGTCCAGATGGAAAAACTCAGGTCACTATTGAGTACGATTCAAAAGGTGAGCCTCAACGTTTGGATACTGTTTTAATTTCCACGCAGCACGATCCTGAAGTTTCTAGCGATTGGCTTAAGTTGCAGCTTGCAGAGCATGTTGTTAAGCCTGTGTTGGACGAAGTTCTTGCTCAAAAAGTTGCGCACGATTCATACCGTATGCTTGTGAACCCTACTGGCTCTTTTGTTTTGGGTGGTCCTGCTGCAGATTCTGGTTTGACTGGTCGAAAAATTATTGTTGACACTTACGGCGGTGCGGCTCATCATGGCGGCGGAGCATTTTCTGGAAAAGATCCAAGTAAAGTTGATCGTTCCGCAGCTTATGCCGCGCGTTGGGTTGCTAAAAATATTGTTGCTGCAGGTCTTGCTCATAGGGCAGAAGTGCAGGTTGCTTACGCTATTGGTATTGCTGATCCTGTAAGCGTAAACGTTGAGACTTTTGGTACTGAAGCTGACGGTATTACGCGCGCGGATATTGCTCGTGCTGTTCGTGAAGTATTCGATTTGCGTCCGGCTGCAATTATTGACGAGCTTAATTTGCTTCGCCCGATTTACGCTAAAACCGCGGCTTACGGCCACTTTGGTCGCACGGATGTTAAGTTCCCTTGGGAAGAAACGAATAGAACTGATCAGCTTCTAGCCGCACTAAATCTTAAGTAGAATCTTAAGTAGAATCTAATTTAGAATCTAAATTAGAATCTAAAAAAGCTAAAAGTACGAGCTAAAAGTAGAAGCTAAAATGGCAGAGCAACCTTCGTTAGACGGATTCGCGCGTAAAACTAAACGCAAGCGTAATGCTGTTTCGCGCGTTCCTGCAGACGATTGTGCTATTGCTCACGTAATGTTAGATGTTCAAGCTTCGCATTTAGGTCGTACTTTTGACTATTTAGTATCCAAGGATCAAGATGAGGCGGCTCAGCCGGGAGCTTTCGTGCGCGTACGTTTTGGCGCGCAAAGGCTTACAGGCGTTATTTGGTCTCGTTCTTCTAATAGCGATACTCCTTCTTCTGCTTTGCGATTTTTAGAGCGTGTGCTTCCTTCAGACGTGCTGATTTCCAAGTCTTTGCGCGAAGATATTGACGCTATCGCAAAAGCTTATGGTGGAACTAGCGCGAATATTCTTCGCCTTGCTGTGCCTCAAAGAGTTGCAAGAGTTGAGCATGAGGAAGTTTTTGATAGCATACGTTTGCATCGCAGAAAAGATTGGTGCATAAATCTTAAAAAGCTTTTGGAAAGCAATAATAAAGCCTATAAATCTAATGAAGCGGATGAAGCTGATTCTTCTATCGCTACTTTTGCTAGAATGATTGAATCTTACGAAAATGCGGATATTTTGCATGATGCTTTAGTTAAAAAAGCTAGTAACGCGGATTTTGACGGCGAAAAAATCGAAAATAATAATGCCAAATCTACCACTAAATCTGATGCTAAATCTTTTGTAGTTGACGCACCTGCAGGCTCTTTAAGAATGGCTCAAGATTTAGCTTGGATGATTGTAACGGCTGTAAGTCAAGGAAAGCAGGCTGTTGCCGTTTTGCCAACGCTTAGGGAAGTAAATGACGTTATGCGCGCGCTTATGGCTTACGGATTAAAACCTTATAAGCGTGTTAGTGAAAATCACCGTGGTTTTTCTGCCGGCGGCTTTGATGGAGACGTTGCGCGTCTTTGCGCGGCGGATGCTCCGGCTGACCGTTATAGAGCTTGGCGTGCAGTTGCTTCCGGAATAGTTCCTTGCGTGCTTGGAACGCGCGCTGCAATGTATGCTCCGGTTGAGGGGGATGCTTTATTCGCTATTGTTGAAGATACTGCATACCAGTATGCGGACGGAATGATGCCTTACGCTCAAGCTCGTGGAGTTATGCGACTTCGCGCAAAAAAGCACGGTGGCGTTTTTGTGGCAATGTCGTATTCCAGAAGCGCGTTAAGTCAAAGCGAAGTAGATTCGTATTCTTCCAATACGCAAGTTGCAAAAAAGGTAAGTGGAAGTAGCGTTCCTGTAACAGTGCGCAAAGAATTGCGCGAAAAAATAGTTCCGTGGGTTCGCTGGCTTAATCGAGAAACTTTGTCAAAACTTGCTGACCCAAGCATTGGAGCTAGAATACCGCATACCGCTGTAAGAGCAATAAATGAGGCTCTTGCAGACGGGAATCCTGTGCTGCTTTCTATTGCTCAAGATGGCGCTACTCAGTCTGCAATGTGCTCTTCTTGCCTTCACCAGGCGCGTTGCAGGCGTTGCACTGGTCCTTTGGATATTAGCGATGGCATTAAATCCCTTCGATGCTTATGGTGTGGTGCAAGCGCAGTCAATTGGTCTTGTGCTAATTGCGGAAGCACTAATTTGCGTGCTATACGCGTAGGTGCTGCAGGCATTGCGCAAGAAGTGTCAAAACTGTTTAGAAACGTGCCTATTTTGCTTTCTTCGCCGCATCAGCCAAACGGAATTATTCATAGCATAGATAAAAAGCCTGTAATTGTTGTGGCAACTTCCGGCGCAGAGCCGCGCGTTCAATCTCAAAACGGCATGCAAAGCGGCTCGTATGGCGTTGTGGCAATACTAGACACCTGGGTGAGCTTGTATGCCTCGGGGCTCGATTCCAGAATTGACACACTTACCGCTTGGATGAAAGCTGCAAGCTTGTGCGCTCCTAGAACTCGCGGTGGAAGCGTGCTTTTGATTGGCGAAACGTACCCAATTTTGGCTAGAGCGCTTACTTTGTGGGACACAACGCAACTTTCACTAAACGAGCTTTCGGAGCGCAAACAGGCTATTTTGCCGCCATTTGTGACTGCAGCATGTGTGTGGGGAGAGCGCGATGCTGTTATGCGCGCGCTTGAAAATATTGGGGCAATGAAGGAAAATCTTGGGTGCGAAATTAGTCAAGATGCTGATTTTTCAACAATTTCTCCATTATTAGGCGTTGTTCCAATGCATCCTCCTGTTACAGACAGATACCAGCATTTTGACGATATTTACGACCGTGTAAAAGCTGTAGTAAGAGTTCCGCTTTATTTAAGACAAGAATTAGTGAACCGATTACACAAGGAAGTGGCGAATCACGTGGCAAAGCGTGCTGCAGGAGAGTTGCGTTTTTGTGTTGATCCCAAAGATTTATTAGCGTACTGAGGAGTGATTATGCCAAAAATATATAATTGCGCAGTTTTAGGAGATCCTATTTCGCACTCACTGTCTCCCGTATTGCACAACGCTGCGTATAAAGCTTTAGGACTTACAAATTGGCAATACAGCAAAGAAAAAGTAAGCGAAGCTGAGCTATCTGATTTTATATCTAATCTTGACGATTCTTGGAAAGGCTTAAGCCTTACAATGCCGCTTAAAAAAACCGTGATGAAACTCGGCACTCCTTGCGACTACTGGTCTAAAGCGCTTAACGTAGCAAACACAGCGATTTTTACCAGCAATCCAGCAACAGCATCGCCTTCGCAAATTGAACTTTGTAACACGGACGTAAGTGGCATAATTATGGCTTTTATTGTAGCGTTGCACGAGAGAATAAGCGGCGTGAAAAAGGCTGTTATTATTGGCAGCGGCAACACGGCATCTTCAGCAATGGCGGCACTTATAGAAATTGCGCAAGCCTCAAAACTTGAGCAGATTAAAGTTGTTGCTAGAACTGAAAATGACGGTAGCGTAAAAGGTGTAGAGCGTTTTAATAATCTTCTGCGCGCGTATTGTGCGGATTCTCCAAACAGCAGAAGCATAGAGCCGTGCTTAGAAAGTAGTGAAAATGAAAGTAGTGAAAAGAAAAGCAATGAAACCGACGCAAATTACGAATCGGTTATAGGGATTGAGTTTCCAAAAATTAGCGAAGAAATATTAAAATGTGACGAATCTCTCATTTTGCAATCTTTAAGTTCTTTAGACGCAATTCGCGCAATTGCAGAAGCAGATATTGTAATAAGCACCGTTCCTGCGCACGTTGCAGACGGCTTGGCAATAGCACTAAAAGCATATTGCAAAAATAGGCGCGTAAAAAGCCTAGGAACACTGCTTGACGTAGTGTACGATCCTCGCCCAAGCATGCTTCTTAGCGAGTGGAGGCAATACGGATTGGGGATTGGCGGCGAAGAAATGCTTTTGTATCAAGCTTTAGAGCAAGTAAAGCTTATGACGTTTGAGTACAGAAATTCTAAAGAAGAAACTGAAGTAAAATCTGAAGTAATCGCGGAAAATATTTCTAATAATGATTCTGACAAGACCGAAGATTACGATAATTCTAAAGATCCTAAAGATTTAATTGATTGCATGCGAAAAGCATTACAGGAGGCATTATGAGCGCCGAAAATCAAGCTGATGCGAAAAGCGATATGCAAAATAGCGCGCAAAATATCTCGCAAGATTGTGCGCAAAATAGCTCGCAAAATAGCACGAATCAAGAATTAGACGCAAATGCTCACGGCGCAATCAACATGCAATTAGCAGACGGTTTTGAAGTTATGCTAATCACCGGCATGAGCGGAGCTGGGCGCTCGCACGCGGCTAACGCGTTGGAAGACATGGGTTGGTACGTTATTGATAATCTCCCTCCAAAACTGCTCATACCGCTTGTAGATATGATGACGTCATCCGGATCAAAAGTGCATAAGCTTGCTGCTGTTATTGACGTGCGCTCTAGAGGATATTTCGACGACCTGTTTGCGGTTCTTGCGCATATTGACGAGCTTGGCGTAAAAACGCGAATCTTGTTCTTAGACGCTTCAGATTCTGTGCTTATTAAGCGCTACGAGTCCGTTAGAAGGCCTCATCCTTTGCAGCGAGGCGGAAGACTTATTGACGGCATTTTAGAAGAGCGAGAGTTGCTCAGCCATTTGAAAGATTGCGCGGATATTATTATCGATACTTCAACTCTTAGTATTCATCAACTTTCAACCAAGCTTTACGAAGGACTACTTGGCAAAGGATCTTCCACTGTGGCCGTGCACATTTTCAGCTTTGGCTTTAAGTACGGTATGCCAATGGATGCTGATTTTGTGGTTGATATGCGATTTTTGCCTAACCCATTCTGGGTTCCGGCTCTTCGTGATTTAACCGGAAAAGACAAGGCTGTAAGCGATTACGTGCTTTCTAATCCTGCAGCGGTCGCTTTTTTGGACTCTTACGAAAAAGCGCTGCTTACTGCTATCGACGGTTTTGCTAAAGAAGATAAGCATTACGTTACGATTGCAGTAGGCTGCACAGGTGGCCAGCATCGCTCAGTTGCTACAAGTATTGAGCTTGCAAGACGCTTGCGATTGCACGGTTTGCAGGTTACAGTATCTGCACGCGAATTGCAGCGCAGGTAGCAAGTAATAAAGCAAGTAATAAAGTAAGTAATTTAGTAAGTAATAAAGCAAGTAATAAAACAAACGCAAAAATTTTGTGCTAAAAGTATATGCAAACGTGTGCAAATAACGATAAAATGTCCAACGTATTCTGTATCACAGAAAGCCGGGCATGTCGTGTTCAAACGCATCATGCGAGTATCCAACAGCACGCATATTTTAAGAAGAACAAAAGTAGGAGGTTGTCCCTTGGCTCTTCTTGACGACGTCAAAAATGAACTCGTTTCCAACAACAATGAGCTCCCGACGGTCATTATGGCTCAAGCGGCAGCTATGATGCGCTTTGCTGGCGGTTTAAGGCCAGTAAATAACCAAGCTGTGATTCGCGCTCAGTTTGACTCTCAGCGTTCCGCACAGTGGCTTGTAGAGGTCTTAAAGACGCACTTCCAGCGCGAGGCGACCATTTCGCAGGTTTCGCGTCAGACTCCAACTGGTACTGTTCTTCGTTACGACGTAGTTGTTGATCACGGTGCTGCAGCATTAGCACTACAATCTGGTTTACTTGACCGTCGCATGCGCATTGTTGCAGGCCTGGCCCCAGAAATTATCGGCGGAAGTATCGCTCAAATTAAAGCAGCATGGCGTGGTGCATTCCTAGCTCACGGCGCAATTTCCGATCCTGGCAAAGCAAGCTACTTGGAAGTCGTGTGCCCAACTCACGAAGCTGCAAACGCCTTGCAAACTATGGCAGCTCGCTTAGGTATTACAGCTAAAGCTCGCCAAGTGCGCAGTTCCGAGCGTGTAACATTGCGCGATTCCGACGCAATCGAACGCATGCTGAATCTGATTGGTGCTCCGCGTTCTGCTCGCGAATGGACAGGCAAGCGCTCAGATGGTGAAGCACGCGGAAAAGCTAATCGTCTTGCAAACTTTGACGACGCAAATATGCGTCGTAGTGCGAAAGCTGCTGCCGAAGCTTGCGAAAAAGTTCGTCACGCCTTCGACATTTTGGGTGACGATATTCCAGATAATCTGCTGATGGCTGGAAAGCTTCGCTTGGAGCACAGTGACGCAAGCTTGGAAGAGCTTGGTCATTTGGCTGATCCTCCAATTACGAAGGATGCTATTGCAGGACGAATTCGTAGACTTTTGCAGCTTTCGGCGAAGGTTGAGAAGTCGCGCATGCAGCAGCTTTAATATCGTTTTTCCGGCGTTTGTTGTCGTTTTTGCTGCGGTAGATTGTTGAAGACTTGCGGTATAATTGCACACGGCATTGAGTTAATGTTTAGGCTGATTTTAAGTCTTTTTGAACGCATTAAGCCAGTATGGTAAGCCAATAGATCTGGAAAGGATACCAATGAAGACACTGAAAGATTTGGGAGATTTGAGCGGCAAGCGCGTTTTGGTTCGCGCAGATTTTAACGTTCCTCTCAAGGGTACTACGATTACCGATGATGGTCGTATTCGTGCTGCTTTGCCAACAATTAAGGCTTTGCGCGAGCAGGGTGCGAAGGTGATTTTGATGGCTCACCTTGGTCGTCCAAAGGGTCAGGTTGTTCCAGAGCTTTCTTTGGCTCCAGTTGCAGCTCGTTTAGGTGAGCTTCTCGGCGTGAAAGTTGCTTTGGCTGCAGATACCTACGGTGAGGATGCACAAGCTAAGGTTGCTGCAATGAACAACGGTGACGTTGTTTTGCTTGAAAACGTGCGCTTTAACGCAGAAGAAACCAGCAAGGATGCTTCCGAGCGCGCAGATTACGCTAAGAAGATTGCGTCTCTTGGTGAAGCATTCGTTTCCGACGGCTTCGGTGTTGTTCACCGCGCTCAGGGCTCTAACTACGATGTTGCTGCCGATCTTCCAGCAGTTGCAGGTTTGCTTGTTGAAAAGGAAGTGAAGGCACTTTCTCGCGCAACCGAAAATCCAGAGCGTCCTTTGACCGTTGTTCTCGGCGGCTCCAAGGTTTCCGACAAGCTCGGCGTTATTGAAAACTTACTCTCTAAGGCTGATCGTCTTGTTATTGGTGGCGGCATGGTCTTCACCTTCCTCAAGGCTTTGGGCCACGAAGTTGGTACTTCCTTGCTTGAGGAAGATCAGCTTGAAAAAGTTAAGGGCTACATTGAAACCGCTAAGAAGAACGGCGTTGAGCTTGTGCTTCCAACCGATATTGTTGTGAACGCTGGCTTCCCAGCAGGAGATACTCCTGTTGCTCCAGAAGTTGTTCCAGCTGACGCTATTCCAGCAGACAAGATGGGCTTGGATATTGGCCCTGACTCTCAGAAGCTTTTCCACGACAAGATTGTCGATTCCAAGACTGTTGTGTGGAACGGCCCAATGGGCGTGTTCGAAGTTCCAGAGTTTGCAGCAGGCACTCGCGCTGTAGCTCAGGGCTTGGTTGACGCAACTAAGAACGGCACTTTCACCATTGTTGGCGGCGGCGATTCCGCTTCCGCAGTGCGCAACCTTGGATTTGCGGAAGATGGCTTCTCGCACATCTCCACTGGTGGCGGCGCTTCCCTCGAGTTCTTGGAAGGTAAGACTCTTCCAGGCTTGAGCGTGCTTGAGTAAATAAGCTTTACGCAAGTCGTAAATAAATTTTACGCAAGTCATAAGTAAACTAAATATTTTAGATTATGCCGGCTTTCGATTTTATGAATCTTTTGTAAATCGGAGTCGGCATAATACTAATTCGCGTAAAATCTTGCGTAAAATCTTGCGTAATACTATTAATCTTCAATCCTCAACTTTTAAGGGTGATTATGGTTGTTAAAAGAAAGCCGCTAGTCGCAGGTAATTGGAAAATGAATTTCAATCACCGCGAAGCAACGCATTTTATACAAAAATTTGCGTGGCTCTTGCGTGACGCGCACTACGACTGCCGCGATTGCGAAGTGGCTCTTATGCCTTCTTTTACTTCTATACGAAGCGTTCAGGTTCTTGTTGAGTCTGATCGTCTACCAATATTGTACGGAGCGCAAGCAGTTTCCGTTACTGCTCAAGGCGCTTTTACAGGCGATGTTTCTGCAGATATGCTTGCAAGTCTTGGATGCTCAATGGTTATTGTTGGACATTCTGAGCGTCGAAAGTATCATCCGGAAGACGATGCGAATATTGTAGACCAGGTGCGTGCGGTTCTTGCGGCTGGAATGACTCCGATTTTGTGCGTTGGTGAAAGTTTTGAGGAACGCAAGCAGGGGATTGAGCTTGATTTTGCTGTTGGTCAGGTTCATGACGTAACTCGCGATTTGGACGCAAAGCAGGCTAAGCGCTTGATTATTGCTTATGAACCTGTTTGGGCAATTGGAACAGGCATGGTTGCTACTGCTCAGTCGGCTCAGGAAGCGGCGTCTGCTATTCGCGAAGATTTGCGCGCGACTTTTGGAAGTGACGTGGCAGATACTGTTCGTATTCTTTACGGCGGATCTGTGACTTCTTCCAACGCTGCAAGTCTTATTGCTGAGCCTGATGTTGATGGCTTTTTGGTTGGCGGAGCTTCTTTGGATGCAGAGGAGTTGTCGAATATTGTGCGACTCACCGCAGCACAATCGCGTCTATAGGTCAACGGTTCTTATTAAGATTAGTCGGGTACTCTAAGACAGGAGGTTACTTGTGTCCGCTCTGAAAATCGTTTTGCAGGTATTGCTTGTGCTTACTAGCATTTTGCTCACTCTGTTAATTTTGATGCACAAGGGCAAGGGCGGCGGCCTTTCCGACATGTTCGGCGGCGGTTTAACGAAGAACGCCGGTAGTTCTGGTGTTGCAGAAAAGAATTTGAACCGTTGGACAGTGATTATTGCACTGATTTGGGTTGCGGTAATTGTTATTTTGAACTTAATGACTAAGTTCTCACTAATTTAAGTATTCTTTTAAGCGCGTAGTCGAAAGATTGCGCGCTTTTATTTTATTAAAACGCATTGTGTTGATTGTGCGCGCATTAAACATTGAGGTACGTATGCTTCGTTTTTCTCCATCGCTCATTATTGCCGATCTTGATGGCACTATGCTTCATGATTCACAAACTTTTGAAGGCAGATATTTAAGCCAAGAAACTGTTAGCGCTGCTGAGCGTTTGCATGAATCTGGGATTCCGCTTGCAATTATTACGGCTCGCCCTGTTGGTAGTGCTTTTGATTTTATCCACGATTTGCAAGCTCAAGTTTGCGCATATCTTAATGGTGCTCTTATTGATTTTGATTGCGCGCATAGTACTATTAGTGATCTTACTTCGCAGCGAAGTATTGATACTCTTACGCGTTTTGGCTTTGATTCTAAGCTTGCTAGTGATGTTTGCTTGCGTTTGCTGAGTGACATCCCTACGCTCCGTCTTGGTATTGTGATGAACGACGTTCGTTACACTAATTTTGATGTTCGTATGCTTTGGAACGAGCAGGATTTTATTATTACCGATTTTTCTAATGTTCCAAGTGGCATTGCAGACAAGATTATTATTGTTCCTCGAGAGAGTGAGAAGGAGCAGCTTCAGCGTATTCTTCCGAGCGATTTTTCATTGCATATTAGCGAAGATGTGTTGTGGATGCTCACGAATCCTCTTGCAAACAAAGGACACGCGCTGAACGTTATTTGCGATCGTTTGGGCGTAAAGACGAGCCGCACAGTTGTTTTTGGCGACGATATTATTGATATCGATATGTTTCGCGCCGGAGGATACGGTGTTGCGGTTGCGAATAGTAATCAGCGTTTGCTTGAGATTGCGGACGAAGTTTGCGCTTCCAACAACGATGACGGCGTTGCCAGCTGGCTTAATTCAAACCTCTTAATAGATTGCGAATAACACACCTTTCGTTACTAGTGCAGTTGGGCGGAGTCATACGTCGAGCGCTCCAAACGTGGAGAGTTTCGTTCGCGTTTGGAGCGCCTAACCCTCTGCAACCCTCCAAACGTGGGGAAATTATGTCGCGTTTGTAGCGCCTAATCCTCCGCAACCCTCCAAATGCGAGATGATGCTCGCGCTCTAAGCGCTCGCTTACGAAACTCGCGTGCGCCATCGTAACGTTTTAACCAAATCTCGCTGGCAAACTCTTTCTGGCAGGTAATCACCGTTATTTTCTCAGTATGTTAGCTGAGTTTTTAACGGTGTTTTGCTTATTACCGTTATTTTCTCAGTATGTTGACTGAGTTTTTAACAGTGTTGTGCCTATTACTGTTATTTTCTCAGTTTGTTGACTGAGTTAGTAACGCTCACTATCTTCCTGTAATACCTTTTATCCACAACGCTCAAAATTTATTGCGCAAATATTGTATCTTTGAATAATAAATTGTATGAGCAATACCAGTAACGAAATAATACGCATGATCGAAAATGCAGAAAGTAATCATCAATGTATACGACCAATTACTAGTGCACAAAAGCAGTATGCGTATAGATGCGTGAAGAAAGGCACTTTTGTGCGCACTTTCCGTAATCTTTGCGCGCGAACTGAGTACTGGCAGAAGCTATATCCGTCTGAAAAAATGCGTCACATAGCTATTTCTTTAATGGAGATTTATCCAGAATGGAAGTTCACTGGTCTTACTGCTGCTGCGTTACTTGGCTATGATATTGTGGAAAATTATGATGATGTAGAAGATGGTAGTGATAATATTCAGTGCAACTTCAGTCCTTCTGTAAGTTCAACGAAGATTTATATCCGTAGTTCTGTGCACAAGTCTGCTAACGATAATCCGTATTTGCATAGGATTATGCGAACATGCAAAGAGCTGGATGGTACAAGTGACGACGTGCGTATTGTGCAGCCGAGTCGCAAGTATGATGGGCAGCTTATTACGCTTCCGCATTCAAGCGACAGAGTAAGTTACGAGATTAGAAGTCATATTGTTGACAAGAGCACGATGCTTTTTGATGTTGCGAATACTGTGAATTTTAGGACAGCGCTGCCGATTTTTGATTCTGCTGCGCGTGATAACGTGAACTTTAACAAGGTTCTTGAGACTTGCGGAAGAAGATACGGGACTTCTGCTGGCGGACGTAGAAATGGTTGCGTTAATGAGCTTCAATACGTGGAAGACGTTTATGATGAGTACGATTCATTCAATGAAGAATATGAAGATTTGCGTACTCGTGAGAAGAGTGTAGTTACTGCTAATTCTGCGGAGTCGTTTGCGAATGCATTTGCTGTCGGCGGGTTCGGAAAATATGGGAGTAAAGAATATTCGCTTCTTATGCTGCGCCGCCTTTGCCTTTTTAAGAATGGTTTAAGCGAGAATGGCGGTGAGTCTTTCACGCGAGGCACAATGATTGATCTTGGGTTTATGGTGCCTGAGTTGCAGCATGAGTTTGTTGTGCCGAATTCTAGGGTTAAGTATAGGTGTGATTTTTTGTGGCGGGTTTCGGGCGGTGGCCTGATTGTTGGCGAGCTTGATGGGTATGACAAGTATTTTGTTGATTCGACTAATTCAACGCATGCAAATATCAACTTTAATTCTTCGTCTGATACTCAAATATTGCGTAATTCCTACAATCAGGCCGCTATTAATCGCAATATTGATAGGCAGGCGGAGCGTGAGTCGGTGCTTTTTAGGGAGTGCGGCGTGAGTAAGATTGTGCGCTTCAATTTTGCGGATGTTGTTGGTGTTAAGAATCTTGAGCGGAAGCTTGTTGAGGCTGGTGTTCCGCGGATTATGAGCGTTGGTTGATATCGAGAGCTTTTAGCGCGCGCGGTTGTTGTCGTTTTTCGACATTGGCGCAGATGGCGTACTGCGTTATGGTCTCATTTTGCCTGTTCGGAGACCGTCGTGCAGTAGTCATTCTGCGTTAGCAACGCTGTTTTGTGGCTAGTAGCGTTTTTGTGTGGTTGGAGTATATTTGTAAGTGTTGAGAGAAAATTTTGCTTTTGCTATGTTTTTAAATATTGCGAAATGCTGAGAAATATTGCGAAATATGGCGAATATAGCTAAGTGATGCAAGGTAGCGTTAAGTAGTGCGAAGTTGCGCAAACTAGCGCTAAGTAGTGATAAGGAGTGTGAAGGTGAAACGTAAGTATAGTCTTGTTTCTGGTTGTTTAGTTTTGGTGCTTAGTTGCATGTGTAGCTTGAGCGCGTGCGGTAAGTATGTTCAAACTAATAACAATGCTAATTCTACAAGCGGTTTTTCCGTTTCCGATGACTCCAGTAGTAAGAATTTGTCAGAAAATGTATCTCTTAAAGATATAGCTAAAAAATGCAATTTCAAGTCTTGGCGTCTTGAGTCTTGGCACTCTCATAGTCCAAATTCTGCACCTGACATACTTACTATAAGTGAAGATCAAGATGGCTCTAGCGAAAGAGAAACCTTTAAGAGAGATTATGCTTGTGCTATAAAAAATGCCAATCCTAGAGATTCGATTGCAGAGAAATTCAGTGATAAGATAGCATCTTCAGATATTAGTTCTTTTTTCTCTGCTGATACTGAAGACTATGACAATTATATGCCACCATATCTTTGTAGCACATATTATATATATCCTACATACCGTCAAATAAACATAGAAAAATTTAAATAAGTATTTTATGGTTAATTATTTGTTTAATGTCAAAAGAACATTATTGAGTTAGTTCGTATTTCATAATATCGGCATCAGACATTGATTATTAGATTTTTATATGTGTAGATAATGGAGTTGTTAGTAGTTATGAGTAGAGCAAAAAAATTTATATATTTTGTAGCATCTTTATCAATAGCCTTAACAGGTTTATCTGGTTGCGGTGAGAATAATGATAAAATAAATTCTTCGAGTCCGTCGGGAGATTCTATTAAGTCGTTAGCTGCAGAATGTGGATTAAAAGTCATAAAGGATCCTGTATATTCTAAATATGACATGGCAATTATTAATGGTTTTAAAACGTTTAATGATTTTAATAAAACTAAGTTGTGCTTGCTAAAATCTAATATTTCTACCGCAAATCAAGATAATATTAGTATGCTTGGTTCAGATGATACTGAAAATTCTTTTAGATATTTAAACTCGGATGTTGTTGCAATTGCACAATACAATGCTAATCCTAAACATCATATGCTATACCGCTGGTCATTGCCTTTAATAAATTGTGGTAAAAATCCCTATAAGGGAAGTTGTTCTAATTCTATTTTCATTATGACGAAAGAAGATTTAAACAAGTTCAATCTTGATCAGTTGAATCGAAAGAAATGAATATTGCGAAATATTTTGAAATATTGCAATGTGGTACTAAGGAGTGTGAAGTGAAACGTAATTATAAGCTTGTTTCGTGTTGTTTGGTTATGGTGCTTAGTTGCATGTGTGGTTTGAGCGCATGTGGTGAGCCTGTTCAAACTGGTGGAACTGCTATGGGTTCTGTTAACAATGGCACTAACCATTCTAAAAATGTAACTATTAGAGAGGCAGCTATTGCATGCAATATCTCCGAAACTAATGTCGTTGATAATGGAGATTTATCTGAATTCTACCCGGCAGATCTTGAGCATAGTGACGAGCCTACGCCTGTGTTTTTTAGAGAAATTAGTAGTTATGTTTTACATTTTTTGACTAAAGATGTTCCATGTATTATTCGAGGATTAAATCATGATGATTCTAAAGCTTTAGAATTAGCTTCTAAGGTTGAGAGAACATTTAGCAAGTGTAATCCTGATAATATTAATGACTGCTTTAAAGAAAATAACCTCTCGTTTATTAATTATGTTGGACGTTCATATGTAATAATGCTACATATCCGCGGTACAGGAATTTACTTTGATGCTTTCAGTGTTGACGCTTTTAATAAGTACTCTTTTAGTAAGGGCGGTTACTTATATAACTAGTAGTTGATTTTTATTTGTTGTAAAAGGAGTTGTTTTAGCATGTTTAAGAGAATAGTTGCATCTGTTACAATGGCTGCTGCTGTAATGTGTTTGTGCAGTTGTAGCTCAGGTGGTAATAGTAATAGCGTTAAAAGCGATGTAGTTAATAATAATATTAAGTTAGTTGCTAATAATTGTGGTATAACTAAGCTTGCTAAGGAGCCTTTATATAATAAAGAAGATATTTATATAAAGAATAATTTCTCGTCTTTTGATGATTTTTATAAACGGGCAAAGTGTTTATCTGATTCTATTGCTCCGAATGATGATCTTTTAAAGGATGAATTAAAAGCATTTAAAATCTATTATGATAGCAAGAGAGAACGCTTAGGTTATTATTTCCATGACAACTACGGAGTATTAATGAGATATAGCTATTCCGATAAGTGCGGTGGGATATATAATCCAGGTACGTTTGCAAACATTAATTCCAACATCGACGCATCTAAATATTGTCGAGTTATACTTTTGATTAGCAAGGATAGCGTTAACAATATGATTCAATATGGTAGCTCTCGAAAGAATTAGTTAAGCATTGCTAAGTTGTAGTGCGTTTTAATTTTTCGGATGTTGTTGGCGTTAAGAATCTTGAGCGGAAGCTTGTTGAGGCTGGTGTGCCGCGGATTATGCGCGTTGGTTGATAACGAGTGCTTTTAGAACGCGCGGTGTTGTCGTTTTTCGACATTGGCGCAGTTGGGCGGAGTCATACGTCGAGCGCTCCAATTGTGAGGAAATTTCCTCGCGTTTGGAGCGTCTAACCCTCCGCAACCCTCCAAATGCGAGATGATGCTCGCGCTCTAAGCGCTCGCTTACGAAACTCGCGTGCGCCATCGTAACGTTTTAACCAAATCTCGCTGGCAAACTCTTTCTGGCAGGTAATCACCGTTATTTTCTCAGTTGGTTGACTGAGTTTTTAACGGTGTTTTGCTTATTACTGTTATTTTCTCAGTTGGTTGACTGAGTTTTTAACGGTGTTGTGCTTATTATCGTTACTAGTGCAGTATGCTTTCTGCGTTAGTAACTTTTGAAGGTACAGCGCATATGTACCTGTGCTTATTGCATATTAGAGTAGTAAAATGCTGATTTTGGGGTAAATTTGCGAAATAAAATTGTCGATTTTGGGGTAAATTACGGTAATAAAAATTGTCGATTTTGGGGTAATCTGCTAAAATAAAATTGTCGATTTTGGGAAGAAAGGCGGAATTGCAATGGTTTACGAAGGTAATACGTCATCTAAAACTCATCGTAATCTCATGCGACAATCGTTAGATGCAGCACGTAGCGAGTCGCGTAGCAAATCAACCCTCAAATTCCCACGCAAAATATACTCTGAAATGCTAGCCTGGAAGTGCGAGTCCAACGGTAAAACAGCGCTGCTTATCGAAGGTCCGCGTCGCGTAGGAAAATCGACAATCGTAAAAGAATTCGTCCAAAATGAATACGAAAGCTACATTATTGTTGACTTTTACACCGCATCGAAAGAAGTAAAGGAACTCTTCGACGATCTTTCGGACGTAAACTATATTTTCTTGCAGCTGCAACTAGCGTACAAAACAAGCTTAAAAGAGCGAAAATCTTGCATTGTCTTCGACGAAGTACAGCTTTGCCCCAAAGCGCGTCAAGCCATAAAAGCTTTAGTGAGCGACGGCAGATATGACTATATAGAAACAGGTTCGCTAATTTCGATTCATAAAAATGTTAAGGATATTCTTATTCCGAGCGAAGAACACAAGCTGAAAATGTATCCGATGGATTATGAGGAGTTCACTCGAGCGCTTGGTGATGAAGTTACGATTCCGCTTCTGCGTAAACTATATGATTCTAAAAAGCCAATCGGTCAGGCTGCATACAGGAAGATTCTGAGAGATTTTCGTCTTTATATGCTGGTTGGCGGAATGCCGCAAGCTGTAGAAAGTTATATTGAAACTAACGATTCTAGTGCTGTGGATCAAGTGAAACGCAACATTCTTTCACTGTATGAGGATGATTTTAGGAAGATTGACGCAACTGGTAAAATTTCCGCGATTTTCGACGCTATTCCTGCGCAACTTATGTCTAACACGTCGCGATACCACGTTTCTAGTGTTCTTGCTGGGAAAGGTGCGGATGATATTCTTGAGCAACTCGCACAGCTAAAGGATTCCGGAACCGTTCTCATTGCGAATCATACTTCTGACCCTTCTGCAGGAATGGCTCAATATAAGGATTTGACTAAATTTAAGCTTTTTCTTGCGGATACTGGATTGTTTGTTACGCTGGCTTTTAAGGATAAGTCGTTTACGAGCAATGATATTTACGCGCGATTGTTGAGCGGTAAGTTGCAAGCGAATCTTGGGTACGTTTATGAGAATATGGTTGCACAAATCTTGAGTGCGCATGGGCACGAGTTGTATTATCACACTTTTGCGGAGGATTTGGTTGATGAAGGTGATTGCGCAAGTGGTGATGGCACAAGTAGTGATGGTGCGATTAGTGCGGAAAAGCGTGGCAGGAGCAATTACGAAATTGACTTTTTGATTGCGGAGAATAATAAAATTGTGCCGATTGAAGTGAAAAGTTCTGGCTATAAAACTCATGCTTCGCTTGATGTTTTCTCGCGCAAGTTTTCTTCGCGTATTGCGCGCGAGCTGCTGATTTACACTAAAGACTATCAGCGCGTTGGTGCGATTGAATGTTTGCCGATTGTGATGGCTGAGTTTCTGTGAGCGCGACGACCTGCTTGAGCGCAGCACAGCGCGCGCGAAAGCAATTCGGAGCGCCGAGCTTGCTTAGGGTTGAAAGCGCGGTGTGCTTTCAACGCAAGCGAGGTCTGCCTTCGTCGGTAAAGACGAAGGCAGGGCAGGTTAGTGTGGTAATTTATTGGGAATTTAGTTGTGTTTTGTGTGCGCTGACGACCTGCTTGAGAGCTGCTGTTGAGCATTTGCAGTAAATTTCCTTTGCATTTGTTTTCTAGCGTTACCGTTATTTTCTCAGATACTTGACTGAGTTTTTAACGGTGTTTTGCTTATTACTGTTATTTTCTCAGTTGGTTGACTGAGTTAGTAACGCTGTTGCGGGGCTCGCATCATTTTTTGGCGGTTGGAGTATATTGGTCTTTGTAAAGAGAGCATATGAGGCGCCAATAAAGAAGGTGCCGGCAAAGAAGGTGTGTTATGGCGTTTTGTATACAGTGTGGTAGCGCTCTTGAAGATAATTGGTCATTTTGCGAAAATTGTGGCGCTCCAGTAAATAGTCAGCCTGCAGATTCGCAGTCTCAGTTTGTCAATCAACCGGAAGAGCAGCAGGCTACAGTAATCAACCAACCTGAGTACCAGCAGACTTCGGTAATCAACCAGCCTGCAGATTCGCAGTCTCAGTTTGGCAATCAACCGGAAGACCAGCAGCTTCCGTACGATTCTTCGCAAGATCCTTCGCACAATCTTCCGCAAAATGAAAATCGCAAAAATAGCGAAAATCACGAAAATCGCGAAGTGCACAAAGTAGATAAAACGAGGGTAATAATCGCAGTTGTTGTTGCTGTTTCAATAGTTATTGCTGCTGCTCTTGGCACACTTCTCTATTTCGAGCTTAACAAAGTTAAGCTGCCGAATGCTTCTGAATTTGCGCGCACAAGCATTACAAAAATGACTAAAAAGCTCGAAAAGCAGGGCTTAAGCGTAAGAATTAAAGGCGAATTTAACAAGCGTAAGCGCGGAAGTTTCTTAAGACTTGACGGTACGAATCCTGGAAATTCAGTGCTTAAATTTAATCCTGTTACGATTGTTCAGTCCAAAGGCCCGGGCGTGCCATCTAAAGGCATAGTTGGCAAAAAAGTTGGTTCAGTTACTAAGATTCTTAAAAATATGGGTGTGGAAGTAAAGGTCCACAATGTTGTTGTTGATAATAAGCCGACTGGGGAAGTGATTGGCTCCGAGCCTATGCCAGGCTATTCCGTTATAAATGGTAATAAGGGCGTTATTAATCTTGCTGTCGCAAGCAAAAATAAGGGTATTCCTGTAAATATATTCGGCATGGATAAAGATAAAGCCAAGGAAAAGCTCAACTCTCTTGGTTTTAACGATATTACCTTAAAGCCTCATTTTGCGTCTAAAAAAATGATAGGCAAAATTATGGGAACTTATCCTTCGCTTGGATCGCAATTTACTGGAGGTCATATTGATCTTCTCTATGGCGTTGACGCGTCTGGCGCAAGAACTGCTATTGCAACGGATATGAAAGGTAAGTCTTTAGAGTATAAAAAAGGCAATACAAAAGTACAATTTATAGCATTTATGGAGCCTTTGCTTGGAACTTGGTGCACTAAATCCGGTGACTGCATAAATTTGGGAGCAACAACTATTTATACTCCTAACGAATATCAGAAGGAAACACGTATCTATACTATAAACGGGTATCCGGGTGATGATTTTAGTTCGTCATTTGACCGAATATTACGTAGCTACACTCCAAATACGCTTGAAATGTCAACAGATAATTTAATGCAAATGATTCTAGACGTTATTTCTTCTGCGTCAGTTACTAGTGGAGAAAAGCTTGATCCGCATATGAAGGATCTTATGCATAATCATCTTATAGCTGGAGATACTGGCGCTATTGAATTTTATCAGTCGCTTGGTGTACCTTATTGCGGTGATGATTTGTATTTGTTGCCTATTTTAGATCAAAAAGTGTGTGAAGCTGGTCATCTGAAGAATTACGATGGCGATGTTCTGTCTCTATTTATGGATTTACACAATCATAAGAAGTGGACCGGAATGAGCTATAGAATGACCGATTTCTTCGTTGCAATTCCGGTGAATGCAAAACTTAATGAGCTGGAAAGTAGCGGATATTTTAAAGGCAAAGGTAAAACGCAGCCTGATCCTAACCGTCCGTTTATTTTGCGTAGGGATCCTAAGCTTTACAAAGAAACTGTTGTGCCGTTTGATGGCGAGTATTCGACCTCAGATAATCCGTTTGTGCCGACTAGCAAGCATAAGCCTGTGCCGTTTGCGCCTGCTCCGGATGACAGCAATGCGTACTATCTTGTTGAGCAGCCGTTTGATTGGAGCTCGCTTAAGTAACAGATTTACGGTTTGTTCGGGTAACCCTCCAAACGTGGGGGAATTATCTCGTGTTTGGAGCGTAATCGTACGTTGAGCGCTCCAATTGTGGGGAGTTTTACTCGCGTTTGGAGCGTCACACAACGCTAAACCCTCCAAATGTGGGGATATTTCCTCACATTTGGAGCGCCTAACCCTTCGCATCCCTCCAAACGTGGGGAAATTATTTCGTGTTTGGAGCTCTGCGCAAACAAAAACCGCACATGTGTGAATTAATCCACGAACATGTGCGGTTTATGTTTATTTATTACTGATTAATCAAATCAGGCGTTTACGCGATCGATGCCGGACTGCACGTCAGCAATCACGGAATCCCAAGACTTGATGAAGGCGGCAACACCGTCGGCCTCAAGCTTGTCGGTAACGTCCTTAATGTTGATGCCAAGCTCAGCAAGCTTGTTCATAACAGCGTGGCTCTCTTCGTAAGTGCCCTTAACGGAAGCAGCGCCGTTGCCGTGATCAGCAAGAGCGTTCAAAGTCTTTTCTGGCATGGTGTTCACAACATGCTCAGCAACCAACTCGTCAACGTACTTGCAGTCGGAGTAAGCTGCGTTCTTGGTGCCGGTAGAAGCCCAAAGTGGACGCTGCTTCTTAGCGCCCTTAGCTTCAAGAGCAGCCCAACGTGGGTCAGCTGCGAACTTCTTCTCGAAGAGTTCGTAAGCCAAGCGAGCGTTAGCAACAGCAGCCTTGCCTTCAAGAGCCTTAGCTTCATCGGAGCCGTTAGCTTCGAGGAGCTTGTCAACAGCGGTATCAACGCGGGAGACGAAGAAGGAAGCTACGGAACCAATGTGCTTCAAGTCGTGGCCGTTAGCATCTGCCTGAGCAATACCTTCGATGAAGGCGTCGATAACCTGCTCGTAGCGCTCGAGGGAGAAGATCAAGGTTACGTTCACGGAAATGCCCTTAGCAAGGGTAGCGGTGATAGCTGGAAGACCTTCCAAAGTTGCTGGAATCTTGATCATAACGTTTGGACGATCAACCTTTGCCCAAAGCTCTTCAGCCTGCTTCTCAGTGTTAGCAGTATCGTGAGCCAAGCGTGGGTCAACTTCGATGGAGACGCGGCCGTCAACGAAGTCGGTCTTTTCAGCGATCTCGCGGAAGATATCGGTTGCGTTACGAACATCGGTGGTGGTCAACTCGCGGATAGCGGTTTCAACGTCGACCTTGCCGAGTTCCTTAAGCTGTGCATCGTATGGGCCAACCTGGCTCAAAGCCTTCTGGAAGATGGATGGGTTGGTGGTAACGCCAACAACATTCTTGTTAGCAATCAAATCCTGCAAAGAGCCGGACTCAATGCGGGTGCGGGACAAATCGTCCAACCAAATAGAAACGCCGGAATCGCTAGTGCGCTGCGTTGCTTCAGTCATGTTATCTCCTTAACACTGTGCTCCACCAATTGGGGCACGTCGGTATTTTGGCGTTTTTACAAGAAACAGCGGTTGATGTCGAACCAACGGTAGCTCGGCATCAACACGCCGTCGCTGTCTCTTGTGAAGTGTTTCGTTAGCACTTCTAGTTTTGTGACATACCAATTTTATTTTGATACATCAAGCTTTATTTTGCTTACTTGCTTTTTGCCAAGCTATCTTAGGCGCGAGCTTCTTCGATAGAAGCCTTAGCAGCTTCTACTACGTGCTCAGCAGTAATGCCCAAGTCGATCATGTTCTGACCGCCGTCACCCTGCAAGCCGTACTGTTCAATAGAAACAGCCTTGCCGCAATCGCCAAGATACTTGTACCAAGGCAATGCCAAGCCAGCTTCGATGGAAACGCGAGCCTTGACGGACTTTGGAAGGATTGCTTCCTTGTACTCTTCGTCCTGCTCTTCGAACCATTCGAGGGATGGCATGGAAAGAACGCGAGCCTTAATGCCTTCAGCAGCCAAAGTCTTGGCGCCGGCAACAGCCCACTGAACTTCGGAACCGGTTGCCATGATGATTACGTCTGGAGTGCCTTCGCAATCAACCAAAACGTAAGCGCCGTGCTTCACGCCTTCGCGAGCCTTTTCAGCAGTCTCAGCGAGGGTTGGAACGCCTTGGCGGGTCAAAATCATGGCAGTTGGGTAGTTGTTCTTCTTCTCGAAGAAGTAGCGGTAAGCTTCAGCAGTTTCGTACTCGTCTGCAGGGCGCACAACCTCAAGCTGAGGAATAGCGCGGAAAGCAGCCAAGTGTTCGATTGGCTGGTGAGTTGGACCATCTTCGCCCAAAGCTACGGAATCGTGGGTCCAAACGTAGAGGTTTGGAATCTCCATCAAAGCAGCCAAGCGAACTGCTGGGCGCTCGTAGTCGGAGAACTGGAAGAAGGTGCCGTTGAATGGGCGAGTGTCAGAACCAAGCAAAATACCGTTGGTAATAGCACCCATTGCGAACTCGCGCACACCGAAGTGAAGCTGACGGCCGTGCTCGGAAACGTTTGGCCAAGTGCGGGTTGCGTCTTCGGATGGACCGAAGGAGTCAGCGCCCTTAATGTTGGTGTTGTTGGAGCCGCCCAAATCAGCGGAACCGCCCCAAAGTTCTGGCATAACAGCAGCAATTGCGTTAAGAACTGCGCCGGAAGCCTTACGGGTAGCGACCTTAGAGCCAACTTCGAATCCAGCAACCAAGTCGTCAATAGCCTTGTCGAAGCCTTCTGGAAGCTTGCCAGCCTTAAGACGCTCGTAAAGAGCAGCCTTATCTGGGTTAGCGGCAGCCCACTTTGCAAGAGCTTCATCCCAAGCCTTGTGAGCAGCCAAGCCGCGCTCTGCAACCTTGCGAGCGTGAGCCAAAGCTTCTTCGTCGATTGGGAACGAAACTTCTGGGTCGAAACCGCAAAGTTCCTTCAAGCCCTTCACAGCTTCTTCGCCAAGCTTGGAGCCGTGGGAAGCTTCGTTGTCTGTCTTGCCTGGGGTTGGCCAAGCAATCAAAGTATTAACCTTAATGAAGTGAGGCTTGTCGGTAACTTCCTGAGCCTTTTCAATAGCAGCAGCCAAAGCCTGAACGTCTTCCTTGTAGGAGCCGTCTGGCTGGATGAAGCTAACTTCATCGGTGTACCAACCGTATGCACGGTAACGAGCAAGAATATCTTCAGAGAAGGTGAGCTTAGTGTCACCTTCAATCTGAATGTGGTTTGCATCGAAGATTACGGTCAAATTGCCGAGCTTCTGGTTTCCAGCCAAGGAAGCAGCTTCAGAAGAAACGCCTTCCTCAACGTCGCCTTCGCCGCAGATAACCCATACCTTGTGATCGAATGGGGAAGTGCCGGCTGGAGCTTCTGGGTCAAGAAGACCGCGCTCAAAACGCTGGCCGTAAGCGAAACCAACAGCAGAGGCAAGACCCTGGCCGAGTGGGCCGGTGGTCATTTCAATGCCTGGGGTTAAGCCATACTCTGGGTGGCCTGGAGTACGCGTGTCAGCGCCGCCACGGAAATACTTGAGATCGTCAAGAGTCAAGCCGTAACCAGAGAAGAACAACTGCACATATTGCGTAAGCGAAGCGTGACCGCCAGAAAGAATAAAACGATCGCGGCCGGCCCACTTTGGGTCAGCAGGATCGTGCTTAATGAAGTGCTGGTACAGTGTGTACGCAATTGGTGCCAATGAAACAGGGGAGCCAGGATGTCCGTGTCCTGCTCGCTCAACAGCATCAGCCGAGAGAACCTTCGCCATCTTTACGGCGCGCTCGTCTAATGCAGACCAGTTGAAATCGGTCATGTGATCTACTTTCCTTCCAATAATCCGGGTTTTTAAGCACAGCTTACGCTGGCTTTTTACCCTCTCATTGCCCTTCAATCCTATCTTTCGCGCGCGACGAATATGTTACAAAGTGTGTCAAAAGTTTGCTTTTATGTTCTGTTGAGAGTTTGCTTTTGTGCTCTGATAATAGTTTGCTTTTATGCTCTGTTGAGTGCTAAGAAATAGACTATTATATGAATATTAGAAATACTAAAAAATATTAGAAATATTAGAAATATAAATATTAAAAATATAGTATTTAGACGTATTTGTTATTTATAAGGAGCGGTAATGCAGTCACGACGCATGATGATTTTGCGCGCAGTTGTGGAGGATTATATTCGTTCTCAAGAGCCTGTTGGTTCTGCAGCTCTTGCAAAGCATCACCAGCTTGGGGTAAGTTCTGCGACTATTCGTAACGATATGTCGGCTTTGGAAGAAGAAGGCTACCTTGTTCAGCCGCACACTTCTGCAGGACGCATTCCTACCCAAAAGGGGTATCGCTATTTTGTTGATGGCATGGCTGCTATTATTCCGCTTTCTGAACCTCAGCGTCGCGCTATACGAAACTTTTTAAGCGGATCTGTTAGTTTGCAAGATACTTTGCAGCGTTCCGCGCGTCTTCTTGCAAGTATTACCGGTCAAGTTGCTCTCGTCGCATCTCCAGCATTATCTAAATCAAAAGTAAAAAGAATTGAGATTGTTCAAGTATCGTCTTCTATGCTTCTGGTTGTTGTAATTACAGACGCTGGAGGCGTAGCTCAGCACATGATTCAAGCCTCTAACATAAATCCAGACGACTTATTGCATTTAGTTAATATGGTTAATGAGAATTGCGTTGGAGCCTCTCTTTTAGATGCTTCTAAGCGCGTTTATTTGCTTGCAAATCGTAAGGATTTAGCGTCGGCTTTGCAAATTATTAGTCAGCTTTCTAACGCTTTAAAAGACATGCACGACGGAGAACACACTCACGACTTGTATATGGCTGGAGCTTCCCAACTTGCGCATAGGCAAAGTATTGGCGATTTTGCTTCTCTTTTTGACGCGCTTGAAGAGCAGGCTGTTATTATGCGACTTATGACTTCGCTAAGCGAGGAAGCAAGCGATTGCGAAAGTGGAGTTAGCGTTGCAATCGGTTCGGAAACGCACACTCCGGGCTTGCTTAACGCTTCTGTGGTAACAAGCGCCTACGGCTACAATGAAGATTCTGATTCCGCGTTTATTGGCTCAATCGGCCCTACTCACATGGATTATGCTGCAACTATGACAGCTGTTAAGGCTGTTGCGCGCTATCTTAATTCGTTTATATCCGAAAATTCTTAAAATTAGCTGGCTTATAGCTGGCTGTGCCTTATGTAAAAATGATTTATGAAAAGGTAAAAGGGGAATTAATTGACTGATTACTACAAGATTTTAGGCGTCGACCACAACGCTAGCGACGACGAAATTCGCAAAGCCTACCGTAAGATGAGCCGCAAGTATCATCCGGATATTGCAGGCGCTGAGTTTGAAGAAAAGTTTAAGGAAGTAAACGCAGCTTACGACGTGCTTTCTAATCCAGAAAAGCGTCGAATGGTAGATATGGGAGTCGATCCTAACGATCCTTCTGCTGGAAGTGCCGGAGCTTCAGGTGCTGGTTTTGCAGACATGGGCATGGGTGATATTTTTAGCCAGTTCTTCGGTGGCTCTTTTGGAACTTCTCAAGGCCCAATTTCTAGAGTTCAGCCTGGTGAGGACTCTTTAGCTGAAGCTAAGATTGATTTGAAAACGGCTATTTTTGGCGGAAATGTGAGTGTTCGCATAACTGCTTTTGGAGTGTGCCAAGATTGCAGCGGTTCCGGTTCTGCAGATTCCGCAAATTCTGCTCCTGAACAGTGTGATCAATGCCACGGTTCTGGCTTCTGCCAGAAGGTTGTGCGCACAATGCTCGGTCAAATGGTTTCTTCAATGCCTTGCGACAAGTGCGAAGGTCACGGCACAATTATTAAAAATCCGTGCCAAAATTGCCGTGGTCGCGGACGAGTGCGCGCGCTTCGCGAAGTTGGTGTGAACGTTCCTGCAGGTATTCGAGATGGAAGCCGTTTGCGTCTTGCTTCTCAGGGTAGCGTTGGCGAGTGCGGCGGCCCTGCTGGCGACTTGTATGTTGATATTCACATTCGCGCCGACAAGCAGTTTACGCGAAACGGCGACGATTTGCATTGCTGGATTACTGTTCCTATGAGCTGGGCTGTGCTTGGTCACGATGTTGAAATCGAAACTTTTGACGGCCCTCAAAAGCTTGAAATTCCTGCTGGATGCCAGAGCGACGACACTGTAACTCTTGAAAATCTTGGAGTTACGAAGCTTCGTTCTAAAGATCGCGGCAATATTATTGTTCATGTTTTGGTTCAGATTCCAACGAAGCTTAGTGCAGAAGAGCGTTCGCTTATTAGTAAGTTTGCTAATTTGCATGACGGTGACGTAAAGCATGTTAAGCAAAATTCGCTTGATGAGCAGTCGGGTGAGCGAAAAGGCTTCTTTAGTAAATTAAAGGAAGCTTTTGCTGGCTGATTTTACGGCTTTAATTTACTGCTTTGATTTAAAATAGTAGAGGAAATATGGCATTACCAATTTTGTTTGCAGGCACTCCGGAAGTTGCTGTTCCATCTCTTAAGGAGTTGGCAAAAAACACCGAGCATTTTGACGTTCGCGCTGTTATTACGCGCCCGGACGCTCCAACCGGTCGCGGCCGAAAGCTCGTTCCAAGCCCAGTAAAACAGGCAGCTCTTGAGCTCGGCTTGCCAGTAATTGAAATTGATCCTAGCAAAGACGAAGCTAACTTCCTTAATAAGCTTGCTGAAACTGGCGCGAAAGCTGCGGCAGTTGTGGCATACGGAAAGATTTTGCGACAGAACGTTTTAGACGCGTTGCCGCTCGGCTGGTACAATCTTCACTTTTCGCTTCTTCCGCAATGGCGAGGTGCAGCTCCTGTGCAGCGCGCAATTTGGGCTGGGGATGATATTACGGGCGCCACGGTTTTTCGCATTACGCGCGGCATGGATTGTGGCCCTATTTTGGCGCAGTTTACTACGAAAATTGAGCCTCACGAAAATTCTGGCGATCTTCTTGCGCGTCTTGCAATCGACGGCGCGCCGCTTCTTGCAGCATCTCTTCGTGGCATGGAAACTGGCGAAATTGTGCCGGTTGAGCAGGATCAGTCTCCTCAAGAAGTTGCGCAAAAAATCACGGTTGAAAATGCTCATATTGATTTTCATGCGCCAGCTTTTGCGGTTGACCGTCAAATTCGCGCTTGCACGCCAAATCCGGGCGCGTGGTGCGAGCTTCATGCGGACGACGAGAATAACGCAGAACCGATTACTTTGCATGTTTTGCGCGCAAAGCCGGCAGATGCTAACGATCCGCATGCTGAAGATTTGATGAAGCTTGATCCTGGAAAATTACTTGCCGGCAAAAAGCAAGTTTGGATTGGTACTTTAAGCGGCGCGCTTGAGCTTTTGGAAGTAAAAGCGCAAGGAAAGAAAGCTATGAAAGCGGCCGATTGGGCGCGCGGAGCAAGGCTTTCGGCCAAAGCTTACTGCGCATAAAATTATGAGCATGAACTTTTCTTCGCTGCTGCCAACTTTAGCCAAGCCGGGGCTTTTGGTTATGGATGTTGACGCAACGCTTATTGAGGAAGAAGTTATTGATTTACTCGGCGAGGAAGCTTGCTGCGGCAAGGAGATGTCTTTGATTACAGCGCGCGCAATGCGTGGCGAAATCACTTTCGACGACTCCTTGCGTTTGCGCGTGAGTATGCTTCGCGGCCTAAACATTGACGAGTGCAAAAAGCGTATTATTCCCAAAATTCACGTAACTAAAGGCGCGAATATTTTAATTGACGCGCTTCATGCACACGGTTGGAAAGTTGGCGCAGTTTCTGGCGGTTTTCACGAGATTTTAGACGAATTGCTGCCGAGTCTGAATATTGATTTTTGGGTGGCTCACCATTTAGAGTCGGCTGACGGCAAGCTTACTGGCAACGTGCTAGGAAATATTGTTAACGCTAACGCAAAAGTTGAAGCGCTTCGAGCTTGGGCAAGTAATCTTGGCGTTGAGCGCGAGCAAACTGTGGCCGTGGGGGATGGAGCGAACGATATTTCAATGATTAAATTCGCTGGATTAGGCGTGGCTTTTTGCGCAAAACCAGCAGTTCAAGAGGCTACTCCTTACCATATTCTTACTCGCGATTTAAGCGCTGTATTGCGTTTTTTGAATGCGAATTAATGCATTTATAGAGCGAAAAGTTGAGTAATGTACATAAGCAATGTAAAATAATGAAGCAATGATTAAAGATTAATGGTTAAATTTTTTGTGAAAGTTCTGTAGCTTTTATCCACAGAGCATAAATGTGTTGGTAAATCTTTCTATTGATTAGTAAAATAACAGTTAGTTTTTGAGAGAAAAGTGTGCGTGAATGCAGAAGATTCAGGAATTTACATTGAAATTCGCGCACGAAGGGTAGGGAGTGTAAGTTGAATTTACGAGAAGTTGCGCTTGAAGTTGCGCGCATTTTGGAAGACGTTGGTAAGCACGCGTATCAGGATCAGTTAAGCCCTCAAGATATGACGTCTCTTGCGTTGGGCGATTCTACGCAGTCAGAGTCCGGTTTTGGCGATAAGCTCGTGCGCTTTATTCAAAACCGTTTAACGTACGTAAATCCTTTCCAAGGTTTTTGGCGCACTAGGCCGGAGCATTGCAATCCGGGCGACCGTTTTTGGTGCGTTGGAAACGTTGATGGCGCTATTAATTTCAACCGAGACATGGCAGAGTGGACTCTTACCGTTTCGCTTTTTGAGTTTAACGATGAAGGCTCAGCTCGCCCAGTGCTTGGCGTTGTACACGCTCCTGCATTGGGATTAACCTATTTGGCTGCAAAGGACCAGGGTGCTATTCGTATTCGTAGGACTCCGCAAGGCGAAAAGCGCGAGAAGATTACTCCTTCCACAACTTCAACTTTGCGCGGATCCGTTGTGTGCTACGGAATGTCTTATATACCGGGCGAATCTAAGCGCGCTCTTGACGTAGTTGCTTCTGTTGAAACCGGCTGCCCTGCGGATATTAAGCGCATTGGTCCGGCTTCGCTTGACTTGTGCAAAGTGGCGGACGGCACGTACGACGCTTACTTTGAGCCGCATTTGCATCAGTGGGATATTCCAGCCGTTTCTGCTGGAGCTGTGGTTGTGCTAGAAGCGCAGGGTCAGGTTTGCCAGTGGGATGGAAACCCTATTCATTGGCGACGCGAAAATGACGTAGTTGCTTCTAACGGTTTGCTTATTAACGAGTTAAAGCCGTATCTTAAGTAAGCGTAAACTAATTTTCGCACAAATAACGCAATATTAGTTTTGCTCTAAAAGTAGCAAAAATCACATATAAAAATGCTTGAAATGTATGAATTTTTGAGTAAAATACCAGCTGTGCTAGTTTCGGATTGCTAAAATTCGCTGAGCTGAACGCATATTAAAACGTTGGCATGGTGATTTGGCATATGATGCTACTAATTCATAGGAATAAACGCTAATTTACCGAGTTTGATTTAATACGCAAAATCTCTCGGTTGAATAAACGGAGTAAAAGAAATGATGAAGAAGAATATTATTAACGCAAATAGTTTTGCATCTTTACGTAAGTTAGCTAAGAATGGCGATTATGCGCCGCTTTCTAAGAGCGTGTGCGCAGCTATGCTTGCAGGTGCTATGGTGCTCGGGGGGGGGGGTATTCGTTTCTCCTGCGCCTGCGTATGCTGATGGTTATGTGAGCCCTGACGGCAACAATATTTACTACGGTTACAAGTCTGACGCAGATTACAGTAAAGATCGCATTAAGATCGAGGTTCATTACTATGGCAATATGAAAGATGCCGAAGAAGACAATATTGCTAACCAAGATCCTCTCGGCAAATATGTACATGTAAAGTACACTGCAAATCTTAATTCTAGTGACAATTCTTTTGATAAATGGGCATTCCGTCCAATGTGGTGGTACGGTGTTCCAGCTGGTTTAACAGACGTACACGATATTAATTATAGTCGTTTTGAAAAATACACAGGTGACGGCAATCCTGTTCCTTCTCGTCCTGGTCTTCACCGAGAAGATGAAAATGTTACTAAACATTATGCTAATTCAAAGGATTGGAAAGGTATTTCCAACTTCTATATTACCGATCCGCACAAGCTTGCTTCTATGAATGGTTTGAAAACGCTGCTTGGCATCGATGGCGGTGATAACAAAGGTTACGATAATACGGGCAATACCGCAGGCAATTGGAAAGATTTTTATGATGCCACTAATGGTATGCAAAGCATGTTCGTTGATTGGGAGTCTGCAGGTAAGCGCTATTACGAGATGACCTACGTTGCAGAGTTGACGGATGAAGCATGGAAGCAGCGCGATGTTAAGCCATTGCGTTTTGCTGCTGGTGTTTACCGTTTTGCTGGTAATTGGCATATTGCTACTGGTCAGATTCACCATGCTCCAAAGATTGCAGACAGCTTGAAGGTTAAGTATCCAGATCGTACGCCAGTTGCGAAGGTTAACCAACTGACTGATGAAGAACAAGGCAAAGTTAAGGACGCAATCTATAACGCTAATAAAGATGCAACTCCTCACTTCAGTGATTTGCTTGACGGAACTGCTGGCATAGAAGTTGCTGCAGACGGTACTGCAACTCTTAAGTTCAAAGACAATACAACTCTTACCATGCCTGGTAAGTTGTTGGTTATGGAGCAGAAGAGGGATCGTGATTTATACCCACCAACCTACCCGGCTCCGATTGGTGTTGTGAATCCTAAGAGTTTGAGCGATGCTGATCAGAAGGCGATTATTGACGGCTTTAAGACTGCTAATAAGGACAAAGACTTCCTTAATAAAGTTAAGACTAATGATTCTGAAGCCTATAAGTTTGATAACGATAAACAAACTCTTACTATTACTTATACTGATGGCTCTACAATCACAGTTCCTTATAGCTCTTTGGTGTATCAGGGTGCAACAATCGCCGATTGGGCGCCTTATTCTGTGCCGGATGTGATTACGGTTGATAACCTCACGAATATTAGTGATGCTGAGGTAACTGCCATTAAGAAAGCATTCGACGATGCCAATAGTGGCTTGGATGTCTACACGAATGCGAAGACTAAGGACTCTGCTGGCTACTTAACAATTGATAAAAGGACCGGCAATGCCACAATCAAGTGGGCAGATGGTTCTACGACAGAAATTGCTTCTTGGCAGTTCCTTAAGGAAAAGGAAAAGACTACACCTGCTCCAGAACCTTCAACGCCTGTTGCTGAAGAAAAGACCTTTAGAGTTGATGTGCCTGCAAAACCTACAGAGACTCCTCTTGATTTATTTAATAAGAATGCGAGTATACCACCTGATGCTATTTCTAGTTATCAAACTTTATTGTTGAGTAAGAAGGCTTATGATGCTAAGACTGGTGCAGAAGTTAAGCTTAAAAGCGTAAAATTTAACTTTGCTAATGGTGATATAGATTTTTCTGTAGATGGATATAAGGATAAGTCTTATCCAATAAGTCTTTTCTATCGCAAATCTACAGATAGTAAACCAACAAAGGGAACAGGTAATAATGGCGTATATGCCTACAACCTAACTCCTGTAATAGCTGATATACCTAGCAAGCCTACTACTGAAGAAAAACAAAAGGCTTTAGCGCAATTCGTTAAGGATAATTACAATAAGACAATTAGTGGTGTAACTTCATACACGCTTACTGATTCTGATACCCCTGTTTCTGGCACTAATTATATGTGGAAATATAAGCAGGTTGCTGACGGTCATAATGGAACTGGTGTAGTGTCTATTAAAATTAACGATGATGGCTCCTTAGCTGTTAAAGGCATGGAGAATAATGTAGCGAATGAACATTACATTGATGTACCTGTCAGTAAGTTGTATGTTAATCCTGAACGAGATAGACTGCTAGCAAAAGCTAAAGAACTTTGGAATAGTCGTGATAATAGACTAGATCAGAAAGACTTAACTAAAGCTGGCATTAATGACAAAATTAGTGATCTTCCAAATTCTCTTGATAACAAGAGTACTAGTGATCTTTACAAGTTTATTAAGAATCTCATTAACGCAAAGCATATTGAGCGCAAGTATAATCCAATTCCGGAGATTGAAGTTGCTGATAAGAATAAGATTACTGATGATGACTTCAAGAAGGCTATTAAAGCATTCCTTGATGCCAACTACACAGGTGCTGGTGAAGTAAGCAATACCACATACTCAATGACTTCTGCTCTTAAGCCAAAGCCTGGTACTGCTGACATGGAGCCATATGATGCTAATAATAATCCTGTTGGAATCACTACCATCTCAAAGGGTACTGGAAGTACGTTAACTGTTACATGCAATGATAACACTACATTTACTGTTAACGTCACCTTCAAGAATAAGCAAGATACCCCAGCTGGTAACGACCTCGATAAGCTCAAGAAGCAGGCGAAGGAGCTTATTAATCGTAATCCTAAGCTTACTGATAAGCAGAAGGAAGATTTCAAGAATCAGATTGATAAGGCTGATACCAAAGATAAAATCCAGGAGATTCTAAAGAAGGCCAACGAGCAGGCTGGCAATAATAACGTCACTCCTGATCAGTTAAAGGAAAAGGAAAAGAAGGAGAAGGAGAAGCGCGAGAATGAGAAGCGCGAAAAAGAACAGCAAAATAAGCTTGCTGAAGATAAAACTAAAGCCAATGAAGCTCTCAATTCTCTGAGCAATCTGACTACTGATGGTGATTCTAGCGATAAGAATAAGCTATCAGGTGAAATTGATAAGGCTAAAACTTCCGAGGATGTTAAGAAGATTCTCGAAAAGGCCAAGGCGATTAACGACGCTCGAGGTGCTTTGAAGGAAGGTGCGCTTCCATTCTTAAGCCACGGCAAGTCTGATAGTAACGACGATAAGGCTCTTAAGGAGTTAATCGGCGCTGATCCAAGTAAGAAGGATAGTGCTCTCACTTCTTTGGAAACTGCGTTGAATGATGCTAATGCTACTGCTGACAGCATCAACAAGGCTCTTGACGAGGCAAAGCGCCAAAACGGCATTAACGAGCAAGCTGCAAGGCAGGCTGCTAACGCTAAGATTGCTGAGTTTGAGAATAAGCTTGAAGCTGCTGAAAAGGTTCTTAACGATAACACAACAATCAAAGCTGAAGATAAGACCAAAGCTACTACTGATATAGCGACTGCAAAGTCTGCTATAACAACCGCTAAGGAGTCTGTAAAGAAAGCTACCAAGCCTTCTGAAATGTTGACTCAGCTTACCAATGTTGAAACTAAGTTCAAGGACGCTGATGGTAAGGTCAATGATGCAGTTAACAATGCTCAGAAGGAAAACAAGAAGCAGAATACCAACGATCCTGATGCTAAAGCTTTCGAGAAAGAGAAGAATGACGCTAAGGGCGAGATTGATAAGATTCCTGGTTTGTCTAAAGAAGAAAAAGACAAGTATAAGGAACAGATTGATCAGTCTACTCATAAGGGTGATCCTGAAGCAATAGTCAATCAGGCTAAGAAGCACAAGAAAATCGAAGCTGCTCTTAAAGCTATTGACAACTTCGAGCATTTGAACAATGCTCAGAAGGAAGCTTTCAAGAGGATTATTGAAGATACTGATGCTTCTGATCACAAGAACGCTGACGGAACAACTTCTGACGACATTGACGATGCGCTTGCCAACGCTGCAAACACCGATAATGCTATGGCTCGTCTTGGAGAGTTGGAGAAGAAAGCTGAAGCGTTCCAGAAAGAAGCAGACGGCAAGTATTCTAAGCTTGACTCTACAAAGCCTGCTGAAAAGAAGCAGAAGGATGATTTCGATAATTATCTTAAAGATGCAACAACTCTGACCACACCTGATAAGGGCGATGCTAAGGGTGCTGACGAAGTCAATACTTTGTATGACGACCTTCTTAAGGCAATGCGCGCTATCGATCCTAAGGCTCAGAGTGCTGGTCTAAAGACTGATGCTCTAAGCAAGGAGATTGAATCTGATAAGAAGTTCAAGCCAAGCGAAACTGAACCTAAGACCCCGGGCAATGCTGTTTACAACACGTCTTCTAAGGCTAAGAAGGATGCGTTTGACGCGGCTTTGACTGCTGCTGAGCAGGCTTTGACGAACGCAACGAAGAAAGATCTTGATATTTCTACTGCTGATAGGGAAGCGGCTGAGCAGAAGAAGGTTGACGAAGCTCTTGACAAGCTTGTTAAGGCTCGCCTTGCTTTGGATGGTGTTGACACAACCAAGTTGCAGACTGAGATTGATAAAGAATCTGCAACTACTTCTTCCGATGCATATAAGTATGATTCTCAAGAAAATCAGAATAACTATAATAAGGCTCTTCAAGAGGCTAAGGATCTTATCGATAAGCTAACTGGTAAGAAGAAGGCTGCTCAAGGCGAGGAAGATGTAACAACTAAGACTCAAGCTGAAAAGCAGAAGCTTGTTGATGAAGTTCTTGCAAAGCTTAAGGCAGCTGAAGAGGCTCTTAAAGGCAAGAAACCAATCGAGCCAACTCCAACCCCAACTCCAACGCCTTCTGTTGATAAGTCTCACTTGCAGCAGGGCATTGACAATGGTAGCGATGTTCATAATTCGGATGAGTACAATAATGCTCCTTCGGATAAGAAGCAGGCTTATGATCATGCTTTGGATCATGCTAACGAAGTGAACAATGATCCAAATGCAACTCAGGATCAGGTGAATCAGGCTGTTGAGGATTTGAAGAAGGCTGAGAATGATTTGAAGCCAACTCCAAGCCCGCTTCCAACTCCTGTTCCTGGTGGTCATGAGGATTCTGGTTTTGGTGTGAATGATAATGCGCCTACTACTGTGGATAAGGGCGAGTTGAACGTTCAGATTGATAGTGCTGAAGCTGATTCTCAGCCTGGCAATGCTGGAAACGGTAACGCCGGTAATGCTGGTAACGCAAACTCTGGTAACGCTGCAAACGCAAACGCCAATTCTGCTTCTAATGCTGCAAATTCTGCTGCTGTGAATGCTGCGGTTGAAAATTCGCCGGCTGTGAAGCAGGCTGATGCTCAAGTTTCTAAGGCTCAGGCGGCTTTGGATGCTGCTTTGGCTGAGGCTAAGAAGGTTGCGGCTGATCCTAATGCAACTCAGGCTCAGGTTGATGCTGCGGCTCAGAAGCTTTCTGCTGCTCGTAAGGCTTTGGCGTCTGCTAAGGCTCATGCGGCTGAGGTTCGTGCTTCTGTGCGTGCTCAGGTGTTGAAGAGTGGTGTTTCTAAGCTGAGTAAGACTGGTAGCAACGTGTCTGTGTTTGGCTTGCTTGCTACGGTTGCTGCGGCTGGTGCTGCCTTCTTCGTGAGCAAACGTCGCGGTGTTTCTCGTCACAGCAACAACTAGGCGAGAGGCTGCAAAGTCGGTAAAACCTGTAAGGCTTTACGCTTTGCTAGACAATAAATAAATAAATACTTGCCTCACTTCGCATCTTTCTTCACTCCGCGAAGTGGGGCATTTTCGTATGCGAATATTTTTATTTAACACGAATTGAAACAGTCACGAAAATATGGGAGAATTACCACATGACTACAGTTATTATGCATACTTCTGAAGGCGATATTAAAATCAACCTGTTTGATACCAAAGCGCCTGAAACCGTCAAAAATTTCGTTGGCTTAGCTACCGGTGAGCGCGAGTGGCTTGACCCATTCAGTGGAGAACCTTCGCATGAGCCATTTTACGATGGTTTAACTTTCCACCGCATTATTAAGGAATTTATGATTCAGGGTGGATGCCCACTTGGTAACGGAACTGGCGGTCCTGGCTACGAGTTTGACGATGAAATTGACGCATCCTTGAAGTTCAACAAGCCTTATTTGCTCGCTATGGCAAATGCTGGAAAGCGTCGTGGTCGTGACGGTCGTTTGCATGGCACTAACGGCTCGCAGTTCTTCATCACAACCGTTCCAACTCCATGGCTTGACGGTCATCATACAATTTTCGGCGAAGTCGCTGACGATGAATCCAAGGCTGTTGTAGATAAGCTCGAGTCGGTGGCAACCGATCGATCTGATGCTCCTCTTGAGCCTGTTGGCATTATTTCTATTGAAGTTTTGTGAAGTTTAAGCTGTAAATAAATCAGCAATAAAAAAGCGAGCTTTATAGTTAAGCCCTGCAAGATTCCTTGCAAAACCTAGCTATAAAACTCGCTTCGGTTGTTCAACCTTCTTCTGTTATGCATTATCCATTGTAAGTATTTTATTCATTACTTTAAAAAGTAATTCGTGCGCTGTAAGCTCACATAAGCTTGCCTACAGCGCTTAAGTTCGCGCTTATTATCGCTTATTCTTTAACACTTTGGTAAAGCGAAGACCCAGATTCCTGGAACTTCTTGCTCATCTCTTTCATGCCGTCAGCAATAGCCTGGTTTCGAGCTTCTTCAACAAGCTGCTCCTGCTGAGCGGCTCCACCAAAACGCTTACGAATATTCTGCGAAATAGCCATCGAGCAGAACTTTGGTCCGCACATGGAGCAGAAGTGAGCCATTTTTGCTGGCTCTGCAGGAAGCGTATCGTCGTGGAAGGCGATTGCGGTATCTGGATCGTAGCTTAAGTTGAACTGATCCAACCAGCGGAACTCAAAACGAGCCTTACTGATTGCGTTGTCGCGATCCATCGCATGCGGGTGATGCTTAGCAAGATCAGCCGCATGGCAAGCAATCTTGTACGCAATTACGCCCTGCTTCACATCGTCCTTGTTTGGCAATCCCAAATGTTCCTTAGGAGTTACGTAGCAAAGCATTGCAGTGCCGTAGCGCGCAATCTCCACGCCGCCAATTGCGGAAGTAATGTGATCGTAGCCCGGGGCAGTATCGGTAGTTAAAGGACCAAGCGTATAGAATGGAGCATTCTGGCAAATAGCCTTCTCCATTTCAATATTCATACGCACCGTATCAAATGGCACGTGGCCAGGGCCTTCAATCATCACTTGCACGTCATGCTGCCAAGCAATCTTTGTAAGCTCGCCAAGCGTCATAAGCTCGGAAAGCTGAGCCGCATCGTTAGCGTCAGCCAAGCTACCTGGACGCAAACCGTCGCCCAAAGAGAACGCAACATCGTACTTTGCAAAAATCTCACACAATTCTTCAAAATGCGTGTAAAGGAAGCTTTCTTGATGATGCTGCAAGCACCATTCAGCCATAATCGAGCCGCCGCGAGACACAATACCGGTTACGCGGTTTGCGGTAAGCGGCACGTAACGAAGAAGCACGCCGGCGTGAATAGTCATGTAGTCAACGCCCTGCTCGCACTGTTCAATAACCGTGTCTCGGAAAAGCTCCCAGCTGAGCTTAGAAGCATCATCCTCAACCTTTTCCAAAGCCTGGTACATTGGCACGGTTCCGATTGGCACAGGGGAGTTGCGCAAAATCCATTCGCGCGTTGTGTGAATATCGTTACCGGTAGAAAGATCCATAACGGTATCCGCACCCCACTTCGTTGCCCACGTAAGCTTTTCAACTTCTTCGTCAATCGAAGAAGTTACGGCAGAATTGCCCATGTTTGCGTTGAGCTTAGTTAAGAAGCGCGAGCCAATAATCATAGGCTCTGCCTCAGGGTGGTTAATATTGCAAGGAATTACAGCGCGTCCTGCTGCAAGTTCGGAGCGAACAAGCTCTACGTCGCAATTTTCGCGAGTTGCAACATACTGCATTTCTGGGGTTACAATTCCGTGACGCGCATACCACATTTGCGTAATCGGATGATCCGCGCCCTTCATTGGCTTATGCGTGCGTCCGCGCCATTCCTTAGAAGCTTTGCCTCGCTTAATTGCGCGCTTTCCGTCGTCTTGAAGATTGCGCCTGCGACCCTCATATTCCACAACGTCACCGCGGTCACGAATCCAGTCAAGGCGAAGTGGAGCCAAGCCCTCTTTAGGATCGCACTTTGGACCTTCAGTATTGTAGTCCTTAAAAGGCGGGTTAGGGCCAACGCCAGGAGTGTCCGAAAGCTTAATCTCAGTGTATGGAACTTCCAAATCGTAAGAACCGTACTCGTATTCAAAATGAACTGGAGTAGTTTTGCGAATATGAGCCTTGTCTCGCTGAGTGCATCCGCGTGAAGCAATATCTACGCGCTGCTGCTTAGCTAACTTTGCTGCTTCTTTTGCTTCTTTAGCGTTAATAAAAGTTGGCTTCTTTTCATCTTTTTCTGCAGACTTTTCTTCCTTATTTTCTGCAGAAATTACGCGCTTAGCATAGCCGTGCTTGCTTTCTTGGCGAACAGACTTCCAGCTTTCAACAAAATCATGCATTGTTGATTCTGGAGTTTGTGAAGCATAAATCGGTTCTGTAACGAAGAAGCCTGCAGCTTTTGTGCGAGCAATCATAGATACGTCTTCAAGCTGAGTTTTTCCGCCAACAAGAACAGGGAAGTCGCTTGCGGAGCAAATCGTATTGATTTTTGCTTCGTCCAACGTTGTGTGATTTGCTTCCAATTCGTAAGAGGCAGTAGAGTTTTCTTGCCCTTCTTCTGGGTTTCGCATTGCTGTTACGCAAATGTAGTCAATGCAACCGTCTGGAAGCTCGTTAATAACCTTAACTAAGCTTTCTGTTTCAACTGTTAAACCAATAACAGCATCTTCGCCAAGCAAAGCGCGCGCTTCTCGAGGTTCCATGTCGCTTTGAGCTAAGTGAACGCCGTCAACTTTAATGCTTTGATTTCTAGCCTGCCAAGCAACATCAACTCGCTCGTCAATAACAAAAGTTACTGAATCGCACTTGTTATTGTCTTCAATAATTTGCGCAATATCTCGAGCAATAGTTGTGATTTCTTTTGCGCTCTCATCGTTTGCATGCAAACGAATCAACGTTGCTCCTGCGCGCAAAGCATCATCAACAATATCGGTAAGCGGACGATTATTACAAGCTTTTGGGTCTGCAATAAAGCAGGCGGTGAGATTGAACTGATCACGCATTGATGCGTATGGATAATTCGAGGTCATACTAAAATCGTTGCTCCCTACGTTGTATTAACTAAACAGGTTCGAAGGGTTAGGTTTTGCCTATCTCAGCCTTCTAAAAGAAAGCACCCCTGCAAATGTCGAATTATCAGCCATTTTACACGATTACATGCACTTTTTAGTAAAGGCATGTTGCGAAGACTTCGTTCTTGTAAAGTTTTCACAACATGCCTTAGTTTTAAAAGTTAGAGTTTTAAATTTTTAGCGCTCGTGGTGATTTATAGTGCGTGAAATAAAATCTCCCAAGCTTTGCACAATCTGTACAAGAATAATGCAAAGAACCACGGCAACCGTCATAACATCGTACTGGTAGCGCTGGTAGCCGTAGCGTATTGCAATATCTCCAAGTCCGCCAGCTCCAACTGTTCCAGCCATTGCGCTAAAACCAAAAAGCGTTATGAATGTAAGAGCAGCGCCGCGAATAAGCGAAGGCAAAGCTTCCCAAAGCAGCACTTTGCACACAATTTGAAGCTTGCTTGCTCCAAAGCTTTGTGCAGCCTCAATTAAGCTTCCGTCAACTTCTGCCAAAGACTGTTCAACAATTCGCGCCACAAACGGAGCTGCTGTAATAACAAGCGGCACAATAGCGCCTGGAACGCCAAGAGATGTGCCAACAAGTAGGCGAGTGAACGGAATTAAAGCAACAAGAAGAATAATAAACGGCACTGAGCGCACAATATTAACTATCCAGCCAATAACAGCGCTTAAAGTTGCGTTTGGGCAAATGCCTTTTTTGTCCGAAATAATAAGCAGCACACCAATTGGAAGACCAATTGCATAAGCTAAAAGTGTTGCAACAGAAGTCATTACTAAAGTATCTTGCACGCCTTCAATTAGTAAATCGCCGTAGTTGTCAATAAATTGTGTAACAGTTTCAAGCATTTTACTTCACCTCGCTTGCAAGTGTGTAGTTTTCGGTAAAACTCTTCTTATTTCTATGATTTTCTACTTTGTCGTCTGCAATAAGCGTGCGCAAAATATCGCTTTGTGGATTTGCAAAAAGCTCTGCAGTGTCTCCTAATTCCACAATATTTCCGCCGTCAATCATTGCCACACGGTCGCAAATATTTCTAGCAACTGCCAACGAGTGCGTAATAATAACGAGTGTTACGTTAAGCTCGCGGTTAATTCGGCGCAATAAATCAAGGATTTGCGCAGTAGTTGTGGAGTCGAGTGCGCTTGTAGCTTCGTCGCAAAGCATAATCGAAGGATTATTTGCCAAGGCTCGAGCGATTGCTACGCGCTGCTGTTGCCCGCCGGAAAGCTGGCTAGGGTAGCGGTCTGCAAGATTTTGCAAGCCAACCAAGTCGAGCAAATAGTGTGCGCGCTCTTCACGTTCTTTTTTTGGAGTGTGATTTAGTTCAAGCGGAAAAGTTACGTTTCGCAATACTGTTCGCTGCTGGAAAAGACTAAAGTTTTGGAAAATCATTCCAATATTCGCGCGAACTTTAGCAAGCTCTTTATCTTTTACTTCGCTAATATCGTTGCCGTCAATTATAACTTTTCCGGAAGTTGGCCTCTCAAGCAGATTCATGCAGCGCACTAATGAAGATTTACCGGCACCAGAAGAGCCAAGTATTCCGAATACTTCGCCAGATTCAATGGTGAGATTAATATCGTGCAATGCTTCATGTGCTTCACTACCTTTTCCGTAGCTTTTATGAAGATGTTCAATCTGAATCATGCTTATTCCCTAACAGCTTATTGTTCTTAAATACTTTAGGTAAGTTCAATACTTAACTAAAATATCTACCCTACGTATATTACAAACTAAAAAATACTAAAAATACTGCCGCAAAGCACACACCTTGCGGCAGTATGTGGCTACTTGTTATTCTTTAGAAAACTGGAAGCACAGCGCCCTTATAATTCTTGGTAATATAATCGCGAACTGCACTTGTTTTCAAAGCTTTAATCAAGGCTTTAATCTTAGCCAGCTTTTGCGAACCCTTCTTTACAACAATAATGTTTTCGTAAGTTTTAGCGGCAATGCCACCAACTTTTTCGGAAGTAAGAGGATCCTTAGTTGGGTTAAAACCAGCCTGAATAGCGTAGTTTCCGTTCATTGCAGCAAGATCAACATCCTTAATAGCTGTTGGAACTGCAGACGGGTCAAGCTCTTTGAACTTCAAATTCTTAGGATTGCTCGTAATGTCGTTAACTGTTGATTTTACATCCTTTGGATTCTTCAACTTAAGCAAGCCGGCATCCTGAAGAAGCAGAAGTGCGCGGGCCTCATTAGAAGGATCGTTTGGAACTGCAATAGTAGCGCCGTTAGCTAAATCCTTAATGGTTTTTGTCTTTCCCGGGTAAAGTCCAAATGGCTCAAAATGGATTCCTGCAATTGAAATCAGGTGCGAGCCCTTTTCCTTATTGTAGTTGTCCAAGTATGGAAGATGCTGGTAGTAGTTTGCGTCAACTTCGCCTTCTTCGGTTGCAGCATTTGGCTGAACGTAGTCGGTGAATTCCTTAACAACAAGCTTGTAACCTTCTTTTTTCAAAACTGGTTTCACAACATTGTTAAGAATTTCAGCATGTGGTGTTGGCGTTGCTGCTACGGTAATGGTCTTGTCGTTGCCGTTTGCGCTTTTAGCGCTTCCGCATCCGCTTAAAGCAAAAGTTGCGAGCGCTGCGAGTGCTGTGAGCGATGCAATAACCTTAATCCTGCGCATATTTTCTTCTCCTTGGTTGTGGTTTTGTTTACCTGTTTGTTTGTTGTTTTTGTTGTTGTTTGTTTTTATTTTTCTTTTATTTTGTTTTTACGTTTCTCCCCTTCGCGAGTAACGAGTTCTCAATATAGGCCAGAAAAATTAAGAATTCTACAATTTGCTTATTAGTAATATTTATGACGTGTTACTAATCCGCATGCTTACGGCATGTGCGGGGAAAAAATAAGTTTTTCAACACGTCGCTTACTTGCGTAACGCATGCTATTAAACTAGGAAATATGAGTTTTTTGCGATTGGCATTAGCGCAGATAGATACCTGCGTCGGAAACATTGATAGCAATGTTGAAAAAGTAGTGAAATACGCAACTTGCGCCGCAAATAATGGTGCGAATATGGTTGTGTTTCCAGAAATGACATTAACCGGCTACCCAATTGAAGATCTTGCTTTAAGAGGAACTTTCCGTGCTGCCGCGCAAAAAGCTGCAGATTCGCTTGCTAAAAAACTTTTGGAAGAAGGCTTGGGGGAGCTTTACGTAGTAGTTGGCACTGTTGGTTTCGACGAGTCTGCCGGAAAGCCTCGTAACCGTCTGCTTGTGCTGCACGAAGGCGAGTCAGTGCTTAAGTACGATAAGCATTTTTTGCCAAATTACGGCGTTTTTGACGAGTTTCGTATTTTCTCTTCCGGAAATAAGTGCGAAATTTTGCAGATTAATAATATGCGCCTTGGTTTTGCTATTTGTGAAGACATTTGGCAAGATGGCGGACCTGTTGCACGCTTGGCAGAACTTGGTATTGATGCGCTTGTAACAATGAACGGCTCTCCTTACGAGGAAGGTAAAACTCATGTGCGCTTGAACTTGGCTAAAAAGAGGGCTGCGGAAGTTCATGCTCCGGTTGTGTACGTGAATCAGGTTGGTGGCCAAGACGATTTAGTATTTGACGGCGGAAGTTTTGTTGTTGATACGGACGGAACTTTGCTTGAGCGCTCGCCAATGTTTGCCGAAGACTTGTCTTTTATTGATTTTGACACTTCGCTTTCTTCTCAAAAATCTTCTAGCATTGCTCCAAAACTGGATTCGGACGAAGAAGTTTACAGTGCTTGCGTTCTAGGTCTTCGCGATTACATGCGTAAGAACGGTTTTAAAGGCGTGTGTTTAGGTCTTTCTGGCGGTATTGATTCAGCTTTAGTTGCAACTATGGCTGCGGACGCGTGTGGTGGCGAAAACGTTCACGGAATTTCCATGCCGAGCATGTATTCTTCTGACGGTTCTAAAGATGATGCTTGCGATTTAGCTGAGCGTATTGGAGCGCACTACGATGTGCAGCCGATTGAGCCGCTTTTTAAAGCTTTCCAATCGCAACTTTCCTTGCAAGGTGTTGCTGCAGAAAACTTGCAGGCTCGCGTTCGCGGAGTAATCGTAATGGCTTACTCAAATTCTCTCGGTGTGTTGGCGCTCGCAACTGGCAATAAATCAGAGCTTGCTTGCGGATACTCAACAATTTACGGAGATGCGGTAGGCGGGTATGCTCCTATTAAAGATTTGCTAAAAACGCGTGTTTGGGCTCTTTCTCGCTGGCGCAATCTTGCAGCTAAAGCTGGAGTAGGCGTTGGCATGCTAAAAATTGTTGGTTTTGAGGATGCTAAAAAGAAAGATACTCCTAAAGACGGCATTTTGATTCCGGTAAACTCTATTATTAAGCCGCCTAGCGCGGAGCTTCGTCCTGGCCAAAAAGATTCCGATTCTTTGCCAGAATACGAGCTTCTTGACCGTGTTTTACAAGCTCATATTGAGCATGCTCACGGAAGGGCTGATTTGCTTGCCGACGGTTTTGACTCTCATACTGTAGATACGGTTATGCGTTTGGTAGATCGAGCCGAATGGAAGCGCAGGCAGTATCCGTTGGGTCCAAAAGTAAGTGCTATTGCTTTTGGTAGGGATCGCAGAATGCCTGTTACAACCGCTTTTCGCGAATAAAATGTGACATATCTCACTAGATTTCTTGCAAAACTCCTCGCGCACTTTTCTACGTATGCCTTAATATTGTTATTAAGACAGCGTGAAGGTGCGCTGCATTACAAAAGGAGCTTAAAAATGACATCGGTTGATGCTTCCGTTCTCAACGAAGAGGATCTTCGCACCAAAGCTTGGGACGGTTTTGAAAGTGGCAACTGGCAGAAAGATATTGACGTTCGTGACTTCATTTTGAAGAACTATACGCCATATGAAGGCGACGAAAGCTTCTTGGCTAATGCCACAGAAAAAACGAAGCACATGTGGAAGTATCTTGACGACAATTACTTGGCTGTTGAGCGTGAGCGTCGCGTATACGATGTTGAAACTCATATTCCTGCAGGTATTGACGCCATGCCAGCAGGTTATATTGAAAGCCCAGAAGTAGATAACGTAATCGTAGGTCTTCAAACTGATGAGCCTTGCAAGCGCGCTATGATGCCAAACGGCGGTTGGCGTATGGTTGAGCAGGCTATTAAGGAAGCTGGTAAGGAAGTAGATCCTCAAATTAAGAAGATTTTTACCGTTTACCGCAAGACGCATAACGATGGCGTGTTTGGTGTTTACACCAAGAATATTAAGATTGCTCGCCACAACAAGATTCTAACTGGTTTGCCAGATGCTTACGGCCGTGGTCGTATTATTGGCGATTATCGTCGCGTGGCTTTGTACGGCGTGAACATGCTTATTGAGTTCAAGAAGCGTGATAAGGATTCGATTCCATACCGCAACGATTTTACCGAGACTGAAATTGAGCATTGGATTCGCTTCCGCGAAGAGCATGATGAGCAGATTAAGGCTTTGAAGCAGCTTATTAACTTGGGTAACGAGTACGGTTTGGATTTGACTCGTCCAGCTCAAACCGCTAAGGAAGCTGTTCAGTGGACTTACATGGGCTATCTTGCTTCTGTTAAGAGCCAGGATGGCGCTGCAATGAGCTTCGGCCGCGTTTCCGCATTCTTCGATTGCTACTTTGAGCGCGATTTGAAGGCCGGTTTAATTAACGAAACTGATGCTCAGGAAATTATTGATGCTCTTGTTATGAAGCTTCGTATTGTGCGCTTCTTGCGTACTAAGGATTACGACGCAATCTTCTCGGGAGATCCTTACTGGGCAACTTGGTCCGATGCAGGCTTTAGCGAGGATGGTCGCACTTTCGTAACCAAGACTTCCTTCCGTCTGCTCAACACTTTGACTCTTGAGCATCTTGGACCAGGGCCAGAACCAAACATCACTATTTTCTGGGATCCAAAGCTTCCAGAAGCCTACAAGCGTTTCTGCGCACGAATCTCTATTGACACTTCTGCAATCCAGTACGAGTCAGATAAAGACATTCGTGAGCACTGGGGTGACGACGCTGCTATTGCTTGCTGCGTTTCTCCAATGCGCGTTGGTAAGCAGATGCAGTTCTTCGCTGCACGCGTGAACTCCGCCAAAGCTTTGCTTTACGCGATTAACGGTGGTCGCGATGAAATGACCGGCATGCAGGTTATTGACAAGGGCGTTATTGAACCAGTTCGCCCAGAAGCTGACGGCACTCTCGATTACGAGAAAGTCAAGGCCAACTACGAGAAGGCTTTGGAATGGCTTTCCGAGACTTATATTGAGGCTTTGAACATAATCCACTACATGCACGATAAGTACGCTTACGAGTCCATTGAAATGGCTTTGCACGATAGGGAAGTCTACCGTACGCTTGGCTGCGGTATGTCCGGCTTGTCTATTGCAGCGGATTCTTTGGCTGCCTTGAAGTATGCAAAGGTTTACCCAATCTACAACAAGGATGCTAAGAATACTGAAGGCCACGAGTACGAGTACATTGAGGGCGGCGACGACGATTTGGTCGTAGGTTACAAGACTGTTGGTGAATTCCCAATCTACGGTAACGACGACGATCGCGCCGACGACTTGGCAAAGTGGGTTGTAAGCACAGTTATGGGTCAGGTAAAGCGTTTGCCTGTGTATAGAAACGCCGTGCCGACACAATCAATTTTGACAATTACTTCTAACGTTGAATACGGCAAAAACACCGGTTCTTTCCCGTCTGGACACAAAAAAGGCACGCCGTACGCACCAGGCGCAAACCCAGAAAATGGAATGGATTCTCACGGAATGCTTCCATCTATGTTTTCTGTTGGTAAGATTGATTATGACGATGCCCTCGATGGCATCTCACTGACCAACACCATTACTCCTGATGGTTTAGGTCGAGATGAAAGTGAGAGGATTGATAATTTGGTCGGCATTCTGGATGCTGGCAACGGTCACGGACTGTACCACGCGAACATTAACGTGTTGCGCAAGGAACAGCTCGAGGATGCAGTTGAACATCCAGAAAAGTACCCGCATTTGACGGTGCGAGTTTCTGGCTACGCGGTGAACTTCGTGAAGCTCACTAAGGAACAGCAGCTCGACGTTATTTCTCGTACGTTCCACCAAGGATCAGTCTCTGACTGACTCATCTAATCTATGAGCGCCGGGAGCGAGCTTAGCTTCGCTCCCGGTTTACTTATTTGCACAACGGTTATACGCAAGTTACTGTTGCAATAGTTACATTCAACAGTTACACACAGCTAAATAAGTTTGGAGGGCAGAAAAGTGGTTGAAAATACAGCGTTTCGCACTACTACTCAGCATATGCTCAAAGAGTCAAAAGAGTATGCTCGCCAAACTTTAATGGGTGGACTTTCCGGCTTTGAGTCGCCAATTGGTTTGGATCGTAAAGATCGCTTAGTAGCTCTTAAAACAGGCGATATTGGGTTTGTGCATTCCTGGGATATTAACACTTCTGTTGACGGCCCTGGAACTCGTATGACAGTGTTTATGAGCGGTTGCCCGCTTCGCTGCCAGTATTGCCAAAATCCTGATACTTGGAAAATGCGCGACGGCAAGCCAGTCTACTTAGATGCAATGATTAAAAAAGTCGACCGTTATCAGAGTCTTTTTAAAGCAACCGGCGGAGGAATTACTTTTTCTGGCGGCGAATCCATGATGCAACCAGCTTTTGTATCTAGAGTCTTTCGTGCTGCAAAAGAAATGGGCGTTCACACTTGCTTGGATACTTCCGGCTTTTTGAATCGCAATTATACGGACGAAATGATTGAAGACATTGATCTTTGCCTTCTTGACGTTAAATCCGGAACTGAAGAAACATATAAAAAAGTTACCGGCGGCTTGCTTCAGCCAACTATTGATTTTGGTCAGCGCTTGGCGAAGGCTGGTAAGAAGATTTGGGTGCGTTTTGTGCTAGTTCCAGGTTTGACCGACAGCGAAGAAAACGTTGAAAAAGTTGCCGAGATTTGCGATTCGTTTGGGGACGCTGTTGAGCATATTGACGTGCTTGGATTCCATCAGCTAGGCCGCCCAAAGTGGCATGAGCTTAGGATTCCATACCCTCTTGAGAATCAAAAAGGGCCTTCTAGGGCGCTTAAAGAGCGAGTTGTAAACCAGTTCAAAGACCACGGTTTTGTTGTTTACTAGACTGCGTTTAGACTGCATTTAAATTGCGTCAAAAATGTAACTGTAATTTTTAGGCAATCTTTGCGTATTGTATTGTTTTTTTTTGAAGGATTTTGTATAATTGCACAAATACCCTCTTTATAGAAAGGATACGCAATGAAGCGCAGAATAGGTTGTTGGATTGCATTAGCTTTTACATTAGCGTTAGCTATTTTTGTGCGGTGTAACGATCAGTTTGGCTTTGGCACAGCAATTATTATTTTAATTGTTTTGCCTATAATCTTGCTGCCGACAAATATCGTTGCGGCTTTCGATAAGAAACTTCTTATTGAAGTGCCAATAATATCTATTGCTATAACCATTGCTACAGAACTTGCCACTTTCCCAATAAGAGATTTAGGTTTACATACCCTCTACGTTATCCCAACGATTTTGGTTTCGGTGGTTGCGTTTACTCTTACTAGATTCCTTAAAACTAAACTTGTTAAGCGCATAACTGACGAAATAGCAAACAATAAAACAGATTGATTATTTGATTGATTATTTATTTGATTTTTTATTTTTGAATAGTCGTAGTTGTGTGCGAAAGTTGAAGCCGTGTTAAAAGATGCATAATCTATAACACGGCTTAAATATTTTTTACGGATATTTTGCAAAAAGTACAGAATATTTTGCAAAAAATGTAAGAATTTGGCTAAAGCGTACAATCGGGAGGCGTACTTGAACGAGGAACCAAAGCTCTTAAAAGAGCCGCGAGACGGTGTTCCAGAAGTCATTGATACGCTTGAAGCATATAAAGAATATTGCAGCTTGTTGGCAGCAGGTTCTGGGCCTTTGGCTGCGGACGCTGAGCGAGCTTCCGGTTTTCGCTACAATCATGAAGATTGGTTGATTCAATTTAAACGCAAGGGTGCAGGAATTGGTTTGCTTGATCCTGTGGCTCTTAAAAATCTCGGTGTTGATTGGCATGAGTTTAACGAGGCAATAGGGGATTCGCCTTGGATTATTCACGACTCTATGCAAGATTTGCCAGGATTTTTCGACATTGGTTTGCGCCCGCGTGACTTATTTGATACGGAAATCGCGGCTAAATTACTTGGCAGAAAGCGCTTTGGCTTAAGTTCTGTAACCGAATATTATTTGGGATTGACGCTCGCAAAAGAACATTCTGCAGCGGACTGGTCTTACCGCCCTCTTCCTAGAGATTGGCGAAATTACGCGGCTTTAGACGTTGAGTTGTTAATCGAACTAGAAGAAGTGATGCGCGGCGAACTTAAAAAGCAAGGAAAATTGGATTGGGCTAAAGAAGAATTTAAGCACTTGCTTATAAAGGGTGCGCAAAAGAAAGCGCCTCATCCTCGTCCATGGCTTAAAATTTCGCATATAAATGTTCTTATGCACGATCGTGTTGGCTTAATAATTGCAAAAGACTTGTGGCAAGAGCGTGATGCTTTAGCTCAAAAATACGATATTGCGCCTAATCTTTTGCTTTCTGACTCAGCAATTATTGAAGCCGGAAAGCGTAAGCCGCGTAATGCTCGCGATTTTCGTTCTATTCGTTCTCTAAACGAGCGCGTGCGCATTCACACAGGCAGCGAACAAGACAAAATGTTTGAACGTTACGCGCCAATTCAGCGCAAAATTAAGCCATCTCTTTGGAAGAATATTATTGAAAAAGCGCTTAATCGTGCAAAATCTGGCGAAACAGCCATGGATGATTTTTCGGAAATTGCGCATAATGATTCTGACGATTTTAAAGATTCTAAAAGTTTGCAGCAGTCTCAAGACGCGCAATCTGCCCCTCGTTCAATGCGCTATTGGAAAGATCATCATCCTGCTAGATATGAGCGTTTGCAACGAATTCGAGCAGTTCTTACAAGTATTTCGCAAGACACGCATACTCCAGTAGAAGTTATTATTAAACCGCAAATTATTCGTAACTTATGTTGGTGCGAAAATATTACGGATGTTGACGTTTATTCCTTCTTTTTGGAACAAGGCGCTAGGCCATGGCAAGTTGCACTTATTGCTGAGTCCGTAACTCGCGCTATCATGTAACGGTTGTGCCATACGGCAGAAGGTAGAAAACGTAATTTCAGGAGCGCAAGCGTGAAAATCAGCGTCAGGAATCTTGAGCCAACTAAGGTTAAGCTCACTATCACCGCAGATCTCGAAGACTTCAAGCCATTCTTGGATGAGGCTCGTAAGGAGATTGCAAAGCAAATTAACGTGCCAGGTTTCCGTAAGGGTCATGTGCCGGGCAAGATTGTAGATCAGCGTGTCGGTTTTGCAGCCGTTGCTGGTGAAGCCGTTAATTCCGCTGTACCAGAGCTTTATTCCAATGCTTTGGAAGAAAAGAAGATTCACCCAATGGATCAGCCAGAGTTTGACGTTCAGGAAGTTCCAACGTCTACTGAAGCTGATGCAACTCTTAAGTTCGTTGCGACCGTTGAGCGTCGTCCAGAGTTCAAGCTGAACAAGTTCAAGGGCGTTGAGATTGAAGTTGAGAAGCCAAAGGTTTCCGACAAGGATGTTAAGGCTCGTTTGGAAGCTCTTCGTCAGCGTTTCGCAACTTTGGTTGGCGTTGATCGTCCAGCTACTAAGGGTGATTACACCAATATTGATTTGGAAGCTCGCATTAACGATGAAGTTGTTGACGCTCAGGAAGGCGTTAGCTACGAAATCGGTTCCGGCGTTTTGCTTGACGGCTTGGATGAGGCTTTGGATAGCCTTTCTGCCGGTGAAGAAACCACTTTTGAAGGCAAGCTTGAGTCCGGCAAGCATAAGGGCGAAAAGGCTCAGATTAAGGTTAAGGTTAATTCCGTAAAGACTCAGGAATTGCCAAAGCTTGATGATGACTTCGCTCAGGAAGCTTCCGAGTTTGACACTTTGAAGGAATTGAAGGCAGAAATTCGCAAGTCTTGCGAACAGGCTGCTGAAGGTCGTCAGGCCACCAACGCTCGTGACGCATTCCTCGTTAAGCTTCAGGAAGAAGTTGAAATTCCTGTGCCAAAGGGTGTTTTGGACAAGGCTGTTGCTGAGCATTTGAAGGGCATGACCCCAGATCCTGAAAAGGCTACTAAGAAGCAGAAGGATGAGGCTCAGAAGGCTGCAGAAAAGGAAATTCGCGACCAGATGGTTCTCGATGCTTTGGCTGAGCAGATGGATGTATCCGTTTCTCAGGCAGATGTCACTAACTTCTTGATTTCTGTTGCTCAGCAGTACGGCATGGATCCAAACCAGTTCATCAATGCAATCGTGAACAACGGTCAGCTTGGTTCCGCTATTCAGGAAGTTGCTCGTTCTAAGGGCTTACTTGCTGGTATGCGTGCTGTAAAGTTTGTTTCTGAAGGCGAGGCTCTTGATTTGAGCGCATTCTTGTCTGAAGAAGATGAAGAAAACGAAAGCGTAGAAGCAGCAACTAAGGCTGCTGCTGTTGCTGACGAGCTTTCTAAGTAGAAGTAGGGTAGAATTAACTAAATTCTAAGCTGCTTTGTAAATGCTTTAACTAAGACCTGGCGGAATTATTTTTCTGCCGGGTCTTAACTTTATTAAGAATTGCGAGAAGTTATGGATAGTAGCTCTGAAACTAAGTCTGAATCTTGCTCAAGATTTGGCAGTTTACTTAATCTCGCAATTCGAGTAGCGCGATTTGCAGCAGCTTCTGTTGTTCTAGGTATTCTTGCCGGCTTAGGTGCAACAGTTCTTACGCTTATTCTTTACGCAGTACAATACCTTGCTTTTGGCTCAATTGAATCTGCTGAAAACACTGTATTTTCAGCGCTTCCTTGGTATCGCTACGTGCTATCTACAACCATTTCAATGACTATTGCCGGCATAGCTTGGTATTTTTTGCGCAAAAGAGAGAATCCTCCTCGAATCGTCACTATTCCGCAAGCTGTTTTCGGAAGCATTATGCCAATTTTTTCTACTATTGCACATGTTTTGCTGCAAATCGGAATTGTTGGTTCTGGAATTTCAATAGGCAGGGAAGTAGCTCCGCGAGAATTGGCTGCAATGATTGCTCAGCGTTACAGCCGCATTTTTCATGTGTCTTACAAAACTCAGCGCGTACTTATTGCTTCTGCTGCTGGAGCTGGATTGGCGGCAGTGTATCACGCGCCTTTAGCTGGCACTGTGCTTGCATTAGGTTTGTTTAGTAAAACTCAAGGTCTTGGTTTTTACGCGTGGTTAAATCGCGAAAATGGTCCTGTAGCGGCTAATGTAGTTAAAAATATTGCGCAATCGGAGCGCATGTATTGCTTGCCTTTTGCTCTTGTTATGAATTATGTTGCCACGTTTGTTGCAGGATTTTTACTGCATCATTCCAAATACTACAATATTTCGCAATTTTCTTGCACGATTTCTTGGCAAATTTTTGTTTTAGCTGTTGCTGTTGGCATAGTGTGTGGCTTATTTGGTTGTGTTTTTCGCTTGGGTATTATTTGGTGTCGCACTCATGCTTTGCGCGGCGTAAAAATGCTGTGTTTTATGCCAATAGCCGGCTTACTTATTGGTGTTATAGCTTGCCGTTTTCCGCATATTATGGGCAATGGTAGGTCGCTTGCTCAACTTGCTTTTTCTGTATCAAGCTTTCCGCATGTGGCAGCTAGTGCGAATATTACGATTGTTTTGCTGATTCTTGCAATGATTAAAATGCTTGCTACTTTGCTTGTTTTGCGCTACGGTGCTTCCGGCGGCGTGCTGCAGCCTAGTATTTCATCGGGTGCTTGCATTGGGCTTGTTGTGTGCGCTGTAAGTATGAAACTTCCTATTGGAGGAGTTCTTATAAACCAGCCTAATGTATTGATATTGTCTGCTATTTTTGGCGCAGCAAGTCTATTGGCTGCAAGCCGAAAATCATTATGGTTTGCGCTTTTACTTGTGGCGCAACTAGTGAATGTTCCGCTTATTATGATTGTTCCGATGATAGTTTCCTGCGCTGCTGCACGAAGTGTAACGCTGCTGCCAAGAATTTTTAGACGCAAATAAAATATGCGCCTTTGCTAATTCAATTAGTAGCAAAAGCGCATATTGTAATATTGTTTAGTTATCGATGAAGTCATCTTTATAAATAACACTGCCGTCGTCATTTAAAATAGTGTAATACAAGTGTATTGGAGAGCTGACCTTATTTTTAGCTTCTTCAAGTACTGGGAACAGATTTGAAAGGAAGAGTCTGTCGGAAAAAGTAGCAGTGGCCTTTGGAATTGCATCGTCAGGTACGCGATCTGTGAATTTAACAGTTATATTGAGGTTATCTCCCTTAGCGTCAAACGTTGCGGATACGTCATCATCGCCTCTTTCTTCAAAGTCTGATGGATGGCAATTTGCGTATTCTTCAATATTGACGCTTTTTTCTGCAGAACAATTGTAATGTTTGCCAAAAGTGCCCGTAATTAAGCTGCCGAAAACTATTACTGCTAGTACAACAGCAACAATGACAGCAATTCTTTTCTTATGCTCATCTGCTAGTGTCGTATTTACGAAGCTTATTGCTCGCTGCTGGAAATCTTTATACGTTTTTAATAATTTATCGTTATTTATATAACTATTTGCATACCCGTTTTGGTACCCGTTTTGGTACCCGTTTTGGTAGTCGTTTTGATACCAATCATTTTGATAGCCGTTATTTTGGTATTCGTTATTTTGATAGTCGTTGTTTTGGTAAGTGTTTTCTTGATTCCAATTATTTTGGTAATCGTTGTTCACGTATGAATTGTTCTGATACCCATTTTGGTAGCCGTCATTTTGGTAGCCGTCGTTTTGATAAGTGTTGTTCTGATATTCGTTGTTTTGATAGCTGCCCGTTTGATTAGCATTATTTGGGTAAGTGTCTGTTGGATTCCAATTATTTTGGTAATCGTTGCTCTGATTGTTATTATTTGCTTCTGCATTCGGAGGGTAATTGTTGCTTGGCAAGTTGTTAGAATCCATGACTTCTCCTCTTTGAGCGAATTTGCATTAATAAAAAATATACTAAACATTTTATATCAATCTGTATAATAGTTGAATAATTATCTGAATTGATTCGTAAAAATTCAGTCTAGAATATTTCGCTGATTCGCTGCATACTATGTTTTCTATACGGTCACGCGCACACGATAATCTAGGAATACTTAAGTTTATGGTAAGGAGATAAGGTGACTGAGCTTTTTACAGCTTCTCCTGTTATGGAACAGGCGGAAGCGTCTTCGCAAACCGATTCTATTTTTAATCGGTTGCTAAAAGATCGCATTATTTGGTTGGGATCTGAAGTAAAAGACGAGAATGCTAATATTATCTGCGCTCAGATGCTGATGCTTGCGGCGCAAGATCCTAAGAAGGATATTTGGTTGTATATTAATTCGCCTGGTGGTTCTATTACTGCGGGTATGGCAATTTACGACACTATGCAGCTAATCGAACCAGATGTTGCAACTATTGCAGTCGGCATGGCAGCTTCAATGGGTCAGTTCCTGCTTAGTTCTGGAACGCCTGGTAAGCGTTATATTACGTCTCATGCGCGCGTGCTTATGCATCAGCCTTCTGGCGGCGTTGGTGGCACTGCTACGGATGTGCGTATTAATGCTGAGCTGATTATGGATATGAAGAAAACACTTTCTGAATTAACAGCTAAGCAGACTGGTCATACCATAGAAGAAATCTACCGAGATAACGAATATGATCACTGGTTCACTGCTAAACAGGCGTTGGAGTATGGTTTTGTAGATAAAATCGTAACAACTCCTGCTTCAATGCGAGGTGAGGAGTAACTTATGGCAAGTGAAGAAGCAAAGTTTGTTGCGCGTGCTGAGCGTTTGGCTGGTTTTGGCGGCGTTTCTTCGGCACAGCGAATTACTAACCGCTACGTTTTGCCACAGTTTGGTGAGCAAACCCCATACGGCTTAAAAACGCATGATCCGTATACGAAGCTTTTTGAAGATCGCATTATTTTTATGGGCGTTCAGGTTGACGACACTTCTGCTGACGATATTATGGCTCAGCTTTTGGTGTTGGAAAGCATGAATAGCGAACGCGACATTATGATGTATATCAATTCTCCTGGCGGCTCTATGACTGCAATGACTGCTATTTACGACACAATGCAGTATATTGGCCCGGATGTGCAAACCGTATGCTTGGGTCAGGCTGCATCTGCTGCTGCGATTTTGCTTGCTGCTGGAGCTCATGGCAAGCGTATGATTTTGCCGAATGCGCGCGTGCTTATTCATCAGCCTGCAATGGGTCAAGATTTTGGTAAGGCTACTGAAATTGAGATTCAGGCTAAGGAAATGCTTCGATTGCGAGAATGGTTAGAAAATACTCTTGCTAAGCATACTGGTCAAGATGTTGAGCGTATTCGCAAAGATATTGAGGTGGATACAATCTTAACTGCTCCAGAAGCTAAATCTTACGGTCTTGTAGATAAAGTGCTTGAGCACCGCGAGTAGTTTTTGTGGAATATTAAGCAAACCCCGGTCGACACGCCGGGGTTTGTGTTTTGTTCGTGATGGTTGTATATTAGTCAAGTTGCCGAAAACGAGAGCGTTGTTCTTGTGAGCGGAAAACATGCGCCAGTAGCCCAACGGATTAGAGCATCTGACTACGGATCAGAAGGTTGCAGGTTCGAATCCTGTCTGGCGCACAAGCGAAACGCGAAGCATTTGCCTCGCGTTTTTTTTTATCTCAACTTCTTGGTTTATACCTCTCCGCTATACTAAAAAGTGCTGCAAAATTAATGTGTTTTGCATAACTTTGGGAGGAAATATTTACAACATGATACGACGCAGCTGGATAATAGTACGCAATATAGCAAATAATGAGCGAATTTCTGGCTTAATTATGCTTGGTTTTGCTCTTACTGGTTTATTGCTTGCAAACATTCCTTTAACCGCGCCAGTATTTGAAGCCGTTTCGCATACTCATATTGGTATTCCGTTTACTAATATTCACATGTCGATTAGTCATTGGGTTCAAGACGGCGTGCTTACTATTTTCTTCCTTTCTGTTGGCTTAGATTTAAAGCACGAGCTTATTGCGGGCTCTCTTTCTGATCCTCGTGCTGCTGCAATGCCAATGATTTGCGCAGTTGGTGGCATGATTGCTCCGCCTTTGCTTTTTGTGGCAATAGTAACCGTATTTTCGGAGCTTCACGCCGGTCAGGAGATTATGCGTCTTACATCCGGCGCTTTACCTTCGTTAGACATGGTTCGTGCTGGTTGGGCAATTCCAACTGCAACAGATATTGCTTTTTCGCTTGCAGTATTAGCTTTATTTGCTAAAACTTTGCCTCATGCTTTGCGCGCGTTTTTGATGACTCTCGCAACTGTTGACGATTTGCTTGGAATTGCGCTTATTGCAGTGTTCTTCTCTTCGCTAAACGCGTGGTACTGGTTTGTTGGTGTTGTTGTGTGTGGTCTTATTTGGACTACTTTAGTGCGTCTTAAACATGTTCCGTGGGCTCTTGTGGCGATAGTTGGCATTGTGGCGTGGGTAATGATGTATGAAGCTGGAGTGCACCCAACTTTAGCTGGCGTAATGGTAGGATTGCTCACTCCTGCGCATCTAGTTCACGGAGAAAAAACTTTGCGCGCGGAGCGTTATCGCGAAAAAATTCAGCCTGTATCTGCTTTAGTAGCGTTACCTATTTTTGCGCTTTTTTCAACCGGCGTGCATTTTGAAACGCTAACTTGGGAGCTGTTCTTATCTCCAATTCTTATTGCTATTACTATTGCTCTGGTTGTTGGAAAACCATTGGGAATTATGGTAACTGCTTGGCTTTCAAAGCATTTACTTGGCTTAAAAGTTCCGGACTCTTTGCGTGTAGTTGATTTGCTTCCGACTGCTTGTGCGTGCGGTATTGGTTTCACAGTCTCGCTACTTATTGCTTCTCTTGCATATTCGGACGCAGATTTGTCTGCAGAGGCACGTTTTGGTGTTCTTGTTGCTTCTATTGTTGCGGCTGGTGTTTCGGGATTCTTGCTTTCTATGCAATCAAAGCATATGGAAGAAGAATTGGACGATATTGAAGATTAACTTTTAGTATTAACTTTTGTATTAGCTTTTGTGATTATTTTTTAGGATTATTTTTGGGAGTAGTTATGAATAATAGTCAGGAAGATTATTCTTCAGAAGTTCCACCTTGGTCTAATACGTATCATCGCGGTTCTGTGCTTATGCGCGGATCTATGATTCCTAAAGAAAGCACAACCGAAACGCTTCTTCGCAAAGATAGAACTCAACAGATTGCAGCAGGAGTTGGCGCAGACCGAGATAACAAGTGGGATTGGCGAAGTGCAGACCCTTGGCGCGCGCTTCGAATTCAGGCCGAATTTGTTGACGGTTTTGACGCTCTTGCTGGATTAGGACCTGCTGTTAGCGTTTTTGGCTCTGCGCGCATAAAAGAGGGCGAGCCGGAATATGTGGCCGCGCTAACTATGGGCAAGGAGCTTGTAAAACGCGGTTTTGCTGTTATTACAGGCGGCGGCCCTGGCATTATGGAGGCTGCTAATCGCGGTGCTGCAGAAGCTGGTGGCACTTCGGTTGGTTTGGGTATTGAGCTTCCGCACGAGCAGGGTTTGAATAAGTGGATTAATCTCGGAATGCAGTTTAGATACTTCTTCGTTAGAAAAACAATGTTTATGAAGTATTCTTCCGGAATTATTGTGTGTCCTGGCGGATTTGGCACAATGGACGAAATGTTTGAAGCTCTAACTCTTGTGCAAACGCATAAGGTTGCGCGCGTGCCGGTTGTGCTGTTTGGAACTGAGTATTGGAAGGGCTTGATTAACTGGCTGCAGTCAACTGTTACTTCTCGTGGATTAATTTCGTCTCTTGACCCGCATTTGTTTGCTGTTACGGACGATCCGCTAGAAGCAGTGCGCATAGCGTCTGGATCATCTAAGTAAATACATTACTAAACTGCTTCCAATTCTGTGCAAGTATTGTGGCAAACTAGAACAGTACGTACTGGAGGTTGCAATGAGTAATGAGCTTGGTGATAACACTGCGCTTGTTACCTTGCGTATATCCCGTTTTGTGCCGTGCGAAGAAACGCAAAATTCGCAAGATGCTCCGAAACTCGTGCGAAAACGTCACGAAAGTCCATTTGCTCGAAAAAAGCGTAGCAATCCTTTTGCAAAAGTAGATTCTGCAGAAAATGATAATGCTGATGAATCTTTATCAACAACAATAAAACGAATTCAAGGCAAGCATTGGGTTCAAGATTACGTTTTGCGCGTTCGTTCAACGGATACTATTCTTGACTGTCTGTTAACTATTAAGCGCACAATCGACCCGACTTTGGCTTTTCGCTACTCTTGTGGCCATGGAGTTTGCGGGTCGGATGCTGTAAACGTAAACGGCATGCCAACTCTACTTTGCGGCGCAACAATAGGCGCGAACGCGCGGCCCGAAGCAAATAATAACGTGCAATCGCGCGGATTTAGAAAAACCGGAGCTGCAAGTAGCGGCGAAAGTTCAGCAAAATCGCCAATTCTACAGAAAAAATCTACGAATACTGCAGCTCAAAAAAATGGAAGTTTCGGTATTATCGAACTTGCACCTCTTGCTGGATTTGCAGTTCAGCGCGATCTTATTTGCGACCTTTCACCTATGGTTTCGCAAATAAAACGTTTAGAGCCTTATTTACAAGCAGCAGACGTTTCTGTGCGAAATGCCGAAGGAAAACTTAAGCTTATTGAGTTTTTGCAGCATCCTGAAGAGTTACAAAAGTTTGAGCTTTTAAGTAACTGCATTATGTGCGGTGCGTGCGAAGGAATATGCCCAATCTACGCCGGCGGTGAGGCTTTTATTGGGCCTGCTGCTTTGATTAACGCGGCTCGTTTTATTTACGACTCTAGGGACAATGCAACAGAGCGTCGATTAGATTTGATTGACGGCAGCGACGGTATTAGCGCGTGCCAGTCGGTTCGTGCGTGCTCAAGGCAGTGTCCGCGCGGAATTGACGTCGGCGAAGAAATTTGGCAACTTACAACACTAGTGAATGAGCGCAAAAACTTGTAGCTTGATTACTGTTTTGACCACATTTGCCGGTAATTTCTCTCGCGTTTGGAGGGTTTATGGTTGCGTATCGCTCCAAACGTGGGGTACTTTTCTCACGTTTGTTGTCGCTTTGTTGTTGCGCGCTCATATAAAACTTGGCGCATCCTCACGTTAGGCTTTAGATTATGACTGACGCTTTATTTTTGCTAGATACTGACCACGATAATGCTCCTGTGCTTGCAGATGGGATTGAGGAAGGATGGACACTTACGCTTCCTTCCAGCGTAAAACGCCACGCAATATCCGCTATGCGCTTGTTAGAGGGTGACTCTTTGCAACTTTCTGACGGCAAAGGCTTGCGAATTCACGCAACTGTTACGGATGCTGAAAATGGTTTAGTTCGCGTCGATGCGTTCACTCGAGAAGCGCGTCGCACTACGCGTCTTGCGCTTGTGCAGGCTTTAGCAAAAACCGGCCACGATGAGCAAGCAATCGACATGGCTACGCAAATTGGCGTAGATGAAGTGATTCCTTGGTGCGCTGACCGCTCAATCGCAAAGTGGAAGCCTGGTCGCACGGATAAGCGTTGGAATCAGGTGTTGCAGGCTGCTACAGAGCAGTCTCGAAGAGCTTTTATGCCGGAGCTTCAAGAATGCGTGTCCAGTAAGCAGATTGTTGCAATATGTAGACGTGCGTGCGTTTACGGAAACCTAGTAGTGGTATTGCATCAGGATGCAACCGACTGCTGGAGCCAAATCGAGCAAGCTGTAAACACTCTTACTGAGCGCTGCCTGGATGATGGCAAGGAGCGCACTGTTTACGTGCTTGTTGGTCCAGAAGGCGGTATTAGTGACGACGAGGTCTCGATGTTTGTTGACGCTGGAGCTAAAAGCTGCGTTTTGGGTAGCAATATTTTGCGCGCATCTACCGCAGGCCCTGTGGCACTTTCTCTTCTTTCGCGCGCTTTAGGCCGCTACGAATAGTGAAAAAAGCATAAATAAAATGCGCAAGTTTGTGTAAAATGGTATGTAGTGTGCCGATTGCTTTTGGCTTTTGGCATGAATTTTATTTCGTAATAAAAAATAGGGGAGAAACCATGAGCGATGCAACTATGAGCAATGCTGCGAGCCATACTGATCCAGACTGCATTTTTTGCAAGATTATTGCCGGCGAAATTCCAAGCACGCGCGTTTATGAAGATGATTCGGTAGTCGCTTTTAAGGATATTAATCCGCAGGCAAAAGTGCATGTGCTGATTGTGCCGCGCAACCACTATAAGAATGTTGCTGAGCTTGCTAGTAAAGCTCCTGAAACTTTGGCTCATATTGCTGAAGTTGCACAAAATATTGCTAACAACGCGTTTAATGGAGATTACAGGCTTGTTTTTAACACTGGTCTTGCAGCTGGCCAAACAGTATTCCATGTTCATGCGCATGTGCTTACTGGCGAAAAGCTTGTGGAAGGCAGCTTATAAATCTTACGAAATTGTGCGCTTCTACAAAATTGCGCGCTTCAAGCGAAATCTAAACTAGCAACACTTGAAAAAATAAACTTCGAGAGGAATAACAAATAATCATGAGCATTGAAGTCATGAACGAAACCGTGTGGCGAATCGACGCTAAAATCTTCTCCGATCTTGGCATGTGGGTGTTGCAGCAGATGAAAGTCAGCACGCAGTCAGATTTATCAATTACTTTCGTTGACCCGGAGCCAATTGCATGCCTTCACGAGCGCTGGATGAACCTCGAAGGCCCAACAGATGTTATGAGTTTTCCAATGGACGAACTTACTCCTGGAAGCGATGACAAAGTTTCCGAGGGAATGCTTGGAGATTTGGTGATCTGCCCTTGGGTGGCTCAGCAGCAGGCGCTCGCAGCGGGGCATAGCACAATGGAAGAGATGATGCTTTTAACCATTCATGGCATATTGCATTTGCTCGGCTACGATCACACAACTCCAGAAGAAGAAAAGCAAATGTTCGGTTTGCAGCGTCAGCTTTTGCTTACTTTCTTTGCTGCACGTTCTGGGGAATTGTATGACGCGACTCTTCCGGAAGGAGCTGTGAACGAGCTTGAGCGTTACGATGCTGAGCATGATTCAAAAGGCGGAAAAAATAACAAAAGCAAGTAAGCACAAACAAGCGCAAATAAGCGTAAATAAGCGCAAACAAGCGCAAACAAGCAGTCGTAAAATGTAAGAGCATAATTATGGAAGATATTAAAGCATTTTTTACAAATATATCGGTACCGGAACTTCCGTTGCACGTGTGGCTAGGATTAGCCGTTTTGCTTTTGCTTGCAATTCTTCTTGTGTGGCTGTCTCTTGCAATGGCAGCTGCAGAAGGGGCAGTGCCTAGGGTTACGCGAGCGAGCTTAAACAATCTTATGATTGAAGCGCAAACTCACGATGACGACACAAGCGCAATAGTGCGTATGCGTAGAATCGCAAGAATTCATCGTGTAAAAAAGCTTATTTCAGACCGTTACGCAACTTCTAGCGCCTGCGCTTTTGTGCGCGTTCTGTGCAATGTGTTTGATGGCGTTATTATTGCTGCGGTTTCAGCGTTTTTCGGCGCTCCAATGTGGCTTACTTTGGTTGTTGGCGTTGTTGTTTCGGTTATTGTTGCTGTTATTTCTATGCTTGTTCGCCCGCGTTCTGTGGGAGCTGCTCAGCCTGTGGCAAAGTTGATGAGGCTTTCTCGCATTGTTTCTATTGCTATGGCGATTAATCCTCTTGTGCATATTGCTGGCGATGTGGACGTAACTTCTAGAAAAAAGCATGTTGATCTTTCAGATGATGAGGCTTTGGAAGATATTCAGCTGGATCAGGCGAAGGCGAGTATTGATCGCCTTGTTGAAGCGAATGATTTTGATCCTGAAGTTTCGGAAATGATGCGCAATGTGCTTACGCTTTCAGACACTTTGACTCGCGAAATCATGGTTCCTCGAACCGATATGATTTGCGTAAAAAGCGACGAAACGCTGGAAAATTTCCTGAAATTATGCTCAAGATCCGGATTTTCTCGAGTTCCTGTTATTGGAGATTCGGTTGACGATTTAGTTGGCGTTGCTTATTTAAAAGACGCAGTAAGAGCTACCGTGTTTAATCCTGCAGCTTCTTCGAGGGCTGTTGACACTATTAGCCGAGACCCTATGCTTGTGCCGGAGTCCAAGCCGGTTGACGATTTATTCCACGAAATGCAGCGAATTCGTCAACATGTTGCTGTAGTTGTTGACGAATATGGCGGTATTGCAGGCTTGGTTACTATTGAGGACGCTATTGAGCAGATTGTGGGCGAGCTGGAAGATGAGCATGATCGCACGCAGCATGCGGATCCGGAAGAAGTAAGCGATGGCGTGTGGAAGATGCCTGCTAGAACGCCGATTGCGGATTTGGAAGATATTTTCGAAGTTCATATTGACGAAGACGATGTTGACACCGTGTTTGGTCTGCTTACGAAGTTGCTTGGTAACGTGCCGATTGTGGGATCTAGTGCGGTTACAAGAGGCTTAAAATTAACTGCTGTGGATTCTGCTGGTAGAAGAAAGAAAGTATCAACTATTTTGGTTGAGCGCGATGTTAAGGGCTTAGAAGAGCCTAAAGACGAGCAGCCTGAAAATAGCAGCGCGGCAAAACTTTCGGAAAAAATATCTGAAAAACTTTCGGAAAAAATATCGGAAAAGATTTCCACGCAAGCGTTGGAAAGTAAGCAAACTAACGCGCTTAAGCAAGCAAGTAATATGAAGCAAACAAATTTGCTTAAATAAGTAGGTAATCTTAAGTAAGTAACCTTGGGTAAGTAATCTTAAATAAGTAATAGTAAGTAAGTAATAGTAAGTAATTTGAAATAAAGAATTGGACGGTAAAAGTGAACGATATTGATGATATGAACGATATTAACAATATTGACGAAGTCGATATGAACGAAGAAAACGAGGTTGACGACGCAGCAGATTTCGACGACGAATCTGATTTCGACGACAAGATGTTTGCGAATCTCGACTCATCAACACACGCAACAATCCAAGCTCCCGATTTTCACGGCTACCGTTCCGGATTCGTAGCTGTAGTCGGTAGGCCAAACGTTGGTAAATCAACGCTTATGAACGCTCTTATTGGTACGCAGATTGCTATTGCCTCGTCTCGTCCGGAAACTACGCGTAAGGCTATTCGCGGAATTGTTACAACCGATAATGCGCAAATGGTTTTGGTTGATACTCCGGGTATTCACCGTCCTCGTACGCTTCTTGGTCAGCGTTTGAACGATATTGTTGACGAGTCGCTTTCAGATGTTGACGCGATTGCATTCTTGCTTCCAGCAGACCAGGAGATAGGACCAGGGGATAGGCGAATCCTGAGCCGTCTTCGCTCCGATTTTGCTAAAAAAGATGAGAAGGGCAATTGGACTTGGAAGGTTCCGCTTATTGGTATTGTTACAAAAATTGATACGCTTAGTCGCAGCGAGTTAGTTGCGCATTTGCTTCAAATTCAGCAGTTTGCCGATTTTACGGATATTGTGCCTGTTAGTGCGCTGGAACGCGACAATGTTGACGAAGTTAAGAATGTTTTGATTCAAAACTTGCCGGAAGGTCCGCAAATGTATCCGGCGGATCAGCTTAGCGAGGAAAGTCCAGAAAGCATGATTTCGGAGCTTATTCGCGGCGCATTTTTGGAAGAATTGGACGACGAGTTGCCTCATTCTTTAGCTGTTGTAGTTGACGATATTGTGTATCCGGGCGGTGGCGAAGATACTCAATACGACGACAACAAAGCGCATGTGCTTGTGTCGGTTTATGTTGAGCGTGATTCGCAAAAACCGATTATTATTGGGCATCGTGCGGAGCATTTAGTGCGCGTAAAGAAGCGTTTGCGAACGGCGGTAAATCGTATTACTGGCGCGAAAGCTGTGCTTGAATTGCATGTGAAGGTTGCAAAAGGATGGCAGAGCGACCCTAAGAAGCTTGAGCGCTTAGGGTTCTAATTTTACTTAGTGTGTTTTGACGCGCGCGTTTTGCCTAGCGAATTCTGTGTAGCGCTTATAAAAAACCGCAGCCGATATAATTTCGACTGCGGTTTTTGTTTTATTTATTTTCAACTACATGCGACGATGACGTGCGAAAGTCACACCTCCGCCGATTGCAACAATTCCAGCAATAACGACTGCCACAACTGCGCCAATTGTAAGCGTGTTGTTGGAGCTGTTTTGTGCCTTTGCAGCATTGCCGTTTGCTTGAGCATTCTTGGACTCGTTGCTTGGAGTGTTGTTTGTTGTGTTGTTTTGATCGCTGCTATTGCTATTAGAATCCTGAGTTTCTTGCTTTGCGGAGTCTTCCTTTGCAGATTCCTTCGATTCAGCATTCTTAGAATCTTTAGCGTTCTTGCTTTGTGCTACGCCAGAGTTAGAAGTTGCTGCCGCATTTGCAGAAGCAGTGTGGTTAGCGTGCTTCGTGTTCTTTGCATTCGCACGTTCTTCCTTAGTAGACTTTCCAGCTTCACTCTTGGAAACAGACTGTGTAGCGTGATTTTCTGCGGTAGTTGAAGCAAACTCGTTAGATTGTTGTTCAACATCAACAGCAGGAACACTAACATGTGGTGTTTGTGGAATGAACGGAACATTACTGTTGCCAGTGTTACCAGTGTTTTCAGTGTTGCCAGTGTTGCCAGGGTTACCAGTATTACCAGTATTACCGTGACCGCTTTCTCCATCATGACTTGGCACAACAACCGGTGGCTTTGGTGCAGGTGGTGTTGGTGGCTCTGGAGTAACAGTATCTGGTGCAACATCTTGCAGTTTTTGCGAGAGTTTTTCTGCAGATTCTGTAAGAGTTTTAGCAGTAGTTTTCAGTGTATTAACTTTTCCTGTCAGAGTTTGTACGAAGCTTTCAAACTTTGGATAAGCTGCCAAGAATGTTGACTTCATGAAGGATTGCTGAATTGTTCGGTCAGTAACAACAGCCTTAAACTTTTCTTCCGCAGTCTTAAGATTCTTCTGTATAGTTTCAATCTTGGTTTTAGCTTCTGCAACAACCTCTTGAGCATGCTTAACCTTAGCTTGAGCATTTGTTACAGCAGTCTGAGCAAGCTTAATCTTCTTAACAACATTTTCTTTTGCAGTCTTAACAGCATCATTTGCAGTTTCAACCGATTTAGCAGCATTTTGAGCTTTTGTTGTTGCTGCTGTAAAAGCTGATTTATCTTGCTCTTGTGTTCTTATAGCACCTTGAAGAGCATTATTAGCTTCAGCTACCTTTTCACCAGCCTTAGTAACATTATCAGTCTCAGTTTGAATCTGAGTTGTAAGCTTATTAATCTTTTCAGTCAGATTAGTTACCTTCTCATTAGCCGCTTTAAGCTCTTGAGCAACCTGTTTCTTTGCAGCTTCAGCAGTTGATACTGCTTGCTTGGCTGACTCTACATTAGCTTCAGCTTCAGTAATATCCTGAGTAAATCTGCCATTAACTTCAGCTTGCTTTTCATTGGCAGCAGTGCGAGCTGCTTCAGCAGTCTGCTTGGCAGTTTCAGCCTGTGACTTCAACTCTTGTGCCTTTGTTTGCAATCCTTGAAGTTCGCCTTGAAGCTGCTGAATCTTCTGGTTGCGAGTATTTTGGTCTTCTTGAGATGCTTGAGTTGCGGCCTGCTTAGCAGCTTCATACGCCGAATTAGCAGTAGTCCAAGCAGTCTTCAGCTTATTAGCATTTTCCGCAGCCTTAGCTGAAGCTTCATTTGCTGCGCTAGCATTGTCCATCGCCTTCTCGAAGTTCTTCTTTGCTGTAATGACCTTCTTAATAAGCTCAGTTACTGTGTTAGCGCCTGTTTGAGAATTATTGCTTTCAGCGGTAATGACTTTATAAACAGAATCAAATAATTTGATATCAGCTACGTTTTCTTTTGCAGCAAGATCTGCCAAATTTCTAGAATTAGCAGGCTCTAGCTTCTTTTGGCCATTGTCTGTGACTTTATTTATATAAGAATCCAGCAAATTCTTGTAAGTATCAACAGATATGGTTTTTTCGGAATTGCCATGCCATACAGCAACGTCATAAATCAATGTTCCATTTTGGTTATATGTTTTTTGTGTACCGTTAGATGTTTCAGTAACAGTGAAGCTTGTATCCTTTATAGCTGTATCAGCTTCTGCAAATCCTGCTGCAGTATTATTAGTACTAACAAAATTTAGATAGTGTCCAACAGCGTGTTGGAACTTGGCTTGTATACTTTTATCAGAATCATCATTAAATAAGGTTGGAGAAAGTCCAGCTGATGCATAATCTAAGAAATCATATCTATGTTCCTGTAAGAAAGTTTTTCCTTCAGCTGTTAGTGTTTTTCCACCGAATGAATTGGATGAGAGTGTACCATCGTATATATCTTTTTCTTTGTAATACCATCCATCCATTGCGTTAGATTTAGTGGAAGAATGAGCGATATTAGAAGTACTGTTTATATCAATGCTCATAGTTCCTTTTTTGTTCATAGCACGATTGGAATCGTTGCCGTCAAATTCTCCCCACGCAAGATTTTCTGAAGAATCATCATATGCGTGAGATTTGAGCTGTTCTGGAGAAGCAGGGGTCACACTATGTTTCATGTCGAAATTAGCAGCATGATCTTGTATCGATGCAGAGTAGAAGGAGTGTATGATGCTTTCAGCAATAAGGCTTAAGCGGACACCAACTGTTGGTAAACCAGCTTTTTCTTCGTTACGAACTTTGTTAAGTGCATCATAATAAGTTGCAGCTTCCTTCAAATTTTGCAAAGAATCTGCTCCGCCAACACGTCGAAGTTTTTTAACGTAATCAGCCCAGATTGGAGCTTTCATTTCTTTTGCAGGGTTGCCGTAAGTGTCTTCACCTATTTTGATTTTTGTTTCGGTTGATCTAAAAGTTTCACCTTTAAGAATTTTTTGAGCGCGTTCAGCATCTGCAATTAAATCATTATTTCTTGAGCCATCGGTTTTTGCTTTTTCTGTGGAAATAATATATTCCAAGAATCCTTCGAAGCCTTTTTCTACTTCTGGATCAAGTTTCTCTTTATTATATTCTTCATTGTATTTTTTGGTTGCATCATCTGCAGCTTGGTCAAATGAAGCTATATTATTCTTATAATTTTCGTTTTGCTTAAGCGCAGTTTCTACATTGTTGAGTTCTTCTGCTTTAGAAGGGATTGCATTATTCGCATTGGTAGCTTCATGAGCTTTTTGAGTTGCTGTATTATTTGCTTCCTCATAAGCCTGCTTAGCTGCATTTGCTTTCTTTTCTAGCTCTTGTACCTCGGCATTTGTTGCTCCGGAACCAGCAGGTTTCAGATTATCTATTTGTTTTTGAATATTTTCCTGCTGTTGTGTATTTTCTTTTACTTTTTGCTCTGCTTCTTTTTGTGCTTGCTTTTTTTGATCAGCCTCGCTAGAAAGCCTATCTGCTACTCCCTGAGCTTGCTCTTTATTTTGCTTAGCTTTTTCAAGCTCGCCTTTGGCGGTATCTAGCTTGCCTTGTTCGATAGTTACATTTCCTTCAGCGGTTTTCTGTTTTTCAGTCTTATCAATAACGTCTTTGTTTGCAGTTTCAAGCTCTGTAGTTTTTGTATCTTTTTCGTCTTGAGTTTCCTTCAGCTTATTTTCAGCAGCAGTCTGCTTTTCTTTCTCTTGATCAAACGCAGCTTGCGTATCTTTAACCTCTTTGTCAGCGTTTTCTGCCGCAGTCTTCTTTTTATCTAATTCCTTATCAGCTTCTTTTTGCTGTTCTTCAGCTGTTTTAGCTTCTTTTTGCTTGTTTTCTAAGTCTTTCTGAGCTTTATTTACTTCCTTATTAGCATTAATGGCTTCTGCATTAGAATCATTAGCTTCATTTTCAGCCTTATTGACTTCCTCATCAAGTTTGTTTTTCTGCTCAGTAGCGTCGTCTACAGCTTTATTAGCTTCGCCTTTAGCTTTTTCTACCGGATTCTCATTGCTTGGCTTAACAACAGGCTGATTTGCGCCAGTGTCGGTAGTTGTTGCTGTTGCAGCATTGGCCACATTTGCCATGCCGAATAATGCAAGGGAACTTGCGCCTAATGAGATTGCTACTGCGAGTTTGGCGTTCATATTAACCTCTCCTCTTAATTGTTAATGGAAATCAGAAGATTTTCATATCTCTTGCCAAGCTTTTTAGAAAAGCAGCATCGCTGTGAATGTAGCTTTTCTTTTAACTTGTGCTAAGAAAATATTTTATTCTCCAACGGGGGGGGGGTATCAAGTTTTTTCACGGTAATTCTATCAAATACCCATAGATTATTAAGAAAAATTTATGGATTCGCGCAAGTCGCACTAAACATACGCGAATCCATATATAAAACTTGCAAACGTCTGCTTCTTGCGAAAGCTTACGCTTACTTCTTTCGCGAAGTGTACATCTGCGTATTAAGCAGCGTTGCGTAATGCTTAATAACACGTGGGCGAATAATCTTCATAGATGCTGTCATTAAGCCATTTTCTTGCGTAAACTCTTCTGGCAAAATAATGAACTTTCGCACGGATTCTGCGCGAGACACGCCCTCGTTAGCACTGTCAACGAACTTCTGTACTTCGGCGCGCACAACAGCATTATTTGCAGCTTCGCTCATGCTCATGGTTTCGTCTAATCCCTTAAGCTTAAGCCAGTTGCGCAAAATCTCCTCGTCTAAAGTAACAAGTGCGGAAATAAATGGACGCTTATCTCCAAGTACTAATGCTTGAGACACAATCTCGCATCTCTTAATCATCTCTTCAATAGGTCCAGGCGCAACGTTTTTACCGCCAGCTGTAATAATCAAATCCTTTTTGCGGCCGGTAATATAAAGCATGCCTTCGTCGTCAATTCTTCCCAAATCGCCTGTTGCATACCAGCCGTCTTTGGTGAACGAAGTTTCAGTTGCTTCGTCGTTCTTATGGTACTTATGGAACACGCATGTGCCCTTAATTTGCACTTCGCCATCTTCTGCAATGCGCAAAGTAAAGGCTGGGAATGCAATTCCAACAGAGCCTTCTCGGAAAGGAACTCCGATTGGTGTAAACGCGCATGGGGCAGTGGTTTCAGTAAGACCGTAGCCTTCGTACACTGGAACTCCTGCGCCGCGGAAGAAGGAAAGCAGCTCAGGGTCTAGTGGAGCGCCGCCGGCAACAATCCAGTGCGCGCGTCCGCCAAGAGCCTGGCGAAGTGGGCGGTAAACAAGCGGATCGTAAGCAGTTCGGCGAGCCTTAGTAAGCGCTTTAGCATCACCAAACTCTTGAACTTCCTTCATATACTGCTGAGCCGTCACAACAGCACCCTGGAAAGCCAAGCCTTTAGCGCCGTGACCGGCCTTCTGCGAAGCCGCGTTATAAACTTTTTCAAGAACTCGAGGAACAACAATCATAACCGTAGGTTTTGCAACCTGCAAATCAGAAATTAAAGTAGAAATTCCTTGAGCAATGTAAATTCGCAATGTACTTGCCACAACAATGTAGTTGATTGCGCGCGCAAAAGAGTGTGCTTGCGGAAGGAACAGAAGCACAGAACCGTCTTTTTCGCTTAACAAATCTGGCAGGTAGATTGGCAGGTTTAGTGCGGTTGTGCAGTAGTGCTCGTGTGTCATTTCAACGCCTTTAGGCGCTGCTGTGGAGCCGGAAGTGTAAACAATTGAGCACAAGTCTGTTTTCTTTACGGAATCAATGCGCTCGTCCAATTCTTCGTCGCTAACTGTAGAGCCAAAAGCCTTAAGCTCTTCCAGCCCGCCGGTTTCTAAGCAAATAATACGTTCCAAGCTTGGGCATTCTTCAATAGCGCCGTCTGCCTTATCTCGCATTTCTGTAGTTCCAACAATAAGAAAACGCGAGTCGGAATTATTAACAATGTTGCGAATCTGCTCTTCAGAATCCGTGTCGTAAATAGTGGCGAGCACGCCGCCGCAAGCCATAACAGCAGCATCTGTAACATCCCACTCGTACGACGTTTTGCACATAAGAGCAACAGCATCTCCCTTGTGCAAGCCGTAGTGAATTAAGCCTTTTGCGGCATCCCTAACTTCTTTAAGGAACTGATTTGCGGTCTTAGTAACCCACGTATCGTTTTCTTTGTAAGTGTAAAGCGGGTCGTCTCCCATGCGTGCAGCACGGTCTGCATACAAGTCGTAAATGCTTGTGCCTTCTTCCAGTGGTGCAGCGCTTTCCGTTTTTGTGGTAAGCAAACCTGTTTCTGGGTCAATAAACGTGGTTGTTGGCATTCCTGCGCCCCACTCTTCTACGCGTGGAAGACGTTTATTTTGCGAAAGTAGAGTATTTGTAGAAGATTCTTGTTCTTCATTCTGGTAGCCTGGTTCGCCTGCGCGATCGTCGCTGACTGGGTGTGCGAAATTGCTGCCAATACGCAATGCTTTACGTGCAAGATTAAACGCTTGCTGTTGGAGTGCATTAAAGACGGACACATCTGCTCCTTAATCATGCCTTAGCGGCTCTTAAAAGCGCATAGTTTCAAAGTGCGCTTAGTGCTGTTATCTATAATAATCGTTTGTGTGCTCAAGTTGTGTAAGTGTTTGAATATTATTTTATTTTATTTATTAAATAATTGAGATTTAAAATTAGTCTTGCTCTGTGGTTACACTAGAAAAGTTGCTTTGGCGAGGGAATATGCCGACGGTTTGTTGGCAAAGTTCCGTTATCGACTGGGCTGATAGCCACTTATGGTTTTCGGCGCGTCGGTGCGCCTGAAGCTGGATTAACAAACAAAACTATCCAGACCATAAGGAGACCGATATGGCTACAAAGATTACTCTTGAAGGCGAAGTTCGCAACGAGTTTGGTAAGGGCGTTGCTCGCCGCTTGCGTGTTGCAAATTTGATTCCAGCAAGCCTTTACGCTGGCGGTGCTGATCCAGTGCACGTCACTCTTCCAATGCGTGAGACCACCTTGGCTTTGCGTCACGCAAATGCTTTGTTCACTATTAAGTTTGGCAAGGAATCTCGTATTGCAGTTGTTAAGGATGTTCAGCGCAATCCTGTTAAGCGCATTGTTGAGCACATTGACTTCTACGAGGTTAAGGCTGGCGAAAAGATTGACGTTGAAGTTCCAGTCTTCGTTGAAGGTACTCCAAAGGGTGCTGCTGTTGCATTCGTTGACGTTCAGGAGCTCAAGGTTCGCGCAGACGTTGCCAACTTGCCAGAGCGTGTTGTTGTTAACGTTGACGGCTTGACCGACGGCACCAAGGTCTTTGCTAAGGACGTTAAGCTTCCTAAGGGCGTTGTGCTCGACATGGATGGCGAAGAGTCTGTTGTTAGCGTCACCGTTCCTGAAGATGCTGCTCCAGCCGAAGATGCTGCTCCTGCTGCTGATGCTGCCGCCGCTCCAGCTGATGCTCCTGCTGCAGAAGAAAAGTAAGTTATAAAGTAAGCTATAAAGTAAGCTATCGTATTTAATTACGAATTAACTTATAACTTATAAATAGTTTAAAATTTTAAGCCGCATAAGAACTGACTTATGCGGCTTTTTGTATAAAATCAATAAATTTGCTAAATAATTTTTACTTTCAACCATATTTTTTGAAATATTTCTTAAAATATTTTGGCGTGTAAGTTTTGCTAAACGCAAGAATCGTATTATCCTATACGTTAATTGCGTTAAAAGGCAATAAAAAATATTACAGATAGAAAAGAGACATAATGGCTGATTTAGAAATCGCTCCAGAGTTTTCAGACGCCTATGAATCCGATGATCATAGCAATCCTGCTCTGTTGAACAAATTAGCTGGCAACTTTGAAGTTCTGCCTAACGATAATCCTGTTTCGGACGCAAAGCGCAACGAACTTATTGATAAGCCTGCTTTCGGTCAGATTTTCTCCGACAATATGGTTCACATGTCTTGGACTAAAGGCGAAGGCTGGTCGGATCGTCGCGTGGAGCCTTACGGACCATTGAAAATGGATCCAGGCGCATCCGTTTTGCATTACGCTCAGGAATGCTTCGAAGGTTTGAAGGCGTACAAGCGTGCCGACGGTTCAATTTGGCTGTTCCGTCCAGATATTAACGCTGCTCGCTTCCAGAATTCTGCTAAGCGTTTGTATTTGCCAGATCTTTCTATTGACGACTTTATTGGTTCTGTTGCAGCTTTGGTAAAGCGAGATAAGCAGTGGGTTCCAAGCCGCCGCGAGTATACGCTTTACATGCGTCCATTCATGTTTGCTTCCGAGCCATTCCTTGGTGTGCGTGAAGCTCATGAGGTTGAATATTGCGTTATTGCTTCTCCATCCGGCCCATACTTCAAGGGTGGTTTGAAGCCTGTTAGCATTTGGGTTGAAGACCAGTGGTTCCGCACTGGTCCTGGTGGTACCGGTTTTGCTAAGTGCGGCGGAAATTATGCTGCTTCCTTGCTTGGTGAATACAAGGGTATTGAGCATGGTTGCGAGCAGGTTTGCTTCGTGGATGCTGCAACTAAGACTTATTTGGAAGAGCTTGGCGGCATGAACATGTTTGCGCTCCACAAGGACGGTCATTTGGAAACACCATCTCTTACTGGCAGCATTCTTCCAGGCGTTACGCGTCGTTCTTTGATTCAGCTTGCTAAAGAGGCTGGCCATGATGTTGTTGAAACTATGATTCCGCTTCAAGGCTTGCTTGACGACATTCGTTCTGGCGAGGTAACTGAAGTCTTTGCTTGCGGTACTGCTGCAATCATCACGCCAATTGGTCGCTTTAAGTCAGACGACTTCGATCTTAAGGTTTCTGACGGTGGCGTTGGTGAGTTGACTCAGGCTTTGCGCGACGAGTTACTTGGCATTCAGCTTGGCGATGTTGAAGACAAGCACAACTGGATGTGGAAAGTTTGCGACTAATTAGCTAATAATAAGCTAATAAATGGTTTGCAAACGCTTACGCAGGTTGCAAATAATTTAATATAAATAATTGCGTGTGGCGCGTCGTGCTCTATGTATGTAGATTCATATAAGGTACGGCGCGTCACTTATTTGCGTAATCTGTTTTTCGCAATCTGTTTTGCGTAATCGTAATAATTATTTTTCGAAGGGATATTCTGTGGAAGGCGCATTAGGGGATAACATCTTCTTTCTAATTGTTGAATATGTTGCTGTGGGATGCTGCGGAATGGTTGGCGGACTGTGGGCTATTCGTAAAAAGTACGATGTTTTTGCCATTATTACCACTTCTTGGATTACTGCGTTGGGTGGCGGAATTGTGCGCGATGTTTTACTTGGAGCGTTACCGCCTGTTGGGATTGCGGATCATGGTTTTGTGATTGCTGGACTACTTTCCGGCATAATTGTTGCAATCGCGCATCCAGAGATTGATAAGTGGCGTTGGTTTATGCTTACGATTGACGCGCTCGCATTGGGATTATTTGCTGTAAACGGAACTGCAAAAGGCTTAGATTTTCACATGTCTGGCACGACTTCAGTATTTTTAGGAATGGCGACCGCTTTGGGAGGCGGTCTTATTCGCGACATGATTTTGAATCAGGTTCCAGTTATTGTGCGAGATAAACATTGGTATGCTGTTCCGGCTGCAGCTGGTTGCGTTCTTACGGTTTTTGTATTTAAAGCAAAACACGCTGGTTTATTTGGCGTAACTGTTGAGATTATTTTGGATGTGCTTATTGTTGCGCTGGTAGTTGCAATGCGTTTGCTATCTGTAAAATTTGACTTGACTTTATTCGGAGCAATGAATCGCACTGAGCCGATTAAAGTGCGACGTCCGCGCATTCGCCGCTTAAGCTTAAATAATCGCAAGCGCAGATAGTTTTAGATAGTCTTAAATATCTTAAGCGCAAATAATCTAAATGAGTTTTAATTGCGAATAAAAATAATCCCCAGCGCCTGTTGGTACTGGGGATTTTCCTTACATGCTGTGTTATGCAGTTACCTGCACAAACTTCACAGAGCGTTAATCGCTACAGCAAGACCGGACTTGCGGTTTGCAGCCTGATTCTTGTGAATCACGCCACGGCCTGCAGCCTTGTCAAGCTTCTGAGCGGCTACTGCGAAAGCGGCCTGTGCTGCAGCCTTATCACCAGCGGTGATGGCTTCACGAGTTGCACGAATAGCGGTCTTCAAAGCAGACTTTACTGCTACGTTACGCTTGTGTGCTTTCTCGTTGGTGAGCACGCGCTTCTTCTGCGACTTAATGTTTGCCACTGTTACTCCAAACGACGTTTGCTATATAAGGACATACAAAGCGTAAGCATATCATGATTATTGGATAACTTTACTGTAGCTGGCGTTTGTTGTCGTTTCGGCTGTATTTGACCACATTTGCCGTGTATTTTTCCTGGCGTTTGTGGTCGTTTTGTCTGTATTTGACTACATTTGCCGTGTATTTTCCCGGCGTTTGTTGTTGTTTTGTCTGCATTTGACCACATTTGCCGTGTATTTTCCCGGCGTTTGTTTCACTAGACTAGGGGTAGTAGAGTTGGTAAGATTAATTACTTGCGTAGCTTACGCAATTTAATACTATCCGCGTATTTAATAAGGAGATGCTTGCTTTGATTACACCGCATAACCAGCCAGGATTTACGGATCAGTCGTTGATACGCAATTTCTGCATTATTGCGCATATTGATCACGGCAAGTCTACCGTAGCTGACCGCATTTTGCAGCTTTCCGGAATCGTTCCGGAGCGTGAAATGCGCGACCGTTTCTTGGATCGCATGGATATTGAGCAAGAGCGCGGAATTACTATTAAATCTCAGGCTGTTCGAGTGCCGTGGACTTTTGAAGGCAAAGAGTATTCGCTTGGCATGATTGATACTCCTGGTCACGTCGATTTTACTTACGAGGTTTCGCGCGCGCTTGCAGCATGCGAAGGTGCGGTGCTGCTTGTTGACGCAACTCAGGGCATTGAAGCGCAAACGCTTTCTAATCTTTATATGGCAATCGACCACAATTTGACGATTATTCCTGTGCTTAACAAAATCGACTTGCCAAGCGCAGAGCCAGACAAGCATGCTGAAGAAATCGCGGGCTTAATCGGCTGCAAGCCGGAAGATGTTCTACGCGTGTCTGGCAAAACCGGCGAAGGTGTTAAAGACTTACTTGATCAAATTGTGCTGGAAGTTCCAGCCCCAAGCGGAAATCCTAATTCTCCTGCTCGCGCGCTTATTTTTGACTCCGTCTACGATTCGTATCGCGGAATCGTCACCTATATTCGTATGGTTGATGGCGAACTTAAGTCGCGCGAAAAGTTGCATATGATGGGAATCGGCATGACGCACGATCCTATTGAAATCGGCGTTATTAGCCCAGATATGACTCCAACAAAGGCGCTTGGAGCGGGCGAAGTCGGCTACGTAATTACAGGCGCAAAAGATGTTAGCCAGTCTAAAGTCGGCGACACCATTACCAGCGCAGTAAATCCTGCATCTGAGCCTTTGGATGGTTATCGCGACCCTAAGCCTATGGTTTACGCAGGTCTTTTTCCAATTGACAACGCGCAATTCCCGGAACTTCGAGATGCTCTTGACAAGCTAAAACTTAACGACGCTGCTCTTATTTACGAGCCAGAAACTTCGGTTGCATTGGGATTTGGTTTCCGTTGTGGATTCTTGGGTCTTTTGCATATGGAGATTGTTTCCGAGCGTTTAAGTCGCGAGTTTGGCTTGGATCTTATTTCTACCGCCCCAAACGTAACTTACGACGTTACAAGCGAAGACGGCAGCGAACATCACGTAACGAATCCTAGCGAGTTTCCAGAAGGCAAAATTAAGCGCATTATTGAGCCAATGGTTGCGGCCGACATTATTACGCCGAAAGAATTTATTGGTGCTGTAATGGATTTGTGCCAGGAGCATCGCGGAGAAATGGGCACAATGGAATACATTAGTGCCGACCGCGTGGAAATGCACTACAGGATTCCTCTTGCAGAAATCGTTTTTGACTTCTTCGATCAGCTTAAAAGCCGCACAAAAGGCTACGCTTCTCTTGACTACCACGAAGATGGCGAGCAAGCTGCCGACCTTGTGAAGGTTGATATTCTTATTCAGGGAGATAAGGTTGACGCTTTTAGCGCGATTGTGCACCGAGATAAGGCTTATTCTTACGGCGTTATGATGACTAAGAAGCTTCGCGGTCTTATTCCTCGCCAGCAGTTTGAGATTCCAATTCAGGCGGCAATCGGCTCTAGAATTATTGCTCGCGAAACTATTAGCGCTCTTCGAAAAGACGTGCTTGCTAAATGCTACGGCGGCGATATTACGCGTAAACGCAAGCTTCTTGAAAAACAGAAGGCTGGTAAGAAGCGCATGAAGATGCTCGGCCACGTTGAAGTTCCGCAGGAAGCATTTGTTGCGGCTTTGGCTACAGACGAGAGCGCAAACGATCGCGATACTAAAGATAAGATTCGCGCTGCGCAAAAGTCCGAAGGATGAGTTTAGAGTTGGATGCTGAATTAAATAAATCAGCTACGCAAACTAAAAGCATGCCTTTTGAAGTGTACGTGCATGTGCCGTTTTGCTTAAGGCGCTGCGGTTATTGCGATTTTAACACGTATACGGCTCGCGATTTGGGTGAAGGTGCGAGCCGCGAAGGTTATGCGAATGTTGCGATTCAAGAGATGCGTCTTGTAAAAAAATGGCAGGAATATCACGGAATTTTCGAGCCTAAAGCGCAATCTGTTTTCTTCGGCGGAGGCACTCCAACAGTTCTTAAAGCGCATGACTTAGTGCGAATTTTGCAGGAAATACGCGACTTGTGGGGATTTAAACCTGGAGCGGAAATAACTACTGAAGCAAATCCGGATACTGCAGACGAAAAGTATATTGAAACGCTTGCAGAAGGCGGATTTACGCGAATATCTTTTGGAATGCAATCAGCAGTGCCGCACGTGCTAAAAACTTTGGACCGCACGCATACTCCAGAAAACGTAACTCGCGGTGTAAAAGCGGCAAATGCTTGCGGCTTGCGTTCAAGCGTTGACTTGATTTATGGCGCTCCAGGGGAGAGCTTGGATGATTGGCGAAAGTCAGTAGAAATGGCTTTAAGCCTAGGAGTAAACCACGTTTCCGCATACGCGCTAACGGTAGAGCCGCGCACAAAAATGGGCCGTCAAATCGCTGTCGGCGCTATTCAAGCGCCAAACGACGATGATGAAGCCGCAAAATACGAGTTGGCAGATGAGCTTTTTAGTTCTGCTGGATTAAAGTGGTATGAGATTTCTAATTGGGCGCGCACCGGTTTTGAATCTCAGCACAATCTTGGCTACTGGCGAAACATTGATTGGGCTGGAATTGGTCCTGGAGCGCACTCTCACTACAATGCGGCGAGCGCTCTTAGCAAGCAAAGTGTTGATTCGGATGCTAAAGAAGCGAATCCTAATCAAGAATACAATTTGCGCGCGTGGGATATTTTGCATCCAAAACGCTGGGCTCAGGCTATTAACGCAGGAAACGTGCCGTGGCAAAACTACGAGTGCATAAACGCTGAAGACGCGCTAATTGAAGAAGTAATGCTTGGGTTGCGTATTAGCGAAGGGCTTAATATTTCGCAATTGTGCGCAAAGATGCGTGAAACTAATCAGGTGTTCGACGATTCGCATTTGCAAAAAGTGGTACGCGAAGTGTGCAAGGAAGACTTGGCAGAGTTGCACGAAAATCGCATTATTGCAACGCGCAAAGGTAGGCTGCTCAACGATTTATTAATAGAAAGAATCGTTGACGCGTGTGAAGAAGGCCTTACGTGCTAAAATAGTGCGTATTGTGTGAGTTTTGTGCAATAGATGCGTTGTATGCGAAAATTTCAGCGTAGAAAGGAACTTAATCATGGCAAACCGCAAAGAGCGTCGCGCAAGGGATAAGCAGAATCGTAGGGGTATTCCTTCGCAGTATGATGAAACGAAAGGTCGCGCTCGCGGCGGAATGATTGACGAATATAATCTTCAAGAGCGTTCTCGCAAGCTTCAAGAAAAGGGTGCTGGACCTTGGAAGCCAACTTCTAATGTGACGGCTGAAGAAGAAAAAATTGCCCGAAACATTCGCAGAGCTGAATCAGGCGACGATACTTGGAACGCAGTTCGTAAGGTTATTGGCGTTTGCTCTTGGGCTGTGATTTTGATTTCTGCATTCGCATTTTTGGTGATTATGTGGCGGCCAAGCCAGCCGATTGCGCTCGTTATAACTATTGCAGTGCTGTTTGCTTTGGGCGTATTTGGGCTGTTCTTTAGCTTTAGCAACGCTAAACGCAATCCGCGCCTAGACGAGCATGGCACCGCGCTTTAGGTTGATTTAGGTTGATTTAGGTCAATTTAGTCGCGTTTATAAATAAATAAAACTGTTTTTAATAATTAAGGCGGGCACTTATAAACGGTGCTCGCCTTAATTGTTTGTTGTGCTACATTTGCATACTATTCTTCATAGTTTATCTTCTAGTTTTTGCAATAAACTTTGCTAATAGTGTTGTTAATGCTGCTATTGTTATTAGAGCCATTATTGCAAGGGCCAGTGAATTGTCTGCGCCCATTTTTGGTAGCGTGTTTTTCTTAGCAAATCCCAGTTTTTTAGCGCCGCTTTTATTTGAATTTGCAGAATCGTTAGTTTGATTTGAATTTGATGATTCTAGCGATTCTGATTTATTGTTGCGCTCGTTTTGATTGTTAACATTGTTCGACTGATAGCTAGCGTTTTCGTGACTATTGCTTCCGTCTGTTAAGCCATTATCTAAGTTTAGACTTGGGATATTAATGGAATCGGATTCAGATTTGTCACTATCGTTAGTGTCAGAGCCGTTTCCAGAGTTGTTATTTGGATCCTGCGGATTCTGTGGATTCTGCGGATCCTTTGGATTTTCTGGATTCTCTGGATCGGAATCCTTAGTGTAAACTGCGTATACCGTAATATCGGATATTACAGCTGTTGTGCCCAAGAATTTAGTGCCTATTCCGTCTGCTTTTGTATTCCACTCCTTAAACGTGTAACCCGCTTTAGTAGGATTTTTTGGCATAGACTGATTCTCTAAAGAATCGCCTTCAATAGTCTTTCCAACTTCTACTTCAACAGTCGCAATAATTTTTTCTCCGTCTTTGAATGTTACTTTTCTATGCGCGGAATCTTCTACAGGAATAAACTTCCACACTCCAACTAAAGTAATGTTTTTATCTACATTTTTAATAGTCGTAACAGGCTCGCCTTTTCCGTCAATCTTCCATCCAGCGAGTTCATCAAAAACCCACGTGCCGGTCTTCTTAGTGCCATCGCCAACTACTTCTGGATAAGGTTCAAATGTTGAATTGTCTGTTGTATTCAAAGTAGAGTTATTGATAGTAATTGACTTTCCTTTATAAACGTTAATTGGCTTTAATTCATACTGTTTATTAATGTATTCAGGCAGCGTTTGGCCAGAAGTTCCACTTTCAAACTTGAAATCAACTTTGTACGGAACTTCTACAGGAATTTCTACGTCTTCTTCCTTAAATTTAACGTTAAAAGGTATAAGTTTCTCTGAGTCGTATGCTCCAAGACTTCTATATACGTAATTGATTTTTCCAGATAGTTCGCCTTGTGCTGAGCCTTCAATTTTGTAGGTTTTTCCAGCTTGTGCATCGGTGTTAAACCATACAGGAATAAACTTAATATTTATCTCTTTAACTAAATTGTTAATCCTACGTTTAATCTCATCGTACGAGTAGGCGTAAGGCTTCATTAACTGATTGCCTCTGTACCAGTCTTTTAGGTACGCGGTTGCTGTAATAGTATTACCTTCTTCTTTTACATCTTTGAGCGCAAAATCACCAAAATCACCTAAAAGCGATGTTGGGTCGGTTCTCACTCCACCGTTTTTCATTGCGTAGTTTTTTAATGGGTCATAAGGAAGTTTTATACTAGGCGATAACGATAGATCTCTACTAGGCGATAACGATATTTCTTTAGGCAACTTAAAAGTGAGTTTGATTGATACGTTTAAGTTCGATACGTACACTCTTGAAACATCATTAATCTTTGTTTTTAGCCATTTTTCAACATTTTCTAAAGAGGATTTGAATGGATTGCTGCTAATCTTAGAGTTTATTTCAAGACCATCTCTAGTTATAAGAGGAGAGTTGTAATCTTCGTACGTAACTTTTTGAGCAGTTCCCAATAAAACGAATTTGCCCTTTGATGGAATGTCTTTGTTATTGTTTTTGTGTGTTAAATCATTGCTGTAAATAAGCTGATTATAACCTTGCTCATTCATATTAAGAGGATCGCTTATTTTAGATTCACCGCCAAGAAGTGGAATGTTCAGCTCGTGCGTAATATAGGTAAACCCGAATCCAGGTACCCATTTCCCACTATCTTTATCTTTTCTGTACAGATTCAAAATGCCTGTACCAGTAATGTTTTTATTTTGAACTTGTTCAAGTGAGCTTTTTTTAAACGAAAAATGAGCTGTTAGCTTTACAGTTTTGGAATCACTAGAATTAGATAAATCTTCCCACGTGTTTTCCGCTAAATTTGCAATAAGCGTGATTGTATTTTTATGGCGAGGATAGATTTTTGTGCTCGCTGATTCAACTAGTGAAGAGTTATTCTCAACGCTTACATTTTGTTGCCATTCAATAGGTTCAGGCAAAGATAGCGAGTAGCTAAAATCAAGCTTAGCTTTTTGGTCTTTATAATATTCCATTTGTTGCTTAGTTGCGTTAAGAACCTCATTGAATGGAATATTTAGCGTAAGAGTGCCTGAATATTTAGTAGCGTTGTTGCTGTTTGCGTCTACAGCATTGCCCGACGCATTGGTTGCGCTGATTTGCAGCGAGGCATATTTTCCAACTTCTAATAGTGGGCTATTAACGTTTAATCCACCGTAAAATGGCCCAGGAATGTCTTGATTGTCTTGATTGTTTTGAATATTGTTATTGTCGCTTGCAAACGATGCTTTGGAAAATGCAGTTAATGAAGATGCGAACAACCCCCCCCCAAGGCAAAAATTAGGAAAGAGGTTATGAATTTTCGTTTAAGAATGAAAATAGTGTGTCCGTGTTTCATTAATTGATTTCTCTCTGTATAGATTCACTCAAATTACAATACGAGTGAATAGTCTATCATCTTAACGTTTATTTATGCAATAGCTTGCATGTTGTTTATTGTTGTATGCGCATATTCCACTTAACTTTGTGTCCTTTGGCGCAATGGTGCTTGGCTTGTTTGGTGCTGTTGCTGCTGCAAATCGCAAGCGCGCTAAGCATTTGCGCTAGTTGGCGTTTGCGCTAGTTGGTGTCTGTGCTAATCGCGACTAATCGCAAGCGCATAAACCATATAAATTAAGGCGAGTGCTTGCAATAAAAACGTGCTCGCCTTGTTTATGCAGTAAAGGCAAAAGAGTACACAACTGTTTAAGAAATGTTCGTGCAATTAATCGCCTCTATTTATTGAATATTTTTGAAGTATATGTCAAAAATATTCATTGATTTTTCTAATATGCTGTAATTTTTGGCTTAAAGTTGTTTAATCGGTAAGAGATAAGAGAGTCTAATTTGTTCAATCATCTGAATTAAAGATTATTGGATTACTTTAGTTAATCTTAATTGTGTGCAATGCAATGACAGTGTGTTGAATATAAACGAATATTTGCGTATAGTAAGAGAAAAGATGGAGGTATTGTATATGACTACTACGAATTTAAATATCAGAACAGATAAGGTAATTAAAGAACAAGCTGATAAGATTTTTTCACAACTCGGTCTCAATATGACAACAGCGATTAACATGTTTTTGCGAACAACTATTCGCGAGAATGGGATTCCATTTTCTCTTAAATTAGAGGTTCCAAATGATACAACGATTGCTGCTATTGAGGAGGGTAGGCGGATTGCCTCCAATCCTAGTGTAAAGGGTTATCGGAATATGGAAGATCTTAAGGCGGCTCTTGATTTATGAAATACGAAGTAAAATTCACGAATCAATTCAAAAAAGACCTTAAATTAGCTAAGAAACAAAATAAAAATACAGCTAACCTTTTAGAAGTAATTGATGTTTTATCTAACGGTGGTGTGCTAGAAGCTAAATATTGTGATCACGCTTTGACTGGAAAATATAGCGGAACAAGAGAATGCCATATTGAACCAGATTGGCTGTTAGTTTATGAAATTAAGAATGAAGTTCTTGTTTTGATGTTATATAGGCTTGGTACGCATTCAGAATTATTTAAGAAATAAAATAATACATTTTTAAATCTACAGTTTATTATTGGTAAAAGGTCTAGCATGTGACTTCTTTAGGCTAAATTTTGTGCAGTTTGGTTTCTGCCGAGTAACGCTCATGCAGATCGTCGCGCTGCGCGAGTGTCTATGGTTGTTGAGATTTAGCGTTCGTGTTTGGAGCAGATTCAGTTGATTATCACTCCAAACGTGAGTCAACTCTATCGCGTTTGGAGCGTCAAACCCTCCAAAACCCTCCAAGCGCGAGATAAATTCCCCGCATTTGGAGGGTCTTCGTCTTTGTTGGCGAATGCAGACCTCGCTTGCGTTAAAAACTTTTTTGAAATTTGCGTTAAGCGATGGATGTGCTAACCGTTGGATGCACTAAGCATATGCGTTAAGCGTTGCTGAGCTAAGCGTTGCGTTAACCGCATGCTACGTGTTAGTCGCTTGCACTGGCTACTATTAGTAGTTAAATCTTCTCCTAAACTAAGGCGGGCACTTGCTAATAACAACGTGCTCGCCTTAGTTGTTTTCTGTGTATTGTTGTTTTGTGTGTCTTGTTATTTTTCTGCGTCTTGTTTTTTTGTATTCCGCTTTGTTACTTCTTAAGAATTTACTCGTTGAATACGTCGGAGTGTGTTCCCGTGCGAGAAGCAGTTAAAACAAGCTCATTTTACGCGCTTTCTGATTCGCTTCATGTCTCTTTTAAACTGTGAAGTGTATGTTAAAGTAAGCATGATTAATCTTCCTTAAAAACGTCGTCCATCATCTTGGACACTGAGTTATAGCGTTTTGCTGGAATTTTTCCAGATAGAATATCTTCGGCTTCCTTAAACGCGGCGATTGTTTCTTTATTGTATTTTGGCTGTTTTAAGTCAAAGGGGAGACCTTCTTCCATAAGTGATTTGTGTAAGAACATGTTGATTGCGTCGCTAAGAGTTATGCCGAAGCTGGCAAATAATTCTTCTGCTTGTGCTTTAACGTCTTTTGTAACTCGCACGTTGATGCTTGCGGTTTTTGCGGCTGCTGTGGTTTTTGTTGCGGTTGCGCTGGTTGCCATAATATGCTCCTTGATTTTAGGTATATAATACTTAGCTTTACTTAGCCTTACTTACGCTCTACTTAAGCAGCCAATCCGTAAGATTAATCGCCTTAATGCCGTCGTAAGAGTTTATGTAATCGCGATCCATCGAAATCACGATTTTTTCGTAATTATCTTTGATTGCACGTAGTGGCTTTAGCTCACGTTCGCGTGTTTCTGGAGATTGCATACTTTCGGTAACTTGAACATATATTTTTTCGTTAGGTTTTTCTGCAACAAAATCCACTTCCGCGTTGCCAACTTTCCCAATATAAACGCGATAGTCGCGTCTAATAAGTTCAAGAAATACAACGTTTTCTATAATGTGCCCGCGATCTGTTCCTCTGTATCCTAAAAGCATGTTGCGGAAACCTAAGTCAATAACGTAGTTTTTTCCTAGTGTTTTTAGAAGTTCTTTGCCTTGAACATCGTAGCGTTGCACTGGAAAAACAATAAAAGCATCTTTTAGCATTTGTATGTAATCGCTAACAGTTTTGCTGGCAACAGATACTGTGGTTTTTTCAATATCTCCTTCAGCTCGAAGCGATTTGCTTATGCTGTTCGGTGAAGTTGTGCTGCCAATGGTGGAGCATAAGAAAGTCATAAGTTTTTGTAAAACGATTTGGTCTGCTTTCTCGTTTCTTTGTAAAACGTCTCGTAAAATAACGGTTGAGTATATTCCTTCCAAGGCTTGCATGCTACGCGCCTCATTGAATTTATACTCGCTTAAAACGGGCATGCCGCCAAATTGCAAATATTTTTGGAACTTTTCGTCTGTTGATGTGCTTTCTGGGAAGTTGTAAAAGTCCAGGAATTCCTTGAATGATAATGGCAACATGCGTATTTCAACATAGCGACCCGCGAGAAGTGTTGAAAATTCGCTAGAAAGTAAGTATGCGTTGGATCCTGTAATGTAAATGTCAACATTAAAATCAATGCGGAAAGATTCCACTGCTTTTTGCCAATCTTCTACGGCTTGAAGTTCGTCAAAAATAAGATATGTTTTTGTGGATTTGCTTGCGTTGTGTGATTCAGTGCTTTCCATGCAGTCTGATGGCATGCGTTTGTTTATATAATCGTACAATTCAGTGTAATTGGTGATATTTCGATATTTAAGTGACTCAAGATTTATGTGAATGATGTGGTCTTCGCTTACTCCGGAATTAAGTAGATGCTTGTGGAAAAGATCGAGTAGGGAAGATTTTCCGCACCTTCGTATGCCAGTTACGATTTTTACTAAGTCTACGTCTTTATGTTCAATAAGCTGGTTTAGGTATTCTGGGCGATTTATGAGCGCGTGCGTTGCTGAATTGTATATCACCGTAAGCTCCTTTTGAACACTTCCTCTACTTTTCAAACTTTTTAACTATAGTAGCAAAAACTTGCTTAAAATTCAAAGTTTTTGAATCCTACGTTAAAAACTTTTATATTTTGACAAGTTTTTGAATCCTACGTTAAAAACTTCGCGTATCGCACCAAACCACGCCTACACAACAGGATGATTTACGTAATAGTCGTGAATAGACTTCTTGGAAATTATTTCCTCGCTGCCTTGATTTGCTGGTATGCCGATTCTCGCTCGAATCCATGGATCTTCTTTGTGCGTTCTTTCGCTGAGCTGATTTCCTGTAAGATGTCCAAGCTTCGCACACACTTCCTTTATGATTTTCACCTGCTTATCTCCCAAATCTGCACATCTTTCTGGAAGAGAAATCAGTAGTTCTTCTCTGCGAATTGTAAATCTTCCTCGATGTCTGTTGAATAATTCCAATGAAACTGGACCGTTCGTCCAAGCTTCAAAATCTTCCGGGAATAGCGACAATCCGGTTGTGGCTAAGCTGTGCGCTTGAGAATAATATACAAGCTTCTGCAGTTTCATGGTTGTCATTGGCCCCATAATTTCCAATATTTTTGCCGCTACGTTAATAATGCTCATCGCGCACCTCCTTTTATTTGCAGCGAATTAATAGAGATTTTATGAATAGCAAAAGTGGGCGTCAATTCGATTAAAGAAATGTGGATAACTTTTAGCATTTTTGTGTGCAAGTTTTTAGGTTTTGATTGCTGCAATCTGATTGTTTAAGTGCAAAAAATGCGTACGGGGGGGGGTATACAATTTTTAGATGATATGGCAAGGGGACCCAATTGAAGAGAGATAATTTATTAAGGAAACAATTATGAAAAATAAGATTATGCAACCGTTGAGCGCCGGTTTTTGCGCTACAGTTTTGGCCATTGCAGGTTCTGTTACAGCTAATGTTGCTGCTTCTGCAGTTTTGCCTTCTAAAGCTTTTGCTTTGGCGAGTACTAGTAATAGTGGGGAGCCTGATTCGTCGCTTCCGCCTGTGCGCACGAGATTAACCAAAGAAGAAGCAGAGCAGATGGCAGGCTGTGAGGCCTATTTTGATTCAGCAAAGCATGAATTTGTTATTCGTCCTAAGAACGGGGCGAACGAGGGCGTTATTTCCTATTCGCTTGACAATAAAAAAGACGATTTTACAGCAATAAGAAAAGTACTTATCTTTGATGGCGACAGTGATGAAGTGTCGGTACGCTTCGATAAGCGGGTGTATATTTACGATTCTACGAATCCAAGTGCAAACGATACTTTGTTTTACCAAGTCCACGTCAAAACCATTAACATCACGCCTAATCTAAGTATTAAGTTTGCAAATAATTTAGCAACGTTCTTTATGCAAAATTATAATAAGGATGCCGATCATCTGCATTATATTAAGGGCGTAGAAAACTGGGATACATCTCATGTTGAGAGCATGGAAAAGATGTTTAACTTGGCCAGCCAGCTTGAAGGTAAGCTGGATCTTTCCAAGTGGGATGTATCAGGTGCAGATAAGCTTAATTTGATGTTCTCGGGCGTAGGTAACGACAACTTTGTCCTGGATTTCAGCAATAAAAGGTTTAAGAATTCTGTTGATGTTACGAACATGTTCAATTCTTTCCGCGGCGTTCTTGTGGCGAATAATTGGACGGTTGCGGATCCGAGCGGTGACAATCCGATTCAAAAGCTGGTGGATAATTCAAGTTGGATGCTCACGCATTGGGATGCTTCTGCGCATGCATACATCGGACCGAGCTATCACCTGCTTATTACGGACAATCCGACAATCCTTACCAAGAATCAAACTGCAAAGTACAAGTTCTACAAAAAAGTAAAAGTTATTTATAAGATAAATGGCACAGAAAAGTCGGTAGAGCTTGAGCTTCCAGCTGTTTACGATTCCCGCATTGACGAAAACGGCAAGCCGGATGTCAGCAAGGCTGCTTCCAGCGACCCTATGAAGGTTATTAAGCCTCAGATTAAGGAAGCTATTCAGAAGGCGATTAAACAGCTTCGCACCGAGAATCCATCGCTTAACTTACCTGAGAACGTTATCCCTGTGCCGGTTAAAGAGATTCTTGACAGCGATTCGCCTGCTGCACTCTTCCAGGATTACTATCTTGGTCTTGTAAAAGAGGAAACAGTAAAAGCCAAGACGACTTACAAGGCTGACACAAATCTTGAATACAAGAAAGTTGAATATGACACTCAGCCTCAAGACGGCAAAAAGCAGGTCATAACCGGCAAAATGGTAAATGGTGTCTGGCAGGCAGATGCTACAGATGAGAAAGAAATATCTGCAGTTGTAGATGGTAAGGCTCGCGTTGGTAATAAGCAGGTTGTGACTGAGGATATTCAGCCTGGTACTACTTATGAGGCTGATAGTTCGCTTGAATACAACAAGACAAGTGAGACTGCTGGTGAATCGGGTACTAAGTCTGTTACTAAGGTTTATAAGGTGGATCCTACTTCTGGTCTTACTACTGAGCTTGATGGTACACCGACTGAAGCAATTACTAAGGCTGCTAAGAATAAGGTTGTTAAGGTTGGTAATAAGCAGGTTACGACTGAGACAATTGAGCCTGGTACAACGTATGAGGCTGATAGCTCGCTTGAATACAACAAGACAAGTGAGACTGCCGGTGAATCGGGTACTAAGTCTGTTACTAAGGTTTACAAGGTAAATAAGGACACTGGACTTACAACAGAGCTTGATGGTACTCCAACTGAAGCAATTACTAAGGCTGCTAAGAATAAGGTTGTTAAGGTTGGTAATAAGCAGGTTACGACTGAGACAATTGAGCCTGGTACAACGTATGAGGCTGATAGCTCGCTTGAATACAACAAGACAAGTGAGACTGCCGGTGAATCGGGTACTAAGTCTGTTACTAAGGTTTACAAGGTAAATAAGGACACTGGACTTACAACAGAGCTTGATGGTACTCCAACTGAAGCAATTACTAAGGCTGCTAAGAATAAGGTTGTTAAGGTTGGTAATAAGCAGGTTACGACTGAGACAATTGAGCCTGGTACTACTTATGAGGCTGATAGTTCGCTTGATTATAACAATACAAGCGAGACCGCTGGTGAGGCTGGTACTAAGTCTGTTACTAAGGTTTACAAGGTAAATAAGGACACTGGACTTACAACAGAGCTTGATGGTACTCCGACTGAAATAACTACTAAGGCTGCTAAGAATAAAGTCATCAAAGTCGGCAACGTGAAAACCGAAAATAAAGTTATTAAGTTTACAACTGAAGAAATTAACGATCCTACGCTTCCCGAAGGTCAAACGCAAACTACTGAGGGTAAAGACGGTTCGGAAAAATTAGTGACAACTTATGAAGTAAACTCCAATACAGGATTAACGGATAAGGTTTTGAAAACCGAGACGAAAGATCATGTTGACGCAGTTAAAAAAGTTGTACGCCACGGAACTAAGAAAAACACCCCGCCGCAGCCACCAACTCCTCCAACACCGCCAGCACCAAACCCTGATAATCCAGGTAATCCAGGCGGCCAAGGTGGAGATCAAGGCGGTCATGGTGGCGAAGGCGGCCATGGTGATGGCACTGGCAACACTGGCACAGGAGTTGGCGACGGCACCCATGGTGGATTGAACCCGCATAATCCGTACGGTGGTCATTTTGTTGATCCTGCGTGGACGTACAATCCTGAACTCAATATTTGGGAATGGAATGGCAACGGAACTAACGATCATTCTAACGACGGCAATGGTAGTAATTCCAATGGTTCTAATGGTGCAAATAGTGCTGCTGATTCCGCCGGTGCTTCTGCTGGCACAAACGGTTCAGCAAACGGCTCAAATGCTAATGCAAACGGCGCTAACGGATCCGGCACTAACGGAGCCGACGAAAACGGCTCTAACGGCTCCAACGCCAAGAATCACAAGCTGTCTGCAACCGGCGCGAATGCTTCCAGCGCGGCCTTTGCATCCTTCGGCTCAATGCTGCTTGGGTTGCTAGGCTTGTTTGGCGCTGCTTCAAAGCGCAGGAGCTCTAAGCATTCAAATCGTTAGCAGTCTTTCTGATTTCTGATTGCTAAAATTAATAGCGCGCAGCTAACGCATAACATATTAGCTGCGCGCTACTTTATTTTCACGATTCTCACTTACACCCGCGCGCTTATCGAAGTTTATTGCTCACGCGCTTATCTTGAGCTTATCTCGCGCTTATCACGTCCGCTCGCTTATCGCTTCGCTCGCTTATCGCTCACCGCCTGTCGCCGCAGCAAGCTCCTGAATTCTTTCTGCCATATGGCAGTTAGTGTAATCGTTAAATGTGAATCCAATTAAGGACGAAGCATCAAAATCTATATTTAGCTTATTGCTATCCATTTTCGATTCCCAGTCTTCGCTATTAATCGTCTTATTAATTTTGTTCATAATCGATAGCATTGCCTGTTTGTTGCCTGTAAATTGTGCAGCAAACTCATCTGCTTCTTTGTAGCGCGTGTAGTTGCAAAGCGCGTTCCTTATTTCTTGCAGATGCTTTTCCAAGAACTTTTTGTCTTTTCTAAATTCCCATCCTGCAATCTTCGATCCGCCATACCTGTACTTGTAATACCTGAATTTTAGCGCTTTCATTAATTCATCAACTTGAACTACCAATTTCGAAGATGCGTTGCAATCCTCAAACTGCAGCTGGTATAGCATGCTAGCTATAACGCAATTTAGCTCTTCGTCTGTGGCCATAAGTGGCAGGTTGCTGCTAAAAATAATTGCCGAACGAATTTCATCTTTTAGCACAAAAGCATCCGTTTTTATGCAATCGCGTATGTAAATTTCTGGAACAGGCATGTTTAGGGTCATGCACATGTTGTAGGTAAGCTCTACAAGTCGTCCTGTTCTTACTGGCTCAGAGTACTTGCCCAAATAACTACTTATTGTGTTTCCTAAAAGCATAGAGTCGTGAATAAGTTCATAAACTATGCCGATTAGAGGTCCAATAAGTAAATTAAATGGGAAGAATGATGAAGAAAGAGCTGCAAAAACTAGGCTTCGCATAATAAAGTAGCGTCTGACGAATTTGCTTCTAACTTTTTCAAGCGCATACGTCATATTGAAACAGTTTGGATTTGCATAATAGCTATTATTTGCGTAGTAGTTTTGATTTGCATAATAGTTATTACTGCCGTAATAAGGTTGCGAGTTTTTGTTTTGCTCCTGGATGGTTTCTTCTTCTGGATCCATGTATCGCAATGGTTTAAATTGCGAGCTTAACCCTGGGTACATGGCGCAAAGATTGTCAAAACGATTTATGTCTGTGCGCGACTGAATGTAGTAAGGGTTAAATCCTGCTAGTAGAACAGGCTCAACATACGTATCTCGTAAATTAACGTTAAATAACTGGAAATTATAAGTATTCGATAATTTAAGAATTTTATGCAATGCTGAAGCAAGGTGAGCAGGATTTTGAATATGCTTTATTGTCAACAAATCTATATCGTTTTCTTGTGACCAGTTGATATAAGATTTTGCGTATTGAAGCATCCTATTGTAAGTGTGAGAAATTTTAATTGATCTGTAGAAAATTGCTTGTGCAATGAAGCATAACGTTATTGAGTAGAAGATTACTTCCAAAATGGCACCTATTGCAATAAGTACTGTTCCTAAAACAGGTGCCATAAAGAATATAAGCAACAAAGCAAGGCAAGCAAAAGCATCGATTAAATACCATCTCAATAATACTGGTATTACATCTGCTGGTTCTAGCTTTGTGCGCTTAACAAAAAGCTTAAGAACAGTTGTGTTGTGGTATGCCTGGTTTGAAGAATTAAGTCCTTTAATGTGATAATATGCAATGCGCGATAGTAACGATATTGTTCGCGTCATACCTATGCATTCATTGCTCATAAGATGAATCATCTCGTTTGCAAGAATGGCTTTCAGCTCGTCGTCGTTGCACGCGTCTGCTAAATCTTCGCTAATAAAAATTGCAGAATTTGCGTCGTCGCGTAGTGCAAAAGCGTTCGCTGCTATTTTTGATATGTAAATAGTAGGTGTAGGAATTCTCATTTCTCGACTTAAATTCTGAGCAATATTGTATGCGCGACCGTGCAAAATTATGTATTTGTAATCGCTTGGTAAATTTTCAACAAAAGATTGAACAGGATTTTCCCAAATTGTTTTTAATCGCAATGCTGGTAGCGCAAAAATAGCAGCTAGTCCTATTAATAGAATCAGTCTTAGGTCTATGTGAAGTAAAGCAGTTATTATTCCAGCAAGTATCATGAATGGGATGAGCAGGAATAAGATTGCAACAATAGCAAGTGGTATAAGTAGTGAAAAATACGAAGTTGCTAATATATGTTTTGATATTTCTTCTGCGCTTTTATAGTAGCTGCCTTGCTGATATGCGCCTTGAGACTGTTGGTATGCGCCTTGAGTTTGCTGATACGTATTTTGATACTGCTGATAGTTTTGTGAAGGCTGCTGATACGCGTTTTGAGTCTGCTGATAGTAGTCTTGCGATTGATATTCGGTTTGCTGATATGCGTCTGATTGCGGCTGTTGGTATTGCTGCTGATACTCTGACTGTTGCTGATAACTCGGCTGATAATCCTGCTGATATTGTGACTGTTGATACTCAGTTTGCTGGTAGTTAGTTTGCTGATAATTAGGCTGTTGATAGTCTGTTTGTTGTTGATAGTCTTCTTGCTGTTGATAGTCTGCTTGCTGATATTCCGGCTGATTCTGTTGATACTCTTGCTGATAATATGCTTGCTGCGAATCATCAGATTGATACCACGCCTGATTTTCCGGCTCTCCATTCGCGCCGTACTGATTGTAATCGTCGTTATGCATATTATGTATTCTCGCTCTCTAACTCTTTTAGTTATCTACAAACTATAAGAAATTACGCAGCCGCAGCACAAAATAGCCTTAACGTTTTTAAAGAAAAAAGCACCTTGTAAATAAGCCACTTTCTACATAATAAGTCGCTTTAATAAAAAATAGTAGATAATTAATTACTAATTTTGTGAATCAATAAGCGTGTAGCCGTGCCTTGTTATTACAGACTTAAGCTGAGTAAGGTAGGCGAGTGAGGCTTTAGAAAGTTTAGTTCTTTCGTTGGTAATCCAGCCAACAAGCATAGTATCGTCGCATTTTAGCGGAATCGTAACGATTTTTTCGTTGTTCAAGTCGCCGTTGTTAATTCCAGTGCAAATTGTGTAGCCGTTTAGACCAATAATAAAGTTCAGTATTGTTGCACGGTCGGAAACGTTGATTTTCTTCGGCGGACGAGTTGGCCACACTGCTTCCTCCGCAAAGAAGAAGCTTCCTTCTTCTCCCTGCTCGTACTGAATGAACGGGTATGGTTTCAAGTCTTCCAAGCTCAGGCTTTTGTGAGCTGCAAGAGGATTGTTTCTGGAAAGAAAAACGTGCAATTTTGCTCGGAAAAGAGGGTGGAATTCCAAATGTTTTTCGCGAAGCAGCTTGCCAATTACATCCTTGTTGTAGTCCGAAAGGTACAAAAGTCCAAGATCTGCGCGCATATCGCTTACTTGCTTAATAATATTTTTTGTGCGCGTTTCGCGAATAGAAAACTCGTATTCGTCAGAATTTATGCTACGAATCATATCAACAAATGCTTCAATAGCGAACATGTAGTGTTGTGTTGCAACGCTGCACAATTGTGGGCGTGGCTTTGTGCTTTTGTAACGTTCTTCAAGTAAATCGGCTTGCTCAATAACCTGTCGTGCGTATGTTAAAAATTCTGCACCGTCGGAAGTTAAAACAATTCCTTGAGTTGATCTTGTAAAAATCTCAATATTTAGCTCGCGTTCAAGCTCTTTTACAGATGAGCTCAGTGCAGGCTGTGAAATATAAAGTGCTCGTGCTGCTTCGTTCATTGAACCGCAGTCGACGATTTTCACAATATATTTCAGCTGTAGCAAAGTCATATTGAGCTTCCTTTATAAACTTTTGTAAGTTGAGTAGTAGTGAGTTAAATAAGAGCCGGTAACGAATTTAGCAAAGGGCATCGCCATGAGAATTTGCAAAAATTAAAGTTCAACGCCAATTGATGCTAAATCTTTACGCGCCTGCTCGGCTGTTGTAAAAACAAAACCGTGCATGCCAACAGCATGAGCTCCGTCAATATTTGCAGGCTTGTCGTCAAAGAATACTGTGTGTTTGGCTTCGAGATTAAACCTGCTCATTGCAAGCTCAAAAATTTCCGGCTGTGGCTTGTGTAAATGTTCAACGCCAGAAATAATAGTGCCCTGCAAAAGCGTTGAAAGCTCCGGGAATTTTCTAATTGCCAGTGGGAATGTTTCGCTCGACCAATTCGTAAGTCCCCACACTCCGTAGCCTGCTTTTTTTAAATCGTGAAGCAAATCAACCATTCCTGGCATCATTCGTGTTAAAACCTGATCGTAATTTGCGCAATACCAACGGAATGCTTCTGCAAGCTCGCTTCCAAATCTGCGTTCATATTCTGGCATAAGGTCTTTCAAAAGCTCGCCACCGTCCATGCGGTCTTCAAACTCGTAGAATCCTGCTAAATCATCTTTTCCAAAGCTTCCGTTAGGGCAGATTGTGTCAACTAAATTCGGGAACTGTTTTTGCAAGCAATTGCGGCAATTCCACTCGAGTAGAACTCGGCAATAATCAAACATAACGTCGTGAATTTCAAACTGTTTTTTGGTGTTCATACTAAGATGCGCTTTCTTTTGGTAGTTTCTGTTTTGCAAGTTACTTCATATTTATAAGAATCCCAAGTACGTGGGGAAGTGCGCTAATTATGTCGCTTGCCACAATTGGGTGTTCTAAAGCCAGCGGCTTTTTTGCTTTTAGCATATCTTGCACGAGCTGAGTGTAGCTATTTCCTCCGCTGCTTCTAGAAGCAAATACTGCGCAAATTCCGTGAATTACCGCTGCGCTTGCTGCAATAAACGCGTAGTTTGTGCGGCTTTCGTCTTGCTTTTCTCTCTGTGCAAGTAGCGCCCCTAAAATTCCTGCTAACACATCTCCGGATCCTGCGGTTGCAAGCCAAGTTGGGCCGTACTGAGCAATGTATATTGGCGTATGAGTGTAGCTTGGGGAGGCAACGACTGTTTTAGCGCCTTTAACAAGCACGGTTGCTTCAGTAAGATCTGCTGCTTTTTGAGCGTACTCAACAGGATTTTTCAATATTTCCTGAGCGCTTATTTCTAAATCGTATCTTTTAAAAAGTGAACATAATTCGCCTGCGTGAGGAGTTAATACTACTTTTGCGCAAACTTTTTTATGAAGTAAATCTAAAGCTCCAGCGTCAACGCATATTGGGGGGAGTGCGTTTTGTGATTGCGATTGAATATTGCTTAATTGGCTTTCGTTTTCATAGTTTTTAAGTATGTTCGCAATTTGTTCTCTTTGCTCTTGTGCGCTTTCGCTGTTGCAATGGCTTTCGTCTGGTATGCCAGAGCCGACTGTTATTGCGTCAACTTTTCCTTGCAAATTTTGCGATGCTACTACTTCGGGGGATGCTTGTAATACTAAGTTTTGTGCGCGAAGAGGGCCTGAATAACGAACCATTCCAATATTTGCGTATGCTGCTGCGCGAGTGCTTAATACGGCGGCTCCTGGATACTCGTTAGATCCAGTGATTACGCCTAAAACTCCTCTGGAATACTTATTGCTCGACTGATTCGGTATTTTTAGGCATTTACTAGCATCTTTTGTTGCTAAATTTACAAGTGGGCTCATATATACGATTGTAGTAAATATTTGCGATTGGTGCGCTATGTTTTATCGATTGTATATTCGTTTGCGTATACACTATTTGCCGTCAGAATGCAAGAAAAATCGTGATTATAACAGACGAAAATTTTGCGACACGCGCTTTTATAAAAAAATGTAAAGAAATTTTTGAAATATTGTTGACCCTCGTGCATATTTTATTTAAGCTATAAGCGTTATTGCGAATGATTATTTTTTTCATGAACAATTTTTCATGGCTACTTTACGCAATCAACCCATGCAATAACAGTAAAGATTCCCGAAAGGAACGAGTGTGAAAACTTCACGAATTTTCGCAACTGCCGCTGCGGTTGCACTTTTAGCTACTTCTATGAGCGCTTGCGGCTCTTCTAAAACTGCCGAAAACAATGCAAAAGGCAATCAAGTAAACGTAGTGGCAACAACAACGCAAATTTGCGATTACGTAACTCAAATCGCGTCAACTGCAGACGCAAATTCTGGTTTAAGCCTTAATAAAACCGATTCCCAGGGCAAAAAGTCTGTAATCGGAGCTCCAGCAAACAAAGCAAAGTCAACAATTAACTTGACTTGCTTGCTTGCGCCAAACGCTTCTGCTCACGAGCACGAAATGACTCCAGCGCAGTCTAAGGCTCTTTCAAAGGCTGATTTGATGCTTGTTTCCGGCGTTGATCTTGAGCACTTCTTGGATCAGGCTGTAGAAGCAACCGGTTTTAAGGGAACAATGGGCGTCACTTCCGGTATTCTTACCGCAGACGAAATCAAAGATCCAAAGGCCGAGGCTGCTAAGGAAAAGAATCTTCCTTACAAGGTTGACCGCGGTATTGCTAAAGTTCATGCCGAAAAGTGGCCATTCCCTCCAGAAGAAGGCGAAAAGGAGCCTGAATTCCAGTACGATCCGCATATTTGGACAAGTACTAAGAACACTATGATTCAGGTTAAGAATATTGGTGCATTCTTAGGCAAGGCTCTTCCTGCAAGCAAGTCGATTTTCGACGAGCATGTTGAAAAGTTCGTTAAGGCTTTGACGGATTTGGACGCTTGGGCAACTAAAGCCTTGAACAGCGTGCCACAAGAGCATCGCGTTCTCTTTACTTCTCACGACGCATTCGGTTACTTCTCTCGCGACTACAATGTGAAGTTTATTGGTGCAGCACTTTCTGACTTCAACAGCCAGCAGGATGCAACAGCGGACCACATTAAGAAGGCTGCGGAAGATGTTAAAAAGTCTGGCGCTGTGGCAATCTTTGCAGAAAACTCCAACAATTCCAAGTCAATTAAGGCTGTGGCTACAGCTGCAGGTGTAAAGGCTATTATTGGTGACGATGCGCTTTATGGCGACTCTTTGGGACCAGTTGGTTCTGCAGGTGAAACCTACATTGGCTCCATTGTTCACAATGTTGAAACATTGGTGAAGGCTTGGAATGGTAAAGTTCCGGACCTTCCAGAGTCAGTTAAGTCGGCATTAAAGAAGTAGTTTTAAGAATCAAAAGATTCTAAAAAGATACTGAAAAGACTGGAATTATAGTGAATAAGAGCGTCCTTGCAATGAAGAATTGCAGCCTTGCTTACGGTTATAAAACTGTGGTTACAGGTATTAACGGTAGTGTTGAACCTGGAGAGGCTTTGGCTTTAATAGGGCCTAATGGTTCTGGAAAAACAACGTTTTTGCAAGCCATTATTGGGATTGTGCGCGTAAGTCACGGTGAACTTAGCATGCCAAAAGCTTTGTCTATTGGCTACGTGCCTCAGCAGGTTGATTTGGACTTGACTTTCCCGATTACTGCTCGTCAGGTTGTTGCCATGGGCTTGAGCAGAAAAACTGGATTCCTCGGTTTGCTTAAAAAAGAGCAAAAACAAGCCGTTGAGGACGCTCTTAATCACGTTGGATTGCTTAACCGCGCGGATGTTCGTTTTGGCGATCTTTCGGGCGGTCAGCGTCAGCGCATTTTACTTGCGCGTGCTATTGTTGCGCGCCCAACTCTTATTTTGCTCGACGAACCTTTTAATGGTCTTGACGAGCCAAATCGCAGAGAGCTTCTTAATATTATGAAAGCCGCTAAGCAAGAAGGAATAGCTTTTGTTGTTTCTACTCACGACTTGGTAATTGCGGATGCTATTTGCGAAAAAGCGTTACTTTTGGCTGGGCATCAGGTTGCGTTTGGTCCGCTTAAAGAAGTGATGACTAAAGAAAATATTACGAACGCTTACGGCGGAAGTATGCCTGCTGCTTCTGCAGGTCTTACTTTTTCGGAAATTGCGGAAGGCTGATTTTCAATGCTTGCCCAATTAGTCGAGTTATTAAGACAATCGTTGGAATCAATTCCAGGTTTTGATTTTATTGCTTCCGCTCCTTACATTTTCCGCCCATTCTGTCTTCTTATAGTTCTTTCCATAGCTAGTGGAATTGTTGGCGTATTTGTAAACTTGCGTTGTGCAGAATTTAATGCAGAAGCTATTGTTCACGGAATTTTCCCCGGAATAGTGGTCGGAGCTTTATACGGTGGTATTGATCGTATTATTCCGGGTGCTGCAATTTGTGCAATATTTTTAGTTGCAGCTCTTGTGTGGGCTTCTCGCTCGGCTAGAATTAACGAGTCTGTTATTGCTACTGTTCTTACGACTTTCTTTGCGCTAGGCGTAGTAATTTCGCTTAAAAAAGGCGATATGTCTGGGCAGCTTGAATCGCTTATGTTTGGCAGACTTCTTGACGTCACAGACGAGCGCATGACTCAAGCTATGTTTATTTGTATTTTTGCAATTATTGTTATGTTAGCCACATGGAAGCAGCAGATTATAGTTGCTTTTGATCGCGCAAGTGCTCCTCTTATGGGCGCTAACACTTTGCTTGTTGACATTGTGCTAAACGTTGGAATTGCAGCAGTTGTTGTTTCAGCATCTTCTGCTGTTGGCGTTCTTCTTGTTATTGGATACCTTGTTATTCCGGGTGCTAGTGCTCGCTTAGTTTCGCGCACTGTTTCTGGCATGGTGTCTGTTGGTATTGCTGTTGGTATTGCAGGCGTTTTGCTTGGAATGTACGCTATGAATCTTGAGCTGGATCATCCTGTTTCTCCTCAGGCTGCAATTGCTTTAAGCATGTGCGCAATGTTTGTTGTTGTGCTTATATTGCGATGGGCTTTCCGCTTTGTTTCCTCAATAATTCCGGCACATGAATCGAATGAAGTGTGTGAATCTCATAAATCAATCTCAGAAAAGCAGGGAGCTTAAATGGTAAGTATTTGGCAAATTATTGCGCTCCCGATTGTTGAGGCGATCGTAGTCGGCGCATTATGTGGTTTCGTAGGATCTTTAGCTCTTCTAAATCAGCGCATATTCTTTACTGAATCTATTACGCACGCAGCTTTTCCTGGAGCTGTTCTTGGAGTAGTCTGCACATCTTTATATACAATCGATCAGAATGTGCTTTCTTTAGGATTATTTATTGGAGCTGCAATTGCGTGCGTATTTCTTTCCTTAGTAATGCATGCGCTTTCTCATATTAAAGGTATTTCTTCGCAGGCTGCTGCTGGAATTACTCTTACTGTTGGTTTTGCTAGTGGATATTTTTTGAATAAGTGGTTTGCGCCTCTACCGCTTCGTATTGAAGGATTTTTAACAGGCTCTTTGCTTAATTGCACTCCTGCAGACGTGATTTCAGCCTCCGTAGCTTTCTTGCTTGTTTTAGGATTGTGGATTTTTAACGCTGCTAATCTTGTGCACTGCTCTTTTGACCCAATCAATTACCGCGCTGCTGGCGGAAAATCTGGTTTTATACAAGGCATGGTTTTAGCTTTAATAATTATTACAGTTTCTGTTATTATTCCAGCTGTTGGAACGGTTGTTTCAGTATCTCTTATTGCTGCTCCTGCCGCGGCTTTAAAATCAAGAATCGCCTCTATTAATAAATTTGTTCTAGCCTGCGTACTTTCGTCTATTTTAATTGCGCTAACAGGCTTAGCTCTTGCAGTAATATTAAAGCTTTCAGCAGGAGGCACTATTGCTATTTGCGCTGGTGCTTTCTTCCTTCTAACTAAACTTGTTGAGCGGATTGTTTACGGCATTTGCAAATGCAAATCTGTTACAGCATAGTTGAAGTCTTACGAGTGTCCTAAAGTATCAATGAATTGCGCGTGAAAAATGCGCGCGATTGACGTCGTTTTTTGCGCGTTTTGTTGATTGTTTAATCGCGTAAGTTTATCGACGCCACACAAGTCCAGGTCTGCACATTAGTAACGCAAGACCCCGATAGAAAAGGACAATTATGGCTGAAAATACCATCTCCATCACCGTAAACGAGGAACGCAAGGAGGTGGATGCAAGCTTCACTGGCGTTGAACTTTTCGCGGAAGATAAAAATATTATTGCCGTGCGTTTAAATGGCGAGTTGCGTGATTTGTACACGCCTCTTCATGACGGCGATACCGTGGAATCAGTAGCACTTGATAGTGAAGATGGCATCGCAATCATGCGTCATTCCGCTACTCACGTGATGGCTCAAGCTGTTCAAGAAATTCGACCAGACGCAAAGTTAGGCGTAGGTCCTGTAATTAAAGACGGCTTCTACTACGATTTCGATGTTGATACTCCATTTACGCCAGACGATTTGAAGCAAATCGAAAAGCATATGCAGCGCATTATTAAAGAGTCTCAAAGCTTCCGTCGCCGCGTTGTAACAGAAGATGAAGCGCGAGCTGAAGAAGCAAATCAACCTTATAAGTTGGAGTTGATTGGGGATAAAGAAGCGGCTCTTGATCCGGCTGCCTCTGGCGAAATCAGCAAGCATGAGCTTAGCATGTACGACAATTTGGATCGCGAAGGAAACAAGGTTTGGAGCGATTTGTGCCGCGGACCTCACCTTCCAAACACGCGCTATATTAAGGCTTTTAAGCTTGAGCGTGTGGCTGCAGCTTACTGGCGTGGCTCGGAGCAGAATCCTATGCTTCAGCGCATTTACGGAACTGCTTGGCCTAGCAAGGAAGAGCTTAAAGCTTACACAACTCGCATGGAAGAAGCTGCTAAGCGCGATCACCGCAAGCTTGGTCAAGAGATGGATTTGTTCTCCTTCCCAGACGAGATTGGCCCAGGCTTAGCCGTATTCCATCCAAAGGGTGCTGCAATTATTAACGCAATGGAAGATTATTCGCGCGAGCAGCACAGAAAGCATCACTACAGCTTCGTGCAAACTCCTCACATTACTAAGGGCGGCTTGTACGAGACTTCCGGCCACTTGCAGTGGTATAAGGATGGCATGTATCCGCCAATGAAGCTTGACGAAGAGCGTGACGAAAACGGTAACGTAACTCGCCAAGGTGCTGACTACTACTTGAAGCCAATGAACTGCCCAATGCATAACTTGATCTTCAAGTCTCGCCAACGCTCGTACCGCGAGCTTCCTTTGCGCTTGTTCGAGTTTGGTACCGTGTATCGCTACGAAAAGTCTGGCGTTGTTCATGGCTTAACTCGTGTGCGCGGATTGACTCAGGATGATTCGCACATTTACTGCACTCGCGAGCAAATGCGCGACGAGTTGAAGAGCTTGCTTAACTTTGTGCTTGGTCTTCTTAAAGATTTCGGTTTGAACGACTTCTACTTGGAGCTTTCCACTAAGGATGAGCACAAGTTCGTTGGTTCCGACGAGATTTGGGAAGAGGCAACAAACACTTTGGCTGAGGTTGCTAAAGAGTCTGGTTTGGAACTAGTGGACGATCCAGGTGGAGCTGCATTCTACGGTCCGAAGATTTCTGTGCAAGCTAGAGACGCAATCGGCCGCACTTGGCAGGTTTCTACTATTCAGCTTGACTTCAACTTGCCTGAGCGCTTTAAGTTGGAGTACATTGCGGCTGACGGTAGCCACCAGCGCCCGGTTATGATTCACCGCGCACTCTTCGGCTCTATTGAGCGTTTCTTCGCTATTTTGCTCGAGCATTACGCGGGCGCGTTCCCAGCATGGTTGGCTCCAGTTCAGGTAACTGGCGTTCCTGTTGCAGACGAGTTCGCTCCACACTTGCAAAAGTTCATTAGCGATTTGGAAGAGAACATGGTTCGTTGCGAAATGGACAGCTCTGACGATCGCTTTGGCAAGAAGATTCGTAACGCTTCTAAGTCTAAGGTACCATTCACTTTGATTGCTGGCGAAGAGGATGTAAACAACAATGCTGTGAGCTTCCGCTTCCGCGATGGTAGCCAGTTGAACGGCGTTCCAGTTGAACAAGCTAAAGAGTGGATTTTGTCCATTATTAAGCAGCGCGTTCAGGTGAATACTGCCGAAGATTTCGAGCGCTACACTAAGTGATTTAGGTTAGCTAACTTAAACGCTAACGTAAGTTTTTGTGTAAGCTGAATCTTTAACTAAAAAGCCCACACTTCTTAACGTTGTGTGGGCTTCTTGCTATCTTCTTACAGCCGCGCGGTTACTATAAGAATGTTGATTGAACACAAGTTTTACTTGCGAGCGCAGGAAGGTTGATTCAATGTTGGAATCGTTACGCAGCAGCTTTAAGCGTGTTATTGCTCCGGTTGCAAAATTGTTTGTTCGCCTAGGCGTAAGCGCTAACGCTGTAACAATTGTTGGAACATTAGCAGTAGTTGTTATATCTTTCGTAACGGCTTTTACAGGACAACTTTTTGCAGGAGCAATATTACTTACGATTTTCGTACTTGCAGATGGTTTAGACGGCTCAGTTGCTGCACTAACTACAGGCGGCACAAAATTCGGAGCATTTCTTGACTCAACTCTTGACCGTATTGCAGATTGGTCCTTATTTATGGCAGTGTTCATTTGCTTGTGGCGTGCAAATAATAAAAGCGTGTGCATGTGGATGCCGTCCGTTATTGGAATGTTGTTAAAATACGCTGGATTATTTACTTGCATGATTGCGCTTATGGCAGCTTTTGTAACTTCGTACACTCGCGCTCGCGGTCAGTCAATTTCGGTTGATCCTAAAAGTGGATTGATTACTAGAGCAGATCGTGTAGCGATAATTCTTGTTGCTATTGGGTTATCTGGTATAACTAATCAACTTTTCTGGTTAAGTTGCGCAATGATACTGCTTTCTATCGGCGGTATTGTAACTGTTATTCAGCGTATTCTCGAAGTAAAGCAAGGTCTTCAACAAAAAGATAAGTAAAATTGTCGCGAAAGCGCAATAAAATCGTTTCGTTTGATTAATTGTACATTTTAGGAGTATCATGTCAGGTCATTCCAAGTGGGCGACTACCAAGCATAAGAAGGCCGCTATAGACGCAAAGCGTGGCAAGCTTTTTGCCAAGCTTATTAAGAACATTGAAATCGCTGCTCGTTTGGGCGGTGGAGATCCTGATGGTAACCCTACGTTGTACGATGCCATCGTTAAAGCTAAGAAGGCTTCCATGCCTGCTGACAACATCAAGCGCGCGGTGAAGCGTGGCTCTGGTGAAGAAGCTGGCGGCGCTAACTACGAGGAGATTGTTTACGAAGGTTACGCTCCTGCAGGTGTTGGCTTGATTATTGAATGCCTTACAGATAACCGTAATCGTGCTGCTGCTGACGTTCGTTCCACCCTTACTAAGGGTAACGGCTCTTTGGCAACAAGCGGTTCTGTGAGCTTCAACTTTGAGCGTAAGGGCTTGATTGAAGTTCCATCCGAAGGTGTTGATTACGATAAGCTTTTCGAAGTAGCTGCAGAAGCTGGTGCTGAGGATGTAGCTGACGATGGTGATGTGTACTCCGTTTACACTAATTCCAGCGATTTGGTTACCGTTCGTAAGGCTTTGCAGGATGCTGGTTTCGACTACGATTCTGCTGAAATCGTTATGCATCCAAATAATGAGGTTGAGTTGAGCTTTGAAGATGCTCAAAAGGTGTCTCGCTTGATTGACAATCTCGATGATTTGGACGATGTTCAGAACATTTATAGCAACTGGACCGCTTCGGATGAAGTTATGGCTCAGCTTGAGGAAGCAGAATAGTTTCCAATGATGATTTTGGGCGTTGACCCCGGGCTTACTCGCTGCGGGGTCGGCGTGATTGAAGCCGGCGTTTCTCGTCGGCTTTCTTTTATTCACGTCGATGTGTTGAGATCTGATCCAAATCTTTCTCAAGATTTGCGTTTGCTTAAGATTTACAATGGTTTAGTTGAAAAGATTGAGCGTTTTTCTCCGGATGCTGTTTCTATTGAGCGTGTTTTTGCTCAGGAAAATCTAAATACTGTTCTAGGCACTGCTCAAGTCGCAGGTCTTGCTATGTTGGCTGCCGCTCAACGCAATATTCCAGTTGCTTTGCACACTCCTACTGAGGTTAAGCTTGCTGTTGCTGGCAACGGCAAGGCGCAAAAGCCTCAGGTTGAGCGCATGGTTGCTCGTCTTCTTGGTCTTAATATGCTCCCAACTCCTGCTGATGCGGCTGATGCTTTAGCTCAGGCAATTTGTCACGCTCTTCGCCCGGAAGGTGCTTTGCAAGGAGGCGAGCGCGAGCAGCATTTAACTCCAGCTCAAAAACAGTGGGCTTTAGCTCAGCGCGCGGCTCGCGGTGCTTCTTCTGTCTCTCGAGGCATGTAGGATACCAATAGAACAGATGTTCTATTGATTGTTTTTTGACTTGTCTGCTACGTTATGCTGCGAGCTGTTATTGCTGGAAGGTGAGCGTTTATGATTGGTATGCTTGTTGGTCAAGTAGCGTCTGTTGATGCTCGCACTGCTCTTATTGTTGTTTCAGGCGTTGGTTACGAAACTTATATGCCTTCTCAAGATTTGTCTTCTTTGCACGAGGGGCAGGAAGTTCGTGTTTATACTTCTATGCAGGTTTCGCAGGATTCAATAACTTTATACGCTTTTACAACTCAAGCTGCTAAACGCATGTTTTTGCAGGTTCAAAAAGTAAGTGGTATTGGTCCTAAAGTTGCGCTTTCAATTCTTTCTACTCTTAATGTTGATCGTCTTTTGAAAGCTATTTCCGAAGGAGATGTTACTGCTCTTTCTTCCGCGCCAGGCTTGGGTAAAAAAGGTGCTCAGAAGATTATTCTGGAGCTTAAAGGCTCTATTGATCTTAACAGTTTATCTGCAGATGCTTCTGAAACTTCAAGCAGCAAAACTATTGATACTGGCATTAGTGCAGTAATTGATGGTCTTGTTTCTCTTGGTTGGAGACAATCTGATTCTCAGCGTGCTGTTGAACAGGTTTGTGCTGAGAATAATATTTCTACTCCTATAAAAGATGCTGATATGCCTAATATTCTTCGCATGGCATTGGCTTCATTAGATAGAGGTAGATGATATGCTACTTTACAATAAAGCATTGGGGGAGTTGAAATGAGTAATGAATACGCATCTACACTAAATACTGGTGTTTCGGAAGATTCTTTGCGCATGGTTTCTTCTGCTCCTTTAGCTAATGAGCAGCTTAGTGATGAGGAGCTTCGTCCGCGCGCTTTAGAAGGTTTTATTGGTCAGCCTTTACTTAAAGCACAGTTGCAACTATTTTTGGATGCTGCCAAAAAGCGCGACGTTCCGCCTGACCACATGCTTTTGGCTGGCCCTCCAGGTTTGGGCAAAACTACTCTTGCAATGATTGTTGCAAACGAGCTTCAAGTTCCTATTCGTATTACTTCCGGTCCTGCTATTCAGCATGCTGGAGATTTAGCTTCTATTCTCAGCGCTTTGGACACTGGCGAAGTTTTGTTTATTGACGAAATTCACCGTCTTCCGCGTGCTGCAGAAGAGTTGCTTTATATTGCGATGGAAGATTTTCGCGTTGACGTTATGGTTGGTAAAGGGCCTGGAGCATCTTCAATACCACTTACTTTGCCACGTTTTACAGTAGTTGGTGCTACTACTCGCGAAGGCATGCTTCCTTCTCCATTGCGCGCTCGCTTTGGTTTTACAGCTCATCTTGATTTTTATCCTCACGAAGAGCTAGAAAAGCTTATTGAACGTTCTGCTAAAGTTCTTGGAATTAATCTTAAAGATCAGGCTGCTAAAGAATTATCTTTGCGATCTCGCGGAACTCCTCGTATTGCGAATCGTTTACTTAGACGAGTGCGCGACTGGGCTATTGTTCACGACTTGGATTGTGTAAATCAAGATGCTGTTGTTGAAGCTTTAGCATTGTATCAAATTGATACTCAAGGTTTAGACAGGCTAGATATTGCAGTTCTAAAAGCAATGGTTTGCCAATTTAATGGAGGACCGGTTGGTCTTAATAATTTGGCTGCAATGGTTGGTGAAGAAGCGGAAACCGTTGAAACAGTTTGCGAGCCTTATTTGGTTCGTGAAGGATTCTTAATTCGCACGCCTAAAGGCCGCGTTGCAACTGCTAAAGCTTGGGAGCATTTAGGTTTGAAAGCTCCTAGTAATGTCAGCGAGATGGCTTAAAATAATTGTCTTGGACGGCATTTCGGCTGTCTTATGGTTGGACACTTAAGGAGTTTATTGTGCCTCAATTTTTCCAGCAGTACGGTCTTCTTATTGCGCTTATCGTAGTAATGGTTGTTATGATGTGGTTCCAAACTCGCAATGCTAAAAAGCGTCAGAATGAAATGCGCTCATTCCATGAATCTTTGCAGCCAGGTACTGAGGTTATTACAATCGGCGGAATTATTGGCAAGATTGTAAGCGTAGATATGCAGTACGAAGAAATCGTTATTGATTCTGAAGGTAGCTTAATGCGCGTGTCTTTTAGAGCTGTAAACAGGTTGTATGTGCGCCCTGCGTTTATTAGCGACGAAGAAGCTGCAGCTAACGAAGCTAGTGAAGCTAACGAAGCTGAATCTAATGCAGAATCTGCAGAAGATGCACAAGCTTCAGAATCAGTAGAAGCTGAAAATACTGCAAATACTGCAGAGTGAAAAAATAAAGCTTTTAGTAAAATTTATAATTAAAAATTTTAAGTCGTGATGTGTGAAGTTTTTGCTTCGCGCATCACGCTAATATGCAGATTTTTTCCATATTCCAGTAACACATCTTGCGAAGAAAAGAACGTTAGGATTATGACAACAACGGATATTACAGTAAAATCGTTGAAAACAGTGAGTAAAGATGATTCCGATTATCTTGCTTCATTAATTCGTACCGTTCCGGGATTCCCAAATCCGCATATTATATTCCGCGATTTTCTCCCAATATTTTCTAACGCACGCGCTTCTCGTATTCTTGTTGACTCTTTAGTAGACGCTTTGCCTACTGAGCCTGATTCAATCGACTTAATTGCAGGTCTTGAAGCTCGCGGCTTTCTTTTCGGCCCACTTTTAGCAGAACGTTTAGGCAAAGGTTTTCTTGCTATTCGTAAAGCTGGTAAGCTTCCGCCTCCAGTTATTAGCGAATCTTATATGCTTGAATACGGTCAGGCTAGTATTGAAATCGAAAATGATGCTATTAAACCTGGCCAGCGTGTTCTTATTGTTGATGATCTTATTGCAACCGGCGGCACAGCAAAAGCTGCCGCAAATATTGTTAAAAAAGCTAAAGGGCAAGTTGCAGGATTTAGCTTTGTGATTGAACTTACTGGCATTAGTGGAATGAACGATTTAGATGATTATCCGTGCAGCAGTTTAATGACTATGCCCGCGTAGAGTTTAGCAAAATATAAACAATTTAAAGCAGTAGAATTATTTACTAATATTAGTTTTACACGTTTGAAATAGTACTGAAAGGAGAAGCTATGGTTGAAAAACTTAAGTCATCCTTAATCAGCGTATCTAAAGGTGTAATTACTCCGTTTATTGTAATTTTTGTTTTTTCTCTTACAATAGGACTTTTCTTATCTCTTACTTTACTCGTAGTTTCTATTGAAGAAGGAACTGGTAATCTTTCTGATTCCGCAATGTCTATGACTTGGGCTGTATTTATGTTTGCTCAAGGAATTGGTCTTACTTTTGACAATTGTGTGCTAACAATAACTCCTTTAGGCTTAACAATTTTGCTAATAGCCTCCCTTGCTAGCTTAATTAGAAAAGTTGAAGGCGGCTCTACAGCATACGTAACAGGTACTGTATTTTGGGTTGCTATTAACGTAATTCTTTCACAAAATACGCATATAACTTTGGTTGATTCTGTTCCTGTTATTATTTTCAAAACAGCTTTAATATACTTAATATCTTTGTTTATTGCTGTTTTCCCACGCAGCTTAGTTTATAAAACTTTTAAGCAGCTTTATAAGCAAACGTGTCCTGAATTTGTGCAAAAAAATATTCGCGTAATTAAACGCTCGGCAGTTATTTTATTTGCAATATACTCGACTGTAGCTTTAGTAACTGTAATAGTTTGGTGCTGCACGAATATTGGTTCTGTTAATTCTTTCTTCATAAAACTCGGTATGCAAAATGGTTCGCGTATTCTTACGTCAATTGCATGCATAGTATGGTTGCCAAATATAGCTATTTGGGCTTTGTCTTGGATTTGTGGAGCAGGATTTAGTATTGGCAAAGTTGCGCATTTTACTTTGGTTTCCTCAACGCACAAATCTTTGCCACCAGTGCCAGTTTTTGGAATATTTCCTGAATCAGTATCCGACTCTTTATACCGAAACGCAATATTGAGCATTATTCCAATAATTTGTTTTGCTGTAATACTTTTAGCAATATTGCATAAGCGCGGTTGTGGATTGCGCTTAAAAAATATTAAAGATAAAGAAGAGCTTAAAGCTTTTGCTATGGGCTTAGCTCAGTCAGCTGCAGTAAGCATTTGCATTGCTTCTTTAATAACAATTATTTTTACTATTGTTTTTGCTTTAGCAAACGGATCTTTAGGAGAGTACAGGCTTTCTTTTGTAGGAGTTGACATTGTTGAAAGCACAAGGGCTGTAGGTCATCTTACTCTTTATGCTGTTTGCGCAGCATGGCTTATTTCAGTTCTTGGAATATTGCTATCTTGGGCAATTCGTTATCTTTTTGCTATGCTGCTTAATAAAAATTCTGCGCAAAACAAAACTCTTAGCGTTGAAACTGAAACTACTTCTGATCCTGCAGAAGATAATACAAATAAAACAGATACCGAATTAATACAAAGAAAATCACCTTTGTCTTTGAAAAAAGCCGCTCCTAGAACGGTTTCATCAAAGACCAAAATAAAATAAATTCCTCACTACTATTTTTAGGAAGGATGACCGCCGTGCAACAGACACATAGCCAAGAATCAAATGCAAATGTTCTGATAACCACAGGGGGAAGGTCGGTTAGACGAGTTCTTGTTTCTGTTTTTCATAAAGAAGGACTTGAAACTCTTGCTAAAGCATTTATTCAGGCAGGTACTCAAGTAGTGTCTACCGGTTCAACAGCGTCAAAGCTTATAGAACTTGGTGTAAAAGTTACTGAAGTTTCTGCAGTCACTGGATTTCCAGAAAGCTTAGATGGTAGGGTAAAAACTTTAGATCCGCATATTCATGCAGGAATTTTAGCGGATATGAATAATGCTGATCATGTAAAGCAGCTTGAAAATCTTAATATAAAGCCGTTTGATGCAGTCGTTGTTAACCTTTACCCATTTGTGGATACGGTAATGAGCGGCGCAGATCGAGATTCTATTATTGAAAAAATTGATATTGGTGGACCTTCTATGATTAGGGCTGCTGCTAAGAATCACAAATCTGTTGCAGTTATTACGGATCCTAAAGACTACCAGCTTCTTGCAGACCGTATTATTTCCGGAGAAGGTTTTAGTTTGCAAGAGCGTGAGTATCTTGCTGCAAAAGCTTTTGAGCATACTGCGGCTTACGATGCTGCTATTTCTCAGTGGACTACAAGCGCATGGCCAAAGCCAGAAAGTCTTAGCGCAATTAAGGAAGATACTGAAAGCAACGCAGAAAACAATGCTGCAAGCAATACTGAAGAAGCAAAGAAATGCATTTCGCTTCCTTCAAACTACACGCGCACCTGGCGTTTGGAACACGAGCTTCGCTATGGTGAGAATCCTCACCAGCAGGCTGGATTGTATGTTGACCCATTGCATAAGGGAGGACTCGCTCAAGCTGAGCTTCTTGGTGGAAAACCAATGAGCTACAACAATTATGTTGATGCTGATGCTGCTTGGCGTGCGGTTTGGGATTTTGCTCCACAAATTGCTGTTGCTGTTTGCAAGCATAATAATCCTTGTGGCTTAGCAATTGGAGCTACTGCAGCTGAAGCTCATAAAAAGGCTCACGCTTGCGATCCTGTAAGCGCTTACGGTGGTGTAATTGCCGCTAATACCACAGTGACTTTGGAAATGGCAGAAAGTGTGCGACCAATTTTCACTGAGGTTATTGTGGCTCCAGACTATGAGCCAGAAGCTTTGGAATTGCTTCGCACTAAGAAGAAGAATCTTCGAATTCTTAAGGTTGCAACTCCGCCTGTTTTGGATTTGCAAGTGCATCCTATTGACGGCGGTGCTTTAGTGCAGTCGGCAGATAAGATTGACGCTTTTGGAGACAATCCAGAAAACTGGACTTTGGTTTCCGGTGATCCTGCAGACGTTGATACATTGCGCGACTTGCAATTTGCGTGGCGCTCGCTTCGTTGCGTAAAGTCTAACGCTATTTTGCTTGCGCACGACAATGCTACTGTTGGCATTGGCATGGGTCAGGTTAATCGCGTTGATTCTTGCCATTTGGCTGTTGAACGCGCTAACACTTTGGCTGACGGAGTTGAGCGTGCTAAGGGAGCTGTTGCAGCTTCCGACGCGTTCTTCCCGTTTGCTGACGGTCCTCAGATTCTTATTGAAGCGGGCGTTAGTGCAATTGTTCAGCCAGGTGGCTCTATTCGCGACGAGGAAGTGTTCGAAGCTGCACGTTCTGCCGGGGTAACAATGTACGTAACTGGCACTCGTCACTTCTTCCACTAAATTCTCGTAATTTAGTAAGTAAGTAAAATAAGTAAATTCATATTCTAAAAATGCAGCGTTTGATAACTTCAAGCGCTGCATTTTTGTTTTTCTGTAAAACAACTTGTGTTTTATTATTGCAAGTTATGTATTATACAAGTATGACAAATAGCGAGCAGCAGACTAAGGATAGTAAAACTGAACATCCGTATGTTTCGGAAAAGTCTGAAGGAAAACCTTACGCTGAGTGGATTGTTGCAGCTATTGTTGCAACAAGCGCAATACTAGCTTTTCTTGGATACGCAACAGCCGCCACAGTTGTTGTTGCTGTGACGGCTGTTACTCTCGGTGTTATTCGTTTATTAATGCGTCAACGCAGTCCTTGGAAGGTCAGATCTGTTAGATTTGATTCTTTCATAAGTATTGCGCTAGGCATTGGTTTATTTATAACTTATGCTTCAATTTCATTATTGCTGTAAAAGCTAATTATTTTGGTTTGCTTCAGCAGTTTTATCGAAATCAATATTGATTTCATGTTCGCTGTATTTAGCATCAGGCTCTTCAATATTGGATAGAGCATGATGCTTTTTATACAAAGCGTTAGTGTCATTTTCAAACCCTGCTAAAGTTTTATCTTCCGAAACAGCAAGAAGCTTTGTTAAAAGAATAATAAAACCAACAAGAGCGGCTGCAAAAATTGGAGCAATCCAAAAAACCCACAACTGAGTTAATGGTTTAACTTCAAGTTCTTTAAAGTTTGCAAAAATCGCAATGCCTGTAGAACGTGCAGGATTAAGACCCGAACCTGTAATCTGGTAGGTAATAAGAGTTGCAGCTGCGTAAGCAATACCCATGTGAGTGGAATAGCCGCAATTGGTCTTGCCGTTATCTTTTGTGTAATTCATTGCTGTAGCAACAATTATTGCAACTGCGATTACTTCAACCAATAAGGCTGTAATAACACCGAAGGAAGAGTTTACGCTCTTTAGCTGCGTTGCAGAAATAGAGCCTTGTTCGAAACCGTTTACAACAGGAGCGAACCAGTTAGCATCTTTCACCATTTTTGTTTGAGGCAAAATGAACACAAAAGCGCCCGCTGCCAAAATGGATCCAAGAACTTGCGCAATAATATAGCAAGGGCCTTCTAAATACGATGTGCGTCCTGTAAACATGGATGCAATAGTTACAGCAGGATTAAGTTGTCCGCCAGAAACTTTGGATGCAATAGAAATTGCTGCAGCATACGCAACGCCTGTGCCTACTGCAATCATAAGCAAATTAATGCCGTACATTGCTGTTGATAGTGAATAAAAAGTGTAAATTGTGAACATTAATAGCGCTGTAGCAATAAACTCGGTTGCTATTTTAATAGCAAGTGGGGAATCGCTTTTAGCTTCTTTAGAAGCTGTTTCTGGTGCTTCAATCATAGTTTTCCTTACTTTAATACGTGTTGCTGTATAGTTTGCAACTTATTAAAACAACTGCTATAGTATCACGGCCATGCCATACGGTAGCATAGAAAAAGTGGTAATTTTCTTATTTATCACAATTGCAAAAGTAATAGAAAAATTATAGTAATAGAGAATTGTTTGATTTAGCGCTTAAGAATAACTTATTTGCGCATGTTTTGTTAAACAATTCATGAGGTCACGTTGGGAGAACGATGCCAAACGCATATTCCCGCGCCGATGGGGCGCATTCAGATGACAAAAACGCCATTCGACTGCAGAAGCTACTTGCTGAGGCGGGATTTGGTTCAAGACGCAAATGTGAGGAGATTATTCTCGATGGGCGTGTTGAAGTAGACGACGAATTGGTTACAACACTTGGTACTCGCGTAGATCCGAAGCGTCAGAAAGTGCGCGTTGATGGATCTCGAGTAAAGTTCAACACGAAGCTCGTAACTCTCGCATTGCATAAGCCTAAGCGAGTTTTGAGCGCTATGGACGATCCTAAAGGTCGTTTTACTTTAAGAGATATTGTGGGAGACAAGTACGAGCGAATCTTCCACATGGGTCGCTTGGACTACGATTCGGAAGGTCTTATTTTAATGACCAACGATGGCGAGCTAAGCCAGCATGTTATGCACCCAAAGTATGAGGTTGAAAAAACTTATATTGCAACGCTTGAAGGCAAAATCAACGGCATGGTTTGCAGGCGCTTGGTTTCTCAAGGCGTAAATCTGGAAGACGGCTGGATTAAGCTCGACCGCTGCGCAATAATCGACCAAAATCACGACACAACCATGGTAAAAGTCGTGTTGCATTCTGGTAAGAATCGCATTGTGCGTAGAATTTTCGGAGCTGTTGGATTCCCTGTAAAGCGCTTGGTTCGTACGCAAATTGGCCCTATTAAATTGGGTGATTTGAAGGCGGGATCGTATCGTGTGCTTTCTCAAACAGAAGTGCGTTCTCTTTCTAAGGAGGTTGGCCTGTGATTTGTGTAGCAATTGATGGACCAGCAGGAGTAGGTAAATCTTCTACTTCTCGCGCTTTAGCGCAATACTACGGTTTTGCGTATTTAGATACGGGGGCAATGTATCGAGCTGCTGCATGGTGGTGCATGCAAAAAGGTATTGACTTAAGCACTCAGCTTTCTTTAGATGATGAAGGTCGGCCGACGAATCCTGCAGACGCTGAACGTTTCAACCAAATTGTTGAAGCTGTTGGAGCATTATTTACTGAAAGTAATGCCGACTTTAGCGTGGATCCTAAAAATCCTGTGGTGACTGTCGAAGGTGAGGATATTAGCGAAGAGTTGCGCTCTATTGAGGTTTCTTCGCTTGTATCTACTGTTTCTTCTATTCCTGCAGTTCGTCGCATGCTTATTGCAGCGCAGCGCGCATATATTTCTGCGCAATCTGCTGATGATTCTTTCTCTAAAGGTGAGGGCATTGTTGCAGAAGGCCGCGATATTACTACTGTTGTAGCTCCTAATGCGCAAGTTCGAGTGCTTCTTACTGCAAGGGAAGAAGTTCGTCAAGCTCGCAGAAACAAGCAGGAGATTTCTAAAGAAAGTTTGCAAAATAATCAATCTTCTGAGGAAGACGATATTCGTGCTCGCGACGCTAAGGATGCTAAAGTTACGAGTTTTCTTCAGGCTGCTGATGGTGTTACAACTCTCGATAATTCAGATTTGACTTTTGAGCAGACTCTTGACGCGCTTGTTGAAATTGTTGATGCTGCTATTGAGCAGGACGAGTACGACCGTTACGCTGCAAATCTTGAAGGCTATGATCTTGACGATGAAGACCGCGCGCTTCTTAGCGGAGATTTTGCAAGTAGTGACGAGAAAAAAGATTCTAAAGCAGTTGGTGTAATATCCGTTATAGGCCGACCAAACGTTGGAAAATCAACGCTTGTAAACCGTATTTTGGGTCACAGAGTTGCTGTTGTTGAAGATACTCCGGGCGTTACAAGGGATCGCGTAAGTTACGATGCTGAGTGGGCTGGAACTAACTTTAAGCTTGTTGACACTGGCGGCTGGGAAGCAGACGTTGAAGGAATTGATTCTTCGATTGCTCAGCAGGCTCAAGTAGCAGTGCGTTTAAGTGACGCTGTAATTTTCCTTGTTGATGGTCAAGTTGGTTTAACAGCCACCGACGAGCGCATTGTTTCAATGCTTCGCGCTGCAGGAAAACCTATTACTTTAGCGGTTAACAAGGTTGACGATGCTAGAAGCGAGTACTTGACTGCAGAGTTTTGGAAGCTTGGAATGGGAGAGCCGTACGGAATTTCTGCAATGCACGGTAGAGGCGTTGGAGATTTGCTTGATGCGGCGCTCAATTCTTTGAAAAAAGCGAATAAAACTTCAGGATTCTTAACTCCACAAGGTCTTCGTAGGGTTGCTTTAGTAGGAAGACCAAACGTTGGTAAGTCTTCTCTTTTGAACCATTTAGCTCACGAAGAGCGCGCTGTTGTAAACGATTTGGCTGGAACTACTCGTGACCCTGTTGATGAGGTTGTGCGAGTTGACGGCGAAGACTGGCTGTTTATTGATACGGCTGGTATTAAGCGCAGACCTCATAAACTTACTGGTGCAGAATATTATTCTTCGCTACGCACGCAGGCTGCGATTGAGCGTTCGGAGCTTGCGTTGATTCTTTTTGATTCTTCCCAGCCGATTGCGGAGCAGGATCTAAAAGTTATGAGCCAAGCGGTTGACGCAGGTCGTGCAATCGTGCTTGTGTTTAACAAGTGGGATTTGATGGACGAGTTTTCAAGGCAGCGCATGGAACGCTTGTGGAAGACTGAGTTTGATCGTGTTACTTGGGCTGAGCGCGTAAATCTTTCTGCAAAAACAGGCTGGCATACGAATCGCCTTTCTCGTGCCATGAGAACAGCTTTAGATAGCTGGGATAAGCGTATTCCTACGGGTAAGCTTAACGCTTTCTTAGGGCGTATTCAGTCTGCTCATCCGCATCCTTTGCGAGGCGGAAAGCAGGCACGAATCTTGTTCGCAACCCAGGCGTCCACTCGCCCTCCGCGTTTTGTAATATTCGCAACAGGCTTCTTAGAGCACGGATACCGTCGCTTTATTGAGCGATCTCTTCGCGAAGAGTTTGGATTCGAAGGAACTCCTATTCAAATCTCCGTAAAAGTGCGAGATAAAAAGAAGCGCAAATAGAGCGTAATTAGGTCGTAAGTAAAGTCACGATTAAAGCGTAAGTAAAGTAGGAGCGTAGTATGACTGAATTGGGCGAGTTAGCTCTTGATTTGCATCATGCTAGCGAAGACGAGATTTTTCAAGCATTTGTTGATTGGGTTAAAGATAACAAACATGTAGATTTGTGGCCGCATCAAGAAGAATCCGTTATGGATTTGCTTGCAGGAGACCACGTTATTTTAAACACTCCAACAGGTTCTGGAAAATCTCTTGTTGCTCTCGGAATGCATTTTGCGGCACTCGTCACAGGCAGGCGCTCCTACTATACTGCACCAATTAAGGCGCTTGTATCCGAAAAATTCTTCGACTTGGTTGCTATTTTTGGGCGAGATAATGTTGGTATGATTACTGGCGACTCGCATATTAACGCGGATGCTCCAATAATCTGCTGCACTGCGGAAATCTTAGCAAATCAAGCTTTACGTGAAGGTGTAAATGCTGAAGTCGGTTGCGTTGCAATGGATGAATTCCACTACTACGGAGACCCAGAGCGCGGATGGGCTTGGCAAGTGCCGCTACTTACGCTTCCAAACACGCAATTCTTACTTATGAGCGCAACTCTTGGAGACGTATCGGATATTGCGGAACGCTTAGAAAAATCAACAAAAAGAAGCGTTGATATTATTGCTAACGCTCCAAGACCGATTCCTCTTGAATACGAGTACACCGATAAGCCGCTTGCTACAACTGTAGAACTCTTATTTAACAAGGGTTTAACGCCAATATACGTAGTTCATTTTTCGCAAGACGCAGCTCTGGAAACAGCACAAGCGCTCGCAAGCACGGGAGTTTCAAGCAAAGAGCAGCGAGACAAAATTGCTCAAGCAATTAAGGGCACAAAGTTTACTACAGGCTTTGGCAAAATCTTGCAAAGAATACTTAGAACCGGCGTTGGAGTGCATCATGCTGGCATGCTTCCACGCTACCGCAGGCTCGTTGAACAGCTGGCTCAACAAGGACTTCTGCCAGTTATTTGCGGAACAGATACTCTCGGTGTTGGTATTAATGTGCCAATTCACTCGGTTGTGCTTACAGCTCTTACAAAATTTGATGGGAATCGTAGTCGAAAACTTCGCGCTCGCGAGTTTCATCAAATTGCAGGCCGTGCAGGCAGAATGGGATTTGATACCGAAGGATTAGTGGTTAGCGAGGCTCCAGAGTTCGAGATTGAGAATGCGCGCGCTGTTGCAAAAGCTGGCAATGACCCTAAAAAGCTTAAAAAAGTTAAGCGTAAGAAGGCTCCAGAAGGATTTGTTGTTTGGGGCGAGCCAACATTTACTAAGCTTATTGAAAGTGCTCCAGAAACTTTGAATCCACATATGGTTGTAACGCACTCAATGATTTTGAACGAAGTTACGCAAGGTGGAGATGCTAGATCGCGCGTGCAAAAACTTATTGAAGATAGCGCGCAAAAGCCGCAAGATAAAGAGAAACTGCTTGAACGTTGCGACGATATTTTCCAAACTTTGCTCGATACTCAAGTTATTGAATGTAAAAAGCGCGCGGACGGTTCTTGTGATTATGAGCTTGATGTTGCAATGCCTGAAGGTTTTGCGCTAGATCAGCCGCTTTCGCCGTTCTTGCTCGCAGCTTTGGAATTGTTAGATCCTGAGTCTCAAAGCTACGCGCTTGACGTAATTTCCATGGTTGAAGCAACTCTGGATGATCCTAAGCCTGTTCTTCGTGCTCAAGAGCGTAAGGCTCGAGATGCTGCAATGGCTGGCATGAAAGACGATGGTATCGACTATGAGGAGCGCATGGAGCGCTTAGCTGAAGTCAGCTATCCTAAGCCTCTTGAAGATTTGCTTGCTCCTGCTTTTGCTCAGTATCGCAAGGACGTGCCTTGGGCAAACGACTACTGGATTAAGCCTAAATCCGTTCTTCGAGACATGGTAGAAACTGCTTCCGATTTTACTGGATATATTTCACGCTATGGCATTGCTAGAAGTGAGGGAACGCTTCTTCGCTACCTTTCGGACGCTTACCGTTCGCTTGCTCGCACTGTGCCAGAAGACATGCTTAACGAAGAATTGCGTGATATTATTTCGTGGCTTCGTCTTGTTGTGCGCTCGATTGATTCTAGTTTGGTTGATGAGTGGGAGAGTGCAGGAGGTTCGGACGCTGAAGCTAATGCTGTAACTACGGCTGCGCCTGGAACTTCTGAGTCTGTGGTTGAAGATCGTCGCGGTCTTATTGTGTTGATTAGGAATGCAATGTTCCGCCGTGTGCAACTTATGGATTTGGAAGATGCGGACGCTTTAGGAGAGCTTGATAAAGCTTGGGGTTACGGAGTTCACGAGTGGAATGATGTGCTTGACGACTATTACGACGAACATGAGTATGTTGGAATAGACGCCAAAGCTCGAAGCGGAGACTTATTTATTCTTGACGATTCGCTTGAAAAAAGTGAGCGTTCTTGGAAAGTTCGGCAGATTATCGACGATTCTGACGGGGATCATAATTGGGCTATTACTGGCATTGTTGATTTGGATACAACGCAAGATGAAGGCGAAGTTGTGTTCTTCGATTACCAAGTTTCGCACGTCTAGTGTTGTAAACTTGTCTTAGTTTATAACCAACAATTAGAATCGAACGTTTGTTCTATACGTATTGTAAGCTGGTATTTATGGAGCAGGATTTATTTGCAGCAAGTAGCGCGCCGAGTGATGTAACTCGTCCGTTGGCAGTGCGTATGCGCCCGAGCAGCATTGACGACGTGCTTGGGCAATCTCATGCTTTAAAAGAAGGTTCGCCTTTGCGCAGGCTTGCAAATCCGCAGTCTAAAGGTTCTCTTACTGCTCCAAGTTCTGTTGTGCTCTTTGGTCCTCCAGGAGTCGGTAAAACTACTCTTGCATATATTGTTGCTCGCCAGTCTGGGCGAGTGTTTGAAGAGCTTTCTGCTGTAACTTCTGGTGTTAAAGATGTTCGTGCCGTGCTTGATCGTGCGCACGAGCGTTTAGTTAGCAAAGGCCAAGAAACAGTACTTTTTATTGACGAAGTTCACCGTTTTTCTAAATCGCAGCAAGATGCTCTGCTTCCAAGCGTAGAAAATCGCGACGTAACTTTTATTGGAGCTACAACTGAAAACCCAAGTTTTTCAATAATTAAGCCGCTTCTTAGCAGATCTGTAGTAGTAAAACTTGAGTCGCTTAGTGTTGAAGATTTACACACGCTTATAGAGCGCGCAGTAACTAGCGAAAATGGGCTCAACAATCAGCTTAAAATTGACGACGACGCAATAGATTCTATTATTCGCTTAAGCGGTGGAGACGCTCGTAAAACTCTTACTATTTTAGAAGCTGCAGCAGGAGCAATAACAGGAGATGCTGCGCTGCAGCACGGCAAAAAGAAACCTGTTATTACTGCCGATATTGTTTCTAACGTAATGGACACCACTACAGTTCGCTACGACAAAGATGGTGACGATCATTACGACGTGATTTCTGCTTTTATTAAGTCGATGCGCGGAAGTGATGTTGATGCGTCCTTGCATTACTTAGCGCGAATGCTTCGAGCTGGTGAAGACCCGCGTTTTATTGCCAGACGAATTATGATTGCTGCTGCCGAAGAAGTTGGCATGGCAGCTCCGCAAATTTTGCAAGTAACTGTTGCTGCAGCTCAAGCTGTTGCTTTAATAGGCATGCCGGAAGCACGCATTATTCTTTCTGAAGCTGTGATTGCTGTAGCAACCGCTCCTAAATCAAACGCAAGCTACAATGCTATTAATCAGGCTTTGCAAGATGTTGATGCTGGAAATATTGGTCAAGTGCCTCTTCATTTGCGAAACGCTCCAACGAAACTAATGAAAAGCTGGGGAAACCACGAAGGATACCAGTATGCTCACGATTATCCGGGTGCTGTAGCATCGCAACAGTATATGCCAGACGAGCTTGTTGGCCGCGAATACTACCATCCAACGAATCGTGGATACGAGCACGAGCTAACTCAACGCTTATCTCAAATTCGTAATATACTTCATGAGTCTAAAGAAAGTAGAGAAGTTGGCAATGAAAAAGAATAACGCTTTTTTGTATTATTGCGTATCAACAGTTGTGCTTATTTGCATGCTTACAACATGGGTTGTGTATGTTCGCTTTGTTGCAGACACTGTACAAAACAGCGGTTTTTCACTGAAAAATGTTATGAACAACAATGCTGTAACAGCTGTAGTTGAACCAAATAAGTCAGATAATGCTCTTGCTTTAGCAGGTCGTGCTTATAAAAACGTGCTTGAAAATCTACACGGAAAATACAAGTTCAAAAATGTTACAGATTCCTTCGGATATTACTACGATTTATGGGATTTGGATAATGATAAGATTCCAGAACTTATTGTAACTGCAAGGAAAAAATTAGGTTACGATGATAATAAACCGCGTTTTACTAAAGTATTTTCTTTTGATGGTAAAAAAATTCTTGAGTCGCAGTTAATTGAAGATTTAGATCAATCTAATGATGGCGAATTCTCAGACACATTAATGTACGATCATAAACACAATGGCATAGTTGTATATCGTGTATTTGACGCGCTTAAAGTTCGTCGTTATACTTACAAGCTTACTGAAGATTATAAGTTTAAATTAGATTCAAGTGTTGAAAGCAGTTCGGCAGATCCTAGCAATGTAGGCGATCTTGATGCAATGTTTGTTGATGTTAAAAATCTTAAGCCTGTAGACAATCTCATCAATAATATGACTCTTAGCGAAAAAGAGAAGAAACACAATAAGTATATTCAAGATTTACGAGATGATGGATACACCATTCTTACCGGCAATGTTAAAGAGATGAATATTGACGAAGTAAAGCAAACAGCACAGCCGGATGCAGATTTAGAAAATTATTCTTATTATTTTGTCAACGATTCAAAAATTATTTATACAGTAAATATGCCATACAAAACCATCATAACTGTTGGAGTTGATGGCAAAGGTACGCCAGTTCCTGACACATATGTTTACAAACGTTTCTTTGTTGAACCTAAAGCCGGAGAAATGAAAGATTATGTAGGCAAAAACGTAACTATAGCAGTTAAAAAGGCTTCTTCAATATGCTTTACCTTAGAACCAAGTTACGATGACCCTAGCTACAGCGCTCTAAAAATCATTACAGACTAAACGTAAACTGAAGGTTTACGCGTTATCAAATCGTGCGACTAGAATCATGGTTAAGAATTTCATTTAAGAGAGATTGATTGATTCGAAAACTAAGTCAGCGATGCTTATTTTGTATCACGCTTAAGATGGAGGTTTATTATGAGCAAAGCTAAAAGTTACTTTTGGGGATTTGTTGTAATTGCAATACTAGCCGGTTTATTCTATTGCGTTCAGCACAATGGATCTTTTAGCGGCGTGCGAAATGCTCTTAATATAAAGCCAGATCTTAACGCTATTAGCGAAAAGTGTAATCTGCCAATAAAGCATAGCTATGCTCTTGGTGGGGCTAAAGCAATCGTAAAAGTTGGAACAGGCGACGCTTTTGAAAAAGATGCATCATGCGTACTCAATGAGTTTCCGTCCGCTGAAAAAAATCGTAAAAAATTAGAGAACATTCTTTACAAAAATGGTAGCCCCTTCGATATGAGTGATGACAATCATATTTTTATTGTTGGTGACCCATGTTCTGTAATAATTTTCCCGACTACTGCTGGCGACGTTATGATTGTTGGAGATGCTAGTAATCTTTCCCACATTGACAACAACTCGCTTATGGCAGGTTTAATGAAAGATGTTTCTTCCAATTACGGTGACTAAATCTACGTATAACACGTACAAACCTTATATAACCTGCGCTGAATAAAGACGATTAGTTGTTGTGCAGCTTGGCGAAAGTAGAGATGTTTGCAATGAAAAAGAATAATGATTTTCTGTATTATTGCGTATCAACAGTTGTGCTTATTTGCATGCTTACAACATGGGTTGTGTATGTTCGCTTTGTTGCAGACACTGTACAAAACAGCGGTTTTTCGCTGAATCATGTTGCTAGTAGTGCCATAAGTGCTATCACAAAACCGCATACTCGCAGTACGGACGATATTCTTTCTCAAGCTGGTAAAGAATACAAAAAGGTGCTTGAAAATATTCACAAGTATTCATTCAATGATGCTCCAGAAGGCGATTATACTTACGCCTTATGGGATATTAATGATGACAAAATACCTGATTTGCTGGTTAATGATACGTACGAAGTTAAGAAAAATGATTCAGACGATACTCAGGAAGTGTCGTCAACGCGAGTTTTTTCATACGATGGGAATAAGCTAGTTGCTCCTAATAATGTTCTTAAAACTCTATTAAATAAATATGAGCATTCAACGCTCTTCTTTTATAGGAATCACAAAGGTTTAGTATTCTATCTTCCAGAAAGTGAAGAGTGGTATAATAATTATTCTAATAACAGTCCTTCTTTTGACCCAGATACTCCATTCAAATGGAAAGAAGTATCTTATACGCTTACGGGAAACAATCTGAACGATAGTACTACAGTTGTTGATTATCCTATTAAGAAAAATGAAAACGATACGTGCGAAATGGATAAAGTAGTTGCTCCAGTTTTTATCCCTATAAATGATGATACTGGTATCAATAAGCTAATCAACTCAAATAAACGTAGCGATAAGCAAAAAGCGTACGATAAGCAAGTTCTTCAATGGCAAGAAAAAGGGTATCAAGTTTATACTGGTACAGTAAAACAGCTTACTCCAGAAGAAGCATACAACTATCCTGGTGCGCCAGTAACATATACTGGTTTTAGTCTTGATGACTTTATACGTATTAACAATAACCCAACTACCACAGTGCTTGCTTTAGATAATCCGCGCTCAGCATCGTCATATTGTAATGGAACTGAGTGCGGATATAGGCCTCCAAGTAATTTGATGAATAGGGTCGTAATAATATTAGATGATGCATTTGTGCACGATCCAAATCATGACAAGATTATGAATTATGTTGGAAAGAGAGTTACTTTTGCAACAGATGGAATGTATGATACTGTAAACAATCTTCCATGGTCCCAGCCTGTATTAAGCAGTAGCTCATATATAATTCAGGAGTTAGATCCTAGCTTGGATGAGTACAAATAAGCAACATCAGGCAAGTTCGTGAGACCTGCTGCGCGATAACATATGAAATAATTTATTCACGCACAAGCATAATGTGGTCAACGTTGTCGAGTGTAGATACGCGGAACAATACAAAGCGATTGCCGATTACTTGCACGACTTCGGCGCCAAGCTTTTGAGCAAGAGCTTCAGCTGCTTCTTTAGCGCTTAATCCGGAACCATCTTGCACAGCGCACTTCATAAGTTCGTGGTACTGCATGGTTTCGTCTGCTTGCTTTACGGCTGCATCAGTAATGTCGTTCTTGCCAACGTATAAAAGTGGGCTTAGCGTATTAGCAAGTGCGCGAAGCTGCTTAATCTGCTTCTTTGTCAATGCCATAAGGCGTCCTTTCGCATGCAAGTTTAATCAAGTTTAATTAAACAAAAGTATTGCATAAGTTACATAAGTGCTTAACGGATTATACAGTATATTGCGAATTATTTCACACCAAAATTGCAACATGCGCATTTTGCTATGCATAATTTTATTCTGTATAACATTTATAAACTCATTGCAATAATCGTGCTAACAAAACCAACGGCCACAACTAATAACAGCACATCTTTTGCGTTAACTTTCAGCGTGTGCAGGTGCGATCTTGTTGCGCTTGGCGTGTAGCAGCGAGTGTCAAGTGCTAAAGAAAGTGTTTCTGAGTGGCGAATAACGCCTGCAAAAGCAGGAACAATAAGCGAAGATATTGCGTGGATTCGTTTGCAAATCGAGCCGTCCCGTATGCTTCCGCCTCTAGCGGTTTGAGCGTGCGCAACTTCTACTGCCTCGTTAGAAAGCGTTGGTAAAAATCGCAATGCTAGGCTCATAATAAGCGATATTTCCTGCGTTGGCACTCCAATAGTTTTAAGTGGCGACAGTAAAGACGTGCAGGCTTCGGTTAGTACTGTTGGGCTTATTGTCATAACTAATATTGCGCCAATAATAATTACAAGCGAGAATCTTGTGGCAAATAGTATTGCGCAATTAATTCCGTCGTAAGTTACAATAATCGGCCCGAGTTTATAAAGTATTTTGCCTGTGCGAACGGCAAGAATATTCAGCAATCCCGAAAAAGTAAATACTGCAATAAGCATGTGTAGTGAAGAAATTAGTTTTATGAATTGTATTTTTGCGGCAATAATTAGACACAGTGTGGCAAAAGCAAGAACAGCTAACTGTGTGTAATGAGTGATGCTAAAAGCGCTTAGCATGAGCATGAAGCAGGATATAAGTGTTATTCTTGGATCAAAAGAGCTAAGTAGTGAGGTTGATTTTTCTTGCGAAGATTCTTCTATCGTAATCGTTTCTTGTGATGATTTCTTTGTATCTTCTAAGCTTTCACTATTGTTTGCTTTTAATGTTACTAATCTTGCTCCTAAAGCTTTTACATCATGAATATTATGCGTAATAACAACAATTGTTACGCCTTGATTATTCAGTTCGCAAAGAATTTGCAAGAAATGTGATGCTGCTTCAAAATCTAATCCTGCTGTTGGTTCATCAAGCACAAGTACTCTCGGTCTAAAAGCAAGAACGCCCGCTATTGCCACAAGACGCTGTTGGCCGCCGGAAAGAGAAAAAGGCGATTTTTCAGCCAGATTTTCGAGATTAAGCAATCTTAAAGTTTCATCTACACGTTCTTTAAGTTCGTCTCCTTTTAGACCAAAATTTTTAGGACCGTAAGCAACATCTTCGCGCACAATGTTAGCAAAAAGCTGCTGTTCTGGAAGCTGCATTACGTAGCCAATAGTTTCGCGAAGTTTTTGACGATTCTTTTTAGAAGTTTTTCCACTAACAGGTATTTTTTCTACGCTTATAGAACCAGATTCTGCTTTTAACAGTCCGCACAAAGCTTTCGCAAGAGTGGATTTTCCACAGCCGTTTTCGCCCATTATTGCAATTATTTCACCTTCGTTTACGTCAAGTGAATAGTCGTTAATTACAGCTGGAGATTTATCATCGTATTTAACTGTTAAGTGTGATATTGAAATTGCTTTATTTGAATGCGTGCTATTGTTTATGTTTTCGTTTTGCTTCGCGTAATTATTAATATTTTCCTGCGCTTTTTTTGAAAAACTAGATTTAGAATTGTTGAAATATGATTCCAGTTTTTCTAAACAAATTTCGTGAAGCACCCCATTTTCTAGCAGAAGTATGCGATCTGCGCGCTGGCATTCGTCAATTCGGTGCGTAATTTGCACAATACTTGTGCCGTTTTTATGCAAATCATCAAATAATGTGTCAACGTTTTCGCGAGATTGAGAGTCGAGCATAGAAGTAGGCTCATCTAGCACAAGTAGCTTTGACTGCATTGCAATAGATCCTGCTAAAGCAACTTTCTGCATTTGCCCGCCACTCATAAGACTTGGGTTAGAAAGTCTATGATTTTGCATGTGAACAGCCTCTAAAGCATTGTTAACAAGTTTTCGCATTTTATGCTGTTCTACGTTTAAATTTTCCAGTCCAAAAGCAACATCATCTTCAGTAACAGTAGTAACAATCTGATCTTCTGGACTTTGAAACAGAGCGCCAATAAGCTTTCGCGCGTTTCTGTAAGCATCAGCATAAGCAGTAGTATTTTCAAAAACTTTTTCGCCGCACAATTCAACATAGCCGCTATCTGGAGCTGTTAAACCTGCAATAATTTTTGCCAAAGTTGATTTACCAGAACCGTTTTTGCCCACAATCGCTACGCGCTCGCCGGAGCGAATTGTAAGACTTAGATTATTAAGCGTCCAAGTTTTTCCATCATCGTAGCTGAAGCAAATATTTCGCAACACTACTAGAGTATTGTTTTCAACTGCGCAATTTTGAGCTTCGTTCATACTACTGCTTGTGCTGGTATTTTGCATAGTTTATGCCGTTTAGAAGATTTACTTGCTGTGGTGAAGTAGTTTAGAAACTGGTTTATAAACAAGCATCGTTACTACAACGTGAAGCGCAAGTTTAATAATATTAAACGGTAGCAGTGCTGGAATAATAAGAGCCACAACCTGCGAAACAGTCATGTGAGCGTAAAGAGGAGTAATAACAAGATTTCCTGCTATTGCGAGCGCAATTGCAACAACAGAGCCTACCAAAAGTGCGATGATTGCACCTTTTTTGGTATGCATTTTCTTGTATACGATTGCCGCTGTAACACTAGCTCCTAAAGAAACTAGCACTGCCATAACTGTGCCGAGTGGATTGGTAAACAAGTGCGGCGCAAAGCCGAGTATGCTTACGATTGCTGCAGCTGAAGGCCCGTATGCGAATCCTGCAACTAGGCACACGATTCCTGAAGGATCGTATTTTAGGAATGAAAAGTCTGGAATAAGTGGAAATTCTATGAAACTTACTGCCATTGAAAGTGCTACGAATAGCGCATATTTTGCTATTTTTTCGCTAGACCAGCGTGTGTTTGAAGAGTTAGTTTGATGATTGTTATGACTGCTAGTATTAGAAATACCCATGATGGGCCTCCGTTTCTTTCATCCGGACTGTAACCGTTGGCTTCGGAATTTAACCGAATCAGCAGCTTGTAAGCCGCTCGCGGGCTTCAAAAAGGCATAAAATACGCATTTTGTTACCGCCAGTAAGGATTTTCACCTTCCCTGAAACTGACTATTCTTTTGTATCTCATGCTAGGAACATTGTTGTAATAATTGTGTGGCGAGGGTAGGTGCGAGAATACAAGTATGAGCAATATGGGAACAAAGAAAATTGTTAACAGTAAAGCCAATAGTGTATGCAAGAGTATTGATAAGCTTGCTGTTGTTGTGGTTACTTATAAGCGTCAGGAACTTTTGGATAATTTGTTCCATTCTTTTGAATGTTTGAACGAGTGTCCTTGGCGAATTGTTGTTGTTGACAATGAGTGCAGCGATAAAACTCGCGAAATGGTTTCTGTTCTTGAATCTGATTTAACTAATCGTTGGGGTAAGGCAGAAAAAGACGATGAGGGCAATTGCTCTCACGTTGTTTACGCTCCGCAGGATGAGAATCTTGGTGGAGCCGGCGGTTTTAGCGCTGGTGTTAAAAAAGCTTATGAGCTTGGTGCTAAGTGGTTCTGGGTTATGGATGATGATGTTGAAACAGTGCCTGAGTCTATTGAGCGTCTTGCTCCTTGGACTAAGCGCCACTCGGTTGTTCAAGGAAGTCGTTTAGATTACGACGGTGGTAATTTCTACTGGCAGTATGATTTTTTGGTTCCTCTTGGTATACCGAATCCTATTGCGCCTTCAGCTTTTGGTAATGCTGGTTATCGTGTGATGAACACAATGTGTTTCGAGGGTGGTTTAATTCGTCGAGATATTGTTGAAAAAATCGGCTTCCCGGATTCTCGCTACTTTATTTACTGGGATGATACTACTTACGGGTATCTTGCTAGTAAGGTTACGAATCCTATTGTTGTTCCGGATATTATTCTTCGTCGCACTCGCGATATTCCAAACTGGGATATTGCAGGAGTTCGTCAGCTAAACTCAACTTCAGATATGAACCGTTACCATATTATGCGAAATCGTGGGTTTATGGCTCGCTACTTTATGGTTCATGGTGATTTCCATCCGTTTATGTTTGCGCTTGGAACCGCTTTAACTGCTGCTAAAGAGATTATTCGTCTGTTGGCTGTTGATCGTGAGCATATTCTTTCCGGTATTTGGAAATTATTTACCGGTTGGCTTGCTTCTAGGAAGATTTTGCATGACGGAACGTGGAAACCTATGCCTTCTTTGAAGTAAAAATAAAGCAGAAGTGAAGTAGAAGTTAACAATCAGCAAGCGTGTCGCAATAAATATACGATACAATACTTGTGAATATCCTGTTATCAGCACACATTCAGAGGGGAGTGTTAGTGAGATGATTGACACTGCACAAGCATTTGGCGTCGATATTGGCGGTTCTGGAATTAAAGCTGCTCCAGTAAATTTGGAAAAGGGCGAGTTTGCAGAGCCTCGTTATAAGATTCTCACTCCTGCAGTTTCTACGCCTCAGGCGGTTGCGGATATTGTTCGTCAGCAGCTTGAGCATTTTGAAGTTCCTGCAGACGTTCCTGTTGGAATCGCTTTCCCTGCTCCAATTAAGCCAGGCAAGAAGCTTGATTTTATGGCAAATCTTGACCAGTCTTGGATTGGTGTTGACGTTACTGAAGTCTTTAGTGAGGCTTGCGGTCGTCCAGTAACAGTTGTTAACGATGCTGACGCTGCTGGTTTAGCTGAGCAGCGTTTTGGTGCAGCAAAAGATAAGGATGGCTTAGTTATTGCTACAACGCTTGGCACTGGTATTGGCACGGCTTTGATTTACAACGGTGTGCTTATTCCAAATACTGAGCTTGGTCATATTCAGCTTGAAAAAGGTAAGGGAGATGCTGAAAAGTATGCTGCTTCTTCCGTTCGTGAAAAGCTTGATATGGGCTATAAGAAGTGGGCTAAGCGCCTGACTAAGTACTATGGTTTGATGGAAAAATACTTCAATCCAGATTTGTTTGTTGTTGGTGGTGGAGTTAGCCGCGTAAGCGAAAAATTCCTTCCACATATTGATATTAAGACTCCTATTGTGGTTGCAACTTTGCATAATGAGGCTGGAATTATTGGTGCAGCTTATTACGCAATGCAGAAGAATCAGCAACAGGACTAAATATTAATAAATAGTAATAGTTTATTTGTTGTTGTTTTAAGCTGGGTGCAGGTTTAATCTGTTGCCCAGCTTTTTTATGCCAAGTGTTAGGGTTGTTACGTGCGATTTTCTTCAAGAGTAGACGTAAGCGAGCCAAATCCTATTATTTTAGCGCAGAGAAAAGCTGTGTCTCAAGGCATAAAGCTTACTAAATTAAACGATTCTAATCCTACTGTTCATTCTCTTGCACCTGAGTGTTTATCTGAAAGTTATGCTGCAAATCCTAGAGGACCTATTGAATCTCGAAAACTGTTAGCAGACTTTATTAATAAGCGCGATAATCGCACTAATACTTCTACTCCTTCAAAGCTTAATCCAGATCAGCTTTACGTACTTTCTTCAACATCTCAAGCTTACGCATGGCTTATGATGCTTCTTTGTGATGCTGGGGATGCTGTTATTGGTCCTACTCCTGGATACCCGCTTATTGAGTCGATTGCGCGCTTGCAATGCGTGAACGCAATACAGTATCCTTTGCATTACGACGGTTCTTGGACTATTGATTTGCCTCGCGTAAAAGAGTTAATCGAAAATAAGTCTTTGCGCATTAAAGCACTTGTGCTTATTAACCCGAATAATCCTACCGGCTCTTACGTAAAGAGTGAGGAGCGTAAAGAATTATTGCAATTATGTCATGATAATGATGTTGCAATAATTGCTGACGAAGTTTTTTACGATTATTATCTTGAGCCTTTTGAAACAAACGCTAGGCTTGCTGGAGAATCGTCTACGCTCGTGTTTGCGCTCGATGGTTTTTCTAAAATGCTTGCAGCTCCTCACGCAAAAGTTGGGTGGATTGAAGTTTCAGGTCCTAAAGATGATGTTTACGAGGCTCAAAAAAGGCTTGATGTTATTGCAGACGACTTTTTGCCGATTGGAACAACGGTTTCTGAGCGCATACCTGAGTTGTTAGAGTATGCTTCTTTGCAGACTCAAAAGGTTCGTAACCGGGTTAGTAAAAATCTTAAAACTCTTCGTGAAACTTTAGCATCCTGGCCTAATTGTTGTGTTAGTGCTTTGCGTGCAGAAGGCGGTTGGAATATTTTATTGCGCGTGCCATCGTGCATTGATGACGATGTGTTAGCGTTGCGCTTAATGCAAGATTATCGCTTGGTTTCGCAGCCAGGATACTATTTTGACATGCCAGTAAATGGGTATCTTGCTCTTTCTTTGCTTCCGGAAGAAACTCAGTTTATTGAAGGTTTGAAATCACTTTTAAAAACCGTTGATACTCTTCTTTGTGAAGAATAGTTTTGCTAAAGACTTTTATTAAAATAGCGTAAGCCAGGAGCGAACCAAATACCATAAGTCTGGGTTAAAACGAAGAGTGCTATCTTCACGACCTGTAACAAACCAGCTGAGTGCTGCAATAATAATCGAAGCAAAAAGTAGTGCTATTACAACAAAACGTATGCTGTATGAAATAGTTTTTTTCTGCCAACAATCATCTTTTTGAACAGAGGCTGCATGCTCTAAAAGTAAAGTTACGCCAACTACCGCAGTAATTGCAAAAGCCCACGCAAAATCTGCAATATATCTCCAACCAATTCCAGCTTTTAGACTGTCGAAAACAATAAGAAATACGCCAATTATTAAAGAAGTTATAGCAATATTCCACGAAGTCTTGTGCAAGCATCGTTTTCTCATGACTAAAGCAGCAAAAGATGCAACTAATGCGAGAGGAGAAAGCACGAACATTCCGCCAATCATAGGCTCAGCATACTGCCATCTGTCAAAAGCAACAGGCTGAATGCCAATCCAAGGAAAAGTTGGAATTAAGCGCAAAGGCAGAGCAATATAGCTAAAAATAGACGGCAGAATATTTTGCGATGGCAAACGCATAGTTGTCATATCTGTAATAGTGATTTGATACTCGTTACCAAAGTTTAAAGGCGATCCAAAGCGCAGAAAATTATACAATCCAAACGGAATTGCAGTAATTACTGCTGGAAGAATCCAAGCTGTAGCATAGAGCAAAGGAATTCTCCAATATTCAGATTTTTTCCAATCTTTACTAAAATCTTTAAACGATTTTTTCAAAATAGGGTATAGCACAGGAATTGCAAATAAGACTGCTATTACAAAAGTAGGTCTGCAACCTAAATTAAGCGCTATAAAGAACGATCCCAAAGCAATATTTCTAAAAGAATTAGTTTTACTCTTAGCAAATGCGCCGAAATAAAACCATAATCCTAAAGATGTGAAAAATAGTGAAGCTGCCATTGGAACGGAATAGAAAGATGTTCTAAACCACAAGTAAACCGTGTTTGCGCTAATAAAGAACAGTGCTAAAGAAATTGATACGGTTCCTAAAGAAGCGTTTTTTACAGTATGCTCAATTATGCGAATAACAAGTAAAGATCCTGAAATAAGAAAAGCAATAAGAAACACAAATGTTGCAACAGTAGTTGGAAGCATTGCTCCGCCTGGAATCCAAATGCTTGTAATAAGACGGTAAGGCAAAAACAGTAGTACTGCTGGAAGAACACCAAAATACGAGTACCAGTGCCCCTTATAGTATGCGTAATCCCAGTACATGTGAGGAACTGAATGATTAAGAAGATTATTCCTAGCCATAGGATCATACGGGTTTGGCAAGGTGGTTAATTCGTGAGGAACAGGAAGATTAAGATGAACCTGCCCTTTTGCAAGAGCGTCAGCAGTATGAGCATACTGGTCGAAATCGTAAGCGTAATTTCCAGGCGAATCAAAATGCATTGGTGTAGCATTGCGCAAATTCCAAATAATTGTTGCAAGCGCAATGATTATAAAAGGCATCCATGATGCGAATAAGTAGAATCGTTGAGAAATGCTACTTGTGTTGAGTTTAATTTTCCAAAGCTTAGACCAAGGATTCCATAAAGCTATAAGTATTGCAAAAACAATTAGTATGCTTACGCGTCCCCAAGACCAGCTAAAAGGCGCTCTAACATTAGCTCTAGCATCCTCAATATCAAGTATTGCTCCAGCCGGATGCTGAAGCCACACTCTAACTACGCACGGCTGATCAACTACTTCTTCAGGAATGCTAAGTAGGGAAGCGTTAAGCGCTCGAGGATTTGTGCTTTGTGGTTTGCTTAAATATCTATTAGCTTCAACACGCGTGTGAATATCGTCTATAATTTGCTGCTTTTTATGAAGCTTGTTTTTAACGCGAGAAGGTTGAAGACGAATATAAGGCGAGCTTCCATCTGAAATAACCTCTAAGTATGCTTCGGAAGGGTCTGTTATAAGAAGACCGCCTGATTTAAGACGTTTAACGCCGCTTCCTAAAGAATTGTGAACAGATGCGCTATCTGTACTTCCTGTAACACTGCTCCAAAATGGAATATTTCCAATAGAACATTCAAACAGTGCAATTATTAGCAAAACAAGAAGCGGAATGTGTAAAAAACGCCATGCGCAGCGCATAATGCGACTGTGAGTTTGCCTACTAGTGTGCGAAATAGTATCGCTAGAATCTTTCGGCAAGTCTTTAAGCATGGACGTTGTAATCACCACATAACCATTCTATTTCAAAGTTTCGAGCATTTTTCTAACTATTCTTCAGCAACCAAGTCAAGATACTCGTCGTTCCACAAATCTTCATCGCCGTCAGGCATAAGAAGAACACGCTCAGGGCGCAAAGCTTCAACAGCGCCCTCGTCGTGTGTGACTAGAACAATTGCGCCTTCATACTTAGATATAGCTTTTAAAATCTCGTCGCGAGATGCAGGATCCAAGTTGTTAGTTGGCTCATCTAAAAGAAGTACGTTGGCTTGAGATGTAACAAGTGTTGCGAGCGCAAGACGCGTTTTTTCGCCGCCGGAAAGAACTTTTGCGGGCTTCATTGCGTCGTCGCCAGAAAATAGGAAGCTGCCTAGCATTGAGCGAGCTTGAGTGTCGTCCAAATTTGGCGCAACATGCTGCAGATTTTCAAGAACCGTAGCATCTAAATCCAAAGTGTCGTGTTCCTGGGCAAAATAGCCGATTTTGCAGCCGTGACCGTATTGAACTTCTCCAGTATCCGCTGTTTCTTCTCCGGCTAAAATACGCAAAGTTGTGGTTTTTCCAGCACCGTTGTAACCCAAAATAACAACCCTAGAACCTTTGTCTATTGCAAGATTAATTCCAGCAAAAACAATATTAGAGCCGTAAGCTTTAGAAATATCTTTTGCCATAATTGGTGTGCGACCGCATGGGGATGGTTCTGGGAAGCGAATGTCTGCAACTTTTTCCTGTTTTTGAGCTTCGCTGGTTTCGCTAAGTAAACGTTCTGCTCTGCGCATCATGTTTTGAGCTGCTACTGCTTTTGTGGCTTTTGCGTGCAGACGAATACCTTGCTTCATAAGGCGTTCTGCCTTCTTTTCGGCGACTTCGCGCTCGCGGCGGCGGCGTTCCTCGTCTACTACTCGCTGATGCAAGTATGCTTTCCAACCCATTGAATACATGTCTATTTGGGCGAGTTGAGCATCCAAATGCCAAACTTTGTTTACTACTTCGTCAAGTAGTTCCGTTGAGTGGGAAATAACAAGGAATCCGCCTTCGAAGCGTTTCAAATAATTTCGCAACCAAATAATTGAGTCGGCGTCCAAATGGTTCGTAGGCTCATCGAGAATAAGAGTGTCGGCGTCAGAAAACAGAATTCTCGCGAGTTCGATGCGTCTGCGCTGTCCGCCGGAAAGAGTGCCAAGAGTCTGCTGCATAACTTCTTGAGGTAGTCCCAAGCTTGTTGCCATTGAAATTGCTTCAGACTGTACTGCGTAACCGCCTGCTTTTTCAAAATCTTGCATAGCTTTGTCGTAGCGGTTCATAGCTTTAGTCATTACGTCCGGGTCTGGGTCGGTCATTTCTTTTTCTGCTTTGCGAATCCTAGACACAATGGAAGAAATATCTCGAGCACTCATAATGCGATCAATTACGCTTTGCTCAGGGTCTGCTGCGTGAGTATCCTGAGGCAAATATCCTAGGCCTCCGCTTACTCTAACGGATCCTCCTGCTGGAAGCATATCTCCAGTAATTACTCGAGTAAGAGTTGTTTTGCCTGCGCCGTTTCTACCGACTAAACCGATTTTGTCTCCCTTTGTAACGTGAAAATCGGTAGGGTTTAACAGCGTGCGCGCACCAATTTGAATGGTTAATGCTTGTGCGTCAATAGGCATAGTTTATAATCCGTTTCCCAAAAATTAGGCTTTATTTTATGTGTAATAAGTAAAGTATTGCCAAACTCACTATTGTACCGTGTGCTAGTAACGAATATGTGATTATAAGTTAGCAAAATACTTTAGTTTTTCGAACACTTGTTCTAAATGTAATTTTATAGTATAGTGGTTTGTTAATAGTTGGGGAGTGTTAATGGGGTTAAAAGTGGAGGTATGCGTTTGAATCAGCAAGTAAGTAAGCAGTCTGATGCTTTGCAAGCATTACTAGATAACACTACGTTTTCTTCGCATGACGGAAAAATAATATCGGATTTGTCTAAAGTGCCTTCTGAATGGAAAATCACTATTCAAGGAGCGCGCGAGCACAATCTTAAAAACGTGAGCTTGTCTATTCCTCGAAATCGAATGGTTGTTTTTACTGGTCTTTCTGGATCTGGTAAATCCTCTTTAGCTTTTGACACGCTTTTTGCAGAAGGTCAACGACGTTATGTTGAGTCGCTTAGTGCATACGCTCGCCAATTTTTGGGGCGTATGGATAAGCCGGATGTTGATTTTATTGAAGGGTTAAGTCCGGCGGTTTCTATTGACCAAAAAACTACTAATAGAAACCCTCGTTCTACAGTTGGAACAATTACTGAAATATACGATTATTTACGACTGCTGTTTGCTAGAGTTGGAGTTCCTCACTGCCCTGAGTGTGGTGAGTTGGTAAGTGCACAAACTCCTCAACAAATGACAGACGCTTTGCTTTCTAAGCCAGAGCGTACGCGTCTGCAAATTTTATCTCCTGTTGTTAGAGGTAGAAAAGGAGAGTTTAAAGATACGCTTGAATTGTTGCGTTCGGACGGTTACGCGCGAGCAATTATTGACGGTCAAATGCATGAACTTTCTGAAGATATTACTCTTGAAAAACAAAAGAAACACAATATTGAAGTAGTAATTGATCGAATAGTCATAAAAGAAGGTATTCGCGTTCGTTTAACAGACTCAATCGAAACAGCATTAAAACTTTCTAAAGGCGTTATGGTTGCTGATTTTGTTGACGAGCCAGAAAACTCTCCAAACAGGCGCCAATCATTTTCCGAGCACAGGTCTTGCCCTAATAATCACAAGCTAGATCTTGAAGAAATTGAACCTAGAACATTTTCGTTTAATGCACCGTACGGAGCGTGTGCAGAATGTTCCGGAATTGGCTACAAGCTTGAAATTGACCCTGAGCTTGTTATACCAGATTCAGACAAATCTCTTTCTCAAGGAGCTATTGAACCTTGGGCAATGAATAAAGCTGCAGGAATGTACTATCAGCACGTACTTTCAGGTCTTTCTAAAGACATGGGCTTTAGTATGAATACGCCTTGGAAAAATCTTCCAGAAGACGTACAGCATGCAATCATGTACGGACATGATTTTAGCGTAAAAGTCTCGTACAAAAACAGGTGGGGTAGGCAGCGCGAATATTCCACAGGCTTTGAAGGTGTAGTTAGAACGCTTATGCGAAAGCATGACGAAACTGATTCGGATCAAATGCGCCAATACTACGAGTCGTACATGCGCGAAGTTCCATGCCAAAAATGCCATGGAAAACGCTTACGTCCAGAGGTTCTTGCAGTTACAGTTGCAAATACTTCAATATCTGAAGTATGCGATATGCCAGTTGAACGCAGTCTAGAGTGGGTTAATGAGCTGCATTTAGAAGGATCTAAAGCACTTATTGCAGGAGAAGTATTAAAAGAAATCCGCGCACGACTTGGCTTCTTAAACGACGTAGGATTAAACTACTTAACTCTTTCAAGAGCTGCAAAAACATTATCTGGTGGCGAAGCACAACGAATTCGCCTAGCTACACAAATAGGCTCAGGATTAGTTGGAGTTATGTACGTGCTTGACGAACCATCTATTGGACTTCATCAGAGGGATAACGAACGACTGATTGCAACATTGCATCATTTAAGAAACCTAGGAAACACTCTTATTGTTGTAGAACATGATGAAGAAACAATTCGCGAAGCAGATTGGCTAGTTGACATTGGTCCAGAAGCAGGAGAACACGGTGGAGAAGTAGTGTACTCCGGTCCTGCAGCAAATATTGTGAAAGCAAAACGTTCGATTACAGGCGACTATATTTCAAGAAGGCGAATAATTGAAGTGCCAAAAAATCGTCGCTTAATTAACCCAGATCGAATGCTACATGTTATTGGAGCTCAGGAGCATAATCTTAAAAATATAGACGTTAACATACCTTTGGGAGTATTTACTTGCATCACAGGAGTATCTGGATCTGGAAAATCAACACTAATTAACTCAATTTTGTACCCTGTTCTTGCAAACAAACTAAACGGCGCTCGCATAGTTCCTGGAAAACACAAGCGTGTGGAAGGATTGGAATATTGCGATAAAGTAGTTCATGTTGATCAAAATCCTATTGGTCGAACCCCACGTTCTAATCCTGCAACGTACACTGGCGTGTGGGATAAAATTCGCACACTTTTTGCTCAAACTCCTGAAGCAAAAGTTAGAGGCTACGGTCCTGGAAGATTCTCATTCAATGTTAAAGGTGGCCGTTGTGAAGCCTGCCATGGTGATGGTACCTTAAAAATTGAGATGAACTTCCTGCCGGATGTGTATGTAGAATGCGAAGTTTGTCACGGAAAACGCTACAATCGTGAAACTTTGGAAGTTACTTATAACGGAAAGTCAGTTTCTGACGTTCTTGACATGCCAATTTCAGAAGCTGCAGTATTTTTCAAAGCATACCCGTCTATTGCTCGCTACTTGGATACTTTGGTTCAAGTTGGATTAGGTTATATTCGTTTAGGCCAAAGCGCGCCAACTCTTTCTGGTGGAGAATCTCAGCGCGTAAAACTTGCTACAGAATTGCAACGAAGGTCAACCGGCAAAACAGTGTATATTCTCGACGAACCGACTACTGGATTACATTTTGAGGATGTTAGAAAGTTGTTGAATGTTTTGCAATCGTTGGTAGATAAAGGCAATAGTGTTATTGTTATTGAGCATAATCTCGATGTTGTAAAGTCTGCTGATTGGATTATTGATTTGGGTCCTGAAGGTGGAGATTCTGGCGGAACAGTTGTTTCGGAAGGAAGTCCTGAAACTGTTTCGCTATGTGATGCAAGTTGGACTGGTAAATTCCTTAAATCAATGTTAAATTCGTAAAATTAAATTCGCATATTGTGCGTAAATCTTAAACGATTGTTTACATTTTGTGCTTGAAAGGAGGTGAAAATGCAGAATAATAATCTTAATAAGAATTTGCATAAACCAGATAACTTGCAAGAATTAGATCAAATGAAAGCGAACGAAAAATGGCGAAAAACGCAATCATTTGAAGATGAACATTATCTCGAAGATTCAGAAGATTCAGAAGATTCAGAAGATTCAGAAAATGTTAGCGAAAAGGTAAATGCTTTTGGAGCTCCATTATTGGGGGATAGTCGAGACTTGTTCCGTCCAGCGGCTAAAGATATTCCAGCGCAACCTGGAGTATACAAGTGGCGTGATGCAGATGGTCGAGTAATTTATGTTGGAAAAGCAAAAAATTTGCGCAATCGTTTAGCAAATTATTTTCAGCCACTTTACCAATTGCATCCTCGCACGCAATCAATGGTACTTTCTGCTAGAAGCTTGGAGTGGACTGTTGTTGCTACAGAATTTGAGGCGCTTACTCTTGAATACACTTGGATTAAAGCTTTCGACCCGCGTTTTAATGTTGTTTTTCGAGATGATAAAACTTACCCTTATGTTGCTGTATCTGTAGGAGAAACATTTCCTAGAGTGTGGATTACTCGAAATCGTTCCGCAAGAAACGCTAGATATTTTGGACCATATGCAAAAGTTTGGCCATTGCGTCACAGCTTAGATTTGCTTATTAAAACTTTTCCTGTTAGAACATGCTCGCCTGCGGTTTTTAATAAGGCTCATAGAACAGGGAGACCATGTTTGCTAGCCTCTATTGGTAAATGTTCGGCTCCATGCGTTGGAAATATTAAACCGGATGAGCATCGTTATTTAGTTGAGCGCCTAGTTGGGGTTCTTACTGGAAGCGTAGGCTCATCTTATATTTCTCAAATAACTCGTGAAATGAAGCAAGCTAGCGAAGAGCTAGAATTTGAGCGTGCTGCTAAATTGCGTGACGAAATTTCAGTATTAAGCACTGTTTTACAACAAAATTCAGCTGTTTTTGACGACGATGTGGAAGCTGACGTATTCGGTTTTTGTACCGATGAGCTTGAAGCTTCAATTCACGCATTCTTTGTTCGTTCTGGAATGATTCGCGGCGAGCGCAATTGGTCTGTTGAGCGCAATGAGCAAATAACTGATGGTGAACTTTTAGCGGATTTAATTACGCATGTTTATGCAGAATATGAACATAATGTTTTTAATGGTAAGAATACTTCTATAAGTATTAAGAAGATTCGAGATGCTGTTAGTGATACGCAAAAAGCTACTGCAACTGATGTAATATTGCGAGCTCAAGCAACTAGAGAGCGTAGGGAGCGCCAAGAAACTACGGGGCGCGAAGATTTACTAGCTCCTATATCTCCAGTTCCGCGCGAAATAATAGTTCCAATTTCAATTCCTGAAGATCGTCAAGAAGAGCTTGAATCATGGCTTAGTAATATGCGCGGCTCTAAAGTAAGTATTAGAGTTGCGGAGCGTGGAGAAAAGCGAGCTCTTATGGAGCGTGCTAACGAAAACGCTTCTCAAGCGCTAACTCGCATAAAATCAAGTCGTATTAACAGCATAGATATTAGAACTGAAGCCATGAACGAAATTTCTAAGGCTCTTGGCATGAAGGAATCTCCTTTGCGCATTGAATGCTACGATATTTCAAATACTGTAGACGGTAGTTATCAGGTTGCTTCTATGGTTGTGTTTGAAGATGGAATTGCGCGTCCTAGCGAGTATCGTCATTTTGTTATTCGCGGAGAAAATGGTGTTGGAAAACTTGATGATTTAAGCGCAGTTTATGAAACAATTTTTAGAAGATTTAAGCATTCTGATTCGAATGTTGAATCTGAAAATTTGAATAATTCTGCTATTGTTGCAGATTCCAATCAGAATCGTCGTTTTGCCTACAAGCCGCAACTTATTATTATTGATGGCGCAAAAGAGCAAGCTAAATCTGCTAAGCGCGCAATGCTGGACGCGGGTATTAGCGGTATTACTGTTTGTGGTTTAGCTAAAAAACTTGAAGAAGTATGGCTTCCAGATGAAGATTATCCGATTATTTTGAAGCGTAGTTCAGAAGGATTGTATTTGTTGCAGCGTGCAAGGGATGAATCTCATCGTTTTGCTATTACTTACCATCGTAAGCGTAGAAGAAAAGGTGCTTTGCATTCAGCTTTTGACACTATTCCTGGAATTGGTGAAGTGTATCGTAAACGTTTGCTTTCTTCCTTTGGATCTTTAAAAGAGTTAAAGAAAGCTTCGTTAGAAGATTTACAAAAGGTTAATGGCATTGGTGAAAGTAAAGCAAAAACCATATTTGACGCTTTACATTCTGAAACAGCTGGCAGCTAGTTGTCGTAAAAATTGCGGTTTCAATAGTGATAGTTGAAAATAGTGTATAAGTTGTATCAACAAAAAACTCCACCTTGTAGAAGATTCTCGCTTGACTCGCAAAATATTAATCTACAAGGGGGAGTTTTCTGTAATTTTTATTAAATACTTATGAAACATTTGTGAACTTTATTACCGTTTGCTAGCCCAAATCTGCATATGTACAAATCCATTTATTGTATTTGTGCTCCAAAACGATTGAAGCCCAGTATTCTACAGGTCCTGCAGAAATATGAACAACGCCTTCAAAATGATGAGGATTCGTTAGCATTCCATTAACAAAACTCGGCACTGCCGGCATCGCACACAATGCTGAACGTGTTTTCATATCATTCTTATATTGGAAGTAATCATCCATTAGCTTCCACATGTTATTTAATTTTGTAACACACTTTGGTGTTAGCAATTGTTTCATAGCTGTAGAAGTAGGTCTTCCTCTGGAAATATCAGAAGCAATGCAAGCTATTTGGCAAGTTCTTAATGCAATCTTAACAAGATCTTTTTCATCTTGATCGTCAAAATAGCATGTGCCAATATGGTACTCCAGTTTTTTGCGCGATAAGGCAATAGACAGTTCGCCTTCGTACACTGGTAACGATGTGCGAGCGTTAAAAACAACATGTGGCGGATGCTCATTGTTATCGTTGCTATTATTTGATGACTTGTTATTAAGCACGTCATCATTTTCGTCATCGTTATCCATTTCATATGTATCAACTATATTAATTTTCATTTTCTCTCCTGTATCTCATCTGCTCTATGAGCCCTTAAATTTCAGTACTTGCTAAGCTCATATCCCTACAAAATCAGCAAGTTAGATAAAAGCTTACAACGCGAGTTTTCGTCTATCTGTGTAAAATGCAAAAATGTGGATAAATTACAAAATATTCGTCATTTACCTTGAAAATAAACGATTTTAAGCGTGTTGAGTTATACACATTACGGTTTTATCGGTGTGTCGTATGATTTGGATGAATATTTTGTATGCATTGTTATGCAAATTTGCTTATAAAAACCATTAAAAATTAGATTTTTCAACATCAAAAAGCTACTGATAATAGTTGTAAAACATTGCAGATAAAACTTCGTCAGCATAAGGCACTAGCCTAATAAGTATGTCTCAGGAAATTGAAATTGGTTTGGGCAAAAAAGCCCGAGTTGCATATTCGCTTGACGATATTGCTATTGTTCCTTCGCGCCGTTCGCGCGACCCAAAGGCTGTATCTACTTCATGGCAGGTAGATGCTTATACCTTTGATATTCCAATTATTGCCGCTCCAATGGATTCAGTTACAAGCCCAGATACTGCAATTGCTATTGGTCAAATGGGCGGTCTTGGAGTTCTTGATTTGGAAGGATTATGGACTCGTTATGAGAATCCAGAGCCTTTATTAAAAGAAATATCCGAGTTGCCTTGCGAGGTTGCAACGCGTCGAATTCAGGAAATTTACACTGAACCAATCAAGCCTGAATTAATTGCTAAGCGCTTGCATACTATTCGTGACGCTGGTGTTACTGTTGCTGGCGCTCTTTCTCCTCAGCGAACTCAGGAACTTTACAATACTGTTCTTGAAGCTGGTGTTGACTTGTTTGTTATTCGCGGAACTGCTGTGTCTGCTGAGCATGTTTCCACAGATCACGAGCCTCTTGATTTAAAGAAGTTTATTTACGATCTTGATGTGCCTGTTATTGTTGGAGGCTGCGCTGATTACACTTCTGCTTTGCATTTGATGCGCACTGGAGCTGCAGGTATTTTAGTTGGATTCGGCGGTGGTGCTGTGTCTGCAACTATGAACACTTTGGGAGTACAAGCACCTATGGCTACTGCTATTGCTGATGTTGCTGAAGCTCGTAGAGATTATATGGATGAGTCCGGTGGTCGATACGTGCAAATTATTGCAGATGGCGGAATGGGTAATTCTGGCAACTTTATTAAAGCTCTTGCAATGGGCGCGGATGCCGTTATGCTTGGAACTCCATTAGCTCGCGCAACGGAAGCTCCAGGCCGTGGCACTCATTGGGGTGCTGAAGCTCGTCATTTAACACTTCCACGCGGTATGCGCACTAATGTTGGAACGGTTGCTCCATTGGAAAACATTCTATTTGGTCCAAGTCACGAGGCTGACGGTACAACGAATTTTGTTGGTGCTTTGCGTCGCACAATGTCTTCTACCGGATACGTGGATGTAAAGAGCTTCCAGCGTTGCAATGTTGCGTTTAACCCATTCCATCAGGATGTTCGTTAAGTTTATTTCAGCATAACTTTGTATATAGAATATGCGGTTTAGTGCACGAATTGTGTGCTAAACCGCTGTATTTTTAGCATATTGCGAAAGTTTTTAGTATAAGCGCTTGTAAAAATTCGTTTATTTAAATATTTTGTCAGCTAATAACAATATTAATCTCTATTTTTTGTATGGCTTACAGTAGTGTCGGCATAGGAATCAAGTACAATTAATAATATGCTCCGAGAATTTTCTGTAGAAGTAATTCACCCAACTCAAGACGGTGACACCATTTACTCGCTTCTTTCTAACCGTGCTATGCGCGATCCGCAAGGTATTGTTGCGCAGTGGCAAGATGACGACACTCGCCAGTGGCATGATGTTACTGCTGCTGAAATGCTCTCCAAGGTAAGGGCTGTAGCTAAAGGTTTAATTGCTCTTGGCGTGCAGCATGGATCAAAAGTTGTTATTTATTCTGCTACATGCTACGAGTGGGGTGTTGTTGACTTTGCATGCGCTTGCATTGGTGCAGTTAGCATTCCTATTTACGAAACGGATTCTGCTTTACAAGCTGCAGACATTATCAACGAAGTTAAGCCGGTTATTGCTTTTGCTGGTGACGATTCTCATGCTCAATGCTTAGAGCGAGTTCGCCAAGATTATAAGCGCATTACTCTCAAAACCGTATTCAATTTCAAAGCAGGCGGTTTGGAAGCAGTTATTGACTTTGGTAAATCAATTAGTGAAGATGAGCTAAATCAGCGTGTTATCGCTGTTAAAGCAGACGATTTGTCTACTATTGTTTACACTTCTGGCTCTACTGGAAAGCCAAAGGGAGCTATGCTTTCTCACCGTAACTTTACGCATATTGTTTTTGCAGGATACGATGTTCTTAGCGACATGCTTTGCAAACCAAATCGTTTACTTCTGTTCCTTCCTCTTGCGCACTGCTTTGCTAGATACATTCAATATGTTGCTATTGGCGGGCATGGTGTAATAGGTTATGTTCCTAACGCAAAGCATTTGCTCGCAGACTTGCGTAGTTTTAAACCAACCTACTTATTAGGTGTTCCTCGAGTCTTTGAGAAAGTTTACAATGCTGCTTCTCAAAAAGCTGGCGCAGGTATTCGTGGCCGCATTTTTGCTAAAGCTGTTAAGCATTTTATTCAGTGGTCTCGTGACAACGTTGATGGCAAAGCTCACTCTTTGGCTTCGCGCATGAATCACGCTATGTACATGCGAACAGTTGGTTCTTCAATACGCTCTGCTTTAGGACCTAATCTTTCATGGCTTGCTTGCGGTGGTGCTCCAATTAATGCTGATTTAGCGCATTTCTTCAACGGTCTTGACGGCATTACCTTCATTCAAGGTTACGGTATGACTGAAACTGCAGCTCCTTGCGTAGTTAATTTTGAACACGCAAATCAGGTTGGTTCAGTTGGTCGCCCAGGTCCTGGAATCACAATTCGACTTGCTGACGATGATGAAGTGCTTATTAAAGGACCTAACGTTTTCATGGGTTACTACAATAAGCCTGAGCTTACTGCAGAAGTTATTGACGAAGATGGCTGGCTTCATTCTGGCGATCTTGGTGAAATTGATGACGAAGGCTTCCTATCGATTACTGGTCGCAAGAAAGATATTATTATTACTGCCGGAGGCAAGAATATAAGTCCTGCTCCTATGGAAAGCATTATTGCGCAATGCCCACTGGTTTCTCACGCAGTAGTGGTTGGAGATGGAAAGCCATTCGTTTCTGCATTGATTGAGCTTGACTCAGACATGGTTCGTTCATGGCTTAAGAATAAGAGCATGGATGTTGACTTATCTATGAAAGAAATTGCTAACAATGACGCTGTTCGCTCTGTTGTTCAGCAGTTTATTGATCAAGCAAATAGCACTGTTTCTAGGGCTGAATCTGTTCGTAAATTTGTTATTTTGCAAGATGAGTTCACTCAGGATGCTGGAACTTTGACTCCAAGTATGAAGATTGTTCGTCCAAAAATACTTGCACGTTACGCAGATATTATTGAAACTCAATTGTATGCTCCAAAGCCAAACACGCGTCCTTTGCCTGCAACTGTTAAGATTCTCGATAAAACTACCGAAACTGTTAAGCAGGCTCAAGAAACAGTTAAACAGGCGCAAGAGGTTGTAACTCCTCGAGTCCGTCAAGCAATTGATCAGGCTGCAACTCATCTTAAGCATTTTGGTGAAGAAGCTTCCTCGGAATCATCTGTTTCGCCTCGCGATAATCAAGACAATAACGATAATAACGTACGCAACAACGAGTGAAATTAATTACTAATCTGCAATAGAAGATAATGTGTAATTAGTTATACTTGATTAAGGAGTTTTTGCGTGGCAATTAGAAAAATTCGTGTTGTTCCAGATCCTGTTCTTAGAACACCTTGTGACGAGATTCGTGAGATTACGCCGGCTGTTAAGCATTTGGTTGAAGATTTGTTGGAAACTGTGAACGATCCAGGTCGTGCAGGATTGTCAGCTAATCAAATTGGCGTAAGTTTACGAGCGTTCTCTTACAACATTGATGGACGTATTGGCTATATTCTAAATCCTGTTCTTGAAGATTTAAGCGGAGAACAATACGACGATGAAGGCTGCTTATCTGTGCCAGGATTGTGGTATAAAACTCGCCGATATAATCATGCTCGCGCTCGCGGTATTGATTTAGACGGTAAAACTGTTGTTCTTGAAGGCGATGGTCTTATGGCCAGAATGTTGCAGCATGAATGCGATCATTTGGACGGTCATATTTATTTAGATAGGCTAGAAAAGGACGTTCGCAAGCAAGCTATGCGTGAGCTTCGCAACAATATGCGTTCCTAACTTTGGCTGATTAAATATCGTATCTAGTATCTGATATAATTTCGCTTTGCGTGTCCATTTTGAGCATGAGTATTGTCGCGTTATATGAATGCTCGCTTTTTATTGTCTACAAGGACTCGCAAATACGCGCCATGTACGCGTCCGTTCGTGTCGGTCGGCTTGCGCTTAGACGTATGTTTAAGACAAGTTGCATGCGAACAGACATGGCCAGGCAAGAACCGACAAGAAAGGTATATAGATATGGCACAGATTACCATGAGCGAAATGCTGAAGGCTGGTTTGCACTTCGGTCATCAGACTCGTCGCTGGAACCCAAAGATGAAGCAGTTCATTCTTACACAGCGCAATGGTATTCATATCATCAATTTGTTCAAGTCTCTCGACATGATCGACAAGGCTTATGACTTCATCAAGCAGACTGTTGCCCACAATGGCACTGTTCTCTTCGTGGGCACTAAGAAGCAGGCTCAGGAAGCTGTACAGAATCAGGCAACTCGCGTAAACATGCCTTATGTTTGCGAGCGTTGGCTTGGCGGTATGTTGACCAATTTCCAGACCGTTTCTACTCGCGTAAAGCGCTTGAAGGAACTTGAGGAAATGGACTTCAGCGATGTTCGTGGATCCGGCTTGACTAAGAAGGAACTTTTGCTTCTCGAGCGTGAGAAGGACAAGCTTTCCAAGCAGCTCGGTGGTATTCGCAACATGAACCGCACTCCATCTGCCATGTTCGTTGTTGACATTAACAAGGAAGCTTTGGCTGTTGAAGAAGCTCATAAGCTTGGTATTCCAGTCGTGGCAATCGTTGATACCAACACTGATCCTGAAGCTGTTGAGTACCCAATTCCAGCTAACGATGATGCTATTCGTGGCGTTGAGTTGTTGACTAGCTTAATGGCTGACGCTGTAGCTGAAGGTTTGCTTGAGCATGCTGGTAAGGGCGCTAAGTCCGAAGGTAATGATGCTCAGCCAATGGCAGCTTGGGAAAAGGAATTGCTCACCAAGGAAGGCGAAGCTGAAGCTAAGCCTGCTAAGGAAGAAAATACTGAGGCAAAAGCCTAGTAAGCTAATTTGCAACCAGATTCTTAAATTAAAGCTGCAAAATCCAATTAATTCTTTGCTTTTTGCAGCTTTTAAGAATCATATTGATACGAGGAGAACAAAATGGCAGCAATTACTGCAGCGTTGATTAAGCAGGTGCGTGAAGAAACCGGCGCCGGCATGATGGACGTTAAAAAAGCTCTTACTGAAGCTGAAGGCGACGTTGCCCGCGCTAAGGAAATCATCCGCGCAAAGGGTATTCAGGCCGCTGGTAAGCGCGAGGGCCGTAAGGCTCAGGAAGGCACCATCGCTTCTAAGGTTGTTAAGTCTGCTGAAGGCGAAACTGGTTATGCAGTTGAGTTGAATTCCGAAACTGACTTCGTGGCAAAGACCCCTAAGTTTGTGGAATTCTCTAACACTGTTCTTGACCATGCTGTTGAAGCTAATGCTTCCACTACTGAAGAAGTACTTGCAGCACCAGCTGATGGCGCAACTGTTAAGGAATCTGTTGAAGAAGCAGCAGCTTTGTTTGGCGAGCACGTCAAGGTTGGTCAGGTTGCTAAGGTAAGCGGTCCACATGTTGAGATTTATGCTCACAAGAAGTCCGTGGAATTGCCTCCAAGCATCGTTTCCATGATTGCTACTGACGAAGCTGGTGCAAAGGTTGCTCACGAAGCAGCTTTGCAGATTTCCGCTATGGGTGCTCAGTGGCTTCGCCGCGAAGATGTTCCAGAAGAAGTTTTGGAATCTGAGCGTCGCGTTGCAACCGAGAAGTCCTTGGCTGAAGGCAAGCCAGAGAAGATTGTTCCAAAGATTGTTGAAGGTCGTATGAACGCCTTCTTCAAGGAAACCGTTCTTCTTGAGCAGACATACGTTAAGGATCCATCCAAGAGCGTTGGAGACTTGTTCAAGGAAGTTGGCGGTACCGCTTTGGCATTCGCTCGTCTTGAGGTTGGCAAGGGCGCTGCTGAATAAGCATTGCTTATGCTAAGAATCTGTTATGATTCTTAAACTATTGGGCTGTGTACATTTTGTGCGCAGCCCTTTTTATTTATTTGACAGTTTAATGTGTGTTAAGTGTCGCGTTTTATAGATAAAATAGCAAAGATATACTTGCATTCGCCGTGATGACTGGAGGAATCTGTATGGCAATTGCACAAGCGGAGGAAAGCAAGTCCCGTAGGGTTTTATTGAAACTTTCAGGCGAAGCATTTGGCGGCGGCGCTGTTGGAATTGATACTCATGTTATTCGAAGAATTGCTGGGGAAATCATGACTGCAGTGCTTGAAGGTGTTCAAGTGGCTATCGTTGTTGGTGGAGGTAATTTCTTTAGGGGAGCAGAGTTGCAGCAGGCTGGTATCGATCGTAGCCGTGGTGATTACATGGGTATGTTGGGTACGGTTATGAATTGTCTTGCTCTTCAAGATTTTCTTGAGCAGGCAGGGCAGGCAACTCGTGTACAAACTGCTATTACAATGGGACAGGTTGCAGAGCCTTATATTCCATTGAAAGCAATACGTCATCTTGAGAAGGGTCGCGTAGTTATTTTTGGTGCTGGTGCCGGTATGCCATACTTCTCAACAGATACTGTTTCTATTCAGCGTTCTTTGGAAATCCATTGCGATGAAGTTTTAATGGGTAAAAATGGCGTTGATGGAGTTTACAGTGCGGATCCTCGTAAAGATCCTTCTGCTCGAAAATTTGTAACATTGAACTATCAGCGTGCTCTTGTTGATGGTTTAGCTGTCATGGATGCGTCCGCACTTTCTATGGCTAGAGATAACAATCAAAAAATTCGAGTGTTCGGCTTAGAGGGTGAAGGTAACGTAACTCGTGCTCTTGTTGGCGAACCTATTGGTACATTAGTGTCTGACGCAGAACCAACATTTGCTTAAATATTACAAAGGAGAACACATGTCAGCAATTATTGATCAAGCAAAAGAGCAGATGAATAAGTCCGTGGAAGCTACTAAGGAAAATTTCATGGGTATTCGTACTGGTCGTGCTAATCCTGCTTTATTAAATGGAATTATGGTTGACTATTATGGTGCTCCAACTCCGATTAAGGCTGTAGCTTCTATTGGTGTTCCAGAGCCACGAACTCTTTCTGTTACTCCTTTTGATGCTTCTCAAGCTAATGCTGTTGAAAAAGCTATTCGTGATTCCGATTTGGGAGTTAGCCCTAACCGCGACGGCAATGTTATTCGCGTAACAATGCCAGAACTTACTGAGGAACGTCGCAAGGAATACGTTAAACTTGCTAAGAACAAGGCAGAAGAAGGCAAAGTAGCTGTACGCAATATTCGTCGTAAAGCCAAGGAATCTATTGATAAGTCTGTTAAAGATGGTGATCTTGGTGAAGATGAAGGCGATCGTTTACTTAAGGAACTTGATAAAGTAACTAAGCAGATTACTGATTCTTTGGATGTTTTGCTTGATGGTAAGCAAAAAGAAATTATGGAAGTCTGAGTTTCAACAGTTTTTCTTAGATTTTTGTAATCAATCTGAATGGGTGTCGTATGAGTCAACAAAAGCAGCATGATTTCGTAAGCGAATTAAATCAAAAGCGAGCTGACTGCGCTGCAAAAAAAGCAGATGCTACTTCTACTAATCAGGAAGAACGCGGCACCCATGAAACTTTAACAGACATAAATCGTCGAACTGGCCGCAATATGCCTCAAGCAATTGCAACAGCAGCAGTTTTGGTTGTGGCGATTATTGCGTGCTTACTTATTAGCATCGATGTTTTCGTTGTATTAATGGCTGTTTTTATGGTTCTTGCGTTGTGGGAGTTGCACGTTGATTTTGCAACTCTTGGGTTGCGTATACCGTTTGTAACTTTGTCGCTTTGCTCTCTTGTTACTATTTTTTCAACCTATTACGCAAAATGGCACGCTGTTGCGATGGCTAGCGGAATTACAGCATCATTACTTCTTACTGTAGTTTGCGCAACTCTTAGTAACACTATTTCTACTCGAACAATGCATGCTGTAGAAAAAAAGCTTAACGGCTCTAATTGCTCATCCTATGAGCATACGCTATTTACAAATATGTCTGTTTCTCTATTTGTAGTTTTGTATATTCCGCTTTTAGCTTCCTGCATTGTTCTAGCTTTAACTAATACTCGTTATGCTATTGCTCATGCCATGCTTTTAGTATTTTTGCCAGCATTAAGCGATACTGGTGGACTGTTTGCTGGTGCTTGGCTTGGTAAGCATAAGCTTTCTCCGCGTATTTCCCCAAAGAAGTCTGTTGAAGGCTTGATTGGCTCTATGCTTTTTGCTGTTGTTGGAGCGTATGCAATTATTGCAGGTTTTTACGGTTCTTCTTGGTTTAATTTCTGGTGGATGCCGTTAGTTATGGGCATTTCTTCAGGTATCGTTGGCACTTTTGGTGATTTATGCGCATCTATGCTTAAGCGCGATATTGGCATTAAAGACATGGGCCATCTGCTTAAAGGACACGGTGGAGTGCTAGATCGTGTAGATTCTATTTTGCTTTGTGGTCCTGTTCTGCTTGTTCTTGTGCATCTTGCTCATTTTTAAGCATATAATCTTGAATATTGTCAATCTTTATACTCTCAATCTTGGGTTTAGACTAATATCGACGCCATGACAGTCTGTTTTATTCCATCGCCAAGTATTTCGCAATTTTCACTTGGACCTATCAATATAAAGTTTTACGCGCTTTCTATTCTTGCAGGCATATTGATTGCAATGTTTATTACAAATCGTCGTTGGAAGCGCGTAGGCGGTGATTTTAATCAGATTCTCGATATTATTCTTCTAAGTCTTCCTATAGGCATCGTTGGTGCGCGCTTGTACCACGTAATTACAACTCCAGAAAGATTCTTTGGATCTCATGGTGATTTCTTAGAAATTTTTAGAATTTGGAACGGTGGACTTGGTATTTGGGGAGGAATATTTTTAGGCGCGATTGCTGCATGCGTTTTTTGTAAGCATCGCAAATATCCTGCCGGGTTGCTTGCGGATGCTGCCGCTCCTGCAATACTTATTGCACAAGGCATAGGTAGACTTGGAAATTGGTTTAATCAGGAACTTTATGGCGCTCCAACAACATTGCCTTGGGGTTTGAAATTAAACTATAATGCCACTCAAGCTATTGGTCATGCTGAGCGCTGTTACGATGGTTTAACCTGCCCAGCTGGAACATTATTCCATCCAACTTTTTTGTATGAAATGATTTGGAATTTCATTGGTGCAGCACTGCTTATTTGCTTTGGTAAAATGCTTATGGCCAAATTAAAAGCAGGCTCACTATTTATGTTGTACGTTATGTGGTACACGCTGGGCCGTGTTTGGATTGAAGCTTTGCGCATTGATTTCTCGCATGTTTTCTTAGGCGTCAGAATTAACGTATGGGTTTCTATTATTGTTTTTATTTTTGCCGCAGTAGGATTCGCTTTACTTCAAAAAAGTAATACTACACGCGAAATGTTAATTGAACGTCTTATTGACATTACTTCGGATGAGCGTGAGCGCGAAGAGCAAAATGTTTCGTCAAAGAAAATAAAATCTACTTCAAAAAAGTAGTATTAGGTACCGTTTTTTAGCATTCTAGTCTCTTGCATTTCCTAGAATGGAACACATGAATATACAAATAGCACCTAGCATTCTTTCCGCAGATTTTTGCAATCTTGAGCGAGATCTTGACGCAATATCGAATGCGGATCTTGTTCACGTAGATGTGATGGATCATCACTTTGTACCGAACTTAACTTTGGGAGAGCCAATTGTTAAGCGTATTTGCGAAGTTACCAAGCTTCCAGTAGATGTTCATCTTATGATTGAAGATCCTGATCGTTGGGCTCCAGAATATGCTAAGCTCGGGGCTGCTTCTGTAAGCTTCCACATGGGTGCTACTCATGCTCCTGTGCGTTTAGCTCGCCAGCTTAGGGATATGGGTTGCAAAGCATGCTTTGCTGTTCGCCCTGCTGAACCGGTTGAACCTATTTTCGATATTCTTGACGAATTCGATATGGTTCTTATTATGACAGTCGAACCAGGTTTTGGAGGCCAGAAGTTCTTGAGCAATCAGATGAATAAAGTTCGTCGTTTGCGTGATGAAATTACTCGCCGAGGACTTCAAACTCATATTCAGGTAGATGGTGGAGTTAGCCCTTCTACAGCTGCTACAGTTGCTGAAGCTGGAGCTGATGTGCTTGTGGCTGGATCTGCAGTTTACGGAGCTGAAAGTCCTGCAAAAGCTATTGAAGCTATTAGAAATACTGCTCAAGCCGCTTGGCGTGCATAGTTGTTTGTATTGGGGCATCAAAAGTGCCCCAATATTTTAAATCATTTGTAATAACTGAGCATATAAATATTTGTTTCAGTACACGCAAATATGTGATTAAGGAAGGTTTATGGTTAAGTTCGTGATGAATCAGGAATACAGTCCTAAGGCGATGAATCGCGTTCTAACTGTTCCTAATCTTATTAGTTTTCTTCGCATATGCTCAATTCCATACTTAGCTTGGCTTATTACTAAGAATCATATGATTCTTGCGCTGATTGTTTTAGCTATTTCTGCTTTTTCTGATTGTATTGATGGTTATATTGCTAGGCGCTGGAATCAAGTTAGTAAATTAGGTCAAATTCTCGACCCTATAGCTGATCGCCTTCTGATTATTTTCAGTACTGTAGCGTTGGCAATTGCAAAAATAATACCGTGGTGGGCGCTTGTATTAGTGGTTCTAAGAGATGTGATTATGGCAGCTTTGGTGGTTCTTTTGGCTCAACACGATTACGGACCGTTACCGGTTAATTTTGTTGGTAAAGCTGGGACTGCTCTTATTATGTTAGCTATTGTGTCTCTTATGATTGTATATGCTGTTAATACTGAGGCAATGTTTGTGCTGTATGCTGCCGCTATAGCTTGCGGAGTGTGGGGTGTTGTACTTTACTGGTATGCCGGTTTGCTTTATTACAGACAAGCCTATGTGCTACTTTCTGGTGCAAAATCTAAGTAAACTATGTAGGTTAATATGACTCAAAATAGTGCATTAGATAACGCTCAGAAAGATTTTGAAGAAGAGGAGTCTACTAAGACTTCTAGCTTTTCTAGTGTTTCTAGCATTTCTCGCGTTTCTAGTGTAGATATGCCTGAGTCTTTTGCAGCGTTGGACGGTATTGCGTTATCTCGTCGTCGCGCACTATTTTCAAAATCCTTTACAGGACTTGAATCTCACCATGTTGTTCTAACTGCAGATCGTTTTGCTCACAGTCACGATCGGCGTAGGTATATCGATGATTATGCTCTTCGTTTAATTGACGACTTAACAAATAGGCCTGTTGATCCACTATTTATGGATGCTCGCTTAGGAAAACAGCCTGTTAAACCATGGCACAAGTGGTTTACACGTATTATTGTTTTTCTTATTTGTATTGCTATTGGTACTGTTGGTAGCCAGTTTGTTCGTAAGCTTCACACGGACCCAAGAAAAGCAATACGCTCTTCTTTAGCGAACGAGTTAGTTGGTTATACGAATCGTTTTGACAAGCTTGTTAAGGAAGTAACTCAGCTTAGAAATAGTGTTGATCATGAATCTCAGCGTATTACAACTGCCGAAGAAGACGAAGTTAGTAAATCTGACGATATGGTTAACGGTACGCATGCTGTTGAAGGAAGCGGAGTTACTTTAACTATTGCAAATCCTCTTTCTGCCAGGTCTGACACAAATAATGGCTCATTGCCTAGGGAAAATAACGGTGCTCGTATGCGTCTTGTTACAGATAGAGATATTCAAAAGCTGGTTTCAACCTTGTGGGAAGCTGGAGCTGAGGCTATATCTGTTAACGGACATAGAATTGGCGCTCAAACATCTATTCGTATTGCTGGTCAAACAATTCTTGTTGGTGTTAATCAAACACAAAGCCCTTATGTCATTGAAGCAATTGGCGACACGAATGAATTAATGCGAGCATTTAATGCAGCAAAACGTGTGCGTTGGTATACTTCTTTACTTAACGCAGGTATTAATCCACAAATTTCACCTTCCAGGGTTATAAAACTAAACGCAGCTAGTACAGGTGATATTAATTTTGCTAGCGAAAGAAATAGGAGATAAGCATGGCAGCAATTCTAGGCTTGATTTTAGGCGTGCTAATTGGCATTGTGGTGCATCCAGATATTCCTATTGTTATTCAGCCATATTTGCCAATTATGGTGGTTGCAGCATTGGATGCATTGCTTGGTGCGGCTCGTGCGTATTTTGAGCGAAACTTTTCGGATAAAGTTTTCGTTATTTCGTTCTTCTCAAACGTTATTGCAGCAACCTTACTCGTTTTGCTTGGAAACCAGCTTGGTGTAGGCGCTCAATTGCAGACTGCAGTTATTGTTGTGCTTGGTATTCGAATATTCTCGAACGTTTCTGCAATTCGTCGCTTTATTTTCAGGAGTTAATATGCGACCACTGTTTTCTAATGCTTCTCGAGGAGATGACATTATTCATAAAATGCGCAGACAGAATGTTCACGATTCTGAAAGCGATGCAATTCAAACGGGTTCGTTTCCTGCTGTTCGCCGTAGGGTAAAGCCGTCTTTAAGCGGTCATATTACTTACACGCGAATATTTACCGGACTTTTAATGATGCTTCTTTGTGCTCTTTTAGGATTTGCTTATATGATTCAAGTTAATAGAAGCAACTCTTTACTGTATGAAACAATGAGCGAGGAAGAACTAACTCGACTTATAACCGAAACGCACTCTCAAATTCAGAGTCTTGAAATGAGAAAAAGTGAATTGACTGGTCAGCTTGATTCTTTAAAGCAGGCAGTTAATAAGCAGGATGAAGCGCGAAGAATTGCGCAACAAAACGCACAAGCCAATGGTCTTATTTCTGGTCGTCTTCCAGCTGTTGGAAGGGGTATTATTATACACATTACAGCGGGAGAGAAGGAAAATATTGACGCCGCAACAATGTTTCAGCTTTTGGAAGAATTGCGAAATTCTGGTGTAGAAGTTATGTCTATTAATGATGTTCGCATTGTAACTTCAAGCTATATTTCGCAAACAAAGCATGGTCTTTTATGTGACGGCGTTATGATTGATCCGCCATATATTGTTAAAGCAATTGGAGATCCGCAGAATCTTCAAAATGCTGTTAATATTGCTGGTGGTGTTGGGTCGCGTTTGAAGGTTAAATTCGGCTCTTCCGTTTCGGTTTCTGTGCCAGATGAGGTAGAAATTACTGCGACACGCGAGCCAAAACAGTACGAATATGCAAAACCCGTCGAGTAACAAGGTAGAATAGCAAGTATGACTGAACCAATTCCTACCGCTGGCGAAACAACTATTATTGGTATGCCAGCTATTCATATTCCAATGAATACTACTTCGGATCGTCCTTTGCAGCAGGATGATTTTGACACAATATCAAAATTGCTGCCTGGAACCGCATTGTTGATTTCAACTAGGGGAGCGGTGTCCGGTTCTCGTTATCTTCTTGACGAGGATTTGGTGTCAGTTGGTCGCGATTCACATGCTGATATTTTGCTCGATGATTCAACTGTTTCTCGCTCTCACGCAGTGTTTAAGCGCGTTAACGGCGTCTTTAGCATTATTGATGCTGGAAGCTTGAACGGAACTTACGTAAATCGTGAAAGAGTGGATGAAGCTGTGCTTCATAATGGTGATGAAATCATGATTGGTAAATTCCGACTGGTATTTTTCGCTCATGACGCAGTTACAGTCCGATAATTCTTCCGATAATTCTTCTTATGCTGTCCAGGGGGAGCTTTTTGGTTTTTCGCTATCATCTGATCAGCTAGGATATCGTGGTAGCGTTGCTATGAAGGTTGCTGGTATTACTTACCGGCAGTTAGATTATTGGGCGCGTAAAAGCATTATAGAGCCTTCGATTCATGCATCTAATGGATCTGGTTCTCGTCGTTTGTATTCTTTTAAGGATATTGCGATTATGGCGGTTGCTAAAAGGCTGCTTGATGCTGGCGTAAATTTAGTAAATGTTACGACTGCTATTATTTTTCTCAATCGTTATTCTGAGGATCGTTTGCGCAATATGACGATTATTTGCGACGGACAGTCTGTTCAAGAATGTGATGATAATCAAGAAAATATGCGTCGTATGCTTGCTTCTGGTTTCGCTGTATTTGCTATTGCTGTTGGGCGTATTGTGGCGCGTGTAGAAGATGATTTAGCTTTAGAAGCATCTTCTGAAAATACTAAAACAGAATACAACAAGAAAATTTCTGGCAAATCTGCATCTAAATCTAATTTAAAATCATCTCTTACAAAAACGTCGTTGAATAAGCATAGTTCTTGGAATCTCGTTCAAGAAACGTGGGGATAGTAGGTATTAGTCTACAATTATTGAGTAGCAATTATTATGCGTGGCCTTTTTTAAGAGGGAGGATATAGATGCTTTTTACTAATAATATGCTTAGCAATGTTTTAGTTTGCGTTGTAATGGTTTTTTGTTTTGCTCCTTCTTTAATTTTCCTAGTTAGCGAAATTATGTTTCTTATACCGTTTTCTCGTCGAAACAAAAAGATATATGAAGAGAAAAAGTATATTAAAAGTATTGGCGTAGATGTTTCTAAATATAAGCCGTCAGAGCCTATGCCGTTGATTCCGTGGAATGCTGTTGCAGTTTATTTAGCTGGATGGCCTGTTATGATTTTAGCGTTCATAATTAACGAGGTTTGTAATTTTTATCATCTTATTGATAAAGAGACTGTTGATTTTAGAGTTTACAAATGGTTGATTATTGTATTTGAAACTTGTAGTATTTTATGTGCTTTTATTGCTTTAGCTGCAATGATTGGTTATTCAGCGTATGCAGTATCACAAAATAAAAAAGTAGCCGCATAAAAGTAAGTAAGCAAATATAAAAATGAGTACTACTTTTTATGTTTTTTTTTACTGCTTCAGTTTGCGTATTCTAATCTAATTTGACATAACGTACATTATCGGATAAATATCAGGTAATAATATACTCTCAAAAGTCTTATTAAAGAATAAGTTAAGCGAAATATTCTAATACTGCTGTGCTTAATTCGCTTACGTTGTCAATAATCCTGTAAGATCCGTGTGCTTTAAGCTCACCAGGCTCAGCATAACCCCAAGCGCATCCCAAGCAATCTAATCCGCATTCTTTTGCGCCGTCAGCATCAGTCCAACGGTCGCCAACCATAAGTGCTCTGTCTCCTTGAGACGCATCGTAGCCTATTTGATTGAATACGTAGCGAATAACTTGCGCTTTAGTAGTACGCGACATATCTCTACTTGCGCCATAAATTCCGTCAATAAGATTGTTAAATCCAAAATAATCACAAATAGGTTTCATCTGATATTCAGGCTTGCAAGATGCGGTTGCTAAATAAAAACCTGCTTCGCGCAATTTAATAAGCTGCTCAGGAATACCGTCGTATACTTTGTTGAGCAAGCAACCTGGAATTTTGCTTCCAGGAATATTCGGATCGTCAAATGTGGCAATCTCAGAATAATATTTGCGATAAATAGCAAGACCCTGCATCTGCAGATTTTCAGGAACTTTAATTCTTTGGAAGGATTCTAAAATAGACGGTCCTATAAAACGTTGCATTTCAGCATCGTCAGGAATAGGCTGGCCTAATTCTTTCAAAGCAAGCTTAGCGCAGGTAATAATGCCTACGTCAGACTTTGTTAAAGTGCCGTCAAGATCTAACAGCACAACATTTCGTGAGATTTTTCTCGAGTCCATCGAGCAATCACTCATAGTCAGGAATCCAGCCTTCGTGATGCATTTTCAAACGCTTATCTAGTAAAGTCTTTAATTCGTCTTCACTACGGCGCTCAAGCAACATATCCCAGTGTGTGCGAGACGGCTTGTTAAAATCGTCGTCAGGACGGTCGTCTTCGCCTTCGCGATGAGCAATCGAACCGCAGCGGCACTCCCATTCTTCAGGAACATCAGCACCTTGAGCAAAAGGAAGTATTGTGCGATGACCCTTTGGGCACACATATGCCACATCCTCGCGTGCAGCAAAATCCACATTATCGTCAGATTCCAAAGATTTTGCACCAATGCTCATACCGCGTAAACTGCGTTCTGCCATAGTATCTCCTTATGTAGTACTTTATAAAACTACCTAATTGCACGGACTAGCTGTTAAAAATGTTAAACATCCGAATATGCTACAACGCCACGGTTCATAAGTAATGCAGCCTCGTGAGCGTTAGAGGCAAGATTTTTATCTACACCGCTTATAGCTTGTAAATACTCTCCCGCTGCGTAAAGTTGGGTAAGCAAATCAATAAGGCGTTTTGCTTGACGGACAAAATCTCCGCCAGTATTGTCTGTATTTTGCAAAATGTCGGCTAAATCTGCTCCCTGAGCCCAATCGTACATAATATCAACCGCACCAAATTCAAGCGGTCTTAAAGCTGGAAGATGGGCGTTTGCGCACAATGCGCTGGTTCTAATAAATAGTTCCTTCATGCGCGAAACAGTTGTAAATACCGCTCCATTTTGACCACCAGGGTATCTTTTAGGCTCTCCGCCTGAAGCTCCCCTAGATTCGTACACTAAAGCAGATAAGCATGATAATAATTCAATAGGCGTAAGATTATTAAAAATTCCTTCGCAAATTGCTTCAGCAAAAACAATATCTAGTTCGTTATATAGTCTTCGCAACAATTGCCCGCGATTAGTAAGGCATAAAATATTTTGCTTGTTACTATCTTTAGAAGATTGTAAATAATCTAAACTGTAAAGAACATCGCAAATATGGTCAAAAGTGCGAGCAACAGAGCCAGTACGAGATTCATAACGTTCACGCACTTGCTCAAGCTCCTTATGCTCGCGCATCCAATGGTATCCCCAACGTAAATGTTGTTGAATATCTGGGCATGCAGCGCAAGGATGCTTTCTTTCTTCTTCGCGAAGCAGAGAAATAGTGTCATCTAGCTTCTTAAAAGCTGCACTTCGTTCAGCATCCGTCTTAAATAAAGTGTGCTTAAGCTTACGACGCTGATCATGCTGAGCTTCTTTAAGTTTCATGCGCAGCTGAAGAAACTCAGCAAAATCCCCTTGTTCACAGTGAAAAGCTTCCTCATATCCCCTAAGAGCTGTTTCAAGCTCGTTCATGCGACTATGTAAGCGTTGAGCTGAAGCATTAGCTTCCCACTGTGCAAATGAGCAATCTAAAGTTGTACGAGCAGTATCCGCATCGCTTGAATGCAGCAAATTAACAGCCATATTAAACGTTGGCACGAAGCTTGAATGTAAAGGATACACGCGCTTACTGGAAAGTGCTGCAGCTTGAGCTGGCACAAAATCAGCATGATCGACTAATACAGCATGACCAATATCGTCAATTCCTCGCCTTCCAGCACGGCCTGTAAGCTGTGTAAATTCGCCTGGAGTAAGAGGAACATGACCTGTGCCATCAAACTTTACTAGCTTTTCTACTACAACGCTTCTTGCAGGCATATTTAAGCCCAAAGCTAGTGTTTCTGTTGCAAAAACAACTTTAATAAGTCCGCGTTCAAATAGTGTTTCAACAATATGCCTAAATAATGCGATCATTCCAGCGTGATGAGCTGCAAAACCTTGTTCAAGCGAAAATCTGAATCTTTCAAAAGAAAGCGCATGCAAGTCTTCTTTTGAAAGTTGATTTGCAACCATGCTGTCAACGATTTTGCGAATTTCATACATTTCATCATCGGAAGTAAGAATTAATCCAGCATTCAAGCATTGCTGAACAGCTTGATCGCATCCTGAGCGAGAAAAAATAAAGTAAATTCCAGGAAGCATCCCTAAGTAATCTAATTCGTCAATAACAGCCCAACGTTTAGGAGTATGTCGGCGAGTAGATTTATCTGACTCGGCTACTCCCCTTCTAACAATACGCTTTTTGCCTTTTCTATAACGGTATTTGCTGTCACTGTATGAATCCTGACGTCTACGAGCACGATGCTCCCATTCGTTAAGTTTCCTAGTTAATGCAGGATTTACGCGTTTAGTTTCTTTTCCGTTATTATCGCGGTCATACAAATCCAATAATTCAGGCTCAGTTCTGCCATCTTCTTGAATAACAACATGCCTTTCAAGAGGTACAGGCCTGTGCTCATCTACAACCAAATGTGTTGTTCCGCGCACAGATTCAAGCCATGCGGAAAAATCTTCTACATTAGAAACAGTTGCAGATAAACCGATGATTTTCACTGTTTTAGGAAGGTGAATAATAACTTCTTCCCAAACTGCTCCGCGGAATTTGTCTGCAAGATAATGAATTTCGTCAAGAATTACAAAGCCAAGAGAATTAAGCGTAATAGAGTTTTCATACAGCATATTGCGCAAAACTTCAGTGGTCATAACAACAATATCTGCTTCAGGATTTACAGATGTGTCTCCTGTTAGTAAACCAACATTTTTAGAACCGTATTGTTCGCAAAAATCATGATATTTTTGATTACTTAAAGCTTTTATTGGCGTAGTGTAAAAAGCTTTTACGTTACGCTGCTGAGCTAAAAATACTGCAAAATCTGCAACAACAGTTTTTCCAGCACCTGTAGGAGCAGCAACTAGAACATTGTTTTCAGCTTCCAGCGCATCAATTGCTTCACGCTGAAAATCGTCTAAATCAAAAGGCAAAGAACGTTCAAAATCTGCGGCCATTGAACGCTCATGCTTCATAACTTCACGAAAAGCAGCAAAACGTTGAGCAGGAGACAATAAAACGTCACCGTCTTTGCAGTTATCTGTTTGTGAATTATGCAAAATATGCCCCGCGCTATCTTTATTGTTCAAATTGTTTTATGAGCTTTATAGTTTAATATCTTCTTCTCGAAGAGATTTTTCATCCCAGTGCTGCCATATTTTACGATGATTTTCGCGAATTTTTTGATGGCGTTCAAGCACTTTTTCTCTTGTTTTCTCATAGCGCTCTGCAGCTTTTTGAATAGGCAGAGTAAAAAGAGGATCTTTAGGCTCGTCGTCGTTTTCATTGGACTCGTTCAAAGCTTCAAACTTAGAGGCTGCACTATCTGTAAAGTTAAAGAAAGCCTTGGCTAGTTTTATTGCGCTTAAAACAACTACCACTACTCCGGCGGCAATCATGCACAGCATAAACACTGTGATGACTAGCCAAATCCACCATGGCATATTACTCCTCCGAGTTCGTGCTATCAGCGTGATTAACGCTTAATTCACGCTGTGCGCGGGCAATAATCATACTGCGCAATGTTTCTGGAGCAACAGCAGTAATGTGGCGAGCGTGAGCAATACAGAATGCTACGAACCAAGAATCTGAAGAAACCGTAAGATGAACCTCAACTCCGTTTCCGCAAGGTTTAATAGTAGCTCCAGATAAATTCTTTAAGAAATTAAGCTCTGTTTCGTCAGTAGTGAAGCAGGTTTCAGTACCATTGTCAAAACTCCACTTACGAAGTTCGCTAACTGGAACGTCTGGAATTTCTAACTTAGATACAGGCTCAACAACTTCCGCACGCTCGATTCTAGCTACGCGAAGTACCTGCCAAATTCGAGGCAAGCCATTTGCTTTATTAATAGTCGTATCTTTAGAAACAAACTCGCGCTTATCTTCAGGTGTTTGATTCTCAACATCAGTCCAAACAGCAACGTAGTAAACGCCTTCATCAACATAAATTTTTGAAGGAGCCACAACTTTGCGTCGAATACAGCCAGCTCCATCGGTGTACTCCATATCCAACAAGGCGGAGGCATTGATAGCACTACGAACAATCGAGCAATTGCGAGGCTCGATTTCGTAGCCTGTTAAGCTTAGCCAAGGAGTTTGGCCTGGAAGCACGTGGCGACGAAGACGCTTATACAACGATTCAGCTTGCGTTCGCTGCTCAACTGGTAACAGTAGAGAGTGCGCCAAATAGTTAGCAGACGCAGTTAGCATACTCAAATACTGTTGAGAAATGCCGGCAAGACGCTCCAAACCCAAAGAGTTTGTTGCAGAAACAATGCCCTCGTTTTCAAGAAGAGTCCAATCAATGTCAAAGAATTGGCTGCCTGCCATTTCACCATCGTCGGAAACAGTAGTAAGCGTATTAATATCTTTGTGAAGAATGGTAACGAAACGACGAAGCTCATCCTCATTCTTTGGCTTTCCAATAAAACGCTCAGCTAGTTCGTTTAATGGGAATTCTTCGCCAAGGTGAGCAGATAAGAAAAGCATCAAACGCAAACGACGGTCAACTTCGCTGCCCGTTTGGAAGGATGAGCCTTTCTTTGTGTGAGATTTATCTGCTTCAGCATCTTGCGCTTCAGAATTTTGCAAAGGTGCTTCGTTGTTTTCTTCGCTATCAAGTTTGTTATTTTCGTTGCATGCTGCAAAATTTACTGCTGCGTGCAAGCGACGGTGGAAAGCGTCAACTGCCTCTTGAGGGCTTACAACGCTTGAGCCTGGATGCTCGAGCACAAACATTGCTAAATCGTCTGCATCAGTATAAGCAACGTTTAAGTGTTCTCCGTCAACGTCAACTGTTGCTGCAAAACGACGAGAATCAATAACTTTCACCAAAGAATCAGGAAGCATTTGAGTGCCTAAACCAGGCGCAATAGAATCCAAACCTAATCCTGGAATAGGAGTTTGAGGAACTCGTGGAGCTGTGCGAGAAGCACGCTGTTGCTCATGCTGATCTGATTCTAGAGAAGAAATAGACATTGAGCGAGCAAGATAATTTGCCGCTGCCAACACTGGCAATTCAGATTGGTCAAAACGTAAACGCACGCGAGGCTCATCGCCTAATTGTAAGCGATACGAAGCAAAGTCTTGGCCTTCGGACTTCGATGAGTATTCAGGCTGCCTAGACTCGATTGCAATTCCCATGGCTGCTAGTTTTGCGCGATCTCGCTGGAATTGTTTTGCGAATGCTGCTTTTGCTGCTTGATCAGCAAGCTCGCCATAAGAATCTGCGTATGCTTTAACGCGTTGTGCAATTTGCCGCGAAGTCAGCCATTGCGGGAATGCGGAAGACAATACAGCGAGCACATCGAGCTCGTGTTTGCCCCATTTGTCGGAAAAACGTCGCCTTCCGTTGCTTCCTTCTACCATTGGTCCTCACGTATCATGTTTGAAATCTGTTTACTTATGTGTAAGTGCATGCAAAACTTGCAAAATGCAGTTTTATTTGCGTTGCACTATTACACAACCTTTTCTATTTTAATGGTGTTTTGCGGTACGTGTGGACATTTTTTGAAAAAAGTTACAATAATTCTATATTTTTTGTTCACACAAACACAAACAACGTTGAAAATACGCCATTTTTTCGCGACACGCCATACTAGACCCATGAATCTGGCTCAATTCCTTGCGGTCCAACAAATTCTCCATTTGGAACATAACTTGGCTCACCTGTGTCTTCTAATAATGCATCAGCAAACATTGATACCTGGTTGCCAAAAGTCCAATCTCCCCTAATAGTAACCGATTTTGCGGCAGCTAAAGCTGGTACGGAGTACGGGAATCTCTCGTTAAAATCGTTTATGTTCTTGTAATAGCGTGGATCCAAGTCAATATCCGGGAATATGTAATTTCCATCTTCCATCTCGTAAGAATCAGTAAGATGGAATCTGTCGGATCGCATAATAAACAAGTCATTCGTGGTTTTAACAGGCAAGAAACGCATGCGGTCTACTTCCACGCAAAGCGCTTCGTCAAAAAGCGATGCAACAGCGCCCATTGCTGTTTCTAATTGAACTACTGGAGTGCTTGTTTCGTCAGTTGGGTCAACTGTTTTTCTGTTGCAAATAACAGGAAGAGGCAAAACGCCATCATATTCTTCCAGCTTTTTTTGCAACGCATCAACACGAACCCAAATATTATTCGTATTAAAATATGGATGCTTTTTAATGCTTTGCGCACTTCTACGATCTTCCGGATGAACCTGTGTCATTTCGCGAAGCATTAATCTTCCAGTTTGAGCATCTCGAACAATATGCCCACCTTTTCGATCAGCTTGGGTTCGTTTTGCCACTTCAATCATGATTGGAGCGCCAGTATTTTCAAAATGCTGTGCAAGTGTTCTTGAAGGTCTTGCGCCTAAGTTGTCGGAATTTGAGATAAACAAATACTCAATACCGTGTTCTTTTAAAGCTTGTAATAATTTAGATTCCCACAGAGTTGAAAAAATATCCCCATGTCCAGGAGGACACCATTCAAGACCATGATCTTTTTCGTAAGAAACCGGCTCTCCTGTTTCTTCAACAAGTTTAGGCTCTTGATGCTGAATAATTTCAACCGGAATATCTTCCTGAATAAACTTACGATTGCGTTTTAACACTTGCAAAGTATCGTGAGAAGTACGGAAAGAGTTCATAAAAATCAGTGGAAGCTCAACTCCTAAACGCTGACGTGCTGTAAGAACCTGACCGATAATAATATCAATAAAGCGCATTTGGCGAGCTTTATGTCTGCGAACTGGAAGTAAAGATTTTGCGCAAGACAATCCCATAGAAGTTCCCAAGCCGCCGTTCAGTTTAATAAACGCTGTTTTTGCGAATGCGTTTACTGCTTTATCGTGATCAATAGTTTCGTAAATTTCGTGAAAAGTTGGCACGCTTTTAATAGGCTCAATTGTGCTTTCACGAATAAACTCCCCTGAATTATCTCCAGATTTATTTAAGCTCCAAACATTATACAAGTGCTCAAATTGTTCAATAGCAATTTCGCTCATTCCTTGTTCGCGCATCTTTGCAGCGGACAATTCAAACGCGCCATCCATGTATTAGCCTCCTTGTATGCATGTGGCCATAAATAGTTTATGACCCTAATAGTTTAGCTACAAAAAGCGTAGTCAGCAACTAAAGTCACTAACTACGCTTCCTAAATTTTGCTACAAATTTTAGCTACAAGCTAAGCTTTTGGATTATCTTTTTTAATATCTTTATGATTATCCTTTGGCTTATTTTTTGGTTTGTTGCCAAAATTGCTTTGAGCATTCTTAAGATTTTCTTCTGTCTCGTCGCCAGTTTTTAAGTGATGCTCATCATAGCCTTGTATGTAGCGAGTTCTACGCCAATGATGGATAGAAGCATTAGTTCCACGGTGATGGACGTGATACTTACGAGGAGTACCACCATAAGGCAATTCCTTAACCTCGTCAGCCACAGCCATCTGGTTCACGTTAGAAGGATCCATAATAGCAATTGGTGCAACAGGATCTGCCTCTGTTGGAGCCGCAGTGCGATTCTTCAAGTGAGCTGGGAGCCATTCTGCAAACCAAGATAGCGCAAGGCAAATCAGGAAGTATATAACTGCTGCCACGCTTAAAGTTTGCAAAATATTAAAGTACATTGATCCAAGTCGACGCGATTCCTGGAGTAAATCAGTGTACATAATAATCGAACCAAGTGCAGTATCCTTCAAAACAACAACAAGCTGAGTTACTGCAGCAGGCATCATAGCAATAATAGCCTGTGGCATTTCGATTTGCGTAAGAGATTGGTATTCGCTTAAGCCTAATGCTAACGAAGCTTCGCGCTGTCCATTTGGCAGATTACCAACGCCTGCTCTAACAAGCTCAGCAACGACGGAGCCGTTGTACATAATCAAAGCAAGAACTACAGCCCAGTAAGATGCCTCTTTCATGCCAGAAAGTGCAAACGCTCTCCACAAGAAAATCATAAGCATTAATACTGGTACAGCTCGGCAGAACTCAACTATTACTGCAGAAATGCTACGAATAATAAAATTAGGTAAAAGACGGCACAATCCAAAGAATAAGCCAAATATTATGGAACCTACTACAGCAAGCATAGAAGCTTTCAAAGTCATCCATAATCCTGGAAGATAGAAATCAACCCATGCTTCAGTTTCAATAGCTGGATTCCACAATACCGAGGAAAGCTGGTTTTCTCCTTCTGGTGGATTGCTAAGTCGCATTAGTACAGCAATAACAAATAAAGCAAACACGCAGGCTGCAATAATATTTGCTACTCGAATCTTCCTAAGAGCTTTAGGACCCGGAGCGTCAAATAATAATGATTGTTCACGTTGTTTAGCCATCACTATCACCTTCTTACAGCAAGCTTGTTAGACAGATACGTTGTCAAAATTCCAATAGGAATAATGAGGATGATGTATCCTAAGGCGAATATTAAGAAGATTGGTACGATTAAATCCGCATGCTTCTCAATCATTTCGCTCATCATTGTTGAAGTTTCTGTTGCAACAGATGCTGCTGCAGCAACTGTAGAGTTTTTAAGCAATGCAATAAAAGTGTTACCCAAAGGTGCTACAGATCCGCAGAATGTTTGTGGCAAAATCACTTGCGTTGCCGACTGGAAGAAGTTTAATCCAAGAGCGCGGCAGGCTTCAGCTTGACCAACAGGAACAGTGTTAAGTCCGGATCTTAAAGATTCGCACACAAACGCTGCCGTATATAGTGATAATCCAGCAATTGCAAGCCAGAAGAAATTCACTTCAAAAATTGGTGAGAAACCAAGCTTAAGCTGAGCGTACACGCCTAACACCATGAAAACCATGATGATTGTAAGAGGCATGTTTTTAAAAAGCTCAACGTAGGCAGTTGCAACCATGCGCAAAGAAGCCACAGGGCAAATACGCATCGTAACAAGAATTACGCCAATAATTGATGAAAAAAGTACACTCCATAAGGTGATTTCAATATTGACCAAGAATGCTCCTGGAATATTGTAGGATGTAAAAAGTTGCACGAAATCTTGCATATTACATCTCCCCCTCTTGAGGAATTGGCGGATTATACTTTGCGTTTGGCTTAAAACCAGTTCCGCGCAAATTATCGTCTAGAGCTCGCTTCCAAGATCCGTTACGAATCATGTCTTTTAATGCGGCGTTAATTTTCTTAGCTAAGCTAGTATTGCCTTTTTTGATGCCAATTCCGTAATATTCTGCGGTAAATGGCTTGCTAACAAGCTTTAAACGGCCTCTAGAAGCTGTAGCTAGGCCAGCAAGAATAATATCGTCGGTAGTTACAGCATCCACAATGCCTGAGAATAATGCAGTTGCACATTCCGCGTAGCCTGGCTGTTGCATAAGTTGTACTTTTGAAGAGAACTTTTCTTTAACAACTATTGCGGATGTTGAACCAGATACTGAGCATAAACGCTTACCGTCTAAATCGTTCGGGCCATTTACTTTATGCTCGCCTTTGCGAATTAGCAAATCTTGGCCGGCAATAAAGTAAGGTCCTGCGAACGAAACCATTTTCTTTCGAGCGTCAGTAATGGAATATGTTGCAACAATCATATCGACATCACCGTTTTGAAGCATTGTTTCACGCTGCTTAGATGGTGATTCTTTCCATACGATTTGATCTTCTGAATAGCCGAGCTTTTTGGCAACATACTTAGCAACGTCAACGTCGAATCCAACGTAAGTTCCTGCTTTTTTGAAACCCATACCAGGCTGATCGAATTTAATACCAATGCGTATTACTTTTTTACCATCGCTACGATCGCAAGCTGTAAGCGGCATAACGCAGCATACGGTACAAAGCATCGCTAGTATCGCACGAAAAATGCGATTATGTAATATTTTCATATCTTTTCCCTTCATAAGAACTGTTTTTCGCATGTTTTGGCGTTTAAGCTAAAACGAAATTGAAAAAAGCGCTATTAGTGCGTAAGAATCTTGGAAAGGAAATCTTTTGCTCGATCAGTTTTTGGATGCTCGAAGAATTCTTCTGGAGTACCCTGTTCGAGGATTTGACCATCGGCCATAAACACAATTCTGTCAGCAGCTTTACGAGCAAAGCCCATTTCGTGCGTAACACAAATCATTGTCATGCCTTCTTTTGCAAGCTCAACCATAACATCCAGTACTTCGTTAACCATTTCTGGGTCGAGTGCGGAAGTTGGTTCGTCAAAAAGCATAACTTTTGGTTGCATTGCGAGCGCTCGAGCTATTGCTACGCGCTGCTGCTGTCCGCCTGAAAGTTGCGAAGGCATTTTATTAGCCTGATTGTCTACGCCTACTCTAGTGAGTAATTCCATGGCAAGAGTTTCAGCGCTTTGCTGATCCATGTGACGAACTTTCATTGGTGCAAGAGTGACGTTTTCAAGAATCGTTTTGTTTGCAAAAAGATTAAATGACTGGAATACCATTCCAACTTCTGCGCGCAAGGCTGCAAGCTCTTTGCCTTCCTGTGGAAGTGGCTTGCTGTCTATGCGAATATCTCCCGAATCAATTGTTTCAAGACGGTTGATTGTACGGCACATTGTTGATTTTCCAGAACCGGATGGGCCAATAATAACGAGAACTTCGCCCTTATTGACAGTGAGATTAATATCTTTAAGCACATGTAATTTTCCGAAATGCTTTTCGACATGGCTTAATTCTACAAGGGGATTTGCCGCTTTGAGCACTTTAGAAGTGCTATTAGTCATATCCTCGGCGTTTGGATCTGACTTTGATACTTGCTTATCCATAAAAAGAAGTCTAGCTAAGCTGTGTTACGGTTATTTATCGCCACCGTTACGTTTTGTTACTCTTAGGTTACAAAAAAGCCGCTGATTGAGGATTATTAAATCAACAATCAACGGCTTTGTAACAATATGTTACGAGTAGATTTTATTTACTCGTCTTCTTCTGGATCGTAGTCTACGCCAGTTTCTGCGCGCTGTTCGTCAGAAATTGGAGCTGGAGCGCCAGTTAGAGGGTCTCTACCGCCGCCAGCCTTAGGGAAGGCGATTACGTCGCGAATTGAGCTTGCGCCTGCCAAAATTGCAGCAGTACGATCCCAGCCCAAAGCAATACCAGCGTGAGGTGGAGCACCGTACTTGAAAGCTTCAAGCAAGAAGCCGAACTTTTCGTCAGCTTCAGCCTTGTCGATTCCAAGAACGTTAAGAACGCGGTCTTGAATATCGTCGCGGTGAATACGAACAGAGCCGCCGCCCATCTCATTACCGTTGCACACAATATCGTAAGAATCGCTCATTGCATGCTCTGGATCTTTATCGAATTTATCAATCCAATCAGCAGATGGCATTGTGAACGGATGGTGCATAGAAGTCCACTTGGAGTGACCGACTGCAACATCGTCATCGTCTGGATCATCAGTGCGCTTAAACAGTGGGAAGTCAACAACCCAAGTAAAAGCAAACTCATCTGGGTGAAGCAATCCTGCGCGGCTTGCAAGTTCTACGCGAACTGCGCCAAGCAAAAGCTGGGAAGACTCACGAGAGCCTGCTGCAAAGAATACTGCGTCGCCATCTTCTGCTCCAACAGCTTCTTTAAGTCCTGCGCGCTCTTCTTCGCTAAGATTCTTAGCAACAGGGCCTTTAAGCTCGCCGTCTTCGCCGAAGACTACGTAAGCCAAACCTTTAGCTCCACGCTGCTTAGCCCAATCCTGCCATGCGTCAAACTGGCGACGAGGAGTTTCAGCACCGCCCTTAAACAGCACAGCTCCAACGTAGGAAGCTTGGAACACGCGGAATGGAGTGTTCTTAAAGAAGTCAGTCAACTCAATAAGTGGGTTTCCAAAACGCAAATCTGGCTTATCGGAACCATACTTATCCATTGCTTCCTGCCAAGTAATACGAGGCAAAGGAAGAGTGATTTCGTGGCCTGCTTCCTTCCAAATAGCAGCAATAACGCGCTCGGCCATAGCCATAACGTCTTCCTGACTTGCAAAGCTCATTTCCATATCGAGCTGAGTGAACTCAGGCTGACGATCAGCACGGAAGTCTTCATCACGGTAGCAGCGAGCAAGCTGATAGTAGCGTTCAACGCCAGAAACCATGAGCAACTGCTTTAAGAGCTGTGGAGACTGTGGAAGTGCGTACCAAGAGCCTGGAACCAAGCGTGCTGGAACAACAAAGTCTCGAGCACCTTCTGGAGTGGACTTAATAAAGGTTGGTGTTTCAACTTCCGTAAAGTCCATATCTTCCAAAGCGTGACGAGCAGCCTTAGCCATGTTGGAACGAAGCTTTAGATTGCGCTGCATAGATGGGCGACGCAAATCAAGGTAGCGATACTTCAAACGAACATCTTCGCTAGGAAGCTTGTTTTCGGACTCGTTTTCCAAAGCTGTAGAAACCTGGAATGGAAGAGCGTCGGATTTAGCGAGAATAGTAACAGTTTGAGCAACAATCTCAATTTTACCTGTTGCTAAGTGGTCGTTCTCATTGCCGTCTGGGCGCAAGCGAACCTCGCCGGTTACCTGCACAACGAACTCGCTTCTAAGCGGGCGTGCAGTTTCCTCATCATAAATAACAACCTGCACCAAGCCTGTGTTATCACGGACATCAACAAAGGCAACGCCACCGTGATCACGGCGACGATCAACCCAACCAGCAATGGTTACTTTTTGCCCGACTAATTCTTCAGTCACTTCAACGGCATGATGTGTACGATACGCCGTCTGGCTCATAAGTCCACTTCCTCTACGTTCTAATAATGGTGTATTCATTTTTGTTGACATAAATTGCGTTTAATATTCAAGCAATTTTGCACGAATATTATTTAGCGCAAGAAACTGTCTGCCGGGCATAAACAGTATCCGGTTGCCACGACGTGGCATCTGCTACCGTCTGCTCGCCAGTAATAATATTTTTTACCTCGTCTTTGGAAGACTCAGACTCGGTGCTGTCTGCTGGGAACCATACGTAAGGAATACCCAGCTTATCTGCATACTTGATTTGCTTACCAAGTTTTGCTGCAGTAGGTGCAACATCTGTTGCAATACCGCGCTCGCGAAGCTTCCTAGCAATCTCATTGCATGCTGGACGATCTTCCTCATTCCAAACTGCCACAAGAACTGCTGCAGGAGAAATTCTAGAAACTGTAGCACCAGCGCTGTGAAGCATGTAAGAAACCAAGCGAGACAATCCAATAGAAAGACCGACGCCTGGATACTTCTTTTTGCCTTGAGAAACAAGATTATCGTAGCGTCCGCCAGAGCAAATAGAGCCTAAAGATGCTGCATTATCGAGGAAAGTTTCGTAAACGGAACCAGTGTAGTAATCAAGTCCTCGAGCAATCTTCAAATCTGCAACGACAGCGCCCGGACGAATTCGTGCAGCTTCGTCAACAATCATTGCGAGCGTTTCAACACCTTCTGTAGCCAAAGCGTACGATTCGTTATCTTCGCTCGTAGAAATATTGTGTTTAATGCAGAGAGATTCGAAACTAGATTTTAGTTCTTCCCCAGTTTTTGCAGTAAGCTCAGCCAATTCTAAGCAGGCAGCAGCTTGAGACTCATTAGCTCCGCACTCTTTTATAAGAAGTTTAGATACTTCTTCTGCGCCAATTTTGTCTAGCTTGTCTATTTCGCGAAGAACACCTTCAATATCTGTTAAACCAATACCGCGGTAAAAACCTTCGGAAAGCTTACGATTATTTGCGTGAACTGTAGCTTTTGGTAAACCAAATTCTCTCAATCGTTCAAGAGCTTCAACCATAACCAAAGGCAGTTCAACTTCGTAATGAGAAGGAAGTTCGCCGTTGCCAACAACATCAATATCTGCTTGAACAAACTCGCGGAAACGACCTTCTTGAGGACGCTCCCCTCGCCAAACTTTTTGCATTTGCCAGCGTTTAAACGGGAATGTTAAATCTCCAGTATGTTCAACAACGTAACGGCTAAGCGGAACTGTTAAATCAAAATGCAAGCCAATTCGTTCTTCCACAGGAGTGTCAGATTCGTGACCAACTTCTTGCAATCTTGACAATAAATAAATTTCTTTACTTGTTTCGCCTTTTTTCAACAAACTTGAACCTTGTTCTACGGCGCGCGTTTCTATGCCAATAAAACCGTTTAGTTCAAAGACTTCTCGAAGTGTATCTACTACTCGCTGTTCAACAGCGCGTTCACTAGGAAGCCATTCAGGGAAACCTGATATAGATGAGCCTTGTACCATGTCCACTATAATAGGTGGTGTTGCGGAAAAATCATGGCTTACCGTCATACTTATTCGTAACATTGTTACCGTGCATCTGCTGTAAGGAGTCGACCGTGACCGAACAGACTAAACCTGAAGAAACTACTAAAACTACTACCGCGCCAAAGCCACTTGCTCCATCGCCAGCAAGCTTCGCGCATAAGACTCGTGTTGTTGCTCAAGCACCAACTATTTCTTATAGCGAAGAGGATATTAAATCCGCAAAAACCTTTGGTCGTGTTGATGAAAATGGCACTGTTTATGTTACTGAAAACGGTGCTGAACGTGAGGTTGGTCAATACTCCACTGGAACTCCTGAAGAAGCATTGACTTTCTACATTCACCGCTACCTTGATTTGAAGATTAAGCTCGATTTATTCGCTAAAAGGTTGGAATCAACCAACGTAAAAGTGAAGGAAATTGATGAAACGCTTAACACTTTGCAAGAAGAATTAGCTGAGCCTGCAGCCGTTGGTGACCTTGCTGCTTTGCGTGCGCGACACGCCGAGCTTAAAGCAAAGGGAGATGAAAAGAAAGAAGAAATTGCAAAAGCTCGTAAAGAGGCTCTTGAAAAAGCTTTGAAAGAGCGTGCAAATATTGTAGAACGCGCTGAAGCATTGGTTGCTAAAATGAGCGATTCAACAAATTGGCGCGAGCTTAACGATAAGCTTCGCTCTCTTTTCGACGAATGGCAGGAACATCAGCGCACTACTATTCATTTGAACAAGGCTGATGCAGACGCTTTGTGGCAGCGTTTCTCTAAGGCTCGTTCCGCATTCTCCCAAGCTCGTAACTCCTGGGTTAAGGAGCGTGAACATGTTCGCAATAATGCTAAGCAGCTTAAGGAAGCAATTATTGCTGAAGCTGAAAGCTTGAAGGATTCAACTGACTGGCGTGAAACTTCTGCTAAGTTTAACGCTTTGATGGATCGTTGGAAGAAGGCTGGCAATGCTGGACGTCAGCATGATGATGCTTTGTGGGCTAAGTTCCGTGAGGCTGCTGACGCTTTCTACCATGCTCGACAGGCTGATCGTGAAAAGTTGAATGCTGGAGAGCATGAGAATCTCGCGAAGAAGGAAGCTTTGCTCGTAAAAGCAGAAGCGTTGCTGCCTGTAGAAAATGAGGAAGCTGCTAAGAAGGCTCGTAAAGCTTTGTCTGAAATTCAAGAAGAGTGGGATGCAATTGGATTTGTTCCTCGAGAAGATATGCGTCGCATTGAGGCTCGCTTGAATGATGTAGATAAGAAGATTAAGTCTGTTGAAGAGGCTGCTTGGAGAGATGCTGATCCTGAAGCTAACGCTCGTAAGTCCAGCTTTGCTTTGCAATTGGAAGCGCAGCTTGAAGAGCTTAACGCTGCTATTGCTAAAGAAACCGACAAGAAGCGTAAAGCTAAGTTGGAAGCTGAAAAAGCAACTAAAGAACAGTGGCTTAATGCTGTTAAGTAATTAGTTTTATAAATTAGTTTTATAAATTAAATAAAAATATGGGGTTGCTTGAAAATTCAAGTTGCCCCATATTTGTTTTTTGATTAGATTATTCCATTAAAGATTTAGCAAGTTGCACAAAAGTATTAGCAAGCTGTGAATTATCTAACTTCCCGTCTTCGTTTAGAACCGCAGGACGTCCCGCTTCGCCAATTTCTCTAAGAGTTGGGTCAAGAGGAAGCTGAGCTAAAAGAGGAACATTAGTATGAAGAGCTTCACAAAGCTGTTCGCTAACTCTTTTTCCGCCTCCGGAGCCGAATATTTCCAAGCGCTCGCCATTATTTTCAAACCAGCTCATATTCTCAACAACTCCTCGAACGCTTACAGGAATTTGCAAAGCCATAAGACCTGCCCTAACCGCAACGTCCGACGCACTAGGCTGAGGTGTTGTAACAACAACAAGCTCAACGTTTGGTAAAGTTTGAGCCACAGCAAGTGCCATATCTCCTGTACCAGGTGCTAAATCAAGCAAAAGAACATCTGGACTTCCCCACCAAACGTCTGAAAGAAACTGTTCTAGCGAACGCTGTAAACGCGGTCCTCTCCACAAAATAGCACGATCAGTTCCAGCAAACATGCCGATTGAAATAAGCTTTACTCCCCAAGACACAACTGGCATAAGCATGCCGTTAAGATTAGTTGGCTGAGAGTTTACTCCGAACATGCGTGGTAAAGAAAAACCGTATACGTCCGCGTCGATTGCTGCAGTATCGTATCCTAAAGCTGCAAAAGTTGCGGCTAAATTAGCGGTTATAGAAGATTTTCCAACGCCGCCTTTTCCTGAAGCAATAGCAAAAATTTTCGTGCGCGTACCTGTTTTATTAAAAGGATTTTCTCTGCGCTCAGCTTTCAAATCTTCTACTAGTTTTTCTAGCTTATCTTTACTCATTGCGCTAGAAGTAACATGTGGTATAAGAGTTGCTTGAGGATATTTAGATACAGCTTCTTTTACTCGTTCTGTAATAATTTCAGCCAATGGGCAGTTTGGTACAGTAAGTTCAAGCTTTATTCTTACGTTATAAACCGGTTTAGAAGCATCTAAATTTTCAGCTTCAATAACACTAACGCCAGTTACCATATTTAGTTCTGTAACCGAACGGCCTAATTCTGGATCAATAACGCTACCCAGCAAATCGTAAACGCGTGTTTCGAGTTCGCTCGTGTTCATTTATGCTATGATTCCTTAGTTATTAATATCAAGAGAATTTTCGCCAGCTTTTTGTAGAGCTTCTTCCACACTTCCAGTTTCCAAAAGAACACTAAACTGATTTTCGTTAAGCATTGGAATAGAAAGTTCCTGAGCTTTGGTTGCTTTAGAACCAGCATTTTCTCCCAAAATTACGCAGTACGTGTTTTTACTAACTGATCCTGAAGCTTTACCGCCTCGAGATACTATTGCTTCCTTTGCTTCATCTCTACTAAAGCCTTGCAAAGATCCTGTTACAACAACAGTTTTACCAGCTAGAGTTTGAGCAAGGGATGATGTTTCAACTTTTCCAACTACCCCTGCTTCTTGCCAAGCGTGCAAAACTTCAAATCTCCAGTTGCTACTATCTTTTGCTTGCTTAAACCAGTCATAAACAGCTTGAGCAATTTCTGGACCAACGCCATCAATCTGAGTAAGTTCTTCAACTGAAGTATTTGCAATATTTTCTAAAGATCCTAATTTCGCTGCTATAAGACGCGCTGTTGGTGGGCCTAGTCTACGAATAGAAAGCGCAACTAAAACGCGCCACAGGGCAGCATTTTTGCCTTTTTGGGCTATTTCTTCAAGCATGCTGCGAGTAGTTTCCGATGGTCTTGTGTACCACGGAACGTTAATTGTTTCTTTTGAGTTATTTGAAGCTCGTTTAGTTTTCCAAAAAACTACTTGAGCATCTTTTGGAACCTGAAATTCTGGATATTTAGAATCAAATTCACTGTTCTGATCCAAAGCTTCAGCTTCAATGTTTTGACTCGAAGATTCAGCAAATTTCGCTTCAATTGTGCGAGTCCAGAATGCTCGCACTTGTCTCCAAAGCCCGGATCCTCCAATTTTTCGAGTATGCTTTTTTAATTTTCCGTCTTTTTCTACTTCTTGCCATTCTTCAACAAGCGGAATTTCCTTCCAAACCATAACATTTTGTAAATCGTTAGCTGTTATGCTAAAAATTCCAGATTCGCTTTTAAGTACAGGAATTTGAGGCTTAGGTAACGTTAAATTAGCAGGAGGAACATAAGGCTGCTGCATGGAGCCTCTTTGAACCACAATCTTATCAATATCCGGGCAGTAAACTTCAGCGGTAGATGGCCTAGAATCTTCAGGATTTGTAAGAGCTAAAGCGGCGTTATCTCCCAAATTCTCAATATCAAAAGCCTGCCTAGAAGCCAGGTGAATAATACGTTCAGTAAGCTGAGCTGGGCAGTTTTCTACATTCGGACAGCGAATATCTTTATCTCCCTGTTTTGCTGGAGCTAATTTTGCTCCGCAAGAAGGGCAATACTCAGGCATAACAAATTTTCGTAATTGGTTTTCACGGCCTTCTCGTGCTTTTAAAACAGGCCCAACTAATTCAGGAATAACATCTCCAGCTTTTCGAACCACAACAGTATCGCCAATAAGCACGTTTTTATGCTCAACTTCGTAAGCGTTATGAAGAGTTGTTCTAGAAATAGTAGAACCTGCAACAGTTACAGGCTCAAGAATTGCTACAGGCGTAACTCTTCCTGTTCTTCCAACCTGAACAACAATATCCTTCAAATAAGTGTTAACTTCCTCAGGAGGATACTTATATGCAATAGCCCATCTTGGGGCTCTTGAAGTTGCTCCAAGATTGCGCTGCAGTGCGCGGTCATCAACCTTTACAACAATTCCATCCAATGCGTGCAAAATATTTGCCCTATGTTCGCCATAATAATCAATCATGTCTTGTATTTCGGCAAAGTTAGTTACTCTACGCGTGTATGGAGAAACTGGAACACCCCACTGTTTGTAAAAATTGTATGCGTCAGACTGGTTAAAAGTTGTTTCACTATTAGCATGACTTGAGTTTGATTTCCAACGAAGCTCCCCCAAGCCGTGCGCGAAGAAGCTTAAATGACGAGTTGCGGTAATGCGCGGATCTTTTTGACGAAGCGAACCTGCAGCAGCGTTTCTAGGATTTGCAAAAGCTGCTTTTCCAGCGTCTTCCTGCTCCTCATTAAGCTTACGAAAATCAGACCATTTCATAAAAACTTCGCCGCGAATTTCAACAAATTCAGGAATATCGTCAGGATTTTCAGCATGAAGCTGAGTTGGTATTGCCTCAATCGTTCTAACATTAAGAGAAATATCTTCGCCTGTTACGCCATCTCCTCTAGTAAGCCCCTGCTCAAGAGTGCCGTTTCTGTAAATAAGATTTAACGCAAGACCGTCAATTTTTACTTCGCATGTCATAGGAAGCGGCTTGGATTCAGGCCATTGCAAATCTCGAAGAACACTGTTGTACCAATCGTGTAATTCGTCAATAGAAAACACGTCATCCAAACTCATCATTCGCGAAGGATGTTTTACAGAAGTAAAATCGTTGGAAAAAGTTCCACCTACGCGGTGCGTTGGAGATTGCGGAGTGTCAAGTGTTGGAAAAGCTGATTCCAGAGCACTCAACGCTCGTATACGCGCATCATAAGCTGCATCCGAGCTTGTTGGAGCATCTTCAACATAGTAGGCAATTTGATCAGATTGCGTCCACGCTGCTAATTTTGCCCACAAGCGTGCAGCTTGTTCAGTAGTAAGAGATGTAGGCTGTAGACTTGAAAGAGCTAAAGCGTCCGCATCGGTAGGTTCTAGTTTATGAATCCACTCATCTGTGTCAACATTAGGATTCCAAATATGAGCATTAGAGTGCGCTTCATCAGTTACAGCTGGCTCATCAAAATCGTCAAAAAGCGTCCATTGAGAGCTTTGTGACGCCGCATCATTGTAAGCAGCACTCATAAAAATTCCCTTTCAACCCAAATATTTAGCGTAATCTACTACGCTATTTAGCATTTTAAGCATTTAGTGAACGCAAGAATTGAGATTGCACAGCGCCTTCCAAATCTTCGTTTGAAGTCATGCGAATATTAGCAACGCACAAAGTTCTTGCAATAACAAACATTCCTTCATCAACCGTAAGTTTTGCAGCTCTGCCAATAATATGGCTGGCTTCAATATTTGGCCAAACAGGAATATCGTCATTCATAAAATTCTGCTTCACATCGTCCATATTAGCCGGAGCTTTATAACACTGCGAGCGCATTCTAGATAGCAGTTCTTCTAGTTCCATTTGCAATGGTTCTATTCTTCCTGGGGCTAAATAATCAGCCATTCGATACGAGCTTGCAGCGAGTGCAAACCTGTCTTGCATCCATGCAGCGTACGCTAGTCGATAGTATGCGAATGCTGCATCATCTTTGTCGAAAGATACTCTCAAAGCGTTTAAGCATGCTGCTATAACAGATGACCAGTCTTCTTTTTGAGATAATTCTGCCGCAAGCTTTAAGTGAGATAGTGCGTATGTTGGAGCGTAAGCAACCATCGTGTTTAAGTGCTTTAATGCAGCCTCATGCTTATTCAATTGTGAAAGTAAGTCTGCTAACTCCATGTGCGCGTAGAACAATCCGTCTGGAATAAGTAGTGTATGCTCTTCTGGTGTTGCAAATATGTGATTGTACACAACTCTTTCCGCATATGAGTTAAAGTAGCGTGGAACAACATTTTCTACCGCAAACATTGAGTCGAATTTAGCAATATTCTTCTCGTATTCTTCTATTGCAGTGCTAATATCGCCTTCCATAAGCTGCTCTTGGACTCGAATACGCATGTTTCGTATGTTTTGCGAAGCTTTGAATGAAAGTTCAGGTATGTCTGTTTCATCAATAAGAGCTCTTGTTACACTGTCTGCTTTTTCACTAAGCTCAGGATCTGCAATTTGCTCAATAATATTCATTGCTTCTCTAGCTTTTTCTGCTGTTGTTTGAATTGGTTGAGATGCAATATGGTGGAAGTCTGTAACAGCTTGCTGCAAAAGGTCTTCTCTTTGAATTGATAAGCCTTGTGCGTGTGATGTTCCAAGTATTTCTTCTTGTTCTTCGCTAAATATTGTGTCGGAAAACTCAGGCTCTTCTTGCGCTCCTCTAGGCGCGAAGCAAGTGTCGTGCATGTCGAATGATGCTTCTACTGAGCCTAAAGTGTAGTCTTCGCGCATGCTCATTGTTGCATTAGATTGCTTATATATTTCCATTGGATTTTGCAAACCGTGAGCACGAATATGTTTAATAAATTTTTCGCGTTCAAACGTTACTGTCATTAGCGTACGTATTTCTGGAGGCTCGCTAAAAGCAGCTAAAGGATTTGAGTTTGAATCTGCTTTAGATTCCGTCTTAGAATCAACTAAAGATTGTGCACCTTCAACAACTTCTGCAAGCGGTAAGTGTTGCAAATCTTGGATTTGTGAAGGATCTCCATGAACGTCACCGTCTTTTGGATAACCTTTTGAAGGTGCATTATTTACATTCATATTGTCTAATGCTTGAATAGTGCGGTTTAGTAGCGTACTGATTGCATTATCTTGTGCTGCAACCATTTCTTCTAAACCAATAGAATCAAGCCTAATTGAAACATGCTGTATTTTCTCGCTTGCACCAAAGGCGAGCGTTGCAAGCATAATGCCGAATCGCAGATTGTAATAGGTTGCCATACGCGACTTTTCAACATTACTTAGCTTATGCCACTTATGCTCTAAAGTATCGTATTTGCTTGTAGGCATTAGCGACGATCCTGTAGAAGTGAACGCAATCGCCACATTGCCATCGTTTAGATTAGAGCGAAAATCTGCGTCGAATCTAAACGGCATGTATAAGCTTCTAATAAGCTTAGAAAGAGATTGACGGTAAAGCCACTCTCCCGCATCATTCTGCTTCAAAAATGTTGCAGACTGCTGATATTTTCTAGCCTTATTCCATAAGTGAAGCAAAGGACGAATACTATCGTCTTGTAAAGGATTTGCTAAACTTGGCGTATCAAAAGATTCACAAGCATTAAAAGCAGGGTTTTCAATCATAGCGTTATCTATAGCAGCAATGCGCTCTAAGCTAACGTTTCCTTCAAAATTCTTTCCGCCCTGCAAAGAATTAGCTTGCAAGAACTGGTATATTGCTTGTAAACGATTTAGCGCTCCTTCAATTCTTAAAACTTTTAGTGCTGCTGAAGGATCTAAGGAATCGTCCCAAATTAAGTAATGTGCAGAAGTTTGTTGAGCTTGTCTAAAATGTAGTCTTTCTGCGCCATGAACGGCTTCTAAGCTTCTAGTTGGATCTAATGCTCCAACCTCTTTCATAACGCGCTCATAGTAGCTTTCTAAACCGGAAACTTGCAATCCAACTTTTCTTGCGTGCGCAATATCTGCAGAGCTTCTTCTTATTGCGCCAAGAGGTGCTTCAGTATGCAATCTTCTTAGAACGTGCGAATATCCAAAACCTATTAAGTTTTGATTTAAATCTGGTATGAAAAATGTTGCGAAAAATGTTGTTGCAATAGCATTCTCGTAAGTAAGATTGCAGCGCAAAGAATCAGGTAATTTTACGCGCGTGCTTTCAAGCGTATACCTTTTATGCTTTCCAATTGTGCAGCACAGCCATGAAGCAACTTGATGCAAACCGTCTTCTAAAGAAACTTGCATAACAATATCGCCATTTACTATAGAAATATTGTTGTTGCTGTTGGTGATTGCTGCGCTTGCCTTGGACGTGCTGGCTGTGTTTTTATTTTTTAAGCACAGGCTTGGCAAGCTTTTTAAACTTTGCAAAATATTGCGGAATTTTTTTGAAATATTATTTGATTTAGGTACTTTTAAGCTTCCGTAAAAACGAGTTGAATTTCGTAAAGTAAAAGAAGATTGCTCAATAAAAGAAAGTTGCGGAAGACGTTCAAACGTATCTTCAAGAGTTACTTTGTCACCCGTGTAAACTCTACCTTCTGAATCTGCAATAGCAAGTTGACGAAAAAGCTTGCCATCATTTTTAACTAATCCAATCGAAATGCAGAAGGATTTTCCAGGAATTCTAAACCATCCAACCTGAGTATTAGAAGGAAGGCTTGGAAAATCGGTGAAAATATTATGCTTTACAAAGTTTGGAATAGAAGTAATTTTGCCTTCTAACCATAAGGAATTGATGGCATCTACCATTGTAGACATACTATCTTCGTTAGAAGTCGTCTGATTGGTAGATTGTACGTCGTCAGCCATAAATTCCCATTCTTTCAAAATCGATGCTAGTAGCAATTATGGAAACACGATTTCTTAAACAAAATACTAAAAAAGTGGAGCGGACAACGGGACTCGAACCCGCGGTCTCAACCTTGGCAAGGTTGCGCTTTACCAACTAAGCTATGTCCGCAAAACAAAATGATATTTTAGTTAATTATTTAATTAAATGCAAATATGGAATGTCGCAAGGTTTGTGGTTGGGTAAGCGTTGGTAATTGGTGGAAAGTAGTGTCAAGCGGCGAAATTGGGGTTATAGCGGTATAGGGGTTATAAGGGTTATAAGGGTTATTGGCCAAAAATCGAGTAACAAAAACAAAAAACGCAGTGCTTTTACACTGCGTACCTATTGTGGGTGATATAGGAATCGAACCTATGACCCCTTCCGTGTGAAGGAAGTGCGCTAGCCGCTGCGCCAATCACCCAAAATTTTTTTAATTATGCGTGAAAGGCAATCCTTTCGAGTGGGCGATACAAGGTTCGAACTTGTGACCCCTTCCGTGTCAGGGAAGTGCGCTACCACTGCGCCAACCGCCCAGGTTGTTTATTAAGCACGAAGCTTAATCGAGGTGGGTACGAGAGTCGAACTCATCTATACGGCTTTGCAGGCCGCTGCCTAACCGCTTGGCTAACCCACCGTAAGGTCGAATAACTCATCGGACCTAGAGCGGACAACGGGACTCGAACCCGCGGTCTCAACCTTGGCAAGGTTGCGCTTTACCAACTAAGCTATGTCCGCAATGCAACTTTACTGACCAATGTCAGCGCCGAAGCACGAGTAACTACTATACCCGAAATATTCTCAAATGCAAGCCCTCGCCTATTTGGCGTGTCGTTTGGTGGTGTTTGCGCGTGTTGGTTGGAGGTTTGTTATGCGTATGGATTGGAGCATTTGCGAGCGCAAGTGTTACTTTCTCAGATACTTGACTGAGTTTTTAACAGTGTTTATAGAATCTTTCTAGATTGATTTTGAGTCAAAACATTCTATGGAATCGAGATATATGGTATATACTCCAAAAGGGTAAATTGCAAAAGTAAAGGAGCCTACGCAACGCCTAAGGTGAGTAAATCAACCGACGGCATGAAGCCGACTTTCAACGCAGGAAGACTCCTATAACTCATGCTACCAAATATTGCTTTATTTACAACTTTGACTTTGTATAGTAAATCTAATTCATAGAGTTGGTGCGCAAGTGTATCAAAATTGTTGCGTTAAAGAAACAGTTTTGAGACGCGCGAGTGCACGATATTTTCAAGCGAAATTATCGATTGCTGTATTGGTTTGTAGTGATAAAATTGCAAACAATAAATTGCGGTTGTTTACATTTGTATATTAAATTATTCTTATTAAAAGCAACAAGTTAGTTGGAGATTAAGAGATATGGAAGATAAAAGACTTGATTTAACTAAACCAGTTCTTGGTTTTTTGAAGACAGAGAATAATGATTCTTCTGAAACTGTAGTTATGTTACATGATAACGGACTGAAATTTGAACTGTCTGTATTATTTAAAGAACTTAGTGATCAAATTTTAGGTGGAAGAGTTACACATATAAAATCTGATGCAGGGAATGAAATAATGAATATACTGTCTGCACCTCCTCATATTTTGCAAGTTTTATCTCCAAGAAATGCATATACGCTAGTCGGGTGTAGAGATGAAAAATTACTTACTAAGAAAAATTGTCAAATTGGAATTGGAACAATTACATGCGACTACATAATCGTTGGTTCAAGTAAAATACAATTCGAAAAAATAACTAATTTGCGAACTAGTTGTTCAAATCTATATGAATGGTTCACATCGGGAGGAATTAGCGTTAGTAATCTTTCTGATGATGGAGAAAGTATAAAAATTTATATTAAAAAATCTAGCAGCAAAGAGCTATGCAAAATAAATCCAATGCAAAATGAAAGCAATAAATCATCCATCAGTCTGTCGCTTGCTATTAATCAGCATGTAAGAAAATTATCAAAAAATAGCAGTATTGTTAGTTTTGAGGAAGAAGCATTTATTGAGACTCATAGTGAAACACAATTGAATTGGGAAAATCATATTTCAATTCATAATTGGATTTTAAATCTTATCTCTATATCTAAATTAGAGCGATGCGAATTCTCAAAAATGAAAGTAGGTGTGGAAAACAATAATACTTGCAATGATTCAACAGTAAAATGGTTCACTGTTCTTCATCATTTAAATGCTGGCACACAAAACATTTATGAAAAGCACAATAAACAATTCTTGTTCGATTTTGACGATATTAATACTTGTGGAATAGAAAAATGGTTTGAATTATTGCAAAGATATGGAAGAGCAATGGGAATAATATCGCACATAGCAAAAGAACAAAATAATCTTTCAGTTGAATCTGTGAATATAATCTTAGGCGTTGCGTTAGAAGATATTGGATGGGAAATAATAAAAAGTACAGGTCGTGAAGATAGGATGAAAAAGAGAAAGGGAGAAACAATTGAGGAATTGAAATGTTTTTCTTGTGCATTAGACACTATAAAAGAAGAACTAGGCAAATATTTTCCAATAGATAGCAAAGACTTTGATTGGGTAAAAGACATGAATGATATTTATAGGAAAAATAAACATGCGGACGCTAACGAAAATATGGAAAAAACTCCGAAAGATTATGAAAAAATGTACAGAATTAATGTTTGCTCTATGAATATTATTAGGTTGTGGATTGGCAAGCAGCTTGGAGCTGATCTACCTACAATGCTTAAAAGACTTAATTGGTACATCTTTAAATACAATGAGACATCTATATAAACAACTTTAAACGTTATATAGCTTGTTCTGTGAGAGTTTCAAGTGCATCTAAGCCACTTAACTTATGTTCTGCATCTAATGCGTCCCAGTATATTGAATCTTTAGTAAGTTTTAATTTTAGAACTACTAAGTTGCATAAGACTAGTTTGTGGTGATTGGTACAGATATTTTACCTTTTGCTATTACCACGCCGTAGTGTATAGCGTAGCATTCAACATAGTGTTCTCCTCGAAAAACCGTATGTTCTTCTATGGTGTTAGAGCTTGTACCATCGATAATTTGTCCTCTTATACAATTTCGTTTTTTAGCTTCTTCTCCACAGTTGCATACTTTCCATTTTAGACTATATGGTGTTGGTAGATCTGTATTTGTTATATAAAATTCTAGTTTTTTGTTTGGTTTAAGCCAAATATGATTTCTTATCATATCTCTTAAACTATCTGGTCTAAATCCATCTTGTGTTACTTTGCACTCAAGATTAAGCTCATATTGTAAATCAATAGGATAAAAATTTTCGATAAACTGTTCAGTGTCATCATACGACGTAAAAAGATTCTTGGTTACCTGTTCACAGTCACTTAATGGGACAAATCTTCCAAAGACCTCCCGCCATTTCTTGTATGACTTAACTTCATCGCTTTCATCAATAGCAGCACAACAGAGATCATAGGCTTCTAAAGCTTTTACTTGAAAATTTTTCTTGACCTTTACTCTTTGATTGCTGCCTAGAGCATTCCAGGATTCTTGTTTGGGTAAATTGCTTAGATATTTAAAGAAATCTCTAATCATATAATCAGGATGATTTGTAACGTTAAAATATTCATCGTTATCATTGAGAAATCTCCATGCAAGAGTATCTATGAGAAGACCACCCATAAGAACTTCGTGTTTATTGTTCCATACCCGAGCTAATTTGCATATTTTTCTAGCATTTCCATTAGAAGCTGTATCAAGGTCAGATATAGCTTTAATCTCATCTCGGGGTTTTGTTGTTTTCCAAGAATCGTGATACGTATCTGGATACGAAAATGAACCATCATCTTGTTCAAAGACAGGTTGCACTTCAAATTTATAATTTTCGAAATTAACTACAACAACTAGTTGATTTACTCGAATATCAGTTCGTGAATAATGGGTTACTATAGCTTGTTTTACTTTAGATAGAACTTTGCATGTACCTCCTGACACATGAAATTCATCATATAAATGATAAGGAAGAATATAAAGAAAATCTAAATCAGAGACTCCATTAATGGCTGTACAACGTCCCCATGAACCTACCATTAACCGATTGTCTGATTCTGAATCTGAATCTCTAAATTCTCTATTAAGAGCTTTTGTAATTTCATCTCTACGGTTTCTAATTTCTTCCTTATTAGAAATCTTAAGATTGTCGAAGATTTTATCAAAAACGTCTAATGCACTCATGTACTGATATTTCTTCCTTATTCTATTCTTCCTGGGGTTCTGTTATCAATTTCTTCTTGTGATGACTGAGGTTTTTCGTTACCGTTTATAGCAGCATTAGCCTTGTTATAATCTCTGGATGTTGTTCTAGGTGCTGTTGATAGTACGTCGTGTTCTTTAAGCTCTAGCTCATCTCGAATTTTACGTGCATACTCGTCTGAAATGGCTGAAGCTTCAAAATCAGAAATTAATGATTCATATCTTTCGAATAAATAGCGAATTTCAACAGCTGACTTTTGATGTTCTGCTATTTTTGCCTTAAAATCAAAAAATTCACCCGAAAAAGAAGCGCCTGTAGCTAAAGTTGCGATAAGTGATACTGCGAAATTCCCCCAGATTTCGTTTAATATAATACCAACAATACTTGTAATTAGTGTACCTGTAGTTACGACAGTTAAGCCAATTGAGAATCTTTTGCGCCATCTTTCCCAGGATTCATATCTATCAGCAGCTTTTTCTTGTGTGCGATAAGTGTATAAAAGACGATCTGCACGAGCATCAAGTAAATGGATTAGTTTGCTTTTATTTTCCATCACACGCCTCATGCTATTCCATATCTTTTATAGAGTTACGAATATGCTGTTTTTCTTCTTCATTTAAACCATAAAAGTTGAAAAGCTGCTCATCAATTTCATTTAAAGACAAGTTCCAATTAATTGGTGAATCTTTACTTAAATCAGGAACTGGCACAAAGCGATAAGTTTGTTTTGTGCCATGTTGGCTGACTTTTGCTTGAGCATGAAGGAATCTAGAGAATTTTGTCTTTAGATAGTTAGATAAATTATTTGCATCTTTTTCATCATTTACTAGATCAAAACCAATTACGATGAAAGTTTCTGAACAAACGGAATTCGGAATGGCAACAAAACAATTTTGGTTGTCGTCTTTTAGCTCAGTTCCTATATTATTAGCATAAGGGGTAAGTACTTTCCACTTGTCAATCCAACTATTATTTGATCTTATAATGTTTTGTGGAACATATCCTGTCAGCTTGGATTTGCAATAGCAGGTAACTGGGGATTCAAGTGTGCTCTTATCTAAACTAAAAGCAGTAGTCTTAAATATATCTCCATCTAGGCCGAAGGGCTTTCGTGATGAAACATGATCCGCCAAAGGTTTAAATGAACTTCTGCTTAACAATTTTTTAACAATGGAAACACCTATAGAATCACGCAAAAAGATATTTAAATGAAAACTGTTTAATGGTCTAGTCGCATTATATACATGTTTATTTTCATAATGAGTGAATATCTGTGTTCCACTACTATAATCTGCCTTATAAGTCTTATCAATCAAGAAATAGCAAACACCACCACGATTATTTGTACCAGGGAATACGGTTTCTGGGTTAATAAAATCATGAAGCTGACTTATGTGTGTATTTGCAAGCATATGCTCTCTAAATTGATCGAGTCCTTTGCCGCCTGCGTACCAACGTGTAGGGATAATAAGAGTAGCCTGATTTGTACTAAGCTGATTAGTGATTTCAACAAATTTATGGTAAATAGGGCGAGCGCTAGCTCGAGCTCCACCATCACTTTCCTGATACGGCGGATTTCCTACGATTGCTCCGAATTTCACTGTTTCACCCCCTTGAATTTTATCTTCCAGCGTAATTTTATCAAAATCTTTCTTCTGACTGAGAAGTTCGGTTATTCGATTATAGTCCACCTCCTCGTTATCTTTTTTAATATCGAGAAGGTCATAGCTTGTAAAGTCCTTAGCAATACAAGCAGTATTTAGTCCAAGTATTTCGTAGAAACGTCTTGTGAACTCATATGCAACGCTTGAAGTAGGAATGGCATATATGCTGTTTCTTATTTCGTCAAGCGTAAATCCTAATGCCTGTAGACGTTTTACAAGTGCCACTGAATATTCACCTGATTTTGAAGCAATATCAAGCAACTTTTCACCAGAAGATATAATTTGACGTAATTTTTCTTCTGACAACATTTCTACCATTTCATCAGCTACTTTTATCGGAGTTATGATTTCAGAAGCTGACATACGGCTAAATTTGGCAAGTGAAGTTACAGCACGATCAAGAGGATGCAAGTTTTCGTCAGTGGCAAGTGTAGATATATTTTGTATTTTATAATCTAAAGCACTGAGCTTAAAAGCATTGAGTGAATTTCGCAAAACCTCAATATCTTTTGTAGCGATACCTAGGTTTTTAGCGAGTTGATTATTTTTTCCTTGATGCAATGTTTCTAAAATATCATCTAATGACTTTACTGATTCTGGGCAAAGGAACGAGAAGAAGAGGATGCGCTGATAATATGTGCGTATCTTGTTTTCTAAATCTTTGATTTCTTTATCAGTTTTTTCGTTTGTTGAATCCTTAGGGTTTGGTTGTTCGCTGGACTCTAGTTGGGAATTATAATCATACAATGTTTCATCTGCGGACCCATTAACATCAAAATCCTGTCCATCAGTATCACTTTCATGAGCTTCTAGAGTTAAGCCAGCCTTAGATCCAAATGGGTTTTGATCTTCAATTACCTTCAGCATATCTTTGTTATTTAGGATTGAGAGATCTATTGGTAAATCTATTACTTCGTCAGTAATTGAACGAGAATTATTGTAGCGACTAACCTCTTTTAGGATATCAGTCGCATGCACTTGTTCTAAGTGATTATGATTCATAGTAATAATTGGTGATATTTTAAGTTCCTCTGCAATACGCTCACCAAGTTTTGAATTACCATTTTTCTCAATATTGGCATTGTAAATTAAAGATTTTTGTTCCTGCATAGTAAAGAGACGATGTGGATCAAAATCTACAAGCAGAGTCTGCGGTTTTAGGCACTCTTTGATAACTTTTGTACCGTCGCTTAATTTACGAACATATTGATTTTGTAAGCGAAATATTGCCTGATCATATTCTTGCGGACTAGATGTGTCTTTTAGATAAATCATCGTATCCCATTGTTCAACAGTTGATCCTGTTAACATGCGATTTACTGTTAAAGTAAGTGTCTTTTTACCTTCGGATTCTAATTTAGTTATTCTAGCTTTAATATCATTTGGAGTATTAAATGTATGTTTAGCATCCGCTCCCGAGATATTCAGAATCTCATAATCCCCTAAATTCTTAAATTCAGATGTGTGGTCATTAATAAGTTTTTCCATTGCATCGCAAGAAGCACAATAAGGCAAAACCATTACAATATGCCTACACATTTGACCTTGCTTAATTTTATCGTAGTCTAAAAATCCTAAAAGCTTTGAGTCACTAGAAGTACCATCGATAATTTTTAGAAGGTCAAAAACTTCATCTTCATGTACAAATTTTTGATGTCCGTTTGTTTTTGTGTCTTTCTTGATAGATTGCGGCTTAAAGAGAGCAGATAAAGCAAGACTAACTCCATGCTTTTTCAGTTCGTTCATTTTTTCTATAGCTCGCTCGCTTGGGTGGAACGCAAAACGAATCATCTGAGGGAAACCAAAATAAGGGTTATCCCATTCCTCAACATCATCTTTATCTAAGTTTTTAGCATCCCAAGCTGCCTGCTCATGAGCAATATCAGTAAATTGAACAAAAGAAATAATATCTTCTGGTTCAAATTCTGAGCCCATTAATATTCGATACGGAGTACCAGAGAGATGCAATCTAACTTTAGCTTTTAATTCCTTGATTTGTTTATCTGCATCTTCAAGATCTATTTGATCATCTTCCTGTTTATCAAGAAATTTAATATTATCTTTTAGGTCTTTTTTCTCGTCTGATTGCACATTGCGCAAAATTTCGCCATAACTTTGAGCACGAGCACCAAAATGTGTTTCATCAACAATTAATAAGTCAATTTTATTTTCAAAAACTTGTGCATGCTTTGCCTTAATCTCGGTACCTTGCAAGTCTTGTAATGTTAGGAAAATAACTGCCGTTTCATCTTTGGCATGAATATCTGAAATAGCATTATCATTCTCTAATAATTCTTTTGAACTTAAAAAGTTATAGCCTTCAAAATTACCAGGCTGTTCTACGTTCTTCTTCCATTCTTCGCGAACGTCTGCTTTAGCAGAAACAATAAGTACAGTCTTTGCATTTATAGCTTTGGCACATGCAAGCGATGTAAATGATTTACCAAATCGCATAACAGCATACATTAAAAGATTTGTACGTCCTAAGTTCACTGCCTTTATAAAATTGTCAACTGCTTCTTGTTGATTTGGGCGTAGTGTCCACTTTGATCCACGCTCATAGTGTATCGTAACAGGCAATCGTTTATTGGAATCATAGTAGGCATATGTAGAGTTTTTCAATTTATATTGCTCGCATATATCGTTAATAGCTTCATCTAATTCAGAAGTATTAACATCTTTAAAAAATTCCCTACTATAGTAAACATTATTTGTAGATAAATCTTCTGGTTTAAGACGTTTTTTGCCAAGCGAATTTTCTAAATAATCATGTACAGCATAATCGCGAAAATATACATTATCCGAAACTGTTGCTTTATGCTCATATTTTTTGATTAGGTCAGGAAACTTTTCTTCCCATTCCTTTAAACGAACACTGACTGGCCGATAAGTATCACCAACTTTGAGATAGTTTGGTATTGTGCCTGTTCGGAAAGCATAAATGTGAGGTGTAACTCTACCAAAAATAAGATTATCTAGCAATTCAAGATTGTCTACTTGTTCCATCGTTTTTCTCCTGTAAAAGTAAGTCATTGAATGTGTTGGTTTTATTAGTGCGCCAATCTTTTATTTGGCAGGATGTTGAAGTTTGAGAATCTATATTTTTTTCAGATTCTTCAAAATCAAATAAAGTTGGTTGTACGCTTGCTGGTATCTCACTACAGTAAGGGGGACATCCTGTAAGACCATCCATTTGCCAGATGTTCCACGAAATAATAGATGCTATGCTTAAAAGTTCTGATTCTGTAGGTTTTCTATTAAGCGAATCACGCATATAATCAACATATGTTGCAAGAAGATTTTCTCTTGCTAGAAGCAGACTATCTCCTTGATATTCAAAACCGTATATAGATTCAAATGCGCGTTTAGACCATTTGAGCCAATCTGTTTCATCATTAGTATTCTCTTTAACTACTCTAAGCTTGCGATCCAAAAGTCCTATACGTTGATTAAGTGAAATTATTTTGCCAGTTGTTGCATCATAACGACTAACTAAATAAGGAGCTTCTCCGCATGTTATTTCCATTCGACGTTCATCTACATATGAGACCCAACTTTTAGAAGATTTATTTGGAAACTCAATTTTTTCCGTTGTAGAAGTCCAACTTTTGTCACTAGTACAATTAAAAACATCAGATCTACCAAACCAAGCTTCATCAACAATATTATTTTGTTCATTGCAAATCCAAGACGGAGTAAACACCTCAGCCTTATTTTTAGTTCGAGATGTTTGCAATTCGCGAGATTTTGATGTTCTAGGTGCAATCAGTCCTGCATATTTACCAGTAATTGAAGCAACGGTTATTTCGGAATGTGCTTGATGCATATGACCACAATCTTTATAATCATTCGTAGCCCAGCAAATATTGCGTTTTGTTGTATGATCTAACAATAAAGCAGAGAAAACTTTAGGATATTTCTCAGCCAATGTTTGTTCATCAACATTCTGCTCAAAAGTATAATCAAGAGTTGATTTACTCATTTACTCATTTCCTTAAACTTAACAATAATCTCAATAAGTCTTCAATTTTTAGTCAAACGAAGCAAATAACTTTGTTGATATATTCATATAATTAAACTCTTTTCCCCTTTAAACTTAGCAACCAAATTACTGCCGCAATGACTCTCTTATTAAGTTATATATCACTTATATTTATTAAATTGCATCTATATAATCTGCTTATAATTCTCATTCTTCCCCTATAAACACATATAAGCATCACATATCCCTACTCAGTATGAGAAGAATAATCAGACATATCTTCTCTTATTATATTTAACAATTATGATTGCAGCAACACAGCAATAAAATTTGTAAAAATAGACAAATTTGTATATAAACAAATCAATAAAAACAAAAAATCCCGACGACATTACAGTCAGTCGGGATTTTTGCTATCTAGACTTATTTTGTTTCACTGCCAGTTTTATCAGCAGCTTCGTTATCAGAGTTGTTTGCAGTTTTATCTGCAGAATCGTCACTAGAAGCCTTGCTATCGCTAGAATCGTCAGCAGATACGTCGCTAGAATCCTTTGCAGAGTTATCTTTAGCAACATCATTAGAAGCCTTACTAGATTCATCTAACTCCACATCACCACTAGAATCCTTGCTAGATTCATCTAACTCAGCAACATCAAACTGCTGGCTCTTAAAAGTAAACTCCCCCAGCAATCCTTCGCCTTCAGCGTCAACCTCAATTCGTTCGCCGTCAGAAATTTCGTTCAGCAAAATCTTCTCGGAAATAATATCCTCAATATCTCGCTGAATTACACGACGCAATGGACGCGCGCCCAGCAAAGGATCGAATCCTTTTTGAGCGAGCAAATTCTTAGCAGCGTCGGTCAATTCCAAAGACATGTGGTGGTCAAACAGTCTATTATTGAGCAGCTTTATGTCCATATCAACAATTTGGCGCACTTCAGGCTCCGTAAGCTGACGGAACACAATAGTGTCATCCAAACGGTTCAAAAATTCTGGACGGAACTGGCGCTTAAGCTCCGAATTAACCTGATCCTTCATGCGCTGATACGTAGAATCAGAACTATTTCCAAGCGTAAAGCCAGTGTTTGCAGCCTTCGCAATATCGCGCGTACCAAGATTAGTAGTAAGAATAATAATCGTATTCTTAAAGTCTACTTTTCTACCTTGGCCGTCGGTTAAATGACCATCATCCAACACTTGCAAAAGCGTGTTGAAAATATCCGGATGAGCTTTTTCAATCTCGTCAAAAAGCACCACAGAGAATGGCTTCCTGCGAACTTTTTCGGTAAGCTCGCCGCCCTCTTCGTAACCAACGTATCCAGGAGGAGCACCGAAAAGCCTAGACGCAGCATACTTTTCAGCAAATTCAGACATATCAACGCGAATCAAAGCATCATCGTCGTCAAAGAGGAAGTTTGCCAACGCTTTAGCAAGCTCAGTTTTACCAACGCCTGTAGGTCCAGCGAAAATAAACGAACCAGAAGGACGTTTAGGATCTTTCAAACCAACGCGCGCTCGTCGAATAGAGCGTGCCAAAGCAGATACGGCTTCATCTTGGCCAACAATACGCTTATGAAGCTCAGATTCCATTTGAAGAAGCTTCTGAGACTCCGCCTGAGTAAGCTTTACTACAGGAATTCCCGTAGTGCTTGAAACAACGGAAGCGATCATGTCTTCGTCAACAACCATTTTGACGTTAGACTCGCCTTCGCGCCAAGCTTTTTCCTTTTCGGCAGCTTCGTTTTCAAGTTTTTCTTGATCGTCTCGAAGATTAGCAGCCTCTTCGAAATCTTGCTGCTTAATTGCTTCATCTTTCTTTTCAGAAATCTTAGCAATCTTATGGTTAAGTTCCTTAAGCTCAGGCGGCTGAGTTAAGCGCTTAATTCGCAAGCGTGCGCCAGCTTCATCAATAAGATCAATAGCCTTATCTGGAAGGTGACGGTCTTGAATATAACGGTCGGAAAGCTCTGCAGAAGACTGTAAAGCTCCGTCCGTAATAGTTACATGATGATGATTTTCGTAGCGCGAACGCAAGCCTTTAAGAATCTCAATCGTCTCGGCAATAGTAGGTTCAGGAACCTGAATTGGCTGGAAACGACGCTCTAAAGCAGCATCTTTCTCAATATACTTACGATACTCATCGGTTGTAGTAGCACCGATTGTCTGTAGTTCGCCGCGAGCAAGCATTGGCTTAAGCATGTCGGAAGCGCCAAGAGCGCCATCGGCCGAGCCTGCGCCAACAATAGTGTGAATTTCGTCAATAAAAAGCACAACATCGCCACGAGTTTTAATTTCTTTAAGAACTTTCTTTAAGCGCTCTTCAAAATCACCGCGGTAGCGAGATCCTGCAATCATTGATCCTAAGTCAAGAGAATAAATCTGCTTGTTTTTCAGCGTTTCTGGAACATCGCCTTCAACAATTTTCTGGGCAAGTCCTTCTACAACTGCAGTTTTACCAACGCCAGGATCTCCAATAAGCACAGGATTATTCTTCGTTCGGCGGCTAAGAATAACCATAACTCGTTCGATTTCCTCAGAACGGCCAATTACTGGATCAAGTTTTCCTTCGCGCGCTTCAAGTGTAAGATTTCGGCCAAACTGATCCAGAAGTGCAGATCCAGACTTGTTGCTTTTATCTTGCACGCTTCCAGCGTTAGCAAGTTCGCCCTTTTCATCTTCTGAATTTGTAGAGCTGCCTCCGCGAATTAAGTCAACTGTAGTGCTTCTTAAGTCTCCAAGATCGACTTCCATTTTAATAAGCACTTGTGTGCCAATGCCTTCGCCTTCGCGAATAAGTCCTAGCAAAATATGCTCAGTACCAATGTAGCTATGACCAAGTTGCAGAGCTTCTCGTAAGCTAAGCTCCAAAACTTGCTTTGCATGCGGCGTAAAAGGAATGTGGCCGCTTGGCGCAACAGCACCCTTGCCAATCATTTCTTCCACTTGTTTGCGCGCGCCTTCCAAGTCTACGCCCTTTGAGCTCAACGCTTTTGATGCAATTCCGTCACCTTCGCGAATTAGACCAAGCAAAATATGCTCAGTACCAATGTAATTATGCTGAAGTGAGCGAGCTTCCTCTTGAGCTAGCACAATCACGCGTCGTGCGCGATCAGTGAACCGTTCAAACATAACTGCCTTCCGTTCTTTTCGTTCATTCCATGGTAACTAGTCACCATGACGCGAAGTATTACACAACTTATTAGTATTTATTAGAATCTGTTAAGATTTTTAGGATTTTTCTGTATTCCTTAGAATTTCTTTAGATTTTACTTATGTTGTCTGCGTGATTTCCTTTTGTACAATCGCATTGCTGTAGTACCTGTGTTTTTATTAGGTTCTTCGCTTTTAGCAGATTCTTCAGTAACTTCTATTTTCTTAATTTCTTCGGTTTTTGCTTCATCCTCATAGTTAGATTCAACATCATTAGATTCAACATCGCGAGATTCAATATCGTTAGTTTCTGAAGTCGAATCTGCTGTCTTAGAATCAGCTGTATCTGTACTAGGGGTATCAGTGATATCAGTATCAGCCGTATCAACGGTATTAGCATCATTAGCAGCATCTTTATTTAATTTGCGACGCTTGCGGCGATGCGTTTTGCTATCTTCAATTGCTTCCTCAATAAGCTCAACATCTGCACGCTCGTCTCGAGGAGCTTGCTGCAAAATATCAATATGATAATCGTCGTAGGCTGGAGCTGATTGAATCCACAGCTGTGATGGTTCAGGTGGCTCAATTTCGGAATGCTCTCCGCAAGCGTGATCAAGAGATACAACTCGACCATCGTCTGGACTCCACATGTTCGCGCACACGCCAAACATTGAACCCAAGCTTCCAGCTAGTGGAATCATAAAACCGCATGAAGAGCAAACATTACCGTCAGCTATTTTTGTTGACAGTGACTTCGGACCGTGCTGCCCTGCATACCAGCGTTTTGCTGTTTGCGAAAGAGCTTCTGCAGTCATCACGCGTCTGCGAGATAGACGTAAAGTCGAAACTGCCTCTTCAAGATCTTCGTTAGAATCATTATTTTCGGATGATTCATTGCCTTGCGAATCGCAAGAGCCATTTTCATTCTCAACAATTTCTGTGGCGTCTGCATTTTCAGCAGTTTCGCCATCTTGCTTAAGCGTATTTTCTTCGGAATTTTCTTTTTCTTCTTTAGATTCTTCCTCAGATTTTTCGCTTAATTCATCTTCAGACTGATGATTTACTGGACGGAATCCATCTTCAAGACGAGAATCATCTTCCTCTGTTCCAATAGAATCCATTACAGAAAGATCACTTGGCTTCAATCGATCTTTCCACGGAATCCAAGGTGGCGGCAGCAGTGAGTCGTCGGTAGGAATAAGCGTAGATTCGTTTACAGTCCAACGCTCAGTTTCCAAATCGTGATACAACGTTACTGACCACTGCCAGCCCTCGTAACCAACAAGCTTACTTTCAAAGCGAAAATCGGTAACACCGTCACCAATATCCGTGGAAGACACAAAATCTCCCACGGCATCGGAACGCTCTGAAGTTTCCACAGCAATGCTACGAGCAATATCTTGTGGATTCATCACTTCATCAGTCATAAATAATATTCCCGAAACTATTCTTGAACGTCGAAATTGTCGGCTACTGCGCGCAAAAGCGTAGCGAGCTTCTTGCTTTCAGCAGTAGATGGATAATGACGACGACGCAAACCGTTACCTGCAGAATCAAGCAGCTTAATAAGATCTTCAACAATTGCTGCCATATCTTCTGCCTTTGGGCGAGTTGCTTTAACTAGCGATGGAGCTGTTGCAATAAGATTAAGTCCCATCGCTTGAGGACCTTTACGACCCTCAATTACAGAAAATTCAACCTTTGTACCCTTATGCAAAGTCTTTACAGTTGCAGGCAAAGCTGCAGCTGGTAAGAAAACATCCTTACCATCGTCGCCGGCAATAAAGCCGTACCCCTTCTGCGCATCGTACCAACGCACACGCCCATTGGGCATAACACACCTCACTCAAATAATCACTCATTGTCGCATATCAATATGCATTAAACACACAAGTGCATCGTTTATATGCGAAAACATCCGTATATAGTTTAACAGATATTAATGTTAATTGTTTCGCTTTTTCTATTGTAGCGCATAAGGTTCAATTTCTCTTACAGGAAGCACAACAGTAAGCGTTAATCCATGAGGATTAATATCCAGAGACTCCGAACCGTCCATTGTGTCGTCAACATTATTATCTGAGCCAGCAAAGTTTCCCGAAATAGTTGACGGGTCAGATATTGTTGCGCAAATAAAACCATGATGAGCTTTTACAACAGACTGTGCTATAGCCATTCCTAATCCAGTTCCGCCTTTTTCGCGCGCTCTTGAAGGATCTGCAATATAGAAACGTTCAAAAATGCGAGAAAGCGACTCTTCTGGAACTCCAGGACCATGGTCAACAACACGAATTACTGCGTAAGTATTGCCAGAATCAGTAGATTGGCTTTTTTCTGCAGCAATCAAAAACTCTTTTAACGAGTCACTAACTGAAGGAAGCTTGGAAAGCTGGTCTGGATCAATTGAAGCCTTCATTACGCCAATAGCAATTTCTACTGGAGAATCAGCCGGAGTGTATCGGTGAATATTTCCAACAATATTCGTCATGACTTGACGTAAGCGCGCTCCATCACCAAGAAGAGATACGCTAGGAAGACTTCCGCTATTGAACACAAACTTGCGTTCAAAATTGCAGTCAGTGCAGTCTTCCAAAGAAAAGTCTTCGGAAAGCGTAAGCGAACCCTGCTGAACCGCTCTAGAGGGATCTAAAGCATGCAAATCGTTAGCAGCATCCGAAAGAATTGGAGACAAGCTAACTTCCTGAGAAATATTAATTCCTCTACCCTCGTCAAATCGAGCCAATGAAAGCAAATCTTCCACTAACTCAGTCATGCGCTCGCTAGAAGCCTTAATATGAGCAATAGAATCATCAGCGCGCTCCTGCTCTCCCGGCATATTGCGCCACATTGTGTAAAGCTCAGCATAACCGTGAATAGCAGCTAAAGGAGTTCGCAATTCGTGACTTGCGTCAGAAACGAATCGCTTCATTTTTTCAGTCATTGCTTCTTGCTCATTAAATCCACGTTCAATACGCGCAAGCATTGAGTTCAAAGAAGCAGCCAAAGAACCAACTTCCGTGTTTTCTGGCGCGGATGGAACTCGCCTACTTAAATCTCCAGAAGCAATTTTTGAAGCTGTTTTTTCTATACGCTTTAACGGTCTTAAAGTGGACTGAATAATAAGCGCCGCAAATACCGCTCCAAGAAGAATAACTGCAATACTTACCATAATGCAGTATCTAGTAAGAGTATTTACAGTATCGCGCTGGTCGCTTAAAGATAAAGCAATATACACGTATCCGCGCAAACGTACGTCTGAAGTGTAGCTGCTTCGATGCTCCCATTCAAGCACTAAAACTCTCCAAGGAGCTTTTGCAGATTTTAAAGTAATCTCATCAACACTACTAGGGTCACCTTTAACTTTAGCCGGAGCAGTGTAAGGCTTATGTATAAGAACGCCCTTAATGGATTTTCCGTTTGCAGGAAGCTTCGGTATAGAAACAAAATCTCCCTTTAATTTTGGAACTAAAGGAGTAGATATGATTTTGTTATTAATATCGCGAATCTGCATAAAGTAGTCGTTTGGACCTGCTGTAGATTGGCTTGAATCTTTTGAACGAAGCAAATCTATATTGTCGTAAATAAGTCTTGCCTGATCCGTTAACTGTGCGTCAGTTTTTTCAAGCAAATAATTTCCTACCAATTGACGAATTGATAATGAAATACAAAATGCTGCAACAGTAAGTACTGCAAGAGTGCAAGCCACAAGACGAGTACTTAAAGGAATAGAATTTGCTTTGGTTTTAAGCCAGCAAATTCTGTTTTGTTTTGGCTTTTTTCCTGACGCAGTATTTTGTATAACAGCAACGCTTTTTCCAATATGCTGTCGCGCTGAGTCTTTGTTAGATTGCGCAGTTCCAGCATTATTTGGCTGCTTTTTATCGTCGCTACTACGATTATTGTTTTCCATAATCAGGCTTGACCTTACTTTGGTTCGCGAATCATGTATCCAATTCCGCGTTTTGTTTCAATAAGAGGGACTACCTTTTGCAGCTTGCCATTTTCGTCCGTAATTTCAATTCCGTCAATTTTCTTTCGAAGATACGAAATATAGGATTCAACGATTGCAGCATCTCCGCCCCAATCGTACTGCCATACATGATTCAAAATCTGGCTTTTTGATAACACTCGTCCTTCATTATCCATCAAGTAATGTAAAAGCTTGTATTCGGTTGGACTAAGCTCAATCGGTATGCCGCTTCGAGTTACATCGTGCGAGTCTTCGTTAATCTCAAGATCTGCTACGCGAATAACAGGAGTTATTTCATCCTGCTCCTGAGTGCGGCGAAGAATTGCGCGGATTCTTGCAACAACTTCTTCCAAACTAAATGGCTTAGTTACGTAGTCGTCGCCACCAACTGTTAAGCCCATAATCTTGTCTTGCGTATCATCTCTTGCTGTAAGGAAAAGAACAGGTACTTTAATACCATTTTGGCGAATTCGTCTCGTTACGGTGAAGCCGTCAATATCTGGCAGCATAACGTCCATAACAATAAGATCAGGCTTCACTCTTTCAATAACATCAACAGCTTGAGAACCTGATGCTGCAGTTTCAACTTCAAAACCTGCAAAGTGCAAAGACGCTACTAAAAGCTCACGAATTGATGGTTCGTCGTCTACGACAACAATAGATGCTTCAACATTCTTACTCATACTGATTAGCATCACTTATAAAGCTGAATGTTTCCTGAATAAATGCTGAAAATCAACAAGTTGTAGCTGATTTTATTAGCGGTGACGAGCATGACGCCTACGCGCTTTTCTAACCCCTGCTTTTATCTGCTTTTGAATACGGCTTCGGTGAAGCAAAATAAGTGTCACTATTGCCCCTAAGCAAATAATAATAATCAACATAATAAGTGTTGACATAAGGCTTACAGAAGAAGTTGTAGCGGTTCGTTTAGAGCGAGAAATTTGTTTCATCATCATAATTGCAGACTGACCCCAATGAGTGCCAGTTGTTGTTACTAAAGGTTTATACGCTGCATCAGATAATGCGTCAACAGTATTTCTGCTTTTTAACCATTCGTCGGAATTAGGCGATACTGCAACTACTAGACGGCCGTCGCGAGTTGCGACAGCAAGCAATACAGTATTTTTTGCAGGAAGAGTGCTTATTAATAAATCACTTGCCCATTTTGATGGATCTTTAGTATCTCCAAAAGTAGACAAATAAAGTAATCTTACCGTTACTCCAGTTCGCTTTTTAGTTGCGGCAATTTCGTCAGAAACTTTATTAACAGAGTCACCAAGAAGATTTTCAGTATCCGTAATTGAATCAGTCGCAACAATTCCTGAATTTAAAGCTTGTTCTTCCGCATAAGCTTTATTAATTTTTATAAAATCAGACGAAAGTAAAGAAAAAGTTGGAAATACTGGAAATATCTGAAAAATAAGAAAAATACTAACTAAACATGCCACAACTGCACGTAACACTTGCTTTAAGCGTGCAAAATTTAAGTTTGTAAGCTTATAGTCATTTAAAATGTGGATAACCCCTGACCTTTTAACCACATTCTCTTCTAAAACTTTTGCATAATTTTTCAATGGCATATATTCATAATAGCGTGACATCACACAAGTAGGTAAGACACGTTTATGTAAGAAGGTTACCCAATAAGTGTGATGTTGCGCTAATTAGTACTAAATGCTTTTTAAGCAGATACAAATAGGGGGAAATATGGCACAATTTCGAGTTGATTCAGAACAAATTCAGCAGGCAGCTGCAGCAGTTGGAACCTCGGTTAATTCAATTAGAGAAGCAGTCAACGGCATGTATGCCAATCTGCAGCAGTTGCAAAGCGTATGGACGGGTTCAGCTGCTACAAAGTTTGCGTCGACCGCAGGTCAGTGGCGTGCAGCACAGCAGCAGATGGAACAATCATTAGAAGCAATTCAGCAAGCTATGCAGCATGCTTCGGGAGTGTATCTTGATGCGGAAACTCAAGCTACTTCCCTATTTGGAATGGGCTGAATAGTCTGGTGAATAGTCTAATGAAAAATGGCGGTATACTTCATTTCTGAGCATACCGCCATTTACTATGAGCTATTCAGTCTATGAGCTATTAAGCTATAAAAATTTTCTCAACTTTTTTATATTTAGTAACCCATATCAGCGCCAGCTTGTGGTGCTGCAGCTGGCTTTTCTGGCTTGTTAGCAACCACAGCTTCAGTGGTTAAGAACAAACCTGCAATAGAAGCAGCGTTCTGTAGAGCAGAACGAGTTACCTTAACTGGGTCAGTAACACCAGCAGCCATTAAATCTTCGTAAGCATTGGTTGCAGCGTTGAAGCCTTGGCCTTCTGGAAGTTCGCGCACCTTGTTGAGCACAACATCTCCAGAAACGCCGGAGTTTTGTGCAATCTGCTTGATTGGAGCTTCTACAGCGCGGAACACGATTGCAGCGCCCGTTGCTTCTTCACCCTTAAGCTCGGTGATTGCTTGAGACTTTTCAATCTTTGCAGCAGCCTGAACCAAAGCTACGCCACCGCCTGGAAGCAAACCTTCCTCAATAGCAGCCTTAGCGTTACGAACTGCATCTTCAATACGATGCTTACGCTCCTTAGCTTCAACTTCAGTAGCAGCGCCAACCTTAATAACAGCAACGCCGCCAGCAAGCTTGGCAAGACGCTCTTGAAGCTTTTCGCGATCGTAATCGGAATCAGTGTTTTCGATTTCTGCGCGAATCTGAGCCACGCGAGCGTCAACATCTTCCTTAGATCCAGCACCAGAAACGATAGTTGTTTCATCCTTAGAAACAATAACCTTAGCTGCGTGACCAAACACAGAAGCGTCGATAGAATCAAGCTTCAAGCCGAGGTCATCGGAAACAACCTGTGCACCAGTCAAAATAGCCATATCCTGGAGCATAGCCTTACGGCGATCGCCAAAGCCTGGAGCCTTTACAGCTACAGTGTTGAAAGTGCCACGAATCTTGTTCAAAACAAGAGTTGGCAATGCTTCACCATCAACATCTTCAGCAATAATAAGCAATGGCTTGCCGGACTTCATAACGAGTTCAGCAATGTGAACAATGTCCTGCTGGCTTGAAACCTTGCCAGAAGTGAGCAAAATGTATGGATCTTCAAGAACAGCAGTCTGGTCTTCTGCGTTAGTGACGAAGTAAGGGGAAATATAGCCCTTATCAAAACGCATACCTTCAGTGAAGTCCAAATCAAGGCCAAACTTGTTGTTATCTTCAACTGTAACAACGCCGTCCTGACCGACCTTATCCAAAGCTTCAGCAATCTTTTCGCCAACTTCAGGATCTGCTGCAGAAATAGTAGCAGTAGCAGCAATCTGATCCTTAGTTTCAACATCCTTAGCAGAAGCAAGAAGTTCTTTGACAATTGCTTCAGAAGCCTTCTCAATACCACGGCGAAGAGCAATTGGGTTGCTTCCTGCAACAACGTTCTTCAAACCTTCGTGTACCAAGGACTGAGCAAGCACTGTTGCGGTTGTTGTACCATCGCCTGCAACGTCATCAGTCTTCTTAGCAACTTCTTTAACAAGCTCGGCGCCAATACGCTCATATGGATCTTCAAGATCGATTTCCTTAGCGATGGAAACACCATCGTTAGTAATGGTTGGAGCTCCATAAGTCTTATCAAGCACTACGTTGCGACCCTTAGGTCCAAGCGTAACCTTTACAGTGTTAGCAAGCTTGTCAAGACCTGCGAGCATACCCTGACGGGCGTCCTCTTCATAGGCAATAATCTTTGCCATGTTTCCTCCACATATCGTAACTATGGAACACTCACTCGTAGGTGAATAAGATTTGATTAGCCGTCAGCTGCTAATTATCACTCTCAACCTTCGAGTGCTAATTAGCAGATTAGCACTCTATGTGCCCGAGTGCCAACTTTGGCGTTTATAATTATTATTTTCAATAAAATTTTACAAATAAAGCCGGTTAGAATCTAATCCAACCGGCTTCTATATTTTGCTTTTATTACTTCTGTGCGTAGAAAACTACTTGCAAAGAACTACTACAATCTGCGAAACAATCTCTTTTTCGTTTTCTACAGCAGTAATGCCCAAAGTTTTTGCTATATCTTCAGCAGCAGCTTTCTGAGAATCATCCTTGTACCATACAACAGATTCAGACGGAACTTTGCCGCTTGGATTACCAGCAGTAACATTTGCATAACCAGATTGCTTCAGCTTGTCTGCATTCTTAGCAGCATACCCAGCAATATTGGTTGCATTAATAACTTTTACGGTAGCAGACTTATCTACTGAAGTCGTAGAATCAGATTTACTATCAGCATCCTTAGTATCGTCCGCTGATTTATCTTTGTTGGACTTTTGCTTTGCTGAAGCATCTTCATCTTCATCCGTATCTGCATCATCAGACTTATCTTCATCTTTTCCATCTGACTTATCAGTATGCGATTTCTTAATTATTGTTGTAGACTTCGAGCTTTGATGCGAATTATTCCAAGGTAATGGAAGATGCGAAATCTCTCCAGAGCCGATTGCCCAAACAAGCAAACCAGCCAGTAATGCAATAACTATCGCAACAAAATAAGGAAGAATTACAGCGTACCAAGCGGGATTGCCGCGATGCACACCAACTGGTCCCTCTGGTGGTTCATCAAAAACATCGGGCGTATACGACACGTTGTGATTATTTCGCGCCATAATTGCATTCCTCCAAGTGTTTACTTAAAACAATATGCATCCATAGTACCGAATGCTGGTCACAAAGCACAAATCAGAATTTTCAAGAAATTTTTCCTATTATGCTATGCCTTGTCATACAGTAGCCATATGAGTCCTTACAAAATTAAACCTTTAGAAGAATTAATGGATCCAGATTGGGCTAAAGCTCTTACTCCAGTTGAGCCGCAAATACGAGCAATGGGAGTGTTTTTGCGAGAGCAAATCGAAAGTGGACACCATATTCTTCCCGCAAGTCACAACATTTTGCGCGCGTTTAGCATTCCGCTAAAAAGCATAAAGGTTTTAATTGTTGGCCAAGACCCTTACCCTACTCCAGGCCATCCTGTGGGATTAAGTTTTTGCACTTCACCAAAAGTGCGTCCGTTACCTAAAAGCCTTATTAATATTTACAAGGAATTAGTGAACGACTTAGGTGTTTCTACTCCTCAAAGTGGAGATTTAACGCCGTGGACTAAGCAGGGTGTAATGCTTCTTAACCGCTGCTTAACTGTTGAAGCTGGTAAAGCAAATAGTCATCAAGGAAAAGGCTGGGAAACTGTAACAGACGCTGCAATAAATGCGTTAAATTCTCGAAAAGACGAAAACGGAAACCCAATGCCTCTTGTAGCTATTTTATGGGGAAGAAACGCTCAAAGCTTAGCTCCATTGTTAACAAACGCAACACTTATTACTTCTTCTCACCCAAGCCCTCTTTCTGCCTCGCGTGGTTTCTTTGGATCAAAACCGTTTTCAAGAGCGAATAACGCACTAATCAAAATGGGCGCTTCGCCAATTGACTGGTCGCTAAATTCTCAAGAAATATAGCTTTAAAAATACGCGTAGTAATCAAATAATCCCTAGCAATATGCCGGTTTTTACCAATTTCAGTACCGTATATCAGCTAACATAGAGCCTATGGCATTATTTCCACCGCAACCACGTAAGCAACAATTAAATAATAATTCCAATATGATTCCTAATGCGAATATAGCTTCTGCAGCAGGTAAATCTACAGTTGGATTATCAAATGCTCAAGATTCGGCTACTATTTCAGCAGACGATATTCGTCGCTGCCAGCAGATTGCAAACATTTTGCGCTCGCGCTTTGCACAAACTTTAGTCGGTCAGGAAGCATTGCGAGAATCTCTTATTTTAACACTTATTGCTGGCGGACATATTCTTATTGAATCTGTGCCAGGCCTTGCAAAAACCACTGCTGCACAAACTCTTGCAACTGCAATGTCTGGTAGTTTCCGACGCGTGCAGTGCACTCCTGATTTAATGCCAGCTGATTTAGTTGGTACGCAAGTTTTTGATTTTGCATCCCAACGTTTTACTACTCAGATTGGTCCTATTCACGCAAATATTATTTTGCTAGACGAAATCAACCGATCTAATGCAAAAACTCAATCTGCAATGCTTGAAGCTATGGCAGAAGGCGCAACAACAATCGGCGGTGAGCGTATTGCGTTACCTCAGCCTTTTATGGTTATTGCAACTCAGAATCCTATTGAAGAAGAAGGCACTTTTAATCTTCCTGAAGCTCAAATGGATCGTTTTATGGTTAAGGCAATTATGACCTACCCGAATCCTGACGAAGAAGTTAAAATGCTTCAGTTGCTTACACAAAGAGGATCAGATGTTGTTGATCCTGCAACTTTAAGCACACAGCGCATTAGCTTGCAAGATGTTGTGTTTATGCGTGCTGCAGCACGACATATTCATGTTTCTGAAGCAGTTATGAAGTATGCTGTTGACATTGTTGCAACTTCTCGAGGCGAAGGCTCTCACCCTCTTGCAACCATTAATACTCTTGTTCGCATGGGTGCAAGCCCTCGTGCTTCTATTGCGCTTATTCGCATTGCTCAGGCGCATGCTTTGCTTTCTGGTAGAGACTATGTAATTCCAGAAGATGTTAAATTATTCGCGCACGAAGTATTAAGACACCGTATTCTGTTGACTTTTGAAGCTTTGGCAGACTCTATTACTACGGATCAAGTTATTGACGCATTGGTAAAGACTGTTCCTGTGCCATGATACCTATGAAACGTTTAGCGTTGTCTGAGCCAGCCAAAGCCGTTCGCAGAAAAATTGAGCTGCTCGACCAACGCATAGATTTGCCTATTGCTCGTAAAGCATTGGGATTACTAGAAGGTGAACACCCTTCACATCGTCGTTTTGGAACTGGGGATGTTATTGATGTTCATGCTTGGCAACCTGGTGACGAAGCTCGAATGATGAACTGGTCTGCTAGTGCTAGAACAGGTCAGCCTATGGTTTCTTCGCGCGAACGTACTTCGTCATCTCATACTTGGATTGTGTGTGACGCAAGTATTAATATGAACGGCGCTTGCAAATCTTTTGAAACATTGTATGAGATTGCTGCAAATGCTGCATGCTTTTTTGCAGCTTTAAGTTTAAGACGTCACGATTCTGTTTCGTTACTTTGCGTTGATGGTAGCAACACAGTTAAAGTTCCTCAAGCTCGTAATCTTTCTGATTTTGAAAGGAACCTTGACAGCGCTTTGCTTAATACTCGAAGTCACATTCGAAATACTGAGTATTTGATTAAATCAATGCAAAAATTTGTTGATTCAAATGGTCTTGTTGTTCTTATTACAGACGAGTATGCGTTGCAAGCTCACGATGCGGATAGTTTACGAAAAATTACTCAAAATCATAATCTCGTTGTTGTAACTATTTGCCCAGTTAATTCTTTTGATAAAACAATTAACATGCGTATAAGCGATGGCATTACTTTGCGAAAAATTCCAGCATTTTTGCAAAACGATAACGTTAAGCAAGAGGTTGAAAATCGCAGAAGCATCAAAAGTAGTGCCTTGCGTGACATGCTTGTTGGCGTTAAAGCGTCATTAATATGTGGGTCATCTAGTGAGGAAATTTTCCGCGTGTCTGCCAAATCTGTAAGTCGTACGAATTATCTTACTGAATCATTACTCAAGGAGGATGTGCAGTAATGAGTATGCAAGATATTCACCCACAGATTCACAACGACATTCTTTTTGCAAGCATACTTGGCGTTGCTTTTGTTGTTATTGTTGTTGCTGCAATTGTTTTGTATTTTTCTTTCAAAAAGCCGAAAGTTTTGTTATCTTCTGACGAAATTGCGGATAATGCTGTACACGTTCATCGCGAAAACAAACAAGCTTGGCGAAATGAAATTGATGAAATTGTAAAACAATATCACAGCAATGAGCTTACTTCTGATCAGGCTTGTGCAAAGCTAGCTTCAGTTGCTAGAACTTACGTTTCTCGAATGAGTGGTGAAGATATTAAAACGCATACTTTAGGTGAAATTAGTTCTTTGCGCCTAAAGTGGCGCAATAAAAAGGGTGCAGATATGTTGCGCCAAACAATCGCAGCTTTGTATCCGCCCGAATTTGCTAATTATAAAGAGAATAAACAGGCACAAAATACTACTGTTGATCAAGCAGCAGAGTGGGTTCTTGTTTTGCTCGAAGGATGGCAAACGAAGGGGCAACGCTAATGAGTAAGATATTTGAGACTTTGTGGCCTTGGCGTTTTAAGTGGCCTTTAATTTTTGCTGCAGGAATACTAGTTTGCTTAGTTATTTTTGCTGTTTTGATTATTGGAGACGTTATTCGTCAGCATATTCTTAAAAAGCAGTATCAGAAGCATCACCACAATCTGAATCAAAAATTCTACACTTTTACTTTTGATGAAGATTTGCAAGGATCTTTAGCAAGTCACTCATGGTATATGTGGAGAAGGCTTAAAAGATTTGCAACAGCAATGTTGGTTTTGTCTTTATTAGGATCACTTGCAACTGCCTCTAGGCCTTCTCGAGTGTTTAATGCGGATGAACAAATAAGTTCTAGAGATATTGTTTTGTGTCTGGATGTTTCCGGCTCTGCATTGCCGTACGATCGCGAAGTTATTCTTGCTTATCTTAATTTTATTGAGCATTTCCAAGGCGAACGAATAGGTTTAAGTATTTTTAATTCCACTTCTAGAACAGTTTTTCCTTTAACAGATGATTATCGTCTAGCTAAAAAGCAGCTGCAGTATGCTGCTAATTTGCTTGGAGGGGTTCAGTCTCAAAATAAGATTGACAATTTGCAGCAGCGCCAATATCAGGAAATTTCTGATTGGCTTGAAGGCACACAAAATAGAAAAAATGCAACTTCTCTTATTGGAGATGGCTTAGTTAGTTGCGCTGCAATGCTTCCTGGTTTTATTTATGGCAATGCTCATAATTCTAGTAAATCTCAAAGTCGTTTTAACAGAAGTGCATCAATTGTTCTTGCAACAGATAATGTTGTTTCAGGAAATCCAACTTACTCGTTAAAGCAAGCTTTAGATTTGACTAAGCAAGCAAATATAACTGTTGACGGCTTATATTCAGGCGCTAAACAGAATGAGAATGAAGATACAACTGTAGACATGAAGAATCTTATTGAATCTCATGGCGGAATATTCTTAACTCAACGAAATACTGATTCTGTTCTTAATCTTGTAAGAGAAATTGAAAAACGTCACTCAGTTATTCCTCAAGGCACAACGCAATCAGCGTTTAGCGACGATCCTGGAATATGGGTGCTTATTAGCGTTGTAAGCGTTGTTGTGTGGTTGGCTATTGCAAAGAGGATTAAGAGATGATATCAACACTATTTTCAGCCGCGGCTCTCAATTTCTCATATGGCAAAATTGTGGCAGATGACACTGCTAAAGCAGGTCAACTGGTTCTCGCTCCATCTTATGGTTGGATTGTTGCGATTATAGCCGTACTTATTGTTCTTGTTGCAATGTTTTTTGAAATCATGCCTTTAAGAAGAAAATTGGCACTAACAAACGAAACTTTAGCAATGAGATTGCGAAGAATAGCTATTTGCGCAATGCTCGTAATCTGCATACTATCCCCTAGTATTATGCGCGCAACTATGCAACGTGCTGTAAACGCAACTAACGTAATCATTGCAGTTGATATTACAGGATCAATGCGAGCCAAAGATGCAAATTATGATAATAAGGCCAATATTGAGCGTATTGATGCAGCTCGCGCTATTGTTAAGCAAATAACTAAGTCTTATGCAAATGCGAGTTTTGCAGCTATTTCTTTTGGAGCATCCACGTCTGTCGATGTGCCTTTAACTCCTGATGCAAAAGCGGTTGATAATTGGATAACCACCTTACTTACAGAGCCTACAAGTATTGCTACGGGAACAAGCCTGGACGCTCCAATAGATCAGACTTTGCTCACAGCAAAAGCTATTCATGACGCTCATCCAGACGACACAACAGTGCTGTATGTTCTTAGTGATGGCGAAGAAACAACTCAACGAAAGCGTAGAACATTCTCATCTTTACGAGCTTATATTACTCACGCTTTTGTTATTGGTATTGGCTCGTCTAAAGGTGCAAAAATACCGCTTAAAAGTACAAAATTAAGTATTGACGATTACGCTTCTGAGGAAGATTTGCAAGGAAAATCAGAAGAAGATTCCAATTTAAGTTCTTCAATACAATGGGTTAAAGATCCATCTACTGGAAAACCTGGCATTTCAAAACTTGATGAAAAAAACTTGCGAAATATTGCGGATGAGCTTAGTGGAAAGTATATTCATTCTTCTTTAAATCACGCTTTAGGAAGTGAAGCAAAGCCAATACTTTCTCATCAGTGGCGTATGAATGAAACAGCGAAACCACGCTTGCGTCCAGAACCAATTATTTGGCCATTTGCCACAATTGCTGCTGTTTTGCTTATATGGGAATTAGTTGTTTGGTTTATTACATCAAGGAAATTAGTATGATGCGCATATCTAAACGAAATATTATTCGAGTTATTTCTATTATATTTCTTATTATTGCGTTATTCGCAGCATACTATGCGATTACTAATTGGCGTGCGCAATATGCGTATAATGCTGCAACAAACAGTCTTATTGCAAATATGAAATCTGCTAAAAATATTTACAGTGACAAAGATATATTGGTTACACAACAGCAGCAGACTGACGCACAATTTAGTGACGCTAAATCTCAGCAAATACTTTTATTACCAAAACTTAGCGAAAATATTGAGCACAATTCTGAAATTTCACGAAAGTTTACTGAGAGCCTTAAGCAAAAGAACGGTAAAAATAATACTAAATCTCCTGCGTCTAAGAGTAAACAACTAAAAAACTCTAGTAAGAGCGAAGAAAATAAGAATCAGACTGAATCAAGCAAGCCTAAACTTAACAATACACAAAAAAATAAAGTAGAAGACTTGCTTAAGCAGAACAATAAGGTAAATCCTAAAGATCAACAAGATCAAGAAGATCAAGATAATCAAAACGGAAAAGAAAAAACGACTAAACGCACAACGAGTTCAGACGGTGCAAATAAGCCTTGGTAATTGCTTATAGCTTTTATCCACAATGCCTACTTTTTGGTGACTTTAATTTATCAAGTGTGTTTAATACTTAATTATGCACACATATTACGAATGGAAATGGCTTATTCAGCGCACTGAACAGTGCGCAAGAAACATTCTTGCTGCAGCCTCAGCGAGCGAATTAAACGAATGGCAAGGTATTGCTGCCCAGTATTTTCGCCATAGCATGAGCAATATTGCTAGCCAAGCATATTCACTCTACGAAATTAGAGGAGGAATGTAATATGCCTTGGAAAGTTCAATCTTCTGTTTCGGGCGGAATGCCTCTTACTGTTGCGCAAAGCGAAGCGTACTGCAGTGTATCTAGAAAACTAAGCAATCTTGCGCATGAAATGTCAATGTTAAGTGCTTCTTGGCAGCATGCTGCAATGGTTATTTCTAATCAAACTTCGGCTTTTAATAATTTATCAGCTTCTTACAACCCTTCATCGCCTTTTACTATAAACGCTTCTCAAAGTTTTCTAACTCCAAGTATGTGCAATGTTTATGCGTCTAAATGTCAAAATATGTCTCAAAATTTAGAGCAGTTGGCAGCTCTTATTATTAGAGCAAGCGGCATTTACGAGGAAGCTGAGCAGAAAGCAAAAGAGCAATTTGATAATGGAATTGCGCTTCTTACAGCAATTTTTCCTATAACATCCTTACCATTTTTTATTTCAGCACTCTCTTCAGCGTCTAGCGATGCTAATAACCACACAGGTCTTAAAAATGTTGGGAAATGGGCTCACAAAACTCGCAAAATTCAGCAAGGAACTATTCGAGGCCTTTCTCAAAATCTACTAATAAACCCAATTACAGGCATACCTCTGTCTATTTTAGGAGCAGCGCAAAGTAAAAGAAATAATCGAATGACAAAAACGTATCGAAATAAGTCGCTTAATTTCTTAAAGTACGCAAATAAGCATATTGATAATTCAAGCAAAACAGTTTCTTCAGTTCCGTTTGTTTCTGGAGCGCTAAGCCTTTTTACAGCACAGTTAAATAACAAAAAGCAAGGTAATAATCTAACTGTTACTAAAATTAACGAACCATGGAGAAAACCAGCTTTTGTTCTTCCTAAACCTGGAAGAAATTTGAGCGAAACTCTCGATAATTTAGCTGAGCTTGGCAGCGGAAATTTGGGAGTTCGCCCTCCACTTGTTAATCCAGATGCCGCAACTATTGCTATTTCACGCTTCAAAAAAGCGGACGGAAAAACATCATGGCTAGTTGTAATACCTGGAACAGACGGTAAGGCTCATTCACCGTTTGGATGGGAGCAGAATGCTGAGGTAATGAGTCATACTCCTTTAGCTAGAAAGCAAGCAGATAGTACAAGAATGGTTGTTGAAGCAATGAAAAAATCTGGGATTAAGCCTAAAGATCCTGTTGTGTTAGTTGGTCATTCGCAAGGCGGTATTGTTGCTGCAAGTATTGCAAGCGATTATTCAAAACAGTACAACATACAGCATGTAGTAACTGCAGGCTCTCCTATTGCAAATCATCCTATTGCAAAACGCACTTGGGTTACGAGTATTGAAATGGAAGATGAGCTTGTTCCATCTCTAGACGGTAAGGAAAATCCTCGCCGCAGTAATTGGATTACTATTCACGGCAAAGCAACGCATGTTAAAGAAACTCAAAAACCTTTGCCTCCTGGAGTAACGCGTTTTTCTGGAAGGAAATATTCTAATCAAAAATTTAGTAAAGACGGAATATTTGTAAACGATGTGCCTGAAGAAGGAACTTTAACTCATGACATGCATTATCATAAAGCTGCCTACGATGACGCTCTGCAATTAGGCTCTAAAAATGTGATTATGCATAATCAGCATTTTAACAGTATTATCAACGGAAAGTTAGAAAGCACTACCCTATGGCAAGGCATAATGCATTAGTTAATATAATTTATCTAACTGCCTAATTCACAGCATGATGTAACCTTGCAAGTATGAAGCTTACTGATATTTCTCCTGCAATAGCTCTAACTCCTTTAGACGGTCGTTACCATAATCAAACTTCAGCACTTGTTGAATACTTAAGTGAACCTGCATTAAACCGCGAGCGCATGCGTGTTGAAGTTGAGTGGATGATTCTTCTTGCAAACGGATATGAGGGCAATAATTGGAAGCCTATTGTTAATGGTGTCAATCCTTTAACGAATGAAGAATGTGAGTATTTGCGCAATATTCCTGAAGATTTCGACGCTGAAGGAATTGCTCGTCATGCTGCTCATGAGGCTGTTACGCATCACGATGTTAAAGCTGTTGAATACTACATTGATGACGCTTTAGATGAGGCCGAAAAGAAGTTAGGTCACAAAACTCAGCTGTCTAATCTTAAAACGTTGGTTCATTTTTCGTGCACAAGTGAAGATATTAACAATCTTTCTATTGCTCGTTGCGTAAAAAATGCGGTTTTGAATGTTTACAGGCCGAATTTGGAAGCAATTGTTGAATATTTAGTGAGCAATGCTCAAAAGTATCGCGACTTGCCAATGCTTTCTTTGACGCATGGTCAGCCTGCTACTCCAACAACTTTGGGTAAAGAATTGGCTGTTTTTGCATACCGTTTGAAGCGTCAGATTAAGCATCTCGACAATCAGGAATATTTGGGCAAAATTAATGGTGCTACTGGTACTTTTGGCGCTCATTTAGCAGCATTCCCTAATGTTGATTGGATTGGCGTTTCTAAAGAGTTTGTTGAAAATCGCATGTCTCTTCAATGGAATCCATTAACAACACAAATTGAAAGTCACGACTGGCAGGCTGAACTTTATAGCACAGTAAGCCACACTAACCATATTTTGCACAATCTTGCTGTTGATGTTTGGATGTATATTTCTCGAGGCATTTTTGTTCAAGTTCCTGTAAAAGGTGCTACTGGATCTTCTACTATGCCTCATAAGGTGAATCCTATTCGCTTTGAGAACGCTGAAGCTAATCTTGAGATTTCTTGCTCTCTGTTTGATACCCTTTGCGCAACTCTTACAGAAAGCCGTTGGCAGAGGGATCTTACAGATTCTACAACTCAGAGAAATATCGGTTCTGCTTTTGGCTACGCTCTTTTAGCTCTTAACAATCTTTTGGGCGGACTTAATTCTATTCACCCTAATTCTGATTTTATTCTTAAAGAATTGGATGCTAATTGGGAAGTTCTTGGCGAGCCAATTCAAACCGCTATGCGTGCTGAAGAAATTGCGGGAGTTCCTGGAATGGAGCGTCCTTATGAGCAGGTTAAAGAGCTTATGCGAGGACATCATATTTCTCAAAAGGATGTTGAAGATTTTATTTCTTCTCGCGAGTTTGACGAGGCTACAGCTTGCAGATTAAAGTCCTTGACTCCTGCTTCTTACACTGGTTTTGCTTCACGATTGGTGGATTTTATTCAATAAGTAAACGGTAAGAACAATGCAATCTCGCATAAATCCAAATCTTGTTATTGAAGACACTCAGCCAAGTTTAGTGAGAAATTGGGCTGATTTGCTGTACGCACTTTCAGCTATTGCTGTTGCCGTACTTACAGTTTTGTCAGCAATGTGGCTTTCTGCAACAACAGTCGGCGTGGAAATTGATGCCCGTAGCGCTAGTAAAATCATTGGTCTTACTGTTACTGGAATTCCATGCGCGTTAATACAGCAGGGTTTAACGCTTATTGTTGTTGCAGAAGTAATTGCTTTTATGGCTGCACAAAAGCGTTGGATTGATACTGCTATTTCTGTTATTACGCTGTTTGTAAGCTACGGCTCAATATGGCTGCTCTCTGACGCTATTGCTTCTACACACAATTTGCCCCTGCTTTCTGCATTGCATTCTCAACCCACAAATTCAGTAACAGAATTATTGCCAGACATGTACGCTGTTCTGGTTGCGTTTCTTACAGTAAGTGGCCCGCGTAAAGAATATAAGCATGTAATGTGGGGCTGGAATGCTCTGTTTATTGTTTCTGCAATACTGCTATTTTCTTCATGGGACTCCTACCCTGCAGCACTTATTTCTTGCTGCGTAGGAAGAACTATTGGAACATTAATAAGATTTGCTAAAGGTACGAGCAGTAAAGGCGCTTGGGGTGATGACATCGTTATTGCGCTTAAAAATATTGGTATAGATAATCTCACTCAGCTTACTCGCAGAACTCAGCAGGCTGACCATACTGGAGTGTTACGCTCAAGCTTGGATGACGATTTAATCGAAAATTCAAGACTTTATGACGCAACTGATATTCACGGAATGCACTATGTTATTTCAGTTTTAGACAATCAAGTGCATTTACCTGGATATTTGAATCAGCTGTGGCAGTGGGTGCGTTTAATTGACATTCCAACTCGACGTGACCGTTCAGCAAGACATTCCGTGCACCATCATCTTTCGATGCTTCTTGTATTGAGAAATCTTCATTTGCCAACTGCTAATGTTTACGGAGTATCTGACAGCGATAAATCATCAATCATGGTTTTTCACGCAGCAAATGCTTTACTTCCTTGTAATTTGAACACTCTAACTGTTGAAGATGCGGCAAAACTTATGCGATACGTTGACGCTGCAAATATGCGAGGAATTACGCATAGAAGAATTACTCCAGAAACTATTGCACGTTTAGAGGATGGAACTCCTGTTATTGCAGGATGGCAAAATGGCGATGTTGCCAGCGATTCAACAAATATTGCTTTAGATAAAGTTCAATTATTAACTCTTATTGCTGCATGCACAGATATTGAAACTTCAATCAAAGCCGCTCTTAACGCTTGGGGTGCAGACAAGCTTGCAGAAATACTTCCTTTTATGCAAAAAGCTGCTATTCCTGCATCAACACGTTCTCTTCCTTCTTGGAATAAGAAAGTTTTTGAGCATCTTTGCAATAAGCTAAGCCAGACAGTCGCACTGCATACTGATGAGGAAGACTACGATACAGTGCGATTAGCACGTTTTAATATTCGATTCTTTGTGAGCCTTGTTCTAGCAATTATTGCTATTGCTGTTATTGCAACACAATGGCATCCTCAGGAAGTATTTGCAGCATTGAAGCATGCTAATAATCTGATGGTTTTGCTTTGCTTTATTTTCAGTATGTTTGCTTGGGTTGGCTCTGCAATTACTTTAGGATCGTTTATGGATGATCAAAAACCGTCTTCTACGGTTTTGTTTGCTTCTCAAGCAGCATCAGGTTTTACAGCAGTTTCTATGCCTGCAGGCGTTGGCCCTGCTTTTGTCAATATGCAATTATTGAAAAAGAATGGCTACAATTCAACTCAAGCTACTGCTATAACTAGCGCAGTATGGCTTATTCAAGCTTTAATAACAACTATTGTTCTTCTTGTTATTGGTATTTTTACTGGAAAGAATGTGCTTTCTGGAATGATTCCAACGCACATGCTTATTACAGTTATTGGCGTAATAACCTTGTTAATATGCACTTTAATGGCCATTCCTAAGGCTCGTAAAATTATTCGCAAGCATTATCTTCCAATACTGTCTGATTATGGCAGACAGGTTAAAGAGCTTGTTTCGCACCCTCTTCAGCTTATTGGAGGATCTTTTGGAGCGATTGTATTGGTTGCTTGCATTGGACTGGGATATTGGGTTGCTTTACTTGCGTTTGGCTACTATGCGAACCCTTGGGAAACAATACTTTTGTTCATTCTTGCAAACACTGCAGGATCCGCAATACCAACTCCTGGCGGCTTAGGCGCGGTTGAAGCTTCTCTTACTTTTGCGTTTACGTCTGTTGGAGTTCCACCTACTATTGCATTATCTGCAACCTTGCTTTATAGGCTTATGTTCTACTGGCTAAGAATTCCTATTGGCGCTTTTGCTATGAATTGGCTTAGCAGCCGTGAGCTAGTATAAATGGCTTAATTGCTCAACTTTTGTGTATTTTTCTATCAAAAAATCGCAATAAGACTATTCAGAATGAGTTTTTTATAAAAAAATACATAAAATTATTGAAAAAAATGCTAAAAAAGGCCACATTTGTAGGGAAAATGTATTAGTATCGAGAATGAACGTGGCCTTTGCAAAGAAGGCCCTTGACCCAAAGGATGCTGCATGGCATACAACAAGTCTGATCTCGTTTCTAAGATCGCACAGAAGTCCAACCTGACCAAGGCACAGGCCGAGGCCGCCGTCAACGCATTCCAGGATGTGTTCGTTGAGGCTTTGCAGTCTGGTGAAGGTTTGAAGCTCACTGGTCTGTTCTCCGCAGAGCGCGTAAAGCGCGCTGAGCGCACTGGCCGCAACCCTCGTACCGGCGAAACCATCAAGATTCCAGCTTCTTACGGTGTACGTATCTCCGCTGGTTCCTTGTTGAAGAAGGCTGTTACCGCCTGAAATTAGACGGATGCACATTCAAAATGTGCGATTAATAAAGAAGGACGTTCCAAAGCTGGACGTCCTTCTTATTTTTATCTTATCTTATTTTATTTTATTTTATCTTTTATTTATAAGTCTCCGCGCTCCATTTTACGCAAACGAGGCTCAGCGCTATCTTTCGCACCAGTAATACGATAAACGTCAAAAACGCCTTCAATCTTACGAATAGCAGCTAAAAGCGTGTTCAGATGCTGAGGGTCTGCCATTTCAAACGTAAACTGGCTTGTTGCAACACGATCATCTCCAGTGGCAATAGTTCCGGAAAGAATATTTACGCCATGATCCGAAAGTACGCGAGTAACATCAGATAGCAAGTGTTGCCTATCCAAAGCTTCAACCTGAACCTTTACTAAGAACAAACCTTTATCGCTGGTCCATTGAACAGGAATAACTCGTTCAGGCTGAGTTTTTTGTAAATCAAGCATATTCTGGCAGTCAGTTCGATGCACAGACACGCCTTGATTTCTAGTAATAAAACCAATGATGTTATCTCCTGGAACAGGCATACAACATCTTGCAAGCTTTACCCAAACGTCTCCAACACCCTTAACGGAAACACCTAAAGCACCATTAGATTTTCTATTGCGCTCTACATTCTTAAGAGGTAACGCTTCCTGCTCTACTTCTTCTGCAACCTCATCGGCACCAGCATCTTTAACAAGTCTAGAAATAACATTTTGCGTAGAAACTTGTCCTTCGCCAATCGCCGCGTACAATGATTCAACATTAGCTGGCAAATTAAGTTCATCCGCAACGCCAATTAAAGCCTGCTGTGTCATCAAAGTGGTTAAAGGCAAGTTACGTTTACGCATAGCACGAGTTAGCTCGTCCTTGCCCTCTTCAATGGCTTCAGAGCGACGTTCTTTGCTAAACCACTGACGAATCTTATTTCGAGCACGAGGACTTTTGACAAAACTCAGCCAATCACGAGATGGTCCGGCGGTATCTGACTTTGAAGTAAGAACTTCAACCGTGTCACCATTTGTAAGCTTAGTGTCCAAAGGAACTAATCTTCCGTTCACTCTTGCGCCCATCATTCGGTGACCGACTTCAGTGTGAACCGAATAAGCGAAATCAACAGGCGTTGCATCCTGAGGAAGAGCAACAATGCTTCCCTTTGGAGTAAACACGTAAACTTCAGAAGCTCCAAGATCTTGCTTTAATGAACCTAAGAACTCATCAGAATCAGGCGTTTCACTAGTCCAATCAGCAAGCTGCTGAATCCACTTAAGATTATCTGCCTCACTAAGCTCTTTACGCTCTTCAAGCTCACCTTCACGCTTACGGTCATCTCTGTCTGGCTTACTTAAAGCTCTACCAGCCTGACCATTTGCCTTGTACTTCCAGTGTGCAGCAATACCAAATTCAGCTCGCCTATGCATATCCCAAGTACGAATCTGAATTTCTACAGGCTTTCCACCAGGGCCAACAACAGTAGTATGTAAGCTCTGATACATATTTAGTTTAGGAGTTGCAATATAGTCCTTAAAACGTCCTGGAACAGGGCTCCAACGCGCATGAACCGCTCCTAATGCGGCATAGCAGTCTCGAATAGAGTCAACAATAATTCTAACGCCAACAAGATCGTAAATATTCTCAAAATCATGACCGCGAACAATCATTTTTTGATAAATCGAGAAATAATCTTTTGGACGACCCTTTACGGATGCTTCTATGTGTTGAACTGCTAAATCTTCGTTGATTTCTTCAAGAATTTGACGCAAATAAACTTCGCGCTGACCAGCTCTACGAGCAACAAGTACAACAATTTCGTTATAAATTTTTGCATAAAGTACTTTGAAGCTAAGTTCTTCAAGTTCAGTTTTAATAGCATTCATACCAAGACGGTTTGCAAGAGGAGCATACACGTCAAGAGTTTCTCGAGCTTTTTTGTGAGAACTTGATGGCTTAACATATCTCCAGGTTCTTGCATTATGAAGACGATCTGCAAGTTTTACAACAAGCACTCGTACATCTCGGCTCATAGCAACAACCATTTTTCGAATTGTTTCAGCTTGTGCGCTTTCGCCATACTCCATCTTGGAGATTTTTGTAACACCATCAACTAATCCGGCTACAGTGTCACCAAATTCTGCACGACATTCTTCTAACGTGTAATCAGTGTCTTCAACAGTGTCGTGCAATAATCCTGCCGCAACAACAATCGGACCCATGCCAAGATCTGCAAGAATCTGCGCAACTGCAAGAGGATGAATAATATAAGGCTCGCCTGATTTACGACGCTGACCTGTATGCTGTTTTACTGCGCGGGCGTAGGCACGATGAAGAATAGTCATGTCTTCATCGGGATGATGCCACTTGCACATGTTTAATATTGGCAGCAATGGGTTACGAGAATCCTCACTGATTTCGCATCCAAGCCTATGAGCGCCTTTTACATCATCTTGAAGTTCACCCATCGCAGCACACCTCCTGTATTGTCTACTATCCTACCCGCAAAAATGCGTTATGCTCTACAAAATTGTCAAATAATACAATAAATCCGACTCAGCGCTAAAACTGGTCGGATTTACTAAAAAATTATTGTACTCCGGTTGATCCAAAGCCTTTATTTGAACGATCAGAACCAGGCAATTGTGTTGCTGGAATAAATTGTGCTTCTACATAACGCTGTATAACCAATTGAGCAATACGATCGCCGCGATTAAATTTCACGGTATTTTCTGGATCTAAATTAATAAGCGGCACTTTAATTTCGCCACGATACCCAGCGTCAACCGTTCCAGGAGCATTCAACACAGTTACGCCCTGTTTTGCGGCAAGACCAGAACGAGGATGAACCAAAGCAACATATCCTGCTGGCAAAGCAATAGCAACCCCAGTCGGAACTAAAGCACGTTCAAATGGACGCAAAGTAATATCCTCAGTAGTACGCAAGTCTGCACCAGCATCGCCAGCATGCGCATAGCAAAGCGGCTGCATGGTGGAGGATTCGCCATCGAGATACTGAATTAATACCTCAACCTGCTCGGGGCCAGTGTAGGTCTCGTCGTATGCCATTTAAGCTGCGCACTCCTTGCAAACAGGCTGTCCATCAGCCGTAGTTTCTGCTAATTGACTACGATGCTTTACAAGGAAACATTCAGAACAAATAAATTCATCACCTTGCATAGGAATAACAGTTACAGACGCATCTTCATTGCTTAAATCAGCACCTGGTAACTCGTAGTCTTCAGCAATAGCATTCTCGTCATCGTCAATGTCGCTGCTGGAATTTTGAGAGCTTTTGCTCAAAGCTTCCAACGACTCTTCGTCCTCATCTTTACTACGAGGAGAATCATAATCCTGTGCCATTATGGTCCTTTCGTTTTAAGCTACCTACGCGCATAGCATACATTAATGCCACCCCGCATATAATACACACATTTTATCTTATATAGAATGGTAAAGAATGCAGTGTATGGACTAAAGTATATACATAGTATTGTTAAAAGCGAAGAAAGTGGTGCACAATGCTTGAAAATCCGCCAAAAGAGGCGAGTTTTGACCATGTTGATGCAGACGGCAATTTGATTTTTATTTTTGAAAACACGCCGTTAAGCATTAAAGTGGACGACACGCTGGAACACGCTATCGCTGAATCACAAAAGATTACTAAAAAGCATAGCGATAATAATTCGGCAGATAATAACGTATCTGCATCATCGTCGAACGCTACCCTGCCTATTTCGCAGATTCAGGCTTTAATTCGCGCTGGAGTTGATCCAAGCCACGTTGCTAAGCGTTATAACGTAAGCGAGGCACAAGTAAGGCGATTTTCTGCTGGAGTAGAAACAGAAAAACAGTACGCTATTGAGCAATTCCTGCTTGTTCCTGCACCAAAACAAAGCAATATGCGCACACTTGCAGATTTAATAGAGCGAACTCTTGCCAAAGCTCATATTGGTATGGAAACAGTTCAATGGCGCGCGACACGCCGAGGCTTAGAGCCGTGGCTTATTAGCGCTACTTTCAAAACTGCAACACGAACTATTAAAGCTGAGTGGACATGGAATATGCATGACAACTCAGTAACATGCGCTAATCCATCTTCTCGTTTACTTCTTGGCGAAGACGCAAATGGTAATGATGCAGCTAAGCAGGCGCAATACGGCGGAATGTATCGTGACACTGTAAGCATAAACTTCCCATTTTCAACAGAAGAGTTGCCGGGAAATTCAATTCGTTCAGCAAGAATTGAACGCGCTGTTTCACAATGGGAGCTTAGAAATAGTGATAAGCTTTCTGAACTTGATTCGAATAGTTCGGATATTTCTGATAGTTCTGATTCTAAGCAAGAGCATAAGCGCGCAAAAACTAGGAAAATCGCAGATTCTTCAAATGAATTAGCCGAAAACGTGCTATCAAATAGCAGCAGAGCTCAGCAACCTTCGCTTATACAGTCAGATTATGATGAAAATCAAGATGCATCATCTAGTATTCTTTCTTACGACTCGAGTGAAGCACAAAAATCTTTGGCAGACAAAGTAAAGCAAACCGAAAAAGCCGAGAAAGCAAAAATAGTTGAAGTATCTGAAAACGCAGAAAAAGTAAATTCTGATGCTGCAAAATCTTTGAATACCACTTCTACAAATCATGAAGCTGAGTTTGACACTAATCAAGAGTCTGATTCTGCTAAGAAAAACTCTTTAGATCATGCAGATCACAATAACAACAAGAGACGAAGTGGAAGAGCTGCAGTTCCAAGCTGGGACGAGATTTTATTCGGCGAAGGCTGATTCTTTTGATCTTAGTGTGAATTTTTCACTACGAAATTTACGCTAAAAAATTCACACTAAATCAATAAGACATGGAATATCCATTTCCATGTGAGTCATTGACCCGTGAACACTTGGTAAGCTCATAGCTTTTTCTGTTTGAGTTCTAGAATCGACAATAGTAAAAGCGTTACGAGCCTGAACTAGAACGTCGCCAAGAACAGATTCTGCGCGCGGGTCAACCTTGCCAAAAACACCGTCTAAAATAGCTTGCTTTTTGCTGCGAATAAGCGCATTTTCACCAATAATTTTGCGCCATCTTTCAATAATATCTTCGGGATTAGTGTTTTTATTTGCATAAAGCATAACAGAGCGAGGTTCTCCACCAACCAGTTCAACTCCGCGCATTAACTCTTCACTTTTAGCAATATCAATACGAGAGTTAGGGTCAGACTGAATCATACCGTGGTCGGCAGTAATAACAATCAAAGTGCCTTTAGCACAATTTCGCTGCAACAAACGCAACTGCGAATCAACCTGCTCAAAAGCGGCAACCCAATGCTCGGAATCCCATCCATAATTATGCCCAACCTTATCCGTATCTCTTAAATACAAATAAGTTAATCCCGGAGTTTTAGTAGTATTAGCAGCTTTCATGATTCTAGCTCTAGGAGTTCCAGCAGTAATATAAGTAGCTCCACGAAAAGCAGCTTGAGTAAGTGGGGAATTTTCAAACTTAGGCAAACTAATACTATCTGCACGAAAACCTTTAGAAACTAAGCTTTCAAACACTGTTGGCTGCTGCTGCAATTCCAGAGGATTTGGAGCATCCTTAAATTGAATAAGTTGAGCAAGCTTTCCAGTTTGAGCATTTTTTTGAGTATAGCCAGTCATGCAAGTAAGACCTGGGCATGTGCCTGTGCCAAACGTTGCCATTGCAGCAACAGTTGTGCTTGGAATACAAGATTTAATAGGACGCTGATTTTTAGGCTCATTTAAAAGAGAACGCAAATATGGCGCATGACCTTGACGCATTAGAATATTCCAGTATCCCAATCCATCAACTAAAACAACAATTGCAGATTTTACTTTAGGAAAACCAAGACTTTCGCGCAAAAAAGCTGGATTTTCATGCACTTTAGTACTTATAGGAGCGCCAATTGCATCGCTTAAAGCTGGTAAAACTGATGAAAGATGGAAAGCTCCGCTGCTTTGCTCATAGCAAGAATCATGCGAATAATCTTGCAAACTTGAGCTGGAAAAATCTCCATAAGTAATATTGCCTACAAACTGCAGCAATTCTTTTTTAGATGGCACATCAACACTCATATACACTATTGAACCACTTATATAGAACCACAATCTACTACTGCTAGCCACTACTAAGAGCTAATACTGAGAGAGCAAAATCATTCTAGCAAAATAAAAAATACTAAATTAGTAACAAATATTCAGCAAATAAACCTACTTTTATTAACAATATTAAGAAAATACTTACAGTTTGTGCATAGAAATTGGTAACATTGAGAGCCGTAATGTCATTCAAGGAGTTCTAGATATGCCTTCACGCCGTCACTCAACACAACAAGCTTTCGACCCAAGAAAAGTCAAAGAGCATATTGTTGAAACACCATTGAATGAAGAAATGAGCAAATCATTCCTTGAATACGCTTATTCTGTTATTTACGCGCGTGCTCTTCCAGATGCAAGAGACGGCATGAAGCCTGTCCAGCGACGCATCATTTACCAAATGGGCAACATGAATTTAAGCCCTGATCACGCTTACATGAAGTCTGCTCGCGTTGTTGGTGAAGTAATGGGTAAGCTGCATCCTCACGGCGATTCTGCTATTTATGAGGCAATGGTTCGATTAGCACAGTCGTTCTCACTACGTTTACCTCTTGTTGACGGACACGGTAACTTTGGTTCTCTTGACGACGGCCCTGCAGCTTCCCGCTACACGGAAGCACGTTTAGCTCCTGCAGCTCTTGGAATGAACGCGGATATTAACGAAGATACTGTTGATTTTGCGCCAAACTACGACAACAAGCTTAAAGAGCCTACTGTACTGCCATCTGCTATTCCAAATCTTCTTGTAAACGGAGCTTCCGGCATTGCTGTTGGCATGGCAACAAACATGGCAACGCATAATTTAGGCGAAGTAGTTTCTGCAGCAAAATATGTTATGAAACATCCTGAAGCCACATTGGACGATCTTATGAAACTCGTTCCAGGACCAGACTGGCCGGGCGGAGGAATTATTATTGGCAGAAGCGGTATTCGTGAAGCTTACGAAACTGGTCGCGGAGCGTTTACAACGCGTTCCACAACGCATATTGAAAATATTACCGCTCGCAAAAAAGCGATTATTGTTACCGAGCTTCCGTTTATGGTTGGACCTGAGCGTGTTCTTGAGCGTATTTCTCAAGGTGTTAAAGCTCGTAAACTCGATGGAATTTCGGGTGCTATTGATTTAACCGACCGACACAACGGCACTCGTCTTGTTATTGAAATAAAAACAGGCTTTGACCCTAACGCAGTTCTTGCGCAACTTTTTAAGCACACTCCTCTTCAAGAAAGCTTCACCATTAACAATGTTGCATTAGTTGACGGAAGACCACACACAATGGGATTGCGTGAGCTTTTAGACGTTTGGATTGCACACCGCAGAACAGTTGTTAGAAGACGCAGTGAGTTTAGGCGTACGAAAGCACAAGAGCGTCTACACTTAGTTGACGGCTTGCTACTTGCCCTGCTTGATATTGATGAGGTTATTCAAGTTATTCGATCTTCTGAAGACGCGGATAGTGCAAAAACCAAGTTAATCAAAGTTTTTGATCTTGACGAAATTCAAGCACAATATATTCTTGATTTGCGCCTTCGCAGACTTACAAAAATGAGCCGAATTGAGCTTGAAGCAGAACGCGACGATTTACTTAAAAAAATTGACGAACTTAATCAAATCTTAAGCTCTGACGCAAAACTTGACCGAGTAGTAATAGCAGATATGGATTCTGCTGTTAAACAGTGGGATACTCCACGAAGAACAATTCTTCTAGACGAAAACGAAGACGGCAGTTTTGTTCCTGTTGAAACAAGCATTAGCAAAGATAGCGAAGACGTTGCAATTAAAGCAGTACAATCCGCTAATAAACTTACTTCAACTCAAGCAGACTTGGCTGCTGCCGCTAACGCTGCACGTAAATCTGGAGAGAATGATGCAGCTTACGCAGCTTTGCAATTAAGCGACGAACCTTGTGCAGTTGCATTAAGTGCTTCCGGTTTCATTGCGAGAACCGACGTAGAAACATTCGAACGCTGGAAGTCTCACAACGAAAACGTTTTTAACACTCCTTGCTCAACAATGTTTAAAACAACAACTCGAGCAAGCTACGCTCTTATTACTTCCGCTGGACGCCTAGTATTAGCGCATGTTGCTGATTTACCGCAGATAAACTACGAAGAAGGAAAAACTTCTGAATTAACCAAAGGCGTAAAAGCACAAGAATTGTTAACATCTACACAAAGCACAGATCCAGTAAGAGGAGAACGTGTAGTTACAGCAATAGTATTAGAAAATTCCGAATCTCCTACCCCACTTGCGATTGGAACTATAAACGGCGTAGTAAAACGTTGGAACTGCGAAGCTCCAACAACTATGGACTCGTGGAGCATAATTGATTTGAAAGATGACGATGCTGTTATTGCCGCAGCCCCAGCTAAAGACAATGACAGACTTGTGTTTATTAGCACAGATTCGTCACTTCTTACCTTCGACGCAAAACAAGTTCGTCCACAAGGACGTACAGCAGGAGGAATGGCTGGAATTCGCCTAGCTGAAGGTGCAAAAGTTGCAAGCTTTGCAGTAGTGCCAGAGCAAGACATTGAATGGCATTATGAAGAAGGCGAAAATGGACTATTCTGCGCTACAGGAACAGTAGTATTCACAGTTGCTGGCGACAGCGATGCTCTTCCTGGAACAGAAAACGGTGCTGCAAAACTTACACCTTTCGACATGTACCCAACAAAGGGCCGCGGAACTGGCGGCGTGCGCTCGCAACGATTCCTTAAGGGGCAAAATACTCTTATTCATGCATACGTTGGGTATTATCCACTGCATGCAGTAACAGATAGAGGAAGTCGCGTGGAGCTACCTAAGCCAGACATGCGAAGAGACGCTTCGGGAACCGAGCTTGTTTCCCCAATTGCGCACATTGGGTAGTAATGTTTTTGCTGCGCTAGTTTTACACTTTTTTAGAGCTAGTTTTTGCGAGCATGTTTGGAATATCTGCGAAGTGATTTTCTAGCTTCTACAAGTGCAAAAATTCCTGCAGTCACAAATGCAAACAAATAATTTATTACCGTAGCTACTGAAGAGCCAGTTTGAGGAAGATGCTTAATAACGCGCTTAGCTTCCGGTTGCTCCGGCTGTGAAGGAGCTGGAGCGGACTCAGGTTCTGGAACAGGAGTTGGAGTTGACTCCGGTTCTGGCGCAGGAGCTGGTGGGGTCGGTGGCGTTGGCTTCTTAGTAACAGTTACTGCGGCAGATGCTGTTGCAGTAGCACCGCCATTGTCCGTTACGCTAAACGAAATAACATAAGAACCAACTTTACTATTATCAAAACCGCCATTATTTGTAATCTGAACCTTATTTTTTAAGTCTCCATCTTCTGGATCAGTTGCAGACACAATAAGTGACCTTAGATCAAGAGGGTCTCCCTCGGTAATGGTTTTACCCTGCACAATAAGAGTTGGCGCTGCATTGAGCACAGCTGGCGTAGGAGTATAAATAGCATAAACTGTTATGTCGCCTGTTACTGAGGTGGCAGCACTAAATTCCTTGGTTTTATCTTTACCAGTCTTATCCGTACTCCAACCTCTAAATGTATAACCATCCTTAGAAGGATTAGCCGGCATAACCTGACCTGCAACGCTTTTATCCTTTATGGATTTATTCTCTTTTACCTGCACTTTTGCATAGTTTTGATCGGTTCCATTCACAAATGTTACGGTATAAATCTTAGCCTTAGGAATAATGTTGTAAGTAAAGTGCGAAATACCAATTATCCTAAACTGCCCATTAATCGTATCGTAAAACATACACTGACCGTCAAGCGTTCCAGTTTTTACTGCTATATACTTGCCATCAGCGTTTTTCTTAAAGTATGAAGATTGAGCAATAAGTGTAGGAGTTCCATTCTCGGCAAAACCCTCCATAACACTAATTGCATGATTAGAGTTTTCTTGCGTGATTGTAATAGGGCGCTTGTATTCGTCACCTACTTCAATAGTGAAAGTTCCTGGATTCTGGTTATCGAATACAGAATCGCTTTTTTGTGGATTATTAGATGGGTATAATTTATACTTTCCTAAATTATCTTTTACGACAATTTCAGAAATTTTATTACCCTGAAATGCCTTTTCGCCAACTCCAGCAAGATAATACGGCGCAGTATCCGTAGCGTGCTCTTTGCCCTTGCCATCAAGCACGCCTTCAAACACCACTTTTTCAATTTCATTAGCAACAAATGCTGCGCTATGTATTGAAATGACATTTTTTGGAATAATAACGGTACCCTTAATTTTGTTCCAGCCAAACGCACCGTATTCGATGATTTTAAGAGATTGCGGAAGCGTTACGCCTTCAATATAGGTTTCGCCGTCAATATGTTCATGCTGCTTATTCCCAACTTGTTTTGCGTGTCCAGTAAAAGCACACTCATGAATAACTTCAATGCCTTCAGGAATAACAATGTGATGATTCTTCTTAAGCTTTTCCTTGCCCTTTTCGCTAAGTCCATCTACATATTCATTTACCGTTTGACCGGTATCCGGATAATGAACATCTTTCCTGCCTCCAATAGTTTTACCATCGGCAGAAATGTTAAAGTCTTCGCGCGTCCAGGTTAAAGATGCATCATCTGTAGTACCCGAATCAGTTGATGCTGATACAGATTCTGCAGATGCATGTACGCTTCTATCTTCACGATTATTTGTTTGAAGATCAGTATTGCTTACATCTATAAGAGTTTGTGTAAGTCTAGCATTTTCAGAATTTTCAGCATCAGTTACAGATTCAGAAGCTTTAGCAGATTTAGTAGATTTAGTAGATTTTGTGGTTTCAGCAGTTTTTGCAGTTTCGCTAGACTTGGAAGGTACAGTATTTACAGAAGGTTTTGCGGAAGTGCTATCTAAAGCAGCCCCCCCATTGTGTGTATTAGAAGTTACTTCAGAAGAAGTTACGTCAGAAGAACCTTCGTTAGAAGATGTTGCTGTATTAGAAGTTTCTGTATTAGAACCTGCTTTAGAAGAATTTACAGTCGTAGTAACACCAGAAGCAGTTGAAGTTTCGGCAGCATTCGCACTTTGCGCCATACAGAAAGCACAAGCAGCAGTAGCAATACCCATCATAGTGCTAGTCAAAATTATGTTAGTTCTCTTACTCATTTTTCCTCTTACAAAACCAAATCTTCTATAATCTTTAGAAAAATAACGGAATCAACACTAAAACAAATATAATTCAGGTATTTAATAGCATTGAACCATCAGATATTCTACAACTTACAACTCAATTCGTAACAAAAATGTGGCCAAGCTCACAAATTAGCAATTACTATTTGCCAAACAAATCAGAATGAGTGCCGGTTCGAGTCAAATATAATATAAGTTCATCATCTGCAATCTCATAAACGAGCAACCAATCAGGAGTTATATGACATTCTCGGCAACCATCATAATTACCAGTTAGTTTATGATCCTTATATTTTTCAGGAAGGCTCACGCCCGACGCAAGAATATCAACAACTTCTTCAATCAAACTAATGTTATATCCACGTTTAATAGCCAGCTTCAAATCTTTTTTAAACACGCGCGAGCGCGCAATACGATATTTCTTATAAACGCTCATAGACATCTCGTGATTATCGCTACGGTCAATCATTGTCAATATCTTGCAAAAGTTCAGCAAATGAACCGTAAGTTTTTTTATTAGGATTAGCCTTAAGCTGTTTTACTTCCTCAATAGCTTCAATAGTATCCGCATTAGGAATATCATATTTAATAACCGATTGCATATATTTAACTAAATTGTTTTTTACATTATCTCCGCGTAATTTAACTACATGCTTATACTGGTTGTAAATATTGCGATCCATAACAAACGAGCATGTAACAGTATCTTGATTAGGCATTTAATCTTCCTCCCCAATTGATAACGCAAACAATAAAGCCATCAATTTACAAACTATATAATTACTAAGTAGTATTACTAAGTAATTTTACTTAGTAATACTACTCAATTACTTAACTTGCATCAACATAAATAATTAACTATTTTTAATTTTTTCGGAGATGCTTTAAGTCTGCTACCAATGCCACAAGCCCAGCAAAAAGCGAGGCAATTGCGGAAGCAAGAACTGAAGTTGCGGTTGAACCAGTTTGTGGAAGACTTTTAACAACGCGCTTAGCTTCCGGTTGCTCCGGTTGCGAAAGAGCTGGAGCGGACTCAGGTTCGAACTCAGGCTCAGCAGGCGTCAGAATCGGAGCTGGAGCAACAGGAACCGGCAATTCAGGAACTGGCTCTGCTTCTGGCTCAGGTTTTGGAATAGGCTTTGGTTTCGGGACTGGATTCGGCTTATCACCAGCCGGCGTTGGAGGTGTTGGAGGTTTAGACGTATATGAACTATACACAGAAATACTGCTACTAACAGTAGTATTTCCAGTGAACTTAGTACCTTTACCATCTTTCCCAGTAAACCAACCGTTAAAAGTAAAACCAGGCTTCGTAGGATCAGGCGGCATCGACTGGTCAGTTAAAGAATCGCCACTAATAGAAAGACCTTGCTGAACTTTCACAGTTGCATACGGATTATTTTCATCATCATTTATAAATTTGACTACAGCAATCTTTCTTCTCAACACAAAAGTAACAACTTTTTGAGTAGAATCCGTATCGCTTTTATTTACTCCAATACTAAAGTTCACACTAGTGGAAGAATTAGCAATATCTTTTGAATCAGCAACCCACTCATAGTTCTCTGGAGCATCAGCAGTTGGATTCACAGTATAGTTTCCTGGAGCAAGATACACATCGTTGCCAGAAATATAGCCAGCCGCCTCAGGAAGCAAAGCCGTGTTTTTGTCTGTGATCATCTTTTGAAGTGCATCTTTTGTAGGAGCTGTTGGAGTATTAGAAGATGAAGTAAGAGTATTACTTACAAGAGTATTTCCAGAATAAATAGCATACTTCTTACCACTCTCAATCTTGTTTTGCGAATCTTTGTACTGCACCACAAGCTGCGTAGGAATCGGCCTAAAAGTCACATAATAGTGCTTTGTGGTTACTTGATTATCATCCTTATCTCGAACAATACCATAGTCGTAGTTGCCAAATTTCTTGGTATTTTCCTTGGTGAATGTGCCACCTTCAGGAGTATCAATGTCGTTACTGTAATACAAATAACCAGGGATGTTAGTGTTTTTAAGTTCTTCCATCGTTGGGCGTTCAACAATATCTTTCTTTGGGTCGCCTTCGTAGCTTAGAAGAGGAATAAAATAATTTGCAATAGCGTTATTGCAAAACTTTACATTATACACATTTTTATAATTTTGCAAATCAGTTATATTTAGCTTGGTAAACGATTTAGTAGAGAACTTGTCAGTTTCACCATCACTACGCTGAGAAAGTTCACCAGTACCTTCAATACGTGCAACATTGCGATATTGTAAATCATCTACAAAATGAAACTGCGCGCCACACTCTGGTATAAATACAAATAATCCCGGGGCAACACTTGAACCCTCATAATTAAGAGATTGATTTCCATAAATAATTTCATCATCTTTGCGACCGTACATTGTCATATGCACAAAGGTTTGATTTCTATGCATGTAATATTCAAAAGGCGTTTTTGTTGTAAGGTCTTTACCAATAAATTTCCCATTTATTTCAAGCGTGTATGGTATCACCGTATCAGGAGCTTTACTATAATCAAAGCTTAGAGATCCATCATTATTCCTAAACTCACGAGAAGATTTATATGGACGTATCTCACCCTCACCACCGTACGCTTTTTCGGCACGAGGGATAAAAATGTAATTATCAATGCGACCAAGCATATCATGATATTTATTCTGGATTGTATACGTAAATTCTTGAGTGTCCCCTACAGGTTTTCCATTCACAACTTTAAACTCTTTACCAGCAGGAGTATAAAAACTTTTAACAATAAGCGGGAAAGGATATGCGGACGTTGTTTTATCCTGCAACTCTTTTACTTCATCAGGCGTAATAACATTCGGGAACGGATTGGTTACATTCTCATCAGTAGTAAAATCGTATTTGCCATATTCGTTAAGCTTAACTTCGTTTTTCTTCTCGCCACTATTTGTGGACTCTTCTGCCGCTTTATCTTCTTTTGATACTTCTTTTGCAGACTGAGCCGACTTGTATACAGCTACTTTGCTTTTCTTTACATCAGACGAATCGTTTGCAGAACTATCATCTTTTACATTATTATTTGCAGCAGCATTGTTAGGAATGTTCGCATTACTAGAATTTACATCATTCTTCGAAGAATCAACATTCTTGGCACCAGCATCATCCTTGAAATTAGAATCATTCTTCGAAAGCGTAACATTCTTGGAATTGTCATAACCCTTGGAAAGCGCAGCATCATTGGAACTAGCATCACCCTTACCATTATCAGGATTTTTAGCAGAAGGATACCCCCCCCCGTCAGAAAATCCCGGATTCGAAACATTAGAATTAGCATTCACAACAGCAGACGCACTTGTAACATTTTCAGCCGCATTCGCGCTCTGTGCCATGCAAAAAGCGCAAGCGGCAGTAGCAATACTCATCATCGTAGTCGATAAAACAAGCACAGTTCTCTTGTTCATTTTTCCCTCTTATAAAATAAACAAATTTAAAAAACTTATAAAATAAAAATCACACAGCTGCAATCTCATCCTAAGAATGCAACCACACTAACCAATATACCACAATTCGGTATAATTTATATACAAAATTATAAAAGCTTAAACTTAAACGCACACGCAAATACTTTCACGCTCAACTTTCGCAAGTTCGAAGCAGACGCACGTGCATAAAAGTCATTACAGCAAGAAGAATAAGCAAATAAACCGGAAGCAGAACCATAGAAACATTCTGCGCAATTATTCCAAAAATCGCAGGCATTACCATAGATCCAATATATGCACTTGCCATTTGCATGCCAACAATCGCTTGCGACTTATCTGCACCGAAATATTGCGGAGTTGAGTGAATAATACACGGATACACCGGAGCACAACCAAGCCCAATAATTACAAATCCTGCAATAAGCTCAATATGATTCGGCAAAGGCAGCAACAATACCAGAATGCCAACAAGCATAACGCACTGCCCAATACGAATCATTGTTGCATCGTTAAAACGCATAGTAAGAAATCCACTTACAAAACGACCAACCGTAATACCAACATAAAACAAGCTTGCCCAACCAGCTGCAACAACACGGCCAACTCCTCCATGCAAAACCATGTAACTACTAGCCCATAATCCTGCAGTTTGTTCCAAAGCACAATAGCAAAAGAACATAATAAGAATATTTTTAGCTCCAGGAATAAGCAAAACTTCCTTGTAAGATAGCATTCCAGAAGATTGTTTCTTTACCTCAGTAAGATTATGCGGCTCTGCCTTTTTATTATTATTTTTCCACAGTGGCAAACTTATAAACAGCACAAGAGTTAAAACAATTTGTATAACAGCAATATACTGATACCCTGCAGGCCAACGCCGGCCGTGAGAAAGCGCAAAACCCATAACGTAAGGACCTAGAGAAGCTCCAATTCCCCACATGCAGTGAAGCCAGCTCATGTGCCAGCTTTCATAATGCACTGCAACATAATTATTAAGAGCCGCGTCCACTCCTCCTGCACCCAAACCGTACGGTATAGCTAGAAAAATAAGCACAAGATAATTAGGCGCAAAAGAAAAACCTAGTAACGCTAAAGCTGTTAAAGCAACTGAAATAAGCGTAACCTTCCCGGGGCCAAACTTATGCGTAAGCCTATTAGATAGCAGCGCAGAAACAATTGTTCCTGCAGAAATAACCATTGATATTCCACCAGCCCAAGAAATTTGCGCGCCAACATCGTGACTCATCGTAGGCCACGCAGCTCCAAGAAGAGCATCCGGCAAACCCAAGCTAATAAAAGCAAGATAAATAACAGCAAGAAGAATGTTAACCATAAAAATTCCCCAACCTTAGTCAATATGTATTTACAAAACAACTCACCAAACAAGTGTAGCCCAATAAGCATTAACAGCATATCGCGTGACGAAAAATAAGGCTTCTGCTTATGCGTTAAACATAAAACAGAAGCCTTAATTATTAAAACGTAAGCAATTAAAACTACGTATTACTTACAACTTATAACTAGTTTCTGCGCTTACGAGTTGCAGCAAATGATTCAGCAAAACCGGCTAAACCGGCGAAAAGCGAAGCAATTGCGGAAGCGAGAACCGGGGTTGCTGTTGAACCGGTTTTAGGAAGATTCTTAACAACGTGCTTAACTTCCGGCTCTGGCTGCGAAGGAGCTGGAGCAACAGGAACAGGAGTTGACTCAGGTTCTTGATCTGGAGTCAAATCTATATTCGGAATATCATCCCAATTAATGTCCGGCTCCAAAGTTGGCGTTGGCTCCGGTTCAAGTTCCGGCGTAGGAGCTGGCGGAGTTGGAGGTGTTGGCTTCTTAGTAACGGTCACTGTGGCAGCTGCTGTTGCACTAGCACCACCTTTATCTGTTACACTAAACGTAATCTTATACGAACCAACTTTACTATTATCAAAACCGCCATTATTGGTAATCTGAACCTTATTTTTTAAGTCTCCATCTTCTTGATCGGTTGCAGACACAACAAGACTATTTAAATCAAGCGAATCCCCCTCGGTAATCGTCTTATTCTGCACTGTAATAACCGGCGGATAATCCTTAAAAATGGAGTAAACTGTTAAATCGCCACTCACCTTAGTGCTAGCAAGGAACTTTGAACCCAATCCATCAGCTTGAGTATTCCATCCTTTAAAAGTAAACCCATCTTTCGTAGGATCTTGAGGCATAGACTGGTCAGTCCACTCATCACTATCAATAGAGTTGTTTTCTTGCACTTTTACTTGTTTATATTGAGTATTCCCATTCATAAAAGTAACTGTATAACCAGCAACTTCCCACTTAGGGAACACAACAAAGGTGTGATTTGTAGAGCAATACTGCGTACCGAGTTTACTGCCAAACGTATTTACACCCTTGTTATCCCTAAGCACAGCAAATAGATATGGGTAGGTAATAGTCTGAGCATTAAACGGTACGTAAGCAACGGTTGTGCTATTAATGATTTTTTTATCATCATCACTCATACGGTCATACGATGTGTATGCTATGCCGTTTGTCTTTCTAGCAACATAGAACTGCCAGCCAGCAAACTTAAAACCTGCTTTAACAGGATGTATAAGATTGCCATCTTTATCCTTAGGGAATTGAATAGCATTATTATCTACACGAAGGCGCTTAAAAATATTGTCATTGTTATAAGTAAACTTCCAATCACCATCAGATCGATAGTCACCATTTTCCTTTTTAGGCTGTTCATACGAGAAGCACTTGTCCGCCACAGACTCATCCTTCGCATAAACAATTTCCAATGCGTTTAGTCGAAAATATTTGTTTTGATAAGTTTTATTAGACCCGTTAGCTGGAGTCCACGTAAAGTTGCTAACACTAGGTGTAAATTCATCACCTTCATCTGCAGAAACGTTATTATAGGTCACATAATACGGGCTTGGAATTGTGCTATTTACTACTGACACTTCGTAAGTATGGCTTGAATCATAACTGCCCAAGCTTTTGGTTGCACTAGTAGCAGTAGTAGCATCATAAGTGCCAGTAGTCGTTGCTACTACCTTGTTGTTATCTGTTGTATCTACTATCTGAAACTTAATCTTTGAAAACGCGTCTTTCACGTCTTGTCTACTTGCGTCCAGCGTGGAACCAAAATCCCAATTCACAAAATTCAGTTGACCAAAATCGCTATCAGATTTAACTAGCGCATTGTTATTATCACCGTTCATGGTTTCCCAACAAAGACTAACCTTAAGCTCAGTTGTCTGTGTTGCAGGATTTTGAATAGGAGCTGGCTTACCAGTACTTGCCAAAAACATTTGATTATAAATTGTTGAAGAAGATGAATCTTCTTTCGACTCAGACTTTACATCATTCTTCTCAATAGTCTCAGACTTGGATTCAGGCTTATCATTAGCCCCAGTCTCATTCTTAATCTCGGCACTTGTTTTCGAGCTCACTTCAGTCTTTGCGCTACTATTCGTAGGTTCTGCAGCCTTTGCATCACCATTTTCAGAAATTCCAGAATCTTCACTCTTCTTTGAGTAATCTTCAGTTTTTAGGCTACTTTCGTTAGAAGCACCAGTATTTGTAAAAGTGCTATTTGCAACTGGGGGGGGGGTTGAAGATTTTGTTGTTGCAACAGCACTTTCAACGTTAGTAACGCTTTTCTCAGCCGCATTCGCAGTCTGCGAAACGCAAAAAGCGCAAGCAGCAGTAGCAATACTCATCATCGTCGTCGACAAAACGAGCACAGTTCTCTTGTTCATTTCTTCCTCGCAAAATAAACAAATTTAAAAAACTTATAAAATAAAAATCACACAGCTGCAATCTCATCCTAAGAATGCAACCACACTAACCAATATACCATAATTCTGTATAATGTATATACAAAATTATGAATTAAAAAACGCATCAGAATCATTAACATTCATGCATTTTTTCTACCAGATCTTGCACTAAATATTCATCACTCATGCAATGCATATCCGAAATGCCATTACGCATCAAATCGTAAGTAACAGAATGGTAAAACACGTCAAGCGCCTGCTCATAGCTCAACCCAGCACGCTCAGCCAGAAGACTTACAACCCTCGCATACTTCTTTTGCAACAAAACAGGATTCGCCTTCAAAATCCATCACTCCCCTAAAAACTTGCCACACCTTTTTCGCGCATGAAGGAAATAATGTCGTTTGTAATATACTCTTTGCCTTGAGTATGTAAAGCATCATAAGATGAAACAATATAAGACATAAGAATATTACTTTTCTTAGTTAAAGCATCATACGTATCACGAGGGTTTTGATTAAGTTTCTTAGCAACATTTTCAATACAAAATATTGCAAAATCAAGATTATCTCTATCGAAGACTTCTTGCATATCATCTTAAAGCATAAAAACAAGCCAAGAACATTAATAAGGCTAATAAATTTTATTCTAAAATGCATGTGCAATTATTTATGCATCAATAGATGCGTTTTTCTTGATGAATGCACTTATTTTTTGTATCATAAGAGTGGAGGTGGTATATGAACAAGAACTATAATCAGAATTACACAAAAGAAGAAATTTCAGCAATACTCGCAAAGATAAAAGATTGCATAAAAAATGACCGCTTTACCATCTCATTAAACGAAAATCGTCAGGAAAACATAAACTTCATTCGAGAATACAACATACGATCAGATATTCAAAAAAATATACTTCTCAACATAGAAGTGGAAGATTTTTGTCATTCGTTAAAAAACAAAAAAAGAGGCTATGAATATGAAACGCTTTACGTATTCGCACCACGCGTAAAACTATCACACGTAGGTAAATGTGAGATGGTAAACATTTACACGAAGTTTAATATCATTACTATTTCTCAGCAAAATAGAACAGTTGTTATTTCATTTCATAAAGCAAATAAACAGATAGATTATTTATTTAAATAATCTAATAAACAACTCAAAAAAAAATAATAAATCTGCTAATTCTCAATAAAAGGCTCATAATGAAAGATAATAAAACATTTTGCGAAGAATGCAGGAATGAAGTTGAGTACTCAACAAAATCCATTCCAATGACTGCATCTATTAAAGGAAAACAATATTCCTACACCGGCACAGAGGCACACTGCAAAGAATGCGATTCTGCCGTATATGTACCAGAAATTATCGACGCAAATCTTCGAGCATTGTATGACGAGTATCGTAAAGAAAACAATATTATTCCACTTGATAAAATCAACGAAATACCTACTAAATACTCAATAGGTAAACGACCACTTTCGCTGCTACTTGGCTGGGGAGAACAGACATTTTCTAGATTTGCAGACGGAGACATCCCCTCAAAACAATATTCTGACATTTTGCAACGCATTTATAATGACCCGGAATATTACTTACAATTATTAATCAGTAATAAAAATAATCTGAAATCCGCACTTAGCTACGAAAAAAGCTACAAGGCAACTCAAAAACTATTGCTTAAGTCCAACAATTCTTCAAGCAATAACGGCTCTATTAACACAGATTCAAGCAACAAAATAAACTATGTAATACAATACTTGCTCGTAAAATGTGAGGACATTACTCCCCTTGCTTTGCAAAAATCATTGTACTATATACAAGGTTTTTACTTTGCATTCTATAAATCGTTCTTATTTACCGATGATTGTCAAGCATGGGTTCATGGACCTGTGTATAAAGACGTCTATTTGCGCTATAAAGACTACACTTTTACACCAATCGATTCGCCAACAACAGAAATATCAGGAATTAAATCATCAGGAAAATTAGCTGATTACAAATACGCTCAAAAAAGCGATATCACAAGACTTACAGCAGAACTAACAACTACACTATCTGCTACTGAAAAAGCAATATGCGATAGCGTTATTGATAATATTTGCTGCTACAGCGGTAAAGAACTTGAACGATTTACGCATCATGAGGAGCCTTGGATACTTACTCGCGGCAATCTAAAAGCTGATGATTCATCAAATAAAATAATCAGCAAAAATATAATTGGCGAATACTTTACGAAAATAAAAGAAAAATACAATATGATAAATCCAGATGACATTCACCAGTATGCAAAAGATATGTTTGCTAGTAAATAACTAAATAACTAAATAAATAGTCCACATAAAAAATCCTCCTGCAGCAATTCACTAGACAGGAGGATTTTGTGTAAGTAATTTACGCGTAATCAATACTCGTAAGTAATTCACGTGTAATTAATAATTCAGTTTCACTTATCAAAAAAGTGTTTATATAGCAAAATCAGGTATCGATTTTGGAACGATCAAAGTCATCCGCATTATCAACAATAAACTGTTTGCGCGGAGGAACGTCATCGCCCATCAACAAATCGAACACTTCACTAGCCTGCTGAGCATCCTCCATGCGAATTCTTCGAAGCATGCGCGTTCTAGGATCCATAGTTGTGTCTGCAAGCTGATCCGCATCCATTTCACCCAAGCCCTTGTAGCGCTGAATATCACTGTTAAAATCAATGCCCTTAGCTTGCAAATCATCTAGCTTTCCAGCCAACTCGTCGTCGGAATACGTGTAAATATACTCGCCCTTGCGCTTTCCAGCGAGCGCAATTCTGTGAAGAGGCGGCACTGCAGCATAAACGTGACCGTGCTCAATAAGCGGACGCATATAACGGTAGAACAGCGTTAGCAGCAAAATACGAATGTGTGCGCCGTCAACATCTGCATCGGTCATCATAACAATCTTGTTATAACGCGCTTGCGAAATATCAAAACTTGCGCCAGATCCTGCTCCAACAACCTGAATAATTGCAGCGCACTCTTTGTTGGAAAGCATTTGTGCAAGACTTGCTTTTTGCACGTTCAAAATCTTACCGCGAATTGGAAGAAGCGCTTGGAAAGCAGAATTTCGAGCAGCTTTTGCAGTGCCAAGTGCAGAATCGCCCTCGACGATGAAAAGTTCTGCAACATCGTCGTTTCCAGGCTGGCAGTCAGAAAGTTTCGGCGGCATTGAAGCAGACTCAAGAGCGTTCTTTCTGCGGGTAACTTCCTTAGTTTTACGCGCCTGAATACGCGCATGCATTTCGGAAACTATTTTTTCCAAAACTCTAGAAGACTGCTCTTTAAAACCTCGCTTAGAACCGGTAATCATTTCGCCAAATTGAGCGTCAGTCATTTTCATAACTATTGGCTTAACTTGAGCAGTTCCAAGAACATCCTTAGTTTGACCTTGGAATTGAGGTTCAGCAATTCGAACAGTTACGACTGCTACCAAGCCTGCCATAATGTCGTCGCGCTCAATTTTTGTGTTGGCGTCTTTAAGATTTACTTTAAGCTTTCTAGCATTATCTTCCACGGCTTTACGAATCTGCTTAGTTAATCCCTGCATAAATCCGTCAACATGCATGCCTCCGCCAGGAGTTTCAACAACGTTTACGAAACTAATAATCGTTGAATCGTAGCCGTTTACCCAGCGCATTGCAATGTCAACACCGCATTTTCTAGTTACCTGCTGCGCGTGTAAATCTCCTGCAGAATCAACGGCTTGCGTTTCTTCTACATACGTATCTTCGCCAGAAATACGCCAAATATCGGATACTGCTTCACCTTTTGAAAGAAAATCAACGAAATCTTTAACGCCACCATTATGCAAAAACTCAATCACGCGAGGGTGATGCTTATTTTGCATTGAGTTAGCAGACTCAGCATTTGCAATAGATTGTGCTGTTGATTCTTCAGATTCAGAATTTTCAGTCGCTATATTTTCAGTCTCATCTTCAGACTTATCTTCATTTTCTAATGTTGTTTCAGATTCTAATTCTTCAAATTCAGCCACAGAGTCATCGCTATTATCAGACTGATTTTCAAGAATATTATTTTCTGCAACATTATCTTCTGCAACATTATCTTCAGGAGAATCAATTTCTTCAATATTTGCAGATTCACCTTCAGGAACATGCTCGTCAATAACAGTAATTTTTAAGCCAGGAACTAGGAAACTTGTTTGACGCACGCGAGCAATAAGCTGCTCATAGCTAAAATGAGCAGTAGAATTGAAGATTTCTGGATCCGCCCAATAGCGTACACGAGTTCCGGTAGTTTTTGGCGAAACAGTGCCAATAATTTCAAGCTCAGTAGGCTTATTTTTGCGCGTGCGCTTAAACGGAGATGCTGGAGATGGATGTTCCGGATCCGCATCACTATAAACACCAGGATGCCCTTGATGGAATGCCATATGATGCGTTTTACCGTCTCTATCAACTTCAACATCCAAACGTAAACTTAAAGCGTTTACAACAGAAGAGCCAACGCCGTGCAAACCGCCTGCAGCATTATAAGAAGCGTTACCAAACTTTGCTCCAGCGTGAAGTTTAGTTAAAACGACTTCAACACCAGTGAGCTTTGTTTTAGGTTCAACGTCTACTGGAATGCCACGACCGTTATCTGCAACTTCAATAGAGCCATCATCGTGAAGAGTAACAACAATATGGTCACAAGCTCCAGCCAAAGCCTCGTCAACCGCATTATCAATAATCTCCCAGAGGCAATGCATTAATCCTTGGCTGTCTGTAGTGCCAATATACATGCCTGGACGCTTTCTTACAGCATCCAAGCCTTCTAGCACTGTCAAACTGTCGGCATCATATTGCTCTTGCTCTTTAGAGACCACTTCTACCCCTTATATAAGCTAACTATTAAGCAATAAGTGTCGCATCTTAACTAAAGTAGAAACACGACACTTTTGCAATATAACGTTACAAAATCACTGATCTAAGAAGTCACGCAAAGTTTGCGATCTAGAAGGATGACGCAACTTAGACATTGTCTTGGACTCAATCTGGCGAATACGCTCACGAGTAACGCCATAAACGCGACCAATATCATCCAAAGTCTTAGGCTGACCATCTTCCAAACCGTAGCGCATTTTAATAACACCAGCCTCCCGAGGAGCTAATGTTTCAAGAACCTGCCTGAACTGCTCTTGCAAAAGAGAGAATGCTACAGCATCAGATGGTGCGATTGCGTCGGTATCCTCAATCAAATCTCCGAACTCAGAATCGCCATCTTCACCCAAAGGTGTATGCAAAGAAATAGGCTCACGCCCATACTTTTGTACTTCCTGCACCTTTTCAACTGGCATATCAAGCTCGCGCGCAAGCTCATCTGGCGTAGGCTCGCGACCCAAGTCTTGAAGCATTTGACGCTGAACTCTAGAAAGCTTATTAATAACTTCCACCATGTGCACTGGAACTCGAATTGTACGAGCCTGATCTGCCATAGCGCGAGTGATTGCTTGGCGAATCCACCATGTTGCGTAAGTGGAGAACTTAAAGCCCTTCTTCCAATCGAACTTTTCTACAGCTCGGATTAAACCAAGATTACCTTCCTGAATCAAATCAAGGAAAAGCATTCCTCGACCGGTATAGCGCTTAGCAAGAGAAACAACAAGACGCAAGTTTGCTTCCAAAAGATGATCTTTAGCTTTCTTACCGTCTGCCGCAGCCCACTTAAGTTCGCGCTTGCGCTTAAATTCCATATTGTCAATCTCGGTATCGAGTAAATGCTGAGCGTACAAGCCAGCCTCAATACGTTCCGACAAATCAACTTCCTGCTCAGCGTTCAGCAAGCTCACGCGGCCAATCTGCTTCAAATAATCCTTAACAGGGTCAGCAGTAGCTCCTGTAGCAATAACTCGACGCTTAGGATTTCCGGAAGGAGTTAGATTATCGTCATCATCGTCATCTCGAACAATAAATGCGCCCTTAGCCTGTGGAACTTGAGGAACATCATGCTTATGTTGATCATTGTCTTCAACATCTTCAAGATCATCTACATCATCTTCAAGATCGCTATCAACATCTACATCAACATCTCCAAGATCATCAACATCAGCTATATCTTCCGGATGAATATCATCCAAATCTTCCAAATTCATTTGATCCTCATCGTCAAGATGAGCGTCGTCTAATGAATCGTCAATAACTAATGAATCACCATCTTCTATAGCATCATTTTGAGCATTATCGATACTGTTATCACTATTGTTGCGAACTTCTGCTTCAACTTCAGATTCAACTTCGCTCAAACCTAACTCAGTATCAGTTTGATTTTCAACTACTTTTTTTGAACGAGAACTACGCGTTTTACTAGCAGCAGACGAAGTGCGAGCGCGACTTTGTCGTGCAGTGCTTGTTTTACGTGCTTTTACAGGCTTATTACCATCTTGCTCTTCGCTCTGATCAGCTGATGATTCAACTTCGCTCGTCAAACTGTTCCTCCTGTAGTATCCCCTTGCAGCGCATATAGGCATAGTTCAAGCAAGGGCAAGTTTTACCTTAAGTAGTAAACCATTTAAGCACGACGATTATTCCCCCTTATTTTTCTTGCGGCGTGGCGCATTCTGATATCCAGGCTGGTTCAAGCTTATTTTCATAAGCTCCTTCAACAATTTTTGCCATTGTACAATCACTATCTATACTCAATGCTCGCTCAGTATATTTTTTAACGTTACCTAGCCTAAACCACCAGCTAATATAGGCTAAAAGTGCGTAAATTTGCACTGTTAGCTCCGGTATACTTTGTGTAGCAAATGCCATAACTTGTAGCACTCTGCATGCTGTTATTGCTCTTTTTATATTCGGCTTTTTGCTTGTTTGAATAAACTTAGCTTCTAAAAATTGACGTAATCTATCTGACACCATAGGCGTGTGCGGATACCATGCGAATTCTGCTAGAGCATTGTCGTCATACCATTCTTGATTTTCATCTAAAATAGATATAAGCATTGCGTCGCGGACGTTAATATTGTGGAACATTCCAATAGCAAGATTTACTAAATCATATCCGAACATTTTCTTGTCGTGTAGAAACATGTCGCACCATCGTACGAAAGCAACACATGCAGTATTTCTAACAGCGCTTTCTTTACCGTTTATATTCGCGTTTTGAATAAAAGATTTTGAAACTGTTGGAATCCAATGCTGTATGCCTTTAACCCATTGCGAATTTTCGTCACAATTAAAATACGCATATTCTTTTGAGAATGTCATAAAGAAGCTACATTCTTTTGAAGGATATATTTTTCCTTTAATGTCCGAAATCTCTTGGCCAGCAAAACTAGTAAAATTATCCAATCCAACAAAATCTATTGAATCATCGCAAAGATCAGCGCTTTCACCATAAACTTCCAATATGCTTTGAGTATCAAAATCATCAATGCAACTATTCGAAATCTTCTCTTCTAAATCAACACTTGCTACTGCCATAACAATTACTCCCCTTCATTAATGTGTATTGCACATATACATTTATATATTTGCTCATAATTTTTTATTACTAAATCAAGTTTTACGAGCGTAATTCTTGATATGTGTAAGTTTCTCAATATGCGAAATAGTATTCAATAAAAAACGATTGCAACGGTTATAAGCTCATTAAATCGTGTAAACTATTGTGTTTTACTTGTTCAGCCCTGTGGATAACTTTCATAATATGAGCACTTTAACGGACGATACTTGCAATCTTGCTGCTATTGAATCTCGAATTGCGTATTTAATTTCGCAACAATTTTGCACAAGCGCCGAAAATAATCTTTCTTCAACCTGTAAAACAACTTTACAGCAGGTAATAAAGCAAGCTATCGTTTCTAGCGAAGGCGGTAAACGTCTTAGAGCTCTACTTACTATAAGTGCTTATAATGCTGCTTCTAGCGAAAAAACTACGAGTAAAATTCAAGATAAAGCTTTATTCGATATTGCTTGTGCTTTAGAAGTATTTCAAACCGCAGCATTAATTCATGACGACATTATTGACGAGTCAGCTTTAAGACGTGGAAAACCGAGTGCATATTGTGCATTGAGTTCTGTGTGTAACAACAAGCACATAGGATCAGGGCTTGGCCTTATGCTTGGTGATTTGCTTGCTACAGAAAGCTTTGATATTACTAGAAATTCGGCGAAATATTTTACTTATAGTGAAGAATTACTTCAAGCTTTTGCTTCAATGCAACGAAATGTAGGTATTGGTCAAGTTTTGGATTTGTCTATTGAAATGATGCAACTTGATAATCCATCTGAGCTTGCACAATCTTCTCTTAATGTGTTTAGGTGGAAAACAGCAAGTTATACGACTATTGCTCCTTTAACACTTGGTTTTCTTGCTGCATCAATGAATCCAAACGATGCTTATAATCTTGCTAATTCTATTGGAGATCCTCTTGGGATTGCTTTCCAGCTTGCTGACGATTTGCTTGACATTGTTTCAGATAGCAAGCTTACAGGAAAACCTATTGGTGGAGATATTCGCGAAGGAAAACGTGCTGTGCTACTTGCAGACGCGTTGCAATACGGCAGTGACCAAGAAAAAGAAATACTAACGAAAGCTTATACAAGCGAAGAACGCAGTGAAAGCGACGTTGAAAAAATAATACAAATCTACCATACTTCGGGAGCTATTGAACGTTCAAAACAGCGTATTATGAATCTTTGGCAGAAGTCAAATAATTCAATTGATGAAAGTCCTCTAAGTAGCAGCGGTAAAGCAATACTTCGCAATATAAGCGAACGTTTTATACCTGAAGCATGGCGTAATGTACAATAGTATTTGAGTGTAACTATCGAAAGCAACCATACTTACTACGTTACTTGTAAAATCATACGTAGGCTTGTAAATAGTAAGCAAGGTTTACGCGTATAAGGATTGTGACAATGGATGAAGCTACTCAGGTTCAGCCTGGAATGTGCATTGAAAATCGCTATCGTATTGTGCGTAAAATTGCTCAAGGTGGTATGGCTACGGTGTACCAGGCGCAGGATGAGCGTCTCGATAGGCCTGTCGCAATTAAAATAATGCACACTCAGCTTGCTCAAGGAGTACATCGTCAGCAGTTTATTGCTAGATTCCGCAGAGAAGCAACTTCTGCAGCAGCTATAGCAAACCCGCATATTGTTCAAGTTTATGACACTGGCGAATACGACGGTCTTGATTATCTTGTTATGGAGTATGTGCACGGCGTTAATTTGCGCTACGAAATGAACATGCAAGGCACTTTTAGTGTTCGCGATACCTTACGCTTGTTGGCTGAAACTTTAGACGGTCTTGCTTCCGCCCACCAAGCTGGAGTCGTGCACAGAGATATTAAGCCTGAAAATATTTTGATTAATGATCGCGGTCACGTGCAGATTACTGATTTTGGTTTGGCTCGCGCAATATCCCAAGCAACTCTTTCTTCTACCGGATTATTGCTTGGAACGGCAGCTTATCTTGCTCCAGAACTTATTGAGAACAATCTTGCAACACCTCAAGGTGATTTATATTCTGCTGGAATGATGGCATGGGAAATGCTTGCGGGAAGAGTTCCTTTTACTGCAGACAATCCTGTAACGCTAGTGTTTAAGCATGTTCACGAAAACACTCCTTCAATAAAAACCGCGTGCCCAGATATTAACGAAAAAGTTGCGCAATTTATATCTAAGCTTACTGCGCGCGATATGAACGATCGACCAGATAATGCTATCGAAGCATTAACGCAATTGCGAAATCTTTCAAAACAATTAAGTGCTGAAGACTGGCAATATAAAATTGATGCTGTTAAGGAAGAGCAAGATTCCGACTCATTATCTCCTCTAGATAATCTGCGCCTTACAGATATTGATAAGTCTGATAGCGATAATAAAACTAAAGATTATAAGTATTCTCAAGATTCAGATGATTCTACAAGCGATTTAGATGCTACTCAAGCAATAAGCACTGCCGCTGTAGAATCTGAAGAAAATACTAACTCTGATTCTCAAAGCAATCCGCTTGAAGAATTTGACGACAGCAATATGCCAACTATTGCAATTGATTCACACGAGCTTAATCGCAATAAGACTTCTATAAATCCACTAATTCCAACATTGCATCCTGCAAGTTTTAATTCAGACTCTAAAAAAGATTCATCTTCAAAAAAGCGAGTAATTGCTATTGCAGGAGGAAGTGTTATTGCAGTGCTAGTTCTTGGTGCTATTGGAAGCTTCTGGTACTTCCTAGGCCCTGGCAGCTACTGGACGCTTCCTAAGCCGGATGATCTTCGATGCGCAAATCAAGCAGCTTGCAAAGTTAAAGATATTAGTTGGCAAGAATATGAGCATACTTTGAAGGTTGCTGGAATTCCTTACACTGTTTCCAAAGACTACAGTGACGATGTTGATTCAGGGAAAGTTCTTGCCACTGTGCCTGATGTTGTTGGAAGTCACATTAGTAAGCACTCGAATAGTAAGCTTCGTATTATACTTTCGCGCGGTATTAAAAAAGCTACAATTCCGTCTGATATTACTAATCCAAAAACTCGTAATGGTAAGAAACCATTGCAAGCACTTCGTAAAGCTGGATTTACTCATATTATTCATCGAACTTCACTCGACGTTTACTCTCTTGAAGTCCCAGAAGGAAGCGTTGTTGACATTACTCCTAAACCGGGCACGCGCATGAATCACAATGAGGAAGTTAGTTTGCTTCTTTCTAAAGGACCTATGCCTGTTCAAATGCCGGATATTGTTAATCACACTAAGGATGATGCTGACGTTGCTCTTAGTGGTGCTAAATTAGACGTAAAGTACGAAGAGGAAAATAGCGATACTGTTGCAAAAGGTAGGATTATTAGCGCTTCAGTTGACGCTGGCACTCAAATGCACTGGGGAGACAGCGTAAAAGTTGTTGTTTCAAAAGGACCTAAATCTGTTACCTTACCAAATGTTTGCGGCAAAAACACTGCAGAAGCTCGTAGGATTATTGAAAGCCTTGGTCTACAGGTTAAAATATCGGCTCCTCTTGGAGATTATATGCATGTAGTTAGGTTCCAATCTCCTGGAGCTGGTAGCGAAGTTCCTTTGAAGGATTCACACGGCAATCCTTCTGTTATTACTCTTACAGTAATCTAAGATACAGTTAACTTACTGTATCTGCTATCTTCACTGGTTCTTGGCTTACAGCTTTCCAACTGTTACTAACTTGTATTAGTGCACGTTATTGCTTATTAGCTTGATTATCTTTTGCAGCTTGACGCATTCGTTCTTTTACAGTTTGAGCATATTCGTCAACGTACTCTTGACCGCTCATCTGTTGAATTGCTTTCGTTATTTGATCAGTAATTTCACGAAGACGCTCGTGAGTAATCTCACTTTCGTCTTTTACACGCTCTACTTGAATAGGCTCACCATAGATTGCCTGCGTTTTGCCTTTTGCAGGAATTATCTGACCTTGAACCTGCAAATCTCTTGTGCCAATAATTGCCACAGGAATGATTGGACATCCAGTTTCAAGAGCAAGACGAGCAGCACCAGTATGACCTCGATACAGTTTTCCGTCTGGGCTTCTTGTGCCCTCAATGTGAATGCCAAAAAGCTGACCTTTTTCTATAATTTCACGAGCATGATTTAGAGCACCGAGAGATTTTGAACCACCAGAACGATCAACTGGGAACACACCAACGGAAGTAAACCACCACTTCTTAAAACGTCCCTTTAATCCTTTTCCTTCAAAATATTCGGCTTTACCCATAAAGTGAATCATACGCGGGCAAGTTAAAGGAAGTAGAGCATCGTCAATAACAGCAAGATGATTTGCTGCAATAATTGCTCCACCTTTTTTAGGAACATTTTGAACGCCTTTTGCTGATGGATGAATCCTCATGCGGGCAATACCCCCAAGACCCTTCACGAAGAACCAGTACAACATAGCATATCCTTTCTGCAAGCAAGCAGACACCCGCTAATTTGCGCACCAAGAATCAGGCACACTTGCTAGAGTATAATTCATGACTTCTTCTAAGGATACCAACGACCCTCACCGTTACGGAAAAGGAATGTCACAATCATCAAATAATGACGATGCAAAGAATAGTAAAAATTTTGAAGATGATTGGCTGAATTTTATTGCGGATCATTCGGATGATCTAAAAGATATTTCTAATTCTCTAGACGCAAAAAGTTTTGAAAAGCATGCTAAGAAGAAAGAGAATGCACATAATTTTTATTTGATTGCAAAAAATAGTAGCGGCCCACGCGACAATACTCGCTCAAGTTGGCTTGACGTAGATACGACTATGGACGAGTATGGCGATGACTTTGTGCCTCCTAATCCAAAGTTGGAAGATATTTCTCCAGTTACATTTGTTTTATGGACTGTTTTTGCTGTTGGTATTGCTGGTATTATTTTGAGTGCTTTTATTCCATCGCTCGCAACTATTGTTGGAATTATAAGCGCAATATTCATGCTTTTAGGCGGATTAGGGATCTTTTTAAGCCGTAAAAAACCAGATCCTTATAAAGAAGATTATAGAGATTATGGACATGGAGCTAGAGTCTAACAAAAGCATAAAAAAACATGTCTGCAAATAAACGCTTTATAGATTGCATAAAAGTATTTTGAATAAAAAAGTAGAAGGCCAATACAAAACGTATGTAGCCTTCTACTTTACTTTTAGCTTATTTATTTTTATTTTATTTTTCTAAGCTTAAATTTTCACTTAAGTTCCAGTTTAAGTTTTGCTTAGTTTTCAGCTTCATTCTGTCCATGGCAAAGCTTGTACTTACGTCCAGAACCGCATGGGCATTCATCATTCTTGTTAGTTCCTGGGAACGTACGACCATCAGACCAAGGGGTCTTCCACTCTTCGTTCTTTGGTCGCATGCTTAACGGAACATCGCCTTCAGCATGGCTCAAAGGTGCAGGTCCAACAATTCCAGATGGCTGATCTTGAGAATCAACTTCTGCTTCTGCCTGAGCAACATCCTCATCGACAGAAGAATCAGAAGAAGTATCTTCTGTAGAAGCAACCTGCTCAAGATTAATGTGGAACAGAAGCTGCACACTTTCTTCCTTGATTGCTTCAATCATGGAGTTGTACATCTGATAGCCTTCACGCTGATACTCAACAAGAGGATCGCGCTGGCCCATGCCACGAAGACCAATACCATCCTTCAAGTAGTCCATCTCATAAAGATGTTCACGCCACTTGCGATCAAGCACAGCCAGCACAACACGGCGCTCAATCTGACGAATTGCGTCAGATCCAATGCGCTTTTCAAAGATATCGTAGAAATTGTTTACGTTATCAACAATCAAATCTCGCAAAGCAATAACAGCTTTTTCACCTTTAAGCTTAGAAATTGTTTCACGAACCTGATCCCAATCGAGAATAACAGGCATAACTGCTAGCAAAGCGTTTTGCAAGCCGTCCAAATCCCAGTTCTTTGGCTTATCAGAACCGTTCATTGCGCCACGAACATAGCTTTCCACAGTGTCACTGATGAACTTCAAGATGTCCTCATGAATATCTTCACCCTTAAGAACCATCTGACGTTCTGCATAGATAACAGTACGCTGCTTATTCATAACATCGTCATACTTCAAAACGTTCTTACGCATTTCAAAGTTACGAGCTTCAACAGTCTTCTGCGCCGTGCGCACACCGTTAGAAACATACTTAGATTCGATTGGTTCGCCCTCTGGCAAGCCCTTAGCCATAACACGAGCAACAAGCTGAGTGTTGAATAGGCGCATCAAATCATCTTCCAAGCTTAAGTAGAAGCGGGATTCGCCAGGATCACCCTGACGACCAGAACGGCCTCGAAGCTGGTTATCAATACGGCGAGATTCGTGACGTTCAGTACCAAGCACATACAAGCCACCAAGCTTCTTAACTTCTTCGTGCTCGTCCTTAACCTGCTCTTTAACTTCGGCTAAAACGCCCGGCCAACGCTTCTCATACTCTTCAGGAGTATCGTCTGGAGAATATCCTTCAGCCTTCAACTTAGCGTCTGCAAGGAACTCAACATTGCCGCCGAGCATAATATCAGTACCACGACCTGCCATGTTAGTAGCAACAGTTACAGCACCCTTACGGCCTGCAACAGCAACAACAGCAGCTTCCTTAGCATTCTGCTTAGCATTCAAAACCTGGTGAGGAATGCGAGCAACATCAAGAAGCGAAGAAAGAATTTCTGAAGATTCAACAGAAGCAGTACCAAGCAATACTGGCTGACCCTTTGCATGGCGTTCAGCAACGTCGCGCACAATAGCAGTAAGCTTTTCTTTCTTAGTGCGGAAGATTAAATCATCCTTATCCATACGAATAACTGGACGATTAGAAGGAATTGGAAGAACGCCAAGCTTGTATGTTCCCATAAATTCTGCAGCTTCAGTTTCTGCAGTACCAGTCATACCGGCAAGCTTGTCATACATGCGGAAGTAATTTTGCAAAGTAATAGTAGCAAAAGTCTGATTTTCTGCCTTAACTTCCACGTTTTCCTTAGCTTCAATAGCTTGATGCAAGCCTTCACTGTAACGACGTCCTGGAAGAACACGACCAGTATGCTCATCAACAATCAAAACCTCACCATTAGTAACCACATAATCGCGGTCAAGAAGGAAGAGTTCCTTAGCTTTAAGAGCATTGTTCAAATAACCAATAAGAGCAGTATTAGCTGGCTCGTAAAGGTTATCAATACCCAAGTAATCCTCAATCTTAGCAATACCAGAATCGAGAATACCTGCAGTTTTCTTCTTTTCGTCGATCTCGTAATCAACATCGCGGTTAAGCTTCAAAACAAGCTTTGCAAACTCGCGATACCAATGAGTTACATCACCTTCAGCAGGACCAGAAATAATCAAAGGTGTACGAGCTTCATCAATAAGAATAGAATCAACCTCATCGACAATAGCATAGTGATGACCGCGCTGCACAAGCTCGCTCTTTTCCCACGCCATGTTATCGCGCAAGTAATCGAAACCAAACTCGTTGTTAGTACCGTAAGTAATATCAGCGTTGTATTGCTTACGACGCTCAGGTGGCTGCTGATCGGTAATAATGCAGCCAACACTCATGCCGAGGAATCGGTAAATACGACCCATAAGCTCACTCTGGTAGCTTGCAAGATAGTCGTTAACTGTAACAACGTGAACGCCCTTGCCTTCCAAAGCATTCAAATAGCTTGGCAAAGTTGCAACAAGTGTTTTACCTTCACCAGTTTTCATTTCTGCGATATTGCCCCAATGCAATGCCGCACCGCCCATAAGCTGAACATCGAAGTGACGCTGGCCAAGCGTACGCTTTGAAACCTCTCTAACAGTAGCGAAGGCTTCAGGCATCAAATCATCCAGTTTTGCACCATTATCTAAGCGCTGCTTAAATTTAGCGGTTTGACCCTTCAATTCTTCATCGGAAAGCGCAGAAATTTCATCTTCCAACGCATTCACAGCCTTGGCAACGTTCTCAAGGCGCTTTAACTGACGGCCTTCACCCATACGCAAGGCTTTATCGACGATATCTACCACGTTTTGCTCCCTTAGGTCATGTCTATGAAGACGGCCTAGCCAACATAGACGTAAACTGTGCCTATATTACGCGACGGCAGCGATTTTTATAAGCACGCGAGTCGGTGTAACAAATAAAATGCCCGCCTAGCCATCTAGCCGACGGGCATTTTGTTAATCTAACTTAATTTTTACAAACTCCTAAATACTTTTATTAATTTTCGTAATTATTTTATTATTACTTTTTCTTAGCAACATTTTCAGGCGTATCAATCTCAAACACACCATAGCTCCATCCATGCCTACGATACACAACAGATGGTCGCATTGTTTCTTTATTAACAAACAGGAAGAAATCGTGACCAATTAATTCCATCTCGTACAAAGCTTCATCAATGCTCATAGGCTCTGCAATATGAAGCTTGCGTCGAATAACAATAGGCGTGTCACCAACGCTAACTTCCACAGACTCACCAGGGCCTAAATCAGAAGCAACAGCTGCATCCGCACTATTGGCAACATCCTCACTAGGCTCCTCAATTTTCATGTCAATTTCTGGCTCAACAGCGCCCATATCAACAGGAACCATTTCCGTGTATCCGCGGCGATGATCCTTGCGGCGATCACGCGTGCGGCGCAAACGCAGCGTCAACTTATCTAGAGCCATGTCAAGAGCACTGTACTGATCAGTGCTAGAAGCTTCTGCGCGAATCACGGTGCTACCTGCAACAACAGTAATTTCAACTCGCTTTGCAGTATCTGCCTGCCTTGGATTACCTTCATGAGTCAACACAATTTGAACGCGCTGCGCATCAGGAGCAATAGCGGTTACGCGATTCATCTTACTTTCTACAACGTCACGGAACCTTTGATTAATCTGCGTATGACGACCAGTAATGACGATTTCCATGCGAAACCTCCCCATATAGATTCGAACCTAAGTTCGATTTGTATCAGCCGACTGCCACGATGCCGTCGGTGCTTCTATTATATCTGCTAAATCAATAAGAAACTAGCAAGTTATTAAATTTAAGCAAAAAAATTTCATAATTATTTCGAAAATTTACGCAAAACAACTAATTTTTTACGATATGAACAATATCTGCTATACTTGGGAAGGTTGAGGTTTCACGATGGCCGCGGTCACAATGTTCATTCGGAGTGACTGAGGAACTTCCGGGCTCCACAGAGCACAATGGCGGATAACGTCCGCCCAGGGCGACCTGAGAGATAGCGCAACAGAGAATAGACCGCCCGAACGTTTCGTTTGGGTAAGGGTGAAACGGCGGTGTAAGAGACCACCGGACTTCTGGTAACAGTTAGTCGCATGGCAAGCCTCATTGGGAGCAAGGTCAAGCAGAAGACGCTTAAAGGCTGCTCGCCTGAGTCTTCGGGTAGACTGCTAGAGTTTGGCGGTAACGTCAAATCGAGATGGATGGCCATCCGTGTGCACTTGTGTACGCGACAAAACCCGGGGTATGTGAAACCTCATCAACTTTTTGGAGCATCATCGAAGTTGGAAAATACTTCTAAACATTTCCTAAATGGCAAGTCTAAATCATTTTTTGAGCACGATTCATCTACAATACCGTATGTTTTCATTCCAGCTTGTTGAGCAGAATTTAGCGCAGTTGCAGAATCTTCAAAAACTGCACAATCTTTTGTAGCAACCTTAAGAGTTTCTGCTATATCAACATAAGTTTTATAACTGTTTTTTCCTTCTTTAGATAAATCTTCCCCAAATTGCAAAAAATCAAAACAATCTAAAATATTAAGCCTTCTTAACGCAGGCTCGCATAAAGTTTTGGAAAGAGTTGTAATAAGAAACATCTTTACTTTTTTAGAACGCAAGTATTTAACGTAGTCGTAAGCTCCCTTTCTAAGAGGAAGATGATTAGCATAAGCATCAAACGCCATATCTGACCACTCCTTCATTAGTTCTTCAGGAGATTCACTAAAACCGTAATGTTCAATAACATAATCTGCAATTTGGCGAGGATTCATAGCTGCTGTAGTATTTGCAAAAATATCCGGAACATTTAAGCCGCGTTTTGCGAAACTCTTTTTATCAATATCATCCCAAACTCCAAGAGAATCAATAAGAGTTCCGTCAAAATCAAAAATAGCAGCCTTAAAAAACGAATTATTATTCTGCAGCGTCATCAATTATCTTTCTACTCGTTTCCAACAATTCATGCGCATGTTCAAGCGAAGTTTTAGAGTTACTTCCAGCAAGCATACGAGCGATTTCCAGCTCACGAGATTTACCTTCGAGTAGATTAACAGTAGTATCCGCTTCTTGACTTTCAAAATCACCATTATTAACAGGTGAAATATTTTTTTGCACAGCATATTGAGCATCAGCAAAAGAGGCCACTTGAGGCAAATGCGTAACAACAATCACTTGCGAATGTTTAGCAAGTTTAGCCAAACGCTTTCCTAGTTCAACTGCTGCAGCGCCACCAACTCCTGCATCAACTTCGTCAAAAATAAAAGTCATGTTTTTATCATCATGCTCGCGCATTCTTGCAACAACAAGTTCCATTGCAAGCATCAGCCTACTCAGCTCACCGCCAGAAGCACTTTTGCCCATTGGTAAATCTGGCGAAGCTGGAAATGGTCTAAAAAGAAACTCAATATCGTCAATGCCGTTTGAATCGAGATCAACGAAACCATCTTGATTCTCACTTCTAGAATTTACTCGAACATTTAATTGAGCGCCATCCATTGCTAAAGAAGATAGCTCATTACTAACATCATCACTAAGCTTTTTAGCTGCTTTCACACGAGTGGCAGATAATTTCTTAGCTAAATCAAAAGCTTCATCGTAACACTTATTACAAGCGGCCCTAGCACGCTCAATAGCTTCTGGAGAATCATCTAAATCTTCAAGTTCAAACTGAGCTTTTTGCGCCCAATTAAGAACATCATCTAAAGTTGGCCCCCATCTGCGCGTAAGCTCACTAAGATCATGTATTCTTGCATTTAAAGAATCTAAATCTTCCTCACTCGCATCAAAATCAATCTGCTGAGCAAGCTGCATTACAATATCGTCCAGTTGCGCATGAATATCATCAAGCTGTTGAGCGAGTTTACTAAATGAATTATCAACTCTAATATTTCGCAATGCTTGAGCAGCCTGATCAATAAGCGTTCTTGCATCTAAAGATGACGATGAAGCACTATAGTCGATTTGACTAACGTCAAGCGATGATAAAGCTGTGCTCACAGCGTTAATAATTTGCGCAGAATTTTCAATGCGCTCGCGCTTTGCACGCAATTCTTCATCTTCATTATGTTTTGGATCTACTTGTTTTATTTGAGCTAAAGACTCTCTCAAATAGTCAGCTCTCTGACGAGCGGAAGATTCTTGGTTTTCAAGACGATTACACGCTTCTTGAGCATCTTTTAAAGCTTGATAAGCTTGAAAATACTTATTAGCTAATTCACTATTCTTTGCCACTAGATCTAACATTTCGCGCTGTTTTGCGCTAGTTGCTATACGTAACTGATCACTTTGACCATGAATCGTGATCATTTGTGAACATACGTCTTCAAGCAAAGTTTTTGGAACAGCGAATCCAGATATTGTTGCCCTTGAGCGACCCTGTTTAGGAACAGTTCTTGCAACATACATATCTGACTTTGTTTCATCAATTTCTGAAGTTTCAAGCTCAATGCCAGCTTGATTAACAATTTCTTCCACTTCGCCTGATTTTGGGATGCTAAATACGCCTTGCACCCACGTTTCTTTAGCATTTGGCGAAATTCTAGCAGAATCTGATTTCGAACCAGAGATAAGTTTTATAGCACTTAAAAGCATTGATTTTCCAGCGCCAGTTTCACCTGTAATCGCAGTCATTCGTAAAGAAGGAGTAATAAGCGCGTGTGAAATTGGCCCAAGATTGCGTATTTCTAATTCTTCAAGCACACTATACCTCGTTTTTACTGCTATTAGTTAAGTAGATTATTTACGGTTTGACTGATTACTGTTATGTTCTCGCCAACCAACTACTGGTAAATCAAATTTTGTAACCAAACGCTTAGTAAAAGGCGCTCCCGAAAGTCTAGCTAGCAAAAGCTCATCTTTAGACTGTCGAACTTGAATCCTTGATCCTTGAGGAAGAGCACGCTGACGCCTGCCATCGCAGCAAATCCAGCCTCCCGAAGAAGATTCTTCAAGAATATCAATCGTAAAAGTAGATCCTGAGCCAATAATAAGCGGACGAGCAAAAAGCGCGTGAGCAGCTAAAGGAACTAATTGCAGAGCCTCAACATTTGGCCACATAATTGAGCCACCTGCAGAAAACGCATAAGCTGTTGAACCAGTAGGAGTTGAAACTATTACACCATCACAGCCAAAAGATGACATTTCAACATCATCTACTCGTATTGAAAGCTCTACCATTCGCCCACGATCTGCACGATCAAGCGTAATATCATTCAAAGCCCAGTCTCTTAAAGGCTCAGTTTCTCCAGGAAGCCACACGTCAACATGAGCCTCCATACGTCGATCGATTGAATAATCCTTATTGGCAATTCTTCTAATTGCTTCATCAATTTGGAAGCTTTCGAATTCTGCCAAAAAACCAACGTGACCAAGATTTATTCCAATAATTGGCACGGTAGTGCAATGCACTAACTCTGCAGCCTGAAGCATGGTGCCATCTCCCCCAAGCACCACAACAATTTCAGTATGCTCATCAACTAAATTAGTAGGCGTTTTAGAAAAGTCAGAAACGGCAGCACTGTGAAAAACATCAACTAGAAAACCCGCTTGAGTAAGCTGTGAAGTAACTTGATTTACTACAGCACTGTGGCTATCAAGTCTCGCATGAGTTACTACAAGAGCGCGTCGAGGCGCAGAAGCAGTATTTTCATCGAAATGTTTCTGCATCACAAATACCCTTCGTACTGTTTTCAAATAACAGTACTATTGTAATTCTTCTACGTATATTAGGCGTAAGTATTTGTATTATCAGCCTTCAAAATGCGCATAAAGCAAATATTCTACGTTTCCGTGAGTGCCTTCAATAGGAGATTTTACTGTTGAAACAATCTTCAAATTATTATCTTTAGCACACTTTTCAACATTTTCTAACGCTTTAAAACGCAAAGATTCGTCTGTTACTATTCCACCTTTTCCAAGATTTCCTTTTCCAACCTCAAACTGAGGTTTAACAAGTAAAACAACATCTGCATTATGCTCAGCAATGCGCGAAATTACCGGAATAACAAATGTTAAAGAAATAAAAGAAACATCCGAAACTATCAGATTAGGTTTATACGGCAAATCTTCTTCGTAAACGTTACGAATATTTACTCCGCTCATTTCGATTATTCTAGGATTATTCGCAATTTTAGGATTAAGCTGCCCATGACCAACATCGAGAGCAATAATATGCTCAACTCCTCTTTGTAAAAGCACGTCGCAAAATCCGCCTGTTGACGCACCAATATCTAATGCTCTAGTTGAATTGGAAGTAGATAAACCATATTTAGAAAACGCTTCAAAAGCTCCTTCTAGCTTAAGAGCTCCGCGAGAAACATATTTAGCAAAAGAGCTTACGCCTTCTAATTTAGAAATAACTATTTCCTCTGAATCCTCTACAAGAAAAGAAGATTTTTTAATAGTTTTATTATTTACGCTTACAGCACCATTTTGAATTAAACGCTTAGCTATTGTTCTACTTTCTGCTAATCCTCTGGCAACAAGAGCACAATCCAAACGTTTATGTGAAGAAGAGTTTACAAAAATTCGCAAATCTTCATTAAAACTCATAATGAAAACTCCGGAAGAGTATAGTTTTCAAGAGATTCACCATTATCTTGCAAACTCCATGTCAACGCGCATGCAGCCCTCAAAGCATTGCAATCATTAAGATTATTTACTTCAATAATACGATTATCAGTAAGCTCAGCTTTTGCATTTTCGCAAATAAAAGTATGCTCGTCCACTCTCTCTGGGCAGTTATGGGACTCGTTAAGTCCTCGCAAATCTTTAGAGACAAAGCTTGGTCGCAAATGTTTCGGCGCAAGCATAAGCATTCTAGGATTCGTAACTCCAGTAAGAACAAGCAAAGACTCGTAGCCTCCCCTTGTTCCGGCTTCAATATCAGTATCTAAACGGTCTCCTACAGCAAGAGATTTAGAAATACTTATTACAGGATTTCCAAACTCGTCCTTTTCAGTATAATTTTCATCCTCTGACTCAAATTTAGTTTTTACATGTTCAGCATTTGCTGCAACAAGCAGTCGAGCCTCGTCATACATTGCAGATTCAGGTTTTCCAGCAGACGAAATAGGCTCAACTCCTGTAGCATTAATAACAGCCTGAATCATTGAGCCGCATCCAGGAGCTATTCCAAGTTCGCGAGGAATTGTTAAATCACGATTTGTAACAAAATATTTAGCTCCGTGCTCTACAGCAAAAGAAACTTCTGCCATTTCTTGCCAAGTCATCTGAGGATACCAGCCTTGAATAACAGCTTGCGGATTATCTTTGCAAGAATCTACAGGCTGTAAACCTACACGCTTAACTTCCTCAAGCAAATGTTCAGCACCAAGAACTAGAACACGAGCACCTGGCTCAACATGACGCGCAACCATGCGAGCTGCAACAACAGATGAAGTAATAATCTGCCATGGTTTTACACTCAGACCAAAACTTTCCAATTGTTTAGCAACAACAGCTTGAAAACGAGAAGAATTATTTGTTGTGTATTCAATAAACATTCCGCGTTTTTGAGCTGACTCAATCGATTCAGCAGCATACTCAACAGAATTTCCGCCTCTATAAACAACACCATCCAAATCAAGCAAAGCTAAGCTAAAAGCTTCACTTAAAGGACGAGTACTTGCAGAAAAATTCTTTCTCGTTTCAAGTTGCATAAAAATAGCCTTAAATGATTTTAATCCTCAGATTCATCTTCTTCTGGAGCAAATTCGCAATCATCTTCACTTACACCAATCTCATCCATCATGGCGTCGTTCAAATGTTCCAAATCGTAGTCAATAACAATATCATCTGTGTTAATATCGTCATCGTCAGCATCAGCATACTGATTTTCAAGACTGTCGAGCAAAGATTCTAATTCTACGGCTTCATCGCTTCTGCCTGCTTCTTCTAAGAAGTACTGCTCAGCTTGAACGGCACGCATACGATACTCTCCAGGTAAGCCCTTTGAACGGCCCATTGCATGAACGAGCTCAATAGCTTTATCTGCATGATCAGTATCAAACAAAACACCGGCGTACACTAGGAACATTTCGGCTTTAACTTCACCCTTAAGGCTTTTTGCTTCATCTGACATGCAAATCTCTAAGGCTTTATCTAGATTGCCCATGCCGCGCTCACAATCTGCAATAAATGGCAGGTAGTCGAGATAACCGTTCATGCGCATTGCAGTGCGGAATTCTTTAGCAGCAAGCTTGTAATCGCCTTGACGATAAGATACAAAAGCTAATGTTTCGCGAGCAAAATCAATTCTTGAAGCCTGCTTAGCAACCCATTTTGCGTGTTCCAAAGCAAGATCAGGATTCTCTTCCTGCAAAACGTAGGCTGCAAGAATATGAAGACCAATATTTTCAGCATGCTCCTTGGAAAGGCCACGCAAACGCTCACGGTCTTCCTTAGAAAGCATTGCCCACTCTAGACCCTTTGGCATTTTAGGCTCGCCAGGGCGACGCGCGGTATAAGGGTTTTGTGATGGATATGAAACCGTTCCGTCAGAATTGCGACGAGGTCCATTTTCAAATCTGACATTGCCATGCGCATTGCTGTTTCGGCGCTCAGAGCTGCGATGTTCGTCGAAGCGACGATTTTCATTGCGATTATTGCGGTCGTAACGATCATTATGGTGATTGTCAAAGCGACGATTTTCGCTGCGATTATCACGACGATTTTCGCTGCGATTATCACGACGATTATCGCCAAAATCACTTCTGGAATCTTTATGGAAATCCTTGTGGAAGTTTCCACCGCGATTATTTTCTCTGCGATTCTCGTTGTGATTATTTCGACGGTCGAAACGTTTTTCACCATCAAACTTCTTGTAGCGAGGATTTCCGCCTTCTTCACCGCCATGCTCAAAATCGCGCGAACGACGATCATCACGGCGATCATCAAAGCGGCGATTACGGTTAAAACGATGTTCTCCGTCGCGATTTTCAGAACGGAAACCACTTCTCTTAGAACCACTCTTGTGGAATCCATCTTTATGGAAACCACCGCGTCTTTCACCACTTTTACCACCGTTTCGATGGCCAAAATTACCACGATTACCAAACGACTTGCCACTACGTGATCCGCGCTCTTCGCCCATTATCGGCATACCTTTCAAATTCTAATAAACAATAAATTAATATTAATCTAATATTAAAAACAAATCATGCGCGCTCTACAGCACCAATAGCTTTTTTACCGCGGCGAAGCAAAGCAAAACGACCATGTAAGAACGAATTATCGTCAAGAACATCATCAACGCCTTCAACGCGTTCATTATTTAGATACAAACCACCAGCTTCGATAGCGCGACGAGCTTCGGAAATTGTGCGGAACAAACCTGCAGAAACCGCAGCTTCTACAATACGATCCCCATTGTGAGACTTTGCAAAATCTAAGCTACCATCTTCTGACTTCACTTTAACGCCATCTAAAGCAGCCTCAAGAGTCTGCTCATCAATATTTTTAATATCTCCACGTCCAAACAGTGCGGAAGAAGCTTCAATAGCTTGGTTAGTTAAATCTTCACCATGAACAAAACTTGTAACTTCCCAAGCAAGCACGCGCTGAGCTTCACGGCTTCCTGGATCTTCTTGAATTTGCTGCGCTAAACGCTCAATCTCACTCTTTGGTAAGAATGTGAAAACTTTAAGTAACTTAACAACTTCATCATCAGGCTGATTAAACCAGAACTGGTAGAAGCGGTATGGGCTTAACATTGTTGGGTCAAGCCACATTGCGTTGCCTTCAGACTTACCAAACTTGCGGCCCTGATTATCCGTAATAATCGGGCTAGTAAATACGTTTACTGAAGCTCCGCGAACCTTACGAATCAGATCCATTCCAGAAGTCAAATTACCCCACTGATCAGATCCACCAAGCTGCAAAGTGACATTGTAGTTATCAAAGAGATACAAGAAATCGTTTCCTTGCAAAACCTGGTAACTAAACTCTGCAAAAGAAATACCTTCATCTGAGTTCAAGCGACGAGCAACAATATCCTTAGCGATCATTGTACCAACACGGAAGTTTTTTCCAACATCTCGCAAGAAATCAATAGCAGACATCTTAGAAACCCAGTCGTAATTGCTAACAAAACGAACAGGATTTTCTCCATCAAGAGGCAGAATACGTCCAATCTGATTATGCAAACGTTCAGCCCATGCAGCAACAATATCTTTAGAATTTAAAGTTCGCTCACCACTTTGACGAGGGTCGCCAATCAAACCAGTTGCTCCACCAACAAGCGCAATAGGATGATGACCTGCTGCCTGCAAGTGGCGCATGTTAATAAGCTGAACAAGATTTCCAATATGCAAAGATGCAGCTGTAGGATCATAGCCGCAATAATACGTTAATGGTTCTCCGTCAAGTGCTTGAGCAAGCTGTTTCTCGTCTGTAGATTGAGAAATCAATCCACGCCACTTTAGCTCTTCAAACAAAGAAGCAAAACCTGCTTCCTTGTAATTCCTGACCTGAGCCATTCGTATCTCCTTATTGCAAAAATTCCGAAATATCGGGCGCTATGCGCGTCCGCAAGCCTTTTAATTTTTGCAGTACAGGCAGACACTATTACAAAGCTGTCAAAAGCATAATCACAATATTTCAATTTTGCACAATATTATTTTGAAGATGAACTATAAGCGGAACCGTCGCTTGTAGAAGAAACAAACTTACTATATTCATTTACTTTAGATTCAGCTTCATTTATTTGTTCAAGAACTCGCACTAGTGCAGTTCCGCCTCTAGTACAACGAGACGCAACAGATCCGTCACTTGAAAGCAGTTTTCTAAGATTAGGAATTTGGCTGCAATCAATGAATCCGCCTAAAATATTCACAAAATCGTCGTCGCTTAAATCAGCAAAATCTCCGCCGATTTCTTCTGCTCGCTTTACACACAAACCAGACAAAGTATGAGCATTACGGAATGGAACACCTTGCTTTACCAGCCATTCTGCAATATCTGTTGCGAGCGCAAAACCTGTGGCTGATTGCTCACGAAGACGCTTAAAATCAAACTGCATAGTTTTTAGCATTCCTGCAAATGCTGGAAGTAGCACTTCAAGCGTGTCAATTTGGTCAAAAACAGCTTCTTTATCTTCCTGAAGATCGCGAGCATAAGCAGTAGGAAGACCTTTAAGAGTTGCCATTAATCCTGTTAAGTCTCCAATTAATCTGCCAGACTTTCCTCTTGCGAGCTCTGCAATATCTGGATTCTTTTTCTGAGGCATAATAGAAGAACCGGTTGAATAAGCGTCGTCTAAGCGAACAAAAGCAAATTCTTGCGTATTCCAAATAATAATTTCTTCGCTTAACCGGGAAATATCAACGCCAATCATTGCTGAAATAAATGCAAATTCAGCAACAATATCTCTGCTTGCGGTTGCGTCAATAGAGTTTGCGCAAACAGCGTCGAAACCAAGCTCTTTAGCAACGCCATCAGCGTTGAGACCAAGAGTGTTTCCAGCTAAAGCTCCAGCACCATAAGGGCTTTCGTTTGCGCGTGAATCCCAATCAACAAGTCTCTGAATGTTGCGAAGTAGTGGCCAAACGTGAGCCATTAATTGGTGCGCAAGTAAAATAGGTTGAGCATGCTGCATATGAGTTCGCCCTGGCATTACAGCATCTTCTGCATTTTTTGACTGCGTAATTAAAGCTTTGCAAACTGTTAGCAGTAGGTTTGCAATAAATCGAGCATGTCGGCGTAAGAACATGCGTATAAGCGCTGCAATCTGATCATTTCTAGAACGACCTGCTCTAAGCTTTCCGCCTAACTTGCTTCCAGCAATTTCAAGCAATCCTCGCTCTAACGCAGTTGCCTCATCTTCGTCTTCTTCAATAGGAACAAAAGTTCCTGAATCAACTTGATTTTGCAGTTCGTTTAATGAGCAAATCAGCTCTGAATACTCTTCTTTGCTAAGAAGACCTGCACGATACAACGCAAACGCGTGAGCTCTAGATCCAGCAATATCATCATCAGCTAATCGCCAATCAAACTGTGTTGATTTGCTTAATGCAGCAAGCTCTTTAGATGGGCCAGAGCTAAAACGTCCGCCCCACAATGCAATCGGATTGCTAGCGTTTTTTGTTGTATCGTGAGAAATCATTATTACCTCAAATCCAAATTAATTGTTTTTTGAAACGCGCATGTCACGAGCTGCAGCAACAGTATTTGACAATCCGTAAATTTCAATAAAACCGTTGGAAGCACGCTGATCGAAGGTATCGGAAGAATCGTACGTAGCTAAGTTAAAGTCATACAGAGACTCTTCGGAGCGTCTACCAGTAACAACAGCCTTTCCGGCGTACATAGTCATTCGAATATCGCCAGAAACATGCTCTTGAGTTTCGTTAATAAACGCATTCAAAGAACGCACAACTGGAGAGAACCATTGACCGTCGTAAACAAATTCTGCCCACTTTTTATCAAGATCACGCTTTAGCCTGTGCTGCTCACGTTCCAAACAGCAGTTTTCCAGCTCTTGATGCGCAGTAATAAGAGCCTGAGCTCCTGGAACTTCATACAATTCGCGAGACTTGATGCCAACTAAACGATCTTCAATAATGTCAATTCGACCGATTCCTTGAGCACCTGCTCTTGCGTTCATTTCTTCAATAGCTTGCAAAGGCGTTACACTATGACCGTCAATAGCAACTGGAACACCTTTTTCAAAAGTGATAGTCACTTCATCAGGCTCTTGAGACTCCATAGGATTTTGAGTGTAAGAATAGCACTCTTCTGTTGGAGCATTCCAAGGATCTTCCAAGAAACCTGTTTCAATTGCGCGACCCCAAACGTTTTGATCAATTGAGTAAGGGCTTTTCTTACTTTGCTCAATTGGAAGCTGGTGACTGTTTGCAAAAGCGATTTCAACATCGCGAGTAAGCGACAAATCTCTAATAGGGCTGATTGCTTTTAACTGTGGATCTAAGGATTTGATAGCAACTTCAAAACGAACTTGATCGTTTCCCTTTCCGGTGCAACCATGAGCAATAGTATCCGCATCAAATTCGTGCGCCGCATGCACTAAATGCTTTGTAATCAGTGGACGAGATAGTGCAGAAACAAGAGGATACACATCTTCGTACATTGCATTTGCTTTCAAAGCGAGCATGCAATAATCGTTGGCAAACTCATCTCGCGCATCAACAACATAAGATTCTACTGCACCACAAGCTAATGCGCGCTTCTTTATTGCATCAAGAGCTTCGCCGCCTTGACCAACATTAAGAGATACTGCAACAACATCTTGGCCGGTTTGTTCTTTCAAGTAAGGAATTGCTACAGAAGTATCCAAGCCGCCTGAGTACGCCAGAACAATGCGCTTATTAGTATTCATGTGACCTCCATATGCAGCGCTTTGTATAACTAAACAATATAGAGCATATTATACACATAAGATAAACGCAATAGACATGTCACAAATTGTTGTATTTTTATTTTTTTGTCACATTACGTGAAAAAATATATAAAATTTAGAAATCATACTTATACATATAAAAACGTGTACAGCATAATTTGCACTGTACACGTTATAAATATAAATATTCACGAATAAATTTTCGCAAATAAATTTTCGACTAAGATTTTTCTATAATTAGCGAGATGCAACAGTAAGCATCCAGTTTGCTCTTTCTTCCGCTTCTTCATTGGAAACGCAAACCATAATAACAGTGTCATCTCCTGCAACAGAGCCCAAAATACCCTTCAAAGGCTGGCGATCTATAACACTAGCAACATACTGTGCAGCTCCAGATGGAGTATGAATCACAACAATATTATTTGCGTGAGCAACTTCCGTAACAAGACCAGATAACGTTCGAGCAACCTGCTGATCTATACGAACAGTATCCATTGCATGACGATTTCCAGTGCCATCCCCCAAAACGTAGGCAATCCTACCGTCGGTTAAACGAATCTTAACAGCATTTATCTCATCTAAATCGCGGCTTAAAGTAGCTTGAGTAACATTAAAGCCGTGGAGAGCAAGAACCTTAGAAAGCTGAGACTGAGACGTAATAACCTCAGACAACAAAGCCTGCTCAATAGCATCTAATCTAGCAGCTTTTGTAGAGGGACGTTGTTGCTTAAAAACAACATCTCCGTCATCATCTATTTCAGCATCCTGCCTAGAATTAACCATAATTTTTTACAGAACCTTTCATAAAAAACATTTATACATAAATATATACGATTACATGTGTAAATATCTACGAAATATGAAATTTATTTCAAAAATTTGTTATAACAACAGAATAATGCGACTGTGAAACCAATAAAACATGGAATCACAATCGCATTATGCTTATTTAATACAGTTTTATACGCGCAAAGTTGCGTGCAATGCTGCAGCAGACTTTGTAATCTCCTTACGAACTGCTTCCATTTCTTCACCAGAAAGAGTTCTATCTGCAGCTCTAAAGGTTACAGAATATGCAAGAGATCGCAAACCTTCACCTAACTGCTCGCCTTCATACACGTCAAAAAGCTCAACAGATTCGAACAAATCGCCTGAAGCTTTTTCAATTGCATCTTGCAAAACCTGAGCCTTCAGCGAAACAGGAGCAGTGAACGCAAAATCTTGCTTAACTGGTGGGAATGTAGAAATCGGCTTAGCTTGAACTGGCTTCATTTGCATATTGTTAAACAAAGAAGTCAAATCAAGCTCAAACGCTGCAGAATGTTTTGGAAGATCCAAAGCGTCGCACACGTGAGGATGCAATTCGCCAACAACACCAATAGAAACTTTAGAGCCGTCTTCAGCAATTACACAAACGCTAGCACTGCGACCTGGATGCCAAGAAACAGGAGCATCCTCAGCGTTAAATTGATCTAACACGAATTGAACACCAATGCGCTTAGCTAAACGTTGAACTGCTTCAACAGCATCACTCCAGTCAACATCGCGATGAGTGCCAAGCCAGCCAGTTTCTTCAGCATGACCGGTAAGCAGAGCAGCAACATGCAAAGGCTGATCCGGCAAACCTGCATCTAATGCAGCAAGTTCTGCATTAGACGGTCGCACAGAACCAGGAAGAGCAGGAATTGCAGGAGCGTTTGGATCACTAAAGTAAACATGACCAAGCTCATACATTGAAATATTATCTAAGCCGCGACGAAGATTACGACGAACAGTTCCAGCTAAAGTCATAAGAACTGATCTGCGAAGCCAAGGACGATCTCCTGCCAAAGGATTAGCAATACGAACACTTACCTTGTCAACTTCATCAACATCTTCGCGGAAGGCCTTAATATCTTCTTCACCAACAAATGGGTAGCTTAAAGATTCAACTAAGCCCATTTCTGCAAGCTCATAAGCAATAGCGCGACGAGTTGCCTGCTTTTCTGTTAAACCAGTTCTTCCCACAATAGGAACAGCAGGTACTTTAACAGGAATCTCGTCGTAACCAACAAGTCGAGCAATCTCTTCAACCAAATCGCAAGGCTCATTCAAATCTGGACGCCAAGTTGGAGGAAGAACTGAGAATGAACCATTTCCACCACCTGCAACAGAGCAACCAATATCGGTGAGAATGTCACTAATACGGTTCAAATCAAGATCAAGACCAGCAACACGCTTAACTTCATCAGCTTTGAAAACAATCACATTGCGAGACTGAGTATTATTAACATCATTTGGATAAGAAGATGGCTGAGCACCACCAAACTGCTCCAAAAGGTTTGCAGCCATTTGAGCTGCAGCAGGTTGCAACTCAGTGTCAACACCACGCTCAAAGCGACGCGAAGCCTCAGAAGGAATCTTATGACGGCGAGCGGTTCGAGCAATAGATACAGGATCAAAGTGAGCTGCCTCAATCAAAACATTCTTAGTTTCACTGGTTACTTCGCCATACATGCCACCCATAACGCCAGCCAAACCAAGAATACGAGAGCCATGATTTCCACGAGGAGAATCGCAAATAACCAAATCCTCAATGTGCAATTCGTGATCCTTACCATCTAAAGTCGTAAGATGTTCACCAGAACGAGCACGACGAACAACAATAGGACCCTCAATTTTATCCAAATCGTAAGCATGCAAAGGCTGGCCTAAGTCAAGCATCACGTAATTAGTGACGTCAACAGCAAGAGAAATGCTACGCATGCCTGCACGAGTTAAACGACGCTGCATCCAGTGAGGGCTTTTAGCATCTGAACTGAAATTATTAACAGCACGAGCATAGTAACGATCGCAACCAGCAACACCGTGAATTGGGTTCGTATCTTCAATGCTTACCTGAATATCTGCAGATTTATGATTCTGAGAGTCCATAAATTTTGCAGCTTGCTCATTAAGAGCTATTACAGGATCTGTGTAAGATGCGCCGGTTGAGTGATGGTACTCGCGAGCAACACCCCTGTACGAGAACGCGTAACCGCGATCTGGAGTAATATTAATCTCCAAAATTGGCTTATTAAGATGAAGCAATTCCATAGCATCATCGCCAGGTTTCAGAGCATCATATTCAGCCTTAGTGAAACCATATTCACGCAACAAAATAATGCCGTCGTGGCTATCTCCTAAACCAAGCTCACGCTCGGATGCGCACATTCCGTTAGAAATATGACCATAAGTCTTACGAGGCTCAATCTTAAAATCGCCAGGAAGAACAGCGCCAGGAAGAGTTACAACAACCTTTTCACCTGCAGCCATATTTGGAGCGCCACAAATAATGCCACGAGGAACTTTCTTACCGTTCTCATCAACATCGTTGTACTCTTCACCAACATCAACATGGCACCAATTAATAGTTTTACCATTTTTCTGCGGTTCGGCAGTAGCATCTACTACATAACCGACAACAATTGGGCCGGTGACCTGCGAAGTATGAATTTCTTCCTCTTCCAAACCTACGCGCACTAAATCCTTAGCAAGCTGCTCGTAAGTTAAACCTTCTGGCACTTCAACATGATCTTTAAGCCAGTCAATATCTACCATTGGCATGAGTTTTACTCCCCCATTACAAACTGTTGTGCGAAGCGCTTATCGCCTTCAACCAAATCATGCATATCGTTAATGTCGTGACGAAGCAGCAAAGTGCGTTCCAAACCAACACCAAAAGCGAAGCCAGTGTAAACTTGCGGATCTAAACCTGCAGACTTCAAAACATTTGGGTTGACCATACCGCAGCCACCCCATTCAATCCAACCTGGGCCACCCTTTTTATCTGGGAACCACAAATCAAGCTCAGCGCTAGGCTCAGTAAATGGGAAGTAGCTAGGACGCAAACGGCTTTTAGCATCTGGACCAAACATTGCAACAGCCAAACGGTCAAGAACGCCCTTTAAGTCAGCCATTGTCAAGTTCTTATCTACAGCTAAAGCTTCACACTGGTGGAATACTGGAGTGTGAGTTGCATCAAGCTCATCTGTGCGGAATACGCGACCAGGTGAAGCAATATAAAGAGGAACTCCACGCTCAATTAATGCGCGAACCTGATCAGAAGAAGTCTGCGTGCGCAAAACCATGTTTGAACCAACAAAGCCTGCAGCATCCTTGGCTTGATTTCCCTGAACGTAGAAAGTATCTTGCATTTGGCGAGCAGGATGATCTGGACCAAAATTCAACGCGTCGAAATCAAACCATTCAGTTTCAACTTCTGGACCTGCAGAAATTTGCCAACCCATAGAAATAAAGAAGTCTTCAAAATCTTCAATAATACGAGCTATCGGATGACGAGCACCAAGAGGTTTGCGATTCACCGGAAGAGTCATATCAACTGTTTCAGCAGAAAGCATACGTGCTTCTTCAGCAGATTTAACACGCTCCGAAGCCTGAGCAAATGCACGTCCAAAATCAGCTCGCAAAGTTGACATTACTTTGCCAACTTCCTTCTTTTGATCTGCAGGAAGTGAACCAATAGCCTTGCTTGCAAGAGTCATCACTGACTGAGCACCAGCATATTGAGTTTTCACCGCCTTTAACTCGTCCATGTTCTGAGCTGCAGCAGCACGAGCAATACCTTCTTTGACTGCTTGAGTTACAGCTTTAACGTCGAATGGCTTATTATCGGTCACAGCACCCTTCCTATCTGTATTACGCGTATCCACATGTTTCATTATGTTCTATACACTGTTAAAAATACTGCCCAAAGCTATATTTTTCGCTCATGACTAGACATAGCCAAGCCCATAAGCATTACTGCTGCGCTTGTTGCAAGGTTCATTGATTCCGCTTTACCATAGATTGGGATAATTGAAATATTGTCAACTTGCTGCAATATTTCTTGAGGAAGACCACGCGCTTCGTTGCCAAATAAGATTGCTAAAGAAGAGCTGGTAAGCTCAGTATTTGCAAGAATCTTTGGGAAAGGCACAGGTTTCAGCTGATCAGTTCCGTAAATATCCGCTGCAATAACGCGAATATTTGATTTTTTAGCGTAATCAAACCAGTCTTGAACGCTTAATTGCACTACAGGAAGATGAAATAGTGAGCCAGCAGTCGAACGCACAAGCTTAGAATTCCAACGACTTACGCAATCGTCAACAAAAACAACAGCATCGCAGCCTGCAACATCTGCAACACGAATAATAGCACCCGCATTACCAGGATCTCTTACCTGCCAGCAAGCTGCAATCAAAAGAGGATTATTTGTATTGCCTGCTCGCTCAGAGCCTTCTGCATTCACAAAGTTTTCTGCACTAACAGACTTTTGCAAATTCTTAAACTCACCTACGTAAATCTCATCTAAAAATTGCGCATCGCTAACAGCAACAATTCCTTGCGAATCAGAACTTATTTTTTGCATAATACTTGATTCAACAGGATGAACATATAAATCTTTAGATAACGCTTCTTTAATAATTTCTTGCAAAGAAGAAGATTGATTAGCATCTTCTTCATTGTTAACGCAAACCTCTTTAGTAACGTAAATATCACTTATTGAATCTGAAGCGTAACGAACAGCCTCACGAACACTTTGAGGACCTTCAACCAAAAAACGCTTAGAAGCATGCGAGTTGCCTCGACTCAACGCTACAAGCCTACGCACACGCTCACTGTGTGGATTATCAATTAATTCTTTTAAGGGCATATTTACACTTTACTTCAAAAAACGAATGCAACACAGTTAAATAATAACCAAGCTTCAAATATTACTCGTGATGCTCAGAAGAACTAGAAGTGGTATAGCCTTCAGGCTCCAACTGAAAAGTAGTGTGCGAAACAGAAACAGGAAAATGCTCACGCAAGCAATCCTGAAGTTGGGAAAGCACCTGAGCGCATTGAGCCATAGTCATGTTCGGCTCCACAACTACGTGAGCCATAAAAATTGGCATGCCAGTAGAGACAGTGCTTGCGTGCAAATCATGAACAGCAAGAACATGCGGCACATGCTCTAAATGCTCACGAACTTTATCTAGATCAAGACCTTCTGGAGTTTGTTCAAGAAGAACCTTAACAGCATTCTTAAGCAACTTCAGAGCGCGCGGAATCATAAGAATAGCAATAATCGCGCCGGCAAGAGCATCAAAACCAGCCCAACCAGTGCTCATCATAACAATTGCAGAAATTACAACCGCCACAGAACCCAAAGCGTCATTCATAACCTCAAGGAATGCGGCTCGCATATTCATGTTGTCTTGCGATTGAGACATAAGAATTACAAGCGAAGCAAGATTTGCAGCAAGGCCGAGTATGCCGAAGAAAAGCAGTTGATTTACATCATGAATGCCTTGGTGACCACTTCCAAAAAGACGCATTCCAGCCTCAACAAGAGCATATACGCCAACAATTAGCAAAATAATAGCACCGGCGGCAGCAGTAATAACCTCAAGACGAGCCCAACCCCACGTGCGCTTACTACTTGGACGACGACGCATAAGAATTGCAGTAACAGTTGAAGCTGCAAGAACGGAAATATCTGTAAGCATATGGCCTGCATCAATAAGAAGCGAAAGAGAATTCGTAAGGAAAGAGCCGATTACTTCGGCAAAAAATACGATTGAAGTAATAGAAAGAGTAAGAAGTAATCGGTGCTGGTGGGTGTGACTTGCGTGGATTGCGGCAGCTTGGGAAGCTTCGTTGGCGTTGGTGGTGGTTTTGGTACCTGTGCTTGCGTTGGTATTGTCGCTTATTGAGTATGAATCAATGCCGCTAGTTGGAGTTACACCGTTATGATTATACACTTTCTAAGCCTCCTCTAAATACAGGAACGATATTATTTCTCAATATCATTCGCATTTTCTCTTATACGCAATGAACCCCAGCCGAAGCCGGGGTTCAAAATTGCTAAACTATCATATCTACAACTATGTAATCACACGCTGTCGACATAAGTGTGAAGCGTGAATAAGTGCAACCTGCCAAAATTTTATTTAATGCAACTTGTCAAAAGTTTATACAAAATAAAACGCGCAAATAAAAAAAAACGGCTAACGAAACATACGTAATAACAATCAAATAGAATATAGTATAACCTAGCTTGCGAAACTACAGATAGGAAACTTATGAGCAAGAATATTACGCGCGTTACTAAGCATAAAACTACAACTCGCTCTATTGTAAATACTATTTTGGGCATACTTATTACTCTCACAATGTCGGCATCACTATTTGCTGCTCCTGAGACTGCGTATGCTAGTGAAAATAAAGTAAACTCTTGCATTGCAGCAACTCAAAAATCTGACAATAGTACCAAAACGATTGCCGCAGGTTCTTGGTTTGACGGAGTTAAAAATTTTTGGAAATCGATTTTTAAAGGTAAAAATAAAGACGGAAAAAAGGATGAAAAAAGTGACAAAAAAGGAAATAAGAAGGACGAGAATTCAAAGAAACACATCGAAGTAGTAGACGAAAACGGATTAACAGCAGAAGAACGCAATAAAACAAAAGCCGATAACAAAAAGTCTAAGAAAAAGCAGAATCGCAAAAAGAAGAAAAATCGAAAAAATCGGAAACGCAAAAACATTAAAAATGGTATAAAACGCAAAAAGAAAACTACAAGGCGTAATCGCAAACGTGTTAATCGTAAAAGAAAAAATAGAGTAAAGAAAATAGTGCGTTCTAACACTAATCGCAATACCACCAATAGTGGAAATAATGGCGATAAAAATAAAAACACAGGCAATGATTCTAAACAAAATCAAAACCCTGCTCCAACACCAGCTCCAGCACCACAGCAACAACCACAGCAACAAGTTCAGACTCCTGCACCAGCTCCTGCACCAACACCTGCACCTCAGCAACAGACGCCACAACATTCAGGCGCAATAGTTGTTCATCCAGGTTCTTTCTGCAACTCAGGACCAGGAGTAGAAGCTGTATCAGCAAAAGGTGCGCCTATGGTTTGCAGCGACAATGGCGAAGGACGCACTCGCTGGCGCAGACGATAACGCAGATTACGTACTGCGCGAGTAACAATAAATCACACTTTTTCGTTACTAACGCAGTCTACGTACTGCACCAGTAACGCATGACCGTTGTTTTCTCAGTCTTCTGACTGAGTTAGTAACGGTATTTGGGCTATCAGTGTTACTTCCTCAGTTCGTTAGCTGAGTTTTTAACAGTGTTTTGGCGATTACCGTTACTTTCTCAGATACTTGACTGAGTTTTTAACAGTGTTGAGGCTTGTGGCTTATGCCACAGAATATTCATCAGCCTAGCTTTACACACTTTTTGGCCTATAACCCTGGAAACCCCCAAAAGTTAATCAAAAAAGCGCCGCACAGCTAAAACTGTACAGCGCTTTGTTTGTGCCTCCGGTGGGACTCGGACCCACAAGCCCGTAAGGGCGTCAGATTTTAAGTCTGATGCGTATGCCAATTCCGCCACAGAGGCAGCAATCAATTATTATGCCATACATCACTGCAAAGAACAAGCCGGCGCGTGGCGAAAACATAAACACACACTTACTAAACACTCGTCAAACATGCAGCTCCATCAAACACTTGTCAAAAACACTCAACTCAGCGTTCTAAACCAAGCAGCCTGCGACCCAAATCAAGCGTAATGCCATCAAGCAAACCATGTTCACTCGCCACAAAAGTATCCATCACCCCACCATGATCCTCGTACGCAGCTTTTGCCAAACGCTCAAGCACGCGACTCCACACCACAGCTCCGCCGCCAACAACATCAACGCGCCCAGGGTGAATCGTCGCATACGAGCGCCTACGCTCACGCGTCATGCGCAAAAATCGGTTATTAACCGCGTACGCCTGATCAAGCCCAATTTTAACTCCGTCAACAGCCGAGTGATCATAATGCTTCAAGCCCATTGTCAATGCAGCCATTGTAGTAACAGTTCCAGAAACTCCAATAATAGTGCGCACTCGCCCAGCAGGGACAACTTTGAAAGCTTCGTCAATATGCTTGTCAACGTCATCAATTGCAGCTTGGATTTCGTCTTCAGTAGGCGGATCAGTATGCAAATGACGCTCAGTCATGCGCACAGAACCAACATTCATCGAATATGCTGCAGCAACCTTGTGAGCAGGCAAACTCTCTCCATCCCCTCCAAGCACAAGCTCAGTAGAACCTCCGCCTAAGTCAACTACAAGATACGGCGGCTGCAAATCATCGCGCGAAACAACGCTAGTTGCTCCAAGAAAACTAAGCGACGCCTCTTCCGTACCACTAATAACTTCAGGTCGAACACCTAGCTCATCAACCATCATCTGCTCAAAAATTTCACGATTTTCAGCATCTCTTGTAGCCGAAGTTGCCACAAAACGAATCGCATCAACCGGATGCTCTTTTAACACCTGCGCAAATTCGTGCGCAGCATCACGAACTCGCGCTAAAGCATCGTCAGCAAAGCGGTGCGTTTCGTCAATTCCCTGCCCAAGTCTAACAACGCGAAGCATTCTAGGAACAATATCTTTCATTCCATGTTCAGAAACTTGCGCAATTTTAAGACGAATAGAATTAGTTCCACAATCAATTGCAGCAACAGTCACAGATTTTTCTTCACTATTACTACCAACATTTTTTCTAGTATTTTTTATACTATTTTTTTCGTCCACAACAACTTCCGTTTCTTCAGCATCACAATCATCGCTCCATGGAGTTGTGCAACGGCACACGTTTGGATCAAACTCATCCTTAATTCTCTCCAACACCATGTCACCAATAGGATTCACACCTTTGCCCATTACCAAGGTTTGCGCAAGCAAAGCGTGCAAGCATTTCACGCGCACAGGCATACCACCTGCACTCATATCACTAATATGCTCTTCACTATCTCCCAACGAAACAGCCAATGCATGACGGAATGCCAAATAATACTTATGCGCCTGCTCATACTGCTTCTTAACAACTTCGTCCGTCTGCAACAATTCGTTAAATTCTCGCATAAGACCGTTTGCCTCTACATGAGACACTGCTTTTACAGCTTCGGGACTTGTTAAATAGCAAGTAGTTGGAAATGGTGTGCCATCTTGCAAACACGGCCTTGTTATAACCGCAAGAGGCCGGCCACAAACGCAGCGCGCACCAACAGCAACCATTCCCCTCGGAAATCTTCCAAGCTGCTTCTGAACAATCGCACGTTCAGCATCGCTTGCTGGCGTTTTAAGTAAACGCTTTACAGCATCTTCTGGAGAGTAATGATTATTGTCATTTTTTTGCATAATATTTGAACTTTCTGGCATATTTATTTTTCCCAGCACAGCTTTACTGTAATTTTATTGCAATGGCAAATTATCTGGCTTGTCTGCTTTGTGTATTGCATACATCAAATCACTATACCAAGGTAGAACAGTACGATTCTTAGTTTCGCTATTTTCCTGCGCAAACGCATTAGGCAATGTGCCTCTTACAGCTTCAGGATGCTCCACTCTAACTGCCTGTTCCCCTGGAAAAACAAAACCAAGACGATCTCGAGCCTGAGCTGCAATATATGATTTATCTTTCCAGCGTTCAATATTATTGTCGAGTGTACGTTTTTGCTCTTTTAACGTACTTTCTTCGCGCTGCAATACGTGAAGTTCAGCCAAACTTAGAGCATAATTTCTAACTGTAGAAATGCACTCAATTGAACCGACTGTAACTATAAAAACCATGAGTAGAAAAACAAGCGGTCCTGAAAATAGTCGACGCTGCTGCATCGGTGACTGTGTTTCTTCACCTGCTGCTTTCGTACGGCGCTTCCTCATAACCATACATTCTAAATTACTTGATGTATTCGACGTGAAAAACACAATAATAATGGTCAGTTACTAAACAGCAACTGACCATTACTACCTAATTATTTCGTTAGATTACTTTTATAATATTCCGATATAATATTTCGATATATTACATCGCTATATTACTTTTAGATTATTTTAGATTATTTTGCTTGAGCTTTACTTAAGATCGTATCTGCAGAATGCTGCAACTTTTGCAATTCTTCTTCAGTTAGATCAAGCTTGCACTGCTTTACAATACCTTCGCGACCCACGATTGCTGGGTAAGAAAGATAAGAATGGTATTCCTCGCGATAGTTCGAAACAGGCATCTGCTCTTTAGAATCCGAAAGAACAGCGTTCACCAAGCGCACTGCAGCGGCAGCAATACCGTAATTCGTGTACTTCTTGCCATAGAACACCGTAAAGCCACCTTGGCGAGTTTCCTCATCAACAGCGTTCAAATCAATATTCTTTTCTTTTGCAAGCTCAGCAATTGGCTGTTCGAGAACCTTAACTGTTGACCACGCAACAAACTGTGAATCGCCATGCTCACCCAAGCTATAGCCCTTCACTGCTTTTGGATGCACTCCGAAGAATTTGCCAACAGCGCGATGAAGTCTTGCAGAATCAAGCAAAGTTCCAGTACCAATAACTTTTTCATAAGGAAGACCAGTTGTTTCTTTATAAATCTGGCAAATAGCGTCGCAAGGATTCGTAATATCAACTAAAACACCATGGAAGCCAGAAGCTTTAATCTTTGCGCCAACTTCTTCAACTTGAACACGATTATGTTTAAGTTCTGCGAAACGATCAGGATTTGGAACGTCTAAAAGTCTAATATTGCCCATAGCACTTACGATAACTTCAACATCTTTCAAAGCATCGTAATCATTGACAGTAATGTTTACGTTAAAAGGCAAATTATCCATTGAATCCTCAAAATCCAATGCATCAGCCTTAACCTTAGCTTCATTCTTGTCATACAGGTATAACTCGTCGGCGTAACCACCAACAACAAGCTGGTGAGCAACAGCTGCACCAACATTTCCCATACCGATAACTGCTACTTTTCGCATAATGAAACATCTCCTTCTGTTTCGAGTTTCTCACAAAAATATCACCATTATGCTGAGAATGAAAGTAAATTCAAAAAAATTTTTTGCGTGTCTTGATTTTTTCAAAAATATTTACAAAAAACGGCCAGCCGAAAACACGACTGACCGTTTAAACTTAAAGACTTAAGAAGATTTAAGTTACTTAAAAGTAGAAAGTTACTTCATATACTTCTTGCAAGCCTTGAATGCACTGTAACCAGCGTACTGAGCGGTAGAACCAAGCTCTTCCTCAATCTCAAGCAAGCGGTTGTACTTAGCAATACGCTCGCCACGAGCAGGAGCACCAGTCTTAATCTGGCCGGTGTTCTTAGCAACGGCAAGATCAGAAATTGTGGTGTCTGGGGTTTCACCAGAACGGTGAGAAACCATAGAGGTGAAGCCATTCTTGGTTGCAAGTTCAATAGCGTCGAGGGTTTCGGTGACGGAACCAATCTGGTTCAACTTCACGAGCAAGGAGTTAGCTGCACCAAGCTCAATACCCTTAGCCAAACGCTTTGGATTGGTGACGAGCAAATCATCGCCAACGAACTGCAAACGATCACCAAGACGCTTGGTGATTTCTGCCCAATCATCCCAGCCTTCTTCCTGGAATGGATCTTCAATGGAAACGATTGGATACTCGTTGATGAGCTTCTCGTAGTAATCAAGCATGTAAGCAGATTCGCGCTCTTCGCCATCGAAACGATACTTACCAGTTTCCTTGTTGTAGAACTCAGAAGAAGCAACGTCAAGAGAAATACCAATCTGCTTGCCTGGCTCGTAGCCTGCGGCTGCGATTGCATCCATGATGTACTTCAAGGAATCCTCATTGGACTTCATCTTTGGAGCGAAGCCGCCTTCGTCGCCAAGACCAGTAGCCAAGCCTTCCTTCTTCAAAACATTCTTCAAGGTGTGATAAACCTCAACGCCAGCGCGCAAAGCATCGCTGTAGGTTGCGAAACCGTATGGAGAAATCATGTATTCCTGAATATCGGTTGCGAAATCAGCGTGAGCACCACCGTTCATGATGTTCATGTTTGGAACTGGAAGAATGTGGCCATTGGTGCCGCCAATGTAGCGGTACAACGGAAGCTGAGCAGACTCAGCAGCAGCGTAGAGAGCAGCGAGGGAAACGCCGAGAATTGCGTTAGCACCAAGCTTGCCCTTGTTTGGCGTGCCATCAAGCTCAATCATTGTTTCGTCAAGAGCGCGCTGATCGGTGGCATCCATGCCGATAACCTTAGGAGCGATTACTTCGTTGACAGCCTTAACAGCTTCCAACGTGCCCTTGCCCTGATAACGGGACTTGTCGCCATCGCGACGCTCCCAAGCTTCTGCCTCACCAGTAGAAGCACCAGAAGGCACTAAACCAATACCCTGAGCGCCATCTTCGGTCTCCAAATAAACCTGAACAGTAGGATTTCCACGAGAATCCAAAATTTCGCGTGCATATACGCTTTCAATAGCTGCCACAACTACTCCTTTATACTATGGGTTGTGATGACTCTTTTAAGATTAGTGCGTTTTATGGACGTTATATTGTATTTGCAAGTGTTTATGCCGAGAACGTTCACGTGTCGCGAATTTGTACGTTTTGTCCATGCCTGTGCGCCATAATAGCGAACTGACACGGGGTGCAACCTTACGCATTCATATGATTTTGCGGATATTGCTGAGAACATACCCGTCGAACCTGATATAGCTAGTACTATCGAAGGGATGTCGGATGAATATCCACTTTCGCGAGCGCAAAACTGAATGTATTGCAAACAGCAAGCAAGCGAATAAGAAAGCAAATAAGTCGTTAAAATCTTTTAGCGCTTGGCTTTCTACAATAGTTATAGTTTTTTGCTGGTTTATTATTACGCTCGGTCCTGTTGAAAACCGCGCTCTGCCTTCACCGTTCGAAGTTATTAAAGCTTTCGTAGATTTACACAATGAGGGAATACTGTGGCCGTCTCTTGCAATAAGCATTTTTAGGGTTGTTGCAGGTCTTCTTTTGGGTATTGCGTTTGCACTTCCTGCCGGAATTCTTTCTGGAGGAAGCGCAATAGGTGAAACAATAATAAACAAGCCTAGCCACATGATACGTTCAATACCGTTCCCTGCTCTAGCTCCTCTTCTTATTATTTTTCTTGGCGTTGATGAGCTTATGAAGATTATGCTTATTGCAGTGGGCGTTTTTGGCCCTATGTATGTAAATATTCGCGATGGTGTTCGTAATATTGACCCTCGCCTTATTGAACTAGCTAAGGCTTATCATATTAAAAAATCTACTATTTTCACCACTATTTTTATGCGCGGAACTCTTGCTAATTTTATGACTGGATTGCGTTTTTCTATTTCCGTCGCATGGGTTGCACTAGTTACTTGCGAAACAGTTAATTCTTCTATTGGAATCGGCTATATTCTTTCGAGAGCGCAACAATTCTTTAGGCCGGATCAGATGATGGCTTGCATAATTATGTACGCAATTGCAGGTCTTGGATCCGAAATTACGGCAAATATTTTCGAATACTTACTCATGCCAGAACGAAGAATTTCCTAAAAATAAACACAATAAACAATAAACACAAGATAATAAACACAAAAAAGGAGCCAACTATGGTTAATTTCAAATTAAAAAGCGCAAGCAAGCGTGCTATTTGCGCATTGTGTGCTCTTTGCACAGCAGTTGCACTAGCTTCATGCGGAAGCGCTCAGAAATCTTCAAGCAACGCGTCTTCAGCAAAAGAAGATACTGGCACTATGCGCGTTGCTTATCTTTCTACAGCAAACTATTTAACTACATTGAAGAACGAAAAGTTCTTGCAGGAAGAGTTTGGAAAGTCTAAAGTCACTTACACTGGTCCTTACACTCCAGTTGATGGACTTACTGCAGTAATGAGCGGTAGCGCAGACGCAACAACTACAGGAACTGGCCGTTTTATTGATCTTATTGCCGAAGGTCAGCCTTGGGTTGCTTTTGCTCTCGAATACTACAATGGTGATTCTCAGGGAATTGTAGCATCTGCAAAAAGCGGCGTAAAAACCTTAAAAGACTTGTATGGAAAGAAAGTTGCTATTATTCACAATGGCGACACCGGCGACTACATGCTTCATCGCGCTTTCGATAAAAGCGGTTTAGACGTTTCTAAAGTTCACAAAGTTGAAATGAGCCCTAAAAACTTCCAGGCTGCTTTCTCTTCTGGACAGATTGACGCAATTTCTTCGTTCGACCAGAATCTTGCAGCAGCTATGACAACTCCTGGTTCTAAGTTGCTTGTAAACGCTAAGAAGTACGGCAATATGAACGTTACTATTCATATTGTTTCTAGAAGCTTTGCTAAGAAACATCCTGAACTTGTGAAGAAAATGTATAAGGCTCTTGTGCGCGAAGCAAAGAAGTCTCACAAGGAAAAGAATGTTATTGGCAACGCTTATAAGCAGCTTGGTGCGTCTGACACGATTATTAAGCAGATTGAAAAGTTTGATAATCCAACAATTAGACCAATCGACGCTAAAGGCTTGGAAATGATGAAAGTTCAAGCCAAGGAATACGTTAAGTACGGTTTGATTAAGCAGGCTCCAAAGAATTTGGATGATTCTGTAATGGACTGCAGCAAGTAAACGTTATTACCTAACTAAAATACGACTATGTTTAAGAGCATTTTTCATAAGCGTCACGATGCTGAAGTTTTGGAAGAATCTACTTACGAATCGAATATTAACGATAGTGATTACTGCGTTAGTATGGAGAATCTTGGTATTTCTTTCGCATCTTCAGAAAGTAAAAATACAGAAGATAATTCTGCAACTAATTCTTCTTTCGTATTGAAAAACATTACGATGAGAATTAAAAAAGGCGAATTTGTGTCGCTTATTGGTAGATCCGGTTGCGGAAAGACGACGCTTTTGAAAATAATTTCAGGACTTCTTACTCCTACTGAAGGCAGCATTTACGCCACAAGTCGTCAGGCTATTGGTTTTCAGGACGCCAGATTAATACCTTGGCTTTCTGTGAGCAAAAATGTTGTTTTTGGTATGGAAGCAAGTAAGCAAGAGCTTAAGGATATTGCGCATTTAGCGCTTTGCCAAATGCAGCTTGAAGACTACGATAACAAGTGGCCATCTCAGCTTTCTGGCGGCCAGCAGCAGCGCGTATCTTTAGCAAGAGCTTTAGTTAGAAATCCTGAATTATTGTTGCTTGACGAGCCTTTTGGTGCTTTGGATGCTCTTACTAGATTCGATATGCAAGATTTGCTTAATAAGCTTCAATCTGAATACGGCTGGAGCACGCTTATGGTTACGCACGATATTGCGGAAGCTGTGAGACTTTCTGACCGAATTCTTATGATTAAAAATGGTGAGATTTATAAGCAATGGCATATTAATCGCGAGAATCTTGACGCTCAAAATCGTCCATTAAATCATAGTGAAATAGAAGATGAGCTTAGAGAAGCGTTACAATAAGTAAACTCGAAAAAAATTGATAAAGGCGACTGCAAAATAAGCGGCCGCCTTTATTTATAAAATAAACACAAGCTAATTCACCAAGCTAAATCTTCAAGAAGTTGACGCACCCATGAAAGTATTTCATGCTCGCTCATTGCGCTAGTTCCAAGCGAAGATTCAAAAGGCGCTGGAATAATAAGCATATGAGTAACAGGACGATACTTTGCTCCGCGGTAAATTCTTTGCAAACGCATCCACAACGACTCTTTTGGATCGACGCCAACAACTCGCACTGTTTTTCCTTGAGAACTAATTTGCGTAATACCAAGCTCTCGAGCCTTAAAACGCAAGCGAGCAACATCACACAGCGCGCCAAACGCTTCAGGCGGCTCACCAAAACGATCCAACAACTCGTCATGAAGATCCTTCAAATCGTCATCATTACTTGCGCAAGCAAGCTTACGGTACACTTCCAAACGAAGCTTGTCGGAAGCAATATAATCAACCGGAATCGAAGCTTCAATAGGTAAATCAATACTCACAGCCACAGACTCAACGCGCTCTGGCTCCTTATACTGCTCAACAGCTTCTGAAACCATGCGCACGTAGAGATCAAAACCGACTCCCTCAATATGCCCACTTTGCTCATCGCCAAGCAAATTACCTGTGCCACGCAGCTCCAAATCTTTCATAGCAACATCAAAACCAGAACCTAAAGCCGTGTGCTGAGCAATAGTTGCAAGACGATCGTGAGACTGCTGAGTCATTGGCTTAGTTGGATCATACAAGAAGTAAGCGTATGCGCGCTCACGTCCTCGCCCAACTCGCCCACGAAGCTGATGCAATTGACTTAAACCAAATCTGTCGGCATGATCAACAATAAGCGTATTCGCATTAGAAATATCAAGTCCGGTTTCAATAATCGTAGTGCAAACGAGCACGTCAATATCTCTATGCCAAAAATCGCGAATTACAGCATCAAGCTGCTTTTCACCCATTTTTCCGTGCGCAATAGCAACGCGCGCATCCGGCACAAGCTCGTTAATTTTGTTTGCAACAGAACTAATATCTTCTACGCGGTTATGAACATAAAAAACCTGTCCTCCGCGCAACAATTCTCGCTTAATACAAGCTGATACTTGCGAATCTTCATAAGCGCCAACATAAGTCAAAACTGGAAGACGGTCTTCTGGAGGCGTAGCAAGTGTAGACATTTCACGAATACCAGTTACAGCCATTTCAAGAGTTCTTGGAATTGGCGTTGCAGAAAGGCTTAATACGTCGACGTTTGTGCGCAAAGCTTTTAACGTTTCCTTATGCTCAACGCCAAAACGCTGCTCTTCATCTATTATGACTAAACCTAAATCTTTGAATTTTATACTCGGGTTCAAAAGTTTATGAGTTCCAATAACAACGTCAACGCTTCCGTCTTGCAATCCGCTTAAAGTTTCGTCAATTTCTTTAGCAGTTTGGAATCTACTCATTGCAGCAACTTTTACAGGGAATCCTTCAAAACGATTCGTAAAAGTTTCGTAATGCTGTTGAACAAGCAATGTTGTTGGAACAAGAACAACAACCTGCTTAGAATCCTGAACAGCTTTAAAAGCTGCACGCAACGCAATTTCAGTTTTTCCAAAACCAACATCGCCGCAAATTAAGCGATCCATCGGCATTGGTTTTTCCATATCTGCTTTTACTTCATCAATAGTTGTCAGCTGATCGGCAGTTTCTTGGTAAGGAAATGCGTCTTCCAACTCTTTTTGCCAAGGAGTATCTTTACTAAACGCAAAACCGCGAGACTGCTGACGCGCGGAGTAAAGTTTAATAAGATTTTCCGCAATTTCGTGAACATGCTTTTTAGCTTTTGCCTTAGTTTGAGCCCAATCCGAGCCTCCAAGCTTATTAAGTTTTGGTATTTCGGCACCAATATATTTGCTAACTAAATCAAGCTGATCTGTTGGAATAAATAATTTATCTGCAGGAGCGTTACGTTTACTTGGCGCGTATTCGATTACTAAATATTCACGAGTTGCAGTTCCACCAGTTACTGCAATATTTCGCTGCTTCATGCCAATAAAACGACCAATACCATGCTGCTCGTGTACTACAAAATCTCCAGGCTTTAGTTCCATTAAGTCGATTGCTTTGCGCCTGCGTTTTGGCGTTTTTAATTGTGTTGAAGCAGAAGATTTACCAGTTAAATCGCGCTCTGTAAGCACAGCTATACGCGCTTTTGAATCAATAAAACCGTCGCTTAAAGAAGAACGTACTGTAGTAAAGTTTGCAACTCCTGTTGTTCTAACAGCTCTTCTTAATCTAGAAAGAGTACCAGAAGCTGCTGCAGTAATAGTTACATCAAAACCGTCATCTATAAGAGATGATATTCCGCCTGAAACTTTCGAAGAATCTCCCCTAAATTCTTCAGGAGCTTTAACAGGTAAAGAGATATTTCCTGCAAGCGTATCGTCTACGCCGAATGATGTTAATTTCCAAACATCATGATTAGAAAATTCTAATGCAGAAACAGTTTCGTCAAAATCTAAGAAATTAGCTTGATCAAAAGTAATAGGAGCTCCCGCCCCATGTCCGGAAGCTGCAACATGCCAGCTGGCTGCCAAAAACTCGTTTGCAGTGGACGTAACATCTTCTGCTGCTCTTCTGCATTTTTCCGGGTCAGATAGCATTATTACAGCATTTTTAGAAAACATGTTTTGCACTGATTCCATGTTGTCAACTAATGCAGGCAGCAAGGATTCCATACCTTCTACCGGTATAGAATTTGCAATGGATTCAAGCATGTCATCAGCATTGGGAATAACACCAATAAGAGAGCGGGCACGCTTACAAATTTCCTCTGTAAGTTGCAGTTCTCTACAAGGAGTTGCCCAAAGTTTTTCAATATTATTTCCGTATGTACGCTGATCTGAAGCATGGAATTGCTTCATTGTGTCAATTTCGTCACCAAAAAATTCAATACGCACCGGATGTGTCATTGTTGGCGCAAATACGTCAATAATTCCGCCTCGAACAGCAAATTCTCCACGCTCCATAACCAAATCAACGCGCGTGTAAGCATTTTCCACCAACCGCTTAGTTGCGTCTGTAATAGAAAGTTCTTTTCCACACTCAAAAACTAGCGGATCTACATCTCCAAGTCCTGAAACTACTGGCTGAATAAGAGATCGAACAGGAAGAACAAGAACTCGAATCGGTCCAAATAAAGAACTACCTTCTTCTGGATGCTTAAGCCTACGAAATACTGAGATTCTGCTCGCAACAGTATCTGCGCGAGGTGAAAGACGCTCGTGAGGCAAAGTTTCCCATGCCTCTAGTTGTGCAATGTCTTGCGGATTCCCCATATACCAGTCACGAATAGATTCAGTGAAATCTGCCGCATCTTTGGCTGAAGGAACAATAACAACAACAGGCATATTCTCTGCAAGAGAAGCTGCAAGAGCCGGTCGCACTCCAAGAGGCGCTGCAATATTAAGCTCGCCACTTTCTGCAGGTTTTTGAAACTTGTTAATTGAATCAATATTATTTTTCGATAATGCACGAAATATTTCATCTTTACTGCATAAATCTAGCAAAATATCATGCAAATTGATTGATGATTCTTCTGTTTCAATATTTTTTAATTTTGCAACCATTTGTATTGACCTGTTATCAGCGGCCATTAAAATGCTCCTGAGTTGCTGCAAGCCCTCGGAAAATAACGCTTTCTGCAGCATCAGCACCGTCAGCTAAGAAGTTAGGAAGCTCAGATTTTTGAGTTCCACCAAAGCCGCCAAGCACCCAATTTACAGTATTATCATGTGCATGAGCACCACGCTGAGCATGACCTACGCCCATGCGAACGCGAGCATATTGTTGAGTTCCAAGGGATCTGTCAATAGACTTAATACCATTATGGCCACCTGCGGAACCGCCAGCTTTTACTTTAATTCTGCCAAAATCTAAATCCATATCGTCGTGGATTATAACAATATGATCCGGCTCAATCTGATAGTAGGAACTTATAGATGAAATAGCAGCTCCTGAATTGTTCATAAAAGTTAGCGGCTTAGCAAGGAAAAACTTAGCAATTTTCCCATCCAGATTCATCACACCTTTGCCAAGTTTTGCTAAACCTTTGTGGTCTGCAAGAGACACCGACCAGCGCTCTGCAAGCACATCCGCTACCATAAAACCCATGTTGTGACGCGTGCCTTCATACTTTGTTCCAGGATTTCCTAAACCTGCAATAAGCCAAAAATCAGATGCCATACATCCCCACCCCAATTCGCATAGGTAGCCAACAACAAAACGGGCGCATCGATTGAAGCTGGATTTCCAACTACCCGATACGCCCTCATATACTGTAATCTATTTTAGCAAGACTCAAGTCATTGCGTAAACTACTTCAAAAATTCGTCTGTAGTTAATTCTTTTGCTTGAGGAGTTTTATATGTTACTTTGCCTTTAGAATCCGTATATGCGCCTTCCTTACTTAGGAAGTCGAAGTATTCTTGAGCACCCTTAACATCATTCGTGCCGAACACAAACTTGCCGCTTTTTATGTCTGCACGATTGCCCCAATATTGCCCGTCAACAATCATCTTCATGCTTCGCTTAACGAATTTCACATCAAGATTAGCTTCAGGAGCCTCTTTTACTAAAATATTCGCAGCTTCATCTGGATGATTGTAAGCATATTCATAACCGCGCTTAACGGCTTTAACAAAAGCACGAACAAGCTTCGGATTGCGCTTAACCGTGTTTGCGTGAGTAATAATGCCAATAGTGTCCTGCTGGCCTGGCACACCATAGTCTGCTTCTTTAAAGCAACGCAACTTTGGACCATACATTTGCGCTTGCACGCCTTCCCAAGTTCCATAAAAACCACCAAAATCAGCTTTTCCGGATTCAAGAGTGCGGAACGTGGAAGTGCCAACAGTAACCTTGTCGAACTTACCTTCGCCACCATCATGCTGAATCATTCTGCGAATAACAGCATCGCCTTCTGCAGATCCAAAGGTTGCAAAAGTTCTACCATCAAAGTCTTTAGGAGAATGAATTTTAGTGTTTTTATAAAGAGAGCACCAAATTGCGCTAGGCTTTTGCTGAACTTGCAAAACTTCCTTCAATTTAGCGCCCTTTGTGCTGAAATCTGCAAGATTAGTAGTATTACTTAAAGCAAAATCCGCAGCTCCAGAGTCAACAGCATGCTCGGCACCAGTTTGAGACACAGCCAAAATATTCACGTGTAAACCAGCTTGCTTAAACCAGCCCATATGCTTTGCCACGTATACGCCAATATGATTAGTATCTGGTATCCAAGAAAGCATAAACGAAACGTTTTGAAGACCAGATTTACTATTCTGCTTACTGTTGTTTGATCCGCACGCGCACAAAGACAGAATGCAGCATGAGCTTATAAAAACTGCTGTTGCGCGCATAATATTTTTATTAAATTTAAAACAAAAAGCTCGCGCATTGCGCCATAATTGACATATCATGAGTTCCCTAACTTTCTTAAAAATCCGCTTTCTGGGAACGTGACACGAACTTGGCAGAAAACGGTATCAAGGACCTAGCCCGCGCCGTTCAATGCCCCCGAAAATTAGAACTTTCGGTTTGCCACACATTGACTCACGAAACGACTAAATTATGCACTAATCGAAAGACAAATACGCATAAAATACACGTTTGCTAACTACATACTAGCTATGTGATATTTTCATACAAGAAAGTTTGTAAAATTTTATGTTGTTTGATTGGGGCAGCAGTCAAACAACTACAACAAGCATTATTGCTTGTATATTGAAAGGAACGATATTCCATGACGCGCGCGCGTTGGAAATCACTACTGCATAATTATCTGCCAACAGTAATTTCTATTATTACGTTACTAATTTTTTGGCAGCTTTCTTGCGAATTTTATAAAATTCCAGAAAATTCTATTCCAACTCCGACAACTATTGCAAAAGCCACTTGTGAAGTGTGGCCGCAATTATGGCCTGCAACTCTTGCAACTATTGAAGAAACGGTTATTGGTTTTAGTTTTGCCATTGTGTGCGGCATTTTGCTGGGCGTACTTTTTCACGTATGCAAGCTGGTTCACGCAGCTTTGTTCCCCCTTCTTTGTGCTGCACAAACGTTACCACTTATTTCGATTGCCCCTCTATTTCTTATATGGTTCGGTTTCGAAATGTCTGGAAAAATTGTTATCGTAGCTATTTTTAGCATGTTCCCTATTGCTGTTCAAACAATTAGAGGTCTTGATGCAGTGCCAAGTTTTTATAGCGATGTAGCTTTAACGTGCGGAGCTGGACGAGTTTGGACGCTTTGGCATGTAAAATTACGAGTTGCAGCGCGCCAAATTTTTGGCGGTATTCGCATTAGCGCAGCCTACGTTTTTGGCGCAGCTACTACTGCAGAATATCTTGGCGCTCGTCAAGGATTAGGTATTTGGCTGCAAGCTGCATATAATTCTTTCCGCACTCCCCTCATTTTTTCAGCGACTTTGGTAATTATTGCTTTTACAGCATTGCTTATGGGAGTAGTCAATATTAGTGAGCGTCTGCTTCTTGGCCCTGTAAGCGATGACGAAGATCCAGACAACCAGCTTTAAAACACCGTTAAAAACTCAGTCAACAAACTGAGAAAATAACGGTAATAAGCAAAACACCGTTAAAAACTCAGTCAACAAACTGAGAAAATAACGGTAATAAGCAAAACACCGTTACTAACTCAGTCAACAAACTGAGAAAGTAACGCATAAATAGCAATATCCGTTATTATCTCAGCTACAAAACTGAGATAATAACGGATTAGTAACGGCAATTCTACTACTTTGCAGATTCTTCTTTCATAGCCTCGCCAATAGCATCGCTTAGCTCCTTTTGAGCTTTGCCATACGCTTCCCAATTACCTTCTCGCATTGCAGCATCGGAATCCTTTAACGCTTGAGCTGCACGCTTAAGAGCAGCTTTTACTTGAGGATTTAGCGAAGATGAATTAGTAGAGGAAGCTTGATTAGAAGAATTTTGCTTATTCTCTTTGCTATCTTTACTACCTTCGCTTATTTGAGGCTTATCTGCTTTATCGCCAGGTTTATTAGAAGCGTCTCCTGCCAAAGCTCCGGAATCTCCACCGAATACTTGATCAAGAGCTTCGTCCAATGTATCTGCAAAACCAACCTGATCGCCGAAAGCAACTAATACCTTCTTAAGCAATGGATAACTTGTAGATCCACTTGATTGCACATAAACAGGCTCTACGTAAACAAGTCCTCCACCAAGAGGCAAAGTTAATAAGTTTCCTCGCTTAACTTTTGTAGAACCAGATTCAAGCAAATTCAGCTCTTTAGAAACGCTAGCGTTAGCGTTGAAATTGTTTTGAGCTTGACCAGGTCCTGGAACGTTAGAAACCTTAGGTAATTCTTGCAAGCGAAGCTTACCATAGTTTGGTCCAATCTTTCCCGGAGTATCCCCGGCATCTGAATCAACAGACAAGAAACCAGTTAAAATTTCGCGAGTAATCTTACCTGCAGGAATATATGTAGAAACTAACGAAAATACCGGCTTCTTTGCATCCCCAGTTTGCAAAGTCAAATAGTAAGGCGGTTGCAAAATATCATCACGTTGAAGACTTTGAGATTCCGTTGGATCAACAGGAGTCTGCCAGAAATCTTCACCAGAGAAGAACTGACTTGCAGTATCTACATGGTACTTTGCTAGCAAATAACGCTGAACCTTAAACAAGCTTTCCGGATAACGCAAATGTTTCATCAAATCGCCAGAAATCTTAGAAATATCGTGATAATGACCTGGGAATATTGATTTCCAAGCTTTAATCACAGGGTCTTTGGTATCCCAAACGTACAAATCAACCGAACCATCGTATGCATCAACAGTGGCTTTTACTGAATTGCGAATATAATTTGCGCGCTGATTAGTTAAACCTTTAATTGAGCGAGATGTTGTTGTAGTTGAATCCTGCGTAATACTGCCAAAATCAGTCATTTGAGAGTATGGATAAGCATCAGAAGTAGTGTATCCGTCAACAATCCACTTAACTCGACCATCCACAACAGCAGGATACACTCGGCCGTCCAAAGTCAAGTATGGAGCAACTTTCGACACACGCGTCTTAGGGTCGCGATCGTACAAAATCTGAGAATTTGCGGTAACTCTATCCGAGAAGAGAATCTGATCCGACTCAAAACGAATAGCATGCATCAGCTTAGAGAAGAAGTTACCTACGCTCGGGCCACCATTACCCTTAAAAGTAGTTAAGGCACCTTGAGAACCTGTTGGATAATCAAATTCCCACGGAGCTGTGCCTTTTGGCGAGCCAACAATGGAATATTCTGGAGCGTTTGGAGAGAAGTAGATACGAGGCTCATATTTTTGCGACTTCGTAAGCTTACCTTGAGTAGGAATACCGTATTCCATAAACTGAGGCTGACCGTCTGCAGTAACCTTATTTCCATAAGCCGCAACCATGCCGTATCCATGAGTGTAAACAGTGTGATCGTTCACCCAGTTACGATTATCATTGCCAGCTAAATCTAGCTCTCTAGCCGCAATAACAGTATCTTGACTCACTCCGTCAATATCGTATTTGTCAACAGAAAGAGTGTCCGCAAAAGTGTAGTATTGCTTTGATTGCTGAAGCTGACGGAATGTTGGAGAAGTAACTTGAGGATCAAGCAAACGAATTTGCGCAGTAGATTCTGCTTCTGCAGATAACGCTCCAGATTTTCCGTGAGAAGTTGCGTTATACGATTCTTTCTTTACATTGTTTAAACCGTAAGCAAACTTTGTAGCATCAATATTTCGCTGAATATAAGGCGCTTCCATTTCCTGTGCGTTAGGAGCAACCTTAAAACGCTGCAAAAGTGCAGGCCAAGCAAAAGATATAACAATTGAGCAAGCAATTAAAGAAACCAAAGCAATTGTTGGGGTTTTCCAAGCTTTAACAGCACTCTTAAAACGTTGCGCTATTGGAGCTTCACCAGAGAGTGCATGAGATTTCATAAACCAAAACGCAAGAACCGCACCAACCACAACAGTTATTACTGCCATTACTATGCTTCCAGGCACTCCAGCGTTCATATCCGTGTATGATCCACCAGTAATTCTTGAACCGTCAAGAGTTACTACAGAGAACATGTCTAAAATTTGCAAAACTGCCCAAGATAAAATCACAAACATAAACCATATTGCGATTTGCCTGCGAGCGCGGTTAGTAATATTCAATATTCCATTGCCATCAATAGGCATAGTAAAGCGAATACCGCCCATAAGCAGGTGCGAAACAATAGAGAAAATAAGAGATATTACCAAAAGAAGAACAAAAGCACCGGCAAACAATCTTAGTCCTGGAAGCACAAATACGTAAAAACCATTGTCGATTCCAAATTGTGGATCCTTAATTCCGAAAGACTGAGCGTTGAACATAAGTAATATTTGCACCCAGTGATTGTAGAATTGGAAACCAAATATTGCGCCAACAATTAGTGAAACAATACCAGCAGCATGTAACGCAACTTTAGAGCTTATTCCATGCTTTAGGTCAATAACATTTCCTCGCACGCGAATATAAGAGCCATCTGCATTAGTCGGACGAGCTTTAATTGCTAAAGCTGCAGACAAGTAACCAAAAGCGGACATCAATACAGCGTATAGTATCCAAACTCCTACTTTTGCAGCCAACTGAATCCAGATTACGCTTTCAAAGCCGAGTTGAGCATACCACATGCAATCGGTTATAAACTTTGCAAGACCAAAAACAATTGCGCATATAAAAACTATTGCTACTACGATTGCAGCAAAAATCCAACGCCATTTTCTTGATTTTCCAACAAACTTATTTACATCAAAATCAATTTTCACAGAATGACTCTCCTTGCTATTTGAGCTTTTATTATCGCTTTTATTGCTTTCACTATCTTCGCTAGTATCGCTAGTATCGGTAGTATCGGTATTTTTTGGCGAATCACCTTCGTTTTCTAGTTTTTTCTTAGCTTCTAATAAATCAGTAAAGAGGTCACCGAGGTCATCATCTTCACTATAATAGTCTGCCCAATCTTTCATTTTTTTTGCAAACTTTGAAAAAGTCTTATCTTTGTTTTCACTATTAGACTCATCTTTAGACTCATCTTTAGAAGCATCTTTATCAACAACATTTGCATTGCTATTATCTTCATCAATGCTTTCTATAACTACATCTTGATCAATAGAATCATCCATAGAAGCATCAGCAGCATCATTATTTTGATTGCTCTTTTTCTTTCCATCGCTTGAATAATCGGAACGCTTATGCACTTTAGTGTTTTTAGGTTTATTAGCCATATACGCGCCAAAAGCAACCCATGCAATGCCAATAATTATTTCTATGATGACTTTCAACATAAGCTTAATGATACTATACTAATTATTCCCAATCTACTTGTTGTGTTTGTTGTGTAATCAAAAATAATTACAAAAAAGCGCGCTCGCAAAAGTAGCGAACGCGCCTAATTTGATTAGATTAAATCAGATTAAAGCATTTAAGCTAAGCAACATCTGGATCGTCTTTAGCGATTGTTCCGGTGAGCTTTCCTATTGCCTTCATTACGTGGTACACAACCAACACAACAACAGTGCCGATTGCAATGCCGTTGAACTGAATTCCAGAAACAGCAAATTGGAAGTTAGCAATGCCAATAATCATAACGATTGCAGCAATCATAATGTTAACTGGCTTGTCGAAGTTCACCTTGTTTTCTACCCAAATGCGCACACCAATCATACCAATCATGCCGTAAAGCAAAGTGGTTACACCACCCAAAACTCCAGCTGGAATAGAGTTTACAATTGCACCAAACTTTGGGCAGAGGCTTAATACGAACGCGAAGAATGCAGCGCACCAATAAGCAGCAGTAGAATACACTTTTGTTGCAGCCATAACACCAATGTTTTCACCATATGTAGTTGTACCGCAGCCGCCGAAGCAACCTGCAATTGCAGTACCTAAACCATCGGCAAACAAAGCTGTACCAATCTTGGAATCGTAGTCGCGGCCAGTCATTTGAGCTACAGACTTAACATGACCAACGTTTTCTGCAATAAGAACCAGCACAACTGGCAAGAACATAAGCAAAACAGAGAAGTCAACTTGCGGAGTGTGGAACTTAGGGAAGCCAATCCAAGAAGCTTGCTCAATCTTACTAAAGTCAACTTGACCCTGGAAGCATGCATACGCGTAGCCAACAAGAACACCGAGCAAAATGTTCAATCGTCCAAGAAGGCCACGGAAGATTACTGCAATGAGCATAACTGCAACCAAAGTTACTAAAGCAGTGTCTGGAGCCTTTTGGAAGTTACCCCAAACAGCTGGACCCAAGTTAAAGCCAATAATTGCAACGATTGCACCGTTAACAACAGGAGGCATAATAATGTCAATCCACTTTGCTCCTGCAAAATGCACAAGCACACCAATTAGCGCAAGAAGAATACCCGTGCACATAATGCCAAAGCTTGCTACAGCTATGCCCTTATGCGCAGCAGTTACTGCCATAACAGGTGCTATAAGACCAAAAGAGCTTCCTAAATAACTAGGAAGCTTATTTGCGTTAATAAGTAAGAACAGTGCTGTGGAAAGAGCCGTGAACATTAAAGTAGTAGACGGATCAAAGCCTGTAAGAATTGGCACTAAGAATGTGGCGCCAAACATTGCAATAACATGCTGAGCGCCAATGCCAGCAGTACGAGTCCACGTTAAACGTTCATCTGGCTCTACTACTTCGCCTGGCTTCAAAGTTTTTCCGTCTCCATGAAGCTGCCATGTAAACAAAGAATTCATTTCTTCTCCTCGTAAAAACAAGTTCTGCAAGAGGTATGTAACCGAGTGTCGTTAAAAAAAAAAACAAGCACTCATCGAGCGCTGGGATGGCAGCTTCTGGGGGCTCCATTACACCACCGACCCATATGCCAAAGAGAAATTTTAACGCGCAAAAAGATATGTGTCGAACATAAGTAGAAAATCGTAAGGCTACTTTTTATTTTTGTTGAAATATCAAGGAAAATCGGTGTGTCGAAAAGAATAAAACAAACACTAACGAATGTTTATAATCGCTCACTTATGTTTATAAAATTGATTAAAATTTGCAAGATATTTATAACATCTGACTAAATTTTTATTTAATGTTCGTTTTTGTCCGATTGTGAGAGAATAATGAGCTAAATGGTTAATTTCTTTGATACATGGAAAAAGAAAATCTGCACCATCGATATGGCTCTTATTGCCGTATTGACACTTCTAGCTTCCTTCATTGGTAGCTGGCTTAAGCAATACCCAGGCTTAAAACTTCTGGGTGCTCTTATTATTGCGTTGCTCGTTGGCATGGCTCTGCAGCTGCCATTGCACGCATACAAAAAGAATAATGATTTACGACGCGCAGGAGTTAAAAGCGCAGCTGGTTTGATTGCAAACAAACTTCTTCGCCTTGGTATTATTCTCCTCGGCTTTAAGCTGAATTTGCATGATTTGTTTACCAAGGGCATTAAGTGCCTACCTATTGCAGCTGTGTTAGTTGCAGTAATGGTTTGCGTAACTTATAACATTGCTAAACTTTTGAAGGTAAATCCTCAGCTTGCAATGCTTACTGCAGGAGGCACAAGTATTTGTGGCGCTGCAGCAGTTATGGGTCTTTCTGGCTCAATGCCAGTTCTTCCAGAAGAGGAAGATGAAAAAGAGCAGAACGAAGTTATGGCCGTTGCAACAGTTGCAATTATGGGCACTATTTACGCTCTTGCTGAAATCTTTATTCTTCCTCACTTCGGCATGACTAATCAGCAGCTTGGAATTGCTTCAGGCGCATCTCTTCACGAAATTGCACATGCTGTTGCAGCTGGTGGAGCATTCAATAGTATTAATGTTGCAACAATAATGAAGCTTTCACGAGTTCTTATGCTCGTTCCAGCCTCCATCTTTATTGCAATCTGGTGGAATGCTCGTCATAGCAAAGTTGAAAATGGCGGAAAGCATAAGATTAGCTTCCCATGGTTTATGCTTGGCTTTATTGCAGCATCTGTTATTGGAACTTACGTTCCTTTCATAACAGCTCACGCATCCACTCTTGTAGAAGCAGGATACGTTTTCCTTGGCATGGCAATGGCAGCTCTTGGAATTAACGTAAACTTCAAAGTTATTTTCAAACAGGGTCGCACTGCTTTCCTTGCAAGCTTCTTAGCTTCTATTGTTTTGGTAGTATTAGCTTGTTTGGCTGCAGTACTATTCTTCTAAACAAAATATTGCAAGAATAGTTTGCTAAAAATATAAGAGGGTCTTCAAATGAAGGCCCTCTTTTTTATTTGCAACATTTAAAATTACATTTAAATCAGACTAGTTAAATATTGCGTTTATACAATTTTTGCAAGATTATCCAATATGAACAGACGTTCCGTCAGGAATATTCTCATAGAACCATTTTGCATCCGCAACGCTTAAACGCACACAACCATGAGATGCAGGCTTTCCTAACTTCATACCTTCAGACCTAATATAATTCCCAAACTCATGGTTAGTTGGCACAGAGTGGAATAAGTATTCTGCATCAATAAAACCTACCCAATAGTCAGCGCCAACTTTTTCATTCTGATTGTAAAAATGCTTGTTGCGCATGCCGTTAATATGATAATCGCCATGAGGAGTAGAGTCATTTATTCCAGAACTCATAATCATTGAATAAACAGTTTTTCCTTTAACAATAATGTAAACGCGCTGCTTTTTAAGATTTACATCAATATGTAAGTCAGAAACCTTTATTCCAGTAAGATTAGGGTACGCTCCCCCTGTAGGATACTTCCAAAAATCAGATTTAGCATTAGCTTTTTTAGAAGAACTTTTATTGCAATACTTATAAATATTATTTAGATTTCTTCTATTACTGTTATTTTTAATACCGCCGCAATTATTCTTAATCTTTTCAATAAGCGCATTTTTCCGTGCCTGCACACCGTATTGATACGTAGTAGAAAGTACATTTGACGTTTCAAAACCAACAAATAACAGGAAAATTACTATCAACATTGCAAGTATGCTCGCAGATATGTAGCGCATAGTTTTCGAACTACGAATCCACCATCTGCGCACTTTTGCAAAAACTCGCGCACATTTGCGTATATCACTAACAAAGCCACGAATAAATTGCATCACTATCTCCGGTTATAAAAATAAAAAAGTTGCTACTAATAGTTTAACAGCAAACTACTAGCAGCAACGCTTGAAAAAACAAAATTTCGCTTAATTCGCAGAAATATCACACGTTGAATTTAAATTCAACAATATCTCCATCTTGCATAACATAGTCTCGGCCTTCAAGACGAAGCTTGCCTTCTTCCTTAATTTTTGCCATAGAGCCTTGAGCCTCAACAAAATCATCGTAAGATACGATTTCTGCTTTAATAAATCCGCGCTCAAAATCAGTGTGAATTACGCCAGCAGCTTGAGGAGCAGTCCAACCTTTATGAATCTGCCAAGCGTGAACTTCCTTAACACCAGCGGTTAAATAGGTTTGAAGACCTAAAATATCGAATCCCACACGCGCAAGCTGATCCAAACCAGATTCCTTCAAACCAGCATCCTCAAGCATTTCACGAGCGTCAGCTTCGTCAAGCTCTGTAAGCTCGGACTCAAACTGAGCGTTCAAGAAGATTGCTTTTGCAGGCGCCACAGAAGCAGAAAGTTTAGACTTTAAATCTTCGTCAGCAAGCTCAGAATCATCTACGTTAAACACGTAAATAAACGGCTTAGCAGTAAGCAAGTGCAAATCGTACACATCGTTTTTATCAATAAGCTTTTCGTTATGCGCTTGGTCAATCGTTTTACCAGAAGCAAGAATTTCCTTAGCTTTATTTACTGCATCAACATATTCCTGCGTAACTTTCTTGCCACGCAAATCCTTTTCCAACTTTGGAAGAGCATTTTCAATAGTTTGCATATCGGCAAGAATAAGCTCAGTATTAATAGTGTCAATATCGTCGGCAGGATCCACTTTGCCGTTCACATGCACAATATCGTCGTCATTAAACGCGCGCACAACTTCGCAAATAGCATCTGCTTCGCGAATATTAGCAAGGAACTTATTGCCCAAACCTTCGCCCTCGGAAGCACCCTTAACAATGCCTGCAATATCAACGAAAGTAACCGTTGCTGGAACAATCTTTTCGGTATTAACTAATTTAGCTAAAACTGGAAGACGATGATCCGGAAGTGGCACAATACCAGTATTTGGTTCAATAGTTGCAAACGGATAATTCTCCGCCAAAACGTTATTGCGAGTTAAAGCATTAAACATAGTGGATTTGCCCACGTTTGGCAATCCAACAATTCCAATAGTTAAAGACATATTCACCTAGTTTAGACCAGCGTCGGGAAAGCCGACACAACTTGATTTTATTTACTTTATATTTTCGATAGCATCCACGGCAGAAATAACATCTCCCCTAAATCCGCGAGATTCTAGCTCAGCAACGCCTCGAATAGTGGTTCCTCCAGGAGAGCACACTGCATCTTTCATAATCCCTGGATGAGTACGCTCGTTCATATATAACGCACCTACTCCTTCGATCATTTTTGCAGCCAAACGGTAAGCACAATCTCGCTGCAACCCGTACTTTACGCCAGCATCTCCCAAAGCTTCCATGTACATTGCTGTAAAAGCTGGAGCACAGCTAGAAATACACATTGCAATATTCATATTTTCGCCAGCCACACGCTCTACTAAAGAAATTGGCTCAAATAAAGCATTAAACATAGAAAGCTGGGCGTCAGTTAGAGTATTACTAGACTCAGCTAAAGTAACTCCCTGACCTACCGAAATAGGAGTATTAGGAATAATGCATTGAACATGAACATTATTGCCAAGCAAATCCTTGTATCGCTCAAGATTCCAGCCGGCTGCAACAGAAATAATGGCTGTACCGCGTTCATCAATAAGACCAGCAATAGGTTTAAGAACTTCAGAAATCTGATAAGGTTTTACAGCAACAATAATTACGTCACTTGCTTCACATACTTCTTTAGCAGTGCGCATAGCGCGAGCGCCAATAAGCGAAGTGTTACGCTCAAGTTTTTCAAAATTACGAGCACATGCAACAATATTTTCACCTTGCAATACGCCTGCATTTACAGCACCTTTAGCAATTGCTTGTGCCATATTGCCGTAACCAATAAATCCAACAGTACCGAATGTTCCACTACTCATTCATAATCCCCTTTGGTGCATTTCATAAATAAAGCACTATTTATGACGCAATTATTACTCAAACAGATGTATAGCATATCAAATATTGCTCTATTAAACGATACAAACACGCAAAATTTAAAACTTACAGAGCTTATTAGCGCTTGTAAATTCCCTCTAAATCACCACGATTTAAAGCCTCATCAAAAAGATGACGGAATACTACATCTCCATGCAAACCATCATGCTCAAATTCGTTTGTTGTCCAATAATGGGAGTTTGCAATACGAGAAAGCGTATCTAACTGAAGACCAGAATCAACATACATGTCGTCAAAATAGACTGCAGACTGTAATGGGACTTCGTTATTAGCAAGTTGATCTTGATCGTAAATTTTGCCAAACTGCTTGTCGCTCATTAAGCAGTCAACTGCTGGCAAGAATGGCTGCAAAGCTTTTTCTTGATCAAACATCCAAGGAAACATAGCTTCGCCCGTAAAAAGAAGCGGACGTGCAGAACCAGAAAACTCTGACATTGTTTCCCTAACCTGCTGAGCTGCCCACAAAATTGGATGCTCTAATTCACCGTCAGCATAAATAAATTCTTGCAGCGGCCAATAAAGCGGGCTCGAAGCCGTTGAATCCATTACACCGTACACAAACTCGTCGCTTAAACTTCCAGCAGAAGCTCCACCACCGTGCTTAAACGCTTTCAAAGAACCATCACCATCTGCAAACGCAGAATCAAGTAGCCAGTGCACTCGCTCAAAACTTGGCTTCATACCAAAGGAAGAACCCAACATTTGGAATCGCTCAACCGTAAGCTTCTCGCCATTTGGAAGCACAACATCACCCTGCGCGATACGATCCGCAATAGCGGCTGCACGAGCAACATCCTGAGGATAACGCTCATAGAATTGCTCAGTTTTACGCGCCATACGAGGAAAAGTATGCTCATAGACTTCACGCGCATTTGCAGGAACATGAGGAATGCCGCCAGTTGTGAAGCTTGCAATCAATCCTTGCGGGAAAAGCGACAAATACGTAAGCGTTAAGAATCCGCCGTAACTTTGCCCTAAAGACACCCACGGTTTTGCGTCAAATTCAGTAAGACGCAAATGTTCAAAATCGCGAATAATAGAGTCAGCTAAGAAACGCTTCAAATACCACGCTTGACGCTCAACACTTACTCCGTCGTCTGCCATACGCTTCATAGTTGAAGCATCCACTCTTGAAGAACGCCCAACACCACGCTGATCTGGCAAGACTACGCGAAAATGCTTAATAGCCTCTTGAATCCAACCATCACTAGAAGGCGAAAGTGGTCGCGGACACTGCCCACCAGGGCCGCCTTGTAAAAACACAAGCAACGGCAAATCGTCATGCACATGCTCAGGAGCACAAACAACTCTACAGAACAGTCGAATCGTTTCGCCTTTAATAGCTCCACCAGGAGTGTTGCCTTCCCAATCAAGTGGAACATCAATCGCACGCTCCTCAACATGTAATCCCGGAACATAATAGCTTGTGAGTAATGCCATCTTGCCATCCCTTTCTTTATTCGTGCTACATTGCAACTATCAATTACACACTCTATTTATAAATCATACTCAAGTTTGATTGTTCTATAAAGTACTATGCACTAGCCTAGTAATTATGAAAGTACCTAATATGTTTCAAAGTGTTATACAGCGATTACGAAAAGAGCTCACATTAAACGACATATTATGGGGTATTATTCCACTTATTCTTTTTATACTTTCAAGCGATCGCTACGTTATAAGCAACGTTGATGGCTTTTTGACTCAAGGTTCGCTTATTACAGTAACGCTTATCAATATTGTTGTTGCATTACTACTTTCATTACGAAAACTATGGCCTGAACAAGCGGCTACTATTTTTATTGTTATTTGCATTGTGCAAGTAGCATTTGGCCCTACTCAACTTTTCGCTGATTTCTTTGGTTTCGTGCTACTTGTTAATGCTATTGCGCGCGGAAATCCAGAACATTCAAAAGCTTTTGTTATTGCAGCTTACGTAACAACAGTATTATCTTGCGCAGTAATATCGTGGAATACTGTAATGGGACCAATATATGGCATCAATCATTCAAAAGCTAGTTATACTTGTAGTGTACAAAATATAAATAGTAGTAGCATAAAAAATTGCGTTTCAAATATACTTAATTTTGCAATTCCTTCAATAATTTTTGCGATTATTATTACTACTATTACGGTTATTATTGGCTACTGGCAGCGCACTCACGTGCATACTATTCAACTTTTGCAAGATCACAATAATGCTATTCGCGCGTACCGCCGAAAAGCTCAACACATTGCTGTTACTGCAGAGCGCGCAAGAATTGCAAGAGATATGCACGATATTGTTGCCCACACGCTTTCTATTATTATTGTTCAAGCAGATGGTGGTCGTTATGCAGCAACCAAAGATATTGCACTTGCTAAAAAAACAATGCATATTATTAAAAACGAAGCCGAGCGCGCCGTTCACGACATGCGCCGACTTCTAGAAGCTTTAACAGACGCTCCATCGTGTCAATTGGATTTCAATCACATACCTTCGCTTATTGAACAAGCAAAAATTGCATCTCCTAAAAATATTTTTTGGCATACTGTTGATGGCATAAATTCTCAAAATAGACTTAACACGGACGCACAAACCGTTGCATACCGCGTTGTTCAGGAATCTCTTACTAATATTCGAAAGCACGCAGGAGATGGCGTTAAAATAAACATTCATGAACAGTGGAATAACCAAGGCTTAACACTAAAAATCACGAATGAAATACACAAAACCGAAGCTAACCAAACGCAAAATAGCAATGCGCAACATAAAAACGGTTATGGCTTAATCGGCATGAAAGAGCGACTTGAAAATCTTCATGGAACGCTTGATTATGGAAAACTCAATGATGGAACGTTTAGTATTGTTGCTTTTATTCCATATTCCTACAGCGCAGACCAGTCAAACAGTACTGCTTCTGTATTAAATAGTATTCATAACGTTACTAATAAGAATGCAAAAGTTAATAATCAAGCAGAAGCACAAACAAAACCGGCAAATGTGAAACCAGCAGATGTAAACGTTCCAACCTCATCAAAAGTTTTGCCATACGTTTTACCAGAAGCAAATGCTTCACAAAATAGGATTGAGAAAGTATCTCAATGGTTTGAACAACATTGGCTTATTGGAGACATTATTTATGCATCACCTTGGGTTGTTATGATGCTTTTTATGCCAACTTACGATTTTACTGTTGGAACTGGAATGACTTCACAATATTCAAGCTCGCTTTCATTACAAATACTTTATAAAGTATTTACTCTTACAACCATGATTCCATTCATGTTTCGCAGAAAAGCTCCAACCGCATGCGCAATTGTTGCAGCAGTATTTTCTGCAATACAGCTTATACTCTTGCCGAATATTTTATTCGCTAATTTTTTCATACCAAATATTATTTACGCTGCTGTGCTCTACGGTAAAAAACACGCATGGCAATGGGTTAGCTCAGTAGTACTTGCCGAATCTGCTATTTTCGCCGTAAAAATTGGTATTTCATCAAAAAATATTCCACAAACTGAAACTCCAATACGATTCTTTACATCAAATATTGCCACAACCAATTTTTATGACATTATGCAAATGGCGTCCGTTGGATTAATTTTTGGTTTTATAGTTGCGTTAATTTGTTTTGCGGCCATTGCATTTGCTTATTCCCGCAGAAACGATGACAATAATTTGCTGATTCTAAAAGCGCGCAGAACAGAATTAGAGCAAGAGCAAAAACAGCTAGAAGTACTTGCAGCTAACGCAGAAAGGCAACGACTTAGCTCAAATATTCAGCAAAAAGTTGCTATTACATTGCATAAAGTAATCGATGCAGCAAATAGCGGAATTGATATGCTTAAAAATGACGAAAAAACAAATAGCAATGCAGAAAATCGAAAGTCATCAGAACCAAAGCAATCACAGGAACAAAGTGAAGAAATTAGTAAAGCTTTCAAAAATATTGGAGATGAAGGTCGTTCGGCACTGAAATATATGCGAAAATTGCTTGGAGTTTTGCGAGAAACAGGTTCAAGCGTTCATTCAGCAAATAATGCTGCGAATGTAACTGAGATTGCTATTCGCCCTGCTGCCCCACTTGATGAGCAAATTCAACACAACGCATTAAATAAGCAAGAGTAAGTTGATACTATGGAAAATATGGAAAACAATGAAGTAATTCGCGTTGCAATAGCAGACGATCAGGAGCTTGTGCGAGCAGGATTTGCGATGGTAATAAATTCGCAGCAAGATATGCACGTTGTATCTCAGGCTTCTAACGGATCACAAATTGTGGAGCTTTCTAAAAGCCAGAATCTAGACATTATTCTTATGGACGTTCGCATGCCTGTAATGGACGGTTTGGAGGCAACTCGCAAGATTCTGCAGCAAAAAACTAACACAAATACTCGAATCATTATCTTAACAACTTTTGATTTAGACGAATATGTTATGGCTGCAATTCATGCGGGTGCTTCCGGATTTTTGCTTAAAGATACAGAGCCAGAAACTTTGCTTAATTCCATACGAACTGTGTATCAAGGAAACGCAATTATTGCTCCGACCGCTACTAAACGTTTGATCGAAAATATGATTCAGCAAGGCAAAGTAGCAACAAATATTAAAGCAAACAGCGTTGCGAGTTACGCTGCACAAGCAAATTCGGCTGCACAAGCAAGTTCAACTGCACAAGGAACACAAAGCTGCGCATACGGAATTTCCGTTATTCCAGAGCTTACTGATAGAGAACGTGAGGTTCTTGTTGAAATTGCTCACGGACTTTCAAATCAGGAAATTGCTGACAAACTATTTATTAGCTTGCCAACAGTTAAAACTCATGTTGCGCATATTTTAGGAAAAATCGATGCTAGAGACCGCGTTCAAGCTGTAGTTTTTGCTTACGAAAATGGCTTAGTTAAGCCGTAAAAACATACCAGAATATATAAAAATGCGGCTATTTATGCATAAGGCACAAATAGCCGCAAATTTAAATTATCAACATACCTAATAGCTTTTTAATTTATGCTTTCGGTAAGCGACGGTGACGCATAAATGTTACGCCTGCAGCAGCCGCACCAGAAATGGTTAGCGCACCCAAAACACCCAACATTATAGTGCTAAGCATATTGCCAGAAGACTTGTTCTCGGATGTAGCACTAGCTTGAGCTTGTGGCTTTTCGCTTTCAGTATCCGAAATCTTTTCGTCAGTTTCGTTAGCAGGACGATCCTGAACATCATTATTTTCGGAAGTTTCCGCACTTTCTGCAGTTTTAGAAGTTTCCGTGGTTTCCGCAGTTTTAACGTTTTCCTTAGCCACATTAGATTCAGAAGGCTTTGCAGAAGGCTTTGCAGATTCAACAGACTTGCTTTCAACAGGCTTGCTTTCAGTCTTGCTTTCAGTCTTGCTTTCAACAGGCTTTGACTGCTTATCTGTAGCATCTTCAGAAACAGCAGGAGCTGAATTATCTTCAACTTGAACTGCTGGCACTACTGGGGCTGCAGGAGTAACAGGAGCAGATGGCATAGCTGGAGCTTTAACAGACGGAGCTGGGATCTTAGCTTCAGGTACTGCAGGAGAAGGAGCAGCTACTTTCGGAGCACCTGCTACTGGAGGTGCAGGTGCTGGAGAAACACGCTCTTTAGATTCAGAATCAGAAGGTGCTGGAACACTAGGAGCAGTCTGTTTTTCAGATTCTTTTGCCTCATTATTACCAGCAGAACTGCTACCATTTTGCTGATTCTTTTGAACTTTTTCCTGTTCCAATTGAGCTTTGAGAGTAGCAACTTTAACTCTAGCTTCCTCAAGCTTCGTTTCTGCGGCTCTTAAAGAATCTTCAACTTGCTTCTTTTGCTTATTGTTATTGGCTCTTGCATCAGGCTGATTATTTTTTAATGCTTTAACACCAGCAATAACACGTTTTAGTGATTCAATTTTTTGGCTTAGCTCATCACCTTTACCAACTGACTTATAGTTCTCAATAATATTATCAAGAAGCTTTATTTCAGACTCTGCTTTCTTTACTTCAGAATCTTTACTGTTAGAAACTTCGAGCTTATTGGCTACATCTTTTTTAGACTTATCAATTTGATCTTTAATCTTTTTAAGTTCTTCATCTGCTTTTTCAAATTCTTGCTGCGCTGTTTTGAAAAGAGATTCTAATTCTTTCACAGTTTTTTCTTTATCAGCTACAGATTTCTTATCTTTTTCGATTTTTTTAAAAAGCAAAGCTTGATCATCAGAAACTTTTTTAAGCTGATTATTTATAGAATCAATATCACCATTATTTTCTTTAACAGCTTTATCTAATGCAGATTCTAAATCAGTCATTTTTGTTTCATACTCTTTAACTTGAGCAGAATCACTTGCAATAGATTCCTTAAGAGAATCTACTTCTTTGTGAAGATTTGAAATCTGCGATTCATACTGCTTTATGCTAGATGCAGCTCTTTCTTTTGTTTGACTTTTTTCTTCTTCGTCATTTTGCAAACCATCAAGAGCTAATTTTGCATTATCATATTGCTTTTTTAAAAGTTCGTATGCTTCTTTTAATCCGGTAAGATCGCTCTCTTTTTCTCTTTTGGATTTTTCAAATTCCGCAACCTTTGCTTTTGCAGCTTCGGAATCCATTTTAAGTGCATTTTGAGCTTCTAGAAGTTCCTTTTCCTTATCTTTCACAGCGTTTTCAGCTATTTTTTCAGTTTCAGAGATTTTACTTAAAAGATCGTCAAATTCTACAACTTTTTTCTTATACGCTTCAATTTGATCTTCTAATTGCTGAACTTGCTCTTCAGCTTTTTCAATTGCTTCTTCAGTAGACGCTTTAACAGTCGCCTCTGTTTGAGCTGGTACATTCTGTACTTCATCAGCAGCATCTTGCGCCCACGCTGGCATTGGGCTTTGCATTAACAATAAGATTCCTGCAATTGCTGCGGCAGATTTTTTATTGACCGTTACCATATTTTCTACTCCTTGCTCGTAGCGGCCTTCATGTCTAACTTATGTCAGCAGTCATTTTGAGCATAACAAAGAAATAAATACATTTTCAACGCTATTTATTCGGAAAATTTCCGGCAAAACTTGTCATTATGAATAATAATCGTATTATTTTTGAATATCTTTAATAAAAAATGCCATTTCTATACATAATATTATAATCTTCGCATAATTATGCACACATTTTAATAAAAAAATAATAACGATAATACAAATTTTTTCTGCGTGTCGAAAACACTTAAGAAAAAGATAATGCCGGCACGTAAAATTTACACACCGGCATTATCTTTATTTTCTGCAACTTAACTTCTACAGACTATCTTTCACATATAGTTTTTGTGAAATTTAGTCCTCCGCGAGCGCAACTACTGGCGAAGACTTCACTGCTCTACGAGCTGGAAGCACGCTGGAAAGAAGCGCTGCAAGCAAAGCGATTAGAGCAAGAACCGCGTAAATAGTCCAATCAACTACAAACGGAACTTTGCCGATTACGCTAAACACCATGTAGGATCCAATCCACCCAAACGCTGTTCCAACAATCAAACCGGAAACAGTGCTTGTTAAGGAAATCAACGTTGCCTCCAACGCAAGAGACCTTCTAACTTGGCCTCTCGTCATGCCTATTGCGCGCAAAGTTGCAGATTCTTTGGTTCGCTCAATAACAGACAAGCTTAATGTGTTTGCAACGCCTATTAAAGCAATCACAACAGCTACTGCTATTAAGCCAACAAGCACCATCATCATTGCGTCGATAGCACTCTCCCACTTTGCACGCTCAAACACGCTTCCAGTAGACATAACCTCCGCATAGCTAGATGTAACATTTTGAATGTTTTTAGCAATATCTACAAGATTAGCTTTGCTAGAATCTACCGAAATAAGCAGAATATGCGTTGTAGGCTTAAGGTAGTTATTGAAGTAGGATTTGCTCACAAAAGCAGTATTATTTGAATACACACCAACATTTCGATACGTCTTAAACTGAACTTGTTTTACAGTAATGCTCTTATCGTTATTACTAGAGTCTGTATTCATGCCAGTAAATGGAGTAACATTTTCTACACTATCTTCACCAGAACTGTATTTTTCTACGTAAGCTTGCAGATTAAGGTTTCCTTTTTTAAGGTCAAAAGGCTCTCCACCTTCATCATTAAACTTAGGCAAAAGCACAGAATCCCTGTTTATATTGACGCCATCAAGGTCAGTGTGCATTACATTTCTAAGTTGATTTACATTATCAACTCCAGCTGCCATAGCGTACTCAGTTTTGCCCTTAGCGTTCTTAAAAGTCATAGGAACTGCAGGAAGCAACTCAGTATGCTTTATTCCACTAATCTTTGAAATATCGGCAGCTAAAGACTCATCAACATTCTTGCCTTGAATAATAATGTCAACACTGTAACGGTCATCAACAACACCTTTAAGAGTTGCTTTACCGCAGATTGCGCCAGTTACTACTGTAGAAACAAGCGTTACGCCAATAAGCAAAGCCGTTCCAGTTGCAGCAACTCTTCTAGGGTTTCGTTGCACGTTTGCGTTGGCAACTTTAGATGCAGGCCCACAAAGTGCCATGATTGCGCCAGTTGCCTTCATAGCAAACGGCATCCAGAATGTTGCTGTAATAATAATTCCAATAAACACAAGCGCGCATCCAAAAACTGCCACAAGCAAAGTTCTCCAAGAGTCAGCACCAGCATTAGGCGACTGCTGAGCAATCATGCTTGCCAAAGAAGTAGCACTTAAGGCCGCAAATAAAATACCTACAACAATAAATAGAACACCAAAAACAGCGCGAATAATGCTTGCACGCTTATCTTTAATCAAATCCATTGGACGCAACGCTTCCATAGGCGTTACTTTTGTAGCAGATCGAGCAGCACCCATAGATGCAAGAACTGTTACAATCGCACCAATTACTATTGGCCACACAACCGCCGGAAGTGAAACAATCAAAGGAATCTTAGATAATGGTCCAGAATTAATATTCAAGTTACTAATTGCGCCCATAAATCCTATTGCGCAAAGCACGCCAACACCTGCAGAAATAACTCCAAGTATTGCAGCTTCAAGCAAAACTGCCGCATAAAGCTGGTGCGATTGTGCGCCAATTACGCGCAAAAGCGCAAGAGTGCGTCTGCGTTGAGCAACCAAAACTTGGAATGTGTTTGCTATAACAAGCGAAGAAATAAGCAACGCTAGAACACCAAAAGATAGCAAGAACATGGTTACAAAATTAGTGCCGTTGGACACATTTCGAACAGCTCTTACACCAACATCATGCCTAGACATAAGAGAAAATTGCTCTGGAAGCAAAGCACTAATCTTAGGAGATAAATCGTTTATTTTAGATTCATCGATGCTCATATACACTTTGCTTTGCACAACTTGATCATCAAAATTCTTAAGATTGTTGAGTTTTGCACAAAAATCGTTCGTTACGCCGCCAAGATATATGCCGCGATTTGAAAATGGTATTTGAGAATGTTCTCCATCGTCAACAAGACCAACCACACGAACATCGTACGATTTTTCTTTATTTCCGCCAGTGTCATCTACTTTAACCAAAGTTATAGTATCGCCAATGTTTGCATGTATGGATTTAGCAATACTTTTAATAAGCGTAATTTCGCCTATTTTTTGCGGATCTCTACCTTCTGTTGATTTATACACAGGAAGATTTCCATACAAACCACTAGACCAAGCAGCGCTCGTAACTGATTTATCACCTTTTTCTACTCTTACAAGCGCAGTCGCATCGTTACTACGAATACCGTTGACACCAGGCATCTTCGATATTTCGTCTAAATGAAGGTCTTTATAATGAATTCCACTATTCGGAGAACTGTTAGAGCTTTTAGATGAGATTGCATAATTTGCGCTATGAAATTCTTCCGTTGCATTGCGAACCATCAAGTCGTCAACACTATTTACAAAAAGCAAAGTAGCACTCATAAACATGCTGCCTATAAGAATTGCAATTCCAGAGGCGATTAGCATGCGTACGCTTTTACGCATAAGTTTTAGCGCGATTTTCCACATTCTAACTTCACCACCTTTTATTGCAATTGAGCAGACTGATTACTAATACCAGCCTCACTGCGTTCCATAAGCATCTTGCTCATACCTTCCGCAGTAGGATTTTGCACATCTTCAACGATTTGACCATCTGCAAACACGATTGCACGATCCGCGTAAGAGGCTGCAACAGCATCATGCGTAACCATAATCACAGTTTGACCAAGCTCAGTTACGGACTTCTTCAAGAAATGCAAAACTTCTGAGCTGGAAGCAGAGTCAAGATTTCCGGTAGGCTCGTCTGCAAAAACTACGGAAGGCTTAGAGATTAAAGCTCGAGCGATTGCAACGCGTTGGCGCTGGCCACCAGAAAGCTCAGCAGGCCTATGCTTTAAGCGATTTTGCAAGCCAAGAGTATTAACCAAAGTATTAAACCATTGCTTATCTGGCTTTTTGCCCGCCAAAGTAAGAGGCATAAGAATATTTTGCTCAGCGCTGAACATTGGAAGAAGATTAAAACTTTGGAAAATAAATCCAACCATTTCTCGTCGCATAAGCGTAAGCTGCTTATCGCTCATGCCTGTAATATCTAGGCCATCTACCAAAACTTTTCCAGAATTAACGCTGTCAAGACCAGCCAAAGAGTGCATTAAAGTTGACTTTCCAGAGCCAGACGGGCCCATAATCGCAGTAAACTTGCCGCGTTCAAAACTTACGCTTACATCTCGCAGAGCGTGAACAATGCCCGCGCCCTTACCAAAATCTTTAACAACATGCAAAGCTGCAACTGCCGTCTCACCAATCAAGTTTTGGTTAAAATCTGCTCTAAAATCTAAAGCATTTTCTTGCTCGTATGAGCTTACTTCGTACGGACTGTTCATAACTGCTCCTTTTCTTAAAAAGTAGTAATCGCATAGTTATCTATTGCTAATACTTAAATTTACGGGAAAATACGGCTGATTACCATCGTACGTAAGGCGGAAATTATTTAGAAAAAATTAGCGTCTCATCCTAAAGTATGATGCGCAAATTTAAAGAATATACACAAAAAATCGGAGCGCATACAAATACGAATGCGCTCCGAATAAAACGGTAATGGATCTCCAGGAATATTTTTAATTAATAACTTTTGCTTTACTTTCTCTTTTCTTTTTAAGCAAGACCTGCTTTACAAACCGCGTCAAATCCGCGCTGCAAATCGGCAAGAATATCGTCAATATGTTCAGTTCCAATAGACAAGCGAATAGTTCCCTCATGAATGCCCTGATCTTCCAACTCTTCAGGAGTTTCCTGAGAGTGAGTAGTAGATGCAGGATGAATAACCAACGATTTTACATCCGCAACATTTGCAAGAAGTGAGAAAAGCTGCAAATTGTCAATAAATACGCGAGCTGCATCCCTTCCACCTTTAATATCAAACGTGAAAATAGAGCCGCCGCCGTTCGGGAAGTAACGCTTATAAAGCTCGTGATCAGAACGACCTTCAATAGAAGGATGACTTACAGATTCAACTTCTGGCACAGTTTGCAAATATTTCACAACCTTCAACGCATTCTCAACGTGACGTTCAACTCGCAAGCTCAAAGTTTCCGTGCCTTGCAAAAGCAAGAACGCAGCAAACGGGCTAATGCAAGCGCCAGTATCGCGCAAAATAATCGCACGAATACGAGTCACAAAAGCCACAGATCCTAAAGCTTCATAGAAGTTCAAACCATGATAGCTAGGGTCAGCTTCAGTAAGAGTTGGGAATTTTCCAGGAACTTTAGCCCAATCAAAATTGCCGCCTTCAACAATAATGCCACCAAGAGTTGTGCCGTGGCCGCCAATAAATTTCGTAGCAGACTCAACTACAATATCTGCACCATGCTCAAGCGGACGGAAAAGATATGGAGTTGCGAAAGTATTGTCAACAAAAACAGGAATGTTGTGTCGATGCGCAATCTCTGAGATAGCTTCAAAATCAGGCAAATCAGCATTAGGATTACCAAAAGTTTCAAAGTATACGAGCTTTGTATTTGGTTGAATTGCATCCTCGAAGTTTTGAGGATTCTTAGGATCCACAAAAGTGGTTGTTACACCATCTCTAGGAAGAGTGTGACGAAGAAGGTTATAAGTTCCACCATACACATTCTTTGAAGACACAATGTGATCGCCCTGCTGAGTGATGTTACGAATAGCATAATCTACAGCTGCCGCACCAGAAGCAACAGCCAAAGCAGCAGTTCCACCTTCGAGAGCCGCAATTCTGCGCTCAAAAACATCTTGAGTAGAATTCGTTAAACGACCATAAATGTTTCCAGCGTCACGCAAATCAAAACGAGCTGCAGCATGATCAAAATCATGGAATACGTAGCTTGTTGTTTGATAAATAGGAACTGCACGAGAATCAGTTGCCGGATCCGCCTGCTCTTGGCCAACATGCAATTGCAATGTTTCAAAATGATACTTTCCTTGCAATTCTTCAGTAGCGCTCATAATACCCCTCCAGTTTTTCAACTTTTTAAACAGTAGATTAGTTTGCTTCAGCTTGCTTTGTGCATCCACTTACTTTTCTGTTTTCTGTTTACACTTTTATTTAAGTGATAACGACAGTATGCCATTATGGTTCATTCGTACATACCTACGGTTATCAAAATTACCTATAACGAATTAACAATTTGCAAAAAATAGCGAAATTTGTTTTAGAAAAATACAGAAAATATAGTGAATTTCTAATACAACACGCCGTATATAGCTTTTATCCACAATGCTCAAAAAATCTGGATTACTGCTCAATAAGCACAGAAAATAGCAGCATGATTACACAAAAACACATTATTGACGATGAAATTATCTCGTTTGACGAGATTGATGACGCTGAGACTGCTCAAGTATTTTTGCAAGAAAAACTTGAACAAGTGTCAAACGATCTTCAATCAGACTCTGTTGACAGCAAAGAGCTTGGAAAACTTGGCGAAACATACGCCGCTTTGCGCCTAATGCAACAAGGTTGGCATGTTATTGACAGGAACTGGCATTCGCGTCAAGGAGAATTAGATTTAGTTATGATTACGCCGGAACAAAAATTAGTTTTCGTGGAAGTCAAAACTCGAAGAAGCGTACGTTGCGGCACACCGCTTGAAGCAATAAACCAAGATAAGCGTAATAAATTACGTAAAGCAGGCATGCAGTGGATAGAAAAATTCGGCACTGACATACCCAGATACCGTATTCGTTTTGATGCAGTATCAATTCTTGTTATAAACAAATACACGTACAGCGATTCTGCATGCATGATTCAAGCGCTAGAAGAAATAGATAACAACAGCAATATTCAATTCACGCATATTCCAGGAGCATTCTAATGAGTATTGGAAACGCATTATCAGTTGGACTTATTGGACTTAAAGCTTTTACGATTAAACTTCAAGCATTTATGTCTGGCAATATGCCAAACTTTTCAATAATAGGACTTCCAGACACTTCTCTAAGCGAAGCTAGAGAACGAGTAAAGTCAGCTCATCATGCCTTACACTGCAAATGGCCAGAAGGTAGAGTAACAGTAAACTTGTCTCCTGCTTCAATGCCTAAAAGTGGATCTTCATACGATCTTGCTATTGCAGCAAGTATTTTAAGCGCCGAAAAATATATTCCACTTTCTGAACTTGAAAATACCGTTATTTTAGGAGAACTAAATCTTGACGGCACAGTTCTTCCAATACAAGGAATGCTTCCTATTGCTCTTTACGCAAAAAAGAAGCATTTTAAGCGCATGATTATTCCTCAAGAAAATCTTGCGGAAGCGCAATTAGTAGAAGGTATTGAGACTATTGGAATACATCATATTTATGATTTAGTAACCGAATTGCATGGAACTTTGCAAGAAGAGTCCCTAAAACTTATTGAAGAAGACCCAGTTTATAAGCACATGCAAGTTTTAGAACGAAATGGGCAAGACAATACCAATAGTGAGCACTCTGAAATATTAGAAGATCAAAGCGCTTCACCACTACAAGTCAATTCAAAATATGAGATTGGAGACATGTGCGAAGTTATTGGCCAAGAACACACAAAGTGGGCTCTTCAAGTTGCTGCAGCCGGAGGGCATCACGTTATGATGATTGGCCCTCCAGGATCCGGAAAAACCATGCTCGCATCTCGAATACCAAGCATTATGTGTCCTCTTAATGAACAAGAACAGCTTGAAGTCGCATCTATTCGTTCACTTTGCGGCACGCTACCATACTATGGCATTAGTGACATTCCACCATTTGAAGCGCCACATCATACAGCTTCAGCAGCTTCACTTATTGGAGGCGGAACGGGAGTTGCAAAACCTGGTATTATAACTCGCGCACACTGCGGAGTACTGTTCATGGACGAGGCTCCAGAATTTTCACCAAGAGTTTTGCAAACACTTCGAGAGCCGTTGGAATCCGGCCATATTGCTATTTCGCGTTCAAAAGGAACTACGCTTTATCCTGCTAAATTCCAGCTTGTTATTGCAGCAAATCCTTGTCCTTGCGGCTACGCATACGGAAACGGAGAGCGATGCACATGCAAAGAGCGAGAACGCGCTAGATACTTTTCTAGACTTTCTGGACCTATTCTTGATCGCATTGATATTCAAATGGATGTTCCACCTGTGGAAAGAATTGTTATACCAAACCAAAACAATCAAGTTCACGGGCCAAATAAAGAAGCGAGCACAACTCTTACAAGTGAAATGATGCGCAATAATGTAACAGAAGCACGTCAAGTAGCTAGAACTCGTTTCAGTAAGCAAGGTTGGGATTGCAATGCTCAAGCTTCCGGAACATGGCTTCGAAAATACACTTCTAAACAGGCTGTTGGGCTTATTAATCGAGCATTAGAAAAACACCAATTAAGTTTAAGAGGAGCAGATAGAGCGTTGCGACTTGCTTGGACGTTAGCAGATCTTTCTGGACACAGTTCCCCCGACATGACAGACATGGCTCAGGCTATTAGTTTAAGGACACGAATATGAGCAATCTTAATAATGTAAATAATAAAAATTGCGAAAATAGCATTGATAATGTTATTGAAATTGACGAGGAAACACTTTCTCGCGCAATACTAACGTTCTGCTTAGAAGGAGCAGACGCCATTATGTACACGCTTTTACTTGGAACTCAGCATGCTAACGATATTGTAAAGCTGCTGCATCCTATTGTTAAAAGTTTCCTAGCCCAACAGCAAGAATCTTCTGCTCAACAAATGCAACTTCCTATTATTAGTGAAGAAACTAGCTATGAAACAGCCCAAGAAAATATTGAAGAAGCTATTAAAGAAAACGCGGATAATATTAGCTTGTCTAAAGGCAAGCGCAGCAAAAGCCAACAGCTAACATCTACTATGTGGAAGCACATAAGCAAACACCACTCAATAACAACTTTAGAATCTTATTTTAATAAGGGATTAAAGTCATGGGGATACAGAGACAACAACAATACACAAACTTTAGAAGCACTACACCACACTCTCGCAAAATGGTGTGTTAGACTAACACATCTACCAACTTGGGAGCCAAACGCATTATGTAAATGGTTCACTAATTCAGGAAAGCAGTGGATTATTGCACCTCACAGTAAGTATTGGCCAAAGCAATTACAAGATCTGGCTTTTCAAAGCCACTTTTCTCCACCATTATGCCTGTGGGGTATTGGAAACCCTCAAGCACTTATTCAATGCCATAATCCGCTTGCAATTGTAGGATCTAGATCTTGCACAGATTACGGAAGAGAATTAGCGTATCGTTTTGCTTACGACTGCGCTTCAAAAGGGCATACTATTATTTCTGGCGGCGCTTATGGAATTGATGCAGCAGCCCACTGGGGCGCAATTGACGCACAAACAGAGGCATGCGAAAACAAACCAATCGGAAAAACAATTGCAGTTTTTGCAGGCGGATTGAACCATATGGGTCCACAAAGCAATTCTCAGCTTTTTGATGAAATTATAGAAAAAGGCGGTGCTTGCATAAGCGAATTGTGCCCCGACACTACTCCAGTCGGGCACAGATTCCTATTACGAAACCGAATTATTGCAGCATTATCTTCAAAAGTTCTTGTAGCGCAAGCAAGACTACAATCAGGCGCTTTGAATACTGCAACATGGGCCACAGACTTAAACCGCGAGTTGTATGCGATTCCAGGAGATATAAATCGACCTCATAACGCTGGATGCAATAAAATTATTCACGATTCACAAGCAATAATGGTGTGCGGTCAACAAGATGTTGATATTCTTTTCCCACAATCTCACCATTACATAGCGAGAACTTTGAATAAAACTGCTAGTAGTAAAACAACAGCAGAAAGCAACTCTTTTAACAACTCTGATAATAGCGATAAAACCTACAATGTTCAGGAAGAGCAAGTATTAAATTCAAGTGAATCAGAAAATTATACTGAAATACAAAAGCATATTATTAATGCGATTCTTACATGTAAGCGCAAACGTGAAAATTCAAACATTGATAGCATTTATGAAATTATTAAGCTTTCATACGAGAAAGAAGAATTAGACACCATTCCATCTATTGCAGAAGTTTCTGGAGCAATTACACTTTTAGAGTTGGAAGGAACTATATTTAGAAAAAATGAAGATTTTGTTATAAAGCAGCAAAAAGTGGCATAACACGCATTCCGCAAGACTATGCTTATGAGAAAATAAGAGTATGCAATCAAGCGAATACTACGATGCAATTATTATTGGAGCCGGAGCAGCAGGACTGTCTGCAGCACTTGGGTTGGTTCAATCTTGCGAATACAAAACATTGAAAGAACAAGGAAAATCTCCTTCAATAAAAGTGATTTCTAAAATACCTTCTTTAAGATCTCATACAGGATCAGCAGAAGGCGGAATCGCTGCAAGCCTAGGAAATGTTGAACACGATACTTGGCAGTGGCATTATTATGACACTGTTCATGGCGGAGATTGGTTAAGCGACCAGGATGCAGCTAAATTGCTTGCAAAAGAGGCTGCAGAAACAATTATTCAGCTTGAACATGATGGCGTAGCATTTTCTCGCACAAAAGATGGCCATATTAACCAACGTCGTTTCGGCGGTCATACTGCCAATTTTGGTGAGGAACCAATTGCGCGTGCTGCTTTTGCTGCAGATAGGATTGGTCATCAAATTTTGTATAGTCTTTGGCAAAAATGCGTTGCTGAAAACATCTCTTTTATTGAAGATTTATATGTTACAGATATTGCTATAGACCAAGAAACACACAAAGTTGAAGGCATTGTAGCTTTTGATCTTACCAAAGGCAAATTGCGCTCTATGCGTGCAAAGTTAGTTCTTATTGCCACAGGCGGAGCTGGAAGACTATTTTCTACAACATCAAATTCTTGGGATTTAACAGGCGACGGAATGTCATTAGCTTTGAAAGCAGGCTTGCAGATTGAAGATTGCGAGTTTATACAATTCCACCCTACTGGTCTTGGACATACCGGAATGCTACTTTCTGAAGCAGCTCGAGCAGAAGGTGGAGTATTAAAAAATTCCAATGGTGAATCATTTATGAAAAATTATGATTCAGTTCATAAAGATTTAGCCCCTCGAGATATTGTTTCTCGAGCTATTGAAAATGAAATTCTAGAAGGCCGCGGTGTTAAAGACACTACAAGCGATTGTAATACTGACTCAAAATGTGATTGCGTTTGGCTAGATATGACAAATATTGGCAAAGAACGAATTAAAGAAGTTTTGCCACAAGTTAGCGAAACAATAGAACAATACGCTAATATTGACCCTTCTAAAGATTTAGTTCCTATTCGCCCAACAGCGCACTACACAATGGGCGGAATACCTATTACTTTAGATGGCGAAGTTTACACGTGGCACAACAATAATCAAACTATTATTCAAGGATTATACGCAGCTGGCGAATGTTCTTGTGTTGGAGTTCATGGGGCTAATCGCTTGGGAGGAAATTCTTTGCTTGACGCTTGCCTTTTTGGAAAACGCGCTGGCATTGCAATGGCAAAAGAACTTAACGATATTTCTGGTAGCAAATGTGAATGCGACGAAAACAGTGAGTGCAACAAAAACAGTGAACACAACAAAACATGCACAGAACTAGAAAAATTATATGATCAAAAAATTTTTGAGATTAAAACGCTTACTAAAGAAGATAATTCTGAGCAAGATGGTACAGAAAATAATATAAATACCCTAAGTAATTCTGCAGATACAAGCGAAGAAAATAATCCTTATGCACTATTTTCAGAACTTGGAACAATTATGGAAAAAGCTGCTGCAATATCCTGCGACGAAAAGTCACTTAACTCAGCTTTACAAGAAATTCACGCTTCATTACTTCCTAAAATAAAAAATTTAAAGCTTCATAGTAAAGATTTAATTTTTAATCAAGAACTTACAGCAATATGGGAAATAAGCAATATGTCAACGCTTGCACAAGCAGTATTAAAGGCATCGCTTTGTAGACATGAGTCACGCGGATCATTCTTTAGAAAAGACTACCCAAACCATGACACTTCCACTATTCCACAACATTCATTCGTTGATTTAGAGGGAAATACAACAAATAAACAGATTAATATTGTTGATTTTCAACCAAGTAGCGACGGAAATTTTGCGGCAAAAAATAGCTTAATATAAGGCAGATATAACGCAATTCATGCTTTACTAAAACAAAAAAGCATAAATTTTTCAACACGCCGAAGCAAAGACTCAAAAAAGATGTTATAGTCTTATCTGTTGTCTAAAACACCTGTCCGGGTGGCGGAATGGTAGACGCGCTAGCTTGAGGTGCTAGTGCCTATTTGTACAGGCGTGCGGGTTCAAGTCCCGCTCCGGACACGAAATAAGTCTTGCTGAGAAATCAGCAAGACTTTTTTGTTTTGTAAAACAACCGGCAGACTATAAAACTGAAAACCAAGGGTTATAGCCCAAAACCAAACACAAATGGCTTATACGAAAATTGCCCGCAGAAAATTCTACAGGCAATTACAAAACTTCATGCTAACACAATGCAAAATTTACGAATTTGCATGCAAATGGAAAGTAATCTCGCCAGAATTTGGTGTATACACTGCTGCACCAAACGCAATTTTAGAACCAAAATTATCTTTTACAGTAGATTGAGCAGCAATTACTGCAGTTCCAACAGGAACGTTCATTACTGTTGCAAGACTGTCACATAAGTTTTCTACATAAATAGATACTTCATTTTCCACAAGCTGAACCGCGTAAGCATGCAATAAGAAATCAGCTAAAGATTCCTCTGAAAAATCATGAGTCAACACCTTTGGAAAACGAGAAGCAGACAAATACAGCACGCTGTAACGCGATAATACTCCGTCTACGTATCGCAAACGCTTTAAGCAAATAAGCTCATCCGTTGGCTTTAAGCCTAATCGTTCAGCAGCATCTTCATCATGAACAACATCATTTTCTAAAACTTTTATTGTAATAACAGAGTCTCTTGAATACCTTTGCTCGTAAAAACCTTGCGCACGATCCGAAATAAACACTTTATTACGACTATTAATAATTTCAGGCGCACGGAATGTTCCTCTACCCTGCTCACGCACTAACAAGCCTTCTGCAATAAGTGTGTCTACAGCATGCCTCAACGTAATGCGACTAACGTTGTACTGCTTGCACAATTCAATTTCGGGAGGCAATTGTTCGTTTGCTTCCATAGAATCAATGCGAGCGCGAAGATTATCTCGCACAGCAATGTATTTAGGAACACCTTCGACCATTATCACTCTCCCCTAGCTAAACGATAACATGAAAAGCCGTTGATACTAGTTTGTGTAAAACACAGCGTAGTAACAACGGCTCATGCAAAACTAATAACTCTGTTATCCTACCAGTCATACAATAAAATGTACAAATAAATAAGAAAATGAGTAAAAAAATTTTTAATTTTTATATGTCTACACAATTATTTAATTGTGTTTTTATTTTCCTTACTTATTTTATTTCTTCAACTTTTTCAAAATTATTAGAATCGCGTTTATTCATAAATATTGAGACAGAGTAGAACAATATTAGCGCAATAAGTATTACAGAAATTAGAACAGTACGGCCGCCAACAATATTTACGTGACCAAGTATTACACCAAATACGCCATAATCCGCATCAGAATATGTAGAATTTGCGCTTCCCAAATCGCCAAGCACTGGCAAAAGGAACAACGGAAGGAAAGTAATAAAAAGACCATTAATAAATGATGCAGTCAAGCAACCACGTATTCCACCTTGACCATTACCGAATACTCCTGCAGCACCACCAGCCATGAAATGCGCAACAATTCCAGGAATAATAATTGTCGTTCCCAAAACCGCCATAAGCGTCATTCCAAGCAAACCGCCAAAGAAACTAGCTAAGAAACCAATAAGAACAGCATTAGGAGCAAAGCCAAAAGTCATTGGTGCATCTAAAGCAGGACGAGCATTTTTAACAAGCTTTTCCGATATTCCCTTAAAAGCTGGAACAATTTCGTCAAGAACAATCTGCACGCCTGCAAGAATAATATAAACACCTGCAGCAAAAGTTGCAGCCTTCAACATAACGAAAACAATGAAGTTTTGACCATTAGATAAATGTGTTTCGACATACGAAGATCCAGCAAAAAGTGCCACTACTATATAAATAACAGCCATAGAAAGCGTGATAAGAACTGTTGTATCACGCAAGAATCCCAATGCTGCTGGGAATTTAATATCCTCAGTTGACTTAGAAGGACGCTTTTTTGAAGCAGTAATTTTTGCAATTAACGCACCTAAAGCAACACCAGTACCAGCAGGATGACCTAAAGCAACATCATCTTTGCCTGAAGCTTTTTTCATAAACGGCTGCACCAGTGCTGGAGAAATTGTCGTAAACAATCCTTGAGCAATTGCGCCCCATAAAAGAACTTCCCACATGCTAAAGCCTGCAACATTAAATATAACTGCAAGCATACTTGCCATATAGAAAGCTACGTGACCCGTTAAATAGATAAATTTAAAACGAGAAGTAATAGAAAGAATAATATTAACAATCATTCCAAAGAAGAAAATAAGCGCAGATTCAGAGCCATACTTCAATAAAACAGTTCCAATAATTGCTTCATTATTCGGAACTACGCCTTGCACATGAAATGCGTATTGAAACATTTTGCCAAATGGGTTCAACGCTTCAGTAATAACTCCAGAACCAGCTGCTAAAACAAGAAAACCAACAAGAGTACGGATTGATCCTTGCAAAATATCCGAGAATCTCTTTCTTTGCACTGCAAGCCCAATAAAAGAAATAAGCGCAACTATAACAGATGGCTGTCTGAAAATATCGAGCAGTACTGACAGAATTCCGTCCACGTAACTCTCCTTACCATATTAATCGATATAGTTTGAGCGGATTACGCAATTATTGGCGGCAAAATATCTTACAAACTTCGCAAACGATACCGTAGGCGAAACTATTCGAGATACACGATTAGTTTCGTAGCGCAGTAAAACTACACTTACAAAATTCACGGTTCCGCAATGAAGCAAAGTAGTAAGAGCTACTACGAGCAGTAGTTTTTACACCCAGCCAACAACTACTGTTACAGCTCATACTGTTGTTTCATGTCAAATTCATTGTATCGTTTAAACATTATAAACAATTAAATACAACAGTATTTACTACTAAAATATTCATTAAATATCGATAAAATTCGAAAATTTACCTGTTTTTAGAAAATTCGACACACCGATATACAGAAAAAAGCACTCCATTTTCATGAAGTGCTTTATAAAAAACAGTAATTATTACAGTTTTTAATGAAAATAAACATATGTTTTACTGTATAAGCATATGTTTATATTTCAGTCGATAATTCTCATCAAAAACTGTCACTCCCACTCAATCGTGGCAGGTGGCTTAGAAGTTACGTCGAGCACTACACGATTAATTTGACGGCATTCATTCGTGATTCGAGTAGAAATCTTTGCCAACACATCGTAAGGAACACGAGACCAATCAGCTGTCATAGCATCCTCAGAACTCACAGGACGCAAAACAATTGGAGAACCATACGTGCGCTCATCACCCTGAACACCAACAGAATGAACGTCAGCAAGCAATACAACTGGGCATTGCCAAATGTCACGATCCAATCCAGCTTTAGAAAGCTCTTCCCTAGCAATTGCATCTGCTTCGCGAAGCACAGCTAATCGCTCGCGTGTAATCTCACCAACAATGCGAATTCCCAATCCTGGGCCTGGGAACGGCTGTCTCCAAACAATTTCATCTGGAAGTCCAAGCTCAGTACCAATAGCGCGAACTTCATCCTTAAACAGCGTGCGTAAAGGCTCAATAAGCTTAAACTTTAAGTCCTTTGGCAGGCCGCCAACGTTATGATGCGACTTAATATTTGCAGCACCATCTCCACCGCCAGATTCTACAACATCTGGGTAAAGAGTTCCCTGCACAAGGAACTTAACTTCCGCTCCAGTCTTACCAGCTTCTTCAATAACTTGACGCTGAGCTTTTTCAAAAGTACGTATAAACTTTTCGCCAATAATCTTGCGCTTGCGCTCCGGCTCGCTCACGCCTTTAAGAGCATCCAAGAAATCATCTTCAGCATCAACCGCAATTAGCTTAATGCCAGTAGCTTCAACAAAATCATGCTTAACCTGCTCAACTTCGCCTTTACGAAGCAAACCGTGGTCAACAAAAACGCAAGTAAGCTGATCACCAATTGCTTTATGCACCAAAGCTGCAGCAACCGCGGAATCAACTCCGCCAGAAAGACCACAAATAACTTGCGCATTCCCAACTTCTGCGCGAATCTTAGCAACCTGATCTTCAATAATGTTAGAAGGATTCCAATTATTATCTAATCCTGCACACTTATGCAAGAATGTAGAAATAAGTTCCTGACCCAATGGAGTGTGCTTTACTTCTGGATGCCACTGAACTCCATAAAGTTTGCGACTTTCATCCTGCATTGCGGCAACAGGAGCACCCTCTGTGTGAGCCAATACCTTAAAACCTTCTGGAGCACGCTTAACAGCAACACCGTGACTCATCCAAGTATTTTGCTCAACAGGAGAATTTGTAAGCAAGCCTTCAGAATCATCAATAGTCGCAGAAGTTTTACCATACTCACCGAGAGCAGCTTTATCTACATCTCCACCAAGTTCATGAGCCATTACCTGGAAGCCATAGCAAATGCCAAGAACCGGAACACCCGCTTCAAAAATTTTTGGATCAATGTCAGGAGCACCCGGTTCATAAACAGAAGCAGGACCACCTGAAAGAATAATAGCTTGAGGATCTTTAGCTAGCATTTCGTCAACTGGCATAGAGTGCGGAACAAGCTCTGAATACACATTTGCCTCTCGCACTCGACGAGCAATAAGCTGAGCGTATTGAGCGCCAAAATCAACGACAAGCACTGGTCCTTTTGCCATGATTCTCCTTATATATAAGTTCTAACACGATTCAATTTATAATAGTGAAGCTTTGCGACGTTGCAAATAACAAAACACCCAAGCTTGAATACTTATGTTTATATAAATTGCGTATGCTAATAGAAATCAATGATATATTTTTGTGCGAAACGCTGAACAATAAAGCAAAAAACGAACATAAAATGTAACATAATCTATACAAATGGCTAATTTTTTGCGCACATAATCACACATTTTTTCAACACAAATGCACGAAGAAGTAACCAAACGAACAAAAGTCAGACGCTGGCACTATACTGAAACGGATGGAAAAAGAGCTGTAATACATTTGTTTTCCAGACTCTATAACCAAATGGTAATGATCAAATTGCACTGAAAAGTGCTTGAGTACAGGAGTACACATGACGAGTCCTGTTATTGGCACACCTTGGAAGAAGCTCAACGCTCCAGTTTCCGAGGCTGCTATCGAAGGCGTAGATAAGTACTGGCGTGTTGCCAACTATCTTTCAATCGGCCAAATTTATCTTCGTAGCAACCCTCTAATGAAGGAGCCGTTTACTCGCGAAGACGTTAAGCATCGTCTAGTGGGTCACTGGGGCACCACTCCAGGCCTTAACTTCCTTATTGGCCACATTAACCGTTTCATTGCTGAGCATCAGCAGAACACTGTGATTATCATGGGTCCAGGCCACGGCGGCCCAGCTGGTACTGCTCAGTCCTACCTCGACGGTACTTACACCGAGTACTATCCAAAGATCACCAAGGATGAAGCTGGTTTGCAGAAGTTCTTCCGCCAGTTCTCTTACCCAGGTGGTATTCCTTCTCACTTCGCTCCTGAGACCCCAGGTTCCATCCACGAAGGTGGCGAGCTTGGTTACGCTCTCTCCCACGCTTACGGCGCTGTTATGAACAACCCAAGCTTGTTCGTTCCAGCAATCGTCGGCGACGGCGAAGCAGAAACCGGTCCTTTGGCTACTGGTTGGCAGTCCAACAAGCTTGTCAACCCACGTACCGATGGTATCGTTCTTCCAATCTTGCACTTGAATGGTTACAAGATTGCTAACCCAACTATTCTTTCCCGTATTTCCGACGAAGAACTTCACGAGTTCTTCCACGGTATGGGCTACGAACCATACGAGTTCGTTGCTGGCTTCGACGATGAGGATCACATGTCCATTCACCGTCGCTTCGCCGACATGTTCGAGACCATCTTCGACGAGATTTGCGATATCAAGGCTGAAGCTCAGACCAACGACGTAACCCGTCCATTCTACCCAATGATCATCTTCCGCACCCCTAAGGGTTGGACTTGCCCTAAGTTCATCGACGGCAAGAAGACTGAAGGCTCTTGGCGTGCACACCAGGTGCCACTGGCATCTGCTCGCGACACCGAAGCTCACTTCGAGGTTTTGAAGAACTGGCTGAAGTCCTACAAGCCTGAAGAGCTATTCAATGAAGATGGCAGCATTAAGGAAGACGTTCTTTCCTTCATGCCACAGGGCGAACTCCGTATTGGCCAGAATCCAAACGCCAACGGTGGTCGTATCCGCGAAGATCTTAAGCTTCCAAACCTTGACGATTATGAGGTTAAGGAAGTTAAGGAATTCGGTCACGGCTGGGGTCAGCTCGAAGCTACCCGTCGCCTTGGTGTTTACACCCGCGACGTAATCAAGAACAATCCAGATTCCTTCCGTATCTTCGGCCCAGATGAGACCGCTTCCAACCGTTTGCAGGCTGCTTATGAAGTAACCAACAAGCAGTGGGACGCAGGCTACCTCTCCGAATTAGTCGATGAGCACATGGCAGTTACCGGTCAGGTAACCGAGCAGCTCTCCGAGCACCAGATGGAAGGCTTCCTCGAGGCTTACTTGCTCACCGGTCGTCACGGCATTTGGAGCTCCTACGAGTCCTTCGTACACGTTATCGACTCCATGTTGAACCAGCACGCAAAGTGGCTCGAAGCTACAGTTCGTGAGATTCCATGGCGTAAGCCAATCTCCTCCATGAACTTGTTGGTATCCTCTCACGTATGGCGTCAGGATCACAACGGATTCTCCCATCAGGATCCAGGTGTAACTTCTGTTCTTTTGAACAAGACCTTCAACAACGATCACGTTATCGGCATTTACTTCCCAGTAGATTCCAACATGTTGCTCGCTGTTGGCGAGAAGGTTTACAAGTCCACCAACATGATCAACGCAATCTTCGCTGGTAAGCAGCCAGCTGCTACTTGGTTGACCCTCGACGAAGCTCGCGAAGAGCTCGAGAAGGGTGCTGCTGAGTGGAAGTGGGCTTCCAACGCTAAGAACAATGACGAAGTTCAGGTTGTTCTCGCTGGTATCGGCGATGTTCCACAGCAGGAATTGATGGCCGCTGCCGACAAGTTGAACAAGCTTGGCGTTAAGTTCAAGGTTGTTAACATTGTTGACTTGCTCAAGTTGCAGTCCGCTAAGGAAAACAACGAGGCTTTGACTGACGAAGAGTTCACTGAGCTCTTCACCGCTGACAAGCCAGTCCTTCTCGCTTACCACTCCTATGCACATGACGTTCGCGGCTTGATCTTCGATCGTCCAAACCACGACAACTTCAACGTCCATGGCTACAAGGAGCAGGGCTCCACCACCACGCCATACGACATGGTTCGCGTTAACGACATGGATCGTTACGAGCTTACCGCTGAAGCTTTGCGCATGGTTGACGCCGATAAGTACGCAGACGAAATCAAGAAGCTCGAAGACTTCCGTCTCGAGGCCTTCCAGTTCGCTGTTGACAAGGGCTACGATCACCCAGACTACACCGATTGGGTATGGCCAGGCGTTAAGACCGACAAGCCAGGCGCTGTCACCGCTACCGCCGCAACCGCTGGCGATAACGAGTAGTTTTAAGCTGATAAAGCTAAAACTGGTTAGCTAAAAAACATTTCGGGAGTCAATCGAAAGGTTGACTCCCGTTTTGTATATAAAAAATAAATTTATATGTAAACTAAATAAAAAAAAAACGAATCAAAATTTATATTGCAGAATTACTACTATGTGCGTGTATAAAAACAAAAAGCCGTACAATAGAACAAGCTTGGTTATATTGTAAAACTTAAGTAATTTAATTTTTACAATATGAAACCTAACATCACAACACGAAGTATCAAAGGAGAACGCATCGTGTCACATATTAATGTAACGATTATTGGCAACGAAGATATGTACGGCAGAAATGCTGTGGCACTCGGAATAACACATATTCTGTCTAACAATTACACCACTACTATTTTTCGCCCATGCGCTCAAACCAATGACACTTTTACTAAACAACTTTTGGGTATTGCAAATACTTCAGCGAAAGTAGAGCAAGTTATTGCAACCACTCCAGAAATAGTCAGAACAAATAAAAACACAGTTCGCGGAGATATTGTTGCACGATACAATGAAGTACTACAATCAACATCCGCTCAAGCTTCTGTTATTGTTTCAAGCGACGCAAGCCCTATATATGATCCAGATTTATTTGCTTTTGACGCAACTGTTGCAGCAGACTTAGCTTCACCTGTTTTTCTAACCGTTTGTGCAAAGGGACGAAATTCAGAGCAAATCTTACAAACTATTAATACTGCCAACGCTTGTATTATGAATGCTTGCACGCAAATTTTGGGCGTTTTTGTTACTGACTGTTCTGAGGAACTTGGCGCTGAATTGATGAAAGATTATACGGCTAGAAATTGCGCAAATTCTTGCGAACAAGAAACTAGAGTAAGCCAAACACCATTATGGGTACTTCCTCAAATAAACGAAGAGAACAAAAATAGCTCGTTAGAAATATTCGTAAACTGCATTAGAGAAAAAGATATTCTTAATGCGCTACACCAGCCATTCAACGCTCCAACTACACCATACGCTTTTCAATACAGTCTTTTAGGAAAAGCAAAAGAACAGAAAAAAACAATCGTTCTTCCAGAGGGTGAAGAAGATCGCATATTAAAAGCGGCAGATTACTTGCTTGAACGCGATATTGTGAATCTTATTATTGTTGGCGAGCGCGAATCAATATTGAAACGTGCTGAAGAATTAAATCTTAATTCAGTTTGCAAAGCAAGTTTCCAATCTATGAGTGATGAAGCAATGCTTAGCCATATGATTACAAAACTTTGCGAATTAAGAGCAAAGAAAGGAATGACTGAATCACAAGCGAGAGAACAACTTAGCGACGCAAGCTATTTTGGCACTATGCTGGTTGTACTTGGACAAGCAGATGGTCTTGTGTCTGGATCTGTTAATTCCACTGCAAATACTGTGCGACCAGCATTACAAGTAATAAAAACAAAACCCGGTTCCAAGCTGGTTTCTGGCGCATTTCTTATGTGTTTTAAAGATCACGTAGCTGTATTTGCAGATTGTGCTATTAACACAAACCCGAACGCAGAACAGCTGGCAGATATTGCGATTCAGTCTGCGAATACTTCTGAAGCATTCGGACTAGATCCTAAAGTTGGAATGCTTTCTTATTCAACGTTAGGATCTGGTAAGGGCCCAGATGTTGACACTGTAGAAGAAGCAACGCGAATAGTAAAAGAAAAAGCTCCAGATTTAGCCGTAGTTGGTTCTATTCAGTTTGATGCAGCTTGGTCTCCTACAGTTGCTGCAGCAAAAGCAAAAGATAATCCTATTGCAGGTCACGTGAATGTATTTGTGTTCCCTGATTTATGCGCAGGAAATATTGCGTATAAAGCAGTGCAACGCTCCAGCGGAGCACTAGCAGTTGGCCCTATTTTACAAGGTCTAAATAGGCCTGTAAACGATTTATCTCGAGGAGCTTTAGTACAAGATATTATTAATACTGTTGCTTTAACAGCTATTGAAGCTCAGCGAGAATAAAATTTTGTGCAGAAAGCTATAAAATAAATAAAAAATAAGCTGTTAATGTTCTTCACATATTTTAGATTGTTATGACACAAAATAACTCTCCGTATTGTAGGAACTTAACGGTAAACTAGAGCGTGGCAATTTACAAGCCTTATCAATACTTTATGGAGGATGCCCACATGGCAAAAACCGTTCTTGTTATCAATTCTGGTTCCAGTTCGATTAAGTATCAGCTCGTTGACTTGGAAAGCGGTGAAGGCATCGCTTCCGGTATCGTTGAGAAGATTGGCGAGCCAGTTGACGGCCACTACAAGCACGTATTCAATGGCGAAAAGCATGAGTTCGATGAGCCAGTTCATGACCACGAGCAGGGCTTAAAGCGCGTACTCGGTTTCTTCGAAGAATACGGTCCAAAGCTTTCCGAGTCTGGTATTGTGGCAGTTGGACACCGCGTTGTTCAGGGTGGCTTGACTTTCCCTAAGCCTGCATTAGTCAATGAGAAGACAATCAATAAGGTTAAGGATTTGGCAGTTTTGGCTCCACTTCACAACGGCCCAGAGGCTGTTGGCGCTGAAGTCATGACTGAACTTTTGCCAGACGTTCCACAGATTATGGTATTCGATTCTTCCTTCTTCCATGATCTTCCACAGGTTGCAGCAACTTATGCTTTAAATAAGGAAATTGCAGACCGCTATCATATTCGTCGCTACGGCGCCCACGGCACTTCTCACGAATACATTGGCTCTGTTGTTCCAAGCGTTGTTGGTAAGCCTGCAGAAGGTTTGAAGCAGATTGTTTTGCACATTGGTAACGGTGCTTCTGCTTCTGCCCAGATTTCTGGCAAGCCAGTTGAAACTTCTATGGGCTTAACCCCACTCGAAGGCTTGATGATGGGCGGACGCACTGGCGATATTGATCCAGCAGTAGTCTTCCACCTTATTCGTAACGCTCACATGAACGTGGACGAACTTGATACTCTCTTCAACAAGCGTTCCGGCATGACAGGCATGACTGGCCACGGCGATTTGCGTGATATTCACAATCTCATCGCAGAAGGCGACGAAAACGCTAAGCTTGCTCTCGGCGTATACGTACACCGTATTGTTGGCTACATTGGTAACTACACTGCTCAAATGGGTGGCGTTGACGTCATTACATTCACAGCAGGCGTTGGTGAAAACGACGAAATCGTGCGCGCTCGCGTATGCGAAAAGCTTGAGCCATTCGGTGTTAAGCTCGACAAGGAAAAGAACTTGGTTCGCTCTAAGGAGCCACGCGTTATTTCCACTCCAGACAGCTCTGTGATTATTGCTGTAATTCCAACGAACGAAGAGTTGGCTATTGCACGCAAGGCTGCAGCTATTGCTGAAGCTGGTGAAGATACCTACGGCAACAAGTTCAACCACTAAATCGTTGGCGCTTAATAGCATAGAACAAACAAATAAATAGATACGAATAATCCCGGGTCAAAAAGGCTCGGGATTATTTATTATTCAAGCATTTTATGCCACATGCCTGGAAAATCTGGGATTGTTTTTCTAGTTGTGGCAATGTTTTTGACTCTAACATTTTCTATGCGCAATCCAAGCATTGCAGCAAACGTTGCCATGCGATGATCTGCATAAGTTTCCATAACTTCCCCATGCACATAATCACTTGGCTCAATACTGATGCCATCTTCAAGCTCTTTAGCACCAATACCGACTCTATTCAATTCTTTAACTAAAGCTTCTAAACGATTAGTTTCATGGCCACGTAAATGAGCAATACCATGCAACTGACTTACTCCGTCTGCAAAAGCAAGAATAGCTGCAATGCTTGGAGCAATCTCCCCCGCTTTACTTAAATCTAAAGAAGGAATTGCATGGATACGACCATTTCCTTCTACACAAAGAACTCCAGACCCAGTGTTTGTATCATCCTCTTCAAAATTAACAACAGCACCCATACGTTCAAGTATTGCCGGCAACAATCCGCCAGGTTGAGTCGTGCGCTTAGGCCAGTTTGGAACTCTAACTATGCCTCCTGAGATTAAAGCAGCCCCTAAAAATGGCGCAGCATTAGACAAATCTGGTTCGACAACGACAGTATTTGGCAAAACTAATTTTGATTCCAAAACAGCCCAACTAATAGGCTCTATCATTTGGACTGTGCCACCAGCCTTTTTCACATCATCTATTGTCATTAAAATATGCGGCATGCTCGGCAAATTTTTACCAATATGTTCAATATACAAACCGTTAGGTATGCGAGAGCCAATTAGCAATAATGCTGAAATGAATTGCGATGATGCAGAGGAATCAATGCAAACAATATTTTCCACATTTCGAGTTTTAAGTTCTACTGATTTAGGAGGAATAATAGTGTACGGCAAAAAACCAGTTTCGCCGTGATACTCAACATGAGCACCAAGCTGTTCTAAAGCATCAAGTACCGGCTTCATAGGGCGAACATAGGCTTGCTTATCTCCATCAAATCGCACGGGTTTATTTGCAAACAATGCTAGAGCAGACACAAAACGCATTACAGTTCCCGCTAGTCCGCAATATACTTCAGCATTATCCTCAACTCTAAAAATTCCGTCTTCTGGCGGAATTACACGCAGTTTTGTGCCCTCTTCATTTAGTGATTCACATTTAACGCCGAATACAGATAAAGCGTTAATCATAAGCTCAGTGTCTCTAGAGCGCAATAATCCTTGTAAAACTACAGGTTTTGTACCTATTGCAGCCAATATTAAATAACGATTTGACAAGGATTTACTACCAGGAACTTCAACACAAGCTTTTAATTGATGATTAGAATACGGTGCTTCCCAACAAGTAGCACAATCCACAGTATCGTTAATATCGCTCATACTATGAATACTATCTATTAATATGTACTGATATGTGAACTGATAATTTGCAATCAGACTAAAATATTTCACTAGATATAAAAAAGTCGGGGTGACAGGATTCGAACCTGCGACATCCTGCTCCCAAAGCAGGCGCGCTACCAAACTGCGCTACACCCCGAGGCTTTTGAACTGTTAACCAGCTCCAAGCACAATCAAATACAATAGCGCACTTTGCCGACAAATGCAAATTTTCGACACACGTGGCGTGTATAAAATTTTTACACGTGCTTGACTTTAGTGCAAACTGTACAATGTAATTAGTTACAAGATAAAGGGGCTAAAATATGGGACGTTTCCAGCGAACTGAAGCAATGGGATTAATAGCATTTCTTGTATGCGCATCATTCGCAATGGTTATTATGTCCATGTACATGTTGCTTATGCCAGCATTTTGGCAAATTAGCCAAAGACTTTTCCTTACAGCCTCAGGAATTGTGGCTTTGTGCAGCATTGGCGCTTTTATTATTGGATATTTGCGTACTAATAAAAAATTTACCGGACACCATCTGATTCGCATAGTAAAACATACTTTTGAAATTACAGCGCTTTCTACAATTTATGGCGCGACAATGTTTCTTATGTCTTTTGCTTTGCTTTCCATCATCAACAGTATTATTGGCAAATCTGCAATGAACAATTATTTGCCGGTATTATGCTCAGCATTATCTGGAATTGTTGGTTACGCAACACTTATTCAAGCTGAGCTTCTTGAAGCTAAAACCGTAGCTTCCCTGCTTCCTCTATTCGTTATTTCAGGCGCTGCAACTGCAGGTCTTACCACGGATGATCCTTACTGGTATAACAATAATTTTTCCCAGCTTGGCGACAGAACCACTTTTGCAGCCAGCATGTTCAACGCAACGCTTGTACTATCTGGAATTTGTATTATCATAACAAGCTACTTTGCTGTTACAGAATTTGTTGCAACCCAACGCGAAATATTGCAGCACAATAATGAAGAGCGTACGCGTCATTTCAAAACTCGCACAACTATTATGGCTACTTTGCTTATTTTAGGCGGTATTGCTTTTATTGGCATAGGAACTTTCCGATATACTCCTCATCCTTTTCTTCATGACTTGTGCGCTAGAGGCGTAACTGGATTAATTTGTACAATGCTTGTATGCTTGCCTTGGTTAGCCCCTCGCCTTTCTCGCACATTCTACGTAGCTTCTGATTTAGCTGTTGTTCTTACAGCTTGGGCAGGAAATCAGTGGATGCACGGTCACAATACTCTTACTAATGTTGAAGCATTATCTTGCCTACTATTTCTAGGATGGATTATTGTTTTTTCAAGGCAAGTTGCAGCTATGCAAACTGACCGTCTTCAATCAAAAATTAATCAGGCTATTATAGCAAATAGCAGCGCAGGAAACTAAATTCCCTACGCTGCTTCAATCTTATGAAATTATAAAATTATTTGCGATTAAAATATTTTTTATTAGACTCTTATTAATGCTCCGGCTTGTGCTCGCTCATAAGCAACAAGAAGCTGCGAGATTGAGCCACAATATTAAATCCTGCCTCATATAAAAGCTCAGGGCCTTTTGGATTATAAGTGTCTACAATAAGCTTCCACTTTTCACCATAACGCTTGTCTGGCAATGTAAAAGTAATAGGTTCATAATGAGCATTAAATATAAGAATAAAGTCATTATCAACCATTCTTGTTCCATACCAGTCTGTTTCTGGAATGTCGGAGCCATTCAAATAAATCATCACGGAAAGCGCGTGAGTATTTGACCAATCTTCCATGTCCATAACAGTTCCGTTATGATCAAGCCATTCAACCTGTGGAATATCATAAACGTCATCATCGTTTGAACGCCCAGTAAAGAAGCGACGGCGATGCAAAACAGGGTGATGAAGACGCAGATGAATAAGCTTGGAAACGAAATCAAACATATCACGCTGAGTTTCGTTATAATCCCAGCTCATCCAAGAAATAGCGTTATCTTGGCAGTAAGCATTATTATTGCCGTGCTGTGTACGCATCACTTCGTCGCCTGCGCAAATCATAGGAATACCCTGACTCATAAGCAATGTTGAGAACAGGTTACGCATTTGCCTCTCGCGCAGCTCATTTACATCGTGAATACTTGTAGGACCTTCTACACCGCAATTCCAAGAACGATTGTCGTTTGCGCCGTCGTTATTTCCTTCTTTATTCGCCTCATTATGTTTTTCGTTATAGCTTACTAAATCGTTCATAGTAAAGCCGTCATGAGCTGTAATGAAGTTCACAGAAGCAACAGGCTTACGTCCATTTTGCTCATACAAATCAGAGCTTCCCATAAGCCTACTTGCAAATTCAGGCAAAGTAGAAGGCTGCGAACGCCAAAAATCACGAACGCAATCCCTATACCTGCCATTCCATTCGGACCAGCTTGGAGGGAATCCGCCAACCTGGTAACCTCCAACACCAATATCCCAAGGCTCTGCAATAAGTTTTACGCTAGAGATAATAGGATCTTGCTCAATAATGTCGAAGAATGCAGAAAGTTTATCTACTTCTTGGAACTGACGAGCAAGAGTTGCAGCTAAGTCGAAGCGGAAGCCATCAACGTGCATTTCGGTAACCCAATAACGCAAGCTATCCGTAATCAATCGCAATGCTTTCGGAGAACGCATAAGCAAAGAATTACCAGTACCAGTAGTATCAAAATAATGACGCTGATCGTTGTCTACAAGACGATAATATGCGCGATTATCAATACCACGGAAACTCAAAGTAGGACCACGGTCATTGCCTTCAGCAGTGTGGTTATAAACTACGTCAAGAATAACTTCCATTCCAGCAGCATGATAAGCCTTAACCATTGACTTAAACTCATTAACCTGCTCACCGCGCTGACCAGAACTTGAGTAAGAATTTTGCGGAGCAAAGAAACCGATGGTATTGTAGCCCCAATAGTTGCTCAATCCCTTATTTTGTAAGAATGAATCATTTACAAACTGATGAATTGGCATAAGCTCAATTGCAGTAACACCAAGCTTCTTTAAATAAGAAATAACGCTTGGGTGAGCAAGACCAGCATAAGTTCCGCGAATATCTGCAGGAACACGACTATCAAGATTAGTCATACCGCGAACATGAGCCTCATAAATAACAGAATCATGGTACGGAATCATAGGATGCTGATCATTACCCCAATCAAAGTATGGGTTAATAACTGCAGCTTTCATCGTATGGTCTGCAGAATCCAAAGTATTCATTGCAGAAATATCATCCGGATTATCAAACCAGTAAGAAAACAGGCTTTCATCACCGTCAATATTGCCTTCAATTGCTTTTGCATACGGGTCTAAAAGAAGCTTATGAGGATTGCACCACAATCCGTGCGAAGGATCGTAAGGACCATGAACACGATACCCATAACGTTGGCCAGGCTGAATACCTGATACATAATTGTGCCAAACGTATGAGTTCTGTTCGGTCATATCAATACGTGTTTCATTATCATTCTCGTCAAACAAGCATAATTCAACGCGCTTTGCAACTTCGGAAAACAGCGCAAAATTAACGCCGGCGCCGTCATAATTGGCGCCAAGCGGATACATGGAACCTGGTCTTATATGCATAATATAAGTATCTCATATATTTGCGCACTTTTCACGCTATGTTGCTTTTATTTGAAAAAAGATGAAAATTTATACAAATTTATTCAAATATATGCAAATCTAATGAGCTGCTAATTGCCAATCAACACCAACGCCAGTTGACACATTAAGCGGAACATCTAAATTAACTGCATGCTCCATAGCTTCTCGCACAATATTTTCTACACTATCTTTTTCTCCGTGCGCAATTTCCAAAATTAATTCATCGTGAATTTGTAAAATTACGCGGCTGCGCATTTTAGAATTTCGCAATCCTTTATCAACACGTATCATTGCAAGCTTCATAATATCGGCTGCAGTTCCTTGAATTGGAGCATTTAAAGCTCCACGTTCTGCAGCTTCGCGAGCTGTACGATTATTTGACGATAACTGTGGGAAATATCTACGCCTACCAAACATTGTTTCTGTATACCCAAGTTCTTTAGCTTTCAAAACCAAAGACTCCAGGTAATCATGAACTTTTCCAAAAGTATCAAAATACTTATTTTTCAACACTTCGGCAGCAGACGGTGTAATAGAAAGTTGTTTTGCCAAACCATAAGTACTCAATCCGTATGCCAAACCGTAGCTCATAGCTTTTACGTGAGAACGCTGGTCACTACTAACTTGATCTACAGGTATTTGATAAACCAGGCTTGCCACATATTTATGAAAATCTGCACCAGAGCAGAACGCTTCAATAAGAGTTTCATCATGAGAAGCATGAGCCATAATACGCAACTCAACTTGAGAATAATCACAGCTCATTAAATATTCGAAATCTTCACCTGGAACAAACGCTGCACGAATTTCACGGCCAGCAGCATTACGATTAGGAATATTTTGCAAATTCGGATCTGCAGAACTTAATCTGCCTGTTGCAGCAATAGTCTGCTCAAATCTTGTATGAATACGTTTATCATCATAATGAGCAGCATCAATTAAGCTTTGCACTATTTGCTTTAACTTATTTTTCTCGCGATGACTAAGCAGAGCCCCTAAAAATTGACTTGCAGGTTCTTCAGGATCAAGCTTCGCATACATTGCTTGCAATGCTTCAGCATTAGTAGTGTAAGAACCGTTTTTTGTGCGCCTAGTTGGTTTAAGAGCAAAATGATCAAACAGTATTTGCTGCAATTGCTTAGGACTTTGCAAATTCACACGATTTCCCGCAGCCTGCCAAGCCATATTCTGAGCAAATTCAGCATCGGAAGAAAATTGCTGGAACATGCTACTTAAACGCTGCATATCTACAGCAGCACCAACATCTTCTAGTCCTCGCAAAACTATTGAAATAGGCATTTCCAAGTTTGACATCAAACCTGTTTGTTTTCTAGAATCCAATTTTGGCGCAAATTGAATAGCTAAAAGACGTGTAAGAACAGCAGTTCTTAAAATTTTATCCTCAAACTTTTGCGTTTCTTCTTCGCTTGTTTTAGCTTCATCTAAAGCTAGTGAATCATCAAGTAAAAAATCAAGCTCACCCTGCTTAGCTTCCTGATTATCCAAATCTTCATCATCGCTCGAAATATCTAAATAATGTTCTGCCATATTTTCAAGCGTTTCAGCACGAAAATCAGGCTCAAGCAAATATGAAGCCAATCTTGTATCAAGAAGAGGAGTAATACTCGGATTATCGGAATCAACTAATTCCAAAGATGACAACAATCCTAAATGCTTTTTATAGTCGTGCAAAACTATTGAAGAAGCATATTTTTGCAAAAATTCCCTTAAAGATTCGAGTAAGGAGTTTGTCTCTACACGCAAGTCTGAAGCATAAATTAGTGCTGCTCTACCCCTAACAAGCATTAATAAACAGTCCGCTTTTAAACCAAAACGATGCTTTGACTGGCAGCTACTTTCATGAGCATAAACAACTAATTCGCGATTGTTTAATATTAACTCTGCACATTTTTGCTCATTATCAATAAGTTTTTCTGCATCTACAGAGGAATCAGATTGCGAAGAATCTTTCGTATTGTCTTCTTCTAGGAAAGTAGATATGCTAGTTTCCCACTCGCGTAAATCTTCTAAAGATTTAATATGACTTACTTTAGTATTTTTTAATACGTCTTGAAGATTTTCAGCATCAGAAGTTGATTGCTCGCCGCGACTGGTATGCTCTATTTCAGCATTTCCTTCATACGTTGAAGAAAGCATAATTCGCATATTGTCATCAAGCAATTGCTGATTTGTACGACTAAAAGCTTTAAGAATCTTACGCTTTTTTAATTCACCAAACTCAAGTTGAGATAACAACTCTCCTAATTTATTAGCATTAATATCTTCACCAAAACGCAAATTATCAACACTAATACCAAGATCTAAGTCACGGACCAAAGCATTAACTCGGCGGTTCAAACGAACCTGATCAATATTTTCTCGTAAAGCTTCACCCTTTTTACCTGTAATCTCACCTGCATGAGAAATAATATCTTCCAAGCTGCCGAACTGGTTAATCCATTTGGCAGCATAACCATCTCCAACACCGGGAACGCCAGGAATATTATCTGCAGTTTCGCCTCTTAAAGCCGCTAAATCAGGATATTGCTTAGGAGTAACATTATATTTTTCTAAAACGGCAGCAGCATTCATTTGTTTCAAATCTTTGAAATGCTGCCCCGGATAAAGAACTGTAATATTGTCGTCAATAAGCTGAAATGCGTCGCGATCTCCAGAAAGAACTAAAGTTCTATACCCAGCATCAGCGCCCATTGTTGCAAGTGTTCCAATAACGTCATCACCCTCATAACCGGGTTTTTCAATATATGTAATATCTAGAGAACGTAGCATCTGCTGAATAAGAGGCAGCTGAGAAAGAAGCTCTTGAGGAGCAGCTTCACGCGTACCCTTATACTGAGGAAGCATCTTATTTCTAAAAGTGCCACCTTTAACATCAAAAGCAATAGCTAAACGGTCAGGATTTTCTTTTCTTACCACTTGGGAAAGCATAGTAATAAAGCCCCAGACAGAATTGGTGGCCTGCCCATAGCGAGTAGAAAAATTATCCGCAGAAACTGCAAAAAAAGCACGGAACGCAAGAGAATGGCCATCAACGACCAACAACGTTCCTTTCTCATTCTTAAAATCAGAAGAATGTTCTTCGACGATGCTGGTATCCACTGTTGACTACTCACCCACGTTCCGTAATTATTACAACAATTATGCTAATAGTATTCAGCACAACAAGCGTTATGATTTAATAAATTTAAGATTTTTAAGATTAATACTATTAATCCTCAGAATCTGAGTCTATTTTATCATCGCTATACTTTGAAATAATAGCCAAAGCAAGACGCTTCTTAGGGATACGCTGATCCATAGAAGTTTTTTGAATCCAACGGAATGCACCCTGCTCTGAGAATCCGGCCTTATCCATAAGAAGACCCTTAGCTCGGTCTACCAGCTTGCGCTCTTCTAAGGTATCTTCAGCTTTCTTAAGCTTTTCTTCCGTCTTTTTTAGCTGATCTTCCGTATCGTGCAATCTATTTTCTGTGCGCTCAACGCTATCTAATAAATCGTTAATCTCACTAAAACGACCCATAGCAACTTCCAAAGCTGGAAGAAGCTTAGATTCTTCATACGGCTTAGTTACGTATGCCATTGCACCGGCACCTGTTGCTTGTTTTACTAAATCTGCCTGCGAAAAAGCAGTGAGCATAACAACTGGCGCAATGTTTTCATCACAAATAGTTGCTGCAGCAGTAATACCATCCATAACAGGCATCTTAACGTCCATGCACACAACATCCGGATGATGCTCACGAGTCAACTCAATAGCTTCTTGACCGTTAGCTGCCTGACCTACAACCTGATAACCGTTATCTTCCAACATAGCTACTAAATCCATGCGATTAACAGATTCATCTTCTGCAACAACAACAGTGCGAATATTGTTAGATTTCTTATCTTCAGACTCGTTCTTCACAGCTTCTGCATCAGCAGCCTTACGAAGCTCATCATCAGTAAGTATTTCAGGCATTGTTTGCTCTGTCCCTTCATTACTTTTCGTAACTGGCATAATCACAACCTCATTTCATTGCCGCATAAACAGGGCAACACCGCCATGCATCTTTAACATGACGACTACGCAACAGCACGTTCACAAACACCGGTAGAATCACGCATCATAACGCAATTTGCATGCCACTAAAACCGCACGCACCCAGTGTTTGTGTCAATCAATGATACCATAAGATTCACAAGACTCGCGAAAGAATGCACAAATTCGCGCTATTTTGCTTATTTATACAGCCGCAGACAACAGTACTACTACAGCTGCAAAAATGGTTTGAGCAACACAAAGTGGAAAAGCATTCTTATAGTCGCCTTTAAGTATACATTTGCCAAATTTATACGCTTTTATTATAAGAGCTACCAATATAATCCACTGAAGAATAGCAAAAAATAGGTGCAATGGAATATTGCGTACTAAATTACTAAAATTGAAGAAAATTTCAGCATTATAAAAGTTCCATATTGAAGGAACTTCAAAAGGAAAAACAATAATTGAAACCGAATACGCTAACAACAAAAGCGCCGCAACAATGCTCACTGCAGCACATAAACGTCTACCTCTTTGCTCTCCAAGCATTATCATCGCAGTTATTTTTCCATGCTCTTTATCACTTGCAATATCTCGAAGATTGTTCACCATCATTAAGCATGCAGAATAAGCTCCAGGAATGAATGACATTAAAACACAAGCCAAAACCATTAATGGACTATTAATAAAAATATTGTTTGCTTGAACACCTATGCCATGTGTTATTGCACATAAAGATCCAATAAAAGGAACAGGGCCAAAAAACACAAAAGCGCTTACTTCTCCAAAACCTTTATAACCATAAGGATGCTTTCCTCCTGCATAAAACCACGCTGCAGCAATGCAGGCAATTCCAAGCGGAATAAACCACAATATTCCTGTGCTAAAAACAATAAGTAAACCTGCTATGCAAGAAATCAAAGCAGAAACTATTACCGCTTTAAGCACAGATTTTGACTCAATACCAGCATCCGCAAGACGCCACGATACATCACATAATGGCTTAGAATTTTTACTTTTACTCACAGGGCGAAACTTACGATTCTCGTCTAAACCATTCAAGCCGTCACAATAATCGTTCGCATAATTAACAGCAATCTGCATAAATACTGCAACAGCACAGCACAGAAAAAATTGTATAAAGCACTGCACAAAACTAATAATTGGTTTCTCAAAATGCGAAAAACGCATCATTCTAAGAGAAATAGCAAATGCCATAACAACAGGAACTATTCCTATTGGCAGCGTGTAAATTCTTGCACCTTTAAGCCAAACTTTTACACTTTTCATTATTAGCCTCTTAAACTATTTGTTAATTACATAAAATCTTCATACAAGATTAGGCAAAAAGATTGAAGTAACTATTGGTAAAGCAATAATAAGCGCAGAAATAATCACAGATAAGAATCCACGCCATCCGAATGGATATTTATAATACGATGATTTGCGCGTGCGCAAATAAAAACCGCGCTCTTCAGCAGCAAGTGCAGAACTGTCTGCTTTTCGAACTGAAGAAACTAAAAGAGGCACAATAAGTGGCATCATAAGCTTTATTTTTTTAAACGGATTTTTAGTATCATATTCAACACCACGAGCCATTTGAGCTTCTGTGATTTGAGACATTTCGTAAGCGAAAATCGGCACGAAACGCACTGCCGTTGTAATAGTAAAGGCGTAGCAGTATGGAACATGCAAATATTGCACTACAGCATTTGCAAGATCGTTTAATTTAGTTACCGTTAGAACTGTTACAAGAGGAAAAGCAAAGCAGAACAATCTCAAAGCAGCTTTTGCACCAATATCAATACCGTGCAACGTAAACCACAAGAAAATATAGTTTCCACTTTGAGCAATAACAGTCTGTATCAGAAACATTACGCAAGAAATTATAAGCATAGCTTTAATAAGACCAGATAATGTTTTAACAACTCGAGTAAAAGCCATGCCAATGAAAATAATAGCTGCAATCGCAATAAGCGCGGAATACTGTTTAGCAATAAACACGCTTATTACAACACTCGCAGCAAGAATTAGTTTTGCAATAGGATTAGTGCGATGAAGAAAAGTGTTACCTGGTTGGTAAGTTAACAATCTCGTTTTCATAAATATCAGACGCCTTTACTACTTTATTTGCTACTTTTATTTGCTATTGCTTCTACTAATTCTGTACAGTCTGTTTTACGATTTTTTCGCCACGCAACGCTTCTACTAATTCTGCTCGCACATACAAGCCATTACACTTATTAAATCCATGCGCAACCAAGCCTTGAGAAACGGAACACAATAATGGCGGATACAATGCTGCAGCAGAGCACACTTCCGGCTTTTCAAACACATCATGCGCTGAACCATCAATAATAAGCTTTCCATCGTTAATTGTTATAAGTCGAGTTGCATAATCAAGCACAACTTCCATATCGTGACAAACCATAATCACGCAGCAACCGTTTTTTCTTAAACGCTCTACAACTTGCATAATTCTCATGCATTCCTTGTAATCAAGGCCACAAGTTGGCTCGTCAAGAAGAAGAATCTTAGGATTCGTTACAACAGTTGCAGCTAAAGCAACCATTTGGCGCTGTCCTCTAGAAAGCATAAACGGGCTAGCTTTAGAATCCAGCTCCAACTCATCAATAATTTCCATTGCATTAGCTTTAGCTTCGTCCTCATTCTGACCAATTAAAATACAGCTTAAAGTAACTTCTTCAAGTACCGTTTCTTTGCATAATTGTCGATCAGGATTTTGGAATAAGGTAGATACATATTTTGCTATTTGACTAATGCGAAGCGACTTAGTGTCGATGCCATCTATTGCAACACTACCTTCTGTAGGTCTTAATAGACCATTAATAATCTTTGTAATTGTTGTTTTTCCAGCACCATTTCTTCCAATTAACGCAATTAATTCACCGCTATTTGCATTAAATGAAACATCTTTTAGAGCTTTAACACCATTCGCGTAGGCAAAACTCACATTATTTATTGAAAGGCATTGCTTGTTAGAATTATCTGAATTATTAGCTTTTATGAAAGTTTCTTTATTGGACTCTAAAACAGATTCTGCATTATTCGAGTTATTTGAATTAGAAAGTTTAGAATAATCCGTACGTAATGTTTTAACAATAGTATTTACAGTTTCTTCCACGCCAACAGTAAGCTCAGCAGGATTACAAATCTGTTCATCTTGCAACTGCTTAATTAAATGCGTAGTACGCGGATAGTTAATACCAACTTTACGAAGTAAATCAATGTCTTTAAGAGCTAAAGAAACAGGAGCATCAAGAACAAGCTCACCTTTAGAAAGCACTATAAGACGTTTACAATATTCGCTTAATAAAGCAACTTTTTGCTCAATAACAACAATAGTAATACCAAATTTTTTATTAAGATTTTGAAGAATAGAAAAAATCATGCGAGAAGATACAGGATCCAACGCACATGTTGGTTCATCCAGCACTAAAACTTTAGGTTTAAGCGCCAAAATTGCAGCAATAGCAACTTTCTGCTTCTGACCGCCAGACAATGTATCCAGATCTCGATTGCGCAAATCGCTAATACCAACAGTTTCTAAAGAACTAGCTATACGATTAGGGATTTCATCGTGAGGAACACCAAAATTTTCCAATCCAAAAAGAATCTCATCTTCAACATTTGCAGCAACCATTTGCGCATCAATATCTTGAATAACAGATCCAATCAAGCAAGCAATATTAGTTAAAGCAAGATTTTTAGTGTCTTGACCCGCAATCTTAACGCTTCCTAAGAGTTCGCCAGAATAATGGTGAGGAATAGCACCAGAAAAAAGCGAAGCAAGAGTTGTTTTACCAGAGCCAGAAGGTCCAATAATTCCAACAAATTCACCAGGGTAAATTTTAAGATTTACTCGATTAAGCGCATACGTATTATCATCAACGCTTGAAGTATTTTCACTACGATTTGTACCGTATTGAAAAGACACATTCTTCAATTCAAGTAGCGGATCTTCTAAGTGTGAATCATTAGGTTTTTTCATAAGGCTCTTTATGTTTCGTTGTGGGGCTTGTTCAACTAATTTTCTGCCAGCAATAAGTTCGTTTTGCTGATGCGTACCACCCATAACTGTAACACACCAATCAAACTCAAACTATTTACTAACATAAAAGTTGATGCCAATCGCAATATGACTGGCATCAACTCACTTTTATACCTTTACTTTTTTCTATACACTGCAATCATTCATGCATACTAAGTGCAATAAAAACACATTTTATGCAAAACAATTCGTATAAAAATCGATTTACTTGTGCAATACAATCTTCAATGGAGTGTAAAGTACTTCAACAACAATCGCATTAAATACTGCTGTACCCAAAATAATTGGAAGCATCACCATTACCATATTTGGAGAGTGAAGAATGAAGAAAGCAGCAATAAGAGCAAAAATGCAACCAGAAATTACAGTCGTAATAAAAGTAGAAATGAATGGGAATACGCTTACTTTACGAGCCGCATCCTTTGGGAACAAGCGAATATAACCAATTAATATTGCAGTCATAATGATTGCAGCTGGAATATCGCAAGCATACTCAAGGAATGGAATTGAAGTATTAAATTGAATTAACGTTGCAGCAAGAGCACCAATAATAGCTCCCTGGTAAATCTTCGGCCTAACAAGCAAAATTGACAAGCAGAATGAAGCAATAACAAACTCAGGCTGAATATTTCCAATAGAAAGAGATTTTGCAACAGTAAAGTCAAGAATGCATCCTGCCGCAAAAAGTACTGCAACTAACACTAAGGAAGTAATATCTAATGCGTGATTCTTAACTTTTACATTTTGCATCATTGCAGCTGCAGCATCTGTAGTTGCGTTTGCACCATTGTTATAAGCTTCCTTAACGGTTTCGTTAATTTCTTGAGCCATGATTTCTCTCCTTGTTTGGGCTTTATATTATTCATATAAAGCTATCGAATATTTTGTTGTGATTTGTGATTTTGTGATTTGGTTATTTTTTAAGATTTAAGCTTATATACAAAAAGACCCCCGGGTTTACCCCGGAGGTCTTTTATAAGCTTTTATATGCAGCTTCTAAAACTTCAGAGTAAACTCATGCCAAAGAGAAGACTGCCACCACCACATACGAGCAGCGTTAAGAGCATTGTGAGATTCAGCATTCATGTTCATGTTACGCATGATAACTGCCTCCTTAAGCTCATTAGCTGACTATGGTTCACGCACAAACCTCAACCGAAGTATTCGATATTCGTTTGTGTTGAGAATGATGCTAACACCATGAAAGTACAAATGCAAACACAACACGCGCACAAACTGAAAATATTATTAAAAAATATTATTAGAACTATTAGTAATTCTTAGTAATTATCAGTAATTCGTTTGTTATTTAGAAAGTTTTTGATATTTAGCAATCTGCAGTTTTACAGCAATAATTCGTTTTACAGAATCATCAATTCTAGACTCAGGGATTTCTCCTCTACGAACTGCATTAACAACAGAATAGTAAGCTTGACGCAAATTTGCAGGAGAAAGTAACATATCAAGACCTGCTTTAATCCCAGTAATTGCAGCGCTTGAAGGAGCATAACGTAAAGATATTGCTCCCATTCCTAAAGAATCAGAAATCAGAATACCGTTATAGCCAAGCTTTTTACGAGCTAAACCTGTAACAATCTTTTCCGACATACTAGCTGGAGTATCATCTCCCGTAATCTTCGGATACGACACATGACTAACCATAATGAACTTAACGCCAGTATCTACCGCATCTTTGAATGGAACTAAATCTACTTTTCTTAGCAAAAATGGAGTCTGATTCGAAACAGTAGTACCTTTGTGAGAATCTTCAAAAGTTGAGCCATGACCAGGAAAATGCTTATACGTAGCAAAAACATGATTTTCTTGCAAACCATCCGTAAACGCGTCAGTCATACTAGCCACAAGCTTTGGGCTAGAACCAAACGAGCGCTTTTTCATAAGATTATTATCTGGATTAGTTAGCACATCTGCAACAGGGGCAAAATCAACATTAAAGCCAAAATCATGGAGATATTTACCAATATATGCTCCAGCTTTATAAGCTTTACGCATTTTCTTAGTAACGCCAATATCTCTCATATTAGGCGAAGTATTCACTCCCATTTGAGGATTAGAACTAACTCTTGCAACAGTTCCGCCCTCTTCATCAACGCTGACAATTGCAGGCAATGATACACGAGCATTACTTATTTCTTGCAATTTAGAAATCATACTTTTGGTCTGTTCAGGACTTTGAATATTTTCCCTCGTGTACATTATTCCGCCAACAGGCAATGAGTTAAAAGCCTGCTGCATTTGCGCACCAGAAGAAGTTACCGTCCAGTTTATGCCAACTAATTCCTCAGGTTTTACAACAAACATTTGCGCAATTTTATCTTCAAGAGACATTTTTGAAAGCACGCTTCTAACTTCTGCGCTATTAGGATCAACTCCCCTACGAGCCAGTTTTTTATGAGCTTTAATTAAAGCCTCGCGCTTTTCTGCTTCTAATGCTAACTCTTTAGGACTCTTAATAGCAGTTCTATTAGAATGGTTAAAGAATTGCGAGCGCATAACATGTACTGCAGCGCACATAGACACTACTATTAAAGCAACCGCAATAATAATCGCAAAAATAGAAGCGGAATGATTCCTCGACGCAACTTTTTCTACTCGCTGATTATGCAACGCACCCCTATACTGTACTGTGCGACCAGTTACAGTATGCGGTACGCTTTGCAATTTACGCGGCTGTTGCTTACGCATAAGCTTTCCCCTAATTCACTAATAATAAAAATACTATTGAAATTATTTACTAGTATTTATTCACTTCGCACACGTAGCCTGTCTTACCGCTAAACGTTTTGTGTAATGTAGGATTTGTAAATAGGTTGTCGCGCTGATCATTCCAAGACCATTCGTCATTTAATCTCCAAAGCATAAGATAAAACTCAGGTTCACCATCTTTATCATTTCGACTTGGCTCACCAGGCAACCAGTTTTGATACTTTACTTTTTCACCAGTAACCCAGTGTGCATACACTTCACCGTTTTCGCGCTGAGAAGTGTAACCGCCAATCCACACATACTTGACGCCTTCCTTCTTAGCCATATTTATAACCTTAGTTTCCTTACGCTTGTCTGTAAGAGTTACTAAGTAACCACCATCTTGCATGCATGCACTATTAGCTTCGGTCCAAGTTACGTCTCCCTTATGAAGAACAAAACGAGAACCACCCTTCTTATAAGTCTTCTTCTTTACTGGCTTAAATGCTAAATCGTCACCAATGCCACCAGACTTATGATTCTTCGAATCTGCAAGCAAAGCAGAAACTACACGATCAACATAAGGATTTGTTGAAGAATCAGAATCGTATTCAAGACAATAAACATTATCTTGATTAACTCTAATTCTATTCATTACATCTTTCATATCTGAAATAGAATTAATATCCCAGAAGTAGCCGTTTGTTTCGTTTGCAATATTCTGCAATACGCTAGAATCAGCATCACTTGTACCAATCAAATAAACTGGTATTCCCTTTTCTTTTGCTAGAGCAATAACCTCATCCGCAGTATGAGTGCTTTCATTATCCAAACCATCTGTAAAAGCAATAACACAGTTAAAACCTGGATGGTTTGAAGCATTAGTAACACCAGTGTATAGAGCATCATACAAGGCCGTCATTCCGTAAGGTGTCATATTATCGATACCTGTAAGAAGTCGATCTTTATCATTTGTGTATGTTGCCATATACATGAGGTAGCTATCGAAAGATATAAGCTCTCCTTTATCTCCAACCTTGTAGTTGAGATTGCGCACAAAATCACTCATTGTTTTCTTCATAGTGTCGATTGAAGAATCCATTGAGCCAGATTTATCAAGAAGAATCTCGTAATTAACACCTTGATTGTCTTTAATTCGCTCAACCTTGTGAATAAGGCGTTCTACTTCTTTTCCGCCACCAATTTTTTCGCGAATTGCAGCAGTTGGAGAATCAATTTCAAGCGCTTTTCCACTGCTATCCGTAAGAGAAAAGTACAATTTAACGTGCGGATATTGAGAAACGTCGGAATTAACAATTTTTAGCGTATAATCTTCATACTTGTGTGATTGAGTAAGCTCACTGCGAAGCTTTGAATAAGGAATTTGACCCGGATGAATAAAATCCCAAATTAAGCATCCGAAAATACACGAAAGAATAAAAGATATAACTATTGTAATAGAAAGAATTATATTTCTTTTATCCTTTAATTCCTCATTTGAGAAAACATCAAATCCAGAAAATAGGCCGCCACTGCGTGAAGATGCAGGAATAGCTGATGCCGTATAAGTGGCTGATGTTGCAGCATTATACGGCTCAGCTTTGTAAGCTTGAGGCATGTTGTTACGCATACTTTGCTGATTCTGAGGGCTCTGCTGATTCTGAGGGCTCTGCTGATTCTGCGCATTGTTCTGCTGATCATTTTCTGCAGAAGCATTAACAGCTGCTCCACAACGAGAACAGAACCGTACATTATCCTTAATTAAAGCTCCACAGTTGATGCAAAACATACGTTCTTCTTTCTCACAACATTATGCAAGTACTTACATAATTAGCTCAAGCTTAATATACTTTTTGATTCTATACCTTCTTTTATATATTCTTATCTCGCTTTACTTTAATAAAGGACGCACTAGCCACAACCAAAGCTATAAAAATAGCAACAAATACCAGAAGTATTTTATTAATTGCAGAATTGCTACCAAAGTGCTTTACAGCATTAACATGCAATGCCACTGCAGAATGAGAAGGAATAGTTGTTTCAACTTTCCCACCACTAACAGTTACAGTTTTTTCGCAATTCTTTGATGCATAAACATTGCAATACTCACCATCTGGCAAATCAGTATTGTAACTAACATCATTTTGCTTATCATCATTATTAATAGCGAAGAAACCATTATTTCCGCGGCTAAAAGCAATATTATTGCTTTCATCATCCTGCCACTTAGTTACTTTCGTACCTTTAACAGCATTATAGAAGCCAATCATGCCTCGAATTGAAGTCCAGCGTTGAGTGCACTGCCACTTTGAATCCTTGCCACAACTTGCATCAGGAACAAACGTTTCAGTTGCACCAGGAGCACCTTCATCTCGCTCACTAAACTTATATCCAGAGTAAATATTTGGCGTACCATACGGATAAGCAAGCATAAAAGCATTCGCAAGCTCATATAATTTGCCATCTTTATAAGTAAGAACACTTGTGGCATTATCTCGCTCAGTATCCCAATTTGTAACAAAAATAGCAGCACTCTTATTAGGAATAAGACCATCTGTAATATGCTTCAAATTGTCTATTGAACCAGAGAAATAATTTCGCAAACGGTACGAGTACTCAAACTCGTCTACTTCACCAGTTCCAACATATTTATCTGGCTGATTTTCTTTCGCACCATTGCTATCCCCAATCGTTTCCTGCATCCACCAAATGTTTTCAGGCTTAACACCACTAGCATCAGATGCAGCCTTCTTAATAGCTTTCATCTCGTTTGGAGCAATATGCTTAACAGCGTCTACGCGGAAGCCAGCTACACCCATTTTTAGCAATTTTGCAAAATAATTACCAAGAGTTTGCTGCACATGCGGCTTAGAAGTATCCAAATCAAGCAAACCAACTAAACGATAATTCCAAACTACTTGAGCATCACTATACGTGTAAATATCTTTATCTATTTGATGAAAATCATCTTTCGTGTAACCAGCATCAGGATAACTCTGATTTGCCGCATCATACTTACTACCACCAACTCCCACAGTATCTTTATTGTCAGCACCAGTCATGTGGTTAATAACAGCGTCAACAATAATTCCAACCTTCGCAGCTTTACACGTAGTAATCATATTCTTAAACTCAGCTTCAGTACCAAGCTTGGAATTTAGATTGTAACTAACAGGCTGGTAAGAAGTCCACCACGCTTTTCCTTTAATATGATCCTCTGGAGGAGACACCTGAACGTACTTAACGCCTTCAGGACCATACGTTTCTTTGCACTCCTTGGCAATACTCCTCCAGTTTTGCTGAAAAGCTGTAACAATAACGCCTTTTTGTGGAAGGCCGTTTGTTGATTTAGTTGAAGCAAATGCCGAAGAGTTTGGAACAATGGTAAACACACACATTAATATTGTTGCTACAGCAGCGAATGACGCAAATACAAACATTAATTTATGCTTGTAATTATTGATTAATTCGCTAGCATAATTACTTTTTTTACGATTACCTACTTGCAATTTTGCACTGCGGATCATCTTTGTTCCTTTCACATCACGTACAGCACATTCATTGTTTTATTGTGCGAAAATGCTTTTATTATTATACGCTTTACTGTTTATGTCTGAATATTAAAACGAAATAAAAAACGTCACTCAGCAAGCTAAGTGACGTTGTGCACGTGCCCCCGGTGAGACTCGAACTCACACTGCACAGATTTTGAGGCTGTTTCCTCTACCAATTGGGATACAGGGGCATCTTCAATTTTTCGCAATTTTTTGCGACTTGTTGACTATAGCACACTTTAAGCTGCATGCAAATAGTTAAGGCGTTTTGCGCGTGTCGCAATATTGAATATTTGCGATTAAATACAAGCAATGCGCGCAACCTACAGATAGGAAGCGCGCATTACAAGTCACAACTTATACGTTACACGTTATACGTCCTACACATGCGCAAGTAAATAATTAAAAAATTAAATCATACTAAACGCATGTGCAAAACCGCGTAATATTAGTCGCAAGCACCAACTGTGTGAACGTAGATGGAGTCAGTACGACCAGCCTGACGCTCACCCTGAGCAGTGCTCAAGATAACAATCTGGTCACCATCTGAAACCTTACCAGCCTCACGAAGAACCTTGTCGGTGAAAATCATCAAATCGTGACGATTCATATCGTGATAATCTTCACTAATCAAGAATCCTTCAGTACCCCAGCTCAAAGCCAACCAGTGATAAGTGTGCTCATTGTTGGTCAATCCGTAGATTGGAGCAGTTGGACGTTCGCGGGAAATACGATGAACCGTACGACCAGTCTGAGTGTAGGCAACAATAGCCTTAGCGTTAAGCTTATCTGCCAAATCAACAGCTGCAGAAGAAACTGCGCCGGTGCTAGACATATCAAGCTCAACTGCAGGAATGCGATCATAGCCATTCTCGGTAGCATACTGAGAAATGCGAGACATAGTCTTTACGGTAACATCTGGATACTTACCAACAGCAGTTTCGTTAGAAGTCATTGTTGCGTCAGCACCATCGAGAACAGCGTTAGCGCAATCGGAAGCTTCTGCACGAGTTGGTACTGGAGAGTTAACCATTGTGCCAAGAACTTCGGTAGCAACGATAACTGGCTTTGCATAACGGCGAGAAAGCTCAATGCAGCGCTTGGTAACAAGTGGAACCTCTTCAAGAGGCATTTCCACAGCCATATCACCACGAGCAACCATAATGCCATCGAAGGTCTTAACAATCTCTTCCAAGTTTTCAACAGCCTGTGGCTTTTCAATCTTGGCGACGATTGGAATACGACGACCTTCTTCGTCCATGATTTCGTGAGCGCGATCAATATCGGTAGCAAAACGCACGAAGGACATAGCAATAATGTCAGCGCCAGTGCGAATAGCCCAACGAAGATCAGACTCATCTTTTTCGGTCAAAGCTGGAAGAGAAACTGCAACGCCTGGAAGGTTAATGCCCTTGTGGCTGGAAACTGGGCCAGCAACAATAACCTTAGTGTGAACGTCGTTGCCTTCAACCTTAGTTACCTCAAGACGAACCTTACCATCATCAATAAGAATTGGGTCGCCTGCATGGCAATCTCCTGGCAAGCCCTTGAAGGTTGTGGAAGTGCGATGCTCGTCACCTTCAACATCATCAGTAGTAATGATGAACTCCTGGCCTTCTTCCAAATAAACCTTATCTTCACCATCAGCGTTCTTCTTGAACCAACCACAGCGAATCTTTGGACCCTGCAAATCAACAAGAGCAGCAACATTGCGGCCAGTGGACTTGGAAGCTGCACGAACATTGTTGTAAACGCGCAAATGATCTTCAGGAGTGCCGTGAGAACGGTTCAAACGAGCAACATCCATACCAGCTTCAACAAGCTTGGTAATACCTTCCAACGATTCTGTAGCTGGACCAATGGTATCAACAATTTTGGCTTTACGCATAATGCCTACCTATTTCCTTTGTTTATTTTTAAATGGGAAAATACCCACTTTCCGAGTAACAGTGTACCAGCAAATTGTGACCTATAGGCAAAACTCGCGCCTATTTATTCATTACAATTAACCACGACTAGCTGCGCTCGCTTATTAACTCACTTATTAGCCTCATCCATTTGCCGCAACTCTTTTTTAAGATTGCGTATTTCATCGCGCAAGCGAGCAGCCAACTCGAATTGCAACTGCTGCGCAGCAACATGCATTTGCTCGCTCAAATTCTTAATCAAAGACATAATATCGTCTTGCGGCAAGGCCGATATATTCGCCATACGCTTTTCTTTGCTTTGCTGCCCAAGATTCGTCTCTTTTGGCACACCATAATGCGAGTTGCCAGCCTTATTAGCATTCCTATAACCGCCTGCTAGCAAAGTCTGCGTATCAACATCTTCTTTAGCAAGCATGTCGTTCACGTCACTAATCTTTTTTCGCAAAGGCTTAGGATCAATTCCATGAGCCTTGTTATACGCGATTTGCTTTTCGCGGCGGCGCTCCGTCTCACTAATCGCCTTGCTCATAGCATCCGTAACGGTATCTGCATACATAAGCACAGTTCCAGAAACGTTACGAGCAGCGCGGCCAATCGTCTGAATAAGCGAGCGGTAAGATCTTAAGAAGCCTTCCTTATCTGCATCCAAAATTGCAACCAGCGAAACTTCTGGCAAATCCAAACCCTCACGAAGCAAATTAATGCCAACAATCACATCAATTTTGCCTTCGCGAAGCTCGCGCAAAAGCTCCACTCTGCGCAAAGTATCAACATCTGAATGCAAGTACTCAACTTTAATTCCAAGCTCCAAAAAGTACTCGGTTAAGTCTTCCGCCATTTTCTTCGTAAGCGTAGTAACAAGCACGCGCTCATCTTTTGCCACTCGCTCCTTGATTTCCGCAAGCAAATCGTCAACCTGACCTTCCACAGGTCGAACCTCAATCTTAGGGTCAAGCAAACCAGTTGGGCGAATAATCTGCTCAACTACGCCGTCAGAAAGCCCCAACTCGTAATCTCCAGGCGTTGCAGAAAGATACACAGTTTGACCAACATGCTCCAAAAATTCTTTCCACTTTAACGGGCGATTATCCATTGCAGAAGGCAGCCTAAAGCCATGCTCCACAAGCGTTCTTTTGCGCGAAGCATCACCCTCATACATGGCTCCGATTTGCGGCACTGTTACATGCGACTCGTCTAAAACTAGCAAAAAGTCGTCTGGGAAAAAGTCAAGCAGCGTATGCGGAGGCGTGCCTGCATCGCGTCCGTCAAAATGCCTAGAATAATTTTCCACTCCTGGGCACACACCAACCTGACGCAGCATCTCCAGATCATATGTAGTTCGCATTTCTAAACGCTGAGCTTCCAGCAATTTGTTCTGCTTTTTAAGTTGTGCAACGCGTTCGTCACGCTCTTTTTCAATAGCCTCTAACGCGCGTTCCATGCGCTCTGGTCCCGCAATGTAGTGAGATGCAGGGAAGATATGAACGCTACTCTCCTGGCGAATCACTTCTCCTGTAAGAGGATGCAACATTGTAATTCTGTCGATTTCGTCACCAAAGAACTCAATTCGCACAGCCAATTCTTCGTACACTGGAATAATCTCAACAGTGTCTCCGCGCACTCTAAAAGTTCCGCGCGTAAAAGCAATATCGTTGCGCTTATATTGCATGCTCACAAACTGGCGAAGAAGCGTATCTCGCTCAAGCTGCTGGCCAACGTTTAGCATAAGCATTCTCTCTGCATACTCCTCTGGAGTACCAAGTCCATAAATGCAAGAAACAGTAGCCACAACAACGCAATCGCGTCTAGTAAGCAAATTCGCTGTAGCAGCATGACGAAGCCGCTCAACATCGTCGTTAATATTGGAATCTTTTTCAATATACGTGTCTGTTTGCGGAATGTACGCTTCTGGCTGATAGTAATCGTAGTAAGACACAAAATAGCTCACGGCATTATCTGGCATAAGCTCACGAAATTCCGCGCAAAGCTGAGCTGCCAAAGTTTTATTCGGCTCAATAATAAGAGTAGGACGCTGCAAACGCTCAATCAGCCAAGCAGTTGTAGCAGTTTTACCAGTTCCCGTAGCACCCATTAAAACAACGTCGTTTTCGCCGTTTTCAATGCGATTCGCCAACGCTTCGATTGCTTGCGGCTGATCACCCGAAGGTTTGTATGGTGCTTTTACAACAAACGGCTTGTTTGTGCGCTGAATTTTATTAGACATAATCTTTTACTTCCCCAATTTTGCCATTTCAGCGCTTTGATTGTTTATTGTTTATTTCTTGCAGCCATGTTTTCAGCATATTGTCAACACTTTTAAGCATAGATTCCATCGGTTTCGTTGAATCTACCACAAAATCTGCCATAGCTTTTCGAGCTTTACTTGGAAGCTGACTATTTATGCGCGCTAAAGCTTGTCTCTCCGTCATATTTCGCTCGCTTATCATTCGCTTAACGCGAATTTCTTGAGGCGCTTCAACTGTAATAATATGGTCAAAACTAAATGGAATGCTGTCTATTACTTGCGCAAGCAGCGGGATATCGTGCACAATAATCGAACTCATACTGCCTAATACATTACTATTTTCTTCAGAAATTTTATTAACATATTCGCTTTCTAAAGTCTTTGCGCAATCATAAATAGCAGGATGAATAAGCAACTCAAGCTTCTTACGATTTTCACAACTCTCGTTGGAGTACCCAAAAACATGCTTTGCAATAAACGCGCGATTTAAAGAACCATCATTCTTAACAGCATTTTCCCCAAAAATTCCTACGATTCGCTGCAATACTGCACTTCCTGGTTCCACAACTTTACGCGCTAAAACATCGTAATCTATAACAAAAGCGCCAAGCGAATGCAAATGGTTTACTACTGTAGATTTTCCAGCCGCAATTCCGCCCGTTATCGCAATACGCATTATTGTCATATATAAATTATAAGTAATGCCCCAGTAAATAATTACCGGGGCATTATATGCTAAATAGTAATTGTAAAATTAGTCTTGAAGTTCAGCACCATCGGCATCCTTATGCCACTTAGAACCAGGCTGAGAGCAAAGAATGCAAATTCCTTCAATAAATGCCCAAATTCCAGAAACAAAAGCCAGCAAGCCGAAAGAAAGAATAGAAATAAGAAGCTGGGCAATAGCCTTGCCTTTAAAACCAAGATAGAAATTGTGCACACCCAAAGCGCCCAAGAAAATCGCTAACAGGCCTGCAGCAATCTTGTTACGAGAGCTTCTGTATGTGTTTGATGAATAATTATTAGACCCATAGTTAGAGTAGGAAGACGCTTGATTGTACTGAGGAGCAGACTGAGAGTACTGACCATATTGTGGCTGAGAATACGAATTCTGGCCATACTGAGGCTGACCATACTGTGGCTGAGCATTGTACTGAGGCTGAGCACCATACTGGGATTGGTCGTTATATTGTGGCTGAGCCTGGTTGTACTGCTGAGACTGATCATTGTACTGTGGCTGTCCGTACTGTGGCTGTCCGTCAGAGCCTGAGTAATCTCCAGTTTGATTATCTAAATCACTCACAATAATTACACTTTCTCTCGTAAGAAATTTATTTTCTTAAAAACTATATAATAAAAAATTAATAAATAAAAGCGTTATTACTAAAGATATTAAAAGATGCCCAGATAATCACTCACCAGGGCATCTTGTTTATTAACAATAATTATAAAACACTAATCCTTTAACTCAGCACCATCAGCATCTTGATGCCACTTAGTTCCAGGCTTTGAGCAAAGAATCAAAATACCCTCAACCAATGCCCATATTGCTGTAATGATCAACAGGAAACCAAAGGAAAGAACAGAAATAAGCAGCTGTGCAATCGCCTTGCCTTTAAAACCAAGATAGAAATTGTGAATACCTAATGTGCCTAAGAAAATCGCTAGCAAACCTGCAACAATTTTATTGCGCGAGCTTACTAAAGTTGCTTTAGCGTTCTCCTCACTATTCCCATCGTACGAAGGGGACTGAGCATTTTTCTGATTGTTGTCAAACGTGCTCATAATCTTCACCAATCCTTTTAATAATTATGATTAATGCTTAAAAGCATCATATAATCATGATTCTTAAAAGAAAATTAATTGTACCTATATTTAATTACAAAACTTGAGTCACAAAAATACTCGTAAAACATACTCAAAATAGTAGTAAAACATAAACAAAATTGCCCCGATGATCACTCACCAGGGCAATTGTTAATAAGCTTCTAGTAGAAAGTAGAAACTACTTCTTTTCGCTCAAAAGCTGTTCGCGCAAAGCTGCGAGCTGGTCGGAATCAGCTAAAGCACCTTCGTTAGAAGCCTCAGAAGAATAGTTGGAAGCAACTTCTTCCTTCTTCTCTTCCTTAGCTGGCTTCTTTTCAGCTTCTTCGCTCTGGCCGTCAGCGGCAGCAGATTCAGCTGCAGCTGCGAGTTCCTTAGCAGCGAATGCCTTGTGTTCTTCCCAAAGCTCGTGAGCTGCAGCATACTGAGCTTCCCACTCTTCGCGCTGCTGCTCGTAGCCAGCCATCCACTCATTAGTGTTTGGATCGAAGCCTTCTGGGTACTTGTAGTTACCTTCGGCATCATATTCAGCTGGCATGCCGTAGAGAGCTGGATCGAAATCTTCAGAATTTGGATCGACAGCTTCAGTAGCTTGCTTCAAGGAGAGGGAGATACGACGACGATCAAGATCAACGTCGATAACCTTCACGAATACTTCTTCGTTAGCCTTAACAACAGTTTCTGGGTTCTCTACGTGACGGTTTGCAAGCTCAGAAATGTGAACCAATCCCTCAATACCATCTTCAACGGAAATGAACACACCGAACTGAACAATCTTGGTAACCTTGCCCTTAACAACCTGTCCAGGAACATGGGTGCGAGCGAAGCGCTGCCATGGATCTTCCTGAGTTGCCTTAAGGGAAAGGGAAATACGTTCGCGATCAAGATCAACATCGAGAACTTCAACGGTAACCTTATCGCCAACCTTAACAACCTCAGATGGGTGATCGATGTGCTTCCAAGAAAGCTCAGACACGTGAATGAGGCCGTCAACGCCGCCGAGGTCAACAAACGCGCCAAAGTTTACGATAGAAGACACAACGCCTTCGCGAATCTGACCCTTCTTAAGCTGCGAGAGGAAGGTCTCGCGAACTTCGGACTGGGTTTCCTCAAGGAACTGACGACGAGAAAGCACAACGTTGTTGCGGTTCTTATCGAGCTCGAGAATCTTAGCCTTAATCTTCTGGCCAATGTATGGGGAAAGATCGCGAACGCGACGCATTTCAACCAAGGAAGCTGGCAAGAAGCCACGCAAACCGATGTCTACAATCAAGCCGCCCTTAACAGCTTCAATAACTGTACCTTCAACGATGCCGTCTGCATCCTTAATCTTCTCGATGTCACCCCAAGCACGCTCATACTGTGCACGCTTCTTGGAGAGAATAAGACGTCCTTCCTTGTCTTCCTTAGTAACAACAAGGGCTTCAATGGTGTCGCCAACTTCAACGACATCATCTGGATCAACGTCTTTCTTGATGGAAAGTTCACGGGAAGGAATTACACCTTCAGTCTTGTAGCCGATATCCAACAATACTTCGTCGTGATCAATCTTTACGACGGTACCTTCAACTAAATCACCATCATCAAAATTCTTGATGGTTGAATCGACTGCCTTGATGAAGTCTTCTTCGGTGCCAATATCATTAATCGCAACCTTGGCGACTTCGTTATTATTCTCTGCCATTATTTATTAGTGGTTTCTTCTTGGGGTGGATATTACTCGATATTTAGTTATAGTTATGCGCGATACTACGCACACAAAGAGCTAGTTTATAGGCAGGCCTAGCCAAAATTGCCGTTTTAGTCCGGGAGTGTCGAAATATTAATTTTGAAGCTTTCTTTCAGCCATATCAACAACATTCGCAAGAAGCATAGCGCGTGTCATAGGGCCTACTCCACCAGGATTTGGAGAATATGCTCCAGCAATCTCACGGCAAGCAGCATCCACATCGCCTTTTATACGATATCTTCCCGCTTCCTCATCAAATATGCGAGATACGCCAACGTCAACTAGAACTGCACCAGGTTTAATATCTTCCGGCTTAACAAAACCAGCACAGCCCATTGCAGCAATAATAACGTCAGATTCACGCATAATTTCCTGCAAATTTTTAGTATGAGTGTGGCATAGCGTAACAGTTGCATCTACTCCCCTGCGTGTAAGAAGCAGACCAATCGTTCGACCAACTGTGATTCCTCGACCGAGAACACAAACGTTTTTACCAGAAAGATTAATTCCATACTCGTCTAACAAAGCTAAAATTCCACGAGGAGTACACGGCAAAGGCGTTGTAATATCTCCAGAAATATGCATCACAAGTTCGCCTAGATTATAAGGATGCATTCCATCACAATCTTTTTTAGGATTGATTGCGGAAATAATTTTTTTAGAATCAACGCCCTTAGGAAGAGGCAATTGCACAATAAAACCTGTACAAAGCGGATCATTGTTCAATTGCTCAACTGCTTTAAGAATGTCATCTTCACTAGCATCTTCTGGCAAATCACATCTGATTGAACGAATCCCAACTTCTTCGCAATCTTTGTGTTTTCCAGCAACATACTTTAATGATCCAGGATCATTCCCAACAAGTAGAGTACCCAATCCCGGTTCAATACCATTTTTACGCAATAGCGCAACGCGTGCAGACAAATCTTCCTTAATTTTGCCAGCAAGTGCTTTACCATCAAGAACAATAACCATAAATATGCCTCCCAACTCGCACAATTCGTAAGGATAGGCTATCGTGAGGTATAGAAGTGTATTAGTCGACAAGCAAAACTAATGTGCGCCGACGCACTATTATCAAAGAAGGAGCCACAGTGATGCGTACCATTATTTGCGCGGCAAAAAAATTTGGTAAAACCGTTTCAACATGCCTTATTGCATCTGCAGTACTTCTTGGATTTTCGGCATGCGGTCAGCAGGTAGAAAAGCCAAAAGAAAAACCTAAAGCAGCAACACAAATAACTGTTGTATCTACTGTAGATACTTGGGGCAGCTTGGCTAAAGAAATCGGCGGTAAAGACGTTAAAGTCGAATCGATAATGGCTGGTGCAAATACTGATATTTCATCTTTTAAGCCTAAACCAAAAGACTTGGAAAATATGCAGGATGCACAAGTATTAATTACAAACGGCGCAGGATACGACGATTGGGCTTCTAAAGTGCATCCAAAAAAGGCTGAAACTATTAGTGCAGCCGCAACAGTTGGTGCATTAAATGGAGATAATCCGTACTTGTGGTTCTCTCACGATGCAAGAGAAGCTATGGCTTCATCAATGGCTGATACTTTCTCAAAGGTTCTTCCGGCTAAGAAGCATGATTTTGCTCAGCGACTATCTGAATGGCAAAATAGCGAAAAGAAATTAGCAAGTTCTATTAGTGATTTTGCTAAAAATCATAGTGATGCAAAATATGCTTCAACCTCTCCAATTCTGTTCTGGCTTATGGCAGACATGAACGTAAAGGATGCAGCTCCTAAGGAATATTCTGACGCTATAAGCAATAACACTGAACCACAACGTTCAAGTGTAGAAGAATTCCAAAAGCTCATTGAAGATCGTAAGATTGATGTTCTTATTAGTGATAGTCAGCAAGGCAATGATGTTCTTAATCTTCTAAATGGTATTGCTGGTAGAAGCTACACGTCGACAGTACGCGTAAGTGAGCTTATGCCTAAGTATGCAAATCAGCTAGATCAATGGATTTTGAAAATTTGCGATGATCTTCAAAACGCTATTAACGCAACAAAAGATATGCGTAAGAATATTGATGATCAAGATTCGCCAAAGAAACCTATTACTAAGAAGCCAACTATAGCCAAGAATACTGATCCTAAGAATTCAAATCAGGGTCAGCAAGATCCAGGCAAGTAAATAGTACAAAGCTTCGATAGCTATAATAAAAATCTCTTGCATCAGACGGTGCAAGAGATTTTTTATTGCTGAAATCTAACAATTAATTTAATTTGTAAAACAGTTACATTATTAAATTAACTAAATTAACTAATTAAAAATTTAGACTTACTTCTTTTTTGCTTTTTTATTACGCTCTTCTAAAAGAAATAAAGTCTGAGATGCAGGCTCATCAGGCGCGCAAGTATGATGCTTATCATCACCTTCCTGAGGGTCTTTGTAGCCAAGATTTACATCAAGAAGACGCTCAGCTTCAAATTCATCAATCTTTTCAGACAAAGCAATTTCAGAAATTAGAATACTGCGAGCGCGTGAAAGCATACGCTTTTCGCCAGCAGAAAGACCATGCTCGTCTACATCGCGTTGAGATAAATCACGCACAACTTCAGCAATATTGTTCACATCGCCGGTGGCAATCTTCTCAACATTAAGCTTGTACCGCCTAGACCAATTCATTTCTTTTTCAATAATTGGAGTGCGCAAAATTTCAAAAACTTTTGCTACTTCTTGAGCCCCAACAATGTCACGTACGCCTACTTTTTTAACATTGTCTACTGGTACATTAATTTCCAAACCATCTGACGACAACACTACTAAGCGCAGATATTGACGAGTTACACCTTTTACAGTGCGCTCACTTATTTCTTCAACACGAGCTGCACCGTGACGAGGATAGACGACCATATCGCCGACTTGATATTCCAACAGAACCCTCCGTACGCACAGAAAAACTCATAACAGTTTCCCATAAGGGCAAGACTTGAAAAAACTTTCATAAATTTTTCACAATACTGCGAAACACACGCGACTTATAGCAATAAACCATGTATGATAGTCAACATGAGTACAGTTACTAACATCAATGAAGATGCAGTCGCAGTCCCAGTCCGTCAGGACGTATTAGCTGCGGTGAGCAATGCAGAGTATTACAATCCACATGAGGTTCTCGGCGGCCACCTTGGAACTGACAAGGGTGCTGACACTGTAACCGTCCGCGTTTTACGCCCAATGGCAAAGAAAGTAGTAATTCTCACCAAGAGCGGAGAATACGAAGCTAAGCATGAATATAATGGCATTTTTACCGCTGTTATTCCTGCAGTAAAGCATACGAAAAGTAAAACTTGGTCTGTGCCAAGCTACCGCATTCATACTGTAGAAATTGACGGCTCTGAATCAACAGACGATGACCCGTATCGCTATTTGCCTCAAGTTGGCGATCTTGATATGTACCTGTTCGGCGAAGGTCGTCATGAACGTCTTTGGGAAGCCTTAGGCGCGCATGTTAAGACTATTACCGACTCTTGGGGTCTAGTTTCTCCTGAAACAGGCAAGATGGTAAAGAAAGTAACCGGCACCGCTTTTTCCGTGTGGGCTCCAAATGCTCGCGCAGTTCGAGTTGTTGGAAACTTTAATTACTGGAATGGTCGACGTCACGCAATGCGCTCGCTCGGATCTTCCGGAATTTGGGAACTTTTCATTCCAGGTGTCACTGCTGGCGAAGTATACAAGTATGAGATTCTTACGCAGTCTGGCAACTGGATTATGAAGGCCGATCCAATGGAACGCTCTCACGAAGTTCCACCAAATACTGGATCCGTTGTTGTCGATTCTGAATTTAAGTGGCACGATACCGATTGGATGGATAAGCGCGCAAAAACTGACGCACACAATGGTCCAATAAGTATTTACGAAGTACAAGCTAACAGCTGGAATCGTGATTTAGGCAATTATCGCGAGCTTGCTGACCACTTGGTTGACTACGTGCAAAAAGAAGGCTTTACTCACGTTGAGTTTATGCCTCTTACACAGTACCCATTCTCTGGATCTTGGGGTTACCAGGTTACAGGCTACTATGCTGTAGATTCTCGACTTGGCTCCCCTGACGACTTTAAGTACCTTGTGGATAAGCTCCACAAAGCAGGAATTGGTGTCATTATGGATTGGGTTCCTGCCCACTTCCCTAAGGATGACTTCGCTCTTGGACGCTTCGATGGCACAGCGCTTTACGAAGATCCTGATCCTATGCGCGGAGAACATCCTGATTGGGGTACTTATATCTTCAACTTTGGTCGCCACGAGGTTCGTAACTTCCTTGTTGCCAATGCTTGCTTCTGGTTGGATGAGTACCACGTTGACGCACTGCGCGTCGATGCAGTGTCTTCCATGCTTTACTTGGATTACAGCCGCGAAAATGGTCAGTGGAGACCAAATATTTACGGCGGTCGAGAAAACCTTGAAGCTATTGATTTCATTAAGGAAGCAAACGCTACTGCTTACAAGAATAATCCTGGCATCATGATGATTGCTGAGGAATCTACTGCTTATCAGGGCGTAACAGCACCAACCGATATGGGCGGCTTAGGCTTCGGCTTGAAGTGGAACATGGGCTGGATGCACGACACATTGCAATACCTTAAGGAAGAGCCAATTAACCGTCGTTGGCATCACAATGAGATTACATTCTCTATGGTTTACGCGTATTCTGAGCATTACGTGTTGCCATTAAGCCACGATGAAGTCGTATACGGCAAAGGTTCGTTGCTTGGAAAGATGCCAGGCGATGAATGGCAGCAGTTCGCAGGCTTGCGTGCTTTGCTTGCATACCAGTGGTCTCACCCAGGCAAGAACTTGCTGTTTATGGGCGGAGAAATTGGACAGTCCAGCGAATGGAACTTCAATACTTCTCTTAACTGGAATGAATTGCAGTGGCCATTCCATCAAGGAGTGCAAAAGCTTGTTGCAGATTTGAACGCCTTGTACAAGAGCTCTAGAGCTTTCTGGAGTCAAGACTTTACGCCTGATGGTTTCCAGTGGCTTACAAGTGATGATTCAGACCACAACACATTAAGCTACATGCGTATTGGCGATGACGGCGAAGAAATTGTTGTAGTAGTAAACTTCTCTGGTCAAGCTTGGCAAGACTACCAGGTTGCGTTGCCAAAGGGTGGCCAATGGGAAGAGATACTCACAACCGATGACGCAAAGTATTGCGGTTCTGATATTCACAATGGCACATTTACTGCAGCTGCTGAAGAATATCATTCTCGCCCGTACTCAGCAAGAATTACCGTTCCAGCGTTAGGTGCGGTATTCTTAAAGCCAGTACAACACTGAAAGGTTTATTAAAAAATATGCTAAATGCTCCATCGGTTAGCAACACGCTTCGTACCATCCTTGTGGTTGAAGATGAGCCAGATCTTGCTACAGCAATTGCACAACGCATTACTGCTCAAGGCTGGAGAGCTAGAGTTGCTGCTGATGGAGCATCTGCTGTTAGAGCGGCAGAACAGCTTAAACCTGATCTTATAATCATGGATATTATGCTTCCAATCATGGATGGCATTGAGGCTACGCGTAGGATTATTGCAAAAAGGCCCGTCCCTATTCTTATGCTTACTGCTAGAGATGCGGAAGCAGATAAAATAGTCGGATTAAGCGCTGGCGCTGATGATTATATGACTAAGCCTTTTTCTCCTCGCGAATTAATTGCTCGTTGCGCAGCATTGCTTCGCCGAGTAGAAAGAGCTGCTCAAATAGCAAAAACCATGGAGAATGAGCGAACCCTTAATTTTGGAGCGCTTGTTATTAAACCTCGTCAACGCCAAGTAATGCTAAACGATGAGGAAGTGCATTTTACTCCTACTGAATTCGATTTACTTGCGACTTTTGCAAGACATCCACATAATGTTTTTAAGCGCGAAGAGCTACTAGAACAAGTATGGGATTGGCCAGACGCTTCCGGCACAAGAACTGTTGATTCTCACATTAAGTCACTTCGCCATAAGATTGGTTCAGAGTGGATTCGCACAGTTCACGGTATAGGTTACGCTTTTGAACCACCTATGAATGATTATGAGCAGGTACTTCAATCACAAGCTTCATAAAAATTACTTTAATATAACACCACTTTTTACATAATTATTATGTAATTTTATATATAAATCATTAGTGCAAATCTAAAACTAATTAACTATTATGAAAAAACTTTTATTTAAGAAAAAAACTTCTAACAAGGAAAAATCTAACAATATATCGAATCAAAATAAGCAAGAACACCGTTACCCAAATCGCCCAGTTGGATTTTTTTCATCTCTAAAAATTGAACTTTCTGCGATTATTGTGTTCGCAACTGCTATTGCATTCGTAATGGCATGGTTTTTGCTAAAAACAGGATTAAACGGCTGGATTGCTATGCCATTAACATTGGTTGTTGCATTAGGAATCACTTACGTTTTTTCAAGAGGACTTACTGCTCCTCTTCGTCAAATGAAAGATGCTTCAGAAGCAATGGCAGACGGTGATTATTCCGTAAGAGTTGCTGTAGAAAATAGACGCGACGAAGTTGGTAAACTTACGCTTGCTTTTAACGAAATGGCCGAGGAACTTGAGCATGCTGATCAAATGAGACGCGAACTTATAGCAAACGTAAGCCATGAGTTGCGCACTCCAGTATCTGCTTTGCAAGCGATGCTTGAAAATCTTGCAGATGGGGTTGTTGAGCCTACTGAGTCTAATATGGAAGCTATTTTGAACCAAACACACAGATTAGCGGATCTTATTGCTTTTCTTCTTGACCTATCTAGGGTTGAAGCGGGAGCCGAAAGCCTTAATATTACGTCATTTAATTTTGCGGATTTTATTGATGAAATTATTGAGCCTCTTGAAATAGCTGACGCTGGTCATAATCATGAAATTAGCGTTCAGATTGAAAATGGTATTGAATTAACAGGAGACCAAGACCGTCTTTCACAATTGTTTACTAACGTTATTTCCAACGCGCTTAAACATTCAAACGACGGAACTCGTGTGTTAATTAGCGCTCATATTAATCATCTGCAGAATACTGTTGTAAGCAACGTAGTTAATTTTGGTAATCAAATTCCTGCAGAAGATCGAGCTGATATTTTCCGTAGATTTGTTAAGGGAAATAAAAGAATTGGTACTGAGTCTGGCGGAACTGGATTAGGTTTGTCAATTGCTCGTTGGGCAGCTGGACTACATAATGGCACTGTGAAAGTAGTAGATGACAAGCGCGGCCCTAATTTCGAAATAACACTTCCTCTAAACTACAATAAAGCGCAATAATTCAAAGAAATCAGCTATTTATAGTCTTCTGTGCCATCACCAGAGCTACTAACGCACGCTAAGGAAAATCCAGATATAACGCTTACTTTAGCTTTCTGCAACGCATAAACGCAGCTGCTCATTGTAGAACCCGTTGTAACAATATCGTCTATAATAATTGCCTCATGCTTTAAATTGCGATTATTTGATTGTTTTTTTAGCTTGCGATAATTAACACAAAAGGCATGCGAAGCTCTTTTAGACCTACCTCTAGATCCACTAGTTTGAACTGATTTTGAACTAATACTTGAATCCATGCGAACAATATTCGCAACCTTAGCTTCAATACCTTCGTTACACAATTTTTCAGCAACAATATTAGCAATTGGAATAATGTGACGACGTCCGCGACGCCTTGTAGACGAAGATGAAGACGGCATAGGAACTACCAATATTGGTCCATTACTATTAAAACTATTTTTTGAAGAGTTGTCTTTAATATTATTTCTAAAAACTTTTAATACAAGATTTGCAATAAGTAATCCAAATATTTTGTCACATGCTGTATCTGCATGATCTTTCCACTGCAATATTGCGTGTCTAACAACACCCGAATAATCTCCGCAAGAATAACGATAACCAAAAGTCATGGAATTAAATTGAGCACGCTTGTTATGTTGAAAAGCGTCAACGCAATTTTCGCACAATACTAAATCAGGAGTATCGCAACCAGCACAGCCTCTTGGAAGTATCATATTATACAAAATAATTATTAAATTTAGCCAGCCGATTGAAGAATATACCTTTTCGCCAGCATTATTATTGCAAGATGTGCTATTGCAATATTTGCACAAAGATGCGGATGCGTGACATGCAACTCCCCTATTGCATGCCACGCTTTTAGCCTGCATCTTATTGTGGCTTATTTCATTGCGTCTCCCAGCCATAATGTAAGCATAAAATAGAATTAGTTAACTATAAAAATAAAAAATACCATTGTGGTTAAAAGCTATTTATTAAATATTTAAACCTAAGCATTTAAGTAATTAAGAACTTTAGTGCAAAGAGTTAAAGTATCTTCAGGATTTTTAACGCGCACGGCTAAAGCTCCAGTAAAAGCGGTTGGATAATCGTTACCGCCTGGTTCCATATGATCTCCAATAAAAGTAATTTTTTTAATAGAAAAATCACAATATTTAGCTAATGTTAGTAATGCTTGAGCTTTATCATCGCCTCGCCTATACACGTCTACGCTCGTATCTCCTCCTTGACGAACCGCAAAATTTGGAAGCGATTGAGAAATTCTTTTAGCAAGCTGAGCTTTTAGTTTTCCTTCTGGATCCCACGCTTTCTTATATTCGACTGGAGCAAGCTGACCCAATGCAGAAAAAGTTATTTGACTACCACGATTTTCAATTTGCTCTCCCCAAAGCATTGAATCTCCAGAAGCCTTCAACAACCCCATGCTTTCAGCACACTCCCGTATTACAGAAATAACATGTTCCGCTTGATTTGGATCAATTTTATGCTCATAAACACATTTCAAAGACTGTTTATTGTCGATTCTGTAATAGCTAGTGCCATTAGTAGGCATAATATGAAGATTTTCGAGATTAGTTCCTTCAGTAAGCATGTCTAGTATTTGACTTTTAACTAAAGATAATCTTCCACCTGTAATAATAGCAACAGGAATTAAATCAACAATTTTGCTAAAAGTTTCTGCCATTGGAGCAAGCATAGGTTTCTTAGAACAAGCCAATGTGTTATCTAAATCAAAACCAATAAGCGAAGATTGGGCAATACTTAAGCCAAGATTTAACTCATTGCAATCATGCACTATTGGCTTAAGCATTCAGATTACTCCTAACTTTTAAGACTATATAACAGTATTCCATATTGTGCTTATATTGCACACACCGTAAAAATCAAATTAATAATTAAGATTGCCCTAGCCTTCACCTACAGTGTAAGTATGACAGGTGTAATTTGGGAGGAACGTCGCTATAGAAACCGCCACGGGCGAGGCTTACGCGCACCAATATTTGGCACTAGGCTTCCACAATACCGTACTGCTAGCGCAATGTTTGATTCCATGGTAGCTGCACAAATTCGACGCCTTAATGGAGCTTGGAAGGCTCTTACAAAAGATGTTCAATTTGCTGTAGAAGATGTTCCACCATCTCAACCAATACTGTGGGAACATAATAGGCGCATTATGTCTCAAGCATTCCCTGCAAGTAGAGGAATGCAAGCTCGAATTGTATTGTATCGTCTTCCCCTATGCACTCATGTAACAAGCAGACTAGAGCTTCAATACGCTATTAGAGATGAGCTTGTGCAACGTTTAGCTGAATTATATGGGCGCAGGCCAGAAGAAATTGACCCTGATTGGGGAATATAATTATAGCTTATTGCACAATGTGATTGTCGCTATTAACATGCACCTGAGCTTGTTGCGGCTCCAATGATTGAGAAGCAAGCCAAGCAATACCAGCAACATTAGCTTTGTCTAAATCATCTTTACGAATTCTTGCAGACAGAGAAATATTTTTGCTTGATTTAACAGTAAACATTACGGCATTATGAGATATGTCTGATGCTGGAACAGTAACTACAGAATGTGCAGGAACGCTAACACGTTTCATTCCAGATGCGCCAACTGCTTGTAAGAATACTGAAGAATCAGAATCACTTGTTGAAGCAATATATAAAGTCGTTTCTTCCGCGCTTACAGGAGAAACAATTGCGCTAATTCCTTGAGAACGAGATGCGCTAATAAAAGCAATATCTGATTGGCCATCTTTACCATCTCGAGAAACAGACATCATTGCAGACGTTTTAACAGAGCCGGTAATACTTAAAGCATGAACTTTTTCTGGAACTTTTCCAAGATCAATAACTTGCAAATTATGAGATTTTACAGATAAATCTTTTACTGTTTGAGCTCCAGAATCATTCATCCAAGAAATAGTCACTTTACCGTCTTTATCTGGCCACACATATGCTTTTGCTTGTTCTGACTCATTAATTCCAGACAAAACAGTTTCGTAAGACATAGCGCTTAAAGCTCGAATAATATCAACACCTTTCACTGTAAGTCCGCTCATATGAACGACTTTTACAAAAGCAGCAATAGGTGTTTGCTCACTTTCTACTTGAACGTACAATCCAGAAGATTTAGGCGCTGCAGCAGAAAGATCAAAATACGCGTGAGAGTGAGCTGGAACAGTAAAAGCACTTCCAGTAGATAAATTAATAGGATTACTTCCACGCTTAGCAGACCAAGCTCGCACACGCACTACTGTTGGTTTTGAAGCAGGATTAAAAGCCTCTAAACGAATAGAAACACCTTCACCTGACTCTGGAACCAAGAAAGTCTGTTTCATGGTAGGAATAGAGCAAGTTGTTGCGGACAATCCGCGAACATCACCTTTAGTTGCCCAAGATGCCATTGATGCCGCTATTCCTGTGCCAGAAGCAATGTTAGATAAACGCCCTTCTAAAACTTGCGCATCGTGATTTACATCTCCATCATAAGTAAGATATGAAGTTCCATCATTATTTAATTTTTTACTTAACAAAGTCGATTCGTCATTAGTATCACGAATATTGTGCACACTAGCACGATACACGTCACCAAAAGTCGAGTATCTAGCAAAAGATTGCAAGTCTCCTTCTGATTCGTTGTATTGACTATCTCCGTATTGTGCCAAATCAGGTAGCGATAATCTAATAGGACATACAGATTGCAAGCGGCTAACACCAACACTGTGAGAAACACTACTAGTTGGAGCATTAGCATTATCTACAAAATTAGGCATAGCGCAACACAACGCCACAACACAAGCAACTACTAAAAGAAATATTGCGCTAAATGTTGCAAGAGCAACAACGCCAATCATTTTATTATGCTGCTTAATTTCTGATTGTGCAGGCACTTCACCATGCTTTGAACTATCATGAGGATTTTTACGCCAACTCATCTAATTCCTCCTCATGCAAATCGTCAGAGCGCTCAATCATATTATGTCGTCCAAAACGAGGAACAGCTACCAAGCAGTATACTAGCAATACGATTGCAGTGGACACTACCCAAGGTATTCTCCAAGTTAATGGCCTAGAACGATAATATGGGGATGTTTCTGAAAGCGACTTAGAATCTGGCATGCCATCAAACCTGCAATAAGTTCCTTGAGGCATAGATACTACTAATTGCGTGCTTTCAGATGCGTTTACATGCGCAATAAGACTATCCGTAGCTTCTTTATTTACCTTGCTTGGCTGAGGCTTGGAAGAAGGCTGAAGCAACTGCTGTATTGACATTTTTGATTCTGAAATTACTTTATGATTACCAGAATCTCCAACAATATAAATACCGCCAATACCTAACTGCTTTAGCGTTTCAATTGCGCTATTATCTGCATGAGATAACAGTTGAGCCGCAGCACGAGATATTGCTTTGTTGCTTTGAGAATTACCAAAAATTACTTGTCGTACACGAAGAGCTGGAGATTGATCAATAGAATCTCCCTTAGAAGTGCGCATAACAGCAATAGATAGCTCATGATTATCTTGTGCACGCAAAGCAAGTATGCGATGAGTATCATCCTTACGCAAGTAATCAGTTACAACCATAGGTAGGCCATTACTACTTGCAGAGATTGATGTTGCAGGACCGCTTAATACCGTAAAAAGACCCAAAAGAACAGCCATAGCTAACATTCCACTTGCCAGAGCAGCACGAGCAATACGAATTACGTGACGTATAAAACGCTGTGCAGATCTGCGCATTGCGGCGCGCCTATCCGTACGAGTCTTATATTTTTCAGTAGATTTATAATCTTTATTCTTAGAAGCACGCAAAGGCTCAAAACGTCTAACAGCTTGGCCAGCAACCATACACATGCATGCCAAAACACCAATAGTAGATAATGCGACTCCTGGCAAAATACTTGCAGCAACAGGACCATTAATATCAGATGCAACAGCAATACGCTCAGCAACTAGAGCCAACGCCATTCCGCTAATAATCACAACCCACATCATTCTAGAAACGCGCAAAGCAAACGGAAGAACCAAAGATGCCACAGCCATAAATACTGCAAGAACAGCAAAAATCAGCATAATTATTGTTCTCAAGCTAAGCAATGGAGTGTTAATAGCAAAATGCGCAGAAGTCATATTGAAAGCTTGAAGAAGAACATCAACATAGCCTTGAGCACGAGGAGCACCCTGTACGCTCCTTAACGGAACAGACATGCTAGAGAACAATTGACGCCACATGCCCGATTCTCCGTATCGAATAGCACTGCCTATTGTTGGAAGCAGTATCATAATCGACGGAATTGGCATAAGTAAAAACATAATCCTATGCGAGCGCACCATAATAAATGACGCAATGAAAATAACAACAAGAGGCAAAACAAGTTGAGGTTCTGCAGCAACAGGAATCATAAAGCTTAGTGCAGCAAATGCAGCGCATTGAACAGAAGGCACAGGGCGAACAGGATCTTCTGTTACGTACATTCCAACAGCATGGAAAGCAAACGCAAATGCTGCAGGCAAAAATACCATAGTCATTAGCATTGGCAGATCGCCGCGAGCAAATAAACCAAAGGCCATTGCAATCATAGTCCAGCAAATTCCAGCACAAACACGCACAGTGTCGGAACGCGTAAACACGCCTGCTAATGCCCAGAAGCTCAAGCACATCGCTGGAGCGGCTAAGAAGAACATTAGTGTAATAGCAAGTAGCGGGTTTGCACCAACTAATACTGAAGAGAATAGCCAAATACTAAGCCACGGAGAAGGAGGAATAGCAGGACCAAAGCCATCATCAGGAACCCATGATCCAATTGCAGCATTCCATAATTGATTAAAATCAGCGCCTGTAGGAAGCCATTGCTGAGAATACCAGGATGCTCCACCTAGAATCTCACGCCAAGGAGAACCATATAAATGCAATATAACTGCAAAAAGCAAAAGCGACGCAAGAATAACGGCACTCCAACGTCTTAATACACGATCATGCAAATGACGTCTTGCTAAAGGACTTAATAACACACAATGCTGCTGCGCTTTGAACGCTGCACTACGATCTTTCCATCGTGCAACTTGACGCCGGTCTGCGATTAGTTGTGTAAGTTTTTTAAGAGGAACACGAGTGTTTCTGGCTACTCTCCTACGAGCAAACATGGCACGCGGGAACTGAATAAGAGCAAGCCATGGCAAAATAAGACGCACCCAAGCAGCGTAAGGATGTTTAGCAAGCAAGGAGCGTAAAGCACCGACTAACGCCACCGGTAAGCTAAAAATCCACATAAATGGCCATAAAATCATACGGACATCAGTGTATTTGTAACGCTGATTGGCAATAAGCGAAGGAGCTACACCATGTCTAAGTCCGGATTTTTCTTCCGTCCTAGCCTCGCCGCCGCGAGTACGCAAACCCTCTAAACGAGCTCGTCTGTGAGCAATACGAGCAGAGGGAACTACAACTACTCGCCCGCCAGATAAAGATACTCGACGGCAAAAATCTCTAGATTCACCAAAAGTTGTCATCCATGGTTGCGTGCCACGCAAAGTCTGCCACGCTGTCAATGTAACTAAAGCTCCAGCTAAAGATACTGCGTATACATCTCCACGACCGTCATACTGTTCTTGATCCGGCTCACCGTCAACTGTAAGAGTGTGAACGCTGTGATGCCAAGCATACATTCCAACATTGTGAAGAATATTTCCTTGCCAATCAATCTGTTTTGCACCTAATACAGAAGCAGTAGGATTATTTCTCCAAGTTTCTCTTAACGCTTCTAAACAGTGCGAATCAGCCGGGCGAGAATCGTCATGAAGAAGCCACAATGCCGAAATTCCTTTGCATGGCATAAGCTTACGCAATGATTTCTCAATAGCATCACCAAAAGAGTGAGCAGAGGAAACAGGAATAATAACTACTCGAACTGTTTTTAATTCTAAATCGTTATTGTGTTGAATATTTGCCCTATATTTAGCGTCTCTATTATTGGATTTGAATTTACTATTAGGATCAAGTAAATATCTATTAGATTTATTAGAAGTTGGAAGAACATTTCCTGAAAGCACGTTTGAGTCAATTTGTACTTCCATTGTTGTTTGCATAACCTGCTTAACTCTACTAGCGCAATCAACAATAACAAGAGTTCCTGGAAGAACTGACTGATTTAATACAGCTTTTAAAGTATCTTCATAAAATCTTGTGTCACGCTCAACACACATCATCGCCATTATTGAAGAATCTACATCAGTAGGACGCGATGATTTTGCTGCAGAAAGAACTCGCAAAACTTCGTCTTCAAATGTACATGTATGAGCGGTTAGTAAATCCATAGTTACCAGTTTACGCAAGGGGTAGGTATCCAGCAAAACACGCCATAAATATATAGACACAATATGCAGGTTAAATCTCAATGCTTTGTACTATAGTTAGACTTTATATGTGTTCTTTCATGTACCACTTTATTTCTGAGCGAACACAGCTAAAAATTACGTAATATAAAAGGCTTTATTATTGTGAAAGAAGGTACCATGGTGACTTCAAGATATCCTGAAGGCATGCGGTACCAGCGCAACTATGATTGGAATTGCGCAGTTCCACATCATAGTCTTGGCTACAAAGTTGTAAACCACGCTCGCACAATACTGTGCATGATTATTGTTTTTATACTTACTTTCTTCTCAACTATTCTTGCAGCTACCTGGTTAGATTTTTCTTCAACTGTTAGCAATCGAGTTATAAACATCATTAGTGAAGATAGTCAAGCACACCAAGTTATTGACGCAAATGCCGGTAAGCCTGTAACATTCCTAGTTCTTGGCCAAGATTCACGAGATGGAAATAATCAAAGTTTTACGCACGATGGTGAAACAGGAGATCATCAATCTGACACAACAATGGTAGTTCAGATTAGTGCAGATAGATCCTATATGAATATTGTTTCTATTCCGCGCGATTCTATGGTAAACGCTCCCGCTTGCGATACTACTAATGGAAAAATTCCTGCACGCAAGCACGTAATGTTCAACTCTATTTTTGCTATTGGATACGCGCAGGGTGGAGATTTAGCTTCGGCAGCATCCTGCTCGCTAAAAGCAGTAAATTCTTTAACTGGACTAAATATTCATCACTTTATTGTTGCTGACTTTAGCGGATTAAGTAATATGATTGACGCTATTGGCGGAGTTTCATTGTGCATTCCAAGCGACACTCGTGACGCTTATACGGGAGTGAACTTTAAGCAGGGTATGCAGCATTTAAACGGCAGGCTTGCTACACAATATGCTCGAATGAGGCACGATACTGCAAGCGACGGTTCGGATATTATGCGCACAACAAGGCAGCAGTATTTAATAAAGCAGCTTATGCATCAAGCTTTATCTAAGAATCTATTAACTCAAAGTGGCGAATTGTATCAGCTAGCTAAATCCGCTTTAGGCGCATTAAATATTAGCGAAGGATTAGCTAATCCAAGCACGCTTGTTGGGCTTGCTTTAAGTATGCGTAAATTAGATACTTCTCATATTTATGCTCGAACTATTCCTGTTGTTCCTGATTCTTACGACCCAAATAGAGTTGTGTGGTCTGACGAAGCGGATGATATTTGGGAAAAGATGCGCGAAAATAAGCCTTTGACACTAAAACAGCAGTATGCAAAAAATGATAAAAAGCATACTAAGAATTCGTCAAAGGATTCTAATAGCAACGAAGATATAAGCGAAAACGATAAGTTAAATAACTCTCCTGAACATAAGAAGCCTTACGGAAAGATTAATCCAAAAACTGGATTAGTAAAGAACGAGCAAGGACAGCTTATAGATCCAAATACTGGAGGAATAGTAAATCCTGAAAATGGTACTATTCACGATGCTCAAACTGGACAGTATGTTGGTATTGCAGACAAGTATGTTAATAACGTTTTATGTGCTGTTCCTCGTGGAAAATAGTTAAGTTTTTAGAAAATAAATATTTCTGAAAGCACATGTTGGCTTCGCAATATGGTTTTAATAAAATAGATTAAAGCATTTGGAGGATGCATGGATTCGCAACTGCACAGGGATTATTCAGAAAGCGGAGATAATCCGCCTAGCTTCACCCCTTCGCACAATAACGACTCATCACATGCGAATATTCCACCAAGTTTTACACCAAAACGAGGAAGAAAAGCAAAAAAATCTCCTGATGCAACAATATCTAAATCTAAGTCATCTGCTCAATCCTTTGCACCATCTTTTACCCCAGAATCTGCACCATCATTTGCACCATCTTTTACTCCAGCAGGTTCTAGGAAGCGCGTAGCACAAGCTTCAACTAGTCGAGCAAACAGAACAACAGCATATGCACAATCTAAAAACGAAATTCGCCCGCAGAAAATAAGCCAATCTTTATATCAACGTGCAAAATTTGACTCTGCGCAAAACGTTAACGAAAATATTTCTGCAGCAGCAAAAGCCCTAGAACACAAGCCACACATCTTTTTGAAAGTGTTTATTGCGCTTATTGCTATTATTGCAATATCTTGCGTCGGTTTAGGAGCATACTCATGGAATTGGGTTGATTCTCACATAAATCGCACTACTTGGCTTACCAATACTCCAAGCACTCAAGGAACTTCATGGCTTATACTTGGTTCTGATCAGCGAGAAGGCGAAGAAGCCAAAGAAATCACTGGTTTTAGAACTGACACTATTCTTGTATTAACTAAACCATCTAATGGAAACAGCTCACTAATTTCTATTCCTAGAGATTCATTAGTATCTGTTAATGGAGAAAAAGTTAAAATCAATAGCGTTGCACAATTTGCTGGAAACAAAGCGCTTACTTCGATTGTTGAAAAGATTACAGGACACCGTATTGACCATGTTGCCGAAGTACGTTTTGGAGGCTTAACTAATGTTGTTGATGCTATTGACGGCATTGACTTATGCTACAACAGAACTGTAAACGATAGATTTAGCGGATTAAATTGGACTGCTGGATGTCATCATGCTGATGGAAAAACAGCTCTTGCTTTTTCGCGTATGCGATACGCTGACCCTGAGTCTGATTTTGGTCGCGCTGCACGCCAGCGCATGGTTATTGCCGCTATCATGAAAAAAGCTTTAGATAAAAAGACCATCACTAATTTTGGTAAGGTAAAAAAGCTGGCAGAAACCGGTCTTTCATCCGTTATTTTCGATGAAAAATCAAACCCTGGTAGCTTATGGCAGATGGCTCAAGCTTTTAAGGAAGCAACAGGTTCAAAAGGCATAACCGGCACAGTTTATTGGACTAATCCTGATTATCAAGTTCCAGGAGTTGGATCTTGCGTTCTGCTAGACGATGCTAAAAATCTTGAATTATTTAATCAGCTGGCAGAAGGCACGCATAAACCTGGAGCTGTTGGAACTTTTGCAGAATTACAGCAGTAAAATTTGCGTAATTTAATTACAAAGCTTTTAACCACAATATTAAACAAGTCTTGAAAGCTGTTACTAAATGCTGACATCATACTTTTATGATTAGCGAAACTAACACATCAATGACTACAAGCAAAGTTCTGCTATACGTGCAAATGGCAGCAAGCATAGTACCAATATTCGCTCATATTGCATTGCTAATAATGGCTTGGATTCAGAATAATTGGATGATGCTAGCAATGATTATACCTAGCATCATGATGTATATTGCAAGCCTAGTTCCGCAAATATTGCAATACATAAATCAGAAACAATACGAGCAGAAAATTCAGAATACTCAACAATCTAATAGCGAATCACAACTTTCGAACATTTCTGAAAGTAATGTTATTTACGGGCAAAAATATGTAGAAAACTTGCCAGATACGCTTACTCCAGTTAGTTTGGAAACGCTTCTTATGACGAGATCAGATATATCAAGCGCTCAACTGCCATGGAAAACTGTTTTGCATGAATGGTTAAAACATTCAGATACTGATTTATTAAATTTTGATTATAAATCAAACTCTTATGTGCAAAAACTTACACAAGCTAAATCAACAAAAAACCAGCTTATTGCTCCATTAGGAGTTGGCTACAACGGCTACTGCTACATAGATTTAATAAGTAACGGTCCGCATGCTCTAGTAGCAGGAACTACAGGATCTGGAAAATCCGTATTGCTAACAACATGGTGTTTAGCTTTAGCGTTTCAATATTCTCCACAACAATTACGTTTCGTTTTCCTGGATTTCAAAGGAGGAGCAACTTTCGACATACTATCTAAACTTCCTCACTCTATGGGAAATGTTGGTGACTTAAATTTGCGCCACGCAACAAGAGCTTTACGAGGTCTTGAGTTGGAATTAGACCGTCGAGAGCGTCTTGTGGCCATGCAAGGATGCCATAATATTTCGCAAGTTACTCCGTCTGAACCTTCACTACTTATTGTTATTGACGAATTTCACGCATTAAAAGATCAGCTTCCAGACTACATGCCACGACTTATTCGCATAGCATCGGTAGGCCGGTCTCTTGGTATGCATATTATTGCCGGAACTCAAAATCCTCTTGGACAAGTAAGCGCAGATATGAAAGCTAATATTTCTATTAATATTTGTTTAAGAGTTAGAGACTCGCTTCAATCTCAAGAATTATTAGGAACTTCTCACGCTGCAAAAATTAGCCCAAATACTCCCGGAAGCGCATATTACAATATTGGAGAAGGAGTAGAAGCTTTACGATGTGCGCAAAGCAGTAACGCAAAACGTTTAGTTAAAGCAATACAATTTGCCGGTAAATTCTGCTATTTAGAACACTCGAAAACATTATTCAGCGCTCCACTACCACCAGTACTTTCTTCAAAACAACTTGAAAACTACAAGTATGAAAATTACGAAAATAAATATTTTTCTAAAGAAATTAATAATGAATGTGTAGATTCAGCGAGCGAAGAATCAGTTGTTGTTGGATTGCAGGATGACAGTATTAACCTATTTGAAGCAAAAATACCTTTGAACCTTGGAAATATTGCTATTATAGGCGGCAGACAACAGGGCAAAAGCACAATATTACGCATAATAGCGCAAAAATTACAGACGCAAGTATATTCAGCAAACGAAATAACAGCCAAAGAATCTGATTATATTCGAGACACTACTAAGCCTGTGCTAATAGATGACGCAGACGAACTACTGGATCCGCTTAATACTAAAATAGCTGCTATTTCATTGCAAGACAGATTGCACAGCTTGGGTGCGCCTGTAATTCTAAGCACTCAAAGCGCACGCTATTTGCGGCTGCCCGAACAGGCTCCAGTTAGAATAATTTTTCCAACTGGAGATATTGGTACGGACGCATTGCTTGGCATACCTTCTGCATTGTCTAAAACCTTTAGCATTGAAGATTATCAGCTTCCCGGAAGATGCGTTCTTGTTACTCCAGGAACCGCAAATTTAACCCAAATAGCACTCCCCAACTAAAAGAAAAAATAAAAATTTTTAATAAAGACGCAAAATACCTTGAAAAAACTTCTTATTCATGATTTCCTTACATTCAGGGGTACTTCTAAGACTTACCGCTTTGGTTAAGAAATGAGGATTAGTCATGAGCAATTTGTTTGATTGGCGTTTGGCAGCTGCATGCCGTGATAAAGATCCTGAACTGTTCTTCCCTCTTGGCAATGCTGGTATGGCATTACAACAGCTTGAAGAAGCAAAAGCTGTATGTCGTTCGTGCAATGTTGCAACAGAATGCTTAAAATGCGCGTTGGAGACGAACCAAGATTACGGCGTTTGGGGCGGTTTAAGCGAAGATGAGCGCAGAACGCTAAAACGTCGCGCTTTGAGAGCACGCAGGCATCAAGAATCAGAGTTGTAGTTTTTTCTACTCAATACCAGATACGCGCAATTTAATATCCAGGACTACGCGAGTGCCGCCTTCTCTTCTTGCAGACCAGCGCACCGTACCGCCAAAATCATTGGTAACAAAAGTATTGATAAGCTGAGTTCCCAATCCAGATCCGGAAGGTTTCGCCATTCCGTGAGATGCCTCACTATCAATGCCATCACCATCATCTTCAACTACAATATTAAGATTGTCTCCTCCGCGGCCAACAGCAATACGAATATGACCCTTTTCACGACCTTCAAATCCATGTTCAACAGCATTCGTTACAAGCTCAGTAAGCACAAGAGACAATGGAGTTGCATCCTGTGCTGCAAGACGCCCAAACTTACCAACAAAATCAATATCAATATTTTGATTCTGCGATGCAAGTTCAATAGACATCTTTAGCAAACTTGAAATAACTTTATCAAAGTCAACAATTTCGTCAGCAGTCTGACTTAAACCTTCATGGACTAAAGCTATAGTCTGAACTCGTCTTTGAGCTTCCTCAAGCTCTTTTCTTACTTCAGCAGATTTTGTTTTACGAGCTTGCAAACGAAGCAAAGCAGAAACAGCCTGCAAATTATTTTTCACACGATGATGAATTTCCGAAATAGTAGCATTTTTAGTACGCAACTCTTGTTCACGGCGCAAAACTTCCGTAACATCACGGCATAAAACAACCGCACCTACGCGATTATTCGGCCCAAATAAAGGCAAAGAGCGCATAGAAACTATGGAACGGTTAGCTTCAAGCTCACAATCAACATCTGCTTTACCGCTTAAAACAAGAGGCAAGCTTTCAGGAACATTATCGTTTGTATGCAGCAGACGTGTACCAAATTCGCTCAAAAACTCGCCTTGCATTGTGTCTAAGCCACCAAGCCTACGGAAGCAGCTAATAGCATTAGGAGAAGCGTAACGGACCACACCATCGGCCTCTAAAACAATAAAGCCGTCAGAAACACGAGCATTATGACGTTGGTTTAGAACAGATTCATGATATGGGAATTGTTCGCGCGCAATCATATCGAATAAAGTTTTGCCAGCATTGATACTTTCCATTTCGTAGCGGCCATTAGATTCTCTAGTTGCTAAATTAGTTTCGCGCATAACTAATCCAAGAGTTTTTCCACGGTGACGAACAGGAGCATAAACATAGCATACTGTTGCTCGACCAATTGAGCGCAATGTTGACGAATGGAAACTTGTTTCTGATTTCATTGCTTCATCAAGTTCTGGAACAAGCGAATCGTCCATTTTTTTGCCAAGTAAATCATCCGTTCGCAATGTAATAGCTGTTGAAGGGCGGCATTGCTCTGCAACAACATATTCTCCGTCTCCATTTTGAATAATAAGCAGTAAATCAGCAAAACTTAAGTCAGCTATAACTTGCCAATCAGCAACTAAATGATGTAACCATTCGCGATCACTGTCGTTAAAATCAGGACGAGTAGCGAGAATATGAGAAAAATCAGCCATGAGATAATCATATATCGTACTCACAGAAAATATTGCTCGGTATGTTGATAGCAGCAATACAAAAACCGCTTCTTCACACTTTAAGCAAAGAAGCGGTTTATTTATTAAATATTAGTTTTAAGATTCTAAAAACTAGAAGCCAAACTTAGCAGCTGTTTCGCGCAAAGTCTCTGCAGAACGCTTCAACGCAGCCAACTCACGATCAGAAACTGGAGTGTTTAGACGAGAGTTTACACCATTGCGATTAAGCAAGGTTGGCACAGACATGCACACGTCGGAAATGCCGTGGAAGTCATCAAGCAAAGAAGAAACTGGCAAAATGCGGTTGGTGTCACGAAGAACAGCCTCAACAATATCTACACCAGACATTGCAATAGCGTAGTTTGTAGCACCCTTACCGTTGATAATCTTGTAAGCAGCGTTAACAACTTCCTGGTGGATCTCTTCACGCTTGGCGGCATCAAGTGGCTCATGACCTGGAAGAGCGTTCCAATCGCACATTGGAACACCACCGATGGTTGCAGAAGCCCACAGTGGAACTTCAGAATCACCGTGCTCGCCAGCAATATAAGCGTGAACATTCTTAACGTTTACGCCAGTGTGCTGAGCAATAAGGAAGCGAAGACGAGCGGAATCAAGGTTGGTTCCAGAACCGAACATTTGGTTTGCTGGAAGACCAGAAAGCTTCATAGAAACGTGGGTTACAACATCAACAGGGTTGGTGATTAACATGTAGATTGCGTTAGGAGCAACCTTGACCACGTTTGGAATGATTGACTTCATAATGTTGATAGTTGCGCCTGCAAGCTCCAAACGAGTTTGACCTGGCTTCTGGCGAGCGCCAGCGGTAATAACAACCATGTCAGCGTCACGGCAAATCTCAACATCATCAGAACCGGCGATAGAAACTGCAGGATAGAAGCTAGAACCATGCTGCATATCCAAAACTTCAGCTTCAACACGTTCCTTAGCAATATCTTCAAGCACAATCTCGCGAGCAACACCGCGCTGCGCAGCAGCGAAAGCGAGAGTAGAACCGACTGCACCAGCACCAATAATTGCAAGCTTCGTTGGCTTAACCTGCGAACTCACCATGAGCAAAAACCTCTTTTCGGCAACCTATTAAACCCTACTCGCATAAAAATACTTAATTTATGCATTATTAAGGGCTGCTCTCACATTAAGAGCTTATTGGTATGAACACCTTTACTCTAATCGCACCACCGGAATTTTTTATTGCAATGCGACTTGCTTTAGTTTTGCAGCTAAAGAAGGACCAACTAAAGCTGTAATACTAATACCGGTATCTAAGTAATCAACCTTTTCAACTATGCCATTTTCGCGAATTTTTGAAAGAAGCGAACCTTCACTATACGGAATAATCGCATCTATATGAACGCGTGGAGATGGCAACAATTCTTCTATAGAATCGCGAAGTATTTGCACATTTTCGCCACTTGCTGCCGAAACAATAATTGCATTCGAGTAAATAGCATTAAGATGTTCTCGCGTAGCATCGCTCATCATATCTGACTTATTAAATGCAATAATTTGTGGAACATCTTCTACGCCATCAATTTTTGAAAGAACTTCGTTTACTGCATCAATTTGCGAAACAGGATCCGGGTGCGAACCGTCAACTACGTGCAAAATAACATCAGCTTGGCTAACTTCTTCCAAAGTAGATTTAAAAGCTTCCACAAGTTGAGTTGGTAGCCTGCGCACAAAACCAACAGTGTCAACTAAAGTATAGTTTCTGCCGTCTTGAGTTTGCGCTCGACGAACTGCTGTATCAAGAGTTGCGAATAGCGCATTTTCTACTAATTCTTGCGAACCAGTTAAGCAATTAATAATGGAAGATTTACCAGCGTTCGTATAGCCAACTACTGCAACTGTTGGTATATCTTTACGTCTGCGAGATTCACGTTTTACGTCACGTGCAGGTGCCATATGTGCAATATCGTGGCGAAGTTTAGAAATACGATTGCGAATAGCTCGACGATCCATTTCTATTTTTGTTTCGCCAGGCCCTCTAGAACCAATACCAGCTTCTCCTGCAGCTCGTCCGCCAGCCTGCCTAGAAAGAGCCGCACCCCAGCCTCTAAGTCTAGGAAGCATGTATTGCAATTGTGCAAGCTCCACTTGAGCTTTACCTTCGCGGCTCGTAGCATGCTGAGCGAAAATGTCTAGAATCACAGCAGTTCGATCAACAACCTTAACTTTAGTTGCATCTTCTAAAGCGCGTCTTTGGCTTGGAGGTAAATCGTCGTCAACAATAATCGTGTCTGCATCATGTTGCGCAACAACTGCTGCAATCTCACGAGCTTTTCCAGAACCAACATAAGTTGCAGCATCTGGCCTATAACGCTGTTGCAATATTCCGTCGCACACAACAGCGCCAGCTGTTTGAGCTAATGCTGCAAGCTCTCGCAAAGATTCTTCCGCTTGTGCAAGAGTTCCTTTTGCACTCGACCATACGCCTACTAAAACAACACGTTCAAGGCGAAGCTTTCTGTATTCAACTTCAGTAACATCTTGTAATTCGCCAAGACCTGCAACACGCTTTAAAGCGTTTCGTGATTCGCGCTCCTGCCAAGTCTCATCGTGCTGTTCTCTTGATGACGTGTTGTCAAGAAGCACGTCGGAATGACTCAAAAGCACATCATGAGTAGCAGTCCCCTCGCTATCTACCATTATGCCCTCCTGTATTCCATTGTGAATGACGTTTTACAACGTTTGTTTTATTATGGTGAATTGAGCCGACAATACAAAACGATGCGAAAGCAAATAAATAGCGAATTATGAGTAAGCAGCAATCGAAAAAAGCAAAGCAGTTACAAGAATCAAACCAATCTAAAAAAGCACAGCCACAAAATACGCAAAAGCAACAAAATAAACAAAAGCAACAAAAAATTAGTGGTGAACAATACTTTTCAGCCGAGCCTTCATCGATTGACGAGCGTCGCACTTTACATGTAACTTTACGAGACAATGACGTAACCGTGCAAGTTTCTAACGGAGTATTTAGTGCTTCTAGGCTTGATTTAGGAACTTCTGTGCTGCTGAAACATGCTCCGGAGTTGCCGAAATCAGGTAAATTCCTCGATATTGGTTGCGGATGGGGTCCTATTAGCCTCGCTTTTGGATTAGAATCTCCAGAAGCGGAAGTTTTTGCAATTGATGTTAACGAGCGCGCGCTAGAACTTACTGAATTAAACGCAAAAAACGCTGGATTAAAGCATATTCACACTTCTTTAGTAGATGACGCTTTAAAAGAAGAAAATAATTCTAAAGAAAACAATACTTTAGAATTTAATAATTTTGATATTATATGGTCTAATCCGCCAATTCGCGTTGGAAAAGAAATATTGCACAATATTTTGCTTACTTGGATTCCTCGCTTAAAAGTGGGAGGAAAAGCTTACCTTGTTGTGCAAAAAAATCTTGGATCAGATTCACTTATTACTTGGCTTGCAGAAAATCTTGGCGAAAGCTACAGCGTTGAAAAATATGCAAGTTCCAAAGGGTACCGAGTTATTGAAGTGAAAAGAAATTAAAATTTAAGAAAAGAACTCGCATATTATGAAATTTGACTACCCTACTGAACTTCCTATTTGCGCAGCACACGACGAAATTATTGAAGCGATAAAATCTTCGCAAGTTGTGATTGTTTCCGGACAAACCGGCTCTGGTAAGACTACGCAAATCCCAAAAATGGCGCTTGAACTTGGAAGAGGCGGCAGAGGTAAGCAAATCGTGCACACTCAGCCTCGACGTTTAGCTGCACGCACGGTAGCCGAGCGTATTGCCAGCGAAATGGGAGTAAAACTGGGCGAAGAAATCGGTTATCAGGTGCGTTTTACTGACGAAAGCTCAACTAAAACAAAGCTTCGAATTGTTACTGACGGTATTTTACTTGCGCAAATTCAGCGAGATCCTCTTCTTACTAGATACGACACAATTATTATTGATGAAGCTCACGAACGCAGTCTTAATATTGATTTTCTTTTAGGATACTTAACGACTTTGCTCCCAAAGCGTCAAGATTTAAAACTAATTATTACGTCTGCAACTATTGATTCAGCTAAATTCCGCAATCATTTTGAAGAAGCTCTACATATAAAAGTTCCTGTTATTGAAGTTTCAGGACGCACATATCCTGTGAAAGTACTTTACGAACCTCTTGGCTCCGCTCCTTCACTTATGAAACATGTTCCTGGCTTTGCAGATATAACAATGGATGAGGAAACTGTTGCAGAAAGTCGATCCAGCGAAAGTAATCGTGATGATATTGCGGATGAAGATATGACTTCTGCAGTAACTCGCGCATGCGCACAGTTGGTAATTCATTCGAGTCACGATCGAGGCGCGCGCGACATTATGGTTTTTGCTTCCGGCGAGCGCGATATTCGAGAGTTTGAAGATGGCTTACGTTCATATTTTGGCACGCGAGCAAGCGATATGAAGCGAGCGGATGCTATTGAAATTGTTCCTCTTTTTGCCCGTCTTTCTGCAAAAGATCAGCATCGAGTTTTTGAATCGCACTCTCATCAGCGCATTGTTATTGCTACGAATGTTGCTGAAACTTCTCTTACTGTGCCTGGTATTCGATACGTTGTTGATCCTGGTTTTGCTAGGATTTCCAGGTATTCTAAGTCTGCTAAAGTGCAAAGACTTCCAATAGAGCCGATTTCTCAAGCGAGCGCAGATCAGCGTTCTGGACGTTGCGGACGAATCGCGGATGGTATTGCGATTCGCTTATACTCGCGCGAAGATTACGAAACTCGCCCACGTTTTACCGATCCTGAAATTTTGCGCACTTCTCTTGGTGCAGTAGTTTTGCATATGCTTTCAGTTGGTGTTGCTAAAACTGGCGAAGATATTACTAATTTTGGTTTTATTGATCCTCCAGACATAAAAGCTGTAAGCGACGGATTTAACGAACTTACTGAGCTTGGAGCAATAAGCAGAAAATCAGGTGTGATTACTTTAACTAAAGTTGGCCGTGAGCTTTCTAAGCTGCCTATTGATATTCGACTAGGACGAATGATTGTTGAAGCAGCGCGAAAGACTACTCCAAATACTCTTGCTGCAGTGCTTGTAATTGTTGCATTCTTAAGTCTGCAAGATCCTCGCGAACGTCCTGAAGAACAGCGCGAGGAAGCAGATAGGCTTCATAATCGTTATGCAGACGAAACAAGTGATTTTTTGACTGCTCTTAACATGTGGGATCGCTTATTCCAAGCGGATGGAGATATGAGCAACAATGCGCTTCGCAGGATTTGCAAAGCGGAATTTTTCCACTTTTTGCGTTTAAAACAGTGGAAAGATTTAGTTAATCAACTTCAAGACTTGTGTAAAGAGTTGCATTATAAAGTTGGCGATCCTACCCCAGTTAGAAGACCGTCTTTGGAAATTCGTCAACTTCCTAATAATCAGCAGGCTTCTCACAGCTTGTGTTGCTCCTGGGATTCGCAAGGAATACACTCGTCAATGCTTGCAGGATTGCTTTCTATGATGGGAATGCAAGTAGTGCGCGAACCTAAAGCTTCTGATTTTGCTGGATTAAGTGGAACTGCAAAAATTCGAGCTATGAAACGCGCTCAAAAAATGTCTAAAAACGATTATCAAGGTTCTCGCGGCACAAGATTTGCAATCTTTCCAGCTTCTGCAGTTTCTAAAACGACTCCCTCGTGGATTATTTGCACTGAATTAGTTGAAACTTCAAGACTCTGGGCAAGATATTGCGCACAAATTGATCCTGCTTGGGCTGAACCTCTTGCTAAAAATCTTACGAGAGTCACATATTCTGACGCTCATTGGAGCGCTTCTAAAGGCGCTGCCGTAGCAAAATCTAAAGTATTGCTATACGGATTACCTATTGTTAAAGATCGCACGGTTCAATGGGCTAGAGTTAATCCTTACGAAGCTCGTATGATTATGATTCGTCAAGGATTAGTTGAAGGAGATATTCAGCAGCGTTTCCAGCACGACGAATTTATTTTAAATAATCGCAATGTGCTTGACGATGCAGATAATCAAGCAAATCGCACTCGTCAAATAAGCGAAACTGTAAACGACGAAGATTTATTTACTTTTTACGACACTCGCATTCCTCAAGAAGCTACCACTATTGCAACTCTTGCAAAATGGTGGAAGGATAATTGGGAAGAAAATCCTAATATGCTCAACTTTGATCCTGATGAAGTTGAACGTTTGCAAACTACACAAAGCACCGATTTAGCGGATTATCCTGACCATTGGAATACTGTTGGAACCGACGGCCAACCGTTTAGACTTCGCTTAAGTTATATTTATGATCCGAGCAATCCTTTGGACGGCGTAACAGTACATGTACCACTTCACGCGCTTTCCAGGTTAACGTCTGAAGAGTTTACTTGGAATGTTCCAGGTTTGTTGGACGAGCTTATTATTGGAATGATTAAGTCTTTGCCGAAATCTTTACGAGTGCAATTTGTTCCAGCACCTAATACTGCGCAAAAAATTCGTTCTTGGATTGACGAGCATTACGATACTCTTCCTGGAATTGAAGAAACTAATAAAGATACAAATGGTCTTTCTTGGCCTGATTTTCGCGAAGTTTTTACCAAAGCTGCTATTGCTGTTATTGGCGCGCAGATTCACCCGGAAGTGTTTAACGATGAGCAAATAGGAAGGCTTTCGCCATATTTGCGCGTAACGTTTAGCGTTGAAGAAAGAAAAACTAACGCAAATCGCAATAAAGCTGCTGCAAAAAACAACTATGCTAATCGCGTAAAACCTACAATCCTTGGAACAGATAAGTCATTAATTGCATTGCAAAAACGCTTTGCAAAAGAAGCTCAAGAATCTGCGCGAGCGGTTGTAAATCGTAAAGCAAGTAAAGCAGCTCAAGCTGGAAACGTTGTAGAAAGAGCTGATTTATTGCACAAATCAGGCGCTACTAATATTTCTCGCTCGCAAATGGTATGGCAGGGTGCGCTAAACATGTTGCATTTAGACAACAAGCGTATTACTTCTAGATGGCTTAGTTCAGAAGCTTTACTTCTTGCAGCCGCACCTTACTCAACTTCTAAAGATTTAGCAGAAGACTTACAAATGGCAGCAGTAAAACGACTTATTCCAAACACAGACAATATTACTAATGACAATTTATTACGCGAAACTGTTGCCAATATTTCCGAAATATACGAGGATACGGTATACGATGTAGCTCACGATGTGATTGCTATATTAAAGCGTGATGCGGAAGTTAGTAAAGCTGTTTCTGGAAAGGCTGATTTGCCGATGCTATCAGTTTTGCAGTCCATTCGAGAGCATGTTGCAAGCCTAGTTTATGAAGGTTTTATTGCTAAAACTCCGTCGGATTCGCTTCCTAGAATAGAAAAATATTTGCATGCTGATGTGATTCGTCTTAATAAAGCTAAGTCAGATAAAAACCGTGACGTTCGTTGGGCTTGGGAAGCTGAAGAAGCGCACAAGATTGTTGAAAAAGCTAAAGATAAAGCAAAATCTTTACCTTTAGGACCATCGCACGATGAAGCGGAAAATATTGCGGAAAGATTGCGTTGGATGTGCGAAGAGTTTTATGTGTCACTTTGGGCGCAAGAGCTTGGTACAGCCAACCCAATTAGCATACAGCGAATGCGAAAAATGAACGCATAAACTAATTAACAAAAAGTAGGCGGTCGCACGTATTTTGTACGACCGCCTACTCTTATTTTTACTTACTTATTAGCCTATTTAGACTATTCTTCAGTAATTTCCTTCTTTTCAGAAATAAAGCAGCTGCGAACCAAGTAAACCACTAAACCAATGATGGCTACTGCAGCACCCATCATAAGCAAATTGGAATAACCTGCCGCCTGTCCGCTAAGACCATTGAAGGAGAATCCTTTGAATAAATCTCCTCCAAAGAAACCGCTGAAAATAGAAATACCAATAGAAGCAGTAACGTTCATAATCAAATCATTCATACCGCAACCACGGCCGGATTCTTCAACTGGAAGAGAAGAAAGAACTGTTGAAACAATTGGAGAATACATCAAACCGCAACCAGCGTAGTATATGCATGCGCAAATAGTAAGCGACATAAAATCAGTGTTGATAAGCAAAGCTGCACCAACCCAGCCAACAATCATCAAGAATGCTGCTGTAATAATACCTGCTTTGCGACCAATATGACTAATAATCGTACCGGAGAACACGCCAAATACTGCAGCACATACGAAAGCCCAAACAAGGTAAGAAGAAACCTGATTAGTGTCCATATGGTACAGAGCGCCGCCAATAACGTTATAAATTGGAGGCATGCAGTAATTAGTGAAGTAGAAGATGAAAATAAGAATAATGCCAGAAAGCCAACGCTTATTCTTAAAGAATGCAGGAGTTACGAACGGGTTCTTTGCCTTCATAATGTAGAAAGCGAACAAAACGAAAAGCACAATAGAACCAAGCAACAATCCCCAGGCCTTGTAGGAGAAGAACAGCGTAAGAAGCGTTACGGCAATACCGAATACGGTGAAGCCGAGCTTATCAATCTTTCCACCAATACCATTCTTTGTAGGCAAGCACTTAACAAGAACCGGCAAGAACACGATTGTTATTGCAGGAATAAGGAACAAATATTGCCAAGCAATAGAGCTTAAAATACCTGCTGCAAACACACCGATAGAAGCAGAAAGCTGATACGCTGCAGTAAAGAGTCCGAAGAAAATAACCTTCAAATCATTGCGCAAATACTTAGTTGCAATAACAAGGAAGGAAGATCCTGCAACCTGCTCACCAGCGGTTTGCATAATACGTGCAATAATAACTGTCCACAAGTTTGGAGTGAAATAGAAGTTTGCAATAAAACCAAATAAAGATCCAACAAACAGTGTTACGAGACCGATTGTTATAAGCCTACGAAGCGACACAAAGTCACCTAAAGATCCATAAATAAAGCAAACTATACCTAGCACAATAATCGGTAAGCTTGTAATAAGAGAAGCCTGATCAGGCGCTCCAACAGCTTTACCAATCTGGTTAAATACCAAGTTGAATCCTTGCAAACACAAAGTGCCAAGAATAAATGTAATAAGCAGCAAAATAAGAGAATAAATTGCCACTTTATCGCGGGTTTTTGGATCCTCATATGGGTCTGCTGCAATAGCAGCTGCATTTTCATTCATAATAATCCAATCATTTATTACGTATAAATTTTGTTATTAACTTTTAATCAGCCAGCAATTTTTGCCAAGTTAGAAATGCGCGTCATGAATTCGTTCAAGAAGCGCTTAACATCTACACCCAAAGCTACTTGCATTGTTTTAACAGGGTCATTCAAACGTGTTACATCACCAATAGTGCGTCCACGAGTTGGGCCTTCAACATCTACCTGCATGTTGATTGGCAGCGTTGTAACAAGCGTTGGGTCAACAGCAACCGCAACAGCCAACGGATCATGTAAGCCGCAGCCACCAAGGTGAGGAGCAGTAGTTTCGTAAGCCTTAATGTAAAAGTCGGTCATATCCGCAAGGAACTTACCAGCTTTCGTGCCAAGATCACGCCATTGCTGCGTTTCTTTGTAGGTAAGCAATGTTTGCAAAGTCACATCCAAACCAACCATTGTTACCGGGGCACCAGAACGGAATAGCTCATTAGCAGCATCTGGATCTTGAGAAATATTTGCCTCAGTCCACGCGTTCACGTTGCCATGAATTGTAAGGGCGCCGCCCATAAGCACAATCTTACCGATTTCATCCTTAATTTCCGGAGCTTTCTTCAACGCTGCAGCAATGTTGGTCATAGGACCAGTTGGAACATAAATAAGATCCTTGCCATAAGTCTTAACCGCATCAATTATGAAATCCACAGCTGGCTCAGACTCAGCTTCACGCTTGGAATCTGGAATAACAACATCTCCAATACCATTATCACCGTGAATAAATGCAGAAATAGGCAGAACTTCAAACGAATCTTTCGTGCTAGCATGCGGCAAACCACGATACACTTTAACTTCTGGATGCCCGAATAAATCTGTTATAGCAAGAGCATTACGAACGCCCTGCTCCATTAAAACGTTTCCATACGTACCAGTAATACCAATCAGCTCAACCTCAGGGCTACCAAGAGCATAAGAAATTGCTAAGGTATCATCAACACCAGTGTCCAAATCAAGAATAAGCTTCTTCATGTGAACTACCTTTCTGATCACAAACTCGCTACATCAACAGTGATGCAGTAAGCCATTCTGTTTATTTTTAAGTTGCAACAAACTAGTAGGCGTCAACCTCATCGTTTTATGCTTCACAACTCAAAAATTCTATCTCTTTATAATTCAAAATCAACCCTTATAAACATATGTTTAGATTATATTTTTACAGAAAAATAAAACGCAATTATTCGCTAAGCTTTTAGTCTGTTTTAATTTAGATTACAACACGAAATAAATCAATGGTATATGCATCGAGGTATACTTAAATGCCTAAAAATTGGCTTTTATTTGGTTGCAGATTTTACGAAGAATGGAAGCGTATGTCTACCTATTCCTCACAACTTAGCGAAGAACAGCAGGCTGTTGACAGTGCTTATAGTCGACTTGATGATTTGCGTAACACTATTCGCACACGCTTGGATGCTGTACGCGCAGCAGGTTCACACGGATCTCCTACTCAACGTACAGAACGTGATTCTTTCGCAACCATGTACGAGGATCGCTTAACACAGTTGCGTGCCGTTGAAGATAGGCTTGTTTTTGGGCGACTTGATAACACAGAAGGTATTAGACGATACATTGGCCGCATTGGTTTGCTCAGCGAAAACCACGATCCTATTCTTACAGATTGGCGAGCTGAAGCAGCACGACCATTCTATGAAGCTACTCCTTCGCATCACGGCGACATTGTTATGCGTCGTCACATTACCCTTCGTTTTAGAGACGTTGTTGGAATTGAGGATGAAATTCTCGATATTCATTCTGAGGAAGTAGGAAAAGCTTCTGAACAAGGAACTTTAACCGGCGAAGGCGCACTGCTAGCTTCATTAGGTTCTCGCAGAACCGGAAAAATGACTGATATTGTTGCAACTATTCAGGCTGAACAAGACCGGATTATTCGAGCTCCTCTAGATCGCACGATTGTTGTTCAAGGAGGACCTGGTACAGGAAAAACAGCTGTTGCTTTGCATAGAGCAGCATACTTGTTGTACACTCACAGACGCAAACTTGAGCGTTCTGGAGTTCTTATTGTTGGACCAAGCTCCGCATTTTTGCGATATATTGATCAAGTTCTTCCATCTCTTGGCGAAACTGGCGTAGTAAGCCGCACTATTGCGGATTTAATTCCTGGAATTCACGCAACTTGTGAAGATTCTGCGTATGCTGCAAAATTAAAAGGCATGTACCGTATGCGATCGGTTATTGCAAACGCTATTTCAGCTCGTATTCGCGTACCTAAAAATCTTCCAACATTACATATTGGAGGCTTAAGCGTCCCTCTTCTAAAAGAAGATATTGAGATTGCTCAAGCAGACGCGCAACATACTCATCAACCGCATAATCAAGCGAGAACCACGTTTGTTAAAACAGTGCTTAGCATATTGAAAAATCGTTATTTGGAGAAACTTGATTATGTTCCAGATCAAGCTGAATTAAACGATATAACTTCTCAACTTCGCTTGGACGACAAGCTTCGAATTACGCTAAATCTTGCATGGCTTCCAATGACCGGGCAATGGCTTATTGATCAGCTTTTTTCAAAACCTGATCAGTTGCGCAAATATGCTCCTTGGCTTAGTGAAGAAGATATTAATGCTCTTACTCGTAAAAAAGACAGCCCTCTTACTAAATCTGATATTCCACTTTTGGATGAAGCAATGGAATTGCTTGGAGCAGATCCAAAACTTGATGCTCAGAGAGCAGCTTTACAGGCTAAGAAGCTTGAGGAACAGCAGTTTGCTGCAGATACTTTGGCTCAGGCAGGAATAGGAAATGGCATTGTAACTGCAGATATGCTTCTTGATAATTTGCAGGGAGATGACGCTGGCATGCTTGCGCGTAAAGCCGCATCCGACCGCGAGTGGACTTATGGTCACATAGTTGTAGATGAAGCTCAAGAGCTTACCGCAATGGACTGGCGTATGCTTATACGACGCTGCCCTTCGCGCTCATTTACTATTGTTGGAGATGTTGCGCAAACTTCTGCTTTAGGCGGCACACACCGTTGGCAAAAAAATATGAATCCAATGTTTGGCGAACCAAATTGGGATCTTTATGAACTTACGATTAATTATCGTAATCCTCGAGAAGTTTCCGAAGCTGCAAGCAAAATTGCAACCAATTCTGGATTATATATTTCCACAGTTAATGCTGTAAGATCCGTGCCAGATTCTCTAATGTCAGATATTGTTGAATCTAATGATGAGCTTGATACAACTCTTGCTAATTCATGCGTTCAATTGTTCAAAAAGTTTATATCTGAAGATGGTAGCGGTCGCATAGCTATTATTGCTCCTTGTGACATGGTGGAACATACTCAGGAAATAGTAAATCGAGCATTAAAGAATGCTTTACCAGAAAAAATTTGGAATAACATTAGTCAGCAGAGTGCCGACGATTGCCAATGCAGTGTTTCTACTGCAGAAGAGGTAAAAGGTCTTGAATATGATGCTGTGATTGTTCTACAGCCTTCTAAAATTGAGCAAGAAGCGGCTTCTAGGTTGGCGGCAGCAGCAAACCTGTATGTGGCTATGACGAGACCAACTCAAAGATTGCATATTATTCGCACCAGAAATGATGCAAATTTTGAATAATAAAATCTAAAACGCAGAAAACTTAAAAAATTATCCTGTTATTAATTTAATAACAGGATAATTTGCTAAATAGACGAACAGTTAGGTAGTTAATTAATTAATTAAGCTCTTAGTAAGAGTACTACTCTTCTTCTTTACTGCGCTTCAAATCTTCAATCGCACGCTCAAAATCTTCAAGACCAGTAAAGTTCTGATATACACTTGCGAAACGAAGATACGCAACCTCATCTAATTCACGCAATGGCTTAAGAATAGCTTTACCAACTTCTTCAGAAGTTACTTGAGCTAAACCACGTGCACGCAAATCAGCTTCTACTCGCATACCCAATGTCTTTAACTCTTCTGCATTAATAGGACGGCCCTGGCATGCTTTACCAGCACCAGCTACAACTTTTGCACGATCAAAAGGCTCAACAGATCCTGAACGCTTCATTACAAGTAATTGCGTCGTTTCTACTGTTGTAAAACGATTTCCGCACACCTGACATTCACGCCTACGGCGAATAGAATAACCATCTTCGCTAATACGAGTATCAATAACTTTCGTATCTGAATTTTTACAAAAAGGACAATGCATATATTCAGCATACTAGAAATTAAGGAAACACGACATAATAATGTTCACTTTATTTTCTAATATCACTGATTTGAACTAACAATTGGCACATTAATAGACTGTCCAACTTCCAAATCGGCAGATGAAAGATGATTTAAGGAAATAAGTCGTTCTACACTATCTGCAATATCGCCGTTTTTTGGAGTAATTGTTGAAGCGTAACTCCACAATGTGTCACCTGGACGCACAGTATATGTAATAAACTTTTCAGGAACAGCCGAAACAGCAGTTTTTGGCATGAACACAGCACAGAATACAGCTATTGCCATAAAAAGTACAATGATTCTTAACACCCTATTCCTTCTAAGGCGCATTGCAGAAGCTCGTTTACTACTTGAAACAGCCTTAGTTGCGATTCTTTTTGAACGAACACTAATGCGATTATTGTTCCTCAATGCCGTATTCATAACTATCCTTTCCGTCGCCATCAATCAATTGAACATTTGTTCTATCGAACAGGTGTATCAATAATGACACATTTGTTCGACAGTTGCAACGGCGTGTCGAACAGATGTTTGATTTTTTTGAAGAAGTGAGTTATTATTAATACATCGAAAGGAGCACCATGAATAACGAGAAAACAAACAGCAATGCCGCCAACAATAATGACAGCATTGACCTCAGCAATGTTGACGAATTATCACTTACCGAACGTCAGCGTGCAATTGTTAACGCTATTCAAAACAGTCTCAAAATTCATGGTTTTCCACCTTCCTTTAGAGAAATAGGCGAAGCAGTTGGACTTAGAAGCCCATCTTCCGTAAAACACCAGCTACGCGCTCTAGAAGAAAAAGGAGTTTTGCGAATTAGCGCAAATAAAGGGCGCGCAATTGAAATTCTTGACGATTCTGTATCTGATAGCAAAATAAATACCATAATCAATAAAAGTTATTCAAAATCTGTTGATATTGCTGCTTATGATTCAGATTCTGTAATTAATTCTAGAGATGTACCTTTAGTTGGACGCATTGCTGCTGGAATACCAATTACCGCAGAGCAACATGTTGAAGATGTTATGCGCCTACCAGAACGATTAACTGGCACAGGAAATCTTTTTATGCTTGAAGTTCATGGCGACTCTATGATCGATGCCGCCATTTGCGACGGAGACTATGTTGTTGTACGCGAACAACACGAGGCAGTAAATGGAGATATTGTTGCCGCTTTACTTGACAATGAGGCAACAGTTAAAACTTTCAGAAACGACAATGGCCACGTTTGGCTTATTCCTCACAATCCTGCATACTCTCCTATAGACGGCTCACACGCAACTATTATGGGCAAAGTTGTTACAGTTCTAAGAAAAATTTAATTAATCCTAAAACCCAAACCCCCAAAAAAAAATCTCCCCATCTGATACATAAATAACCAGATGGGGAGAATTGTTTTATTAAAACAACCTACTTATGCAAGAGGATTAGATTCCTTAACAGTCACAGAAATCTCACGGCCATTAGGAGCAGCATAGCTGACAGTATCTCCCGCATGAGCACCCATAATCGCTGCACCAATAGGAGATTCAGGGCTAATAACGTCGTAATCTGTAGCTACAGCAATATCTCGAGATCCAAGAACATAAGTCATTTCGCGACCAGCAAGTTCCAAAACAACCAATGAACCATTTCCAACAGTTCCAGCTTTCGGAGCTTCAAGAATCTTAGCATTACGAAGCTTTACAATAAGCTCGTTAATACGACCCTCATTCTTGCCCTGCTCTTCTCGAGCAGCCTGATAGCCACCGTTTTCCGACAAGTCACCTTCAGCTCGAGCTGCAGCAATACGTTCAGTGATTTCTTCACGATATTCACCTTCGCGATGCGCCAACTCTTCCTTCAATTTGTCGTACGCTTCCTGCGTAAGCAAAATAGTTTTTTCCTCAGCCATTTATACCTCCCTATCCAACAATCTCTTACAGAGTTAAAGACATTGCGCGCTTAAATAAAACAACGCACATACTTTTAACTCAACGAGTTGAAATAATATCAACAACAAATACTAAAGTTGCTCCACCGTCGATACCAGCTTGTGGAACACCGCGAGAACCATAACCATACTCAGGTGGAATCGAAATCAGCAAACGAGATCCAACATTGTGCCCAGGAACAGTGCGATCCCAACCCTGAATTACTTGACCAACACCAATACCGAAGCTGGCTGGAGTGTGGCGAGCAAAGCTGGAATCAAACGGCTTTTCACCGCCCCAAACAACACCATGATAATTCACAGTTACAGTATCACCAGCGCGAACAACTGGTCCATTACCTTCAACCAATTCAACAACTTTAAGACCAGCTGGCGGTTCAGATTCAGGGAACGTCACCGTTGGCGTAGTACCAAATTCTGCAGTTACTTCCGGCATATCCTGTGCCATATTGCCTCCTTTTTAAAAACTCTAATTAGTATAATCTGCAATAGTATAACATCTGCATAGACTGGTTTTACAGCCTTATAGAATTACTAAACGCATTTAGACCAACTCTTATTAACTTGTCCTAGATTAGCACTCAACAACGTTTACAGCTAGTCCACCTTTTGAAGTTTCTCTATATTTAGACATCATGTCATGGCCAGTTTCTTTCATAGTCTTAATCGCCTGATCAAGACTTACCATATGCGAACCATCTCCAAGCATTGCCATTCGAACAGCATTAATTGCAGTATTTGCAGCCATAGCATTGCGCTCAATACAAGGAATTTGAACTAAGCCACCAACCGGATCGCAAGTCAATCCTAAATGATGCTCTATGCCGATTTCTGCAGCATTTTCAACCTGTTCCGGCGTTCCTCCCAATACTTCACACAATCCAGCTGCAGCCATTGAACAGGCAGAACCAACCTCGCCCTGGCAACCAACTTCAGCACCAGAAATTGAAGCATTGCGCTTAAACAAATAACCAACCGCACCGGCAGCAAGCAAAAATCGCACAACTCCATCTTCATTAGAAGAATCAACAAATCGCCAATAATACTGCAATACTGCAGGAATTATTCCTGCAGAACCATTCGTTGGAGCAGTAACAATACGCCCACCACCAGCATTTTCTTCGCTAACAGCGAGCGCAAAAAGATTAACCCAAGCAGAGTCTGAACTTTCTAAAGCAGCATCCGAACGACGACGATTATTGCGAAGCATGTCTGAGTTTGCAGCTAACCGCTCATACATTCGAGGCGCTCTGCGAGGAACATCAAGACCACCTGGCAAAATCGGTTGCTTTGAATTACAGCCATTTTCCACGCATTTGCTCATAACTTTCCAAACATGCAGCAAATAGTTGCGCACGTAGTCAGCATCGCCTTCATGCAGTGCAAGCTCGTTTTGCCACACAACATCGCTTATTGACATACGCTTTTCTAGGCAAATATTTATAAGCTCATCGCAAGAAGTAAAAGGATACGGAACGGTGGAATCTTTTGTTTGATTTGAAACTTTTTCTGTATTTCCATTATTACTTTCGCTATCACTTTCGCTTACACCATTCTCATTGGCATTATTTTCATCCTGCTCAGTAACGCGCTCATGCAAGCCAACCATTGCATCGTCCGCATGACCTTGACGCACAAATCCGCCGCCAATTGAATACCATACTTGCTCATCGATTTTGTTTCCGTCAGAATCAGTTGCAACAAAACGCATTCCGTTAGGATGAATAACCATGCGTTTCCACTTTTCAAAAACAACATCATTATCGTAGTCAAAAGAAATAGTATGCTCCCCTGCAAGCGTTAAAGTGCCAGTTTTTTTGCATTCCTGACGAATAGTAAGCATGTGATCAGTGTCTACATTATCTGGAAGATTTCCTTCAAGACCTGCAACGCAAGCACGATCAGTTCCGTGACCAAGACCAGTTAAAGACAATGATCCGTAAAGAGTCACACTTACATGCGCAACGTTTGCAAGACTACCACTTTTTTTAAGCGACGTAACAAACGCATAAGCTGCACGCATAGGACCTACCGTATGCGAAGAACTAGGACCAACGCCTACTGAAAACATCTCTAAAATACTAAACACATATCTATTGTAAGCATTATTAAGCTAGCTTTGACACTAATTGCGTTAGAAATATGTTAGATTGTTCACTTCTTACTCTGTTTAGATAACAAGTTTGCTAAGCTCACGCACGCAAACCATAAGATTACTGCTAAAACAACAGCTATAAGCATTACAGTAAGCGCACTTCCCGCAGTCGGCACATGAAGTTCAAAGAACTTTGCAGTAAACGGTATAAAAGCTCCAGCAACTCCAGCTGCAGCAAATAGCGCAACCATAATTCCTCTCCACGAACGCAAAGGTTTAGCAACGCTTGCAAGCACGAGTATGCCGAGAACAAATACGATTACGGAACAAATGCTACGAGTGGTTGCCAAAGCTTGCGCGTTTGAAACAATAAAACGAGATGCTATTAAATTATTTGCAACAACATCGTCAAGATTTAATCCCAAAACTCGCGGAGCTATAACAGCAGTCGCAAGCACAGAAGCTGCTATAGCAAATCCGCTAGGAACAGCAAAACGAACAACGCGCTTCAAGAATCCCGGAATATATCGACGAGTATTAGGCGCAAGAGCAAGCAAAAATGCTGGAATACCAATAGTTAAAGAACCAATATAAGTAATATGACGAGGCAAATACGGGAAGTGCAATGCTAGAAGCACAACTCCTGCAGAAATAAGCGCAGAATAAACAGTTTTTACAAGGAACAAGCCAGCCACGCGTTCCATATTTGCCATCACTTGCCTACCGCGAGCCACAACATCCGGCAAATGCGAGAATCGTGAATCAACAAGAACCACTTGAGCTACAGCTTTTGCAGCAGGAGCAGCATTGCCCATAGCAACGCCCAAATCAGCCTCTTTAAGCGCTAAAGTATCGTTCACACCGTCACCAGTCATAGCAACCACATGGCCTTGAGTGTGAAGCGCCTGAACAATCGCTTTCTTTTGATGAGGAAGCACGCGCCCAAGCACATCCACATTTTCAAGTACTTTAGCCAATTCGCTAATATCTTCCGGCAATTTTCTAGCGTCCATTGCAACAGGCTTGCGCTCTCCTGTCAATCCAACTTTTGCAGCAACAGCCGCAACAGTTGTAGGATTATCTCCCGAAATTACTCGGCAGCGCACACCCTGCTCACGGAACCATTCGAGCGTTTTACGCGCATCGTCACGAATACGCTCAGAGCAGCGAACTAAAGCAACAGGCTGAGCACTCTCGCAAATAGTAGGAGAATCACAAAAAGTTTTATCTGCTTCTGCGACGCTATTTACTTCGTTACTTTCAACGCCACTTACTTTTGCAAGAAGCAGCACGCGCTCACCAAGCTCCGCATAAGAATTAACTTTCTCTAAAATTTCATTAGAATTTGCATAATTAATAGCGCTTAGCAATACTTCCGGAGCACCCATATACCAAGTTTCATATTCTCCACTACTTTGCGCATATTGCACAGCACTCCATTTTCTAGCAGAAGAAAATGGAAGACGGTTAAATATATGCTCACTAGCTGCGACTCCTTGAGAGGCAAGCCCTTGCATAATCGCGACACCTGTTGCGTTTGGATTTTCTTCGTTTGATAAGTCGAATAAAGCTTGGTTGATTTGTAAGTTGGTCTGCAAGTTGGTTTGTAAAGATATTTCGGCACTAGTATTATTTAGATTCTCTACACCAATATTATCTATATTTTCCACGCCAACGAATGCAATACCGCCGTCGGTTATAGTGCCAGTTTTGTCCAGATTCAAGCAGTCTACGCGCGCTAAAGTTTCTACAGATTCCAACTCCTGAACTAACGTTTGTTTACGCGCAAGTCGCATAGCAGCCACCGCAAAATTAAGCGAAGTAAGAAGAACCAACCCCTCTGGAATCATGCCAACAACGCCTGCAACAGCAGAAACAACAGCTCCCCTCCAAGCACCAGTCTGCCAAGCTTCAACAAATCCGCCAACCTTGTGCATTTGCGACCACACAAGCAGCGCGCACAAAGGCACCACAACCATCGTCATATACTTCAAAATCGTGTTAATTCCACGGCTTAAGTCAGAAATTGTTTTGGTATAAACCTTCGCTTGCGCCGCCAATTTTGCCGCGTAACTGTGCTCTCCTACGGCAGTAACACGCGTTAAAGCCATTCCAGAAACTGCAGTAGATCCAGAATAAACGTCGTCACCTTTGGCTTTACGAACTGTAGCAGACTCGCCCGTAAGCATGGACTCGTCCATTTCCAAGCCCCACGATTCCAGCACTTCTACGTCTGCAGGAACTTGCTCGCCAGCCCTAAGCCACAAAATATCCCCAAGCACAATATCTTTGTGTGCAATCTCAATATTTTCTCCGCCTCTACGAACCATTGCGCGAGCGGCAATCAATATAGAAAGCCTATCCAAAGTGCGCTTAGCTTTTAATTCAGTCACAATGCCAATTCCAGTATTTACCAGAATTACCGCACCAAAAACAGCATCCTTCCACGAACCCGTGGCAAGAACAACCACCATTGCCGTAAAAATAATCGCGTTAAACAATGTAAACACGTTCGCGCGCACAATATCCATTAAAGAGCGAGAAGTCTGCTTAGAAGTAATATTTACGTCTCCTCGAGAAACTGCCTCTACAACATCCTCGGTGCTCAATCCAGAAACTTCTACTTTAGGAAGCGCCGCAATAGCTTTATTATTAGCGTTTTCTGCAGACTCTATTGCGTTTTGTTTATTACTTGTCATTTATAATCACTTCCCTACCGTGTGGCGTATTGTCAATTATTGCGCGAACAATGCTTAGCAAAGACGAACGCTCAGGCGCTAAATTATGCGAAATATCCCCAACTCGCAATATTGCAGCATATAAAGTTTCGTCTTTTGGTGCGTTTACAGGATTTACTAATGCAACTGGCACTCCAGCGTAACGCGCGTATTGCAACGCAGAAATCCATTCTTTGCTTTCAGATTGTTTATTGCTCGCAATCTTATTGAGCTGTTTGTTCTCTTTTTTATTTAGTTGATCATTAGCATTATGCGAATCGTCAACGCTTGTTACGTCTAGCGCGTTAATAAGTATTAGTGAAACAGGCTGCTCGCTTGCAGCGCGAATAGCTTGCTGAGCTGCATCGTTCGCATTATTTATATTTGACACAGAAACGTAAGAAGCACTTAAATTTGCCATTTTGCACTTCTGCATAATATCAGCATCGAGAACTGCTAATTTAGAACCAATTACAAGTAAATGAATATCGTTAATATCAACGCCGTCGTGAATTATGTCCCCAGCGCGACCAGTAGCTCCCACAGCTTTACCCTGCGGCTCACAAGCACTCAACGCACCCAGCGCTAAAGCAGTTACAACAGCAGTCGCAAAAATAGTAGTAGCGCGTTTAGAAAACATAAGACTTTTATACCACACCTTCAACATAAGTGGCTGAAGCTAAAAAATAATTATTGTAAAAGATAGAAATAAGTTGCAGAAATAGAAAAACACTCGTTATCACGAAATAGACGTAACATAATTTGAGAAATAAGAATTCGATAGCAAAATCTGCGACACACCATAAGTCATATAGCAAGTTACGAAAATAATAAAAAATTTTCGAAAAATATATGATGTTATAACATTTAGCAAGAAATTTTCTTTTAGAGCACCCCCCCCCCGTAGGAAATTTTACAGTCTAAACTAATTTAAAACTGAAAAATATCATGAAAAATAACAAAAAATGATAGAATTTTTAGATAGACCCATTTAAATAGAGAGTTTTATTACTGGCATTGGAGAGATTTGTCATATAATTCGTTCTATTTATTTGTTTAAAAATTCGTTAAAGATTAGGGAAAATTAAGGAGATTGTTATGACAACCGCTAATCCTTCAAAACATACATCATCAAAATCTTCTAAAAAGCGTTCTGCACACAAAGTACACACTCTTCCGTTAGCAACAATGGCTGCTTTGTTGACAGCAGCAACCTGCTTAGGCAGCCAGCCTGCAATGGCTGTTACAACACCCACAATTACTACAACAACGTACAACGCAACGGCTAGAAGTCTTACGAATAGCGCGGTTGCTAAGTATCAGAATCGTGAAGCTGATGTGGTTGTTAACAATCCAGGATGGCTTAAAACTCCTAGTATTCTTGAGTTCCAGCGTTATCGTGCTACTAATGATGAAAATAAAGATAAAAAGACAATGAATTCCGACGATTATGGTAGCGATGAGCACAATACTCTGATTAAAAAAACGGATATGTATGCACATATCGAAACAATAGATGGTGCTAAATATCTCGTATTCGACGTATTCTTCAACAATGATGCTCAGTCGATGGTAAATCTCTCAAACAGGCAGTGGTATATATGGCAAGTACCGTACCAAATTGCTAAGTTAAATTCCGATGGTTCGTATGCGAGCGACACAATTCGCGACTTACGTTTTGACGCTTACAAACTTAAAGATGCATCAGAAAATGACAAAATAAAACGCAAGATGAACTTTACTCTTTCGCGCGATTTTGCCAAGTTTGAAAAAGTAGAGAATCAGTCAACATCTATAAACTTACTTAGCGATAACGAGAAGAAGTTCGGTGCTTCAATGTTCCAGTATAGTTTAGGACCGAATCTGACAAGCGAGAAACAATATACAACAAATATGAAGAATCTATTCCATGAGAATCACGATGATTACGCTCTTGGTAAAGCAACTTACCCGGCGTACCCATATAGCTCTAAGAATTATGGAATAGGTATTCAAACTTCAGAAGTAAATCTTGCATTCCATATGCATGCCGCAGTAAAGCTTAACGATACAGCGATTAACGAAAAAGCCACAACGTATGATGAAAAGTACGCTAATATACATAATGCTTGGACTTGGGCAGATTCTGCAACATATGGAAGAACAACAAGCTCATCCTACGCGTGGATTTCTGGACGAGATCCAGAATCTGACGAAGATAAAAAATTAAATCGTCACAAGGATGACAGCGAAGCGCCAAAAATTTATTACAATGGCACTGAAATAACTGACGACAAACAGACCATTACACTTCATAAAGGCGATAAACTAAGCTTCACTACCACCGATAACAAGGGTTATATTGAGAAGTTTAGTATTGCTGGTTTAACGGACACTCCTATAACCAAGCAAGGCGATGGAAGCGAAAAGAAACCGCTTCCATCAGACAAGATCACTGTTACTGAAAAAATGCACAGCAAGAGAGTAACTATTACTTCCGAGGATGGCTCCGGCAACGTTACCACACGCAAAGTTAAAGTCAAAGTTACTACACTTGCTAAAGAACATCCTCTTAAAGGTAAAACCATTGATACTACCGTTGGTGAACAATTACCGCCATTGACAGACATTGACAAATTTGTTGAGATTAAAGACGAAGGCAAGCTTGAAAAGAAGCCAACATTAACGTGGAATGGCAAATCTCCTGCTCCAAGCACTGAGACAGTTGGCGTATTTACCCGTAGTATTAAGGGAACATACTCCGATCAGTCCACGAAAACAACAGATGTAACCATCAATGTTAAACCACAGAAGCCAGTTATCGACACTGATCTGACTAATCTTGCTGGAAAGAAAGGGCAGAAAGTAACAGTATCTGTTGGGAACGGTATCCCTACCGACGCTAAGGTTACTACAACAGTTAAACTGTTTGATAAAGATAACAAGGAAATCGGCTCTACTACAACAATTAACAATGGTAAAGCGGAGATTACTGTTAATGATGGAATTCCTGCAGGTGATGTGTATGCAAAAACGACTGTCAAGAAGCCTGAAGAAAAGACTCTTAAAGTAACAACTCCAGGATTTGAACTAACTTCAGAAAACAGCGATACAAAACAAGCTACTGCGCCTAAGGATGCTCAAGACCCAACAATTACTGCTACTTCATCGCCTGTAACAGTTGGGCAAGATCTGAAGATTCACATTGTTGCTAAAGATGATGTGAAGGTTGAAAAAATCAACTATATACAGGCATTAACGAGCGCCAATCTGCTTCAAGCTGATGATATCCTTAAAGGTCGTGCGAGTGTTTCAAAAACCACTGACACTGATCAGGAACAAGTGTTGGATCTTACTGTTAAGAACATGCAGCCGAAGGAAGTTGGCACACATAAGCTAACCTTCACGGTAACCGACTCGGCAGGAAAAACCGGCACCGTAACTCTAACCATAACCGTGAAGCCAGCTGCTCCAACTGTCACGCCTAAAGACGATGGTTCTGTTGAGGTAACACCAGCAGACGGTACTGATGGTCTGGAAATTACGTATACGCCAGAAGGTGAAAACGCCACTCCAACCAACTTCACTGTTAAGAAAGAAAACGGTAAGTGGAAGATTGATGGAAACACTCCAGAAGGCGTAACCGTTGATGAAAACACTGGTAAAGTCACTATTCCAGCAGACAAAGTCAAAGACGGTAGTGATGTAAAAGCTAAAGATAAGAAGGGTGACAACTCTTCCAGCGAAGTTACTGGTAAAGCCAAAGACAACCCAGCTGCTCCAGCAACTACTCCAGCTGCTCCAACTGTCACGCCTAAAGACGATGGTTCTGTTGAGGTAACACCAGCAGACGGTACTGATGGTCTGGAAATTACGTATACGCCAGAAGGTGAAAACGCCACTCCAACCAACTTCACTGTTAAGAAAGAAAACGGTAAGTGGAAGATTGATGGAAACACTCCAGAAGGCGTAACCGTTGATGAAAACACTGGTAAAGTCACTATTCCAGCAGACAAAGTCAAAGACGGTAGTGATGTAAAAGCTAAAGATAAGAAGGGTGACAACTCTTCCAGCGAAGTTACTGGTAAAGCCAAAGACAACCCAGCTGCTCCAGCAACTACTCCAGCTGCTCCAACTGTCACGCCTAAAGACGATGGTTCTGTTGAGGTAACACCAGCAGACGGTACTGATGGTCTGGAAATTACGTATACGCCAGAAGGTGAAAACGCCACTCCAACCAACTTCACTGTTAAGAAAGAAAACGGTAAGTGGAAGATTGATGGAAACACTCCAGAAGGCGTAACCGTTGATGAAAACACTGGTAAAGTCACTATTCCAGCAGACAAAGTCAAAGACGGTAGTGATGTAAAAGCTAAAGATAAGAAGGGTGACAACTCTTCCAGCGAAGTTACTGGTAAAGCCAAAGACAACCCAGCTGCTCCAGCAACTACTCCAGCTGCTCCAACTGTCACGCCTAAAGACGATGGTTCTGTTGAGGTAACACCAGCAGACGGTACTGATGGTCTGGAAATTACGTATACGCCAGAAGGTGAAAACGCCACTCCAACCAACTTCACTGTTAAGAAAGAAAACGGTAAGTGGAAGATTGATGGAAACACTCCAGAAGGCGTAACCGTTGATGAAAACACTGGTAAAGTCACTATTCCAGCAGACAAAGTCAAAGACGGTAGTGATGTAAAAGCTAAAGATAAGAAGGGTGACAACTCTTCCAGCGAAGTTACTGGTAAAGCCAAAGACAACCCAGCTGCTCCAGCAACTACTCCAGCTGCTCCAACTGTCACGCCTAAAGACGATGGTTCTGTTGAGGTAACACCAGCAGACGGTACTGATGGTCTGGAAATTACGTATACGCCAGAAGGTGAAAACGCCACTCCAACCAACTTCACTGTTAAGAAAGAAAACGGTAAGTGGAAGATTGATGGAAACACTCCAGAAGGCGTAACCGTTGATGAAAACACTGGTAAAGTCACTATTCCAGCAGACAAAGTCAAAGACGGTAGTGATGTAAAAGCTAAAGATAAGAAGGGTGACAACTCTTCCAGCGAAGTTACTGGTAAAGCCAAAGACAACCCAGCTGCTCCAGCAACTACTCCAGCTGCTCCAACTGTCACGCCTAAAGACGATGGTTCTGTTGAGGTAACACCAGCAGACGGTACTGATGGTCTGGAAATTACGTATACGCCAGAAGGTGAAAACGCCACTCCAACCAACTTCACTGTTAAGAAAGAAAACGGTAAGTGGAAGATTGATGGAAACACTCCAGAAGGCGTAACCGTTGATGAAAACACTGGTAAAGTCACTATTCCAGCAGACAAAGTCAAAGACGGTAGTGATGTAAAAGCTAAAGATAAGAAGGGTGACAACTCTTCCAGCGAAGTTACTGGTAAAGCCAAAGACAACCCAGCTGCTCCAGCAACTACTCCAGCTGCTCCAACTGTCACGCCTAAAGACGATGGTTCTGTTGAGGTAACACCAGCAGACGGTACTGATGGTCTGGAAATTACGTATACGCCAGAAGGTGAAAACGCCACTCCAACCAACTTCACTGTTAAGAAAGAAAACGGTAAGTGGAAGATTGATGGAAACACTCCAGAAGGCGTAACCGTTGATGAAAACACTGGTAAAGTCACTATTCCAGCAGACAAAGTCAAAGACGGTAGTGATGTAAAAGCTAAAGATAAGAAGGGTGACAACTCTTCCAGCGAAGTTACTGGTAAAGCCAAAGACAACCCAGCTGCTCCAGCAACTACTCCAGCTGCTCCAACTGTCACGCCTAAAGACGATGGTTCTGTTGAGGTAACACCAGCAGACGGTACTGATGGTCTGGAAATTACGTATACGCCAGAAGGTGAAAACGCCACTCCAACCAACTTCACTGTTAAGAAAGAAAACGGTAAGTGGAAGATTGATGGAAACACTCCAGAAGGCGTAACCGTTGATGAAAACACTGGTAAAGTCACTATTCCAGCAGACAAAGTCAAAGACGGTAGTGATGTAAAAGCTAAAGATAAGAAGGGTGACAACTCTTCCAGCGAAGTTACTGGTAAAGCCAAAGACAACCCAGCTGCTCCAGCAACTACTCCAGCTGCTCCAACTGTCACGCCTAAAGACGATGGTTCTGTTGAGGTAACACCAGCAGACGGTACTGATGGTCTGGAAATTACGTATACGCCAGAAGGTGAAAACGCCACTCCAACCAACTTCACTGTTAAGAAAGAAAACGGTAAGTGGAAGATTGATGGAAACACTCCAGAAGGCGTAACCGTTGATGAAAACACTGGTAAAGTCACTATTCCAGCAGACAAAGTCAAAGACGGTAGTGATGTAAAAGCTAAAGATAAGAAGGGTGACAACTCTTCCAGCGAAGTTACTGGTAAAGCCAAAGACAACCCAGCTGCTCCAGCAACTACTCCAGCTGCTCCAACTGTCACGCCTAAAGACGATGGTTCTGTTGAGGTAACACCAGCAGACGGTACTGATGGTCTGGAAATTACGTATACGCCAGAAGGTGAAAACGCCACTCCAACCAACTTCACTGTTAAGAAAGAAAACGGTAAGTGGAAGATTGATGGAAACACTCCAGAAGGCGTAACCGTTGATGAAAACACTGGTAAAGTCACTATTCCAGCAGACAAAGTCAAAGACGGTAGTGATGTAAAAGCTAAAGATAAGAAGGGTGACAACTCTTCCAGCGAAGTTACTGGTAAAGCCAAAGACAACCCAGCTGCTCCAGCAACTACTCCAGCTGCTCCAACTGTCACGCCTAAAGACGATGGTTCTGTTGAGGTAACACCAGCAGACGGTACTGATGGTCTGGAAATTACGTATACGCCAGAAGGTGAAAACGCCACTCCAACCAACTTCACTGTTAAGAAAGAAAACGGTAAGTGGAAGATTGATGGAAACACTCCAGAAGGCGTAACCGTTGATGAAAACACTGGTAAAGTCACTATTCCAGCAGACAAAGTCAAAGACGGTAGTGATGTAAAAGCTAAAGATAAGAAGGGTGACAACTCTTCCAGCGAAGTTACTGGTAAAGCCAAAGACAACAACGGAAATTCTGGTTCTGGAACAGGTTCTGATTCCGGTTCTGGAGATTCTGGTTCTGGATCTGAGACTGGAAACAGCAATGGTTCTGGATCTGATTCGGGTGACGATTCCGCGTCTAACAACGCTGGTAACGCTGAAACCGGTAATGCTGGCAACGGCAAAGCTGGTGATGCATCCACTGGTGCTTCAGGTTCCAACGAATCTACTAAGTCCAGCAACAAGGTTCCTGCAAAGCATTCGTCCCAATTAGTAAAGACTGGTGCTGAAGTGGAACGAGTAGGATTGATCAGCGCAATGATTGGTGTACTTGGAGCTGCAGCAGCATTCTTCTCTCGCAAGAAGAATCGCGAGTAAAAAGTTCACCTACAAAATTAAACAAAAGTAAACTAATAATTGAAAATAATTAAGAAAAGGAGCTGAGTCACAAACCCAGCTCCTTTTTCTATACTTTTACTGCATTTTTACAGTAAAGAAACACTCATTTATCAACCATTGACACCACATGTAACACCACTTATACTTTTATAAACACATCAAATACACTATTTTACTGGGGAGTTAAATGTCACAATGGGACAAATTACTTAGAAGAATACTTAGCCTATCCAAAGATATGCGATTTGATGAATTGAGAAAAGTATTGGAATCCTACGGATATGAAATGTGCAATCCGCGAAGCGGAAGTAGCCATTATACTTTCGCAAAGAAAACGCAAACCCGATAACAATTCCAAAACATGAACCAATTAAAAAGATATACGTAGAAATGGTGAAAGCTGTAGTAGAAGCAGCAGACGAAGAAGAAAAACAGTAAAAGTAGGAAAGTAGGAAATTGGATATGGTAAAAACACTAACAAATAAAACACTCAGCTACTACATGTCACTACCGTATAAGCTGGAGATTGTAAAGGATCCGGATGAAGGCGGATTCGTGTCCTACTACCCTGATTTACCAGGATGCATAAGTTCGGGAGACTCCGAACAGGAAGCAGCAGCAAATGCGCAGGACGCTAAGCACGCTTGGATTGAAGCAGCACTTGAAAGCAAAATCAACATAAAAGAGCCGTCTTACCATGAGCTGAATGACTATTCTGGTCAGTTCAAACTGCGTCTACCTAAAGAATTACACAGGCAGTTGGCTGAGCAATCTCAAGCCGAAGGAATAAGCATGAACCAGTATTGCGTGTATCTTCTTTCGCAAAATAACGCTATTGAACGCGTGCTTGAGCGAGCGTAGAGAATAAAATTTCGGGTTATTCCCCAAAATTTCACACTATTCATTAGTAATTACTTGTAATTATTAGCAATCATCCGCAATTACTTGTAATGCAACTTCAATACCTCGAAGCATATCAGCTAAACTCATAGAACTCGTACTCGGCTTATCAAGAACTTGCTCAGGCAAATACGGAACGTGAATAAAACCGCTCTTAATCGGCAATTTCCTAGTCTGGCAATAATAACAAACACTGTAAAGCACATCATTGCACACGTACGCGCCCGCAGAAAAAGACACAGACGCCGGCAATTTCACCTTATTCAAAGCCTCAACTATATTCACAACTGGCAAAGTCGCTTTATACGCCACGTCACCATCCTGCACAACAGGCTCATACCAAGGCTTATACCCACTATTATCTGGTATGCTCGCAGCCCTACAGTTAATTCCAACATACTCAACGTTAAAACAAGCAGAACCACCAAATTGTCCTAATGAAAGCACAGCATTAGGCTGAACTTCCTCTATTTTCTCAATAACTTTTTGCGCGCCCTTGTTAAATTCCGTAGGAATCTGCAAACGAACAAGTTCCACACCATCAGGTGCATGCACTGATTGTGCAATCTCCCACGACGGATTTATAGACTCATTATTAAACGGCGTAAAACCAGTAATCAAAATACGCATCACAATACCCCTTTACACGAATATCACTTTATTAAAACATTAAAACGCATCACAAAAAAACTGTACATATGTGAATGTCACTGTATATAAACAGTATACAAACTTCAGGATTCTACTACGTAATTCACGCTCGCGAAAAGATTAGTTAAGTCAGATTGTGAAATAACCACACACCCCCACACACAACACGCACAAAATCAAAATTGGTAAGACTCGCATTCGTGTAATAGTATTATGCATTGGATGTGCATTCGCGCAGCAGCGTGAATTAAACAAAGCAGTTGAAGCACATACAATAATTTCAACAGAATTCAACGACGAAAAGAGATTACCGATGACAAAGATCATTCAGATTGGCGCAAATCACGCCGGCACTGCCTGCGCTAACACCATTTTGAGCTACCCAGGAAACGAGCTTACAATCTACGATCAGAATAGCAATATTTCCTTCCTTGGCTGCGGAATGGCTTTGTGGATTGGCAAGCAAATTCAAAGCAGCGACGGACTGTTCTACCAGAAGCCAGAAGATTTCGTTAAAAAAGGCGCTAAAGTAAATCTTGAAAGTAAAGTTCTCGACATTGATTACGCAAAGAAAGAAGTAACAGTCGAGCTTAAAGACGGCACTGTTATTCACGATTCTTACGACAAGCTTGTTCTTGCTACCGGCAGCCTTCCAAACAAGCCTCGCATTAAAGGCATTGACTTGGAAAACGTGCAAATGGTAAAGCTTTTCCAGAATGCGCAAACTGTTATTGCTAAGCTTCAAGAGCGCGATTTCCATAATGTTGTGGTTCTTGGCGGCGGCTACATTGGCGTCGAACTTGCTGAAGCCTTCGAGCGTCTTGGCAAGAACGTAACTCTTATTGACATGGAAGACCATATTCTTAACGGCTACTTTGACCCAGAGTTTTCTAACAATTTGAAGAAAATTATGGAGAATAAGGGCATTAAGTTTGAGCTTGGTCAAGCTGTTGAGGAGATTATTGGAGACACTGAAGTTAAGGCTGTTAAAACAAGCAAAGGCACTTACGATGCAGACATGGTGATTTGCGCTATTGGCTTCCATCCAAACGTTGCGCTTGGCAAGGATCATTTAAAGCAGTATGCTAACGGCGCTTTCCTCGTTGACAAGAAGCAGCAAACTTCCGACCCAGACGTGTACGCAATCGGCGACTGCGCTACAATCTACGACAACGCTCGAGACCGCGTAAACTACATTGCGCTCGCAACCAACGCCGTTCGAAGCGGCTTGATTGCAGGTCACAACGTTTGCGGAACTCCTGTAGAAACCGAGGGCGTTCAAGGCTCTAGCGCAATGATGATTTACGACTACAAGCTTGTTTGCACCGGCTTGAGCTTGTCTGCCGCTCAAAAAGAGGGCATGGACGTTGACTACGTTGATTTTGAGGATACTCAAAAGCCTGCGTTTATGGAAGTTGAGAATCCAAAGGTGAAGATTCGCATCGTTTACAAGAAGGATACGAAGGTTATTGTTGGCTGCCAGTTGGCTTCTAACTACGATATGTCTGCCGCAATTCACCTGTTCTCGCTGGCTATTCAAAAGAAAGTCACGATTAAGGAGCTTGCTTTGTGCGACATCTTCTTCATGCCTCACTTCAACCAGCCGTACAACTACATTACGATGGCTGCTTACACGGCTTTACTTAAGGGCTGATTAGATTCTACTATTAGCCTCTGCGATTAGCTTAAATCGCGTTTATTAAACCAAGCAATCTGTTCTATAATGGAGCAGTTGCTTGGTTTTTTAATCATCCGCGCACAAAAAAGCGCACACAACGCGCATATTAGCGTAAGACATGCAGATTAAAACAAAGGAGTCTGGGATGAAGCAGCTTTCTATTAAACCAACTATTAACAAGTTCGAAAACGCTCGCGATTTTGCGCAAGAATTTAATCTTGGAAAAGGCGATTTAGTTATTACAAACCAGTACATTTGGGAGCCTTATTTTGGCGATTTGAATCTTGATTGCGACGTGATTTTCCAAGAAAAGTACGGCAAAGGCGAGCCGAGCGACGCAATGGTTGATGCGATTGTTAGTGACATTCACACAACTCCAAATCGCGTGATTGGCATTGGCGGAGGCACTGTTTTGGACATTTCCAAGGTTTGCGCATTGAAACAAACAAGTCCTCTCGAAGATTTGGTTGACGGCAAGATTCCTGCGCAAAAAGGCGCGGATCTTATTCTTGTTCCAACTACTTGCGGAACCGGTTCCGAAGTTACAAACGTTGCCGTATTCTCGCTTACTAAGCGCAATACTAAGAAGGGCTTGGCAAACGACGCTTGCTACGCTACGGACGCGGTTCTTATTCCAGAATTGTTGAAGAGCCTTCCGGATTACGTTTTTGCAACCAGCTCTATTGATGCTCTTACGCATTCGATTGAGTCCGCGCTTTCTCCTATTGCAACAGAGCTTACAAAAATGTTTAGTTACAAGGCTTGCGGTCTTATTTTGCAAAGTTATATGCGAGTTGTGAAGGAAGGTAGCAGCGCAAAAGCCCAAGTTGTGGGCGACTTGGTTTCGGCAAGCCTTTACGCTGGTATTGCGTTTGGTAACGCTGGCTGCGGTTGCGTTCACGCGATGGCTTATCCGCTTGGTGGAACTTTCCACGTGGCTCACGGCGAGACGAATGCTGCGCTTCTTACAAGCGTTTTGCGCTATTATGCTAAGCACGATGCTGAAAGCAGCACTAGCGCTGAAAACACTGATCTTTCTAAGCTTTTTGACTTCATGGCAAATATTCTAGAATGCAAGAAGGCAGACGTATTAGACAAGCTTGACGAAGTTCTTAACACGATTCTTCCTAAGCATAAGCTTCACGAGTATGGAATGACCGAGGATATGATTCAAAGCTGGGCTGCAAGCGTTGTTAAAGAGCAGCAGCGACTTTTGAAGAATTCCTACATGCATATGAGCGAAGATGCTATTGCTGAAGTCTACGCATCTACTTTCTAAAAACAGATTTCTAGCAAACTTACTTTCTGGAATTTGTTGACTTTAATTACGTTTTACTAGTTTTTCAGAATAAAACAAAAGCAAAATAACAAAAGACCCCACATTTATTTGTGGGGTCTTTTGTTTTATTTGTTGTATTTATTGTATTTATCGCAACTATTTCAACTATTTATAATTGAACAATAACTATTCAATAGCTATTCAATAACTTTTAGATTGCTCAAACGAGGCTCACCTAAAGGCAATCCAGTATCCGAAGGGAAGACTCCATCGTTTACTGTAAAGCTTACATAAACTTTCTTATTAATGTACTTCTCCATGATTTGTTTGACTTGACTGCCATCCTCAATCGCCATCATGGTCGCATCGCTAGGATGAGGCGGATTGCCCATATCTCCGCTGTGATGCAAAGTAACGCTGGTTTTATTATCCAGAATAAGAATCATGAAAGTTTGATTAGGATCTGAATATCCCGGATTAGGATCTTGAATATTTTGCGCTTCAAGAACCTGGTTGTACGACAAAACCTTCACAGTTCCGGAAACTACTTGCCTTCCGCTTGCTTTTTCAGCTTTAATCTTGCTATCTAAAGATTCACTACTAGCAGCTTTCTTAGAATCGGCTTTCTTACTAGACTTCTTATCAGCCTTCTTGTCAGCCTTCTTGCCAGACTTCTTGCCAGACTTCTTAGAATCCTTATCTTCTGAATTAGAGTCGCCGCCTTTATTGCTTACAGACTTCTCATAAGTATTATCTTCAGTTTTTGCCAAATTATCGAGAAGTGTAGTGTCATCTGTACTGACAAAATTAATATCTTTTGTATTTTGTTTAGGAAGATCAGTGATTATTCCAGACCAGTATTTTTCTTGTTTAACAGGATTGCTATCCTCAATATTCATAGTTACCTTGTAGGCTTCAGTATACCCTGTTCCGGACAACCAAGTAACATAGCTTAATGAATTGCTGTCTGCGTATTGCGATACTGAAGCTCTAGAACCAGCAGATCCCACTCCATCACAAATTAAATCATTTGAAGAAACAACGTCAGTGTAATCTTTATTCGCAGCAAAAAACTTCAGCATTGGCAGATATTCAAAATTTTTTCGCAAAACAAGCTCCGGAATATCCCTATCGCTCATATTGACTAACGCGTAAGAATACTTACTTTGGCTAGTATCAAGTTCTGAATCATATCCAGATTTATTAAAATCATATTTATCAGCGTTTGCTAAAACTTTTTTATATAAAGCTGCTACTTTTGCATTAATAACATTAACTTTTTTGCACTATCAGCAGCTTTTGTATTTGCGCCCTTTTGATTCGAGCATCCAGCACATAATGGTACGAAAAGAAATAGCGAGAGTACTAGCACAATAAATTTTTTTAGCTTCAACACAATTCCATTAGGCATAACTACCCCTTCTCAAACTTTAACTAATTATAAGCAAGCAAGTTAAATATTCTAATACTACGTTGTAATATTTGGAAATTGCATAAATTTAGGTTACTTAAATATAAAAAACCTGCGCAAAAGCTATTCACTCTTACGCAGGTTAGTATTAGATAAGCGACGCTTACGCCTCGAGCGTTATTACAGGATGCAAATCAAACATTGTTACAGTACGCTTCATGCGGAAGGCAATGCTTGTTATAGCAATAGCAATAACGCCGAAAAGCACTAGCATTCCAATGCCAGAGACTATTTCACCACTGTTCTTTCCAGACATTGCTTGACGCAACCCCATAATCGAGTACGTCATTGGCAAGTAAGGGTGAACAGCTCTAAAGAATGACGGCGTCATTTGTACTGGGAACGTTCCTGCAGAGCTTGTGATTTGCAACATAAGTAGCACAATCGCAACTATTCGCCCTGGTATGCGGAACACCACCATAATCATTTGCATTATAGCCATAAAGACTATTGACGCTATAATCCCCAGCGCGTAGAATGCACAAACATTATCGATTTGCAACTTCAACGCTCCTTGAACAACGCCCATAAGAATAATCGCTTGCACAACGCCCATAAGCACAAACGGCGTCAAGCTAATAAGCGCGCTTTTAAGCGGATTCATGCCGTTTAGTATCGCTCGCCTATCCATAACTCTCAAAACGAATGTTGCCATAAGAGCACCAACCCAAAGGGCGATGGAAATAAAGTAAGGAGCAAAACCAGTTCCATAGTTTTCAACGTGCGAATACTCGTGCTCCTCCAAGGAAACTGGTGCGCTCATCATTTTACTTTTTTGAACAATATTGTTGATTTTTCCAGACTTTTGAGCATCTTTAAGCCCGTCATGCAATTTCTTAGCACCATCAACAAGCTTTGGAGTGTTATCAGATAGCTTCTTAACACCGGAATTAAGCTGATTAGAACCGTTCACTATTTTCCCAGAACCTTGTGCAGCTTCATTCACGCCACTATTTAGCTTCTCACTACCGTTACTTACTTGAGCCAAACCGTCAGCAAGCTTGTTTGTGCCAGCAACTAACTTATTCGAACCAACATTAACTTTCTCCATGCCTTGCATAAGAGCGTCAGCACCGCCCTTTATTTGCAAGCTTCCTGCAGAAAGCTTGTCTGCTCCAGCGCTTAAAGCAGAAAGATTTGTTTCTAGAAGATTAGAATTTTCACCTAATCCTTCTGCCCAACTTTGCAAATTAGCAAGCACGTCTTCCTTTGTTACTGCTGGGTTTTTCGCTTGCATAAGAAGACCAGTAATTTGTGCTTTTGTTTCAGCGTTTCCAGCTTTAACATGTTCTTCTAATTCGTTGCTTGAAGCTGCAAGCTTTTGAGCTCCTTCATAGAATTCGCTTGTCGCTGCCGATAGCCTTTGCGTTCCTTCACTTAACTGTTGAGCTCCGTTTGCTAAATCTTGCGTTTTTTGTGCAAGATATTGAGCTCCTTCTTTGCTACGAGCATTGGCTTCAGTTAGCGTATTCGCGCCTTTTTGAAGCTCCCCTAATCCGCCTTGAAGTTTTTGCAAAGATTGCGAAAGTTTATTCGACCCATCTGCAAGCTTATTTATTCCGCCTTGCAAAGACTTTGAACCTTCATGTAGCGCTCCAGCACCGTTTGCGGCAGCACCAAGAGAATCCGAAGCCGAGTTGACTTTTGCAAACATGTGCTCCCAATACTCTTGAGCAATCGCCTCGCTAATCTCAGTACGCATAGTGCGGAAAGCAGTTTTACCAATTTGCGAAGCCAGCATATTGCTTGCTTGATCATACTTTACGTGAAGTTTTGCTTTAGTAGGAGTATCGTATTGCGCGGAAGCAATGCACTTACTGAAAGAAGCTGGAATAGTTGCTACCATAAAATAGTTGCCATTTTTAAGACCCTTATTCGCTTCGGCACTATTTACAAAATTCCATTGGAAACCTTCACTACCGTCTTTTTGATTCTTTAAACGAGTTTTGATTTCGTTTCCAATGTTTCGCATTTTGCCGTTAATCATAGCGCCATTGTCTTCAACAACAACAGCTACAGGCACAGTATCCAAAGTCTTATAAGGATTTGTAAATGCCCATAAGTAAAGCGATCCGTATAAAAGTGGAATCAAAGCTACGGCTCCAATAACAAGCTTTCGAGCTTTTCCTTTCATCATGTTGTTAAGCTCACGAAATGCAAGAGCAATAGTATTAACGCGCATTATTTTCACCACCATTTGCTTTACGTTCACCAAGCTGAGAATCAGTATGAGAATTTTCTGTTTTCTCATTATTTGGCATAAGTCTTAATACTTGATCCGCTTGCTTTTCTAACTCACTTTGCAAAACTCCAACAAGGCAGGAGCAGTAGTTTTTGCTAACGTATTCGCGAATATCGGAAAGTAAGCATTCGCTTTGCTCGCTAGTAAGCTCCGTTTCAATTCCATCAACAAATAGCAGCAACGGCTTTTTTAGCAAAGCCAACGCAATTGCCAAGCGCATGCGCTCGCACGGAGTCAACTCTCCTATTGCTGTTTTACGAGGAGACAATACTTTCCACTGCGCTAGCACGTTGTAAGCGTACTGCTGTAACGCTTCGCGATTTTTTACATCATTTTTATACTGTTCGCGAAATAGTGGCGAAGATGATGCGAGTTTTAGCTCACTCATCAAAACTTCTTCTATTGTTTGCGTTTTGTAGAATTCGTTAATTCCGTTGAATAATCCCAATCCCACGTATTGACGAGATTCTTTAAAATCGCTAGGAAGAGTTGCGTCCGCAATAGTAAGAGTTCCGTTCGTAAATTTCATATAACCAGACAGTGCAAGTAGCAAAGCTGATTTTCCAGAGCCGTGTTCGCCTGATATTGCAACGATTTGATGAGCTTCTACTTTTAATGACACATCCCAAAATGGTGTTCTTCTAAATCTTTGTAAACCTAATTCTTTAGCTTCTAAAAGCATTTTACTATCTTTCATAATTTGTATGTTTGACGCTTGCAATTAAGATATGGCGTAGTATCTTTTTTGCTTAGAGCGCCAGGCATTCCTCCTTACTCTAAATACTCTAAATAACTTATTTGCAGTTTTCAGTTTTTAGTTTTCAGTTTTTTGTTTATTGTTTATTTTTGGATTTTCGCAATTAGCAAAACAATTTTTAATTTTCACATTGCTTTATCGCTATTTTTCAGCGGTAAACTCACGTTGCAATGCTGCAATAAAACGGTGCAAAACCGAACATTTGGTGATTTATCAATTCTTCACCACTAATCACTTAGAATACTCTTTTGTGCAAACAATTGTTGAGTTACACTAATTTTTTTATTTAATTGTTTATATTTTATATTCACTTAAGAAACAAGTTGTAAACACTTCCATGCTATATTGTCTTTAATTACTAAATGTAAGAAATACATATGTAAGAATACGTATGCAAAAAATACAGACGTAGGCGATACGAAATAAAACGTGTTGCTTCAAGCAATATATTAAATTCAAGCATTTAAAGGGGTGAACGGCATGCTAAGTTTGCAAATTTTAAATATTATATTTAATCCGGTTATTGTGTCGGTTGTAGTGCTATGCGCACTTAGTCTTGCAAAACTTAATGTTTTGCTATCAATGATAGTAGCTTGCGTTGCAGGTGGCATTGCCGGTCATCTTCCGCTTTTTGGAGATGGAAATCACACGATTATGGCGTTGCTTTGCGACGGTTTCTCCACCAATGCGCAAACTGCGCTCGCCTACATTTTGCTTGGTACTTTTGCGGAAGCAATTACAGCAACCGGTTTGGCTCAAATTATTTCTAAAAAAATTAGCAAAATTATTGGCATGAAAAAGTACGCTCTACTTGCCGTACTAACTCTAATTGCGTGCATGTCTCAAAATATTGTGCCAGTCCACATTGCTTACATTCCTATTCTTATTCCGCCGATTTTACGAATTATGAACGAACTTAAGATTGACCGCCGAGCAGCTGCATGCTGTACTGCTTTTGGTCTTGAAGTTCCGTACATTGCCATTCCGTTTGGATTTGGCTTGATTTTCCAAACTGTTATAGCTACGAATCTTTCTAAAAACGGCATGAAAGTTAGCGTTGCAGACGTTAGCGCAGTGAACTGGTATTTGGGCGCTGCAATGCTCGCAGCACTACTGTTTGCAGTTTTTGTTCTATACAGAAAGCCTCGCGAATATGAAACTACTGAGGCAGATACTAAAGCCGCAGACGCTGTTGTTGGACCTCTTAACAAACGCCACTACGTAACCATTCTTGCAATTATTGTTGTTGTAGTAGTGCAAGTTATTAGTAAGGATCTTTCGCTTTCTTCTCTTGCAGGTCTTGCAACCATGATTATTTTTGGTGCAATAAAGTGGAACGACATCGACAAGCAGCTTATGGGCGGCGTTAAGCTTATGGGCCTTATTGCTTTCGTTATGCTTATTGCTGGCGGCTACGCTAACGTTATTCAAGCAACAGGCGGAGTTGATGAGCTTGTGCACTTGGGTGTTGCAGCTATGGGACAAAACAAAATTATTGCTGCGTTCGTGATTACGATTATTGGCTTGCTGGTAACTATGGGCATTGGTACTTCGTTTGGTACGGTTCCTATTCTTGCGGTTTTGTTCGTACCTCTTTGCCAGAGCATTGGTTTTAGCACTCCTGCAACGATTCTTCTTATGTCTTCCGCTGCAGCTCTTGGAGATGCAGGCTCACCTGCTTCCGATACCACGCTCGGGCCTACTGCTGGCTTAAATGCGGACGGACAACACAGTCATATTTGGGATACTTGCGTTCCAACGTTCCTTATTTTCAACATTCCGCTTATGGTTGCAGGCATTGTAATATCACAGTTTATTTAGCAGATTATTTCCGAAAACACGGCAAGTAAAAACGCAACTAGCGAATAATTGCAACTAGCGAATAACGCAAATAACTAATAAACGCCAGTAGAGTTGAAATAAACTCCCTGGCGTTTATTTTTAACCACCAATCAACCAATCGCAAAGTAGCCAATCGCTGCAAATTCGCGGGCGATTGGCCGCTAATGCATGCCCCCCCCCCAATGGTTTATAAAAGCCAGCACTCGCCTAAAGGATTTTAATCCAAAATTCTATTCAAGCAATTTCAATAATGCATCCAAACTCAGTAGTGCACTGCCAAAATCAATATCTTTAGCATAAGAATATTTACGCTGATACAACGTCCACAATAAAGAAAGCTTTTCATCACAAGCAATACTTTCATAAATAGATTTAAGATTATCTATAATATTTTCAGTTTTACGATTTTCACAAGTTGAATGAAAAGCACGCTTAAGAATCTCTCTATTTACATCTCTTTTATGCGAAACAAATAGCACGTGAACATCATAAAAATCTCTCATACGAGTATTAAGAATTCCGCGTGATAAAATAGTTTGTAGCTTTTCCGCAAACACTGTTTCAATATTGTAAGAAAGAATAGAAATAGAACGATCTTCCAACATCAACTTATAGTCATACTCAATTGCGCGTGGTGTAATCGTAGCTCCAGTAGAAACATCAATTTTTATTGGTGTTACCATTCTTCCAATACGCGAGTCAAGCGCAAAACGAATACCTGGATATTCCATATCATCCATAATTTTCATTACGCTTTTAATAGTAAAATCAACTCCATCGTCTATATCTATGCTAGATATATCCTCAATCATTTTTTTCGTATTCTCAAGAGACAAATCATAATTTTGAATAGTCGTATCTATATCCATAGTGGATCGCATAGAAATACCAAGCAAAGATGTTACTAGAACACCGCCTTTTACAATGAAATTGTTGTGATATTTTGAAACTGACACACGCTCTAAGTAGCGTTCCATCATGTAAAGACGCATTAACACACGAGGATCTGCGTTATTTTGTTCGGCGAGGTTTTTAATTCTACCCCTTATTTGCGCATCAGTTAAATTCACTTATAGTAACACCTCAAAATACTTGCGAACAACATTGTTTACTCTAAAAAGTTTCGCATATTCCATTAACAAATTGAGATCTTTGTCTGGTCTAGCAATATAGGATTTCAAGATTGTATTAAATTCCTGAATCTCAATTAAATTTCTGCTTCTAAACGCATCACAGACACTTCTTTCAAGATCATACATTGGCACTTTATTGCCGAGATTATCCGTAACTAAAATCTTTCCAACTTCAAGCAATTCCTTTTTTACGCTATAAACTTTCACATTGCACGATGCTTTCAACCGGTGAGCATTAAAACCACTATAAACAGTAATAGTGTGAGTAATTGGCTCCATATCAACTAATCCATGATAAAAGAAAGCTTCGTCGTGAGAAAAAACAGCGGATGGCGAACGCTTATGAATAAGAAGCAACTCGTCTACCCACGAGTCTTTAGAAGCGTATATTCCACCGCTTAACTGTTCTAGTTCATTATCTTTAACAAATTTATAAAACTTATATTTTGACAGTCCGCAAGATTTTGCTTCTTTTAAAGTAAGCATATTGCTTCCATTAGCGTTTAATATTGTAGCGATAACACTCACCGTCCTTTCGTGCATATATTGTAAATCATATTAGCACGATTGGATGAACTATATAAATTTCACTATCACTACTACTATAACTATTACGCCAATAGGATTCTGCATTACCTCACAGCAATACCTAATTATACATTTACGCTGATTTCATGTGTAATATCAGCATAAACGTATCAAATGCGCAACGCTGCTTCAATACAAAGCTCAAGCGCATACGCTTTAGAGTCTCCACCCCAATTGCGCTCATCATAATTTTCAACATCGTGCAAAGTATCTGCAGTGTAAAGAATCTCACCCCAAACAATCCCACGCATTTGCGCGCAAGCCGCTAAAGCAGAACACTCCATCTCCACAACCGCGCATCCCTCTTGCTTACGATTAGCAACTTTCGTCTTAGTTTCACGGAAAAACCCATCCGTAGTCCACGTTTTAACTTCATGATAAGGCAAATTGTGCGCTTGCAAAGTTTGTAAAATAGCACGTCTCGAGCGCTCTGAAACGTCAACATAACGACTTGGAGGCAAATAATGATAAGAAGTCCCCTCATCTCTTAAAGCTTTATACGGAACCAGAAAAACGTTTTCCGCATAATCAACTAGCGATCCGCAAGAACCAGCACTAACAACTTCACTAACGCCGTAAGAAATCAACCAATCTAATATCTGAACAGCGGCAGGAGCGCCAACTGGAGCCTGTACTAAACAGATTTTTTGCGTTTCTTCTTCTACTTCGCTGCCTGCATTTTCTCTTACTGCATTTCCTACTTTTTCTTCCAAAACATATATCGGATATTTTTTAGTTGCAGATTCAAAATTTGCTACAATCATAGCTTTTCTACTTAAAGCATACTGATCGATTTCATCTCCTAAGAAAGCAAAAACCGCTTTAGATGGAAGCTGAACAGAAATATCATCGTGATTTGGCATTAAAACTGCGCTTTTATCGGAATCATACTCTAAAATCGGCAAATCATATTCTGCCATACAATCAGCTCCTTCATACGATCAGCTCCATCCTACAAGCAACTCAATCCTATATACAAATACACGCATTAGTACGCAAAGATCACAAAATAGCCAATCAATGCAAATCTACAACGATTGGCCACTTGAGCCACACATAGACACTCACGCAGTATGCAATCTGCATAAGTGCCCCAAAATAGGCAAAATCAGATACTCGCGCAGAAACCATACTGCACCAATGTCCCAAAATAGCCAAACAGAGACCCTAACGCAGAAACACGCAAATCTACCGGACATTTGTCAATCGAAACGAAAGCATACCTCGCTCGCGTTGAAAGCACACTGGACCTTCAACTCTAAGCAAGCTCACGCTACGAATTGCATTTGCACGATTTGACTTAGTCTGAAATTATTGGAATTTCACATCGACACGTATTCAATTGAAACCACTTTGCTAGTTACCAAACGCTGCGCGATCAAGCTTCACGAACTCGTCGTAATTAAGCATCCCTTTATTGTAATCAATACGTTTATTAGGCTCACTATACCACTGACGGCTCGTCGGCGCCGCCTTCAGCATAAACGCTCGGTAACGTTCCACATCGTCATGGTTTTCATCTCCGTGAGCATTAAGACCGTTAAGATAAACCGTCAAACTTCCGCTCCCTACATACTGGTTATAATGCGGCAATTGCTCCACATCGCCACGATGGATAAATCCACCATAACCTACACCCTTAACCTCATTTCCAACAAACATATTGCTACCTACCAACGTGGCAAAGCTACTACCGACGATTGAAGCCATTTTTCTGTCATCAACACCAAACTTTTGCATGACACGCGACAGCTCATTATCCTTCGCGCGCAGCGGGCGGTCAACATTGTGTAGAATAGCGCGGAATGGCAAAATGCCGGTACTCTTGTTGCTTTGGCGGAGCACTGAGGCATAAAGTGCATAATCGTTCGTACCGCTATAGTCCGCCACAGTATAATTTACATCACTTGTCAATACTCGATTGTAATAGATGTCATCCAATACGCTAACAAACACATCAAACTTTTCTGGATTGTCCTGCGATGGCAAAACAATTTGCACGGCTTCCATATAACCACGGTTATCTAGGCGACAAGTACCCCAAACACCAGCCGGGCTGACGGCGACATTGTAAAACCCTTGGTCGTACATCATCCAGCGCACCACGCTCATTAGACTATCGTAGTGGGCAGACTCGTAAAGCCCGATGCTGTTGCCGTTTTCGTCTACGTATGGCACGTTAAGCTCTTCTGCGTTGCTTTGATACATATCAGCATATCCTACAGAGCCTGGGTGGCGGTCGTTATATGTGGTATTGAAAGAATAGCCACTATGTAAAATATAGCTAACACGATTAGCATACATAGTATTGCGCGTGTACGTCTTAAAGTCGCCGCCAACAACAGACTTCAGCCGCTCAAAATAATTACGCTGCGCATCAGTTAATTTAGGTTCCTTAGAGTTATCACTATTACCACTTCTGTCACTCTTTATGCCGTAATAAATAGCCATGGCGGTATCGTCGGCTGCACTATTAGAAACTTCACTGCGAATCACCTTGCCGATTTGGCCCTTCTCAGCGTCTGAATCAATTTGGTAGCGAGCGTTGTAGAAATTATAAAAGCCATCGTGGTCATTTACTGGAGCACTTGCGTCCATTCCAACATCATTTTGCTTACCAGCAGCAGCAGTATGCCCCGGATCACCAACCAACTCACTGCCCGTCTTGTACCAGTTCTGGTCGTAGATCTGGTTGAGCGGCAAAGCAGAGTAGTCGGCTGGGCCTCCGGCGTCAACTGCTTCAGGGCTCGCATGACGCTTTGGCTCAGTATTCACATCTGTGCTTGAACTCTTATGAGAGTCGGACTGCGAACTGGCAGTAGCTGCTTGTTTACTATTATCATGTTTTTTTGGAACACATAAAATTGCTACTACGCACAGTAATATCGTTGCACAAACTACTGCTACAATAATTTTGTTTCGTTTAGTTAATAAACTTTTAAGATTAAAATTCGAAGAATTTGCTTTAACTGAAGTCGAATCCGATGAATATGAACTGTCCGCGTTCATTGCATTATATGGAGCAGACTGCTTTACATAATCGTCAGAATATGCACCTTCAGCATTCGAATTTATAGTATCGTTGTCTTGATATTGGGCAGCAAGATTATTGGTATTTTGATCATACTGATTATTCACATATTCTTGATTATTATAATATTGTGAATTTTGATATTGATTAGGATATTGCCCATACCAGTTTTGATTCTGAGCATACTGAGATTGTTGGTACTGATACTGTTGATTCTGAAATGGCTGATTCTGCTGATACCGGTCATTGGCATTGCTACTATTAACGTTATTATTCGCACTATTATTTACAGCAAACGATTTACCTTGATTAGATAAGCCATTATCATTGTGCGAGATTGGCTGATTCTGATTACTCGAATCATAGTTACTCTGGTCATTCGAGTCATACTGATTAAACTGTTCCATACATGCCTTTTCTCTAACTCTATACAATCTAGACTACACAAAATCATTAAATAAAAACAGATTATGCATAAAATTTATTTTGCTAAATTTTAAAATAAAAAGCACTGCAAGTAACAACGCAATTCCTTAAAATGTAACGCAAAAGCAGGTCTCATTGAAGAAAAGCGGCCAATCACTGCAAATTTACAACGATTGGCTACATTAGATATACCGTCTAGCTAAACATTTTCACTATCTAAACATTTTCACTAGCTCAGTATGCTATCAATATTCTTCTTATTGATTAGATCATCTTCGTCAAGAAAAGCCATCTGCTTTATTCCGCTTAAGCTTGCAATAAGCGACACTGGGAAGGTAACGATATTTTGATTAAGAGTACTAATGTTACTATTTACGATTCTTTTTGCCGCCGCAAGCTGCTCATTTTCGTCGTTTATTTCCTCTTGCAAGTTCAAAAATTGTTCAGAAGACTTTAATTCCGGATAAGCTTCCGCCAAAGCAAAAATCTTCCCTATTGCATGATTCTGATTTTTGATTACCGAACTAGAATCCACTGATCCCAATCCTTCTCTTAAACTCACTAAATCCACTAAGGTTGTTTTTTCGTACTTTGCAAACGACTGCGCAACTTTAAGCATTTGGCAAATCGTATCGTATCTTTTAGCGAGCGCAATATCAACGTTTTTCCGCGACTCTTCTATAATCACCCTATATTTTCTTAGCCTATTTAACGTGCCAATAAACCAAGCAATAAGCGCTATAAGCACTATTGCAACACAAATTAGCACAGTGTTCTTATCCATAACGTCACTCATAACGTCTCCTTTAGTTCTAGTATTTTCTAATTTTGCAATTCGCTAGTATTGCAATTTCTACTTTTTCAATTTTTCTCTAATTACGCTGATTATTTCGTAATATTCAGCCAAAACATCTCTAAATTTTGCATATTCTCTTGTTAAAGATAGGTTTTCTATTCCAGATTTTCCAGGATTTCCTAATATATACCTACCAGAATCAAAAGCTGCAACAATACGCTCACTATCTAGATATATGCAAACTCTCATTCTTTTTTGCAAATTATTCAATGCTTCTATAAAACTTGGATCTAATACAAGCTTTGTATAAAAATCGTCTGTAGAAAAGATTGAATACGAGTTGTTAAACTCAATGGATTCTGTTTGGACTTCGCTCTCCTCTTTTGTTTTTCTACCATAGTATCCATTTAATTTTTGTCCCATAAAGTTCTTTCCAGTAACTGGAACGATTCTAATGTGACCATTTATATTGGTTTTTGCGTTTATTAATAAGACTTGCCCAACAAAATCCGTTTTTTTAACACTTTTTCCACTTTCACTTCTAGAAAAGTGTATTGCTTGCATATTTGAAAATTCTGTTCTGAATTCATCACCAAAAATTATGTGTTTACTTGAATAATACTTACTAGATATTGGCAGAAGATTATTAAAAATGCTGCTGTCAATTCCTTCGGAATTGTTTAATACTGTTCCTGGCAGAATCGCATTCAAAATCGGCGTTAGAACATTATCCGAATATAAAGAATCTACATCAACTTTATTATTTACAAAAAACTTACCTGCAAAGCAAACAACAAAAACACCTACTATTAGCAAATAATATTTGTAACGAGAGTAATCAATATTTGGAAAATAGTTATACAAAGCGCCTAAAACCATTACTACCGGTATGAATGGAATTAAACGAATTGGATCAAAAGAATTATTTTTTATGCCTTCTTTTAACTCATTTAATTTTCCTTGTATTTGGGGAGATTGTTCTATTAGCGCTAGTTTGTCTAAAACTTCTGGATTTGTAAATACGCTACCATATTTTACATTCATGTCATCTCCCTTTTATAAATCACTCGTCATTTTTGACATATTTTGCGAATCACTATGTACAACGTTGTAGGATTTGAATTTACAGTATCGCTGTTTGGGTTTGTCTGATTCTGATTACTTGAATCATAGTTACTCTGGTCATTCGAGTCATACTGATTAAACTGTTCCATACATGCCTTTTCTCTAACTCTATACAATCTAAATTATACAAAATCATTAAATAAAAACAGATTATGCATAAAATTTATTTTGCTAAATTTTAAAATAAAAAGCACTGCAAGTAACAGCGTAATTCCTTAAAATGTAACGCGAAAGCAGATCACATTGCTGAGAAAGTGGCCAATTGCTGCAAATTCGCACTTAATGGCTACTAACACTGGCTCAGGATCTATTGCGCTAAATTGCTCAGCGCAAACCAAGCGAAAGCCAAGCCCAAGCCAGATCAACAGCCTCACATAGACACAGTATAAAGCGAGTAGAAGTAAGCCTTTTGATTCATAAGTTCCTCAAAGCTTCCACGCTCAATAAGCTCGCCGCTTTTCATCACAAGAATCTCATCATATTGCTTAAGCGAATTAGCATCCAAGCGGTGAGTTACCACAAGTCGAAGAATTCCTTGCAAATCCAAAATAGACTGCGTTACGTTCGCGCTCGTCTCGTTATCTAGTGCGCTCGTTGCCTCATCAACCAGCAGAATCTCGGACTTTTTAAGTAAGCTTCGCGCAATAGCAATACGCTGCTTTTCGCCGCCAGAAAGATGACTACCATTCTCCCCGCACTGATAATCCTTGCCTTTAGCAGCAATCAAATCATCCAAACCAGCCAAGTGAATCACGCAATCTACCTCCGCGCTCTGGAATGGCTTAAAAAGCGTAATATTATCTAAAATCGAAGCATCAAACATAAACACAGACTGCTGCATAAGAGTAGTCTTATCGTAAAGCGAACTCTTGCTAACCTTACTAAGCTCGTGATTATTCAGATGCACGCTACCTTCATAATCCTTGTAGTAACCCATAAGCAGATTAATCAAACTACTCTTACCAGCACCAGAAGGTCCTACTATCGCGTAAGATTTTCCAGCCTGCAAAGTTAGATTTACGTTTTTCAAGACTTTATGATCCGCGTCATAAGCGTACGAAACATCGCGCAAAACAACGTTTTTAATAGAATCGTCAATAATTTCGCCAGAATCTTCCTTAGCATTACTCATATAATCAGCCATCTTGCTAATAAGCTTCTTAGCACCCTTCATCTCGCCAAGCATTTGCGGAAGACTTGCAATAGGCTGAAGCACTCCATTCATCAAATTAGTGAAAGCTAAAACCATTCCAGCAGTAATAACACCAACGTGAGCGTTAACCATCCAAGCACCAACAAGCATCACGCCAAGCTGAGTTCCAAGACTTGAAATCGTTCCAAGAGCAGAAACAGTAGTCATTGTTTTCTCGCGAAGATTCTTCGTATGCTCAAGCTCCATCGACTGATTCTTGTAGCGATCAATAACCTCCTGCTCCGCCTTAAAACTCTTAATAACCGAAACGCCGTTCAAAACATCCTTCGTCAGTGCCGTATAAGACTCATTCGACTTAGAAACCTGCTCCTCTCGAGTGGCAATTCCGTTAGCTGTAAGAATAGAACAAGCCATTGGAAGCAGGGAAATAATAAGAGCAATAACAGTGAGCAGCGGACTGTAGTAAATCATAAGAGCTAGCGAACTTACAAGCATAAGAACGTCTTGAACAAAATCAAAAATCTTCTTCAAATACTTTTCTTGAATACGCTCGCAATCATTAGTAAGTACAGAAAGATACGTGCCGGAATTCGCAAGCGAAAAATCACTATAACTCTTCTTTAAAAGCTTTTTGATAACAGACTCTTTATACTGATTCATTGCTTTTTCAAGAAAGCGAGGGTACGCGCTGCGCTTCAACGCGAAAATTAAAGAGATTGCCAGCATAAAGGAAACGACAAGCAGAAAAATAGTAGTTAAAGAGAAGTCTCCTTTGCAAGACATATAGTCGAAAATAATTTGCAAAATCCAAGAAATAGCAGTGAAAATCATAGACAAGGCAATAAAAACTATCATCGAAAGAAAAGCTACAAGTTTGTTTTCTTTGAAAAATAGTTTTACGTAATTTTTTACGTCGGGATGCAGTTTGGATGATTGCTGATTTGCCGCGTTGTAAGTTTTACTCATTCTCGCTACCTCTCACTTCCTTTATATCTCTTCTATTTCTAGTATTTCTACTATCACTGCTATCTATACTATTCGTAGTATTTCTACTATTCCTTTATCTAATAGCATTTTCGCAGCTAGCATTTTCGTTCCCAAATTGCCGATTCGCTCTCTACAAAGCATTGAAAGATACACTATCATACTTATCCTGATTGGTCATGCTTATCTACTTGACAACACATATAAATGCTTAAACACACTTATACGTAATGCTTGCTAGAAATAATAAGCATAGAGTTAAAAAAAAAAATCAAATTAAAACACTGATTCCATAATGTAATATCAGCATAAACGTGTCAAATGCGCAAACCAACAACAAAGTGGCCAATTGCTGCAAATTTGCACCTAATGGCTACTAGAATTACAAAAATCGAAACTATAAAGTCAATAATCTAAAGAAATAATAATATAATATCTTTAGATTGCATTAAACTAGTCTAATAATTTATTTGTATACATAAAGTAAAACTAAATAAGCTAATTCAAAAAAAAATAATAAAATAGACAACCACAAAAGCAATAAAATAACAATCATCTCAAAGGACTCGCACAATGCCAACTATTAAGTCAAGCACAGATTTACGCAATAACTACAACGAGATATCAACATTCTGCCACGAAACAAAAGAGCCAGTTTTCATTACAAAAAATGGTCGCGGAGACTTAGCAGTAATGAGCATTGACTTATTCAACAAGTTCATGAGCAAATATGAACTATACAGCTTACTTGATCAAAGCGAGTCTGATTTTAACAATAATCGCACATTATCTTTTGAAGAATCAATGCAAAACTTAAGAGAAGAACTCAACAATGGCGCAAAATAACCAAAAATACGCAATAATCGTTTCGCAAAGTTACCATAAAGATTTGCAAGACATAGTTCATTACATCGCACACAACTTAGACTCGCCGATTACAGCATCAGAATTCCTCGATAATGTAGAATCCACTGTTTCAAGCCTATCAACAATGCCTTATCGATACAGACTGGTGAACGATGATTACCTGAATAGCAAAAACTTTAGAAGATGTTTCGTTAAAAAATATGTAATCTTCTATAAAATTTGCGAAGAGAATAAAACGGTTATGGTGCATAGAATACTTCATGCTAGACAAAACTGGGTTGACATATTGTAAGTTAAAGTTATTGAGATACGCACATGTCAGTGAGATATACATCTGCTATTGAGATACACATCTAATAAACGCTGGTGAAGATTTTTGCCATTTACGGCAATTTTCTTCACCGCCTTAAAGTAGCCAATCTCTTCAATTTTGCACCTAATGGCCACTAGTGCCAAGCAGAGACACTCACGTAGTACGCAAACTGCATTAATGTCCGAAGATAGACAAAATGAGACAATAACGCAGAACGCAATCTGCACCAGTGTCCCAAAACAGCCAGAATCAGACACTCACGCAGAAAAAGTAGTACAAATCAAAGTTTGACAAACACAAATCCATTCGCTATAGTCTTCACTTATCACCATTTCGACGAGTAAAGGAGTGCACATGTATCATACAAATATGATGACAAATTGTTGTTGTAACGTATGCTGTTGCGCATTTCTTAATCGAAATGATGTTTGCAAACACTAAGTATGCATCATCTAGCCTGTGTTAAAAGCATTTACGTTAAAACACAGCAAATTACGATTCAAGAAACAGCGCGCTGTTTCTTTTTTTATGCCAAAATTCGAATATAAAATCTTAAAAAGATAACAATCTAATACGGATTAAATATTAAACAGATAAATGGCATATCTAGAAACAACTAATAAAACGGTAGTCGCTTTACTAATAAAAATTGTTTTTAAAAATTAAAAACAAATCAAATTAAACAAAACAAAAAAACAAGTAAAACAAACAAACAAGTAAGGGGAAATATTATGTCTAACATCTACAAGTCCGTGCAAGAACTCGTAGGCCACACTCCACTTCTGGAGCTTACTCACATTGAAAAAGAGTACAATCTAGCAGCAAAAATACTTGTAAAACTCGAATACTTCAACCCAGCAGGCTCCGTAAAAGACCGCATTGCAAAGCAGATGATCGAAGAAGCAGAAAACGCAGGCACGCTTAAACCAGGCTCAGTAATCGTTGAGCCAACCTCTGGAAATACTGGCATTGGTCTTTCAATGATTGCTCAAACAAAAGGATACAAAAGCATTATAGTTATGCCAGAAAGCATGTCTATTGAACGCCGAAAACTTATGAAAGCATACGGCTCCAAACTCGTGCTCACCCCTGCTGCAGAAGGAATGAAAGGCGCAATCGCCAAAGCAAAGGAAATCGTTGAAAACACGCCAAACGCGTGGACTCCAGGACAGTTTACTAATCAAGCAAACGTGCACGCGCACTACAACACAACCGGTCCAGAAATTTGGCAAGACACTGACGGAAACGTGGATATTCTCATTGCTGGCGTTGGAACAGGCGGCACAATCACTGGTACTGGCACTTATTTAAAGGAACAAAATCCGCATCTGGAAGTAATCGCAGTAGAACCAGCAGACTCCCCTGTGCTCGCAGGCGGCAAGCCAGGAGCACACAAGATTCAAGGAATCGGCGCAGGATTCGTGCCGGATGTACTCAACCAAAACATTTACGATCGTATTGTTCATGTAACCAATGAAGACGCAATCGAAAACGGCAAACTTATAAGCAAAAAAGAAGGTGTGCTCGTAGGTATTTCTTCCGGAGCAGCAGTTTGGACAGCAATTCAAGAAGCAAAAAGAGAAGAAAACTCTGGCAAAACCATTGTTGCAATACTTCCAGATTCCGGAGATCGCTACTTGTCAACGCCTTTGTTTGCAGAATAATGCTATGCAATAATGATAATAATAAATGATGTTTTGAAAGTGCGTTTTTAGTAGATTTACAAGCGCACTTTCTAACACTCGAATAAAACAAGCAAGAGAATAATAGGAGAAATGTATGAGTGATCGCCTTGACCTTATAAATCAACTCAACTCAATTCACGATTCAGACATAAGGCAAGCTACATTCATACCTAATTACCGAAATATTATTGCACTCATACATGCGACTCAGTCTCTACTTTTGCCTGAGTTGCATGTGCGCAATTTAAGCAACGATACTACGCAACTCAATACTAGTTTGAATACTGTTACTTCAAACGCTTTGGACACTATAGAACGCATCATATTCCACGAACTTCAATCCTACACAAGCAACGCAGCTGAAATTCGAGAAACTTGCAATCAATTTATAAATACTCTTCCTACAATTAAAAAGTTACTTTTAACAGATATTAAAGCCATGTATGAAGGCGATCCTGCTTGCACAAGCAAAGTAGAAGTCACACTTGCATACCCTGGTTTTTATGCAATGCTTATTCACCGCACAGCTCACGCACTCTACGAACTTAACGTACCGCTAATTCCTAGACTTATGAGCGAATATGCACACAGAAAAACTGGAATTGACATTCATCCAGGAGCAAAAATTGGCGCATATTTTTGCATTGATCACGGAACTGGCATTGTAATCGGCGAGCATGTTAAGCTTTACCAAGGCGTAACGCTGGGTGCAAAAAGTTTCGCGCTAGACGAGGATGGGAATCCTGTAAAAGGCGGAAAGCGGCATCCAAATATTGGAAATAATGTTGTAATTTACGCAAACGCAACAATCTTAGGCGGAGAAACCACAATAGGAAGCGGAAGTATAATCGCAGCAAATGCTTGGATAAACCGCAGCATTCCTGCAAACACAACCTACCACTTCCCTAAAGCCTAATACACTATAATGCTCTGTCTTTTATAAAACCGCAGCACTCGATTTCTGATAACTCAATAAAACCAGCAGATTTATAAAAAGCAATAGTTTTTTCAGTACAATCCGTGGTTAATTGAATTTGACGAACATTAGGATAACAATCCACAATCGCCTTTAACAAAGCAGACCCTATCCCCTGCCTTTGATACTCTGGCAAAACAAGAATATCCTGAATAAGAACAACCGTATATCCGTCACCAACAGCTCTAACAATTCCAACTAGCTCGTCATTTTTATACGCAGCTAAAACCTTGAGTGAATTGTTAAAGCCATTTTCTAAAGCAACTAAATCATCTGTATACGAAGACCAACCAACAGAATCATATAGTCTTAAAATATCTTCGCCATTATATTTTTCGTACTCTTTTATTTGAACATCTGCTAGATTCATTTACAATAACACCTCGCAAAACATAGCAAAAGTGCGCGATCTAAAACGTAAGAACGTAAGAACGCGCACTAATAATAATACTTAATAACAGATGCAACCGCTACAACAGCTACAACAGCTACTTTTTAAGTTGCACTGGTTCGTGGTCTTTGCCCATCTTAAACTTAAGACCTGCACGCTGCCACATGCGATATTCGCCAACTGCCGTAAAGAGAACATCTGTTGAAGAGTTAAGCGCAGTTTCGCACGAATCTTGAATCACGCCAATAATAAGACCAATAGCAACTACTTGCATAGCAATATCGTTTGAAATACCAAACGACGAGCACGCAAGAGGTATAAGCAAAAGCGAGCCACCAGCCACTCCAGATGCGCCTGCAGCGCTAACTGCAGAGAGCGCAGACAAAATCACAGCTGTTGGAATATCAACGTAAATACCGAGCGTGTGAGCAGCACACAAAGCCATAATCGAAATCGTTATAGCAGCACCACTCATGTTAATTGTTGATCCAAGTGGTATAGAAACCGAGTAATTGTCTTTATTAAAACCGAGCTTTTCACACAAATTCATGTTTACAGGAATATTTGCAGCAGAAGAACGCATAAAGAACGCTGTAACTCCAGAATCGCGCAATGTTCTCAATACAAGAGGATACGGATTCTTTCCAGTAAGCACAAAAACCAAAATAGGATTTACAATCAAAGCAACAACAGCCATAGTGCCTACTAACAAGGCAATAACGGAACCGTATTCACTAAAAATACGAAGACCATTGCTTGCCACTGTTGTATAAACAAGACCCATAATGCCAAAAGGTGCTGCGTTAATAATCCAGTGAACAATTTTTCCAATAGCAGACGAAACGTTGTCAAAGAATGCTTTAGTAGAAGGCTCAGCCAAGCGAAGTGCTACACCAAACGCGATTGCCCAGAATAAAATACCAATAAAGTTTCCCTTAGCAAGAGCATCTACAGGGTTTACAACAATATTTAGCACAAGAGAATTAAGAACTTCGCCGATTCCTTGAGGAGACGGCGAAGACGCTGCTGCAACATGAGCAAAAGTGAAATCAACAGGGAAAATCATGGCTGCACATACAGCTATAAGGCTTGCAATAAACGTAGAAAGTGCATACAACACGATTACAAGCTTCATGTTTCCAACACTTTTTGCTTTTGCAAGCGCACCAATCACAAGGCAAAATACCAAGATAGGCGCAACGGATTTAAGTGCGCTCACAAACAGCTTTCCCATAAGATCTAGCACATAAACGTGAGCTGGCACAAAAATGCCAAGTGCAGCGCCTAGAAAAAGACCAATAACAATACGCAGAATAAGGTCAATGTTATTCCACTTTTGAATAATCTTGTGCATGAGAGTCTCCTGTAATTTGGTTTGTGCAGAATATTTTATACTCTTTTATTTGTATTCATACTCGCAAGATTTTTATTTTTTATTTTTTACAGATTATACATAAGTGTGCATATATATGCAAATCATCTAATCTGCGTAGCTCGTATTTGGCAACTGCGGCAAAACAACAAGCAATCCTGCTGTGAAAATCAGCGCAAGTATAGGCAAAAGCTGCCATTGGAACGTAGACGAGAATGCAAATCCAATCCAAGATCCAGTAGTAGCACCAATCGCAAACGCGAGACGCGCCCAACCAGAAAACTTAGCGAGCGCACTTCCTTTAAACAGAATCTGACGCGCAACAATAATCGGCTCTACTAGTAGCATTCCGCCAATCGCTTCAAGTAAGAATGCAAAGCACATCATTGGCAAAATATTAATAAACATAAAGCAATAAGCAGCTAAGCTCACAACAATTCCCAAAATCGCAACTTTTCTTAAACCAAGTTTTTGAGAAGAGTGCGCATATAAAACGGACGCAAGTACGCTTCCTACGCCAGTGAAAATATACAGCATTGTTAAAGATTGAGAGCCATATTGCTTACCGATACCGAGAAGAATATAAGAAACAGAGCATGCAGGAATAAAAGCAACCAAAAGAGATCCAGCAAGAAGCATGATTTTACTCTTGAGCGATGGATTCGCAGATTGCTTAGCTGCAGATTTATTGGATGTGGATTTGGAATCAACGTCATTTTCTTGCGATACTTGCGATACTTCTCCTTCTTCACTAATCGCTTGCGATTCATTCTCTACATCTTGCGACACTTCCTCTACTTCGTTAGACGCTTGCGCAATGTCTTGTTTCATAATAAATCGCGTAGCGCAAGCCGCAAAAGAAGTCACGGACGAGAAAACCAAAACCGCAGGAATCGACCAGCTTGCAATCCAAGATCCAAGCGGAGAGCCGAGTAAGGTTCCTGTAACACTCGCCAAAACGCTCACAATGCCACTGTAGTTGACAATCATGCCGTCATCGCCGCCGGCAGCATCAACCTCGAAAACTTCGCTAGCAATATCAATCACTTGACCAGTAATCAACAATGCGCAAGAAAGAGCCACAAGCGACCACTTCCACGCAGGAGAACCAAACATAAGAAGCGGTAGTAAACTGAGCACGCCTTCTACGCCTTCAGTCATAGCAAGAGCACGAAAACCGCCAAGCTTATCAACAATCCAACCAGAGCATGGCGAAAGAAAATCGGCAACCGTCATAAAAGTCTTACGAAAACCAATCACCCAAGCCGGCAAGCCCACAATAATAATCGAAGGCAAAACCGATCCTTCATACGCCTGATTGCCAAGCATAGAAAAACAGAAACCAACCAAAGCCCAGCGCAATGCCGGACTAATAGATCTCATACGAATAAAAATATTATTCTTGCTAAAAATTGACCTCACAGCAACCAACTCTCCTCTAAAACTCTTGCAAAATAATGCAAACTCACATGAATACTTACATGCAAACTTACATAACTACTCTCAAATTGCTACCAAACTTAAATAATTCACTACAAACTACACAAATCCAATAGCTTATTTGACAAATTTAATAACACCATACTCTTGTTTAAAAAAAAAGCAAAATTTGCATCTAAAACCGTGAGAAACTATCCTAAAACTACTACGAGTTTCTCCAGTAGCAATCACAAATAATAGACTTGATAATACTCAGTTTCACCTTGTCTAGTAAGCGTCCAAGACAATTGTAAACAGAGAGTTGTTAATTTTTTTGTTTGCTAATTTTTTGTTCAATAATTTTATCGGTAAATGCCTTTAAAAATTCTCTAGAATTACTCCAGCCTACACCATTGTTTAATCCCGAGAAATCAAAACCAGATATTTCATCTAACGCTTTACTACAAACCCATTCATACATTCCAGCCTCTTTGCTTTTATATATTATTAGGAACAATGGTTTCATTGCTTTTTTACCCAACGACACAACACTCTTGTATTGTTTAGAATATATTACATCGTTATACCATCCTGTCAGCCGATAGTGTTTATTTTTAACCCCCTTTTCACCAATCTCGTCGCATAGATTTTGTAACTGTTTAGCCACATATGTGAGAACCTTTTCATCTATGTTTTTTATGAGCAAAGTTTCATCAACACCATTTTTACTTACCTCTTTCCAGTCAACATCTTCATTATTTTCTGAGTGCTTTTCATTCCTTGCAGACTTTTGATTTTCTGTTTTTACTTCTCTATTATTATCACTAAAATTATTCTGACTCTTACAACCTGAGATAAGTGATATAAGACAAACTACCATAGTCAAAAAAGTATAATGCTTGATATGCTTCATTTTATGCCTCCTCTACAACTTAATCTTTACCTAATTGCGGCTACGATTCTCATGCTCAATCTTCGCTCGATGCTTCACCATCATCTGTCCAATATTTATTCATCTCGGAGTACAAATCATCCTTGAGTTTAATAAAACTGACGGGATGTAAATTATGGACAAAGAATGCAGATATGCAGCCTATAGAATGATTGTAGCTAAAAATCATCCAATAATCCACAAGATTTTATTTCCATACATAAACAGATGTGTGGCAAAATGAGTGCACTTTTTATCAATAGAAGCGAGCAATCGTTAAAAGGTTTAATTGCCATTTATAACTTTCTCAATATCTCTTTTCCCATAAAGCACACGAGAAACCACAACTTCATACTTTTCTTCAAAAACAAAATAAAAAATAAGAAAATTATCACACGACACGAACCCTATGCCCTATGCAAGGACGCAAAAACCTTATCCGCAGGCTTCACATCACCAGATAAAACCGACTTATAACCCTTTTCCAACTCATCATTCAACTCACCTTGAGTCATAGAACTCACATCACGCGGCTCTCTATAACCCAATTTCACATCAAAAGGAAGCCCCTGCTGTAAAACAACCTGCTTATAAAACATGGTAATAGCACTCGAAGGAAGAAGACCCAAAGAATTCAATATATGCTCCGCCTGCTCTTTTAACTCCGGATCAATACGAGTATACAAGTTAGCTGTTTTCGCCATATAATAACCCCTTATTTCTTACAATGATTATACAACATTGCATTGGCATTGCAATGTCACTGCATTTACATCAGCATTAGCAAATTGCACTCATCCGTAATATTAAAAGCCAAATCGCATTCAAAAACCGTAAGAAAACAGCCAATAAACTTAAAACATAACAAAATCAAAGCACAAAACTTACATAAAAATACTACTCATTTTGATATTCAAGCAAAGCATCAGTATCAATCGTTTTAATCTCAAACGTTTTTCTTGTTGAAACACAAAAATTATGCTTAATCATAAGATTTGCAAGCTTCACACCATCAACCAAATAATATGATGATTGTAAGAATAATCTTTATCTTTCTGCGAAAACCTAGATGTTGTAACAAAAAGACCATGTCCTTACTTGTTCAGTTAGCCGAAAACCACGCTTGATTAACACCATTCTTCTTTTTCGATGCCTTATAATTCGGCACATATCCAACCCTCACCCCATGGATATGTTTTCACGATATGATAATCAATGCCGTATTTATCCAGTTCTTTAAGTCCTGTCTGACAATGACCGCTAGATTTTAATCGGACATGATTATCCCAACTTTCTAAGTAAGATAAATTAACGTAAAATGAGTGAAAAATAGTCTGTCTATGACAGTAGGCATCCACTTGACTATATAAATTTAAGGAGGTTAGTTATGAAGAAATCTGTATATCAAGCTATACGATTATTCCTTTTTTCATTATTACTCCCTCTTTTAGGACTTATTATCAATTCTCTTAAATCACTCGATTGGGAAATTGTTTATGACTCACCCTTTTTACTCATTGTTATAGCTCATGCACTTGGTTTAACAAAAATTCTTCTTTACTCGATTGTTGTCAATCAAAAAACACTCGAAAACTTAGGAGTTTGTAAAACCATCGCTATCGCGCTTATCGCCCCTGCTATTGATTTATTGATATTACAAGAGTCTCCTCGGCAATTGGGTAGTAGCTGGACTTGCACGTACATTACATTTTTTATTACTCTTGAATGTATCCCAACTATAATTCCAATCATTGTTAAAGAGTTTTTACGAAGAAGAAACAAAAAGCACAAAGCCTAAAAAATGCACCCACCTAATCTGCCCTTGACATCAATACTATAGTCTCGACGCTTGTGATTGCCTATTTATCGCTTGACAACGTATACCGTTCGTATCATAATCGTCTTAAAAGGAGCTAATACTATGACAACAAGTCCTACTCAAATTCGTATTGATAGTAATGTCAAAACAGAAGCAAATGAACTGTTTAGCAAACTCGGCATCGATATGTCAAGTGCCGTAAACATCTTCTTACGCCAATGCGTTTTGCATGGAGGACTTCCTTTTAAAGTAGAAATCCCAAAGTTTAATACCGAAACATTAGCGGCCATGCAAGAAGCCAAAAGAATTTCCAGAGAGCCTAACGTACCATCGTATTCCTCTATGGAAGACCTTAAGAAAGCGTTGTTGCAAGACTGATGTACAACGTTAAGTTCACGAATGCCATATCAATCAACCTCCATACACATACCATAAAATACTGTATCGCATATTGCAACACAATTTTACATGAATGGGATTTTTTAACTGTCATACACGATTTTTATGTTCGCATTACTGCATCAGATAGTACGATCAAGCGCCGTGACGGTAGGAAGCCCCGCTTATTTTCTCGTTTGAGTTTGAACATAAAAATAGCAGATAAAGGGAAGGAAATGAATTTACACCAAAGTGAGGGCTTAATCGCTAACAGCATGCTCGCAATATAAAAATTGCAAATAACGTTCTCATCGCATAACTTTTTCGCAATTTGTTATCTAAGTCGCAGTAGCTGGGATAGCACAGAAGAATTACGTCAAGCTATTCATACTTATATTGATTTTTACAACAACCACAGAAATAAAATGGGGCTTAAAAGACAATTATGGAACATCGTGCTATGGTTGCGCAAAATGTCTAAAAATTGTCCTAAGCCCCTTTTGTTTTCAATGTCAAGTAATACTAAATGTTGAGCTTTTTTAGCTTAACTACAGCAAGTTTTCCTTGGTATTTCAACGAAAACTCGGGTTTTTAGACACACTTTTTTGCCGCTTACCCTCAAAAATAGTTCCTTCATTAGGCAACGACATCGTTGTCATCAAAGCAAGCATAAACATAAGCGGACCGAGCGCATTTCCATACGTTTTGAACATCACACCAAAATCATGGCCGAATACCACCATCGACAAGTAAAGGAACATAAAATTCACAGCTGTAAACATAACCAACTTCAGCACGAACATAAGAACCTTGTACATGAGAATATCCTCCTCACTCACTACACGGAGTCGAACACCAAATAGGTTTAATACTCATTCTATCCAATAATTTTTTGCCATACAATTGTTGTTGTTATTTTTGATAACACATAAAATGTATAAGGTGTTCTAAGTTTTACTTGTAACAAATAGAAATAGGGTTATGCTATCCCTTTCACGGGGATTCTTGCAGCAAAAACTAGGACTTTTTTGGACTTCTATTGTAATTACTTTTATAGTTACTTTTGCATAAACCACCCTGGGTGCATAGATAAACACCAAATTCTCAGCTGCAAGTCTTTTTCGATTATAGTCGATAAATTTATCATTTTTACATTTGTTTCTATTATAAACGAAACAAATTAAAAATTCACCTTTTAGTGTGCTGCTTGATAACGAAAATAATATCGGTAAGCACAATACCAACAACTACGCTCACCCATGCCAAACTCGGTGTAAGAAGCCAAGCGAGAACACCGAAAATCAGCAGTCGAAGCAGTACAACAATAACTAAGAAAGGCCAACTTTTTGTTAGACATTTCTGTTTATCAGCCTTCAATGCACCCATCAGAACCATAACCGCAGCCGCCGCGCAAGAAAATAGCATATTGCCCAAGAATATGACGAGTAGCGTTCGCCAGCCAGCGATAGTACCAAGCATCCACCATTGCAGCATCAATGCAAGCAAAAATGTAACAACAGCATATACTGCTTCCATCAGCATATTCGCAACGATTAACGAGGAAAATGTTAGAGACGTACTTCTAGGAGTGTCTGTTTTACCTTCGCTCGCATGCTGTAATGCAATCTTGTTTCTCGCCTCGGCGTGCTTTACGCGCTCTTCTTCAAGCATTTGAACGCCAAGCTCAACAGATTTCTTTGAAGCTTCCTGTAATTGCGCATCCGTCATACCTGGCTGCCAAGGCTTTTCAAAAACAAACAGCAACACACTAGTAATCGCTGCACCAATAATAATGCTTAGCAGCGTAGTATTGGAAACAAGCAATAAAGCAATACCAGAAGTCACCAGAAGCCTGAGCACAAAATCGATGATTCCGATAAGCAAATCACCAGACCCGTCATCTGGTCTACGATGCCTATCCCACTGCAGATACGCTGTACTTAGCAGCGAAAACAACACAACACTCAACGCGAGTATGACCACAGTTTCCCAACCTAGTACGCGGTGCCCTACGAACTGCTGCACAAGCAACGCAATAATAAGAGCGCAAACGCCAGCAACAGTTTCTGTAATCACATGACCCCAAAAAGCATGCTTAAAAAGCACTGGCCTTACCTTCGTCTCACTCATCATCTTCTCCTATATATTAATCCAATACCTTCTTGTCGTAACATTTCCTCTTGATAAGCTATTTTTCACTTTGTTTTCTAAAATTCCACCATTATTTTCTATAACTCGTATCGAGCCAATATTGTCATCATCGCATGTAATCAAAACCTTATGCAGATTCAAAGTCTCTTTACAATATGTAAGTGCCATAGAAAGCATTTTTGTCCCATAGCCCTTCATACATTCAGATTGCCTAACTTCGTATCCTATGTGACCACCATAGTTAATTAAAAAAGAATTTAATTCATGCCTAATATTAATTTCACCAATAAATTTTTCATTATCTATCAACCAAAATGTAGTAGCTTTAACATAATTTTCAGGTAAATTTATACCATGCTCATAGTTATAAGAACTCTCTATAATTGTCTCAGGGTGTATAAAACGTCTTTCTGCATTCGGCCTAAAAATTTCATCTTCTTCATTTGCTTCTATATAACCTTGAATATATTTACTATCTGGTCTAATTAATTTCATAAGTTCCCCTTATTCTTAATATGTGATTCTAATAAAATTAGAATCCATACCAGGCTGTTTAGCTTTAATAGTATTACTATTAAAAAGAAAAACCACACATACAAGCCTTATTAAAGAAAAATTTTTTTATTTTTCCAATAAGTGCAGGCTTTTTGAATACACTTACAACCTCTTAACTAATCACAGTTCATCACACCTATAAGTGAAATTTAATGATAAAATCGATAATTTATAAGTTATAACTGATAAAATAGCAAAATCGCATCTAGCATCGCACTAACCAAGCTTAAAGCCGCCGCACGCTAAACTTTTTAACGATAAGAAAATATTGCAAAAAGGTTTAAGATTGGCTTAATAGCTTGATTTTGAATCCGAAGATACAACAATGTGGAGTCATAATCTGAATAGTGATTAAACTTTTGCTTTCATATGCTTGCGTATGCTTGCAAGCATTTTGTAAAATAAGGTCAGAAAGGACGCGAACACAATGACAAACACGAACGCTGTATATGCAAGAATCGATACAAATCTTAAGGAAAACGCTGAAAACATTTTGAACCAGCTTGGCATAACACCGTCTTCTGCGATTCAAATGCTTTATAGTCAAATTGTTTTACAAAAAGGCATGCCGTTTGAACTCCGCTTGCCAGTTAATACGCCTACTGCTTTAGGCAGCTTAACAAGAGCCGAGTTGGATAAAGAATTACAAAAAGGCATCGACTCTATTTCGACTGGCAAACAATATAGTGCAGATGAAGTAGACCAATTCTTCACTAAGGAATACGGCGTATGAGCACAACCTATAGCGTCATTTATTCTCCGCAAGCGTTCCTTGATCTCACTGAACTATACGAATACATTCGCTTTAATTTACAAGTTCCAAAAACTGCGAAAAAACAAGTCAACCGCATTAAGCATGCTATACGTTCTCTTGAGACTATGCCTATGCGATATACACTTGTTAATTGGGAGCCGTGGTGTTCTAAAGGAATACGCAGAGTTTCAATCGATAACTACACTGTTTTCTACCAAGTAGACGAAAACCAAATGACTGTAACAGTTATTCGCATATTCTACTCAGGCAGAAATATAGAAAGTATTGTTAACGACACAAACAACTAATGCGCGATTTGGGCTAGAAAAGTACCGGTAGTATATCTACACTTTTTTGAGTGCACAGAATGGATATTGGGTGCACCTTTTAACGATAACCACTTTCTATCGTTAAAAGGTTTAATTGCCATTTATAACTTTCTCAATATCTCTTTTCCCATAAAGCACACGAGAAACCACAACTTCATGCTTTTCTTCAAAAACAAAATAAAAAATAAGAAAATTATCACACGCCATGAACCTTAAACTTCTACTTCTCCATGGCTCAAAACTAACTAAACGATGCGCAAGAGGAAACTCATCAAGACTCAATATTGCTTTCTCCAACCTATTTACCTGCCCCTGCGCGTTTTTCAAAGACAGTAAATTAAACGCAATATAAGCATAAATACCACGCAAGTCTTCTTCAGCCTCATGCGAAATGTGAACCGAGTAAATCATAAGTTAAATTCCTTATGCAAGGACTCAAAAACCTTATCCGCAGGCTTCACATTACCAGATAAAACCGACTTATACCCCTTTTCCAACTCATCATTCAACTCACCTTGAGTCATAGAACTCACATCACGCGGCTCTCTATAACCCAATTTCACATCAAAAGGAAGCCCCTGCTGTAAAACAACCTGCTTATAAAACATGGTAATAGCACTCGAAGGAGGAAGACCCAAAGAATTCAATATATACTCTGCCTGCTCTTTTAACTCCGGATCAATACGAGTATACAAGTTAGCTGTTTTCGCCATACAATCACCCCTTATTTCTTACAATGATTATACAACATTGCATTGGCATTGCAATGTCACTGCATTAGCATAAGCACAAGCAAAGAAAAACTCACGACAAGTGCTCACCACATCTTTATTCAATACAATGGAAAGCTAACTTGACATTTACTCTCGAAAAGATTATCCTATATGTAAAGCTAGCTTTCCATTAGGAAGGAGAATGTAATGTGAAAAATAGACTTGAACAAATTAGAAAAGAAAAAGGCATAACACAAGAAGAACTTGCTGACGCACTCGAAGTATCAAGACAAACAGTCGGTTCTTTGGAAAATGGAAGATACAACCCGTCAATCATATTGGCATACAAAATTGCTAAGTACTTTGATTTAACAATCGAAGAAATATTTATCTACGAGGAAGATAAAAAATGAAAAAACAAAAAAACCAGAATTTTTGGTACATAGGATATGTAATAGGAATTTGCGGACTAATTCTTGCACTCACTCTTAAACTGAACGAATCCGTCGAAATTGTACTATCAGTTATTTTTGTTGCAACTATCTCACTTTCACACGTAAAAATCATGCACTATAAGATGATGAAAAAAGACCACACCTACAAAATAAATGTGAACGATGAAAGAAACGAGAAAATCAAAGATAAAGTAAATGCAACAATGGCATTCATACTAATGCACCTAATGGGAATAATTGCCATAATTGCATTTATCGCAAAAGCATATTTGCCAGCTGCTCTTTTAGCTATTTCAGTCGCCTTTTCTCCATTAATCATGTTTTTTATCAACAAATATTATGAGAAAAAATATTAAAACCAGACCCATCCACCCATTTACTACTTATTACGAAGAAAACCAACTTTCATAAATTCTTTATCTCCAATACGGAACTTTTTACTATTATTGCTACGATTTGTTCCCTAAAACATAAGCAACTAGAGCACGCAAATATGGATTCTACTATCTGACAATCACTATCTGACAATCACTATCTGGCAATCTTCAGATACTCTTCGATTCTGGCATCCAACAATTCTGCCTACTACCACTCTGCCCTACTACCAATATGCCCTACTGCTCTTTGCAATTACTCCAGTGCTATATTCATAAGTATAAGTGTTCTGCATATGAGCATCACTCGGCGACCAGCTTCCATTTGAAGATTTTGAAACCTTAAACAGAATATAAAGACCACATTTTCCATCCTGAGAATCCCTGTTATACTGCAGATAGGTAATGTCCGAACGGCTTTCACTCAGAACAAAATACATATCCCCCTTCGCAGTATAACTCTCCTTAAACGTAAATCCTTTCGCCGCAAAATACTTATCAAATATCTTAAGCGCTGCATTTCTTTCCTTCTTTGATTCTAAATCACGCTCAGCGGCATCATGCAAATCGTAATTTTTATCTGGCTCTTCAGCCTTTAATCTTGTATCTTTTAATCTTGTATCTTTCCTGTTATTGCGATCGATTCTGCTATACCACTCAGATTCACTTATTTTTGGATCAATATCACTTGAATCTTTCATTGGTCGAAGATACTTAAGGAAAAATGGGCCTTCAGACTTATAAAGATAATACTCAAAAGGAGCATACATATCATCCACGTGCTCTGTGTATGTACCATTATCATTTTGTTTCACAGAATATCTGCCAACAATAAACAAAACGTCAAAAAATCCAAGACCTAAGATAATCAATACACAAAGTAGAACATGTAGACAACGAAGTACAATTCTTATACCTATCTTCCGTACTAGTGAGATAAGATAGAGATTATAGAAGACACATACAAGAGCAATCGTAATCATCCAAACAACTGGCATTGCCGCGCATATAACATACGCCCAAGTCTGCAAAAGCCACTGATTTGGAAGACGTACCGCAGTTATTCCAAAGAATGCAGTTAGAATACCACTTAACACAAAAAAGCAACAAAGAATCAGCGAGATTCTACCCTCCCACCGTTGCTTACCATAGCTAAGAAAAGATTTATTACGCTCTACATTCGCACTCCTAAAACGACTATGTATATTGCGCTGCCAAATAACACAAATAACCCAAATAAGAGAAACTCCAACAAGAAACAGAATTGCAAAACAATAAGTGATCCATCCAAAAAGCTGTAGCTTATTGGACGCCATAAAAGCAGTTCCAATAATCATTAAGATGGAAAAGATTTCCGCACTCAGCCGCAAAACCTTATACTTTGGCAATTCCTTATTTGCACTGTTAAGGTTCTCACATATTTGCTCATGTGATTCACAATATAGTGGATTTTTCTCCTCTCTGGGAGTATGTTCCTGCTTTTCCTTCTCTTTCATCGATGAATCTGACATTTTTCTGTTCCTATCATCGTTCAAGATCTTCAAAAACATCATCTATCGTATAACTATCACCTTGAACCGCCTGATCATAGTCTTTATCCATCAACGCGTTAAACGTTTTCTCATCCATATCATCTTGTGCTGGAAGCGACTTTGGAATAGTAAGCGAAAACGGAATACCGTTATTAAGAATGATTTGACGATAAAACATGTCAATAGCAGTAGCCCTAGTAATTCCAATAGTTTCCAGAATCTGCTCCGCCTGCTGCTTAATATTTTCTTGTATTCTCACATTCACATTCGCTGTTTTAGTAACTGCCATATCAACCAATCTCCATAAACACACCATAAAATACTGTATCGCATATTGCAATACAATTTACATGAATAGGATGTCTTGACTGATATATACGCTTTCAACATTCTCACTAATAATTTAGTGCAAAATATTACTATTTCTTCTTATAACCTATAGCAACATTACCTGTTTTATTAATCCCTGGTACTTTAAGAACATCAGAACTTGACTTGTCTTTTAAATCAAATTTACCAACTAAAAATAAAGCTTTATACCCTGAACTAGGCAAATTAAACTGTGAGTCAACTAATTTGACGGGCTTATCTCCAAGAGTGACTTTAGACAAATCATAATGAGAATCCAGAATATCTCGTGACACAAAGAGATACAACTCATCCTTATTCATATAGTTTTCTGGTATACGAAACTCTTCTTGAGACACCGCCACTGTTTCCCAATGATACGACGCAAGCGCCGCCTTCTCATCATCGTCGGCACATCCCGCAAGAGAAAAGAGAGAACCTAGCAGCAGAAGCATAACAAGACAACTTTGAAAAATGTTTTTACAAAAAATAGTTTTACTTCTCATAACACCATTACCTTCCTTTTCATTAACACAACTTTGGATTAAATGATTATAAAACAGATTATTAAGCAAACAAGATCTACAATTCACTCTGATTACTGTAATAATCTTAATAAATATATTACTTTTTCGTATTAATTTGTCTAGATTATCGACACTAATCTCTTCATTTACTAGCAAACTATACTTTTCATAAACAGTAAGATTCACGAAACAGAAGAACCAGAAGAATTAATATCGTCATGCACGTTTAATACTTCCAACGATATTCCCTCATAAACGAAGCAATTACCTGCAAATATTCACCTTTATAATATTCAACAAGCAACTTCTTAAACTCAGGAACCTTATTTTCTGAAATAAGCAACAAGCCATTACCGTGAGAAATCAAATAATGTAGGGAACTTTTTTACAATTTCTACACCGATTTGTTCCCCAAAAACACAAGCAATCAAATTAATAATCACTCGACTGAAAATAGTAAGCCGCGCTCAAAAACCGCGAAAACCCAGCTTAAAACCGCTTCGCATTAAACCTTTTAACGATAGCCCTCGCAAACCCCTGCTACACAAGGACTAAAATGCACCCACCTAATCAGCCTCCTGCATCTTATAGCACGGTGAAGCGCCGTGATGGTGAGAAGCCCCGCTTATTTTCTCGTTTGAGTTTGAACATAAAAATAGCAGACAAAGGGAAGGAAATGAATTCACACCAAAGTGAGTGTTTGACCTTCTATTAAGCTTAACCTTGCCTTTTCTCTTTATATATTCTTCAATATCAAACACATTATTATTGTCATAATCTTCTAAGAAATAATGTTTATGTAACGATCTCTTGCCATAATAGCTGGATTCATTAATATCTTTCATCTGAAATTATATGCTCTATTCCACTATGCTCCGATTTAAGATATTCTTTCATAAATGTCGGGTAAGCCTTGCACTTATCAAGCTCATCTATAGGTAACCAATGCATTGTCTCTTTAGCACCTGACTCTGTAGTGCTTTGGCTCGTAAAATCTCTTTTGCCCATGGGTTTCATCATGTAGTAGAATGTCAGCTCATGGAAGTCTACTCCTTTTAAGCCAGAGCTGCCGATGAAGAAGTTCTCGTGTATGACGGCAAGGTGATCTACTTCATAATTAAGACCTGTCTCTTCAAATACTTCTCTCTTGACGGCTTCTTCTGATGTCTCGCCCATGTGAACCGCTCCGCCAACTGAGTAGTAATAGTCGTCCTCATCATTTCTTGCAAATAGCACACAACCTTCTTCGACTATGATGGCTGCTGCTCTATATCTAAATGCTTTTTTATCGTTAATAAATCCGCAATTATGTTCCATAGTTTACTCCTTTAGAAAATCTGGTAAATATTTGTGTATAATACCTTCTTGCGAAAAATTCATTGTATCCATCAATAAAACATATTTAGGATAATTATCCTTAACCAACCGATAAACACCAAATTCCCTACTACGAGTCTCTTCACCAGCCATCAAATAAGAGACTTGATAACTTGGAGGAATAAATCTTATCGAGAACAGAAGAAGGCTGGGTGTGGCTGTCTAAAAAATGTCCACACCCACGACGTTAAAGCCTATATGTACGACATTTTTAATCATACTTTCACTCCTTGGGGGGGGGGGTAATATAAGCGCAAGCATACCATATTTCGTCTGGATAACACCTGTTATTCGCCACAAAATCGACGCTGAAAGTCACTTATTTCTTTCCAAGCCTCCACACTTTGAGCACTACTTCTATTACTCCGTAAGTCAATGCAGCCAACGGCCAACCGTTTTGTTTACGCAGTTCCAATATTTTATCTGCTAAAATCATAAAAACATCTCCATTTCAAACTCGGATTCATCATGATTATGGTGAAATTATAGATGAAACAGCAGTTGCGTAGTAGCAAGTGCGATTGGCAATTTCCGTTGAAAGCGCAATTTCTGCCGACAAATGAGCGCAACCGACCGCCAATTTGTTTTCTCTCATTTTTGCACAGCGCTTTCCAATCATCTTAACGAACGCCGCCAAACATCGGAACTAAAATCCGCCAAGCGTCCTACTAATACACCAGTAAAGCCACACAGCACAGATGACTCAGTTCGTAGAGATTTCAATCCCATAGCAACGACCGTCTGTTTATTTCGCTTGACATGCATAAGCATTTACATAAAAGCATTTACATCAACGTCATCTAGAACATCTGGTAGTTTTTCGTATCCTTGAAGTTAACATACTCAACGCCATTAAATTGTGGGTATGACTGTCCTGTGTAAATAATTTTAGGGTTCTTTGCATTTTCTTCTGCATTTACAAAAGATAGCAAATTCTTAGAAAACGATCTATTAGGTGTCATTGATGTTTTTATTTCGATTGGATATAAAGCATTTTCTTTCTTTATAATCAAATCCACTTCTATACCTTTTTCTGTTCTCATGTAAAACAGCTGAGGAGTTTTATTCTCATTCAATCGAGATTTTAGGACTTCCGAAACGATTAGATTTTCAAAAAGATTTCCACGTAACGGATCTCTATTCGCTTGATTTTCTGTTTCAATTCCCAATAAGTATGAAGCCAATCCAATTTCTGTAAAATAGATTTTTGGCGATTTGGTGTGCCGCTTTGAAATGTTAGAAAAATATGGCTGTAACTTATAGACTATATAAGATGCCTCAAGTACTGACAGCCATTGCGACAAAGTTGCAGATGAAACGCCAACATCTCCAGACATAGAAGACAAATTTACAACTTGCCCAACTCTGCCTGCAAGCAAGGTTAAGAATCGTAGAAACTTATCCAAATTCTTAACTTCCAACATTTCGCGTAAATCTTTTTCCACATAGGTATTCAAATAATCGCGATAATACACACTGCTTTCTCTTGAATTTTCTCTATACAATTCAGGCATACAACCCTGAATCAATAACTTATCGGCAGATAATTTACCTAGACGTCCATCTTCGGCAAGTTCATCCATGCTTAATGGGAGAAGCGTTACTATGCTCGTTCTACCTGCTAAAGATTGAGAAATTTCTTTTTGCAGGGTTGATTGATGACTTCCAGTTAGTATAAATCGTCCATTTCTCTCTCTGTCCTCGTCAACCATAACTTGCACTGCTGAAAGAAGCTCAGGCACTCGCTGAACTTCATCTATAATAAGAGGTTCTTTGTAGCTTGCAAAAAATCCTCGGTAATCTTCTGTAGCTAACGCTCTAGTAAAAGGATCTTCTAAATTGACGTAATTGTATTCTGGAAAACACTCCTTTACTAGGGTGGTTTTACCAGATTGTCTTGGTCCAATTACAGTAACTACAGGCACTTGCTTGGAAACTTGTACCAACTTTTCAGCAACTTTTCTTTTTATCATAAAAGACTCCCTTTTCATAATAGGGTATACATTTTGGGCGTAATTTTCAAGTTCAACTTTAAAATTACGCCCAAAATGGTCAACTTATCTTTTACGAGTAAAAAACACGCAGCAAAAGAATTGCTCCGTACACTAAATATTTTGCCCTTTATGATTTGATGACATGTATTTTACACACCGTGCTTTCCAATCATCCTCACTAACGCAAGCAAATACATCCGTTACAGCCTGCAAATCTTCACCTTCATAATACCCAACAAGCAACTTCTTAAACTCAGAAACCTTATTTCCTGGAATAACCAGCAAACCGTTACTGTGAGAAATCAAATAATGTAGGGAACTTTTTTACAATTTTTATACCATTTTGTTCCCCAAAACATAAGCAACTAGAGCGCACAACTACTCGACAGCAAAATCACACTCAAAAATCGCAAGAACCCAGCTTAAAGCCGCCACACGCTAAACTTTTTAACGATAGCCATCGCAAACCCCTGCTATACAAGGGCAAAAATGCACCCACCTAATCAGCCTCCTGCATCTTATAGTACGATCAAGCGCCGTGACGGTGGAGAAGCTCTGCTTATTTTCTCGTTTGAGTTTGAACGTAAAAATAGCAGATAAAGGGAAGGAAATGAATTTACACCACTTTTAGGACTTGACCTATTAAATAATTAATAGTTCCATTTTCAATCAATATATAGAGACCGAGTCCAATAAACACGACAGGTACAATTATTTTTTCGTACTTTTCCACAGTCTCTCCGATAGCAGAAATTGAGGCGAGATTTTGAGATAATTTGCATAGAATCAAAATCCCTAAGGCAAATATTACTAAACTTATACTAATCTCAATCAAACTCTTTCCTGTAAAATAGGGGATATAAATTCCTAAATTATCTCCACCCATTGCCACTGTTAAACTTGTAAATGCTAAGATTTTTGATCCATTTCCGGTAATTTTTCCCTCGATATCTTCTTCATCAATATCTTCATCCACAAAAATTGCTCTTATACCAAGACCTAGCGGAATTAGACCAAGGAGTCCGATAATCCAATCTTGTGGAATAAAATTTAAAAAGTAAGCGGCAATAAGACTAGCCAGTACAAGCAGTCCTGTACCTAAATACTGCCCTACATAAATTGATTTCAAACCTTTCTTTCCTTGACTAGCGAATAAAATAGTCAAAACAACTAAGTAGTCAATGGATGTAGAAACAAAAACTAATAAAGCGGATACTATTGTTTCCATTATTCCTCCTTTCAAAATGTTAAATTTTTTAGACAGACGCACCCTCTTCTCTCCATTGATACTCAACCCGTAACTCTTTTAACAGCAAAAAACACGTCAGCGACTTGCTGATATACTTTTATTTTACCTTACACTTTTCCTGTAAGCTTAACACTTTAGTTCTGTTTTGCTCCCATCAAGGAAGATAATATCAACCTTTCCATCTTGATTCACGGTTAGATAGTAAACCATGCTAAGTCAGACGTTTTCATCGAACACTGTTAACAAGTCCTGTTTTTTCAAGTCCTCGATAAAATATTCAACTCCATCATGCCTCATCTGCTTTTCAACAATGCGAGCCTTTACTCCCTTAAGCCTTGATTCTACAGTATTAAACCTGTTCACTAGACTCGTATATTTTTTCTCATACTCATCCTGATTCTGCAATTTCCGTGCATTTTCATTGATACAGTTGTTAATCTTTTAACGATAACCCTAACTAATCACCGGCTAAACAGGACGGACATTGAGCCTGACTTTAAGATTCATAAAAAGAAGTGACTATTACTGACAGAAATCAGTAATAGTCACACAACGTGAGATATTCAACTATTGACTTGAACCAAACAAAATTCAATCAGTCTTTCGAAGGACAGTCTTAAGCAAGATCACTGTGACACCAATAACAAAAGAGGTAAAACCAATTCTAATAGCAAGTGTGCCACCCCATATTAAGGCAACCAGCATCGCGATTAAGGCAACCGTCAAGCCAAACATCGCTACTTCACGGCAAAAACGAACGAGCTTGTCCATTTCCTTAAAAACCTCCTCGTACACATACTAATAATCAGGCCTCATTTTAACTTTTGAGCTATATTTTACCACTTCACCAGCTGGGTGCAAAGTGGCGAATCGACTTGAATGGGCGCTTTGACAGAGCTTGAAATTGCATAACGCATTTCAAGCTCCTTCAAAGCGTGATTTGGCTCAAATGTAAAGTCCAGTGGACTTTACATGCCAAATCAGCCGAACGGCTACTAATAGCCGTGAGGAATAACATAATTCGCGAATGCACATCGATTCGCTGAGCTTGCTCAAAGTTGAAAGCACAGTGTGCTTTCAACGCAAGCGAAGTACGTTAACATCCTGTGCACTCGACCCTAGAGCGTAGACATCTTCCCTCAAACAGCAAAACTTGAATTTATATATCTACTGTTTTAATAAGTTTGATTGCCCTTGATGATACTAACTCGTCTTGGCTCATTTCCAAAAGGCTCTTTTTATCTACCCACTTATAATTAACCGTTTCTCCTTTTTGAAGAGCAATTGCATTTTTCTTACAATCGGTTACGCATAGATATTCAACATAAAGAGAGTGGTAAACATCCTGCACAAATCTTCCGATCTCCATAATTTTTGAAGCTTCAATACCTGTTTCTTCTTTTAATTCTCTTACTGCACATTCTAATGGTGTTTCATATTGCAATGCAGAACCACCTGCTGTCAACTCCCACATTCCACCGAATTTCTTTTCAAAATCTCTTTGCATAATAAGGTAAGTACCATCTATATGTTTAACAATTACTTCGCCCACCAAATGATACATGCCGTCAGGAATTGGTTCTCCTCTCACTAATGTAATATTCTTTAATTTATTAAATTCTTTATCATACGCATCCCAAATCTCAGCCATAAAACCCTCCATAAGGCCTGATTGTCAATTTCATTAAATATGAATTTTATCTTTCTCCAGTGGATACAAAGCCATTGTTCACTTCTACATAAAGCTTACCAATCTCAATATCTGCGATGAGCACTTGATTAGAATCAGATTCAACCTCACAAACTTCCACATCATGTGGCAAACTCACAACAATTTCAGGCATACCCTGAGTAAGCCACCTCAGCCAATTCGAAGCTGAGACTTTTTTAGTTTGAATAAGCCTTATAACATTTTGCGCTTCCTCAACCCTCAATATATCTTGTTCACAGTTAACAAAGCTCACACCAAAGGTATCAGCACGTCTCACCGTTAAACGAACATCTTTCGTCTCTGCGATAAACTTCTTATTATCCATTACTTACGTTAATTAGATAAATAAATACATAAATTACAATTGAACTAGTATAGAAATATTCTATTTTTCATATAATATAGTAAAAGCAGTGAATAAAGTACGAGGAGGTATTTTGTGAAGAAAAGATATATGTTGAGAAATATTTTTAAAATCAAATATAACTTCCATAATATTGTTTTAATCGTTTTCATTGGACTATTAGCAGGTTTCTTATCAGGATTGTTCGGTGTAGGTGGAGGAATGGTGATAGTTCCTGCATTAACTGTTTTTATGAAATTTGATCAGCGTCATGCTACTGCTACTTCTCTTGTTGCCATAATTATAACGTCACTTTGTGGAAGCATTGTTTACGGTTTAAACGGCAAAGTGTCATTTTTATCAGCATTTTTTCTAATAATAGGTTCAGTTTTCGGATCACAAATTGGGGTATATTTTTCACATATTTTGCCTAAAAAAATATTTCCTTGGTGTTTTACACTTTTTGTATTACTAGTTATATGTTCTAGTCAAGTTTGGATTCCGTTAAGAAATGTAGATTTTAATGTTAGTTTTTTAAAAGCTATATGTCTTATATTTATAGGCGTTGTTTCTGGTATTTTTTCAGGTATTTTAGGCGTTGGTGGCGGAGGAATTATAGTGCCATGCGTGCAACTTTTGCTCGGCATGGGAGACCTTATGGCAAGAGGAACTGCTTTGCTTGCCACGCTTCCTACAGTTATAAGTGGTAGTATTGCTAATGCTCGTTACCATTATACTCATTTTACTGAAGGAATTATTATCGGTATTTTTGCGACATTTACTGTAAACTTAGGCGCAATAATTGCGCGCAGTATTTCACCTTTTATATGCAATATATTGTTTTGTATTTTTTTGTTCAGCGTATGCTTACAAATGATATTAAAAACAGGTATTTTAGCTAAGAATAAGCGTTAAATATGTAAAGTCTTTGACTTTTATTTATTTGAAAAAATAGTTTTTAATATAAAAAGTGGGGCTTAGATTTAAGCCCCACGATATAGGAGAATGTTATAAAGTAACTTTTTACAATTATGCCATTTGAGTAACATCTCTTTTTGCTTGTATAAATTTTATTATCATGTTTTTTGCGTGATAAATAATTACGCAAACTATACTGTATATCCTCACTTCACATGGTGGGTGCAAAGTGTGTGCACTTTTTAACGTTAACACCCTGTGCACTCGACCCCAGAGCGTTGATATCTTCCCTCATACAGAAAAATCGCACTCAAAAACCGCGAGAAGTAAGCTTAAAGCCGCTTCGCATTAAACCTTTTAACAATAGCCCTCGCAAACCCCTGCTATACAAGGGCAAACTTGCACCCACCTATTAAGCCCGTGACATCAATACGACAATCTCACATGTATCAAGACTACCCTGATGATAACCATGCATCAAAAAAGAGCCTTAACGTTCGTTGCAGGAAAGAAGCTGGCAAGGGGAATGTCGTATGATGATAAAAGTCTAAGGCACTACAAACTGGGATTTGGATTTTACTTAAAATTGTATTATTTTATTGGCGATATCTTCTACAAATCGCTTATCGTGTTCCACAAATATGAGTGTAGGCTTTGCTTCTTTTATAATTTCCTCAATCTGTATTCTTGATATTACATCTATATAATTCAGTGGTTCGTCCCAAACAAATATATGAGCTGGCTTTGAGAAACTTACAGCAATTAAAACTTTCTTTTTTTGTCCATCACTATAATTCTTCATATCCATTTCAAATAATTCTCTTGAAAAATCTAATTTTCTTAAAATTGTTTTACACAATGTTTCATCAACATCTTGCTTGTGAATATATTCATTTAGGCTACCTGTTAAATTAGATGTGTCTTGAGGAATATACGAGATTTTTAAATTACCTGCTAATTTTATCTCACCTGTATACTCGTGATTTATACCTAATAAAATTTTAATCAAGGTTGATTTTCCGCTACCATTACCCCCATATATAGCCACTATGTCGCCTTGCTTTATCTCGAAACTTACATTGCTTAATATCTGTCTCTCTCCATAGCATGATGATAAATTGCTAACCGATATTAGAGGATTTTTATGATGATGTAACGGATGCAGTAATAGGCTTTCCTTTATTTCGATATCTTTTAGTAAACTCTGTTTTTCTTCTATTGCCTTGTTTTGTCTATTCTCCAAATTCTTAGATTTTTTCATCATCTTGGCTGATTGATGACCTATATGTCCTTTGTCTGGTTTTACACCTGATACTTTCACACCATTTTTAGTATTCTCAATTTTATCAGACCAAATTTGACTTTGTCTTGCAGACTCTTTTAATCGTTTAATATCTTTTCTTAATCTCTCATTTTGACTAATTTCAAATTGGTCTTTCATCACTTTGTTTTCATACCATGATGTAAAATTTCCCGATTGGACATCAATAGAATTCCTGTTAATAGAAATAACATGATTGATACAACCATCTAAAAAATCTCTATCATGAGATATAAGCAAAAATCCTTTTTTACTTTTCAGATATTCACTTACAATTTTTCTTCCGTCCATATCTAAATGGTTTGTTGGTTCATCAATAAGTAAAAAGCCATCTTCTCTTGTAAACAAAATAGCTAAAAGGATTTTTGTTTGTTCTCCTTTAGAAAGCGTTTCAAATTCCCTATAAACAAGGTTCTCATCTACATTTAGTAAACTGAGTTCTCTAAATAATTTCCATTCTTCATCATCTGATATTAGTTCTTTATATAACTCAATTCCTAATTTTGAAGTATCGCTTATATTTGGTGGAAATTTAATAAATTCAACATCCTTGCTTATTTTGCCTTGATAAGTTTCTTGATTTAAAAGTAACTTAAATAGAGTTGATTTACCAATTCCATTTCTTCCTATCAAACCCGTTTTCCAGTTTGTATCAAAGGAAAACGATACATTTTTAAATATGGGTTTTACATATCCATAATATGAGAAAGTGAGGTTTTCAATTTTAATTACTGACATAAAACGCCTCCCTAAATTATCATTTACCACCCTGGGTGCAAAGTGTGTGTGCACCTTTTAACGTTTAGTTTTTCCTGTATTACTACGGTTATCACTGCTTTGCTTTTTCAGTTATTTCAATTCTCGATTAGGTAATTTTCCAGTTCTCAAAGCGACAGTAACAAACTCAACCTCTTGCAAGCACTTCTCGCAAAGTTCATAACCTTCATTGAAGTTCACTCTTGACCTAAATGTGCTAGCAATGAATTCGCATGGTGAGGCGATCCTTTCAACTACACCGCACCGTTCGCACTCAGCATACACATTTCCATCCTTAATTGGAATAAACATTCCATGGTCTTTCTCATTTCCCATGACGCTAACATCTTCGAAATCATCAAATTTTACATAGAGCATATACGGCTTACTCCTTTATTGGTATGTCTATAATACGCTCTAATTCCAACTTATATCAAGTTTTATTGCTTCTTTTTTGATCTACATGTCTGCTACTTCGCAATAGCTTTCCCATTAAGACAGTGCACCATGTAATGCGCAAAACCATCGTTTTTACAGTTTACCTTCTTCTTATCTGAAACCTCGGTGACACCATTCTCACAATCTACTTCAAGGCTTGCATCCTTGGTGATTGTTCCTTCTAAAATACTCATGCCATTTAACGTATCAAGCGTACAAACATGAGTTACTTCTACGTTTGTTGCTGAAACCGACCCATTACAACATTTAAGAAAAACATCATCCGCTTTCAAATTAACAACTTCTACCTTGCCATTGCCCACTTCTACATAAAGCTTACCAATCTCAATATCCGTGATGAGCACTTGATTAGAATCAGATTCAACCTCACAAACTTCAACATCATGTGGCAAACTCACAAGAATTTCAGGCATACCCTGAGTAAACCACCTCAGCCAATTCGAAGCTGAAACTTTTTTAGTTTGAATAAGCCTTATAACATTTTGCGCATCCTCAACCCTCAATATATCTTGTTCACAGTTAACAAAGCTCACACCAAAGGTATCAGCACGTTTCACCGTTAAACGAACATCTTTCGTCTCTGCGATAAACTTCTTATTATCCATTCCTTAAGCACCTCCTCGTGCACATACTAATAATCAGGTTTCATTTTACCTTTTGAGCTATATTTTCCCACTTCACAGCCTGGGTGCAAAGTGGGTGCACTTTTTAACGATAGGAAGGGCTATCGTTAAAAAGTTTGAGAATCTATTTTCTACAAAACAATTTTTTATTCTGGTAGAAAATTAAAGCACCTTTTTGTAATGATCCCCAAAAGTTAGATTTTTGGTCCAACTTTTGGGAGCACTACATTAGTTAATTAGGTGTTTTTAATCAATAAGTCGATTATAAAACTTACTTGCAATAATATTCGATTGCCTTGTTGACAAATACTGATGTCCCTTCGCCTGCAAACGCATCTATATTTTTCGTAAAATCACCACCGGAAGCATACATCTTGCCAAGTCCGGATAAAATCTCATTCGAGCACTTATAGAAGTTAGCTGTAATAAATTCCTGCAGTTTCTTTACCAAAGCCTGAACTTCAACTGAATCGCTGGGTTGTGATTTTACCTTGCCAAATTCTGCAAAAATCAGCATGAGTTGTTGATGGAGCATTTTTGTTTCCTCGCTGTTTCTCCTTTTTTCTTTAGCTTCAAATTCCTTGAATTCCGGCGTATCTCCCCAATACTCTTTTGCCTGTTTGGCATACTCATCAATTTTGCTTGTGTCAAATGCTGTAAAGTTCATATAGTTACCTCCTAGTGCTTTTAATCCCTTTGCAAAAAGAATTAAATTTTCCAAATGCTCTTTTTTCAGGATTAATAATTTGATTTGTTGTTCCAGCGCTAAATCTTTGTCGAAATGCTCACTGGTTATTATTTCTTTAATTTCTTTGAGCGGAAATTCCAAAGCTTTAAACAGCAAAATGGATTGTAATACCTTTAGATCCTCATCACCATACAACCTATATCCTGACTCCGAATAAGCAGACGGTTTTAACAAACCGATTTTGTCGTAATACTGAAGAGTACGAATACTAATTCCTGCTATCTTACTGACTTCATTCACTGTTTTCACTATCTCACCTCCTTACTTATCACTAGAATAAAGTATTACGCAACGTCATAGTCAAGTATTTTTGCTAGCGTTGTCATCTAATGCTCAACTCTGCGCTAAAAACTCCACTACAGACTTACATTCGAGCTGTATTTTCCCACTTCGCACCTGAGTGCAAGTGGGTGCACTTTTTAACGATAGGAAAAGCTATCGTTAAAAGGTTTAAGATTGGCTTGATAACACGTTTACATTACAATTCTTCCAGTTGTTTAGTCTGGTCTCTTCCCATGTAAATAACCGCAAGCATTTGGGCTTGCAGCTGTCCACTAAATACCCTTTTCAAAATCATCAAAAATATCCTCTATAGGAATGTAAACGTAAAAAATTAAAATTCACCTTTGGGATGCTGCTTGATAACGAAAATAATATCGGTAATCACATGACCCCCCCCCAAAAAAAGTATAGAAAATATGGCGAGGAAAAGAAATGGTATGGAGCCTCTGTTGACTGCGCTTGAAATAAGAAAATCCACTTCATACGTTGGATTCTTGTAAGACCAGCAGTCTCATATGTGTGAACATAAAAACATTAAGGTCTTAGAGCAGTAATAGGTATTACGCAAACACCATCATTTCTTTTATAAGCAAAAGGAGCTTTGGCACATAAAACTGCCATAAATGAAGGTTTAGACATGTTTTCAGTATCTATCTTAGATGCTAAATCTTTTAAAGTTTTAACACCTTCTTCTATTAATTTATCTCCACCGAGCTTAATTTCAACTAGACCATAAGACCCATTTCTTAAATGAATTACCGCATCACATTCTAAACCATTCTTATCTCTATAGTGATAAACTGTTCCATCTAAATAGTCCGTATAAATCTTTAAGTCACGAACACATAAATTTTCAAATAAAAATCCCATAGTTTTTAAATCACATAACAAATCTTTAGGTCCAATTCCTAAAGCAGCAGTTGCAATAGACGGGTCTGAAAAATATCTAGTATCCGTTGTACGTATGGACGCTTTAGATCTTAAATTTGGATTCCATGCAGGCGAGTCTTCTATCACGAACATTTTTCTTAGGGCATCAAGATAAGAATAAAGAGTCACTTGATCAAATGTATCCTCTTGATTGACCAACATATCTTGTCTTATAGTTTCTAGTGAGCTTTGCGAGCCAACATGCCTTGCGTAAGATTTAAGTAGTCTTTTTGCTTTTTCTTTATCTCTTTTTACAGAATCCACTCTACTAATATCTGTAGAAACAACGGATTTGTAATAATCTATCGCTTGAAATAAAGACGGTTTTTCGTCTAAACCAATTGCTTTCGGCCATCCGCCTCTACATATTAAAAAGGCTATTTTTTCAAGACTAGTTTCATTAATAGCCGAAATATTTTTATCTTCAAATAAATCTCTAAGAGAAACTTCACCACTTGAGTCTTTTGATTCATACAAACTCATAGGTCGCATCAAAAGCCTGGAGATTCTGCCTATGCCTGTATGCATAGAGTCATCAAATTCATTAGGCACCGCCGAACCCGTTAATATAAATTGGCCAAACTCATCTCTGTTGTCAACCTCATATCGCACTGCATTCCATATATTAGGTGCTATTTGCCATTCATCTATCAGCCTTGGAGTTTCTCCTTCAAGTAGTGTACTAGGAGAAAGTTCTACCATTTGTTGATATTGTTTCGTCATATCAGGAAGATCCATAGATATAAAACTTTTAGCCTTTTGTTTTGCCGTTGTAGTCTTTCCGCACCATTTAGGCCCTTCAATTAAAATTGCTCCCTTTGCGTCTAATCGTTCTTCTAACAATTTATCTGCAATTCTGGGTAAATACTCCTTCATAATCTCCTCCGATGCTTATTAGTTAGGTAAACTTTATCAGCTATTCAAGTATTTGTCCAGTTTTCATTCAAGTATTTGGCGGACTTTTATTCAAGCATTTGTCCAGTTTTCATTCATGCATTTGGACAATAACTATTCTATAGTTTGCATATTCGGTATAATTCCCAACAAACAACTTCTTAAACGCAGCAACTAGACTGCACGCATAGTAGATGTCATCAAAACGATATCTTGAAACAGTCACGATTTGCAAAGGAGCGCCACTGATTCTGTATGATGAGTGTTGGGATATATGTCGAACGCGCGCAAAGACTGAACGCTGTAGCCAAGTTCTTTAAACGTGCCAACATCGCGAGCAAGACTGGTCGGATCGCAAGCAACATACACAACAGCTCTTGCTCCAGACTTCGCAATCTGCTTACAAACTTGAGCTTTAGCACCAGCGCGCGGAGGATCTAACACAACAACATCTGGATGCGCAAATCGGCGCACAATTTTAGATGACTTACTCGCCTTAAACACCTGCGATTCAAGCGTTTGCGCAACATCGCCTTGCAAAGCTTCAACAACATCCCTGCTAAGACCAGCGCGTCCAATATTTCGCCTTGCGTTCTTTACAGCAATCGGCGCACCCTCAATACTAAGCACACGGGCTGGCTCTGCAGAACCAACGGAACCTGCATCACCAGCAGAATCTCCGCCAACATTAGCCAAAGTCGCAAGAGGAATCGTAAACAAACCCGAACCAGAATACAAATCCCACAAAACAGTATTTTTAGTGCGACCACCAAGCGCAGAACGAACTAATCCCAAAACATAGTTCACTAAATGCTCTGGAGCTGCGCGATGAATCTGCCAAAAACCGCGCGCGTCAACATCGTAGTCAAAAGTACGCATACGCGATGAATCACCAGCAGCCGCAACGCGCACACGCTCACGCAACAAAGCTGAGCCTGCAACCAACTCATCATTTACTATAAGCGCATAATTTTCGCCAATCGCACTAAGAAGCGCAGACTTATCATTAAAATCTAAACCATCAACTCGAGGCTCTGGAACAGCAAGGCGAATTTGCGCATTTGGAGAGAAAGTACGATTCCACAAATCCAAAGAATCCGCAACTGCTAAAACCGCGCGCGACGCAAGCGGCATAGTATCAATAGCAATGCGATCATGCGACTCTCGCTTTCGCATAGACAATCGCCCTTCATCATCCGCCACCAACTCCATGCGCGTACGCCAATTAAATCCGTTAAGCTCCTCATCCCCTGGAATGCGCTCAACGCTAACATCACTTTCCGCAATATCCATGTGCGCTAAACGTTGGAATTGGTTGGCAATTACGGAAGCCTTCCAACGAATCTGACCAGGCAAAGAAACGTGAATTAAATCCGCTCCTCCAACTCCGCCGCCCTGAGACAAGGGACCCGCGAGCTTCCATTGCGGCTCCACACGATCCGCGCTAGGCTCCAAAACTTCTACAACTTCGCCAGTAAAAAAGTGCGCTTTTGCACGCATCGGCTCATCCATGCGCACAACAACCAGCTCACCAGGTAACGCAAATCGCACGAACACAACGCGTCCTTCGAGATGACCTACACATCTTCCTTGATCTGCATAACGCTCGATTCGCATCGTCACCTGCATAGACTACCCCTTAGTTTTGCGCTTTGTTAAGCTGATTTTCTTCGCGATTTTTATGATGTAGACGCATAAATGGCGTTGCAATAATCAAGTAAGAAACCCAAATCGCCAGCGCCCAGAACGGCAATCCCATAATCAAGCGAACGGTACCAAGCCATACAACGTGATTCGTCAAATATAATGGCACTTGCAAAACGAGTCTCAGCGCAAAAACACCAATCCACAATCCAGTAACATACATATACGCACGCTTAAGTGGCCTGTAATCAAGCCATTCGTGAAGCCACGCGCCAAAATTTTCAGTAGGCATTTTACGAATAGACTCAATCACAAGCCCAAGCGCTGGCACGCGCGCAATCAGCGAAATCGCAAGAAGCACACCATACACAGCGTTTGTAATAAAGCCCATCATGTAGTAGTCGCGAGCTTGATGACTCGTCCACACCCAAATAAGGCAAATTGCAATGGAAACAAGTCCACTAATTGCTCCCATAAGAGATTGCCTTTGAATAAGACGAACCGCAACTTGCAAAACAGCAATCACAGCTGCCACAATAACCGTTGTTTGCACATTTCGTGTTATAACAAAGCAAATAACGAACAATAAGCCAGGTAGCATGGATTCGATTATTCCTCGAATACCACCTATGGAATCAATTACAGAAAAGTTGCTTCTGTCAGAACCGATAGAGGCAAGGGAAGCAAGCCCAGAACTTTTTTTGCCATAAGCGTTATTTTTCTTCAAGATGATATCCTTATGCTACTTAACTTACTGCTATCTAACCTCAGAAAACATTGGTCCGCGAGAAAGCGTAGTTTTTACATCAACTTGCTGATCGTATCCTAAAGGCTTATCTTCTTTTTTTAAAGCGTCATCAGCATTTTCTTCAGATGAACTATTACTTTCATCATTATTTTCTTCTAATCTATGCGCTGATTCTTTTTCTTCACGAGTTAATGGCTCATGCATAGGAATAAGATCGCGAGGCGCTAATGGTTCTTCACCGCGATTTACAACAATCCCCTTAAACCATTCGTCTAATTGCTTAGTTTCATTATTATTTTCTGCCAACTCTGTTGCTGCAGGCCCAGAAAATACTCCACGAAGCATCCAGCGAGGACCATCAACTCCAACGATACGAGTTGTAATACTCTTTTCTCCAACTTTTACAGGCAGCAAAAGTTCAGTTCCAAATTCGCCTTGTGATGTGCAAGCTTGGCTATTTCCGTCAAGTAAGTCTTTGCATACTTCATTCCAAATACCAGTAGATTTCGGAGCAGCAAAAGCTTCAACTTCAACACTTGACGATCCGTAAGTTACTGTTGCACCAATTACTTGATCATTTTCACGCTGCTTTTTTACGCGTAATTCTATACCTTGGAAATATGGAATATAAATTGAGCCAAAATCAAGATAATCACTGAAATCAGGAGCATCTTCATCGTTGAAATCCCATGGACCAGTTTTTAACTTCACAACTTCATCTATATCTTTTGAAGATTCTACTTCTTTATTTCGGCCAAATAACCAGCCCATTATTCCTCATTTCTTAAAACAACAAGCACAACAATAAGCATAATGCTAATCATCGTAAATTGCTCAACTTCACCAGATTATCACAAACAAAGCACTGAAAATATGCATATGAGCAAATGCTATTACTTTATTTATTTCAGTTAATGTGATTAATAATCACACACCGTATTTTATGGTTAAAGGCGCGTGATCCGACCATCTTGCCTCATAACTTTCAGCCCGATCAATCACAAAGCCACAAGCGCTTTCTGCAATTTCTGGCGTTGCAAACTGATAGTCTAATCTCCAACCAACGTTATTGTCGAAAGCTTTGCCGCGCTGACTCCACCAAGTGTATGGTCCTTGAATATCTCCCGCAAGCATGCGCATAACGTCTACAAATTCATACTCGTTAATCCAGCGGTCAATATACGCGCGTTCCTCCGGCAAAAATCCTGCACTTTTTTCATTTGCTTTAGCGTTTTTAATATCTAACGGCGTATGCGCAATATTAAAATCACCGCACAAAATCGCTTGATTTCCGCCACTTGCAGCAATATCTCTAAGCTCACCCAAGCGAATAAGCATTGTGTCTAAGAAGCGGAATTTTTGCTGCATTTTTTGCGGATCATCCACGTTTCCAGCGTGAACATACACTGAAGCAATAGTAATTTCATACCCCTCAGGGGTACGGACGTCAGTTTCAACCCATCGCCCAGAATCAACATCATCACTTAAGCCGGGCAAACCGTAGCGTTTTTCAATTACAGGAAGTGATGTTACTAGCGCTACCCCAGCTCGACCTTTTATGCGGCAAACTTCGTTTGCATAAGTAAAATTATCGTTTTCTACAGGATTTGCGATATTTTCAGACGCGCGATATCCCATTTCAATTTTTGTCATAATTGGGTCGATTGCATCCTGCGGAGCGCGCACTTCTTGCATACACCACACGTCAGGAGTGTGAGAATTGGACCAGTCAAGCATCCCCTTACGCTCGGCCGCACGAATACCATTTAAGTTTGAAGTAGTAATTGTGATCATAAATCTAACTCTAATATGCGCGTTACACAAATATGCACGCTACGTAAAACAAAAAATAAGGTGCAGAAATTTATAAACCTAGTTATTAACCAAGTTATAAACTCTGCACCTTTTATTATTAGCTTGTATTATTTAATTAATCTAATCCAAGCTCCAAGTTTCCACCAGGAATTGCGTCGAGAAGATCGCGAGTATATTCCTTTTGAGGATGATCAAACACTTCGTCGGTTGTAGCATGCTCAACAAGCTTTCCGTGCTGCATAACAACAACCTCGTCTGCAATCTGACGAACCACTGCCAAATCGTGAGTGATGAACAAGTAGCTCAATCCGCGCTCCGCTTGCAAATCGTTAAGCAAATGCAAAACCTGATCTTGCACAAGCACATCCAAAGCCGACACAGCTTCGTCGCAAACGATAACGTCCGGATCCAATGCCATTGCGCGCGCGATTGCAATGCGCTGACGCTGGCCGCCTGAAAGCTCGTTCGGGAAGCGAGTCATAACAGAAGCAGGCATACGAACCATGTCCAAGAGTTCACGCACACGATTCTGGCGGCTCTTTTTATCGCCAATCTTATGAATTCGCAAAGGCTCTTCAATAGAACGATAAATCGAATACATTGGGTCGAGCGAACCATAAGGATTCTGGAATACTGGCTGCACATGACGGCGGAAATCAAGCAAATCCACGCCCTTTAATTCAGCAATATTCTTGCCTTCGTAAGTAACAGTTCCGCTTGTTGGCTTAAGAAGTCGCAAAACCATGTTTGCAACAGTAGACTTACCAGAACCGGATTCACCCACAATTGCCAACGTTGTTCCGCGCTTAATAGAGAACGAAACATCATCAACAGCCTTGAAAAGCTCCTTCTTACGAGGAAGCTTAAACTCTCGGGTTAAGTGATCGACTGTAATAATATGCTCGCTCTTTTCAAGAGTTTGCTCACCTACTACGTGATGCTCAAGCAAATTATCCGCATTACCACCATGCTCCTTAACGGAAATGATTCGTTGAGAAGCAAGGCTTGGAGCGGCAGCAACAAGTCGCTTAGTATAAGGATGCTGCGGATGCTGCAAAACGTCCAAAGATGGACCAGATTCAACAACACGACCCTTATACATAACAACAACGTGCTGTGCGCGAGCTGCGGCCAAACCTAAATCGTGAGTAATGAACAGAACGGAAGTTCCAAGCGAATCAGTAAGCGTATGCAAATGGTCAAGAATACGCTTTTGCACAGTAACGTCGAGTGCGGAAGTTGGCTCATCTGCAATCAGCAAATCTGGACGACAAGCCAAGCCAATGGCAATTAACGCACGCTGACGCATGCCACCAGAAAACTCGTGCGGGAACTGACGTGCACGAGTTGCAGCATCAGGCAAACCAGCCTCATCAAGTAAACCTGCAATACGGTCGTCAACATTAGCGCCAACAACATACTTTTTGGCAATTTCCCAAGCTTTGTCGTCGTTCACACCGTACTTGATTAAATCGTCTGCAACGCGCCAACGAGTTTCAGAACCTGGAACCCACTCTTTTTTGTAGTAGCCCATGGCTTCATTCATCTTGAATTCATCAAGTCCGATTTCTACCAAAGACTTGCGTGCAACTTCCATCAATTCTGGTAATTCTTTAGAACCAAGGAATGTTTCGTCCTCATTGCTTTTAACTTCTACAGCATCACCTGCAAGAGCTTCCGCAAGAGCAGAACGCTTCTCATGGCTTACATCAACACCATTTGCAAGAAGGGCTTCCTTAACCTGTGTACCAATACGCCAAACAGGGTTCAAGTTACTCATAGGATCCTGAGGTACCAAGCCCATTGCAGTGCCGCGCAAAGAAGCAAACTCTTTTGGCTTTAATTTGCTAATTTCTTGGCCATTAAGCTTAATAGAACCGCCTGTAACATGACCTGTTCCTGGAAGCAAACCCAAAACTGCCATTGCAGAAGTGGACTTTCCAGAACCAGACTCACCTACGATTGCAACCCACTGGCCGGGATATACGCTAAAGCTTGCATCTCGAACAGCGTGAACAGCTTTCTTAGAATCAGTAGTGAAATCAACCTGAAGATTTTTCACTTCAAGCAATGGACCTTGCTCACGCTGCATAGCGAGAGCGTCTACATTTTTATGCGTTGAAATGCTCATAAGTTTTATTCCTCCACGCTAACTTCACGCCTTACGGCTCTTTGGATCCAACGCATCCTTTACAGCGTCACCCATCATAATGAAGGCAAGAACTGTAATAGCAAGCGCAAATGACGGATAGAACAATACTTCTGGACTATTATTGAAGTACCTGCTGTAAGTAGCAATATCTCCACCCCAGCTCACTGTAGTAGTTGGCAAACCAATACCGAGGAAGCTAAGTGTTGCTTCCAACACGATGTAGGAGCCGAGAGAAGTTGTGCCAACAACAATGATTGGAGCCAAAGAGTTTGGAATAATATGCCTAAAGAGATTTCGTATAGGCCTAGATCCTAAAGCTGTAGAAGCTGTGTTAAATTCTAGATTCTTTGATTCCATAACAGCACTTCTAGCTATTCGAGCAACACTAACCCAACCGAATAGAACCATAACTAGAATTATCTTCCACATTGATTTTGTGGTTCTAAACATTTGGAGAACAACTATAGCGCCAAGAAGCATAGGCAAAGCCAAGAAGATGTCGGTAATGCGGCTAAGAACAGCATCAACCCAACCTCCGAAGAAGCCTGCAATAGCGCCAATTAAAGAACCAACTAAAACAACCAAAGCTGTAGCAATTATGCCGATTGTTACAGAAGTGCGAGTTCCGTATATTACACGAGCGTAAATATCGCATCCCTGCTTATCGAATCCAAGTGGATGACCAGAAGACCTTGGCATCAAAGAGTTATTAAGTACACAATACATAGGATCTTGCTTAACAAGCAATCCTGGGAATAATGCAATAAATAAAATTGCAATAATCAATATTGCGGAAATAATAAACAAAGGATTTCGTCTCAAAGTACGCCAAGCATCAGCCCACATGCTCGTAGCAGGAGCAGACTCGTCAACGGAATCAACTTCTTGTAACGGAGTTTCATCCAAGGAAGCAACGTAACGTTCCTGTCCTGGAAGAGCAATATCTGCAGCAGTCAAATTTTCCTCAACTTTTTCTTGCATAATTATGCTTCTCCTTACGCGTAACGAATTCGCGGATCAAGAGCCGCGTACAAGATATCAACAAGTAAATTACTGACTACGAAAATCAGCATAAGCAAGGTAACTACAGAAACTACCAGGTTGCTTTCACCCTTCAAAATACCTTGATAAGTAAGGAAGCCAATACCATGAATGTTAAATATTGTTTCTGTAATCATAGCGCCGCCCATCAATGCGCCCAAATCCTGGCCCAAGAAAGTAACTACAGGAATAAGCGAATTGCGCAAAATATGACGAATAATTACCGAGCTTTCTTTTAAACCCTTCGCACGAGCTGTACGAACATAGTCGAGCGCAATATTTGACGAAACTTCAGACCTTGTAAGTCGAATTACATATGCCATAGATACAGATCCAAGAACCATTGCAGGAGTGAGCATATCTAAGAATCCAGGATCATTACTTACATTAGGAGGAAGAATATGCCACTTAATACCAAGCAAATACTGCATAGCATAACCAGTTACGAAGGTTGGCACGGAAATAAGAAGCAGAGAAACAATAAGAATTACGCTATCGTACCATTTGCCTTTTTTAAGACCAGAAATAATACCAAAAGTTACACCAAACAGAGCTTCAAATGCAAACGCCATGATAGCAAGCTGAATGGTTACAGGGAATGCACGACCAATTTCATCAATAACAGGCTGACCCGCAAAGGTTTGGCCAAAGTCAAGAGTAAGCGCATTCTTTAAGAACAGTAAATATTGAATAATAAATGGTTTATCTAAATTATAATTAGCTCGAATTTGTGCTGCGACAGCAGGATTAACTGGTTTATCGCCAAACATTGCATTTACCGGATCACCCGGCAAAGCAAATACTAACGCATAAACCAATAACGTTGTGCCGAGAACAACAGGAATCATCTGCAAAATTCGACGCAGAATGTACTTACCCATCGGCTTCTCCTTGAATTGTTAACAATTACTCGCAAAAACAACAAAGTGCCACTCCAGTTAAAGAAATTTTTGGATTACTTCCTTCATTTCTTCAACTGGAGTAGCAATTTCGCTATACGCGATATTAAATTATTGAGAGGTGATATCAGAATTAAGTATTTTTCTGAATATCATGAAATTAATTTATATAAACTCCATATGAAGATTTAAATCTTACTTATGAAGCTGGTAGTACAGCGGCATATTCTGCCAATCCATTACGAATCCCTTCAAATTGTGATTCATAACAGCCTTAGCATTCATGTAAAGCAGTGGTACAGATGGAAGATCCTCAAGAAGGGTTTCGCCAGCTTCATGATAAAGCTTAGTTGCTTCACTTGCATCGGAAGATGCAGTAGCCTTGGTAAGCAATTCATCAAACTTTGGATTCTTGTAATCGCCATCATTAGAACCATTGCCATCAGCTGCGACAGAAGCGAACTGCTGAGTCAAGTAGTTTTCTGGGCTTGGATAATCTGGCATCCAGCCTGCACGCCATGCGCCCTTAACCTTACGCTTGGTGCATGCATCGCGGAACTCCTGGAAGGTTGGGATTGGCGTAGTTTCTGCCTTAACACCCAAATTGTTCTTCACATAGTTCACAACTGCATCGAACACGGACTTAGCAACAGCGTTATCAGCATTGTAGGTGAAGGTAAGAGGACCATCATACTTGGAAATGGCTTCTGCCTTAGCCCACAATTCCTTAGCCTTCTTTGCATCGAACTTCAAATGCTCGCTACCCTTCAAATTAGGATCGTAGCCTGGGGTCTTTGGAGAAGTGAAGTCTTTAGCAGGAGCAGCAGTCTTGTTCAGCACCTTTTCAGCAATTGCCTTACGATCGATAGACATGGAAACTGCTTGACGACGCAAGCGGCCTTCCTCAGTCTTAACATCGAAGTGTGGGAGGCTGGAAGCAATAGTGAACTGAAGAATTACAGAACCAGGCTTGTTGTAAGCAGTGATTGTGCTATCGCTCTGGAAGTTGCTGGTTTCAGTATCTGGAATGTTATCGGTCATATCGAGGTTGCCGGACTGTACGTCACGGTAAGCAGCATTACCATCGGTGTAAATCTTAAAGGTAACGCCATCATTCTGAGCCTTGCGAGGGCCTTCGTAAGCCGGGTTCTTCACAACTTCAATCTGCCTGTTGTGATCCCAAGACTTGAACAAGTATGGACCGGAGGAGACAGGCTTTTCACCATAAGCCTTTGGATCCTTGTAGAAGGATTCTGGAAGTGGAGCGAATGCCAAGTAGCCAACCTTAATTGGGAACACGGAATCTGGCTGCTTCAAATCAACGGTGAAGGTGTTCTTATCTACAACCTTCAAACCGGAAAGCTGTTCGTCGCCCTTCAAGCCATCCTTCTGCAATTCGTCATAACCCTTAATGGTCTGGAAGAAGGAAGCGCACTTCTGTGCATTCTTAGCGTTAGCAACAAAGCTCCAAGCCTTGGTGAAGCTTTCAGCAGTAACAGGAGTACCATCGCTGAACTTCTTGCCTTCTTTAAGCTTAACAGTGTACTGAGTTGCGTCTGCGTTTGGAGTAACGCTTTCAGCATCCTCATTTACTGGGTTGCCCTTTTCATCAAAAGTGATCAACGTGGAATTGACCAACATAGCAGGACGTGCACCAGCGTTTTCGTTAATGTTGCCAGGCACCAATTCGTTCTGTGGCTCAGTGTTATTTACGGTAATAATAACTTTTCCACCGTTTGTCTGCGCAGTCTTCGAAGCAGATGAACCGCAACCACCAAGCAACATGGCCAACGAGCAGGCCGCAGCGGCAAAAGCTAAAGCCTTATTCTTCATATTTATTCTCCTAACGTCTGGTAGGCAGGATGCTATATCAATACAAAAAGCCAAGTCATGAATAAAATAAAATCCATCTAGTTTTTATTGCCAGATGGATTCTTTTAGCCAATGACAAGGCCTCTTCGTTGATTAAAATTCAATGATACGTATTTTTGCAAACATTGCAAGAGTATAAGTAAATTGTAAAATTTACTGTTTATATCTAAAAATTACTGATTAAAACACCATTTTTTCGCATAAAAACTAAAAAACTTACTATTTTACCAATAATTTTTACTGTTTTTTACTGATTTAAATATATTACATATATGTAAATTATGTAATCTTTTATGTAAAGGCTTTGTTAATTACAGAGAAATTATGCATCTAATATGCAGATAATTAAGCACGCGGAAAAGCTTGTAAATACCGCTGTTTCAACGCTTCTATAGATACATGCGTATAGCGTTGAGTAGTATTAAGCGAAGAATGACCCAACAATTCTTGCACTTCTCTCAAATCCGCTCCACCGTTAAGCATATGCGTAGCCGCACTGTGGCGCAAAGAGTGCGGAGAAATATCCGGAACATGCGCACTTTTAGCCGCATCATGAACTACTTGTCTTACTAATCGCTGATCAATGCGCTTTCCGCGAGCGCCAAGAAATATTGCAGTTTGTGCAGAATCTTTCAATAAAATTTTTCGCCCGCTATCTGAAAGCCATTCAGACAAAGCTTTTGCGGCCGGAATCCCAAAAGGAACAACGCGCTGCTTATTTCCCTTACCTGTAACTTTTATAGTATGCGATGAAAAATTAATATCTTGAATATTTAATCCAGTAAGCTCACCAACGCGAATGCCAGTTGCATATAAAAGCTCAATAATTGCAGCATTGCGAAGTTCAACAGCTTTCTGATTTTTATTACACGAAGATGAATCATTAGCTTTAGAATCAATATTATTCATTAGCGCTTCTGCCTGAGACTCATCTAAAACAGATGGAAGAACATTCTTAATTTTTGGAGTCATCAAAATTTCTGCAGGGTCACCATTTATAAACCCAACATGCTGGCACCATGCGAAAAATCCGCGCACAGCAACAACTTTTCTTGCCAAGCTTGAACGAGCATGATTTCTAGAAGCGTCTGCCATCCAAGAACGCAAATCATCCGTAGTGAGATCTGAAATATTTTTAAAACCGTGACGATTACACCATGCTAAACACTGTTTAATATCACTTGCGTAAGCTCGATTCGTGCGCTCCCCCAAGCCCTTATTCGCGCTCACATACGTAATGTAATCATCTACTAAACTCGCATATTGGGCAGGAAAATTTACGAAACTATTGGAAGCCACTCGCTTATTTTCCATACTTAATCACCCTTGCGTAACTTTATAAACGTTTGCCATACGCGCCAGTCACATGCATAATACAACAAGGAGCATGTTATGGAAACACGTATAAAAAACTTGACTACACTACCACAGCGAATACCTGCAGGCACACGCATAGTAGTAAGAACATACAAAATTATAGAAGAAAATAACGATGGAAAGCAAAAAATCGAGTATCATGATGCGATTGGACACGTACTCGAGTGGGATGGAGAAACGCTTCACTTACTTCGAGATCCTGCAGCAAACGGCACTAGAGCTGCCGAAGAAATGTTCATTGATGCCAGAACAATTGCACGCTTAAAGCCAATGCCGGAACGCAAATTCCAAAAGCCGCTTAAAATATAGACATTAAAACTCGCGCCACACTAAGCACAAACTCGCATTAGACGTTGCTTAGAGAAGCATCTGAGCGCAATAGTAGTTGCGAAGATTCGTTGGTATTAAATCCGCAGATTTCAACAATAGATTCTCCTAAGCGCGCGGATTCTAGTAATTCCTGCTGCCAATTGATTCTGGAATCATACTTCCACAATCTGCTATTAGCAGCATCGCTTTGATTTGCAGAATCACTTTGTTGCGTATTCGTTTTACACGAGTTGCGCTGCTGGTATTTATATTCTCGCCACGATTGAGCTTTATCAAAAAACTCCTGCTCTAGCGCATCGGCAGTTTCGGAATTATTATCCAGCATATCCGCAGCAAAAGTTAGCTCAGAAATTACAGAACGCAATAATTTCGCAGTATTATGCCGATTTTCGCTTACCATTGCGCGCGTGCGTTGAGGATCTGTAAGAGCAACGCGCGTCATATCTCGCCAAGAGCCTGCAGATAATTGCAAAGCAATAGCACGATTAGGCTGATCGCATAATACATTTGCAAGAGAAGTCGCAACAACGTGAGGCATGTGAGAAATAAGTGCCGCAGAATTATCGTGCGTTTCGTCGTCTAAAACTATTGCGCGATTCTTGCATAGCGAAACAATCATTCGTAAAACATTGCTAACTCGCCAAAATTCCGTGTTGCTATCAACGGTTAATGCCCACAAAGCACCATTTAGAAGCTCAGCACTAGAAGCTTTCCAACCAGTAAATTCACTACCCGCCATAGGATGCGCACCAACGTAGCAATCCTGCAAACCTGCTGCAGCAACTTGCTGGCGAACTAAAGTTTTTACACTACCAACATCGCTAATAGTTGTGCGAGATTTGTCAATATAAGGTGCGATTTCCTGCAAAATACTTGGCATAGAAGCTAGAGAATTGCACAAAATCAGAACGTTTGGTCGAAGCTTAGCTAAATCTTGCACATTGTCCACGCAAGTAATTCCTAAATTTTCAGCTTCTTCGTATGGATTATGATGACGATTCCACGCATAAACGCTACATTCAGGCAATTTTGCAAGTCTTTTTGCAAGAGATCCACCAATAAGACCAAGACCTACAATACCAACAGAAAAATTTTGCGAAAATTCAGCGTTTTCTACCATAATAATTCTCTTTCTGCCTGCATTACGTTCAAATTGCGCAAAGAATCAACCGAAGGTTCAACACACACTCCGCCATTAGGCAGCATCCAATCGTTCATCACAGGATTATTGCGCTTTTCGGAAGGATACACTGCTAAAACTCGAACCCAATCTCCATGCTCAACAACCTCTTGAATCATATCTTTACACATAGAATCCCAAGGAGCAGAATCAACAGTTGCAATAAAACTGTATAAACCATCCTGCCCTTTAATTGGCCTAGACATAAAAGAAGTCATATTAAGACCATGATCGCGCACAACGTCAAGCAAATTTGCTAGCACGCCAGCGCCCGTGCAACGCGGAATAAAAGCAATAATTGATGAAAATGATGAAAAGTTTTCGCGCTGAATATTAACAAAATCTAAAACCTCATCTCGAGGAGCTAATACTAAAAACTCAGTGCGAGCGCCAGAAAAATCTTCAACACCTTCGCTCACAATCTGCCTATTGTATAAATCGGCACAAATTCTAGGGCATAAAGCAACTTCGCCAGGAACTAAATCCCTACAAGCAGCAGCGTTTGAAGACGCAGTTTTTTCTTTCAAACCGCGCTTTTGAGCAAACTTACGGCATTGTGCCAACGCGTGCGGATGAGCAACAATAGCAGAACAGTTATCAATTGAATCTGACTTGCAAATAACAGCATCAAAACTAATATCGACACCTACGCGAGCAATGCCAACCATATTTTTTGCATCGATTAGTAAATCTAAATTAGGTATTACAACGCCTTCAATATTGTTTTCCCACGCAATAACACCCCAATGGTTATGCTTCTCAATTTCACTAGCAATGCTAAGAACATTCTCGCAAGCAGTTGGAATAAGTTGCAAATTATCAAATGATTGTAACTGCTGTTGAACTTTTAAAGCAGCTTGATGAGTAAAAGAACCTTCCGGCCCTAAATAACATAATTTACGAGCACTATTACTGTTCTTATTACTATCCATGACTATTCCCTTAAAGACCACTGTAAAAAATACTGTCAAAACTATTGTAAAGACTACTGTAAATTCTTTACTTATTTAACACTATTCAACAACAAACCAACGCTGAGGCATACAAAGCAAAATTGCGTGAGCAATAAGAATGCCATAAAGCCAAAAATACCCAACGTACTTCACACACCAAGGCATAGGAATAGTAAAGCCTACAGGAACAAGAATTGCGCTACCAATAAAACCAAGCGCTAGAATCCATACAACAGCAGAAAAAACTACTGCGTGAATAAATAATCCCCACCATCCACTACGAGCTCTGGAACACCAAGCAGAAAGCAGGAGTAATATAACGGCAATAACAAAACCATATGGCAAATTATTCATTGCTCCAGCACGATGCACAAAAGTTCCAATTAGTGCGCATATTGCAGAAGAAACACACGTGGTCGCATACCTACCCCATAAAGGTAAGCGATGCGACCACGGTTTTGCTGTCATAGTAAATCAGCGCCTCAATTTACAAATAGTATTTTCGAGAATGCATCACGCAGCATTATTGTTTTGACGACGCTGCTTAGCACGCCACTTATACCATTCGTCACGGCTCAAAATAATCTTGCGAACACGAATTGCTTCAGGTGTAACTTCCACACACTCGTCTTCGTTAGCAAAATCAAGAGACTCTTCCAAACTCATCTTAATTGGCGGAGTCAAAGTCTCAAGCACATCAGCAGTCGAAGAACGCATGTTAGTCATGTGCTTAGCAAGCGTAATATTTACATCCAACTCGTCTGGCTTGTTGTTAATACCAACGATTTGGCCTTCGTAAACTGGGCTTTGCGGATCCACAAAGAAGATACCACGAGCCTGCAAACGCTGCATAGCGTAAGGAGTTGCAACACCCTTGCGATCGCAAACCATGGAACCGTTCTGGCGAGTAACAATCTGACCAGCCCAAGGAGCGTAGCCTGCAGAAATAGAGCTTGCAATACCAGTTCCGCGAGTAGCAGAAAGCAAAGCCGTACGGAAACCAATAAGACCACGAGAAGGAACAGTAAACTGCAAACGAACCCAACCAGAACCGTGGTTGCTCATAGAATCCATGCGGCCTTTACGATCAGCCATAAGCTGGGTAACAGTACCCATGTACTCTTCTGGAACGTCAATAGTTGTACTTTCCATAGGCTCGTTAATTTGACCATCAATAGTCTTAGTAACAACCTGAGGACGGCCAACCGTAAGCTCGTAGCCTTCGCGACGCATCTGCTCAGCCAACACAGCCAACGCAAGCTCGCCACGACCCTGAACTTCCCAAGCATCTGGACGCTCAGTTGGAATAACCTTAATAGAAACGTTACCAATAAGCTCGCGGTCCAAACGATCCTTAATCATACGAGCAGTAAGCTTATGATCTTTGCCTTCAGTTCCAGCAAGAGGAGAATCATTTACGCCGAAAGTCATAGAAATTGCAGGATCGTCAACATGAATTAACGGAAGAGGCTTTGGATCGTTCTGATCAACAATAGTTTCGCCAATCATAATGTCGTTGACGCCAGCAACAGCCACAATATCGCCAGGACCTGCAGAAGCTACAGGAGTACGTTCCAAGCCTTGAGTGCGAAGAAGCTCAGAAACACGGAAGTTTTCAATAGAGCCGTCAACGCGGGAAAGACCGTAAGTTTTACCCTTTTCCAAAACGCCGTTATAAATACGAACCAAGCCCAAACGTCCAAGGAAGTCGGAGGAATCAATGTTTGCAACATGAGCTTGAAGAGGAGCGCCTTCCTCGTATTGCGGAGCTGGAATATTTGAAATAATAGAATCAAACAGTGGTTCCAAATTGTCGTTATCTGGCAAACCACCATTTTCTGGCTGATTTTGAGAAGCGTAACCGGCTTTAGCAGCGCAATAAATTACTGGCAAATCAAGCAAAGAGTCGAGATCAAGATCAATACCTTCCTCAACAACGTCCTGAGCCAAGCCAAGAAGCAAATCAGTTGATTCGCCAACAACTTCTTCAATACGAGCGTCTGGACGATCAACCTTATTCACGCACAAAATAACAGGAAGCTTAGCTTCCAAAGCTTTACGAAGCACAAAACGAGTCTGCGGAAGTGGACCTTCAGAAGCGTCAACAAGAAGAACAACGCCGTCAACCATAGAAATACCGCGCTCAACCTCGCCACCAAAGTCAGCGTGGCCAGGGGTATCGATCACGTTAATAGTAATGCCTTCTGGGTGACCATATTTTTCAGCCAACGGACCGGTGTACTGCACAGCCGTGTTCTTAGCAAGAATAGTAATGCCCTTTTCGCGTTCCAAATCATTGGAATCCATAACGCGATCTGGAACTTCTTCACGCTCAGAGAATACGTGCGACTGTTGAAGCATGGCGTTTACCAGAGTGGTCTTACCGTGGTCGACGTGCGCCACAATTGCCACATTTCGAATATCACCGCGAACAGTCATCACAAACCTCTTCCATTCTTCGCGTTTAAGTAACTATCTACAAGCAACTATTTTAAAGCTGAAGCCAATCAAATAGCCGCAATACGTTATTGGCAAAACCAAAATCGGCAAACTGCCAAACCTCGCCGATTTTACTCGCGAGCTAAGACAGCCTTACAAAAAAGCGCGAGAAGTAAAAACAACTCGCGCAAATCAAGCCGTAAAAAACTTAAGCAACAACACCTTTAGCAATAAGCTCGCGCGCAACCTCACGATACTCTTTTGCAGTCTTGTGCTCAGGAGCAAAAATAGTAATAGGAACTGCAGCAACAGTAGAATCCGGCAATTTAATAGAGCGGGAAATCACGGAATGCAAAACTCGGTCTTGGAAAGCTTCGTAAATGCGCTGTAAGACTTCTTCGCTATGCAAAGTGCGTGTATACATAGTAACCAGAACGCCAAATACTTTAAGATTTGGATTAATTCGAGACTGCACTTTTTCAATAGATTGCATAAGAAGAGCAACACCTCGAAGTGCAAAGAACTCTGCAGCAAGCGGAATAATTACGCCATCTGCTGCTGTTAGCGCGTTTACAGTAAGCAAACCTAGAGAAGGCTGGCAGTCTACGATAATAACGTCATACTCGTCTCTAACTTTACGCAATACGCCTGCGAGAATCTGTTCACGGCCAACTTCTGTAACCAACTGAACTTCTGCAGCAGATAAATCAATATTCGCTGGCATAATATCAATATTTTCGGTTTCAGTATGACGAATTACGTCGTGAACATCTACTGACGAATCGAATAATGCTGTATAAACCGTGTTGTCAAGCGCGTTAGCGTTAATGCCAAGACCAACAGTTGCAGCACCTTGCGGATCGAAATCAACAATTAAAACGCGACGACCATACTGGCTTAAAGCTCCAGCAATGTTAATAGAGCTGGTTGTTTTACCGACTCCACCTTTTTGATTGCACATAGCAATAATTCGCGCAGGACCGTGAGAAGTAAGCGGCTCCGGCGCATGAAAAGTCTCGTATTCGCGTCCAAGTAAATCAGTAGGCATGTTCCCCACTTTATCAACAGGTATACTCACGAAACTCTGAGAATGAAATTATCTAGCACGAGGATGACTCATTACATACGCTTCGAATAAAGCATCTGGGCTAATGTGCGTGTAAATTTGCGTAGTTGTTACAGAAGCGTGACCAAGAAGCTCTTGAACTGTGCGAACATCTGCACCTCCTGCAATAAGATGCGTGGCAAGAGAATGCCGTAGCGTATGCGGATGCAAGGGGCGTCCAAGTTTTGCGCGACTACCTGCATCAACAACCACAAACCATGCTGACTGGCGAGATAAAGCATTGCCACGTTTATTTAAGAAAATAGTGTGCAATTCCTTCTTGCCTTTTGAAGATAATATTGGGCGAGATTTTTCAATATACTTACGAATAGCCCTAATCGCGCAACCACCAATTGGAACTAGACGCTGCTTTGCGCCTTTGCCAGTAAGTTTTACAACGGAGTCGTCTAAATCAATATCTTCGAATTTTACGCCAACTGCTTCCGAAATTCGCGCTCCTGTAGCGTACAAAAATTCTAGCAAAGCTGCATCTCTAATCGAAATAGCGTCCTCGCTACCAAAATTTCCAGCAGCTTCAATAACACGATTTACTTCATCAATGCTTAGCACATCCGGCAAGTAATCCGTCTGTTTTGGCGCTTTTACAAACGCTGAAGCGTCAGCGCTAATATCTCCATGAGCGAGCATAAAACGATGCCATTCGTGAATACTTGCAAGTCTTCTAGCAACAGTGCGAGATCCCAAACCTAATTTATGCAAAGTTCTAATATATGATTCAATATCTAACTGCGAGATAGCGGTAACATCTTTAATTTTTCGTTCACCATAAAGCCAAGATGCGTAATCTTGCAAATCTGAAGCGTATGCCGATACAGTTTTTTTAGAAAGACCACGCTCAATATCAATATGCGCAATAAAACGTTGAATATAAGGTTCAAATTCTTTAGGAATATTTCTTGTAATACTGCTTGTGTAACTGCCAGCAACACTGTTTTCAGCATTGTAAGAATCAATATTTTGGCGCATAAAGTTAATTATATCTAATAGCTATTTGTTCATATTGATTTTAGTACGAAAAAAGCCCACCTAAATGGGTGGGCTTAAAATCAAACTCTATTAAAGCGAAATCAGGCTTCAACTGGAGCGTTTACGTCAGCTGGCAATGCAGCCTTAGCAGCTTCGACAACAGCCTTGAATGCTTCAATATCGGAAACAGCGAGCTCAGAAAGAGCGCGACGATCCAATTCGATGCCTGCCAAATGCAAGCCCTGAATGAAGCGATTGTAGGTAATGCCTTCAGCGCGAACTGCAGCGTTGATACGCTGAATCCACAACTTGCGGAAATCACCCTTGCGAGCCTTGCGATCGCGGAAGTTATAAGTAAATGAGTGGAGCAGCTGTTCCTTTGCCTTGCGGTAAAGACGGGAGCGCTGACCGCGGTAGCCAGAAGCCCTCTCAAGAACAACGCGACGCTTCTTGTGAGCGTTTACTGCGCGCTTTACTCGTGCCATAAGTATTCCTCAGCTTTCTTAAAAATTTATGATTGCGTATTCGTTTACAAGCAATTCTTACTTGTTACTTACTTAACGAGCAAGCCCTTAAGCTTCTTGCTCTGCGCAGTAGCCAATACTTTATCTTCGGAAAGAGCACGACGTTTACGAGCCGACTTGTGCTCCAAGTTGTGGCGCATGGCGCTACCATCGTGCATCACCTTACCGGTACCGGTAAGACGAACGCGCTTGGACGCTGCGGAATTAGTTTTCATCTTCGGCATTGCTGCCCTCCTTGTGATGTTGATCGGATTGCATAGCATTTACTGCATCTGCAGCCTGTGCCTGCACTTCCTGCTTTGCCGCAAGACGTGCAGCCTGGCGAGCTTGACGCTCTGCACGAGATTCAGCGCCTCTACGACGCTGCTCAGACTGTGTATGAATCTTCTTGCCCTTTGGAGCGAGAGTCATAATAATATTGCGACCCTCTTGCTTCGGCGCAAACTCAACGGTGCCACTTTCAGAGACCTCATCCGCAAGTCGGCGTAACAGTTCAACGCCGCCAATTGGACGAGACTGTTCGCGGCCACGCAACATAATAGTGACCTTTACCTTATCTCCACCGTTCAAGAAACGAAGTACATGACCCTTTTTAACGTCAAAATCATGATCATCAATTTTGAGGCGGAAACGAATTTCCTTAACCTCAGCAGTGGTCTGATTACGGCGCGCTTCACGAGCCTTCATCTTTTCGTTGTACTTGTACTTACCGTAGTCAATAAGCTTGGCTACTGGAGGCTTAGCAGTAGGCGCTACCTCGACGAGATCGAGGTTAGCTTCCCTTGCAAGGTTTAACGCGACAGAGGTTGCGATAACTCCCACCTGCTCGCCTTTTGGACCAATAAGGCGCACCTGAGGGACTCGAATCTCCTCGTTAATGCGTGGTTCGTCGCTAATGATGACTCCAATCCTTCTAAATACTGGTAGAATGCAATACACCAAGAAGTCCAAGAGTTTAAGGATTCAACACTTCATATCAATAAAACGCGTAAATTACACGCGGCAAGCAGCTTAAAACAAAGCCAACTCGCATGAGCGAAGTAATGAACCCGAAACCACAGTAGGCTTCCAGGTGGGGACATCCCACTTTCTTGATTACTCAAGCCAAATGTTTAGTATACTACATGCCTTGACAAATAACCATTGCGCAAATTGCTAATAGACTTGCTTATGCAACCTGCACAGGATCAGGCTTCAATCCATCGTGATTAAAGTACACGTCATACCAGGTCAAGAAAGTGTAAACTGTCCAAATCTTGCGACGATCGTCAGTACGCTTAGCATAGTTGTTATCAATCATTTGAAGTAAAGCGTCACGATCGAAGAACTTTGCCGCATCGTCACTTTCAAAAGTTTTGCGCACAATCTTATAAAAGCGTTCCTCGCGCAACCAATCCTTAACTGGCACTGGGAAACCAAGCTTTTCACGGTCATACCAAGCCTTAGGCAAATGACGTGCAGCCGCTTGACGGAAAGCAAACTTCGTATTTTCATCAGTAATCAAATACTTAGTAGGAACCTGCTCTGCAACATCCATAAGCATACGGTCAAGTAAAGGCACACGAAGCTCCAAAGAGTGAGCCATTGTCATTTTATCTGCCTTAAGCAAAATATCTCCCGGCATCCACTGATGCATATCGAGATACTGCTTCTTCTTAACTTCCGAAAGACCCTTACCTAAAATTCTGTTGTAAATAGCACCAACAATATCCATAACATGCGGACCTTTACGGTATTCAGGCTTCAAAAGTTTTACAGCATCTTCCTCATTGAAAACCTTTGACTGGCCAATAAAATGCTCCTCAGCTGGAGCCAAATTAGCGTACAAATGCCATGCTCCATGGAAATGCTTTCCTTTTGCTGCTCTACCAATTGCATAACGCAACTTTTTCGGCAACTTTGCGAGCATACGCGTCACAACTTTAATAAGCTTGGAACGCGTGTGAACACCATAATCAATGTATCCTGCAAATAATTCATCTGCGCCTTCGCCACTTAACACAACGCGCAAATCCTGAGAAGCTAGCTTCGCTAGGAAGAACAATGGGACGCAAGAGAAGTTAGAATCAGGCTCATCTAAATACCATTGAATCTGCGGGAAATAACGGAATGCGTCTTCAGCATCAATAATTTCAGATTTATTATTCAAGCCAATAATTTTCGCCAATTCTCCAGCCTGCTTGGACTCGTTATAACGTCCACCAGCAAAACCAATTGAATACGTGTGCTCTGGGCGAGCAACAGCGGCAACATAGCTAGAATCTACGCCTGAAGAAAGGAAGGAACCAACTTCAACATCTGCAATCTGATGAGCTTTAACAGAATCGCAAACAGTTTTATCGATTAAATCCACAAGCTCGTTCAAATGCTGCTTGCTTTCACGGAAATTAGGATCGTAATACTGTTCGATTTTCATCTCACCATTTTTATAAGTGAAGCAATGTCCTTCAGGAAGCTTAAACACGCCCTTAAAGAAAGTCTCACTAATTGCAGGATATTGGAATGTCATAAAAGGCTTAAGCGCGTTCTCGTTTAGTTCCTTCTTAAAATCCGGGTGACGAAGAAGAGATTTAATTTCGGAACCATACATAAAAGTACCGTTCATTTGCGCATAGTAGAAAGGTTTAATGCCAAAATGGTCGCGAGCGCCGAACAATTCTTGAGTTTGCTTATTCCAAATAACAAACGCAAACATTCCGCGCAAACGTTTAAGTAAATCCTTACCCCACTGTTCATAACCGTGCACTAATACTTCTGTGTCGCAATCAGTGTGGAAAATGTGACCAGCTTTAATAAGTTCTTCGCGAAGTGGCTTGTAGTTATAAATTTCACCGTTGAATGTAACTGCAAGATTTCCGTCTTCGTTATACATTGGCTGAGAACCGCCGTGAAGATCAATAATGCTTAAACGACGAAATCCCAATGCTGCATGATCATCAATCATTGTGCCATACTCGTCAGGCCCACGGTGAGCAATTACATCCGTCATATCTTTAACAATTTGTTTTTTGACGTTAATTGGGGTGTCATTAATGAACCCAGCAATTCCGCACATTTATTTCTCCTCGTAAGGTGCACAACACAAGTCATATTATTTTCCAACAAATTATTTTCCTGCTACTAATGCAGAAAATCTATAATGTCTTAGAAAATCTAGTCTGATATGCAATGTTACATCAAGCGCTTTATGTTATTGAAGAATATCAAGCAAAAACATAACAAAATACTACTCAATACAGCGTTTGTAAACTATTGTTTGGAAGCATTAAATAGATACTAATAGAGCGTTATTATGATGATATGGAACCTTTGCAACGCTGCGTAGTACTAGCAGCAGGAGATTATTACGACAATACACGTGAGCATGTGCCGGATCGCGCACTAACCATTGCTGCAGATGGTGGATGGGATCATGCATGCGAATTAGGTTTGCATGTAGATGCTCTTATTGGAGATTTTGATTCTGTTCGCCTTAAGCTTCCTACAGACGCCATTATTACACGTTTGCCATCTGAAAAGGACGATCCAGATTTACTTTCTGCATTAAAAGTTGGATGGTCTAAAGGAGCTAGAGAATTCCATATTTTTGGCGGCTTAGGCGGACGCGTTGACCATACAATTTCCAATATTCAACTTATGGTTCGCTTAGCTCGTCGCGGCGGAATTGGCTTCTTATATGGCGACGGTCAAATCGTTACCGCTATTCACGATGGTTCACTTGATTTTCCAGCATCAAACGGAAGCGAATCTCGCATAGTTTCAGTGTTTTCGCACACTCCTGTTTCAAATGATGTAAACGAGACTGGTCTAAAATATCAGCTTGAGCATGCTGTTATGCACGGCGACGCTGTTCAAGGTTTAAGCAACGAATTATTAAACAACACACCGGCTCATATTGATGTTCATGAAGGAACGCTTATTGTAACCTTCCCAATTAACGCTCCTTTGCCGCAAGTTAGCTGGTTCAAAAGGCCTGTTGGAGATTTAGGTGAAATTGACACTTCTATTTCTGAAGCATTAGCTGTTCCTCTGGAAAGTGAAGCAACTCCAACTGACTCAACTACTGCAGCTGCAGAGTCTATGACTTACAACGAATAGACCTTTAACTCTTTCACATTACGTGCACTGTTCTGCAACTTTTCGTACAGACCGCACACTAAAATAAACACCGTTAATTCAAATAACGATGACCACAATGCGTGAGTTTTCATCGCGAAAATAGCGCGACTTAAACGTTGCGCACGAGGTCTCACTCAAGGGAGAACCACATGACAGTCAAGATTGGTATTAACGGTTTCGGTCGCATCGGTCGTCTTGCATTCCGTCGTATTTTTGAGCTTCAAGCTCGCGGCGGTCAAGCCGGTGATATCGAAGTCGCAGCCATCAACGATCTGACCACTCCTTCTATGCTCGCCTACTTGCTTAAGTACGACAGCACCCACGGCACATTCCGCCACGATGACGGCACCCCAGTTGAGGTGACTTCTACCGAAGACGCAATCGTCGTAGATGGTAAGACTTATAAGGTATACGCCGAGAAGGACGCCAATAACATTCCATGGGTTAAGAATGATGGCGTTGAATTTGTGCTTGAATGCACCGGTTTCTATACTTCTGCAGAAAAGTCCCAGGCTCACTTGAACGCTGGCGCTAAGAAGGTTCTTATCTCCGCTCCTGCTAAGGATGAAACCACCCCAACAGTCGTATTCGGCGTAAACCATCAGATTTTGAAGGCCTCCGACAACATTGTTTCCGCTGGTTCTTGCACCACCAACTCCATGGCTGCCATGGTTAAGCTCTTGCAAGATAACTGGGGAATTAAGTCCGGCTTCATGACCACAATCCACGCTTACACCGGAACTCAGATGATTCTTGACGGCCCACGCGGCTCCAAGCCACGTAACAACCGTTCTGCAGCTTGCAACACCATTGAGCACTCCACCGGCGCTGCTAAGGCAATCGGCAAGGTTGTGCCAGAAGTTAACGGCAAGCTCCAGGGTCACGCACAGCGTATTCAGGTTCCAGATGGTTCCGTTACCGAGTTGACCACCGTTCTTGAGAAGCCAGCAACCACTGAAGAAATCAACGAAGCCTTCAAGAAGGCTTTTGAGAACTGCGAGTACTTCGGCTACAATGCCGACAGCATCGTGTCTTCCGACATTATTGGCGACACCCACGGTGGCGTTTTCGACCCAACTCAGACCGATGTGAACACCGTTGACGGCGTAACTTTGGCTCGTACCGTTACCTTCTACGATAACGAGTGCGGCTTCACTGCTAACATGATTCGCACCCTTCTTTACTTCGCTGAAATCTCCGAGTGATTTCGCTGAAGTAAAAATCAGAATAATCTGATTTTGTAAGGTTTATAAAACCCCTTGTGCTGCTTTCTAAGCTCACAAGGGGTTTATTTTTTAGATTTACATTAAGTCAAAAGTTGGTATAGCATATCATGTAACACAAAATTGCTATTAAACCACGCAACATAAGGGGAAACGCAATGAGTAAAAAACATGCAGAAACAGGAAAAGCAACTCCTGCTATTGCTCAATTAGAAAAAGCAGGAATCAATTTTAGAATTGCTCAATATGAGCATGATGCAGATCATATGGATGACGGCTATGGGATTGAAGCTGCTGAAAAACTCGGAGTAAGCGCCGCCCAAGTTTGTAAAACGCTTATGGTTGATACTGGCGAAAAGCGAGTAGTTGGAATTGTTCCAGTAAATGGACGACTAAATATGAAAGCAATTGCTGCAGCTGTTGGCGCAAAGAAAGCTAGTATGACAAGCCCAGAAGTTGCGCAACGTGAAAGCGGATACGTGGTTGGTGGAATTTCGCCATTTGGTCAGAAAACACATCATGAAACAGTTCTTGACACTAGCGTAATGCAGTTTGATGAGATTCTTGTTTCTGGAGGAAAGCGCGGACTTGACGTGGTGCTTAATCCTCAAGACATCGTAACATTGTTAAATGCAACCGTTGCAGATATTGCAGCATAAGTTTGCTGCAACGAGATTTAGCATAAGCTAGGCGTGAGCTAGTATAACGTCTTGGCAACGTGCGATAATCCCTAAGGTTGTTAATTAATCGTTAAGGAGTACCATTATGGGTATGCGTGGCCGCAAGCGCAAGGCGCGTCGTAAAAAAGCAGCAAATCACGGCAAAAGGCCAAATGCTTAAGCTGTAATTTTTGCTTATAAATACTATAAAGCCCGCTTCTACGCGGGCTTTTTGTTTTGATTATCTGCATAAATCTGCAAGCTCGTGCTTTAACTGAGTTCTAGCACGATTAAGCCTGCTCATAACAGTACCAATTTTTATGCCTTCTTCTTTGGCAATCTGCTTATAAGATTTCCCATTGATAGCAGCCTCAACAAAAACTTTTCTGCGATCAGGAGGAAGAGTTCCTAAAGCTGCAATAATCTCCTTAGGAGCGAATCCTTCAAAATACTCTTGTTCCGCAGAAACCAGTCCACTTGGAGCATGATTAGAAGCTTCGTAAATATCCCAATCGTTATAATCGCCAGTTTTATCGTTTGCTCGCTTAGGCGCACGCTTTTCTTTTGCGTATTGATTAAAATAAAGATTTCGCTCAATCCTGTTAATCCAAGCTGAAAAATTTGTGCCAGGATGAAAAGTTGAGAAAGATTTTAGCGCACGCTCAAAAGTATCTTGTACTAAGTCTTGAGCATCCTGCGCATTATTGGTTAATCGCATAGCTTGAGTGTATAAAGAATCAACACATGGAGTAATAAGCTGCTCAAATTGCTCATATTTACGCTTAACAAGCGCGCACTTATTAGACTTACTCATAACTTAATAATACTTTTTACTTTGCACATATATTTGCAAATATCTCGACGAATCGCTTTGTAGATTGCCCGCGCGCCAAAACCCGCCATTGCGGTAATATTGTGACTATGCCAACAAATATTAAAGAATTGTTAGATGCTTTAAATGCAGCTCCATTTCAAGAGGAAAACACTCCACTTTCAAAATCGTGGCTGCTTGGTTTCGATACTGAGACGACCGGAGCAAATATTGGTAAAGATGCAATAGCTTCCGCAACCTTGGTTTTAAGAAATCCTTCTTTGGAGCACGAAGGCGATACTGTTTCTACATGGTTAATTAACCCTCATCAGCCTATGAATCCTAAAGCAAGCGAAGTAAATGGTTTCACAGACGAATATCTTCAAGAACACGGCGGAGAGCCTGTAGAAGAGCTTGAGCTACTTGCACAAGCAGTTAGCTTGGCTCAAGCAAAAAATATTCCATTGCTGGCTTATAACGCACCGTTTGATGTTGCTATGCTTCGTCATGATTTGAACCGTTGGCAACTCAAATCTTTAAATCAGCGACCAGTTTGCAGCATAAGCACTCTTACAGAAAACGATGTTCTTACGGTAGATCCGCTGGTTATTGATCGCGCTGTTTCTATAAGACCTGGGAAACGCACTTTAACTCTTACTTCCCAATTCTATGGCGTTGAACCAATTGGTGACTTCCACGACGCAACTGCAGATACTGTGGCAGCTCTTGATTTAGTTGCTCCTATTTGCAATGCGTATGAGCAGGTTGGAAGCATGACATTAAGCAAGCTAATGAGTTGGCAGAGAGAAGCATATATTCGTTGGAGAGATAGTTTTAACAAGTGGCTTGAATCTCATGGCCGTGAGCCAATTCGCGGGACTTGGCTTTAAACTTGTTGGAATAAACAATTTATAATCCAATTGCATTATTGCTTAAAAATATTTACTTATGTTTAGCGAAAAGAAAAATATGACTATGCACAACACGTTGTCACTAACAAGCGCAAGTAAGCTTTTGCAACAATATGGCTTGTTGCGCGAAATGATTCAGCATCACGAGTCACAAGATTTGGCTTCCAATAGCGAACAATCTACAGACTCTACGCATTCCCGTAATGAAATATGGTCTTTAAATCCGTATTATTTTGCCAATGTTGATGCAGACGAGTGTTTTGCTCACGCAACTTACGATACTCGCGATATTAAGCCTGGAACTTTGCTTTTTATTAAGGGCAATTTTAAGCCTGAATATCTTTTAGACGCGGACGGCAAAGGTCTTAGCGCATACGTTGCTGAGCAGAGTTACGCTGAGTACACAAATGCTGTTGGATTAATTGTTACAGACGTGCGCAAAGCAATGAGCATACTTTCTGCAGCATTCTTTGGAAATCCTCAAGAAAAGCTCACAGTTGTTGGAATTACTGGAACTAAAGGTAAAACAACTACCGCATACTTTACTCACGCTATTCTAAACGCGCATTCTAGCTCAAAAGCAGCATTATTCTCATCTGTAGATAACTGCTTAGACGGTGTTAATTACGTTGAGTCAGATTTAACAACTCCTGAAAGTTTCGACGCTTTTAAAATGATGCGCGAAGCTGTAGATAACGGCATGAAATACCTTGTTATGGAAGTTTCTTCCCAAGCTTATAAGGTAAATCGCGTGTACGGACTTAAGTTTGATGTTGCAGCTTTCTTAAATATTAGTCCGGATCATATTAGCCCTATTGAGCACCCAACTTTTGAAGATTACTTGTATTGCAAGCGTCAAATTATTGCGAATACTAAGCGATTGGTATTAAATGCGGATGCTGATCACGCAGATCTTTTGTTGCAAGACGCAGAACGTAACAATGTGCCTGTAACAACTTTTGCAAGAATACAAAAAGATGAAATAGAAAACTGCACTTGCGAAGTTATAAATAGTGACGATTTAGAAGATAATCACACAGATTATTGCGCATCTGTTAACGACGACGACTATTCAGAGCTACTTACGCCTGACTACATTGCAATTCCTGCAGAAAACAGTGAGTCACATTGCATTTCTATTAGAGATACGGACGAAGATAGCGATGATGAAGACGTACACTACTCTACTGTTGACGACTTTTCGCTTGCAATTGCGGGAGATTTTAATTACGAAAACGCTTTAGCTGCAATCGCAATTGCAGGCGAATTGGGAATTAGCCAGGAAACTGATTTAGCAGCGCTGAAATCTATTGAAAATATTAAGATTCCTGGACGCATGGAAGTATTCAAAGACGCACAGTCTAACACAATTGCGGTTGTTGATTACGCGCATAATTATATTTCCACTAAAGCACTTCTTGATTTTGTTGATGAACGTTACGGTAAGGAAAACCCTAGAATTACACTAGTAACAGGATCTGCAGGAAATAAAGCTTACGATCGCCGTAAGGAAATCGTCCAAGCTGCTCAAAATCGTATTTACCAGTTTATTTTTACAACTGAAGACACAAATACAGAAGACGAAATGGATATTTGCAAAGATATGCGAGGATACATAACTAACGAAAACGTTAAGTCGCATATTATTATAGACCGTCCAGATGCAGTGGAATACAGTGTTGACGACGCTCGCAAAAGCTTTAATCGCGAAGAAAAATTCAACGTTATTCTTTTGATTGGCAAAGGCGATGAGCGTTGGATTAAACACGAAAACAAGCATGTGCCTTACGAGGGTGATTCAGAAATCATAAAACGTCTTTTTACGCTTTAACATTAAGTATTGCAAAAAACGTAAAAGTAAACGCTACGAATACATGCTAAAAATACATGCCACAAATAAACGTACAAAAACGATAAAGAAGACACAAATGACTAATCAAAAATTCCAACCAGTGCTGCTCGGCAGCGATATTAACGCTTACGGAATGGCTAGAGCATTCCACGAAGCATACGGTATTACTTCTATAGCTTTTGCATATTTCCAACTTTCTCCTACAAAATTTAGCAAGATTATTGATGTGAGAATCGTCCCAAATTTTGGCGAGCTTACAACATTTCTAAACACAATGCTTTCGTTTGGAAAATCGTGGAAGGAAGAGAACCCAAATACTAAGCTTCTACTTATTCCTTGCGGAGATGTTTACGCAAATTTGTTAAGCCAGTGCGGAGAAAAATTGCGCGACTATTTTGCTTTCCACACTTTGCCAAACGAATTAAACCGACAGCTAAGCCTAAAAAGCTCGTTCTACAAAACTTGCGAAAAATACAATCTTCCTCATCCAAAAACTAAAGTAGTAAACGCTCAAGAAGTAGCAGCACACGCTTATGAAGATCTTCCATTCAACTTCCCTATTGCAATGAAACCTGCAGATAGCGCCAAATGGCTTAAAGTCGATTTTGAGGGGCGTAAGAAGGCCTTTATTATCGACACACCTAAGGAGCTTGATACTCTTATTCAACGCTCCTATAAAGCCGGTTACGATGGCGAAATGATTTTGCAAGACTTTATTCCGGGAGACGATAGCCGTATGCGCGTTCTAAACGCATACGTAGACAGCGAACACCACGTTAGAATGATGTTTCTTGGCCATCCTTTGCTAGAAGACCCAACACCTGAAGCTGTGGGAAACTATGCTGCTATTATTCCTGACTACAATATGGAAGTTTTCCGCAGCATTAAAGCGTTCTTGGAAGATATTCATTACGTTGGCGTAGCTAATTTCGACATGAAATACGATGAGCGCGACGGAGAGTATAAACTTTTTGAAATAAACTTGCGTCAAGGCCGCTCAAGCTACTTTGTGACTTTAAATGGCTTTAATATTGCGAAATATTTTGCGCAAGATTTGATTTTCCATGAGCCTTTTGACGGAAATACTGTGTTTGGTCGTGGAGAAAAATTGTGGATGGAAATTCCACGCTCTATTTTCTTAAATTACGTAGCAGAAGGCGAAGAAAAGAAGCGTGGTACTAGTATGATTCGTCGCGGCGATTGGGGCACTACGCTAGAATATAAGAAGGATATGAACCTACTACGCTGGCTTATGATTCGTCATATGTTTTCAATTTACAAGAAGCGCTATGCTGAATTTTTCCGCAATAAGGCGTGAAATACTCCGGCACAATATGGGTTCCGAAAGGAAAATTACACGATGAAACGGCCGTTTTTTGCTGTACTTGGCGGAATGGGTACTCTTGCAACAGAAAGCTATATTCGTTTACTGAATAAAGAAACACATGCGCATAATGATCAAGAGTTTTTGGATTATGTGGTGTTTAACGACGCTTCTGTGCCAGACAGAACGGCTTATATTGTTGGAAATTCCGACGAAAATCCATTCCCTGTTCTTGCGGACGATATTCAAAAAGCAACGCAAATGGGAGCTTCTTTTATTGTATTAACATGCAATACGGCGCATTATTTTTACGATAAGTTCCAAGCGCTTACCAACGTTCCTATTATGCATATGCCTCGAGGCGCTGTGGCTGAAGTTGCTCGACGCTACCCTACTGCTCGTTGCAAGCGCATTGGATTTTTAGGCACTGAAGGATCACGTAAAGCGGGAGTGTATCAGCGCGCTATTGAAGAAGCAGGATACACGTTTGTAGCTCCAGACGACGACTTGCAGAAACGTATTACTTCGCTTATTTACGATGACGTAAAAGGTACAGGAGACCTTGATTTTCACCGTTACGAATCTGTTTTAAGCGATATGCTAGACCCTGCAGGAGCATGCAGTTGCGATGCGCTTATTTTAGGATGCACAGAGCTTAGCGTGCTAAATGAAGCTTTCCCACTGCCTCAAATACCATTGGTTGACGCTCAAGCAGTGCTTGTAAAAGACACTGTGCAAAAAGCTAAAGCTTTGCGAAATTAGCAAATTAAGCAGCTAAATAAAAGCTTAATTTTCAGGACTCGTCAATATTCGGGTGAATTGCAACGCGCTGATCTTTAGACTTTTTTAAATCCGGATTCACATGCTCAACAAGCATTGTGCGAGCATCTCCTGCCGTAACAAAGCTTCCGCAAATAAGCACGCCGTGACCGTAGCCCACGCCAAGCTCATCGTCTTCATCAACAAGATTCACAGCCGTTTGAATAGCATCCGGAAGCTCGTCAACGCGAATCACACGATCCCTGCCAAACACGCCTACAGCAACCTTTTCAAGATCTTCCGGATCCATTACGCGGTCGCGCCAAGAATTACGCGTAACAATGATTTTCGTCAAAATAGGCTCAAGCACACCCAAGTATTCTTCAACCTGCTTATCTGCCATCATTGCAACAACGCCAATAAGCTGCTCAAAATGATAGTTTTCTTCAATAGTTTCACGAAGAGACTCAGCAGCATTAACATTATGGCCACCGTCAACAATAATCGTCGGCGAAGTACGAACCTGCTCAATACGACCCGGAACCTTAACCTGGCTTAAAGCTTCAGCAACCAAATCGCCATCCAAAGCTCCATTTATAGGAAGCACAACCTCTGCAGCAGCGAGCGCCGCCAAAGCATTATGCGCCTGATGCTTACCAAACTTATCTATTGGAACGTCCTCATACGTGCCAAGAGGCGTGCGCAAAGTAACAACCTGGCCACCAACTGCAGGAGTACGAGAAACAACTTCAAGCTCGCCGTCACCATAAGAAGAATCGCGCAATAATTTAGCATTATTACGCTCAGCAACTTCTTTAATAATTGGCAAAACCTTATCTTCATGCGGCTGAGGGCCTAAAATTACAGTGCAATTTGGCTTAATAATGCCAGCTTTTGTGCGAGCAATCTCTTCAACAGTGTCCCCAAGCCACTGCATATGATCCATGTCTACAGGCCCAATAATTGCAGCATCTGCGTTCATAACATTAGTAGCATCCCATTCGCCACCCATGCCAACTTCCATAACAGCAACGTCAACAGGAGCGTCCGCAAAAGCCCAAATCGCCATGGCTGTAAGCACTTCAAAAAAGCTCATTTTTGGCTTACCTTCAGCCTCCATGCGAGCATCAACCATGTCGATAATATCTTTCATTTGATCCCAAACGTCAATAAAATCGTCATCGCTGATTTCTTGGCCATCAATCATAATGCGCTCATTTATGCGCTCTAAATGCGGAGAAGTGTAAAGACCAGTGCGCAAACCGTATGCTCGGCACAAAGACTCAGCCATGCGAGCAGTAGAACCCTTGCCATTCGTGCCAGTAATATGAATAACGTGCATAGACTTTTCTGGATGCCCAAGAATATCGAGAATTAAGCGCATTCTGTCTAAATCAAGATTAGTTTTATTATGCTCAGGAGCGCGGCTCATAATATTACGCTCAATATCAACAATTCGCTCATTATTGCGATTTGGATGTTCCATAGACATAACTGCACTCCCCTAATTTTGTGCTCACTCACTCATTTTCCAAATATATAGATTAGTTTATGCCAACAACAGAAACCCAATAAAATATTGTGACAATATTCACATAACAAAACTTTCATTAACACACTTTGTAAATTACATATAAAATCTGAGCTTTTTAAGACAAAAAACTCGCATAAAACAGTAAATAAGACTATGTTAGTTATTGTCTAGTTTAATTCCTAGTTTATTTTTATTTACACACAAAAAGAAGTGTTAAGGAGTCGCATAATGGCAGAAAATACGCCAACAGAGCACGGTGAAGAATTAAAATCTGACGGCACACAAAAGGCGGAAGACCGCGTTAACAATCGCTCTCTTCGACCAAATAGCGATTCTTTTAAAGATTTTATGACAAGCAGCTGGGATAATCAGGAGCCAGAAGTTAAGCCTCTTGAATCCAGCAAGTACATTCCAGCACGTTTAGAAGCACTTTCTAAGCGCTTCCCCGGAGAACGCTTAGTTATTCCTGCAGGACAGCCAAAAGTGCGCAATAACGATTGCGATTACGCTTTCCGCCCAGACACGACTTTTGCCTACTACACTGGCTTGGGCCAAGATTACGAAGCCGGAGCTGTGCTTGTTATGGAACCGGTTGAAAAAGACAGCGAAGAAGCAAAAGCGGGTAAAAATCATATTCCAGAGCTTTTTGTTGCTCCACGCGCAGATAACAGCACCTCAGCATTCTATAAAGATCCTCACTATGGTGAATACTGGGTTGGCCCACGCGCAGGCTTAAAAGAACTTAAAGCCATGACCGGTATTGAAACGCGCGATATTGCTGAACTTGACGATGCTATTTCCAAGAATGTAAGCGACGATGCAAACGGTGAAGGCGTTCGCGTTCGAATCATTCGAGAAACCGACCCGGAGCTTACCGCAAAAGTTGAAACAATGCGCGAAGCAAGCGGATTTACGGACGAAGACGCTAATAGTTCCGCCGACGACAAACTGCACGAATTTGCTGCAGAAGCACGAATGCTTAAAGACGATTACGAAATTCGAGAAATGCGCAAAGCTGTTGCCGCAACAAAGCTCGGTTTTGACCGCATGCTTACTAGATTGCCTCAAGCGCTTGGAAAAGAACATTCCGAACGCATGGTTGAAGGCGCTTTTAACTCTGTGGCTCGCGAAGAGGGCAACGAAGTTGGATACGACACGATTGTTGCTTCCGGCAAGCACGCGCCAATTTTGCACTGGATGCGAAACACAGGCGTAGTTTCTAACGGAGAACTGCTTCTTATTGATGCAGGCGTTGAAGTAAACAGCCTCTACACCGCTGACATTACGCGCACTTTCCCAACAAACGGCAAATTTACTGACTTGCAAAAGAAGCTTTACCAGTGCGTGCTGGATGCTCAACAAGCCGGTTTTGAAGCAGCAAAGCCGGGCGCAACCTACTCCGACATTCACCACGCTTGCATGCGAGTATTAGCAGAGCACTTGCACGAATGGGGAATTTTGAAGGTAAGCGTTGAAGAGTCACTATCTCCAGAAGGACAGCAGCATCGACGCTGGCATGCGTGCGGAGTTGCTCACCATCTTGGCTTAGACGTACACGACTGCGCTCAAGCACGCTACGAGTCTTATCAAGGCGCAAAAATTACTCCAGGAATGATTTTTACGATTGAACCAGGATTGTATTTTGCAGCCAACGATTTAATGCTACCGGAAGAAATGCGCGGTATTGGCATTCGCATTGAAGACGATGTGTTAATGACAGAAAACGGCCCAGAATGGCTTTCTATTGACATTCCAAAGCAGATTGACGATGTAGAAGCCTGGATGGCTGAGCAAGCTCGCAAAAGTGATATTTTTCAGCATTAATCAATAAATTAAAATAATAGAAAAATATAATAAAACGAAATAATAATAAATATAGTACGCCAGCATAAGTTAAGTTAAACGTACGCAATATAGCACTTATGGTGCGCTCTATAGAAACGTAACATGCATTGCGCATGTTACTTATCGCAAGGGCACACCATAATTGTTTATGTAGCATTTTTACAAGCAAAATTTGCATCAAAATGCTTTTGAAGAAGCGAGAAGATATTTAGTAAAAGTATAGCTCTACAAACTTGCTGCACTGACGCGCGCGAAAGGAATATTATGACTAAGCCAATTGTTCTTTCACTCGGCGAACTTTTATGGGATTTACTTCCACACGGAAAACGTGTTGGCGGAGCGCCAGCAAATTTTGCATATCATGCACAGTGCCACGGAGCGCAAAGTTGCATGATTAGTGCTGTTGGTCAAGACCAACTCGGCGACGAGCTGATTGACAAAGTGAACAAAGCTGGAATCACTTCAATTATTCAACGCAACGCGTGGCCAACAAGCACTGTGGAAGTAACGCTAAAAAAGGGAATACCAGAGTACACTATTCTGCGAAATATAGCATGGGATCATATTCTTTACACTCGAGAACTCATTGATTTAGTAGAACGAGCAGATGCGGTATGCTTTGGCACTCTAAGCTTACGTTCTCAAGAAACTCACGACACAATTTTACAATTGTTAAAGCATACTAAGCCTGGAGCAATGAAGTTCTTCGACATAAACATTCGAAGCGACCACTATTCTAAGGATCTTATTGATACGCTTCTTCAGCAAGCCACCGTTTTTAAGCTTAACGATTCTGAACTGTTCCTACTTAGAGACATGTTCAATATTCGCGACACTTCAGACGAGGAAGCTTGCAAGTGGTTCCAAGCTCGTTACGCACTAGATTATGTGATTCTTACAGGCGGCTCTACTTTTAGTACGATTACTACTAGCACCGGAGAAAGCTCTACTATTCCAACGCCACACGTTGATGTTCTTGACACAGTTGGTGCTGGAGACTCGTTCTCAGGAACATTCGCAGCACATATTCTTAAAGGCGAAAGTCTTGAAGAAGCGCATCGAGCAGCCGTTAATACCGCTGCATTCGTATGCACTCAGGAAGGCGCATGGCCAAAGTATCCTAAACAAATACCGGATTATTTAGCAAAAGCCGGAAAATAAAAAGTAGACTTAACAATAAAAGCAATCTAAGAATCTACTTTTAAAAGTTTAAAATACAAAAACGCCACTTCATAAACTTAATGAAGTGGCGTTATTTAGTTCGTGGGGCCTCAGGGGCTTGAACCCTGGACCGACGGATTATGAGTCCGTTGCTCTAACCGACTGAGCTAAAGCCCCACGCTAACAAAGTTAGCAACGACTAGATTAGCACATACCCATAAACGTCGCCAACCTAAGTGAGTCGAACTCAAATAAAAAGCATCACACGCGCTCAGTTCGTCCGGAAGCAAAATTATCAAGAGCACCGGTTGCGCGCAAAGCCAAGTAAACAAACCACACGAGCACGCCGGAAAGCAAAAGACCACTTACAAGCTCAGTAATCATATGAATCGTAATATAAGTAGGAGCTTTACCCTGATACTTAGTGAAGCATAAGAACACACCATACTCAAAAGCCACAAGCAAACCAGAAAGAACACTCAAAGTCAAATTAAACTTTCGATACTTAGCAATCAAGAATGGAATTTCCGCAAAAACACCCTGCAGCAAAGCAGAAACAACAGTATCCCTAATATTAAAAGGCGATCCAAGCAAAACCTGCACAAAAGCTGCAACAACATTCACATACACTGCAGAACCAGGCTTACGGATTAAAAGAACCGCAAGAGTGCCAGACAAATACCACACGCCGTGCGTAATACTTGCGAAACCAGGAAGAACCGCCGCATTAAGAGTACGAATTATTGGAATAAACACCAAGCCGTATCCGCACAAAATAACGCCAAAAACAGCAGATAAAGCAGCTCCCAAAGCAATATCTGCCACACGCCAACGCAGATTAGCAATAATTGAAGGCTCCGGATTAGCTTTAGCATTCGCGCTATCCGTTACAGGAGTTGCAGAAGCTACAAAATCTACAGAAGTAGATGATTTTGCTTCACCACTATCAATACTATTATCAATATTCGTGTTAAAAATATTGCTCATAAGAAATCCTTTATCTTAAAAATGCTGCGCATTGTAAATACTTAATTGAGCGCTTCCTGACCTACGCAACCCGGGCAGAAGCACCAACGTGAAAGTCTACCACCTTAAACAAAAACAACACACGTTATAACAAATTTGCGTTATTAAAGTAAGTTATAACGCAATATAAAACCGCAGAAATCTAGGGTTATAGGCCAAAACTTTAGCAAGATACAATCAAAAACAAAAAACACCGCTGAGATTTCAGCGGTGCTCTAATTTGTACCCCCTAAGAGAGTCGAACTCTTGTTGTCAGATTGAAAGTCTGGTGTCCTAACCGTTAGACGAAGGGGGCTTCGAACCAAACCATATGATACTAACACTCAGAAAAGAGTCGCGCAACTTACGGCGTGTTGAGATTAAGTACGTCTTAATTGCGTGTGTGTTTACGGTGGTTATGAGATGTGGCTGTGAGATGTGGCTGTGAGTGGTGGGTGTGAGTGGTGGGTGTGAGTGGTGGGTGTGAGTGGTGGGTGTTGCTTGTCTCGCAGCGCTACGCTCTTATACCTTATTTGGACTTAGTGGTTGCATAGTTAAGTTTAGTTTTTTACTTACTTTCTTTCAAAAATATTTATTTATCAAAAAGATATTACTATCGCTCCGCTTTTATATTGCTCGACCAAGCAACACCCACCCCTCACTCGTAAATTCACCCACCGTTGTTTTTTGGTGTGGTAGGAAGAGTGCTTGGTGTGGCGTGTGCGGCAGCACGGATGCTAGTGTTCGCTGATCAACAGGAATCAGCGTCTGCAGAGCATTGATGCAAAGCTACATTAGCAGCGTCAGCAGAGCAGTGATGTATACTTTTTGGTAGCATAAAACAAGAGTTCGAGCATGACTAAAGTCATGTGAATTTAACTAAAAGCGTATAGCCGAATAACGAAAGTAATCTAATGAGCAGTGAAAATGAAAACGAAAACACTATGCAAGCCAAGCAACGCACTGTATTGTCGTTTGTGCGTCGTTCTGGACGCTTAGATGCGCGTTTACAGCACGCTCAGGAGCGTTATGCAAGTCAGTACTTATTAGATGTTACTGAAGCTCCTGGCTCTTTTAGATTGCGCGAAAATTTGCACATTACGCATGATTGGATTAAAGATAAGTGGGGCAATAATAATCCGCTTATTGTTGAAATCGGTTCCGGTCAGGGCGAAAACGTTGTTGCTGCAGCAGAACGTTTGCCGGAAACTAACTTTTTGGCGCTTGAAGTTTATGATCCAGGCGTTGCTCATACAATGCTTTTAGCTGGAAAACAAGGTTTAACTAATCTCCGTATTGCGCAAATTAATGCTCCTGATTTCTTCGCAGCTTGTGACCGCGGAGTTTTAGAAGAAGTTTGGACTTTCTTCCCGGATCCATGGCCTAAGATGCGTCACCATAAGCGTCGTATTGTGCAACCAGAGCTTGCCTCTACAATCCACCAGGCGTTGCGTAAAGAGGGCGTTTGGCGCATTGCTACAGATATTGAGGACTATGCTTTGCACGTGCATGAGGTTATGGATTCTCGCGAAGATTTCGCGAACATTGGCGAATTAAGCGTAAGCCTTCCAATTGAGCATGTTGGAAAAGGTACTGCCGATACTGCAGCAGCTCTTCCACACGCAGATTTTAACGAATCTGAGCGCTTTGCTGGTCGAGTTCTTACTAATTTTGAGCGTAAAGGTTTGGATGCTGGTCGCACGATTCACGACTTCACTTATCTTGCGCAATAAATAAAAAAGCAGCGAAAGTGTTAAACAAACGCTGCTTAATTAAGATTTTTATTGCGTAATACGCTTTAAGAGAACAAGTCTCGAGCAGTATTGCCGTTTGGAGCATCCTCTACTTTAATATTCACTTGTGCAGGACTGAGCAAGAACACGCGAGGAGTTACACGCTCAATAGAACCGCGCACGCCGAATACTACACCAGCAGAGAAATCAACAATTCGATACGCCACAGACTCAGTTACACCAGTTAAATTAAGCACTACTGGAACGCCATCTCTTAAAGCGCGACCAACCATTTGCGCATCGTCATAAGACTTTGGATGAATGGTAGTAATACGGCTCATGCGATTAAGACTTGCGCGAGCAGAAGTGCCACTAGAGCGAGAATCGTCTCCGTGCTGCGACGCAACAGGTGTTACCGATCGATCGTTGTCAAAGGAAGTTTCTGGAACATCAGCTTCAACATAATCATCATCTTCTTGAACATCTGCCATACCAACGTACGACATTACGTTCTTCATAAAGCTAGCCATGAAGCCACCCTCCTCTCGTTACACCTAACGCAAAAAATCAGGAATATCTAGTTCATCCGGTTCAGAAGACTGCGGCTGAGCAGGTTCTGGATTAGATGAATACTGCTGATTTGCTGCAGTATCAAACATAGAAGGCACAGAAGCAGGCTGCTCTGCTTGTGTAGCAGCAGATTCTTCCCTCATAGCAGAAGTAGACTTTGCTGGAGCAACAGACTTTACATCTGCCTGCATATCAACAAACTGGCCGGCTGTTGCTGAAGATTCTTCCGACTTAGAGTGAGCGTCGAAACCTGCAGCAATAACAGTCACACGCACTTCGTCACCGTAGGAATCATCCAAGGAAAGACCCCAAATAATTTGTGCTTCTGGATGAATAGCCTTACGAACAAGCTCAGTTGCAGCAGACGCTTCTTGAAGCTTCAAATCACTTGGGCCTGCGATGTTAATCAAAGCACCGTGAGCACCTTCAATGCTTTCCTCAAGAAGAGGCGAGCTGATAGCGATTTCGGCAGCCTGAGTTGCACGATCTTCGCCCTTTGCAGAACCGATGCCGAAGAGTGCTGTACCTGCGCCGCGCAAAATAGCAGTAACATCGGAAAAGTCCACATGAATGTACGAATTTGTGGTAATCAAATCCGTAATACCTTGAACGCCAGCAAGCAATGCGGTATCTGCCGTCTTAAATGCTTCAATAATACCGATTGTGCGATCCGAAATTTCCAAAAGACGATCGTTTGGAATTACGATTAACGCATCAACTTCTTTGCGAAGATTTTCGATACCAAGTTTTGCAGATGCAGCACGCTGCGGGCCCTCAAAACCGAATGGACGCGTAACAACTGCAATAGTTAAAGCACCCTGCTGATGCGCAGCACGAGCAACTATTGGGCTAGCACCAGTGCCTGTACCGCCGCCTTCGCCGCAGGTAACGAACACCATATCAGCGCCCTTAAGTGCTTCTTCAATATCTGATTGATGATCCTGTGCAGCTTTTGCACCCTTCTCAGGATCAGCACCAGCACCAAGACCTCGGCTTGAAGCGTCCGATAATGAAATCTTTACATCAGCATCAGAACGCAGTAAATCTTTAGCGTCAGTATTAATGGCTACAAATTCTACATTCTGTAGACCCTCGCTGATCATCCGATTGACGGCGTTACCGCCGGCACCACCGACGCCGACTACCTTGATGATGGTTTTGTCGTTGAAATTGTCAGTCTGGGCAATCTCGCTCACCGTTTTCTCCTGTCACTCACGCACGTTTACACAATATTTTAGCGCAAAACGCTCGATACTGACGACGTTTTAACAATAAACTGAAAAAATGTCACTGATTTGATAATACACCGGGCTATATGCAAATATACATAGCCGGTAATTTTCTTTGAATAATCACAAGATAATCGCAAAATAATCAGCATATAAAAATGGCCAAAAGCCTAGAAAACTCTAGTAACTAGCATCCATTGGGTCGTCGCCAAACAAGGCTTCGCGCTCCTCGTGACTTGTAGTACGAGAATCCAACCAACCGTATGGCAAATGAACTTTTTTAGCAAAACGCACGCGCCCGCGCGGCGTGTCTAACACTTGTTCCGGCAGACGAAGAGAGCCATCGAGCATGTTGAGATTGCGATTAACATCCTCAATAGACTCGCATTCCATAAAGTTTTTGCGAGTTCCTCCCCCAACCGGAAAGCCCTTTAAATACCAAGCAATATGCTTACGCAAGTCGTGAACAGCCATACGCTCGTCGCCATCATAAAACTCAACCAAAAGATTTAAGTGGCGCAAAATCACTGAGCCAACTTCCGCCAAAGTTGGATTAACGCGCTCACTACTGCCCGCACAAGCGTTACGAATATCTGCAAAAATCCAAGGCCTACCCTGGCATCCTCGACCGATAGCAACGCCAGCACAACCAGTTTCTTTAAACATTGCAATCGCATCTTGCGCACCCCAAATATCACCGTTGCCAAAAACGGGAATATCAAGCGCCTCAACAAGCTCCCCAATACGCTGCCAGTCTGAATGACCGCCATAATATTCTGAAGTTGTGCGAGCATGCAAAGTTACAGCAGCACATCCTTCTTCTTGCGCAATATGACCCGCTTGAATAAAAGTTTCATGACTCTCGTCAATACCAACACGGAATTTTGCCGTAACAGGGATTCCTGCAGGTTCGCAAACAGAAACAACGCGATGCAAAATTTCTTGCAACAAATCAGTTTTCCAAGGAAGAGCAGAACCGCCGCCGCGTCTTGTAACTTTAGGAACTGGGCAGCCGAAGTTTAAGTCAACATGGTCAGCCATGTTTTCGTCAACAACAATTCGAGCAGCCTGCTCTACAATAGAAGGATTAACACCATAAAGTTGCAGCGAGCGCACTTTTTCGCTAGGCGCAAAACGGCAAAGTCTAAGAGCTTTTGGATTTCGTGCAACTAATGCTCTAGCCGTAATCATTTCTGCTACATAAAGCCCATCCGGACCAAATTCTCGGCAGATTACGCGAAATGGCCAGTTGGTAATTCCAGCCATTGGAGACAAAACAACAGGAGTAGCAATATGAACTTTCCCTAAATCCACTGGTTTTATAGAAAAATTCATATTGCTTTAACTCCATTCACTTTAATAATATTTTTGCTTTAATGCTTAAGCTACACTTAAACGATACTTAAGCGCGATTTAGTACAAGCCGCCAGCAGTCGCGATTTTAACAGGCTTAGACTCGTCTTCGCCTGCTTCTTTAGCAACATCCGTAGCGCCGTCAGCCGAACGAGTGCCAACAATCTCAACAGGTCCTTGCGGATATTTAACGCGCTTCTCGTTAATGCGGCTAACAACGTAATCTGCAACCTTGTCCAAAGAAACGCGCTCTTGCTGCATAGTGTCACGCTCGCGGATAGTAACAGCATGATCTTCCAAAGTATCGAAGTCAACTGTTACGCACAAAGGAGTACCTATTTCGTCCTCACGACGGTAGCGGCGACCAATAGCGCCTGCTTCGTCATAATCAATAACCCAATCGTGCTGGCGAAGATCCGCAGCCAAATCTTGAGCAACCGACTGTAATTCTGGCTTCTTGCTCAAAGGCAACACCGCAGCCTTAACAGGAGCCAAACGAGGGTCAAGTCTAAGAACAGTACGCTTGTCAACGCCGCCCTTAGTGTTTGGAGCTTCATCAACATCGTAAGCATCAACCAAGAACGCCATAAGCGAGCGCGTAAGACCAGCCGCAGGCTCAATAACGTAAGGAACATACTTTTCGCCAGTAGCCTGGTTAAAGTAGCTCAAATCCTCACCGGAATGCTTGGCATGAGCAGACAAATCGTAGTCAGTACGGTTTGCAATACCTTCAAGCTCTCCCCAGTCCGAACCTTGGAAGCCGAATTTGTATTCAATATCGACAGTGCGCTTGGAATAGTGGCTGAGCTTCTCCTTAGGATGCTCGTACATGCGCAAGTTTTCTGGCTTCACACCCAAATCCACATACCAGCGAACGCGAGTGTCAATCCAATACTGATGCCAAGCTTCGTCTGTTCCAGGCTCTACGAAGAACTCCATTTCCATCTGCTCAAACTCACGAGTGCGGAAAATAAAGTTTCCAGGCGTAATTTCGTTGCGGAAAGACTTACCAATATTTGCAATACCAAAAGGTGGCTTTTGACGAGTAGAAGTCATGACGTTCTTAAAATCAACGAAAATACCCTGAGCTGTTTCTGGACGCAAATAGTGCAAGCTGTTTTCGTCTTCAACAGGTCCTAAATGAGTGCGAAGCATCATGTTGAAGTCACGAGGCTCAGTCCAGTTTCCGCGAGTACCGCAATCTGGGCAAGCAATATCTTTTAAGCCGTTTTCTGGCATTTTATCGCCATGCTTTTCGGCATAAGACTCTTCCAACTTGTCTGCACGATGACGCTTATGGCAGTTCAAGCACTCAATCAAAGGATCGTTAAACACGGAAACGTGACCGGAAGCAACCCAAACTTGAGAAGGCAGAATAACGGAAGTATCCACGCCAACAACATCGCCGCGCGTGGTTACCATGTAGCGCCACCATTCGCGCTTGATATTATCCTTTAACGCAACGCCCAACGGACCATAATCCCACGCAGAACGCGTGCCACCGTAAATTTCGCCAGCTGGGAACACAAAACCTCGACGCTTAGCCAAGGACACGACTTCATCAAGCTTTGAAACAGCCACAATACACCTTTTCGTAAAACTAGAAAATTCGGGTGAAACGGTGTTAATTATAGAAAAACCCTGTGACGCTTGTAAAATTATTAAAGTAACTGTTAAGGTAACGCAAATTTATAAGCTTGTTGACGCATTATTTGGCGTTACGTTTTTGATAAATTTGCGTAAGATTACGAATTTAAGGGATTGTTGCTATGAGTGAAATCAATAAAGATAACGAAGATAAAAACGCAAACACTTGCGAAAATAGCTGCGCAAACGCTCACAAAACTAACACTGTTGCGGCGTTGTGCATTTCTCCAAGCGGAGTTGGTGACGAGTTAAGCGAGTACGTTGCGGATGCTGTGAAAGTTATTCGCGATTCTGGATTAAAAAACGAAACTAACGCAATGTTCACGAATATTGAGGGCGAATTTGATGACGTTATGCACGTTGTTCGTGACGCAACTATGACGCTAGTTAATAAAGGATACCGCACCGGGGTAATCTTAAAGCTAGACATTCGCCCTGGTTTCAGCAATCAACTTGACGCTAAAGCTGCTCTTGTAGATAAAATTCTCGACGAACGGAATAAAGAAGAATAAAACTGAAATCAAATAATCTCAAAACTCAAAAAAGTTATAATAAAACAAAGGAAAGCAGGAATTTATGCTGCAACTTACGGCAGTTCAGAAAATATTATCCGATTTAGATGAAACCCAAGCAGAACGAGAAAAACAATACAAATACTTTCATCAACATCCTGAACTGTCAATGAAAGAAGATCATACAGCTCAAACAATTATTGATATTCTTAGCAAAGCTGGGATTGAAACAAAACGAGTTGGAAAAACAGGCGTTGTGGCAGAGATTAAAAACGGCGAAGGTCCTGTTGTTGCTATGAGAGCGGATATCGATGCGCTTCCAATTAAAGAAAATTCAGGAAAAGATTACACTTCAACAGTTAGCACGCAAGACGAAAATGGCAAAACGGTTGGAGTTTCACACGCTTGCGGTCACGATTTTCATATTTCCAGCCTACTTGGTGCCTTGAAGGCTTTTAATGAACATAAAGATGCTTGGAGAGGAACGTACATTGGCGTTTTTCAGCCTGGAGAAGAAACAGCTCAAGGCGCAAAAGACTTGGTGGAAAATGGCATTACGAGCATGATTGCAAAGCCCGACGTTTACCTTGGTCAGCATGTGTTGGGTGCTATTCCTGCAGGAACAGTCGGTATTCGTCCGGGCGCGTTCTTAACTACTGCAGCTTCGATTCGCGTGCACATTTTTGGTAAAGGTTCGCATGGTTCTATGCCCGAGTTGAGCGTTGACCCGGTGGTTGTTGCTTCATCAATTGTGCTTAAATTGCAGACGATTGTTTCTCGCGAACTTGCAGCTAAAGATTACGCAATTGTTACAGTTGGCGCGCTTAATGCAGGAAGTAAGTCGAATATTATTCCTGATGACGCCGAGCTTTTAATTAACACAAGAACTTATAGCGAAGATACTCAAGAATTTGTGCACAATGCTATTGAACGAATTGTGCGTGGAGAGTGCGAGCTTGCAAGATGTCCTAAAGAACCAGAGTTTACGTATTCTGATCACTATCCGCTTACGAATAATGATCAGAATGCATCTTTGCGCGTGCGTAAAGCTTTTGATGAATACTTTGGAGAAGATTCTGTAGATATTTCGCGCGCTTCTGCTTCGGAAGATTTTTCTATAGTCGCGAACGCTTTTAAAACTCCTTACGCTTACTGGGGCTTAGGTGGTTTTGCGGATATGCAGAATGCTCCTGGAAATCACAATCCGGCATTCGCCCCAGATTTGCAGCCCACTCTTAATCGCGGATTAGAAGCTGCAGTCGTAGCAGCTTGCGCTTGGCTCGCTAGCGAAAAGTAACAAATCTTAGTGGGATACTAGGCATTTTTTACGCCGCCAAATCTGCGGTCGCGATGCGCATAACGGTCAATCGACCTCCACAGCGCTTCGCGGCCGTAATCCGGGAAGAGTTCCGGCACAAAATCAAGTTCCGCGTAGGATGCCTGCCAAGGCAAAAAGTTGCTAGTACGCTGCTCGCCGGAAGTGCGAATAACCAAATCACAATCTGGAATATCCGGATTATACAAGTGCTCAGCAATCATTTTTTCAGTAACACGATCGCCCTTAATTTTGCCATTTTGAATTTCTTTAGCAATTTGTGCACAAGCATCCGCAATTTCTGCTCGCCCACCGTAGTTTATGCAAAAAACAACGTCAATAGTTTTGTTGTTCTTGGTAATTTCCTGCGCTTTTTCCAACTCGTCAATAACAGACTTCCACAATCTAGGGCGCCTTCCTGCCCAACGAACGCGCACTCCCCACTCGTTCATTTGCGCAACTCTGCGGTGAATAATATCCCTAGAAAATCCCATTAAAAAGCGCACTTCTTGCGGCGAGCGCTTCCAATTTTCGGTAGAAAAAGTGTACAAACTTAAATAGCGCACTCCAGCTTCAATAGCGCCGGCAATAGTGTCAAAAACAACAGGCTCTGCGGCCTTGTGGCCTTCGGTTCGAATCATTCCGCGCTCTTTAGCCCAGCGACCATTGCCGTCCATAATCACGCCAACATGGCGAGGAACCTTGCCCTTAGGAAAATCTGGTATGCGAGAAGGGTCACTAAAAGGAGCCGCCGGAATATTAAGCGACGTATAATCCACGTTTTCAAAAGCCATACTTACGAATGTAACAACCCCATTGAACGAATAAAACACACATCTAAAACAGCGTATTTATAAAATACGCAATTAACTACATATTCATTTCTTCTCGCTTAGGGTTAAGGAACTTTGCCAAACCAAATGCTCTTAAAATTGCAGCTAAAATAATTGGCAAAATTGAAAGAGTTATAAATGTATACGCAAATTCTTCAAGATAGAAGTAAGAGATGCTTGAACCACTAATAATATCAAAAATAAGCATAATTATTACATAAGCAAAAGTAGAAATTAATACGCCAAGAATAGACCCGCCTATATTAGAACGTTTGCGAACAACAAACTGTCTTTGGAAAACCTCTAAAAGAATAATAAAAACCAATGTTGAAATTATGTAAAAAATAAAATACTTCATATTGTAATAATACTGAAGCCAAATGTAGTAAATAGTTCGAACAATAAACCAAACAATAGAAGGTACAATAACAAAATTATTTTTACGAGCAACTTGCGCAAAACCCAATACTACCGCAAGTGGAACTAATGGGTATGCAATATAAAAACAATCGATAATCAAACTATATTCATAGCCAAATCTTGGAGGTGGAGTAATCATAACAAGATATGTACTAATTGCAACAGCAATAGATAAAATAATTACTAAACCTATTTCTTTTTCGTTCCATTGTGAGCAAAAAGTATTAACAAGCTTTTCGTGCTCATTAAAACGATTATATAAGCTAGATTGAGCGTAACCTATAGGCGCACCGTATTGCGGCATACCAGGCCCACCGTACTGCGGACCACCATACTGGTTTACACCGTACTGGTTTACACCGTACTGAGACTGGGCGTAGCCTTGTGGATTTCCATTTTGCATCTGTGCGTAGCCTTGTGGGCTGCCATACTGCGGAGCACCATACTGTGAGCCATACTGCGGCTGAGCATACTGCTGCTGGGGCTGAGCATACTGTGGCTGGCCGTACTGAGTTTGAGAATACTGCGGCTGCTGATAGTAAGTTTGTTGCGACTGAGCATACTGCTGTTGAGCATACTGTGGCTGAGCATACTGTGGCTGCGCATACTGCTGCGGCTGCGTCGGCTGATATTGATCCTGCTGATACTGATTCTGCTGATACTGAGATTGATCATATTGCGGCTGATTGTACACATCAGATTGCTGATTTACATAAGATTGCGCGTTTTGAGAAGAATTTTCAGCATTATAAGAATTACTGTTCTCGCTATTAGTCTGATTATTCACAGCGTCAGAATTGTTATTAACGTCCATTTTGACTCTCTAGCTCTCGTAAAACAAACACTTAACGCTTATTCTACTACACAAATAAAAAGTATAGTTTATTTTACACATTAATTGCTTCGTCATTCATTCACGTGAATACTCGCACACTCTCCAAATTCGATATAACGCTCGCGCTATAAGCGCTCGCTTGCGAAACTCGCGTTGGAAGTCCACTGGACTTCCAACCTAAGCGAGTTTCCGCTCCGAGTTGCTTTCGCGCGCGCCGTGCTGCACTCAAGCAGGTCGTCGCGCACGTTTGGAGCGCAAAACAGCCATAAACGCTCCAAATGCGAGATAAGTTACCCACGTTTGGAGCGCAAAAATATTGAAAATACTAAAGTCTAACGAAAAATTACAAGCTAACTAATCAGAAATTAGTCCTATTGAACGAATTGGGCGCTCAAGATAATACTCCGCCCAAAGTTTTGCGCAAGAAAGAGTAGAAGAATTGATTGGCACGCCGTCAATAGAACGCCAATCGCCTTGCAAAAGTGCGAATAGTTGAAGACGCGTTTCGTCGGAACAAATAATAGATTCGGGCGTATGATCGCCAGCACACATAACGCCACCGGCAGATGGAGAAAAGTAGCACAAATTTTCTTCTTTTCCGCAAACAACGCAAGTTTTTAAACGCGGAGACCAACCAGCCAAAGACATTGCGCGCAAAAGGTATGAAATTCCAATAGCATTCGGCGCATGCTTTCTGTTAGATAGCGACGACAAAGCAGCAGTAAGCAGACGATACTGCCCGGAAGTATCTTGATATTCACGCATATACTCATCCGTATACTCGTTGGAAACTAGAGCATCTGCAACTTCCAGCATAACGCTTGCATACTCATAGGACGTATAATCGGCACAAATCGAGCCAGCGTAGGCAGATATAGAAACAGCCTGAGATACAACATCCAAAGACTTTCCTTGCGCCAAAAGCACATCAACGCGCATAAGAGGCTCAAGTCGGCCACCAAAGCGCGATTTAAGACGACGAACTCCTTTTGCAACAGCACGAACTTTTCCATGCTGCTTTGTGAGCAAAACTACAATCCTATCTGCTTCACCCAAAGGAAAAGCACGAAGCACAACGGCTTCATCGCGATACAACGGCATAAATCAAGCTGCCAGTCTAAAATTATTGCAAATCTTAGCAAATAAAAGCGGTTACGCTAAGCCGTCGCTAGTATCGTCATTAGTATCGTCATTATCTGAATCATTATTGAAAGAAGTTGATTCATCAATATGACCGATTATTGGGAATGAAAGATCCGGAATATCCAAACTTAATGGCTTGCTAGGCTCTAAATGCGTAACTGGGATTTGCATAGAATCAGATGCACGCTTTGCAGGAGCTGCAGGCGGGAAAGATGGTATAGAAGACGCAGGTGCAGGTGCAGGTGCAGATTCAGCAGCTTCGTGCGTACGATGCGAAACCGGAGGGAAAGCAGGAGGCACGCTCGGCGGCACAGTCTTGGAAGCAGAAGAATTATGCATTACTGTGGCACTTTGCAAAAGCTCATCGTTACTATCTTCATCTTCAAGATTTGCGGACTTGCTTTCTGCAGAATGAGCCGTAAAGATTGCGCGCTCAGACTTATTTAGAGCTTCAAACGAATCACTAGAAGGTTGATTATTGTAATCAACCGGAGCAAAAATGCTTTGCTTTTCGTGATCAGGAACATTAGGAACCAATTGAGAGCGAGTAATCTTTGGCAAAACATTTGAAGCTTCGCCCTTTTCTGCAGAAGAAGCTACAGAAGAAGCTACAGAAGATGCACTAGACACCTTTGCTGCAGGAGCAAAAGATGGAGCGTCAGAAGCGGCAGAAGCAGCCGCAGAAGAAGCAGCCGCAACGGACGCGCGCTTATCTTCAGCAGCAGACGCAGCAGCAATAGCCTCAACAAGAGTATGTCCTGAATAATCAGAATCAACGTACTTGTCTAAACGCTTAAGAGATTCCAAGCTACTTAACAAACGCACGCAAGCATTCAAGTAGTAATCAACCTGACGCTCATCATAACCATGTTTGCCAGTTTTTTGAGTGAAAATAACATTAGAAACATATGTGGAGTTGATGTCATTCAAAGTATTTTCGTCGGTTTCCCACTCAAGCTCGTGACCAAGCATAAGCGCAATCTTATCTAAAGCTTGATCAACCATAATATCTACTTGCTTACGAGCATAAGATGGTCGACGAGAAGCACCGTTATCAAAACGTTCACGATAATCACGCTGAGCATGCTTCAAAAGCTTACGATACAACTCTTCGGCACGAGCTTTCCAAGCTACCCTACCGCACTCGGAAATCTCCTGCTCGGTGCATTTGTCAACAACTGCGCGCTCTAAGCGAGACAGTGCAGCATCAACCTGCCCAATAACATAACCATTGCGCTCTAAATCAAAAGAAACTTCTTGAATGTCTTGCTGAGTAAGTCGAGCCTCATCGCTTTCATACAAAGTGTGCGCACGCTCCAGAAAAGCATCTACCTGTGCGACGTTATATCCTAACTTACGCTTACCCACACGCTCCATTCCTGAAGCATTACGAGCGGTATCAGGTTTATGAGTCATCTACTATCGACCTCCTGAGCACATGTTTCCATTGAGTATACTCTACGCGATTGTTGAGACGCGCGCCACACGTTGCATTCGTACATACCTTCATGTATGTTTTTACTTTGTTGCAAACGGGCGATTAGCTCAGCTGGCTAGAGCGCCACCTTTACACGGTGGATGTCGGGGGTTCGAGTCCCTCATCGCCCACTTTCTGTTCGATTTGATTCTATTATTTAGATTTGCCTATTTTGTATTTATTTTGTATTTACATCTTTTGCACTACAACTTGGCAATTTATCTGCGCCACGGCCAGAACCTATAGATTTCAACGCTTTATAAGCTTCATCAATCGTACTAACTCGAACAACTCGCAAACCTTGTGGAACATGACCAACTACTTCGTCGCAATTATCTTTAGGAGCTAAAAACCAGGTAGCACCATCTCGCTTAGCCGCAATCATTTTTAGACGAATACCGCCAATAGCACCAATTTTCTTAGATTTTTCAATAGTTCCAGTGCCGGCTATAGTTTTACCGCCAGTTTCGCTTTCAGGCGTAAGCTTATCTAAAATTCCAAGCGTATACATCATTCCTGCAGAAGGACCACCAACATCTTCAATATGCAAACGCAACTTCACACCCTTAGTATTAATTCCAAGATGCTTAGAGGCGTATTGTAAAGCAACGTTTTGCGCAACATCCTGCGAATTGTCCATTTCGTGTTCGGATTCTTTATCGTAATCATCTGCATTCTGGCCAACAGGAACAATTGCTTCGCGAGGAATTATCTCTTTTTGAGGATTCAGCCACGAAATAAGCGCGTAAAATGTTGAAACTTCATACCCTGGAACTCCAGAAGTATTAACAGTGAGCATTAATAATTTTCCGCTATCTTTATGCTTTGCATGATTTGAAAGTATTTGAATTACAGGAAGCTTTGAATTTCCAGAAACACCAAGCACATCCTGAGTAGGCCCCGGCTCTTCTACAACATACGCACTTGGTAGCATCAGCGCAATTAACGCAACTACTACGGCGAAAAGTCCCGCAAAATAGCGCAAAGAATGTGAATCAATATACAAAATTAACTGCTTCGCAAATGTTAGCAATCTACCTGATAACCTGCTAAATATGCGCAAACGTTTAGAAAAGCCAAGCATGTTTGTATCATTACACAAGCCCTATATAGATTAATTTGATTTTGTATTTGACTTATAATGCAAATAAAGCAAAATATAATGCAAAATATAATGCATAAAACGTAATATATAAAACATATTTGCTTGAAACCGCAGCAAAAGGATGAACTCATGAACGATGATGCAATTCACCAGTGGCTTATTGAATGCTTTGGGCCAATACAAGGCGAAGAAGCATGGAAACAACTTGAACAACTTCCTTTTGAGCTGCGCGAACAACTCTTAAATCAGAACCCAGATAAGCTTCCTAAACCGGACGAAGTTCGTAGCATGATGCAAGCTTTCAGCGCAGGAGGACTAAATAATCCTAATGAAATGGAAGCAACGCTTGAAGAAGGGCCAATTAACCAAAAACTTGCGCAATCAATTGCATTACAACGCGCAACCGGAGATCAAGGTAACGTAAATGCAGAAGTTGCTGACTCGGCTAGACGTGCGCTAAGCCAAGCAAATTTGTGGCTAGATATTACGTGCAATTTCAATCCTGCTCCAGGAACACCAGCTGTACTTTCAAGAGCAGATTGGGTTGAAGGAACACTCGGATCATGGGTAAAATTCGCAAATCCTGTTGCAAAATCCGTGAATGAAGCGCTTACTTCTGTTATTGAGGAGAGATTGCGCGATGTGGACGATGCTGAAGTAAAAGGACTTTTTGCAGGAGTTGTGCCAATTCCGCTGCCTGAAGGAATGAATAATCCATCGCAACTAATGAAACTACTCGGAAACACTTCCTTTGCTATGCAATTAGGGCAAGCTGCAGGCGCACTTTCGCACGAAGTACACGGAAGTTTTGATCAAGGACTTGCGTTATTGCAAAATCCTGCTGGAGGCTTAATTCCATACAACTGCATTGAATACGCAAAAGTGTGGGAGCTAGATATTACAGAAGTCATGAATTATTTGGCTTTGCGAGAAGCAGCTCACGCAAGACTATTCGCATCCGTGCCATGGCTTATGCCGCGATTTGAGTCGCTGATTATTAAGTACGCAAACGGAATAAACATTGATTTAGAGGCGATGGAAGAACAACTTCGCGACGTAGAAACTATGAATCCGGAAGCAATTTCGGGTGCTGTAAATTTGCAGAATATTGGTAGCAATGATTCAGAGGAGCAGCGTCAAGCATTGCACAGTTTAGAAACACTGCTTGCGCTTGTTGAAGGATGGGTTGATTGCGTTACTTGGCAGGCTGGAATGGCTCATATTGTGCATATTGAACAGTTGCGCGAAATGATGCGTCGCGAGCGCGCTGCAGGAGGACCGGCAGAAGTGACATTCGAATCGCTTTTGGGATTGAAACTTAGACCTCGCCGAATGAGAGAAGCAACTAAGTTGTGGGAAAAGATTACGCAAGAGCACGGAATTGATAAGCGAGATAGTTTGTGGGGTCACCCAGATTTGCTACCAACTTTGCAGGAAACTAGCGAAAACGCGAAGGAAGATGGTAGTGAATCTAATCATGAAAATAGTAGCAAAAGCGTAAACGCAAATAGCAGCGAAGTCTTAGATACTAGCTTAGGTACTAGCAGTAGCGAAAATTGGGATGCTGACTTTAGCAAGCTACTTGAGGAAGAAGAGCGCAAAAAGAAGAAAGACAACGAAAACTAGATCAAGCCAAGAAGCGACTAGGAGCGCGATTCATCCCCGCGCTTCCCTCTTTTCGGCAAGCGTAAGACAGGTGAAGCGTTTTTTCAGCACGAGTCACAGCAACATACATAAGTCTGCGCTCCTCTTCTATATCTTCATCTGTAGAAGCAGAACCGAATGGTATTAAGCCTTCCGAGCAACCAACCACATAAACGTGTGCAAACTCCAAACCCTTAACTGCGTGAATAGTAGAAACCGTAACTGTTGAAATATCAAGCGTTTTAGAAGCATCACCAGCATCTAAAGAAGCCGAGGTTTGCGCATCTTCCAAAACATTTCGCTGCCAGCCAACGTCTCTTCTCACTCGATACGGCATTTTGGCAAATTTCAAAGCCTTGCAAATAACCTGCTGCTGAGCGTTAGTGCGCGTTAGTATTGCGCAATCTCCCGGATTAGCAACTTCGCTTTTTACAAACTTTACAATTTGATTGACCACACCCAAAGCTTCATCAACATCAGTCGCAAAAACCTGCTGCGAAACACGAGTACCGCCTTTAGTAAGAGACTTAACTTTTACGTAGTCACGCTTATACGGCGATGAAGCAAGTACGCGATTAGCAATACCAACTATGCGCTCTGTTGAACGATAATCCGTATTCAAACTAATATCGGCACTTATTGGAGCAAATTCTTGCGGAAAAGCTAACAAATCGTAGCTACTTGCGCCCGCAAACGAGTAGATAGTCTGAGCAGGGTCGCCAACTACGCAAATATCACGATTCTGCCCCATCCATAATCGCAATAATTCGTGCTGTAAAGGAGACACATCCTGATATTCGTCGACTGTAATCCAACCAATTGATTGACGAATACGCCTAGAAGATTCCGGAAAATTTCGCAAAATATGACATGCAAGCAAAAGAATATCGTTAAAATCAATACAATTATGCGAATTTTTTTCTGTTTCGTAAGCTTCGTAAACGTCAACGAATTGTTGCGGTTCTAATCCTGCAGGAGGCAGGCGATGAGTTGCGGCACAAGCGCGAATATAATCATCCGGCGCAATAAGCGAAACTTTAGACCAGTTGATTTCCGCCAAAATATCTCGAGCTTGCAGCAAAGTTAAGCCATCAAAATCCGGATAACGCTTAAGAGCTGCAGATATTATTTGCTTAGGATCTTGCATAATAGACGGAAAAGGCGCTGAACAAACTTCGCTCCACACGCTACGAATCTGCTGCAATGCAGCCGAGTGAAAAGTTGCAACACAACCAATATTTTTAACGCCAAGAGCCTCGATTCTAGAGCGCATTTCCGCAGCAGCTTTTACAGAAAAAGTAACTGCCAAAACTCTTTCAGCATCCCACTTACCGCTAGCGCAAGCATACGCAATTCGACGCGTAATAGTGCGCGTCTTACCAGCTCCAGCGCAAGCAATAATGCGCACCGGACCTTCTACTGCCGTGGCAGCTAAACGCTGCGAATCATCCAAACCATCTAAAAGAGCTTCTGGAGAAGGCACTTGCGAAAGTTTAGAAGAAGTCACTTGCGAAGTCACTTGCGAGGTTTCTGGCGAATAATTCATACCTACTATTGTGGCAGCAATAACGACGCTTGTGCAAGCTGAATAAAAACATGTGTATAACTTACGAAAAATTGGCAAAATTTCGGTGCTTTGTATTACTGTGGGAGTGTGACACAACTCAGTAGATTCAAGTTGGCAGCACTGGCATCTGCAGCCATGCCCGAAGTACAGTTTGCAGGAACGCGCCAAAGTGAGCAAGTTAATGCCACTGATACCGCGGCTGGAATTTCTCACGCCGTTGTGCAAGATGTTTCAGGTAAGCTTTATGACATTTTTATTAGTGCAGAAAACAAGGGTCGCAAGCGCTTGCGCGACCGAGCTCGTGCAGCATGGACGCTTGAGCACAGCAAAGATTTAGCAGCTTTGGGATTTGCGTACGACACTATGCTTACGTTTATTCCAGGAAAACGCGAAGGCGAAGAAAACAATACTGCAACCGCGAATGCTACAAATAATGCAGATAGCGCAAATCTTAAGCAGACTATGCAAATGTCTAGCATTATTTCCGACGAAAATGACAATGACACTGTGCTTATTTGCGAGCATCTTGAAGGAAGCGCGCGCGACTTGCGTCTTCTTACAACGGATGATTGCGCAAATGTTGGAACTGCAATCGGCGCAATTCACAGACTTCGACCTAGCTTCGTAACTCGCGGAAAATATCCTGCTTTTACTACTGGCCAAATTCGAGCACAGTTAACTGGTTGGATTAAAAGGCTTCGTCAAGCAGGTCACATTCCAACAGAAATTACGGACAGCTGGTCCAGAGTGTTGGAAACTGAAGGATTGTGGTCATTTGAAACATGCCCAGTACACGGCGGTTTTGTTGACGGAGATATTCTGTTTTCAGGATCTACTATTACTGCCGTAACAAATTGGCAGGGAATGCAAATTAACGATCCTGCTCGAGATTTGGCTTGGATTTTTGCAAAACTCAACGAACAGCGCAGAAACGCAGTACTTTCTGCATACGGCAGGATGATGGGATCTCGTCTCGATAGTTTGATTATGCTTCGCGCGAATTTGTGGCTGCAAATGGAGCAAGTTGGAGATTTTATTCAGGCTTTGCAGCGTGCAGACACAACAAGTATTATGCGTTTTAAGGCGCAGGTGGAGCGTTTAGCGCACGAGCTTAGCCGTATTAGCAATGCTCAAGCCGCTAAAACTCACTCTGCTGGAAGCCCTGCTTCTACTATTACTGTTGGCACGCTTCTTGAAAACGACAACACAAAAAGTCGCCAAATTTTGCAAAATAATTCTTCTGAAAATGCTGCAAATACCGCAAATTCCGCAAATGGAGACGAAACCAATGAGCGCGATATTACGGTTGAAGGAAATGTTTCTAAAGATAGCGATCAGAACACAATAGTCGCGCGCGAAGCTGCCGAAAACGACGATACTCACGAGCGCACAGTTCAGTACGCTGTAACTAATTCTTCTAGCAACGAAGAAGCTGAAAAGGCAGCGCATATTGCGGACGATACGGCAACTCAAGTAATTACGCATGTTGAAGCTAAGTCTTCAAATGATAATGCTGACGCTGCAGAAACTGAAGCAGAATCAGAATTAGAATCAGAAGATGGCGTTGCAAATGTTGAAGCAGCAGACGCTGAGTCAGAGACAGTTGCTGAGTCAGATACGAATGCTGAAACAGAAGCAGACGCTGAGCCAGGTGCGAACGCTGAAAAAACTTCCGCACAAGAAGAAGACGATAAGCCGGAAACGGTTATTATTCCTCTTCGCGAGCGCGAAGAGCGAGCAAAGCGCGACGCTGAAGAAGAAAGTAGTTTATAGTACTTATAGGAGGACGGCATGCGAGTAGTGCTGGGATTAAAAAACGTTTCCGATTCAATTGATTTTGAAACAAACCAGAGCGCGGACGAAGTGCGCACAATTATTAGCGATGCAAAAGATATGCTTGAGTTTACTGATGTAAACGGTCGTACGATTATGATTTCAGCATCGTCATTGTCTTACGCGCTAATCGGCGACACTCCAAAGCATTCAGTAGGCTTCAGCGCCCTCAACTAAAAGATTTAGAGCTTATAGCCGCGGGAAATTATTTCCGACACCACTTCGCGGCTTGTTGTTTCTTCACCCAGGCGGTTTGGTTTGCCTGATCCATGCCAATCCGAGCCGCCTGTTACAAGCAAATCGTACTTTTGCGCCAAATCAAGCAAACGCTGACGCTGGTCTTTAGAATTTCCGCGATGATACACTTCTAAACCGTCAAGACCAGCTTTTGCAAACGATATAATCTGATCGTCTGAAAGAAGCACACGATTACGCGCAGGATCCGCCGGATGCGCAATCACAACAACTCCCCCAGCGTTCTTAACCGCATCAATAACCTCACGCACATTCGGCGAAGGCGTTGGAATATAGTACTTGCTTTGCGGAGAAATAGGGCCAGCAAAAGCCTCGGAGCGCGTGCGAAAAACGCCGGCTTTAACCAAAGCATCCGCAATATGCGGTCTGCCGATTGTGGTCAAATCACCAAGCTTAGCTTGAGCTAAAACATCATCCCAAGTAATTGGAAAATCGTTAGAAATGCGCTCAACCATGTGCTTTGTGCGCTCAAAGCGATACTTACGAGTAAGCTCAAACATGCTCACAATCATGCTATTTTGCGGATTGTACTGGTATGCAAGCATGTGCACATAAACTCCAGCATCTTGAGCAGTAATTTCCGAACCAAAAAGCACGGGCATATTTGAAACCTTAGCCGCAGCGCGAAAATCATCCCAACCTGCAGTAGTGTCATGATCGGTAATAGCAACTCCATGCAAACCAGCGAGCTTAGCTTGCATAATCAAATCTTCTGGAATGGCAGTGCCGTCAGAATAAACGGTGTGACAGTGCAAATCCCAGCGTTCGCGCGCAGCCAGCGTAAGATGCGTGCTACTAGCATTCGCATAATCAAATGCGTCGCATTGTTCGTTGCTATTTTCGGTCATATAATCATCGTAAACTGTGCTATGTAAAGAGAAATAAATACGCACTCATAATCATTCGCTATTATTTGCTATTATTCCCATTGTTAATAATTCGTTATCGGTAACTTTTAGGAGCGGAGATGGAGCAGACCAGCACGGCGCAAGAAGAATACGAAACAACACTGCGCGGATGGAGACACTCCTCTTTGTGGACTTACGGCGTAATGCTGTTCTTTTCCGCAGTGGCGCTTATAACATCGCTTATTCTTTCCGCAGAAACGCTTGCTTTGGCGCGCGCACCGAAAAAATTACTTAGCTGCGACTTTAACACTGTTGTCTCCTGCTCTCGCGTTTCACAAGCTTGGCAGGCAGAAATTGTGAAATTCGGCGAATTAAGCTTCCCAAACGCATTCTTTGGAATTGCTGCAGAAAGCGTGTTCGTAACACTTGCTGTTATTGGAATGATTCGCGTTTGCGTGCCGCGCTGGTTCGCAATCTGCACTTGGATTGGCGGATTATGCGCGCTCGCCTACGCTTACTGGCTGTTCTCACAATCAATGTTCGTGATTCACGCCCTATGCCCGTGGTGCATTGTGCTCATGTTCTCCACAACAATGCAATTTATGTCGTTGACACACGCAAGCGTAAGCTCGCAAAAACTACTTGTTAAGCGTTTTACGTGGGTTGAAAGCTACTACCGTTTGCGATACGACCTACTAGTTGACGTGCTGTGGATTGCGGCGTTAGTTACGCTGATTTTAAGCCAGTATGCAAAAGTAATTTTTTAGTAAAATACTAAAGCTCAAATATAAGACTACTTACACAAGCTTTTTGCAAGTTGCTGCATGCGCTCGCTAGTATCCGAATTAGTAAGCGTAATTGAGCCTTCTTGAGAATCGCTTGCAAGCTCGCCTAAATCTTCCAGAATTTTTTGAAGATGATTGATCGTGCCTTCGTTACCGTCAACAATATTCGTGCGCGCAGGCAAAAATTCGCGGAAATAATCGCGGTAGAACACAAAATGAGTGCAGCCAAGCACAACCGAATCAATACTTTCTAAATCATACTCATCGAAATACTTGTGAAGAGCTGCAAAAACAATATTGCGATTATTAAGCTCCCCACGCTCAACAATACGCACTAAATCAGGGCAAGCTTGAGAAAAAATCGTATGATTTTTAGAAAAACGCTGCAGCAAATCCGCGAACTTGTGCTCGCGCAAAGTAAGCTCAGTTGCGGCCACAATTACGCGCTGAGACTCGCCTTTGCCTAAATCGCAAGCTAATTTAAGCGCCGGCTCCATACCTATGATAGGTATATTGTAGTTCGCGCGCAAATCGTTCACAGCTGCGGAAGTGGCGGTGTTGCAAGCAATTACGATGGCTTTTACATTTAAGCTAACGAATCTCTCAACGATTGCAAAGCTTAGCTTTTTAACTTCCTCGGGAGTTTTAATGCCGTATGGAGCGTTGGCAGAGTCGCCAAAATAGATGATTCGCTCATGCGGAAGAGCAGCATGCAACTGACGAGCTACGGAAATGCCTCCAAGCCCCGAATCAAAAACGCCAATTGCTGCCGACGATGCCATAGACTACCTCCTAAAAACGCTTACTATCGTAATGGCGAGCCTCAACATACTAGGAAAACATACTACGAAATATATTGAATACTGCCATTTCTAATTATGGCAACTTCGTCAGCAATCTCCTGCACAACTCCCAAATCGTGCGTAATAAACAAGCACGCGTAATTGTACTTTTGTTGCAAATCACGCAACAAATTCAACACACGCCTCTGCACTGTAACGTCCAACGCGGAAGTCGGCTCATCCGCAATAAGCAGAGAAGGCTGCAAAATAAGCGCGCGAGCAATACCTACGCGCTGTCGTTGACCTCCGGAAAGCTCGTGCGGAAAACGCTTTGCAAGATCGGTCGGCACTTGCACTTGTTCCAGCATCTTCTTCACGCGCTCCTCACGCTCACTAGCATCAAGTTGCGTGTGCAAAAGCAGCGGTTCTGCAATACTCCAGCCAATGGTTTTACGCGGATTTAGTGCGGAACCTGAATCTTGAAAAACGTATCCAATTTGCGATAATGCTTGGCGGCGAGCTTTACTGTTTAATCTGTTTAAGTTTTCTCCATTAAGTAGCACTAATCCTGAATTTGGTTTGATTTGCCCAGAAATAAGCTTTGCAATAGTGGTTTTTCCAGCTCCAGACTCCCCGACTAAAGCTAGTGTAGAGCCAGAGTTAATGCGCAAGTTTGCGTTAGCGAGAGCAAGCTTATTTGAATCTTTGCTAAAACGAGCATGCGAATACTTCACACTTACGCCTTGAACTTCAACTACTGGAGATTTAGATCCTGGAGATTCAGAAATATTTTTAGCAATATTCTTAGCAATCGCTTTTGCTACTTCTTCTATACTTTCGTAAGAATCGCCGTTTTGCGCATATTGCATATCGAATTTCGGAACCGATTCCAGCAAAGTGCGCGTATATTCGTGCTTAGGATTTGCAAAAATATGCTGAACTTCGCCAGATTCCACAATATTCCCGCCTTGCATTACATACATTTCATCCGCGAGCGCGCGCACAACACTCATATCGTGCGTAATAATCAGCACAGCAAGATGTAATTTCTCCGACAAATTACGTATAAGACGTAAAATATCTCGTTGCGTGGTGATGTCGAGTGCTGTTGTAGGCTCGTCTGCAATCAAAACTTGTGGACGATTTATTAAAGCCATAGCAATCATCGCACGCTGGAGTTGGCCGCCAGAAAGCTCATGCGCGTACGAACGATACACACGCTCAGCATCACTCAACTCAACCTCAAGAAGCTGCGAAATCACACGCTTCTTACGCTCTCTTTGGCTAAGTTTTCCTGCTTTTTCAGGATGATATATTAGCGATTCTTCTATTTGCTTGCCAATTGTTTTCACAGGATTAAACGCACTGGACGGCTCCTGAAAAATCATGCCAATCATTCCACCGCGAATCAGATCGTAAGGCGCATTTTCGCTTAGTAAATCTATGGCAGATTCGTTGGCATAAGTAGCGTTAAGAAGCGCGCTTCCTTCAACTTTCGCAGAGTCTGAAAGCAAACCCATAAGAGCCAGCGCAGTAAGCGACTTTCCGGAGCCGGACTCACCCACTAAAGCCGAAACTTCGCCCGCACTCATACGTAACGATACATCTCGCGTAATTTGACGGCCGCCAATCGAAATCGACATTCCGTCGACACTTATAACAACTTCTTCTTTCGCACCAGTCACAACTAATCACCTCTTCAAAGATACAGCGGCGTAATTTGGGTACGCAGGGAAACTTCCGATGTAGAAATTCTCCACGCCACTTCCGTGAATAAACGTGTTATGCGAGTAAATAAGCGGCACAACCGGAGAATCAGCCATAATAGTGCGGTCTGCTTGCTGCCACAATTTTTCCGCTTCGTGCGAGTCAACAGTTTGTATTGCTTTTCTAAGCAGGGCATCTACTTTAGGATTTTCGTAGCGAGAAATATTCCAGTTACCGCCGCCAATTTGCGAAGAATCAAAAAGCGGTCCCAAATTCGCAAAAGCAGAAGGAAAATCAGGCTGCCACGAAGCCAAAGCCAAATCGTAATCTCCGGAATTTGACGTGATTGCATCCGTAAAGTTTACTGCGTCAACAGTTTTAATCGTCACTTTAATACCAGCTCGCTTTAAACTTGATTGCACAGAAGATGCCACTTGCGTTTGATCCGGACGAGCAATCAGAATCAATTTAATATCAGTTTTACCTGATTTTTTCAACAGTTGTTTAGCTTTCTCAACGTCTCCGCGTGGATCTGTAGCATACAAATTAAACTGCTTCCTGCCCGAAATACCAGGCGTAATAAGCGTTGTTGCAAAACCGCCAGCAATTGAGCCGCCCTTCGCCGTGCGGTACGACTGCTTATCAACAGCATACTGAATCGCTTTTCGAACATTGATGTCCGTTATTCTGCGCGTATTCATAGCCAAATATTCAAGAGCACCGTCACTACTTGTAATGAGCAAGCTTCGTGACTTAGGGTTTGCTTGAGCCTGCGCAAGCTGAGCAGGCGGCACGAAATCAGCCAAAAATGCGGATTTTGTATCCGAATTTCCTTGAATCATCGACTGAGCCGCAACAGTAGCATCCGAACCAAGCTTCCAAACAATCTCATTAGGACCGGCTGTGCGAATGCTGTCAAGCTTTGAATCCCAATACTTATTACGCTGCATAACAACTTTTTTGCCGACTTCGTTTTGCACAATTCGATATGGTCCGGAAGCTTTAGGATGCTTTGAATACGTTTGCGCGTCGCCAGAATTCGCTGGAACTGGCACAAATGCTGCCAAAGACGCAACCCAAGGCCAATCTGCAAACGGAGCTTTTAAGTGGAAAATAATAGTTTGATCGTCTGGAGTTTCAATGGAATCAAGCGACTTTCCACTAAAAGGACCGTCATAATTTTCTCCACCAACAAGAAGAGTCTTATGGTAGCTAAAACCGCCGCTTAAAGAATCAGCAAAAGAGCGCTCAATGCCGAATTTAATATCGCGCGAAGTAATCTCACTTCCATCTTCGTACTTGACACCCTTCTTAAGCGTGTACTTCCAAGTTTTGCCGCCGTCGCTTGTTGTGCCGGTATCCGTTGCTAAATCTGGAACAACGCGCGTTTGCTTGCTTGAATCCGGACTTACTTTCCAAGTTGTAAGCGCGCGGAATATGAAATTATTCGACGTAATCGGCAAACCTTGGCTGCGAGCTGGATCGAAATTCATATTGGTATTCGACGTAAATACCGTAAGACTGCCACCTTTTTGCGGATTGGAATTTAGCGCGGAAGCGTTGGTAACGCTAGATTTTGTAGAGCTGGCACTTCCGCAAGCAGAAAGTGAAAGTAACGAGAGTAGCGAAATCGGAAGCAACGAAAAAGCTGCAAGCGCCGCAACAAACTTCTTCGAAATTGCAGTCGCGCTTGAAGTTACGACTGAAGTTATGCCTGAATCTTTGTTTGTATTTTTATTTGTAGTTTTAGTTGTAGTTTTAGTTGTAGTTTTAAAAGTGAACATAATAATCCCCTTATATTTATTAGTATTTTTTTGAATTTGTAATTTGACTCTTCAAAATGTCAACTATCGACTTAATCCCGATTTTTTCTTTACGTGCATGTACAGAAAAAATCGTTTTTTAGCGAGATTTCGTTATTTTCTTTACACAGCAGTAAAGAAAATGTCGCTTATGAAGCTTTTGAAGAGTTATGTTAATTTATGAGCACGCGAATCCACTAACAGACTGCGGCACGAGGATCGACGAAACGATAACAGACGTCAACCACAAGATTCGCAACAATCACAAGCGCAGCCGCAAACAGCGTCACACCAACCAGCACTTGCAAATCAAGATTTTTCACCGAATCAAGAAGCAGCGAACCCAAACCTTGCATAGAGAAAACGCTCTCAGTTATTACAGCACCACCAAGCAAACCGCCCAAATCCAAGCCAAACATAGTCAGCACAGGAAGCATCGCATTAGGCATCGCGTGACGCGTTATAGCTTTCGAACGCGGCATGCCCTTAGCTAAAGCAGTACGCATATAATCCTGCTGCAACTCGTCAAGCATGTGAGCGCGAGTAAGTCGCGTATAGTATGCCGCGTTAAGAAGCGCCAAAACAAGCCACGGAAGAAGCAAATGTTGAAGCCAATCTAAAGGACTTTCCACAAAACTTACGTAACCACCCGTAGGAAAAATCGGCAAATAAACTGCAAAAGCAAGTATTGCAAGCATTCCAATTAAATACGCTGGAGATGAAATCCCTACAGACGAAAGCGCTCGAAGCGCGCGGTCAATAAAAGATCCTTCTTTTGCAGCAGAAATAACTCCAGTTGCAACGCCCACAGTAAGCCAAAGAACCGCAGCACCAGTTGCCAACGAAGCAGTTACCACGAAACGACTCATAATAAGATTAGTTACAGGCTCGTTTAGCGTAAACGACCATCCTAAGCATGGACCAGCGCACACGATAGTAGCTCCAGAACTATCTGTGAACTTGCGCCCGAAGAATATGCCACGAATATAACTGCCAAGTTGCTCATACCATGGCGCGTCCGTGCCCATAAATGCGGAAACTCGTGCCAAACGTTCAGGAGTGCACGGCTTTCCGCAAGCAAGTTGCGCAGGATTGGCAGGAAGCATAAAGAAAATAAGGAATAGCACTACTGCAATCAGCGTTAAAACAAGTATTGCGCTTGCTGCGCGCTTGCCAATAAAAACAAGAAAATCGGAAATATTGCCGATTATTCGCGAATTAGCAGCAGATTTATTAATGCTGATTTTCGGTGTATTGATTATATTTTGTTGCGCACTTTGCGCATTCTGCGTATTTTGAGTATTTTGAGTATTTTGCTTGTTACTCATTCCGTCACCGCCTTTTTGGAAGCTCGCGGCTGAAGAGCACTAGCCAAACCGTCGCCAACAAGATTAAAGCCGAAAGTAAGCAAGAACAGCGCAACTCCAGGTAAAAGAAGATACCAAGGATCAACCAAAACCCACTGAACTGCATCCGCAATAGCGCGTCCCCACGAAGGCGAAGGCGGATTCATGCCCACACCAAGGAACGACAACGCAGCCTCCGCTCCAATGCGACCAGGAATAAGAAAAGTCACATTCACCAAAAGAAGAGGCAACATATTCGGCATTATCTGCTCACGCAAAATATGCCATGTGTTCGCACCCATTACGTAAGAAGCCACAGTGAAATTGCGAGATTTTAACGAAAGCGTTTGCGCTCTAACCAAACGAGCGATGCTTGGCCAGCCAAAAAAGCCTAAAACAAGCGTTAGCAGAATCGGCCGCGGGAAATTTTGCGGCACAACTGCAGACAGCGCAATCACAAAAATCAGGAATGGAAAACCGAAGAACACATCCATCGTGCGCGAAAGCAAAGTGTCTGCGAAACCACCGAAGTACCCTGCAATCATGCCGATTAGAATGCCAAGAAATAGCGAAATTACAGTAGAAGCAATGCCAATCCCAAGAGAAACGCGTGCTCCATGCGAAATAATCGCGAAAATATCAAGACCACGAAGCGGAGTTACACCGAACCAATGTTGGAAACTAATACCCCCCTGGCCTACTGGAACTGAGTTGGAATCTAATATTTCCGGATGCTCAGAGTAAGGATTATTGCCAGTAATTGTTGTAAAAACGTCGGCAAAAATAGCCAAAATCGCAAAAATAGCAATAATTACAGTTCCAGCAACAATGCCGGTATTAGTTCTTGCAAGAACGGTGACGCCAGATGAATCACGCTTATAGCGTGAACGAAATACACCGACCCTTCTCATCTTTACTCATTTCGTCACCTGCACTTTCTTTTTGAATATCATGCAATATAAATTAACGCAAAATACAAATCGAGTAAAAATTTGTATTGTTGTCTTATCGACACTATAGGAACCCATAGAAAACGGGGGTGTCGCATTGCCCTTGCTTGAAGCTGCATCGTGCGCTTCAAGCAAGCTCAATGCGGTAGCGATAGCCTTTAACCACAATGCGTAAAAAATCTAGGAAAGCTAAATTAAAGCATTTACGATACCTAATACAAAACAACAATCATTAAAAATTGCTTCATATTGATGTTGTTTTGATGTAAAATACACACTAGGAGGTGAGAATGAATTTTGAACACGATCCTGCAAAAAGCTTAAAAAATTTTGCTAAACACGGTATCAGTTTCAAAAAAGCCCAATTACTTTGGGAGAATACGACAATTACATTAAAATCCAAAAATTCAGGAAACGACAACTCTCGCTACTTAGTTTTTGGAAAAATAAACAATAAGCATTGGACGGCAATAATAACAAAAAGGAATAATCGAATTCGTATTATTTCTGTAAGAAGATCACGTAAAAATGAGGAGCAATATTATGAAGAGCACTACAACGAGTAAGGAAATAAGCGGCAAAGAACTCGATAAAAAATTCGATAACGGTGAAGACGTACTTGAGTACTTTGATTTGGAGCATCCAACTATAGAGCACCGCTCAAATGTGCAAAAACGCGTCACATTTACTATGCCAGAATGGATTATTGAAAAACTTGATAAACGTGCAGAAATTCTTGCTATTAGCAGAAACGCAGTCGTCAATACACTCATTGCAGAAAAACTAGAAAATTCAAAATAAAATTAAAAATAAAACAAAACGTGCCGAGTATGAATCATACACCGGCACGTTTTTGTTTAGTTAATTAGCTGTTAGTTGTGTTTTACGCACGCTTAAGGCTTACGCTAAGCTCAGTTGCGCTAGAATCAGCCTCAACAACCTCGAAGCTCGTAGCCAAAGTCTCCTCCGCAATCAAATCGCGGAACTGCTCAACTTTAGCAACGTCCGAAACTGGCACGCTCAAAGTCAAAGAGATTCGGTCGCTAATATCCAAACCGTTCTCCTTGCGCGCATCCTGAACAGCGCGAATAGCGTCACGAGCATAACCTTCAGCAAGCAAATCGTCCGTCAAAGCAGTGTCAAGCATAACGAAGCCGCCAGTTGGCATTGCAGCAGAAGCAGTGTTTGCAGCCGCTTGAGCATCCGAAGACTCAACGCGATTTACAAGCTCATACTCGCCCTCAACAAGCGCAACTTCGCCGTTTGGAGTCTGAACAACAGGAGCACCAGACTCGTCAACATGCCAATCGCCACTCTTAGAAGACTTAATAGCAAACTGCACTTGTTTACCCAAACGAGGGCCAGCAGCGCGTGCGTTCACCTTAAGCTCGTGAACAATCTTCAAACCGTGTTCGCTTGCGTCCTGCAAAGTGCAGAATGTAACATTCTTCACGTTAAGCTCACGCTCAAGCACCTGCTCGTAAGGCTCAACAGCAGCAGTATTTTCTGCAACAACAGTCAAGTTTGCCAACGGCTGGCGCACGCGCAACTGTTCCGCCTTACGCAACGAAAGCGTAGAAGACACAACCTCGCGAACCTTATCCATAGCAGCAACCAAAGCATCGTCGTGCGCAAGAACAGCACCAAGCTCGGTGACTTCTCCGGCCTTAGAGTTCTTCTCACCATCTGAAAGAGTCTCAGGCTCAACCAAATAAGGCCAATCAGCCAAATGCACGGATTCGCCGCCAGTAAGGCCACGCCACACAGCCTCCGCTTCCATTGGAGCAAGAGGAGCAATCGTGCGCATGAACACTTCCAGAACAGTGTAAAGCGTGTTGAAAGCAGCTTCATCCTCATTCCAGAAGCGGTCACGGCTGCCGCGAATATACCAATTTGTAAGCACATCAATAAAGTCGCTAACTGCAGCGCAAGCATCGCTAATCGCAAACTCGTTCAAGCACTTTTCTACGCGCTCAACAAGCAAACGCGTGCGAGCAAGCAAGTAGCGATCCATGTTGCAAAGACCCGCAACCTCGTCCGCGCGAAGGCGACGAGCATCATAGCCCTTACCACCGTTTGCAGCGTTCGCATACAAAGTGAAAAAGTAGTAAGAGCTCCAAACTGGAAGCATAACCTGACGAACAGTATCCCTAATGCCGTCGGCAGTAACAATCAAATTGCCACCGCGCAAAATTGGCGAAGACATGAGGAACCAGCGCATTGCGTCCGAACCGTACTCGTTGAAAACGCCATTAACATCTGGGTAGTTGCGCAAATGCTTACTCATCTTCTGACCGTCGGAACCAAGCACAATGCCGTGGCAAATCACGTTCTTATAAGCCGGACGGTCGAATAGAGCCGTAGCCATAATGTGAAGCGTGTAGAACCAACCGCGAGTCTGACCAATGTATTCGACGATGTAATCGCATGGGAAGTGCTCTTCGAAGAATTCCTTATTTTCAAACGGATAATGGAACTGCGCGAAAGGCATAGAACCAGACTCAAACCAGCAGTCGAGAACATCCGTAATACGGTGCATTTGCGACTTTCCGGTAGGATCATCCGGATTTGGACGAGTAAGGCGATCGATATACGGGCGGTGCATATTCACATTGCCGTCGTCGTCGCGCGGATAATCGCCAAAATCAGCCTTAAGCTCTTCCAACGAACCATACACGTCTACGCGAGGATACTTTGGATCATCACTCACCCAAACTGGAATTGGCGAACCCCAGAAGCGATTACGGCTAATCGACCAATCGCGAGCGTTAGAAAGCCACTTACCAAACTGGCCGTCCTTAACGTTTCCAGGAATCCAATTAATCTCCTGATTAAGCTCAAGCAAACGCTTCTTAATCTTCGTAACAGACACAAACCAGCTAGAAACAGGCTTATAAATAAGCGGAGTTGCACAACGCCAGCAATGAGGATAGCTGTGCACGTAGCTTTTTTCTTGGAACAGCAACGCGCGCTGATCTTCCGGCATTTGAGCAAGCGGACCGTCTCCTGCACGCAAGTTACGCAAAATAGGCAAGTTGGCGTCGAAAACGTACAAGCCTTCGTAATCTGGGCAGTCGCTTGTAAACTTGCAGCCTGCGTCGAGCACGTCAACGCTGCGAATTTCGTGTGCGTTAAGCGTGTTCATATCGTCCTCGCCGTAAGGAGCCTGGTGAACGAGGCCAGTACCTTCAGCGGTGTCAACATAATCTGCAGTGAAAATCGTAAAAGCGTTAGGACCAGGAGTACCACCCTCTGCGAGCGCAGAATCGCTTGCAAAGTATGGGAACACTGGGTAGTAGCGCCAGCCGGCCATCTGCGCACCCTTAAGTTCGCGCACAACCTCGTAGTTTTCGCCAAGTTCCTTAGTGTAGGAGGCGAGCAAAGGCTTACCGATGTAGAACTTTTTGCCAGCGAACTTGCCTTCAGTTGGACGAACTTCCACGTAGTCGATGTCTGCGCCGACTACGATTGCGAAGTTGGTTGGCACAGTCCAAGGAGTAGTGGTCCAGAAGACTGCGTAAGCGTCGGCTTCGTCGCGAAGCTTAACGGCCACGGAAACGGTGGTGTCCTGACGATTCTGGTAAACATCCGCATCCATGCGAAGCTCGTGGGCGGAAAGCGGAGTCTGGTCCTTCGGGCAGTACGGAAGAACGCGGTAACCCTTGTAAGCCAAGCCCTTATCATAAAGCTGCTTAAAAGCCCACATTACGGATTCCATGTATGGAATGTTCAGCGTTTTGTAGCCGCGCTCGAAATCAACCCAGCGAGCCTGACGATGCACGTAGTTTTGCCACTCGTTCGTGTACTTCAAAACGCTGGCACGGCAAGCATCGTTGAACTTTGCGATACCCATTTTTTCGATTTGCTCAACCGACTCGATGCCGAGCTCCTTCTGCGCTTCCAACTCTGCAGGAAGACCGTGAGTATCCCAACCAAAAACGCGGTTTACTTTGCGGCCGCGCATAGTCTGATAGCGCGGAACCACGTCTTTTGCGTAGCCTGTGAGCAGGTGGCCGTAGTGAGGAAGACCGTTTGCGAATGGAGGGCCGTCGAAGAACACGAACTCGTTTTGGCTACCCTTGCCGGACGGGCGGTATTCGATTGACTTGCGGAAAGTATTGTTTGCATCCCAGTATTGAAGAACGGACTCTTCAAGCTTTGGGAAAGAAGGATTTGGTGCAACTTGCGCGCCGGCAGTTTCTTGCGCAGATGCAGAAACATTTACCTTTGGGTATACGTTATTTGCGCACGACTTTTCGGCTGGATTAGTGGATTCGCTCACTGTGCTCTCCTCGCTCAACAGGGTGAATATTTCCCTGCGAGGACGACAGTTACTGCCGCGGTACCACCTCGCTTGCTATAAGATTTACGCAACGCAAGTTACGTAGGTTACGTGCGTAACGCAAGTGCGTAGCGCAAATACGAAACGTAATCGAACTATTCTTATAGCCTCTCGTGTTTGGCTGTGCGGGCCAACCCCGTCGGTTCTAATAAGCGAGAACCTTACGAATCCTCGCCGTTCTTCCGAAAACTCCCCGCCGATAACGGATCATCGCTTAAGTTAGAAATAATCTAACACTATCCCCTAACATTGGGAAGTATTTCGCGACTCGCGAATAATACGAACAAAGTAAATAAGTAATAAAAGTGCCCCGGATCAGAATCGAACTGACGACACCCACTTTAGGAGAGTGGTGCTCTATCCACTGAGCTACCGAGGCAACAAATGGCAATTATACACTATGGCGTGTCACTGCGTCGAGCTCTAATCCTCAAGATTCGACTGCGTGCCGGCCGTCGCCGCCGTTGCCGACTGCTCCGCCTGCGCCGCGTCCAACTTGGCTCGAACCGTAGCAAGCAAACCCTGAGCGCGCTTTGCCAACGCCTCACCAATCTCCCACTGACGCATGGACTGGTCGAGCGTCAAACCGCCAGCTTCCAGCGCCTGAACCGCCTGAACCAGCTTTTCGCGAGCCTCTTCGTATGGCATCGCCTCAATCGCAGCGCGCTCTTCTTTCGTAAGAGTGCTTGCGAATTCTGTGCTTTCTGCTGATTCTTCAGCCTTTTTCGTTGCTTTCTCGCTCATATCTAACCTTTCGCTATATCTAAAATATATAAAATATCTAAAATATCTAAAAAATTACTTACTTGACTTTACGGCAGACGGATTTACGGCAGCAGACTTAGTGCCAGTCACCTTGCCAAGAACAACGCCGCTTTTAAGCGTAACAGTCATATCGTCGCCAACTTTCGCTAAAGCCGAGTCGTCAAGCACTCGCCCACCGCTAAGCTGCACTACAGCGTACCCGCGGTTCAAAGTCGATTGCGGACTTAACGCAGTCAAGCTCGCGTGCGCCTTTTCAACAGTCAAGCTCGCGTCGTCAAGAAGTCGCACCAAACCGTGACGCATTCTCTCGACAGCCTGATTAACAAACAACTCGTGCGGCTCAAGCATAGTGCTCGGGCGCGTAAGACTCGGGCGATTCGCATAACCCTCAACGAGACGAATCTCATTGTCAACGCGCGCAGAAATTCGCATGCGCATAGTTTGCAGCGCGTTATCAATAAGCTGCCACTGCTCGCGAACGTCCGGAACCACGCGCTTTGCAGCATCTGTAGGAGTAGAAGCGCGCAAATCCGCCGCCAAATCGATAAGCGTCCAATCGTCCTCGTGGCCGATTGCAGACACAATCGGAGTCACGCACGCAGCCGTGGCGCGAACCACACCCTCGTCCGAAAAACCAATCAAATCCTCAAAACTGCCGCCGCCGCGAGCAACGATAATAACGTCAACCTCTGGGTCTGCGTCGAGCTGGTTGATTGCGGCAATAATATCCGACGGACACTGCACGCCCTGCACGTGCGCGTGAACAACCTTGAAGCGCGTAACAGGCCAGCGCAAATTCACGTTAGTAATAACATCGCCCTCTGCGCGAGCCTGAGGCGCACACACGAGGCCGATGCACTTAGGAAATTCCGGCAGCGGCACTTTATTTTCAACGTCAAACAGGCCCTCGCCCTTAAGTTTTTTACGCAACTCGTCAATTTGCGCTTTTAAGTCGCCGGCGCCGACGCGGCGAATTTCGTCCGCAACGAAGCTTAAACGCGTGGCTTTTACCCAAATATCAGCCTTGCCGTGAACAACTACACGATCGCCTTGGCGAAGTTCGCGCGCCTGCTGCACGAAATTGCTAAAGCCCATTACGGAAATCGAGACTTCCTCGTTGCTGTCGCGAAGAGTGATGTAGCCGGAAGAAGCGCGGCGCATGTTGATTTCGACGATTTGACCCTCAATCCACGCGGATGGCCAGCGTTCGACGGCGCTGTGGAACTTTTGGCTTAAGACGGCAACAGGCCACGGATTTTCGGCGGTTGTGTCTGCGGCTTTTAGAGGGAGCGGACGCGGCTGAGCTTGCTGCGGAGTAAGCGGCTGAGCAAGCGACTGAGTAAGCGGCTGAGCAAGCGGCTGAGCAAGCGGCGCAAGATTTTGTGGCGGCTGCTCAGGCTGCGCATCATCCTGGAATAATTGCGGCATCATATTCGACGAGGTCATACTTCAAGATTGACTGCAAAGAGGGACAAAGAGGGCTTCGTTGCGTGTGGAGATTGATACGAAAAAACCCAAGCGCGAAGCTTGGGTTTTGCTTGTGCCCCCTCAGGGATTCGAACCCTGGACACGCTGATTAAGAGTCAGCTGCTCTAACCAACTGAGCTAAAGGGGCGTTGGTTATCTTGGCCCGCTTTGCGAACCGAGTAACTACTATACTCAGAATGAGAGCGTACGCAAGCCGGCGTGTCGCATTGCCCTTGCTTGAAGCTGCATTGCGCGCTTCAAGCAAGCTCAATGCGGTAGCGACGACTCAATGCTGAAAGCACAGTGTGCTTTACGTGCGCGACGACCTGCTTGAGCGCAGCACAGCGCGCGCGAAAGCAACTCGGAGCGGAAACTCGCTCAGGTTGGAAGTCCAGTGGACTTCCAACGCGAGTTTCGTAAGCGAGCACTTATAGTGCGAGCTTTGGTCTGGTGAATCACTCCAAACGCGAGGAAAGTTTACGGCGTTTGGAGGGTTTAAGGCCGTGCAGCGCTCCAAACGCGCGCGCTAAACCGCAACGCTCAAGCAAATCGTCGTGCTTCTTTCATAGTAATCTAGCGAAGAAGATTTACAACTCTTGCAATTTCAACAGAATTCGACCTGTGTGAATATTTATTCTTATCACCATTAGTAAAAAGTGCCCACACACTCATAAGAGCAGTGGACACTTTTACCAGCCGTTAGCAACAACTAAACTTAGATTGATTAGCAAAATCAAAACTCAATACTGAAATCGTTCAATATGCAAAAATCCAATACTAAATTCAGTCATTTTTCATTTATTCACTCATTCTTAGCTTTTTAACTAATCACGAGTTTTATTTTTAGTTATATTGTTTTATTTGCGAACAGCAGCGTTAGAACCAGCATGCACTCCATGGCGACGCGTGGTGAATGTTATTGCACCACTTACCATCAGTACCAAGAAGGTCACAACTGCAGCAACAACACCACTGCCAGTAGCAGCTAACTTTGAAGTCAGTTCCTTTGCAGTTGCACGTTCAGCAGTCTGTTCCTTACTTGAGTTACCAGCATCAGCACCAGCAGAATTGTTAGCACTGTTATTATCAGTAGCGCCATTAGATTCAGACTGAACACTGTCGGACTTATTTGCAGTGGCGGCATTAGCACTCTCATGATTCTCACCACCTTCTGTAGCACCTAACTTCGACTCTGCAGAAGCATGAACAGAACCACTAGCATCCTTTCCTTTCTTAGTAAAGGAACGATTAGCAGAATGGCTATTATTCACACGATCTGAATGACTCTGACCAGTATGTTCTAGCTTCTTTTCAGTCGGCTTCTTTTCAGCCGGCTTCTTTTCAGCCGGCTTAGATTCAGCTGGCTTCTTCGAAGCTGGCATATTGTCAGACTGAGTATCGGCATCAGCAACGTGCGCAGCAGACACAGTCACTTCACCAGAAGCAAGCTGACTACCATCAGCATCCATAAGCAAAATGGTATGTTTGCCAGTTAAACCAGCTGGAATCATAGCTTTGAAGTAGTACTTGCCGTTCTCATCAGCACGCACTGTTACATAATCATGACCATCTTCACCCTTAAGCTGCTGAGGCGTAGAGTAGATGAACGCATACATGCGAGCATCTTTCTTAGCATTATTCAAAGCTGCAGGTTTTCCAGAAACATACACACTCTGTTCCTTGCCAGCAACAATTTCCTTAGTATCTAAAGCAATCAGATTCTTTGTGAATTTTGCTGTAGAAACAGGAGGCAGCGGAGCTGAATCTGTTTGAGTTGATTCATCCTTAGTTTCCGGCTTTTTTGGAGTTGGCTTTGGAGCAGGAGCTGGCTTCTTGCCTGGTTTGCCTGGCTTACCCGGTTTGCCTGGTTTGCTTGGCTTACCCGGTTTGCTTGGCTTGCTTGGCTTACCTGGCTTACCCGGCTTGCCTGGCTTACCCGGCTTGCCTGGCTTCTCACCCTTGTGATCACCCGGCTTACCTGACTTACCCGGCTTCTCACCATCAGCATGTTTCTTACTACGCTTCACAATAAATGTGTACGCAGTAGCATCAGCACTATTATCACTGGTGTCGCTAGCAGTATTGCCAGCAAAATCAGTCGCCTCAATAGTAAGGGTGTGATTACCATCAGCCAATTTTTCAGTCGGAATCTTCAACGTTAATGTTGTAGAATCTGGCTTATCTGGAGTTGGATTATCGTTGATGTTCTTCACATCAACTAAGGTGCTTTCAACAGTATTTACTGGAAGATAATTTTCCGTATACGCTACTGGACGACCATCAACCATAACACGCAAAGACTTCAAATGATCATCTGTTGCTCGAACAGTGATTTCATGACCATTAGCAATCTCTTCACCTTCAACCAAACCAGCTTCAACTTTTGGATCCGTTTCATCAAGCACAACAGGAATCACACCGAGTAAATGAGATTCAACCTGATCACTTAAGTGCAGCAGCAACTTGTCACCATCGTTTACTGGAATATCAGTTGAGAATTGGCGACGAGTTACTTCAGTACCATTCGTATCCAAAGTGTAGAAATCACCTACAGAATCATTATTAATTCGCAAAGTTTGACCGAAAGCATCATCCGACACATTGCCACTAAAGGTAACGGTATCGCGATTTGTAAATAACGTATGTCCGTACAACTTTGGCGTGTCAAAACGTGCTGTTGGAGGCGTAATGTCGAAGTAGAAAGCTGCAGGAGTATCGATTACATTCGTTTCATCGTCTTCATCAGCATCTTCGTCAGTTGCTTTTGTATTTACTTGCAAGCGGAAATCGTTGATTCCTGGATGCATCGGCAACTTTACGCTAAACTTGCCATTCTTAATATTCGCGCGCAATGGGTTTGGAGTTACGAACTTCTTGGTTTTGGCATCAATTCGCGTAGCTGGAGTGAACAGTACACTCGTTACATTAGCACCCACTTCGCCTTGAGCAACAAAATAATTTTTGCCAATAACATCTGATCCATAAGCTTTCTTATGCACTAACCACGCATAAGAACCCATAGAACCAGCATTAGTAAGCACGAAATCTTTTGTCTGTGGAACTTCAGGCGCAGCAATTGCACGACCAGCAAGCGCTAGACCCATAGTAGTGCTATTTTCTGCGGAATCTGTAGCTACGAGCGTTACTGTCACAGCTTTAGCAGCAGGAGTAATCACTGTTTTAAAGCTACCGTCTTTGCCAACAGTTACCACTTCTTCAGTTTCCTTACCAGCTGCAGCCGCCTCTGCTTGCTTTACATTTGCATTAATACTCGCTGTTGAAGTTGTATTAGCTCCAGAAACAGCTTGCGAAGAAGATGCAGTAGTATGAGTGACACCCGAACCAGCAACAACATTAGCTGAAGTAGTATTGTCAGCAGCTTTCTGATACTTCAACGTTAGTTTTACAGTATCTCCAGGAGTGTCCGTTACTTTACCAGAAACAGTTACTTTACCATCTGCAGCTACAGGCAAATTACCCTTGTTGTCAAGACCATTCATGGTAATGTTTGGAGCTTGCGCGTTGAACGTTAGCTTAAGTTTCTTATTACCAAGACGATCACCTTTTGCATCGTACGCCTTAAACATCACAGTATTTTCGCCATTTTTCAGCGGCACAAACGCGTAGAAAGTATTCTCATCCTTGCGTTTTGCAGCATTCGTAACTTTCTGCTTTGTACCACCCTTAGGAGTTACGTAAGCTTGTATAGATGCGACGTTATCGGTAAGGTATCCTTCGATGTAGAACTTGCCATTAATATTTGGGTTAGTTTTACTTTCTTCTAGAGCATTAGCTTTAATTTGGTGAGAAGTAAGAACTTTTTCATTTGGAATAATAATGTTCCTAGTCGATATTTCTTCTTCCTTACCGTCTGCATTTTTTCGAGTATGCTTATTGAACACCTTCTTAACCTCAGTTGGGTTCATAGCATTGTCTCGAGCAAGCACATCTATATATGGCGCGTCCGTACCAATGTGGATAGGCTTGCATACTCGCGTACGAGTTGCTTCATTCAACGGACATTGAGTGTCTTCATCACCATAGTTCAAAGCATCTTTTACACCAGGAAGATGAATAGTTGGTACGCCAGGATCAGGACTCAATTCATCACTAATAACAATCTTCACGTTGCCGTTAGCATCACGATCAGATACTGTGACTTTAGGTCCATGATTATCGATTGCTACCTTCATATCGTAAGTTTGCCAATCAAACTTATCTCCTAAGCGAGCTTGAATACGATATGTGTACCATCCATCAGGAAGAATGTCAAACCTACTTGTTTTTGGATTCCACACAGACCCGTCGAAATTTCCAGCTAAACCGTCGGTTGCACTAGCATCAGAGATAGTAGAACGATTTACATTGTGTTCTGTTCCAAGAACAATCTTAGTTTTATGATGAGAATCCAACACAGAATACTTTATGTCAGACGCACCTCGGAACATAGACATAGATGGCACAACGTAATCCATCCACCCATCTTGATTTGCAGGTGAAAATTCACCAAGTACATACGGCTTAGTTTCATTATTGACTGGAAGTTTGCCCATACTGCCTGCTACAGAAAGTAAAGAAGTCGTAAGATCACTATGATTTGCACCATAGCTTTCTCCCGGCTTTACCATAATTGGTTCAGCATTCCAATCGCCTACGAAACCGAGGTATGGCACAGCAACATCTGGCTGAGTATCGCTCAGCGATTCAAAACGCACCCAACCTTCAATATAATGATTGCCTTTAGAACGATCTGGGCTTAACGTAAACTTCACATCATAGGTTTTCCCAGGCTTTACTGTAACTTCACGCGTTTTTGATTGCAACGTTTCAGTATCACTAATAGAGGTTACTGTATCTTTATTGGCCTCATTAGACTCATTGACAACATCCTGATCTGGGACAGCAAATTTTACTGGATTCTTACCATAATTATGTAAAGTAACTGTAAAGTTGCGATCAGCATTCACGTTTCTAAGAGCCACGTACGAATTGCCATCGACTGTTGCAATCACGTTAGTAGCAACAGCTTTATCGACCTGAGCTAAGCCAGCGCCAATTTGACGAGGAGCATACGGAATCTGCTTACTATCTGCAGAATCTTTACGTCCAATAATACTTGCTGTATTCATTAATGCTTGGCTTACACGGGTAGCCATTTCAGACTTTTTAAGCTTAGGGAAACGATTCTTATAGCTTTCCATCACTAACGCCGAAAGACCGGAAACGTTTGGAGCAGCCATAGAAGTACCGGACATGCTCGTGTATTTATTGCCATTCTGCGTAGACCACACGTTGCCACCAATGCCAGCAATATGAGGTTTGAAATCAAGTTCTGGCGTTGGTCCCCAAGAAGTGAAGGTTGAAGGCTTACCGTTATCTGGATTAACAATAGTAGTGAATTGGTTCGTGAAAGCTATCTTCACTTTCTCGCCTTTATGTAAAGCAGCAAGAATTTGCAAGGCATAAGAACGAGGGATGGACGCACCAAAGCAATCCTTGATTTTCTCCAATCCGCCCATTCCAATAAACATGGATGAATCTTTGTCGTGATTATAAACAATCACACCTTTAGCGCCTTTAGCAATAGCATTCTTAAACTTTTCCGTAAAAGTAATGCCACCACGTTCTACAAGAGCATACTTATCTTTAAGATCAAGATCTTTAACATCAGTTTCAGTAGCTTTTTTAGCATCCACAAGTTCATGCTGAGATACTGCGTCTATTAAAGAACCAATGGCAAGATTGTATGGCACTGCGTGAGATTTGCCATCTTTCCCTGTCCAGTTTGCTGCTTGCTGCGTAATGTTGGAATTTTCTACAGAAGCAACGCTGAAAGCGGAAGGATAAGAAGATGGAGATCCGAGAGTAGCATCATCCCACTTGCCAAGCGCATCATCCTCACCGCCGGAAGGAGAAAAGTTCAAGCCAGAGTTTCCAGCAGAAATCACTGGTAGTGAACCAGCTTCGCGAGCCTTTTTAAGTGCAATTGAAGTGGCATTAGAAGTTCCAGCAAAACCATTAGTTGAACCGAGAGACATGTTGATAATATCGGCGCCAAGTTTTACGGAATCTTCGATTGCAGCAACAATATCAACATCGCGAGCGCCATGTGCCTCAGGATTATTTGAGAACACTTTCATAGCAAGCAGCTGAGCGTTTGGAGCTACACCATCAACGCGATGATGTTCTGAAGCAGGAGAATCCTGTTCATCACCATTTGCAGCAACAATACCAGCCACATGCATACCGTGCTGTTCTGCACCAGAGTCTGTGAAGTTATCGTTTTCATCGGCGTAATTGAAACCTGCAGGAACTTTGTCAGTAGTGTTGCCTTTACCTGTTCGTTGTAATCGAAGATGTTGCTTAGCTGAAGCATCAAGCTTCATATCTTGGTGAGTTGGATCTATGCCGGTATCGATGATGGAAACCAGCATTCCAGTTCCATCAAGATGATGCTTTTTAAACACCGTCTGCACGCCTTGTAAATCGCGAGCATAATTTTCCATTGGATAATACAAGCGTTCTTTTGCAACAGAAACTACACCTGGCTCCTTTCGCAAAGCTTGAATATGATTTTCAGGAAGAGTAGCTTCAAAAGCACTCATTAAATAACCAACTTTGCGACGAACCGTCATATTGTACTTTGACTTTACGCGGTTAATTAAAACATCCTGCTCATGAATGTTGGCTTTTTCATCATAATCAGTGAGCTGCGGATGATTATTTTTCAACGTGACAACAACAGTCACTTGAGCATTTGAATTTTTATTAAATTGATCTTTTTTACCGTAATTCTCAAAAACTTTAGCAAGAGTTGGATTAATGTGACGCAGCTGTTCTGGGGTGAAATTCGTGTTTTTACGCGTTTTGGCAGACGCTGCAATGAATTCTGTGCCTGATGTTTCTTTCGCAAACGCTGGAGAAACATCAGCAATCGGCACCATAAGCGTCGCCGCAGCAACGCCTAATGCTGCTAAACGAGTCAGATATGACGTTCGTTTGAACTTCATAAACATACTCTCCTTCAAAATAGTGGTTAACTACCCAATGAAAAGTGCTTATAGATAATTCACAAGAAAATGTTGGTACTAATCCCAAATTCTGCAAGTGAAATTTCCTTGGAAACTTTGTGCAATATATGCAAAATTTCCAGCACAATTTCATATATCGGTGTAAATATTTTTGTTACGCTCATTTAAAGCATTTCCGCTAAATATCAAATGGGAGATATACCCCCCACCCATATAAATCAACAAATAATGCCACTTTTCAGCAGGTGCAACAAAAATATTTTTCACAAACTCTAGCACTGTTTGAGACAGAAACAATTCCAAATAAATTGCGTTTTCACAAACAAAAATATGAAGAAAATCACATTTTATATAAAAAATGGCTTAATTTAGCCCTTTTTACACAAATATTTTCTGCGATGTCAACATAGAAAAAATTCTGTATTAACATATAATTTACATGAAACTTGAGAAAAAATACATAATGTTACTATTTTTTAAGAAATTTAGAGCTAATTACCAACAAATGTTAGTGCGTTGCGCAATATAAACCGTAAATTTTTCAGCCAACCGACGATAGATGCAAACGGCAGAAACTTTACACGGTGAGAGCGTTACCACACATTTGTAGCAAAACACAACCCAAAACCCTCCAAACGCGAGGAAAGTTTCTCACATTTGGAGGGTTTGAAGTTGTGTGGCGCTCCAAACGCGCGCAATGCTGCGCTCAGGCAGGTCGTTTGCGCAACTTACGCAGCACACTGCGCGACACCGCCAGCAAATGCCGTCCGCGCAAAGCCATCGCACCTCGCCTCTTGCCCAATGCAATCGCAAGCATCATAAACAGCAGAATCGCAGACATCACCATCGACACTATAAACAGCGTCATCCAAAGCGGCCACTGCAAATGGTCATCAGGCGCTTTAACAGGGTCAGGCATCACGCGGTATCCAGTCACCAGCAGTCTGTGCGTGTTGATTCCATACGGCGTGCACGTGATCAGCGTCGCCAAGTCGCGCCCCTTCTCACGCCGCAGCAAACGAATATCGTTCGGCTGCACAACATTTATGCGAAATACTTTGTAGCGAAGAGTTTTGCCTTGCACGTCAAAATAGAAGTAATCGCCTTTTTTCAGCGTGTTTAAGTCGTCGAACATCGTGGCATCCGGCATACCAGTATGCGCCGTCACAACCGTGTGCCTGCTTTTGCCACCCACCGGCAAATCCGTGCCATACAAATGCCCCGCGCCCATTGCCAGAATAGTTTGAGTAGTTCCGTGGTAAATCGGCAGCCTCACGCCAATTTTCGGTATTTTCACGATACCCATAATGCCCATCGGCTCACTAAGTATTTTTTCATACTCTTTATACTCGGGAGTGTCCATGTAATCACTACTGCCGTTGTAAGGGTCCGCGCTAATAATCGCCTTGTGGTGAGCGTTGTACAGCCTCGCTTTTCGCAAAATTTGCGCGCGAGTTTCTTTAGGCTCGTACTTATTTAATTTGTCGTACTCGATTGAAAGTTCCTTGGCAGCATGATTGTTGACCAGAGTAGAAACCACAGGATAGCTAAAGCACAAAATGCCAATAAGAACAAGCACAACAGGCTCAGCCAGCTTGCGAAGTGGAGACATTGGCTTTTGGGAAGATTGATCTTGTGAGGATTGATCTTGTGGAGATTGAAGAGACTGATTTTGCAGAGACTGTGTAGATTTATCTTGTGTAGATTGCGTAGTTTCCGCAGTTTGCGCGCTCGCGGAATCTTGCTCGCTTTTGGAGAACTTATTAGCAAGCATACGAGCCAGCCGCTTAAATAACGCGCGAACAGACTCTGCAAAATCAGCCAACTTCATAATTCCTCCAATAAATATTCTTGCAAAATAAACAGGGAGCCGGGAAGCGTTAATTTAACGCGCACCCGACTCCCCATTTTCGTTAATGCTTAAAGAAGCAGGGATTAACTTAAGCGCGGAGCTTAGCCTGTTCCTCTTCCTTCTTGCGACGGTGAATGTAAACAACGAAGCCTGCGCCAACGAAGCACACGCCCGCGAGCGCGAAGAGAATCACGCCAGCAGCACCGGTCTTTGGAAGGTTGAACCAGAAGCCTTTATCCTTAGTAGGAAGATTCTGGAATGTATAGGTTGCATTGGTATCTTTAGCTTCAACTGCAACAGGATCAGGGTTACGAATGTAGCCAGCTGGCGCTTCAGTTTCTACAATATAGAATGTCTTATTATCTTTGACTAGTGAATATTCTTCTGTTTCACCAGTGGTTTCTGCCGACACTTTTTCGCCAAAAGCCGAGCGAGGACTATTCGCACCACATTTAGAGGCTACATCACCATTGGCTTTATTAAGCTCTGCAGTGCAAGCTTTCGCATCGGTTTCCTTGGCAAATATCACAAACTTTCCACCTTTAAGACCCTTATTGTCCGTAGCAGAAACCTTCTTAATTTTGAACTTAAGGAAATCTACTTTTTGGTTATCCTCACCGGTAACAACGTCAGGGGTGTCACCATCATGAGAAGGAATTAAGCCGCCCTTATTGGTAACAGATGTACCAAGATCTGCTGATGTGCTAGTCAGAGTGAACTCAAGCTCAACAAATACCTTTACAGGCTTTCCAGCGTTAGCGGTCTTATTTGCTTCTGCAGCAAGCTTTCCTTTACCTGTTGGAGTGAAGGAAATAGTAATTTTATGCTCATCACCAGTTGCTTGAGCATCAGGCGTGACGGTGTAGTCAGTAGCATCAAGCGTAGTATCGCTAGCTACAGGCTTCTCACCAGTTCCAAGAGTTACTTTCTTTACAACGTCAGCAGTGTAGGCAGTAAACGCCTTAGCAGGAGCGAGATCGACTACAGAATAGCCGTTAAAATCATCGGCGGTAAGAGCTGTAGCACCAGTTTCCTTCATCTTGTCAAGCTCAGCGCTAATGGTGTATTTGATTTTATCGCCCGCACCAATAGTCTCAGTAGTATCTGCAGTCTTCTTAACGCTCTTCTTCAAATTCTTGTTCTTTGGATCCGCGAATGGAGCATAGTTAAACTTTGTTTCGCCATTATCCTTCTCAATACTTGGGATTGTTATATAGAATGGCTTGGATTCGGATGCAGAGTAGCCCTTTGGAACTTTTGTTTCCGTAACTTGGTACAGACCAATCTTAAGGCTATCAAACTTAGCAACGCCCTTTGCTTTAGTCTCTACTTTAGTTCCGTTACCAGTTTCAAAAGTTATACCAGTAGGATTCTTCTCGCGCTTATTAAGCGTATCAATCTTATTGGCTACCTTAACCCAATCGGCATACTTAGTTAAGTCGATATTATTACCGTCGATTGCTGTCACCTTTTTTACAGTGAACTCAGCACCAGGAACAGGAGTTGACTTCTTCTGCTTGCCGTTCTCAACCTCATTTTCCCACTTGTAAACAGTGAGGGAATAATCGGCCTTCTGATCAGTTTCACTGAGTTTCCACGGGGCATCCTTATAAACAGCAGCCTGCGATGGCTTATCTACACCTGTTACACCAGGAGTCGCATTATCTTGTTCTTCGCCCCACGCAACGCTGGACACCGTCACAGCACCCGCCGCGCACAGCGTCCCAGCCATAGTGAGCGAAGCAAACGCAGCGACGCATCGTTTTGTGAAATTATTCATTTCTTCTCCTTATATTTCAGTGCCCTTGCGAGCAAATACTTCACCACTCTTTTGAGCAGCTATTTCACCGCTCTCACGAGCAGATATTTCACTACACTTTCGAGCAGAATTTTGGTACACAAAATTTTTCATAAATGCGCGCCCCCACTTTGTTTGGTCGAGAGCAAACGCAAGAACCATTAAGCACGTTGAAACAGTTGCAAAACCACCGAGCAGCATGTTCCAGCCTGCGAATCCAGTCTTTGGAAGTTTAAAAGGCTCAACAACGTGGATTGGGAAGGAAGTCATCGTCCAATCCTTGTCTTCTTCGAGGCCGGAATCGTCAAGAAGCTTATCGCCGTCTTGTACGGAAGTTGCGCCGCCTGCAAACTTTGCATTGTAAGCATCAAGCGCATTCGGCTTCAACGCATACACAGCGCACTGATAGTCGCCTGTTTCTGTAGGCGCACCGTCAATAATCGAATCCGTGCGTTCGACGGCCTTTAGAGGGTTAATCTTGCTAAAACGGAAATCAATATCGCGCTGATATAACTTACGATTTGTAATGCACGTACCCGGATTAGTCTTGCAATCATTGAAATCTTTTATTGATTCAACATGACTCCACTGATTATCTTTACCAGCACTCAAGCCATTAACACTACTAGACCAAGTGCCTTCTGATTTACCTTCTTTATTCAGCTTAGTGCACAAGAATTTTAGCGAAATCTTAGTATCAACGTCACGCAATGACCACGCATCAAGATACGGATTCAAAAAACGCATTCCGCGCATCATAGTAACGCCTTGATTAGAATCCACATCATCATAAAAACTGTCAGGATCAGCGTCAGTTATCTTTTCAATAGGATTTGCGCGAACTCTTAATTGCAAATCATTACGGCTCACAGTTGGGTGGTTTTCGACTGTAACATTCAGATATATTGGCTTTCCCTCATTACTGGAATCTAAATCAGCAGAAGAAGAGCCATCAGGATAATGCGCTATTACAGGTATTTTATAGTTTCCTGGATTCATCCAAGCGCTTATTCTTACAGTAATCTTGCCGTACTTTTTTCCAGAATTTTCAGAATTATCCTCGCCGATTTTACTATCAGTATTTTTTGGCTTATTGCTTTGTTCGCCATCAAAATAAGCCCAATCAGGTATTTTATTACCCTTCTCACTAGAATAATTTGCTATTTCAAACCAAGTTCCGTCAGGGAGTGCACCAGGACGAACATTCTTCTTACAATCTCCAACCTTGCAAGCACTAATAGGAACAGCAGTTGTTTTCTCACGCTCAGGTACTATACGGATTCCATAATAGAAAGGCTGGTAATAGTAAGACATATTGCGAACAGTAATGTTCAATTCTTTACTTTGCCAATTAATACCAGTTTTGAATAAATTAGTATCGTTTTTTAAAGCATTATTAATGTCTGCAATATTGTAGGATTTCTGCGAAGCAATAGAGTCGAATGTAGTTACTATAGAATCATTTTGCGCGCCGTCAGCTTTAATATCATTTTTCAAAGCATAAACTCTGCATGCAAAATCACCGGATTCTTTTGGAGATCCAGTAAGCTTACCAACAGTATGCTCATTGACTTTTCTAGCTACGTAACCAGGATGCGACTCAACATACTTGTCATACACGTAATCGTCATAAAGAAAATCTTTTACACTGCAGCCGCTGTCAGGATTGTCAAAGCACTTCTTTTGCTGCTCGTAACTGGCATGCTGCCAAACTGTTACGTTAGAGTCTTTTAATTCAAGACCGTTGATTCCGCCAGACTTGTAGCTTCCAGCAACAGGATTGCCATTCTTATCTTTCTTATAGCAAATCATGCGCTGACTGATATTACCCTGACCAAGATTTACAGTCGCATCGAATGAAGTATGCTCAACTTGCTTTCCGTTCATAAGAATTAACTTCTCATCGTTAGTAAATTGAACAAAACTATTATCGTTGTCTTCACTTAGTATTGAAAGATTTAAATCATTAGCTCCAGCAGGAGAACGCACTACATCTACATAAGCATATACTGGAGAAGACTGGCCATTCTTACTATTTCCAGCATTTTTATCATCGGAAGTAGATGTTCCATCTGGATAGTGCACAAGTACGTGCACTTTGTAATGACCTGCTTTAGTCCACCTATTTGGACGGAAAGTTATAACGCCAGTACCAGTTGGAATAGGCTTCGTTCTCTTGCACTGTTCATTTTCTTCTGACGCATTACCAGCTGACGCAGCACACTGTTCACCTTCAAAATTGGCCCATTCGTATGCATCATTTTCAGCATCCTTAACTTCAGCTTTTTTAAGCTCAAACCAAGTTCCTGCAGGTAGTTTACCAGGCTTAACGTTCGTTTTCTTCTTATTTTTAACACTTATAGGCTCATCAGACGTATTAGTGGTACTTGAGTCAAAGCTGCCTGCTGTTATGTTAGGAGAAGATTCTTCGTCGTATTCCGGATTATAGTATTCAGCGCTGTTATTAGCACTGCCGGTTGCACTGCGCTCTGTGGCTGAGCTGGTGGCGGTTTCAGCTTTTTTGTTGGTGTTTTTGTCGGCGTCTTTGTTGACATTAGTAGTGTCTTGCTTTGGCGCAGGCTTAATCGCAGAAGGATTAGTCTCAGAAGACTTTGGTGCAGGATCAGCCGCAGGCACAGGATCTGTTGAAGCATTTAGATTATTCGTAGGCTCAGCATTTTTAACAGCCTTAGTCTCATCCTTAGTATCAGCCTTAGTCTCAGTCGCAGCCTTAGTTGAAGTTTCGGAAGATGCGTTAGATGGAGCAATAGGAGCAATCGCGAAAGTCGCAAGAACAGTTGCAGCGGCAACAAAAAACGCAAAAAGAGCACGTCTTGTGCACTTACGAAAATCGCGCTTGCGTTGTTGCATAGACATTCGCAGTATCTCCTTCTAACCTTCATAACTCTTAAAACTCACAACAATTTATGCAATAAGCACGGCACAGACATAAGCTAACTTCCACGAAAAATTCGCAGCAACTTAACCCAACCATCAAATTCATGTAGTCGTTAGACTGTAACACGAATTGCAATCTGCCGAGCCCCTCTTGTAAATTGCAATGAGCTACACGCAACTATACCCCCCCCCCCCTAGTCGTTTTTCAAGTCTAATCGCGAAATAAAAGTAGTAAATGTGGTGCGCGAGTATCATTCGGAATGGTGGATTTTTGGAGATACGCAGGCAAGCGCGCAGAAGCCACGTGAAGAAACATTTGCCGTGTAATTCTCCGGCGTTTGTTGTCGGTTTCGTTGGTTTTGGAAACATTTGCCGGAGAATATTACGGCATTTGTAGTCATATAAGCGTTACAAGGAAACATTTGCCGTGGATTTTACCTCGCATTTGGAGAGTTTGAGGCTGCGTAGCGCTCCAAACGCGGGTAAAGTTTCTCACGTTTGGAGCGTTGACACTACTTTTGCGCTCCAAACGCGGGGAATGCTGCGCTCAGGCAGATCGTTCGCGCAACTTACGCAACGCGCTGCGCGAGTAACGATAAACAGCCAACATTCGTTACTAGCGCAGATTAGCTACTGCGCGAGTAACGATAAACAGCCAACATTCGTTACTAGCGCAGATTAGCTACTGCGCGAGGAACGCATCACACCGCTTCACGCGCTACCCGCGCCGCAACTTACTCAGCACATTGCGCGACACCGCCAGCAAATGCCGTCCGCGCACATAAATCTCATCGCGCTTCTTACGCCACAAAGTCGCAACCATCGTCGCCAACACCGCAAACGTCAAAATCATAGCGAGCACAAACAGCGTCATCCAAAGCGGCCACTGCACGCGATCCTCCGGCGCCTTCACCGGATCCGGCAGCACGCGGTATCCAGTCACAAGCAACCTATGCGAGTTAACGCCATAAGGGGTACATGTAAGCAGCGTCGCAAGGTCACGCCCCTTCTCACGCTGCAGCAAACTAATATCGTGCGGATCAACCACGCTAATACGAAACACCTTGTATCGCAGCGTCTCCCCCTGCACATCAAAGTAAAAATAGTCACCCTTCTTCAAATTCACCAAATCATCAAACATAGTCGCATCCGGCAAACCCGTATGCGCCGTCACCACCGCGTGACGATTCTTACCACCCACCGGCAAATCCGTACCATACAAGTGGCCCGCACCATGAGCCAAAACCTCCTGCGAACTACCATGGTAAATCGGCAACTTCACGCCAATCTTCGGAATCTTCACAATACCCATAATGCCCATAGGCTCATCAAGCTGCTTCGCATACTCCTTATACTCCGGCTTATTCATGTAATCCGTCGTACCATCGTAAGGATCAGACGTAATAATCGCCTTATGACGCGCATTATAACGACGAGCCGCACGCAAATGAGCACGACGCACATCACCAGCCTGATCGTGATTATACTTATCGTACTCAGAAGAAATTTCCTTAGAAACGCGATTATTCCAAAGCGTAGAACACACCGGATACGCAAAGCACAAAAGGCCCGCGAGCACAAAGGCTATTGGCTCGACGATTTTACGAAGCATAGATTTTTGCTGGGATTTGTGGGCGGCGTGAGGCTTTTTTGTGGGGGCTTCTGGTGAGTTTGCTGCGGGTGATGCTGTTTCGGTTAAGTTTGTTTGGGTTGCGTTGGTTGTGTTAGTTTGGTTAAGGGTGATTTGGGTAGGGATAATTTGAGTTGCGTCTGATTCGGTTGCAGGTGATGCGGTTAAGTTAGTTTGGTTAGTTTGGTTTTTGAAAAGCTTATTTTGGGAGATTTTGTTGAGGAAAGCATATACTTTCGTAACGGCGCTGTTTAATTTCATGCTTCCTCCATTTCTGTGTTTATATTTACTGTGGCGCGAGTTTATTTTCGATGTTCTTGAGTATCGTCTATGAGTTTTGACTGGTTTTTGGCTGGCGTGTTTTCTGAAGTGCTGTGAGAGATAGGAATTACTTGTCTCGCAGCGCTACGCTCTTATACCTTATTTAGACTTAAAGGTTGCATAGTTAAGTTTAGTTTTTTAGTTACTTTCTTTCAAAAATATTTATTTATCAAAAAGATATTACTATCGCTCCGCTTTTATATTGCTCGACAAGCAATTCCTATCTCTCACTATTAGTAAAACCGCTAGTGTTTTGTGGTGTGGTAGGAGTAGTGCCTGGCGTGGAGTGTGCAGCAGCGAGAATGTTAGTGTTCGCTGATCAACAGGAATCAGCGTCTGCAGAGCACAACTGCAAAGCTTTGTGATACTGCTTTCCTGCTTTTTGCTATCGCATAATGCTTTTGTAAAAAGCAGGAAAGCAATACAGTTAATCTACATTAACTATTATTTTATTTTCTTAAGTTCATCCTTAACAATCTTCATTTTTTCGTATGAAGAAAATTTTTTGCACACGAAAAAACCATATAAGAAGACAGCAAGCACAAAAAGGATACCAACTAAATATATTCCACTGCAATTATTCTTAAACTCTTTTGGTAAGAAATTACCAACAAGCATAGTAATAAACGCGAGAAAGAATGGTATCACGAAGTTGGAAGCAAAACAATCCCACTTGTTATATACATATCTTATTCTTTGAAGTTCTTTTTTTAATTCTTCTTCTACATTCTCCTTATGAAGAATCTCATCTATTGTATAACGATTGTAATAGTCAATATTAAATCTTATTGAAAATACCCTTATGAACCATCTAAATCCCCTTTCCACACAATAACATACTTTTTCTTTAATATCGGAATATTTTATTTTCAACCAAGGAATTATTTTCCCCCAACAAGAAACTTTGCCCTCATTCGCATTTTCGTTTGACATTGTAACTTCTTCTCTAGTTAGTGATGAATTGTTGTTATTGATGAATAGTTTTATGCAAGCGGTGTGAAGATCACTCAGGCTCAGAACACGAAGCCATATGAAGACAGCAGACTGCGCTGTGCGAAGAAGAGGGATGCTCGCGCAAAGCGCGAACACAGTGCAGCCTGCTGAGTATTTAATTATAGCCAGGCGATTAAAATCTCGCGCGCAGCGCGTTTACAGCTTTAATCGCCCAGCGGATTGCAATTCTGAAGAATTGCAAAGAATCAGGCAGCCTGCTGCTCTTCATCCTTCTTGCGGTTACGCATGAAGACGAAGATGCCGAAGCACACCAAGCAAACGCCAGCCAACGCGAAGATCACAACGCCAGCAGCACCGGTCTTTGGAAGGTTGAAGAGCCAGCCCTTACCACCGTTGCCACTGTCAGGAATGTTCTTGACGGTGATAGTCTTGGTTGTTTCACCTGTTTCAACTGTCACATTCTGAACATCAGGGTTACGAATGTAGCCAGCTGGTGCAGCGGTCTCCACAACGTAGAATTCTGTACCGCGCTTAACTGAGTAACCGTCGGTTTCACCAAGGGTTTTGCCGTTCTCTGTCTTATCAGCAGTAGTTTTCTCATCAAAGCCAACTGAAGACTTATTCTTGCAAACCTTGTCAAGCTCTGTGCCATTTGTACCTGCCTTAATAGCATCGGTGCAAGCCTGAGCTTCAGTCTTAACAGCAAACAACCTAAACTTTGCGCCGCCCAAGGCAGTATTCTCATCCTGAGAAGAAACCTTCTTAATCTTGAATGTAGCAAAATCGGTGCTTGGAGGAGTATCAGCAGGAATCTCTGAAGCAGACGATCCAGGCACGTGGGAAGGAATAACGCTTGCCTTGTTGGTAACCTTGCCAGTCTTAAGCTTTGTAGAATCTGCAAGAGTGAACTTAAAGTGAACAGTTACATACACAGTCTTACCAACGTTGGACGCGTCGTTTACTTTGGCAGCAAGCTTTTTGCGGCCAGAATCAGTGAACTCGATCTTAATCTTCGTACGAGCAACGTCTTCTTTACCTTGTTCTGTAACTGCAGGAATCGTAGTACTGTTATCTACAGTGTAGTCACTCTGAGCTGCATCATCCTTGTACTCAAGAGGCGTACCCTTTGTAACTGTACCTTGATTTTCAGTATCACCAACAGTCATTTCAGTAATTACTTTATGGTCATACGCAGTAAAGTAGTCGCTTGGCGCAAGATCGAAGATTGTGTAGCCCTTGAGCTCATCTGGATTAACATTCTCGGACTTTGTATCGGCCTTTGACTTATCGAGCTTTGCCTTGATGGTGTACTCGATCGTATCGCCAGCACCAACCGTATGAGTGAGGTCTTGCGATTTAGTCACAATGCCAGACTGGTCAGTGTTCTTAGGATCAACGAATGGAGCGTAGTTGTACTTGGTTTCGGTTGTTTGGCCAGTAGTAACTTTCTCAATCATTGGCAAAGTCATGTAGAATGCCTTGCCGCCGTCCGAAGCAGAGTAACCTGCAGGAACTTTGGTTTCCTGAACCTGGTACAAGCCGAGTGGAAGATCCTTGAACTGCACAACACCGTTAGCGTTTGTGTCGCCATTTAAGGTTAAAGTATCAAACTCGACCTTAAGCTTACTATCTGCACCTGTTGCATTGATTTCACCATTGTTGAGCTGCTTAACATTCTTAGCAATTTCTGACCAATCAGAGTATTTGGTCAAATCGAGCGTAGTTGAGCCAATTGACTTAACCTTCTTGATGGTAAAGCCAGCGCCTTTAACAGGAGTTTCCTTCTTCTGCTTGTTGCCTTCACCGGTTTCAGACTTCCACTTGTAGATGGTGATGGAGCCGGTCTTGGTTGCGGCTTGATCACCAAGATTCCATGGGGCTTTGCCGTAGTCTTGAGCAGAGTCCTTGGAAGGATTATCTACACCAGTAGTACCTTTACCTAATGTGGTGTCAGTACCACCTACAACACTTGGCGTAGCCCAAGCAGAGCTGCCAGCCACCACGGCGCCGGCGACGCACAGCGTGCCAGCCATTGCGAGCGAGGCCACAGCGGCCACGCATTGTTTAGTGAATTTATTCACTTTCTTCTCCTTTGTTCAGTGCCCTTTCGGGCAGGTTTTGAGGAAAATACGATTGTTTTTAATTTTGTGTTGCGCTTAGCGAGCCACGTTTTGTGAGCGAGCCACGATGTGCGTACGATCCACGGTTGTGGTCAAGCCACGTTCGTGATCAAGCCACGTTTCGCGGGCGCTTTTGGTGCGCAACAAGTTTTAGCGCGAATCGCATGCAAGCTTGTGAGCCATTTGCGTCTTTAGACCAGCCGGCGCGCAGGTTTGCGTGCAAATGTTTTCATCAGCATCGCCACCTTTCGGTAGCCCACCTTCTGACGCGCCTAAATGCGGCGCGCAACCATCCGGTGACTTTGCAGACAAAATCTTTTGCGGACGCAGAATATTCGTCAAATCGCCTAATATTCTTGACTTTTTTGACTAAACTGCGCCAAATTTCGGAAATCTTACTGTTACTGTTGCTGTTGCTATTTTGCGTAGCGAATCGCAAACCACCCATCATGCCAGCAGCCGCGCCAACAACCGCACCAACCGCGCCGACGAGCATCGCGTGACCCCACTTCGTCTGATCAACGAAGAACGCGCCGCACATAACGCACATGCCGATCATCGCCACTACCAGCAGCGCCATGCTCATCCCCTCGCCGCCGGTCTTTGGCAGCGCGAATTTAGGCGGATCAATCACGTTCACATCGAAGGAAATTCTGTTCCAATCAACAGCAGACTTTAAGCCTGCAAGCTGAACCTTTTTCATATCCGTAGACGAATACTTGTTACCCTCAATAAGACTTCCATTAACAGTGTTATTAAACACCGTCAGAGCATTAGACTTCAACGCAAACACAGCGCACGTGTATTTTCCAGCTTTTTGAGGTACACCAGCAATATCGTCTTCACTGCGAGACACAGCGCTTTCTATGCTGTTCGGATCTTTATTCTTCGTGAAACCATATAGCAAGTTAGCATTGCAATTCTTACTGTCTTGACTGCAAGACTTTCGCTGATCAGCAGTTGCAAACTTCCAAGGCTGCACACCTTCACCATAATTCTGGTTCAAGTGCATATTGAGCGTATCGTCAAGCCCGCGGCTCCACTTTTGCTCGCCTTGCTTAGTGCACATCATGCGCAATGAAATATTGCTACGATCTTTCAAGCTCCACGCAAGCACATACGGGTTCTTAGTAAGGCTCGTGCCGCTCATAACGGTAAGAGAATTACCACCATCAAGCGTGTCATGAACAGGATCAGCGTCTTTAGACCTGAGCAATGTCATCTTAAGATCCTTGTCGGCTCCACCTAAGCCTCCAACTATAACTTTCGCATACACAGGCTTACCGTTGTTTCCAGAATCCGGGTCGTCCGAAGTGGAGCCATCCGGATAATGGATGACAATCTCTTTAAAGTACGCTTTAGGAGCAACAGATTGATCTGGGTGGAAGGTCACCTTTCCGTAACGAGTGCCGTCACCATTGGCACTGTGCTTGCCATTGTGATTATTAGGATCTTTAGGATTGTCAGGCTTATTGCTCTGATCACCTGCCTTATCTGCGGCGTTACCGGCCCAATACGACCAGTCTAGAGAAACCTGCTTTCCCTTAGTTCCGTCAGCATTTACCTCAAAGCCGTGAGTAGCATCCTTAAACTCAAACCAAGTTCCATCCGGAAGCGCACCAGCCTTCACAGCATCCTGGGATTTATCTGCACCGTTAGCACTCTTAACGCTTTGCGGCACAGCATTCTCAACCTTTTGACCAGCCGTAACGCTCACATCCAAGTACTTCGGGTTGTAGAAGTGGTTGTCGTTATGAATACGAATATCGAAAGAGCCAATCTTATAGCCTTTGCTGTCTTCACCGTATGGATACTTATTGTCCTTAGTCTTATCAAACAAACCAGCAGCTGGGTCTTTGGAAGTGCTCTTCTTTATATTAGTCTTAACAGCATTCGCAAACGCCTCAGACTTATCTTTGCCACTTATAACGTAGACCTTGCACTTGTAGTCGCCAGTCTTTTGAGCCTTTCCGCCAAAATATCCGCGCGTCTGCTCGGAAGCGCCGTCAATGTCGTATAGATAGTTGTCTTTATCGCATCTCTTATCAAGACGGCACTGCTTCTGCTGCTCAAAGCTCGCATGATCCCAGATTTTCTGGCTCTTAAACCTCAAGCCGTCTTTTTCGTTCTCATCCTTAGACTTCGTGTTATTAACATGACCAGGCAGAGTGTTGTAAGTATAATCGCTATAATTGCCATCCTTGCCCTTCTTGGAGCAGATTACGTGCTGATGCAACTTACCAACAGACTTAGTCATCCACGAGTCGAATGTTGCGTCGTTAGGTAGCGACTTGCCTACTTTAAGGTCGTAACCGTTGTCCATGCCCTTATCGTAGTAATGCTTATACAAGTTAAGATGAAGTTGATTATCCTTGTCGTCGCGCGTAACATTCACCTTTGCGTACACAGGGTGCTTGTAGTTAATAGAGTCGTCATCGCTTGAAGCAGAGCCGTCTGGGTAGTGCACAACAACCTCGGCCCAGTACTGCCCATCGTCTTTCCACTTATCTGGACGGAATGTGACGGAGCCGTATTCGCGACCAGTTCCATTTAAAGGAACGACTTTGCCTTTTTCCATAACAGGCTTGCCGCTATTATCGCGCTTAACGTTGTCTTCGCCGCCCTCAAAGTTAGACCAAAGTTCCTTCTCGGATGGGAACTTGTCAGGTTGCGTTTTATCAACCTTCTTAACAAGCTTCTTAATCTCAAACCACGTGCCTGGTGGAAGAGCTTTGCCATCTTCAACGCCGCCCAAGTCTTCATCTGGAACACCGTTAGCGTTTACCTGCTTGCCATTCACCGTAATCTTCGTGTGGCTCTTTGGCTGACCGGAGCTATTAGTCTCCTTATTAGCAAACGTACCAGCTTGAATCGTTGGGATCGTCTTATAAGTCGGATTATACTTTTGGCTGTCTTTGAGCTTGATTTTAAAGTAGAAGTTGCCAGAAACCCACTCTTTGCCCTTGACGGATGCAAAAGCACCAGTATCAAAAGCAAAGACAAAACCTGCGCCGTTGTCTTTAGCTAACTTATCAAACTTTGTGAGCGCACCGTTATGCTGCGTACCTTTACCATCGTGAGCCTGGTGGAACGCGAACACCTTACACTCGTACTCGCCGCCTTCCTTAGGCTTGCCGCCAATCAGCGCGCGCGAACGCTCCATAGTGTCTTTGTTGTATTCGCTATTGTGAAGGTATGTATTTAAATCACAAGTATTCTTATCCTTGCAATTCTTATCATTACCCCTCTTCCACTGGCGGAATTCTTCAAACTGCAAGCCATTAATGTCCCCACTAGCCTTACTATTGCCCTCGGCAGGCTTAAGCAGCTTATACTTAGTGTCATTCTTCTTATGGCACACGGCGCGGAAGGTAATAGGACCTTTGGCGTTATTAGCCCACGAATCAAGCACAATGCCGTTATTCTTGTTGTCTTTTGGCGCACCTATTTTCGTGCCCTTAGAAAGCTCTTTAGGCTTATTCGCATCTCCAAAGCTCCAGCCACCAAACTGACCGTTATTTATTTGCGTACCGTCGTAAAGGTTAAGATGCAAATCGCCGTCTGTAACAGGCAACTCTTCTACCTTAACGGGTGCGTATACGACGCTTTTAGCCTTGTCAATTTTATTGTTGCTGTAATACGCGTTTCCAGCATCCACATCTTCCGACGTAGAACCATCTGGGTACGTAACAACAACAGGAGTATGCGCGCTAGTTCCCGCATCCATCTTTGTAGGAGTAAAGTGCACGCTTCCAGTCTTGCTGTTCCCCATACTAGACCACTGCAATTTGTGGTCACCAACGTATTCGTTGTCAATTTTGTATCGGTCGTTTTTATGATTTGCATCGTCTGGAATACTAAACGTTGTGCCAGCTGGAAGCGAACCAGTATAAATAGCGGACGGATTCTTCGCATGAGGATTTGCAACACTCGTTGGTGCTGCACTGTCCGCAGTGCCAACAGTGTAGAAATCCTTATTCGTTTTAATGTTATGCACAACCGTTTCGCTATACTGCGGGTTGTAGATGGACGCTTGCGAGACGACCTTGATTTTGACTTGTTGAGTTTCTGTCCAAGCTCCATCCTGATTATTCTTAGAGCATTTATAAGGGAATATATTACTATTAGGATGTCTTACGCTTAGCGTGAAAGTAACTTCATGGCCAATATCTTCTTTACGAGGATTATACGTTATAACACCAGTTTGGTAATTTATATTAACGCATCCATGGTCAGTACCTACATTACATTCTCCGTAGTCATTACGTCTAATACCCTCTGGAATACTGGAAAGAGTATACTTCACCCTATTACCTTCATTCAAAGGCTCTTCCATATTAGTTCCAGGCAAATCATCTAAGTGTAAATCTGATGTTGTTTCATCTTTGTGCTTAGTAAAATGTCCTGTACCAGATGCTCCAACCCATTCGCCAGTTTCAACATACGGCTTTAACTCGGCATTCTGGCCAAAAACAGTTACAGGAACATTGCTTATACCACCATAAGCGCTTGCACCAGTTTGATTCTTTAGCTTCTTTATATAATCTGGAAGCATTTTCTCATCATACTTAGGGTACAGCAAAGACGTTTTTTCAACAGGATTAGTGCCCATGTCGTGCTCGACTTTATCTGGAATACCGTCGCCATCGTAGTCAAGCGGACCCATAAAAGCCCATTTGCCATTATCGTCGCCCCAAGTTCCCACAGTTTTATTAGGAGAATATCCAACAAGTAAAGGAAGAAGTTCTGGGTGTTTAACATTCTCATTATAAGTGGCTGTAATATGCCATTCGTATCCACGAAGATTTCTATCTTCCCAAGACATTAATGAAGCAGCAAAGTTAGACTTCCAGTGTCTAACTGTGCACATGCCAGTACCATTATTATCTTCATCCTTGCAATCACCAAGTCGCATACTGCTAACTGCTTCATCAAAATACTCAGCAACTTTATTTGCATCAGTATTAGCTTGATTTGTATTCCATCTACCACCTGTAAAACTAGATATAGTTTCTCCCACATGAATTTTTGGATCAAGCTGACTACAGTTTCTATTACCTGGATACACAGTAAAGTCATTTGATCTTACATACTGACCAAAATTTTGACTATCCCACGCATCATCATGCGCAAAGCAGCCGTAAGAAATCTGAGTACCTCTTCTATAAGTCCTTCTACTACCATCTTCTTTAGTTATAGTTAAATCATTCTCTAAAACTCTTGGCTTAGTCTTACCAGTTCTTCTTCTATAAATCTTAACGCTGTTTAAGTCAATTCCTTTAGGCAAGAAAGCCATTATTGCAGCTCTACCCTCGCCTGAACGGTTTCCATCAATAGGTCTGTTATACTTCAAACTTTTATATAACTCACTATCTTTCATGATTAAAAAAGACCAGACAATTTTCTTATTTGCTTGATCTATATACGCATTAGGAAGAGAAATTGAGTTATACGCATTCCATGCTGGGTGATAAGTTTTTCCACCCTCATTATAAGTAACACCTTTTCCAACTACATAGCCAGAGCCCATGCCATCCCACCAAACCTGTGGATATGGATTTGTGTTCCTATCTTCATCAAAACCCTTCGCCCTATTCACTGGCGGCAAGATGAGCATTGCGAGTAGCGTTGCGACTGCTACGAGCATTGCAAAGAGCGCGCGGCGAAGAGTGTGGGAAGCGCTAGCTGCGCCATCGCGCTCGCTGGTCTTATGCCAAGCCAAAGCGCGCGACGCAAGACGACCCACTCGTGATGCGAATCCACGGAACTTTGCTGGTAACATTCTCTCGCCTTCCTAATCCTTCGCTGCAGCAAAAGCCGCAGCCTCTAAACCTCGCGTAACCATACTGTGTAGTAGCTGTGTAGCAGAGCAAACGAGCCCTGCTGACCGTCAGCCTTCTATCTAGTAAGCCGCCAACCGCAGCCTTCTATCTACCCTGCTAATCAGCAAGCTTCCAACCGAAGCTAACTAATCAGCCAACTCACTAGTCAACTAACCGTCAACCAACCGGCAACTCACTAGCAACTCACTAGCAAGTAACCGGCAGACAACCATCAACTAACTAGTCAACCAACCGTCAACCAACCAATCAGTAGTACTACTAATAAGTAGCGCCACTAGTCACACTCAAAGCCAAGTGCTCAAGCCAACTCTAAGCTAGTAGCAGTGCCGCGCATAGCAATGCAGCGCAGCGCAGCAATCCAACCACAGGTAGAGAGTATACATACCTATAAGTCCTATACGCAAGTGCGGCGACTAAAGCGGTCAGTAAAATAGTATGGTACTTTTAAAGCCTCTAGTAGTTATACCCCCCCCCCCATGAAGGATTTCAAGCAAAAAGGGCATATAATATGGCATATAATCGCACATATGGAAAAATTCCTACAATCTACTAGTATCGCTAAAAAATCTACTGAAAAATGCATTTAGAATGAATAATTTCCGGCGCAAAAACGACGAAATTGCGTCTTCGGCGTGTCTAAAGCCTGCCGCTTCCACGGGCAAAATACTACATGTGGGTATGCCGCGCGCGATTTGGCGCTATATGCTGTGGTGGAGCGGGTGGGCGAGATTCAAACCTAAACCGACAACAAACGCCGTAGAATACTCCGGCAAATGTTTCCAAAACCAGCCAAACTGACCACAAACGCCGTAGAATACTCCGGCAAATGTTTCCCAAATCCGCAAAAACGACAACAAACGCCAGTAAAAATACACGGCAAATGTTTCACTACGCCGGTCTTCAGACACGCGCGCAGCGCGACGACCTGCCGAATGCCCTACTTACTTTTCTACAAACAAAAATAGGTGTAACATTAATACATAAATTGTAAACTAAATCATAAATCGTAAAGTAAATCAAAAATTGTAAACCGCACAACTTTGATTAAACTATTGCATAGGGGGATACAATATGGACACCTCACCAGCTCTTGAACAAGTTAAAGAACTTCTTCTGCCGTTTAACTCAATTCCCAATACTGCACTTCCTTTTGCACACAATCTTATGCAAAAAGGTTTCGCAAGCATGGGAATAAACCCAATAAAATATAAAAAAGACATGTCATCCACCATTCGAACGCTTACACGTGAATATTTCGAAAAACATCCTTTTTCTGACTGGACATTAGATAATCACGTAGATCGACTTCATTTAGTTCATAAGAAAACAGGAGCTCTTGTGCGTTTTCTAAAAAAGACAGATTTTGGCAATGGACTGCCTAAAGCTGGCCATAACATTGCAAGAATAAACGATTGGTTACAGCCTTCAATTTACAATCAAAAAGATATATTTGGTAAAGGTGTAAGCAATCTATTTTTTGTTATAGCTTGGAGTTTTGCAGATAACGGATTTTCTTGCGCTGCATACCATCCTATTGGAACAGGAAATAAAGGAGTTAACGCTCCAGCTGATATGATGATTCAGCTTGGAATTGACGATAGCTTATACAGGGAAGCAAAATTCATTGCGGCAAGTGAAGAAAATGAACTTTTCATGCCTAAAATGAATACTATTATTACCGAGCTCAACAGCCAAAGCAACACAGCAACACAGCAACCTTAAGCTACAGCAGCCAAAGCTACAGCAGCCAAAGCTACAGCAGCCAAAGCAACAGAAGCATAGAAAATAAAGCAACAATGAGTGAATTTTACGAGTCTCAAATACAAGTCGCATGCGATTTTTTAGGCTGGTCATGCAGTGAACTTGCAGCTAGAACAGGTGTAAGTAGAACAACAATCAGCTCCGTAAAATACGGAAGTAAGGTTTTTACGTACGAGTTAGCGCAATTGCTAGCGTCTGCATGCAACCTTCCTATATCTTTTTTTATGCTGAAAGACAAAATACTTACAGAGCAACAACTAACTTTCCGCGCGCCTCAACGATTTTCTGCAATTCGTAAACGTCAAATTAGTGTTGAATACTCACTTCTTGCAGCAACAACTGAACGTTTGTCGCGAATGTCAAACACATTCCCAAATTCAGATTGGATTAGTAAACTTGCGCCGCACACCAATCCAACTCACGCAGAAATAGAGAGTATTGCGCAAAAAACTAGAGTGGCTCTTAATCTTTCCGAGCGTGGGACTATTCCTAACGTTTTGCGAGCGTTTGAACGCGGCGGAATATGCGTTGCTCCACTTTCGAACGTTCATGACGATTTTAATAGAGTTGACGGCGTTTGCAATCCTGAATTTAATGCCGTACCAACTATCGCATATTCAAAACAAAATAGTTCAGGAGACCGCCAACGATTTACAATAGCTCACGAAGCGGGACATCTTATTTTACAAAAATACCGTCGCAATGTTCCGCTACGAATCCAAGAAGATGAAGCAAACTATTTCGCAGCAGCATTCTTAATTCCCGAATCTGACTCTCAGGAAATGTTTTCTTCAAATATGAATCTTATGGATTTTGTTCATTTGAAAACACAATGGGGCGTGTCAATTGCATCAATGATTACGCGCGCTGCCAGATTAGGTATTATTGATAGCAATAGGCAAAGATCTTTAATGATGCAGCTCAGTGCACGTAATTGGTGCACTTGCGAACCTGTAATTGTTGATTTTGAGCAACCTATTTTATTGCGGCAACTGGTAGGTAATATCTTGGGCAATATTATAGATTCCACACACGCGCAAGCGTCGCCGCTTAACGTTGAGGGATTTCTTGGTTTACCATTTGACACAATTTCCTATTGGTGCGATGGCTTAACGCGCAAAAAAGATTCTTTCAATATTGACGAACTTCAGCAAAATGATCAATAAACAATAAAAATAAACGATAAATGCGTTACATACGTGACGACCTACCGAAGCGCTTAAAGCGTAGCGCGCGAACACCTAAGAGGCGTCATTTGCTTTACTCACACGTAACGAAAATGCCGGAAGCTGGCGTAAGAACGGCAGTGACTTTACGCGCGCATACAGAAACTAACGCGCAACAACTGTATTTTAGTAAAATGTTCTTGAGAACATAATTTATTAATATTAAAATTTATTGTGTAATCAATTCATCCGTTTAATTATGGGCAGAGTTGCAATGATTTTAAATAAGATTAAAGTAAAGAATTTCAGATTACTTAAAAATTTTGAGCTAACACTTAACAATGAGCTTTCGCTGGTTATAGGAAAAAATAATTGCGGAAAAACTTCCGTCATTTCAGTTTTGTCCAAGCTACTTAATTCATCCGAAATATTTTGGGAAGACATAAATTTAGATAGGCAAAAAGAACTGTTTGAATATTTATTACAGGCTGACGCAACCAACAACACCACAACCACCACCAGCAACCCAACCATATCCAACACTTGGGAAGCCGCAAATCTTCAACTATTTATTGAGTACAACGACACTGACACGTACACAAATATACGCAAGTTCATAATGGATCTAAATCCCAATAATAACGTCATAGTAATCGAATTCTCTGTTTACATAAGCGAAAATAATACTAAACAATTAATTGACATTCTTAATGAAAAAGATATTAAAGAGTTTAAGTATTTTTCTAAATACATGAGTAAGAATTTTAATACTTTTTTTGAGTTGGCGAAGTATTCCAGAAAGTACGATCCTTGTAAAAAAGATATAGACGAAAACACAACCGAAAACACAATCGAAAGCACAGTAGAAGTTGATAATAGCGACATTCAAAAAGTAATTAAGATTGCAGGAGTGAGAGCAGATCGCCTAGTTTCTAACGATAATTGCAATCACGTACTGTCTAATTTAGCCAGTGAATATTTTAATTCTTACAAAAGTGCAAAAGACAAAAGTGCAAAATTATTTAACGATCTCGAAAAAGAGTTAGATACATCGGATAAAAAATTCCACACTCTTTACAACGGTTCAACTGAAAACAATGGAGAACCCGTTAAGGGCATTTTTGCCGACTTAATAGATATTGTAAAAGATTATGGTAGTTTGGAAGAAAAAATAGACATCTCTATTGAGTCTTCTCTATCCGAGAAGAATTTATTAGCCGACAACACTGTACTAAACTACAGCAGTCATGGAAGTTATTCACTCCCCGAAACGTATAATGGCTTGGGGTATTTGAATCTAATTGGTATTTTGTTTGAGGTCGAAACAAAAATAAACGATTTTATTAGCAATCCGGCTGAAATAAATCTTTTATACATTGAAGAGCCTGAAGCGCACACGCATCCTCAGCTTCAGTACATATTTATACATAATATTAAAACGCATATTGCTAAGCGCACTGACGAGTTGCGAGCTCAAAATAAAAACTTGCAGCTTTTGATTACGTCACATTCTTCGCACATAGTTTCCGAATGCGATTTTAATGACATCATTTACTTTAGCAAAAAAGAAAATTCTGTTACTGCGAAAAGCTTCAAGTCTTTAATAATTGAATACGAGAAAGATAAAGATAATAAAGGTAAAAAAGCATTTACTTTTGTAAAGCAGTATTTAACTTTGAATAGGAGTGAGCTTTTCTTCGCTGATAAGGTGATTTGCATTGAGGGCGATACGGAAAGAATACTTATACCTACGATGCTAAGCAAGGTTGATAAAATAAATTCTAAAAATAATAGCAATTACAAAAAGTTGCTATCTCAAAATATTTCCATAATGGAAACTGGCGCACATTCACATACTTTTATGCATTTATTCAAATTTTTGAATATTAAGACTTTAATAATTACAGATATAGATGCTGCAACAAAGAGTGGCAAAACATACAAAAAATCTAATCCGAATGTAGCAACATGCACTACTAACCATTCTATTAAAAACTTCTTTGAGAATGACGCTGCTTTTAACAATGCTACTAATAAATTCGATAATCTTATTAATAAAGAAGCTAAAGACAAAATTCACGACAATATACGAATAGCGTATCAAATAAAAGAAAGCAACGCCGAAGAAGACGACGGAACCGATGCTGGTTATCAAGCCAGTAGTTTTGAGGATGCGTTTATATCGTTAAACAGTGATTTTATTCTGAAAAATAAAGATGGTTTCCTTAAATATGGCGCTTTGAACGAATTCAAAGACTCTGAATTGAAGTATGAAAATTACTACAAATTTGCTCTGAAAAAGGTAGATAAAAAGCCTGCGTTTGCATCGTGCTTATTATATTTAGATTGTGCGGACGGAGATGAAGATTCTCAGTGGAAGGTTCCACGATACATTAGGGAGGGATTAGAATGGCTTCAAGAGGACTAAACACAGCAACAAACACAGCAACAAACACAGCAACAAACACAGCAACAAACACAGCAACAAACACAGCAACAAACACAGCAACAAACACAGCAACAAACGCTGCCGCAAACGAAGAACAAAGAATAGAAGAAAAAGCAATTAACTGCGTAAAAAATGGTAAAAACTTCGTGTTAAACGGGGGAGCCGGCAGCGGAAAAACATACTCATTGATTTCAATAATAAATTCGCTGATTGCGAACAATAGCAACATAAAAATTGTATGCATTACCTACACTAACAATGCTGCTGACGAAATATTATCGAGATTAAATAGCAAGAATGTTATTGTATCAACTATTCACTCATTTATGTGGTCACTTATAAAAAGGTATCAGTACGAAATAAAAACTGTTTTAGTTGAGCTTATTAAAAATGATACTCACCTATTTGCATCGCCAAAAAACACTGATCAGAACGACATTACTTACGACTACTTCAAAAATCTGTATGTAGATTATGACTCTTACTATTCTATGAACACAAATAATAAAACAGTCAAAATATCGCATGATCACGTTTTAGCTATTGCAGAAAAAATATTTGAAAAATATAGTAAAATATCAGATATTCTCAAAGACACAGCAGACTGCATTTTCGTTGACGAATACCAGGATACAGATCCTCTTGTCGCTAAAATTCTTTTACAGCATCTTAAACAAAGCAAAAAGAAGAATGTGATTGGATTCTTTGGCGACCCAATGCAAGCAATATACGAAAATAGCGTTGGCGACTTAGATGTAGAAAAATACAACTTAACCGTAATAGAAAAGTATCAAAATCGCAGAAATCCTAGTTCCGTAATCACATTAGCCAATAAGTTTAGGAGTGACGGCATTAAACAATTGCCGTCGAATGATGTAAACGCTCCTAACATGGAAAACGGTTCCGTTATAAAAGGCAGTATTAAGTTTTTCTACGGAAAAGAACAGTTCAATTCTAGTATTTTTACGAAAATTTGTGATTCTGAATATTGCAAATCGTTTGATAAAAATAACGCAAAACAGCTATTCCTTACGAATAGGATTGGTTCATCCATGGCTGGATTTGATGAATTGTTCGATTTATACAATAAAGATGAAATATTCAAAATTATCAAAACTGTAAAAGAAAAAATTAAGAAGATTAATACAGATACAGATACAGATACAGATACAGATACAGATACAGATACGTATGACGATAGCAGCTTTGCTTCTTTGATAAAAAAATTTTCCATCACCGTAAACCTGAACAATCATGAAAACTATTCTTACAAAAGTGCATACAATATACTAAAAAACGAGAAATGGAAAAATATTCGCAATAAATACTTTATTGATAAAAACTCACTTAACGCATACAAATTAGATTATAGCGATGGAAAATATTCGCATAATGCTACGCGAGATAAGATTTTGCAAAGACTAGACGAGCTGGAATACGTTATAGAATTGTACGAAAACGATAAAGTTAATGATTTTCTTAAGGTAACAAATTTTGCTATTAATTGCGAAAAAGACAAACTTAATCTTAAGGAAATAATGGATAACATCTCAAAATGTAAGGATGATACTACTATAGGTGAGATTCTTAATCTCGCGGAAGAAAAAGGACTGCTTAAAAAAGATATGAACTTTGAAAATTACAAGGTTCATAATGGATTTTATTTATGGAGCAGAATAAAAGAAATAAAATTTAATCAGTACAAAAATAGTGTTGAATATTTTAGTAAACACTCTCCTTTTTGCACTCAGCACAGCGTTAAGGGAAACGAATATGATGATGTTCTAGTTGTACTGGATTCATACAATTGGCGGATGTACAATTTTGAAACGCTGTTCAAGACTAGTAGCAAAAAGAAAATACAAGAAAGAACAAGAAAACTTTTCTATGTTTGCATCACAAGAGCTAGAAAGAATTTAATCATATATATGCATATTGCAGATAAGCACACTAACTATACGCACGATGCAGAATCTGAAATAGTCAAAAAAGCCGAGAAATATTTTGGGAAAGACAATGTTATTAGCATAGATTCTATTTAGAGAGGTTTGTTGGTAAGGCGACGCTGACGCGAGAAAAGTTGCGCACATTTGGAGCGCCACACAACCCCAAACACTCCAAACGCGGGAAAAGTCGCCTGCGCAATACGCAAGAAAATCAAAAGTGGGCCTAATGGGATTCGAACCCACGACCTTCTGCTCCGGAGGCAGACGCTCTATCCACTGAGCTACAGGCCCGCGACTCGAGAAAGTATACACGCCAGTGGGGATGCAACGCGGGACGACCTGCTTGAGCGCAGCATTGCGCGCGCGAAAGCAACTCGGAGCGGAAACAAACGCCAGAGAAAAATCACGGCAAATGTGGTCAGATTCGGCAGAAACGACCACAAACGCCGGAAAAATACACGGCAAATGTGGTCAACTTCGGCAGAAACGACAACAAACGCCAGAGAAAAAACACAGCAAATGTTTCCAAAATCCGCAAAAACGACAACAAACACCGGAAAAGTGAGACAACGCACGCGCTGGTATCACGCGCTGGTATCACGCGCTGGTATCACGCGCTGGTATCACGCGCCGCCGAGGAAGGCGAAAGTTCCGAAGTAAAGCGCCGACGCAACCGCAATTAGCGGCACAATCAGGCAAACAACCAAAATCCACCAATCGCGCGCATGCACACTACTCACGCGAGCGTGCGAACGCGCCCCAACTCCCCCAAAACCGCGCGCTTCCATAGCCGTGGCGAGCGTCGTCGAACGTCGAATCGAAAGCACAAGCAGCGCAAACGACTGCGGGAAGAACGCCCTCACGCGATGCTCATCGCCCAAACCGCGCGAACGCCTCGACGCCGTCAGTGCCGCCCAATCATCCTGCAGCACTCCAAAAAGCCTAATTCCCGCCAAACCGCCGTACACGAAGCGATCCGGCAAATGCAACACCTGGCTAAAAGCATCCGCCAAATCGGTGGCGTCCATGCCAATCACCATCACAATCGACGGAATACCAATCGCCAAAATCCTAAGCGCGGTAGCAACGGCCAGCATCGCCGATCGGTCCGTAGCATGCATAAGCCACCACTGGAACCAAGTATTTCCGCCACTTTTGCCGTATAGCAACACGGTGAGCGCGGAAGTCGGCGCACCCACCCACACAGGCCAGGAAAGATAAATCACGCGCCACGGAGTAAGTTTAATGCACGCGAAAATCGCAAATTCCAGCACCAGCGCCACCGAAGCCGACACGCAATCAAGCGTAAAAATCAGCGGAATCGAAGCCGCGAACGCTCCAAAAATACGAAATACTGGATTCATCGACGCAATAAGCGGCGATCTGCTGGAAAGTTTCGGCTTTTCGCTGCGATTGTTGACGGCGCTCACTTTGATTTGCGAAATGTCGGTTGCGCCGGTGGTTGCGGAAAGCGCTTCGGAAGATTCAGAAGATTCAGAAGATTCAGCAGCTTCTGCACTCACTTCACCTTCAGCATCTTCCGTAACTTCAGCACTTTCAGCACCTTCAGTTTTCGCATCCGGAACAAGCTCAACCAAGCGCGCGTCCAACGCCTCAACCAGCTCGCGGTCGTGAGTCACCACAATAATGCTCACACCCTCGCCGCGCAAACTTGCAATCAAGCGAATAATTTGCAGCCAAGTTTTGCGATCCTGCCCAAAAGTCGGCTCGTCCAAAATCAGCACGCGCGGAGCCGCAGCAAGCGACGCCGCCACAGTCAGTCGCCGCTTTTCACCGCCCGAAAGCGTGTACGGATTCGCGTTCGCATAGCGCGCCAAACGGAATCGCTTCAGCAGCTCCTGAGCCTTCGCGCGCGCCTCATCCGCCGGAACTCCCGTGCGAAGCGGGCCAAGCATAACCTCGTCCAACACCGAACCGCACGCAAACTGATGCTCCGGATTTTGGAAAACATACGAAATTCGCTTCGCCAAATCCGGCGACTTCCACTTCATTGGATTCGCGCCGTTCGCGCCTTTAGCAAGAGCCTCGCTCGCCACAACCTCGCCGCTTACAGCCGGCAAAAGACCCGCCAAAGTTAGCGAAAGCGTTGATTTTCCAGTGCCGTTCGCGCCAACCAAAGCCGTAATCTGCCCGGCTCTAAACTCAAGATTGATGTGACGCGCAATCGGCTCGTTGCTGTGGCTGATTGCGAGATCCTTCGTAGAAAGCAGGACTTCTTCGTAGCCTTCTGACGGATTGCAGGTTTCGGAAGATTTACTTTCGGAAGATTTACTTTCAAAATAAGATTTTTCGGAAGATTTACTTTCGAAAGAAGTATCTGCAGAAGATTTTGCAGAAGATTTTACGTTTTTCTTGTAGCGCTCCGGAAGCCAAATACCCAGATCTTCAAAGTCCAAATCGGTGCGATTAAACACATCGTCCGGCGTGCCGTCCGCCACAATTACCGTGCGAGATGAAGCCGCGCGCGCAATATCGTCGTCGTGAACGGTTTCGCTGTTCGCATCTTTTCCGTTCGCATTTCCGTTCGCAGCCTCATCATTCTCAAGCCCAAGCACAACCACGCGATCAATCATTTCAATCCACGGCTCAGCGTGATGCTCCACAAGCACCATCGTGGCGCGTGTCGAATCCAAAACCGCGCGAACAGCGCCAACAATCTGCTGCGTGCCATCCGGATCCAAATTCGCAGTCGGCTCGTCCAAAAGCAGCACGCTCGGCTGCATAGCAAGCGCTCCAGCAAGCGCCAAACGCTGCATCTGACCGCCGCTTAAATGTGAAGTTGAACGATGCAACTGCAAGCCATCCAACCCAACTTTTTTAAGACTTTCGCGCACACGATCCCAAATCTCTTCGCGCGGAACGTTCATATTTTCCGGACCAAAAGCAACGTTATCGCCCAAACGCTGGAAAATCGCCTGTGCATCCGGATCCTGCAAAACAAGCCCAACCTTGCCTCGCGCGCGGCGAACAGGCACGCCGTCAACCAAAACACGACCCTCGCTCACGCCACCATCGGCATCTTCGACGAGAGTGGTTTGCTGAGATTTCGCGCTATTTTCTACGCTATCTGCGCTATTTTTCGCGCTATTTTTCGCGCTATTTTTCGCGCTATTTTTTGCGCTATTTTTTGCGTTATTTTCTGCACTATCTGCGCTATTTTTCGCGCTATTTTTCGTCACAAAATCATTGCCAATAAGACCAGCCGCACCGCTTAAAATCGTGGATTTACCAATGCCTGACGCACCCAGCAGCAACACGCGCTCTCCGGCCTTAATCGTGAGGTCCAACCCGCGCACAGCAAAAGCGCGACGAGAAGCATGACGATAACCCCAATGCTCAAAACGAAGTTCAGCGTTATTAGCGTTATTAGCTTTATTAGCGCTATCACTTGCATTACTGATAGCGCTATTAGCGCTGCTGTCACTATTGCAATCGCTTGAAGCTGATGGAAGGAAAGTTTCAGATTCTTGCGATTTAACAGCATCAGGCATAGTAAATCCTTTATGGCAATGATAGATTTTTAATTTTTGCGAATACTTTATTCGTTACTTTTCGCGGATTTCGCGACCGGACGCAAACTGATCCAACGCGCCGGTCTTAGCGATTCCCACATACAAGAACCACATCAAAATGCCTGCGATTACAATGCCGGAAACCACGGTGCTAACGAAGTATGGAAGACCGTACTTGCCGAATACGCTAACAGCCTGCAGCTTATCGAGGAAGGTGTAAGCCCAGCAGCCGATGCCGGTCAAAGCGCCGGAAAGAACCATGGTGCTCAAATTCCACTTCTTGTAAGCGAAAATAATGAAAGCAATTTCAGCGAACAAGCCCTGGAAGACTGCAATACCGAAGGTTGCAGCGCCACCCCACTGATTGCCCATCAAAGCTTCGAGCACACCAGCGACGACTTCAGCGTAAATAGCAGCGCCTGGCTTGCGAACGATTACTGCTGCCAAAGGAGCAGCGAAGAGCCAAAGACCGTTAATAATACCTGCAAAACCTGGAAGAATGCTGTTTAGTGCAGTCCATGGAACCTCACTAAAAATGGCAACAATCCAGTAAATAAAAGCAGAAACAACGCCAATTACGGAAGCAACTGCGATGTCTGCAACACGCCACTGCATGTTAATCTGATAATTTTCTTCTGACATAAAAAATGTGCCTTTCTTATTTTGTGTTGCAATGCGTTACATTGTGCGCAATGCAATATTTTGCGTTACAACGAAACCTTGCAACAGCTCTCAGGCACGGGAAAAACAGACCTCCGTGCGCCGGTATTACCCGGATTCACGTTCAAGCGGTTTTCTCTCAGCTTTGGCGGCGCGAGTAACGCGTCGGCGCAAAGCACCCGTGTCGATTGACGATTGTACGGCACTGTGCCGACGCCAGACATCCAAACGCGAGAAAAGTCCCTCACATTTGGAGCAAAATGACACAGATAACACTCCAAACGCGAGAAAAGTCCCCCACGTTTGGAGCGCCACACAACAATAAGTCTAAAACACTAGAATTTACTTAGTTTACTTAATTTACTTACCGCGCATCGCACGACGGCTTATGCGCTGCGGACGCGTCGGATCAATCCCCTTCGGAATTCCAAATCCGCTCTTGCTTTGCAGAGTGCGCAAGCGCTCGTTCAAAATCGCCAGCTCCGTCTTAGTAAGGAAGAATCGGCGGTTTGGATGAATCTTATTAAGCAGCGCAAACTTGTGATTTGACGGCTGCAAAGTCTTGGCGCGCAACACTTTTCCGCGCAATTCCTTAAGCTTCACCTGGTTTTCGCCATTGCCAACAGCCATACGGTATACAGGTATATTAGATCCCGCCGTAACGCTTCTAATAGCGTGCTCCTGGCGGTCCATCGCGTGCATCAAGCGCTCGTAATTGCCCTCGCCAACTAGGAAAATTCCGTTAAAACCGGTGCCGCGCCAAATCGCGTCCTTCGTGCGAGGATCAACCCACACCGGCTGCTGCGGGAAGGTAAATCCACCCTTGTTAATAGCCGAAACGATGCCAGCCGCCGCACTCGGGCGACCTTCCAACTTCGCGTAACCAACCTTATCCGCGCGCTTCGTAAGTACAACCGTAAACAGCAGCAAACCAACCATCACCGCTGTAACAATCATCATAATCCACGCAAAAATCGACCAGCGCAGCAGCAAACCAAGCACAATAGCCACAACTATTGGTGCTGCAAACGCCACAGACAGCCACAGAGGAAGCTGCTTATCGTCAGGATGCGTGTACTTATAAATGCGGATAATCTGCGAAAACATGCCCTGCATGCCCATCTTATTTCCGGACTTATTTGCGGATTTATTTCCTGACTGATTCGTGCTATGCGATTTGTCTTGTGATTTACCTTGTGCCATGCGTCTACCCCATGATATTCGCGTTATTTTGAGTATTCAAAATAATAATAGTAGGTTGTGCAAATATTAATAAATTTGCGATTACTATATTGCTTACTTTCGCTTACTTTCGCTTACTTTCGCTTACTATATTGCTTATTTTCGCTTGACTTCAGCTTGACTTCAGCTTACTTCGGCCAATTTCCGCGCTTTGGCGAACTTGGTTTCGGCAAACGCCAGCGTCGCATCTGCATAGCGCGGCTCCAAGCATACATGCCGGAACGCGACTGCTTCGACACCGCAACATCGCCATAACGACGCACAAGCTCCTTACGCAACTTTCGCCACATAATAAACATGTCGATCACGGAAGCAAAAAGATACGTGTACAGCAGCACAGCGAGCGCAATGTACACAATCACAAACCGCGAAAGCGCAAACAGGCATATCATAATCACAATTGCAAACGGCACGAAAAACTCGCCGATGTTAAAGCGCGCGTCCACGTAATCGCGAATATACACGCGCCACGGAAGCTGCTCAACCTTTGGCATATGCGCCAAATCACCCGTACGCATTGCTTCGTATTGGATATTTTCGCGCTGCCTGATTCTAGCGCGAGCCTGCTTTGCGCTGGCCTTGCGATCGGCTGGAACAAGCGGACGAAGATTTTGCGCTTGAGCCGCGTTGCGCTTAGGAGTTGGCGCGTTTTTTTCGCGGGATTTAGTTGCGTCGCTAGAAGTTGCGCTCTGCTGCTTCGATTGAGCCGAAGTAGCAGATGCGGCCTCATTGTTGGCAGATTTCTTTGCAAATGGATTCCATGTCATGTTTGCAGATTACTCAACAGACTAGACGCATAAGCGCAACGTAGAAACGAAATTACTCGCCCAATCGATCCAAAAGCAGCGCTTCCGTCACAATATTTCCGCGCAAACCAGAAAGCGAAATCGACTCGTTCGGGCTGTGTGCATTAGACTTAGGGTCTTCCGGACCCGTCACCAGCACCTGCGCCTTCGGGAAGATGCGCTGAAGCTCAGGAATAAACGGAATCGAGCCGCCCTCGCCCTTGTTTACCGGCTCCACGCCGAAAGCATCGCGCATAGAAGCGAGCGCATCCTTCGTTGCAACAGCATCCGGATCCATTGCCCAACCCATGCCGTTATCAATCGGCTCTGCAGTAACTTCCGCACCAAAAGGCGCGTGAGATACCAAGAAGTCGCACAACGCTTTTTGCGCTTCTTCCGGACGCTGCGAAGGCGCGGTACGAAGCGAAAGACGCAACTTAGTTTCGTGCGCAATCACATTAAAACTGCCCTCAACAGGATGTGCGTCCATGCCGATTACCGTCAGGCTTGGCTTAGTCCACATGCGCGCGGCGAGAGAACCGGTGCCTGCAAGCTTATAAGAATCGACCACGGAAGCGTCGGCGCGCACTTGTGCTTCGTCCAAATCGCGCTGCAAACCGCCAACCGGTTCCTGTGCTTCAATTCCAGGAACTGCCAAGTCGCCAGCTTCGTTGTAAAGCGAGGCAATAAGCATGGAAGCGAGCGTGTAAGCGTCCAAAATCGGACCGCCAAACTGTCCAGAATGCACTTGATGACCAAGTACTTTAACCCTTACATCCACGTCGGTATTTCCACGCAAACTCGTTGTAAGACTTGGGATTTCGGCGGACCAATTGCCAGAATCAGCCACAATGATTACGTCGGATTCGAACTCGTCTTTATGCGATTCAATGAACGGGATGAAGCTTGGCGAGCCCATCTCCTCTTCGCCTTCGATGAAAACCTTAATATTTACGCGCAAATCGTCGCTTAGTGCGCGCAAAGCTCCGTAGTGAATTGCGATTCCGCCGCCGTCGTCAGCTGAGCCGCGTCCGTAGAGACGACCGTCGCGCTCTGTGCCTTCAAATGGGTTGGTTTCCCACTCGGATGGGTCCGGCACTGGCTGCACGTCATGGTGAGCGTAGAGCAAAACCGTTGGCGCGCTTGGGTTTACGATACGAGAGCCGACCACTTCGAAAGCTCCTGGAGTGCCGTCCGGATTCGTGGACTGCTCGACGCGCGCGTCAATACCAACCTCACGCAATACCCCAGCCACGTATTGCGCGGACTTGCGCATATGCTCACCAGCAATGCCATTAGCCGACACCGCAGCCAGCGAAATCTTCTTATTCAGCACGGAAACCACGTCATTCCAGGCGTTTTGCACGCGAGCGCGCACGTCTTCGACAGCCAAATCTGCCATAAATCCTCCCAACTAAAAGCAACAGAGCGGTAATTGATACTTACAAAACTATATCTATAAATTATACCTATAAACTATATTCGCAAATCATGTGCTAAGCGCGCGCGATTCTACTTTCAACCCAATCGACTATGTAAGGCGCGCACTGTTCAACCTGATCCATCGCAACCTCAAACTCGTGCGGGCCGCCGTACCACGGATCTGCCAAATCGAGCATCATCTCGCGACCAGGCTGCGGCTTCGGAAGCTCCGGATCAAACGCGCGATACATGTGCACAAGATCGCGCTTTTGTGCAGGAAGAAGGCGCAAAAGCGAGTGCATGTGCGAAGCCGTCATCGGCAAAAACAGGTTCGTTTCCGCAATCTCATCCGCATCAATTCGATGCGCAAAATGCGACGCAGGAATCCTATACCCACGTTTCGTAAGCTCACGCTGTGCGCGACGGTCAATCGGATTTCCGTACTCTTCGTCGCTAACTCCGCTGGAACGCACTGCAACAACGTCGCCCAATCCCCTCAACTGGAACTCGTTGCGCAATACGATTTCCGCCATTGGCGAGCGGCAAATATTGCCAGTGCAAACTGTCATAACAGTGTATGGGTGACGCGCGTCGACCTTGATTTTGCTTGATTCTTCAGTCATGCTTCCTCGTTTATTTTGTTGTCTCGTTTATTTTGCGATTTTTTATTTTGCGATTTCGTTTACTGCAAAGGCTCATATACCATAAACCGGTATCGTGCAGGATTGCTTTCGCTTCCAACTTTAAGCGGCGCTTCATTAAACTCACCTTCGCGCGCAACACGCCATTTTCCTGCATCAACTAGCTCATGGATATTTGGAGCAAAGGTGTCTGCCGCAACTTTAGCGTCGATTTGCGTAACGTAAGCTGCGTCCGCGTGATAATTCGCAAGCATTTCGCGCAAAATCGCAGCGCCGCCAATAACCCAGATTGCGGGGCCGTCTTGAGGCGAGTCCTGAGTGGAATCTTGAGACAAGTCTTGAGATTCGCTTTCCTTATTTTCCAGCGCTTCCTTATTTTCCAGCCATTCGCGCGCGTAATCTAAAGCCGCATCAATGCTAGTAAAAGTACGCGCTCCATCTGCCACAAAATCCGGATTATGAGTAACCACAATATTTTCGCGGCCCGGCAGAGGACGGAATTTCGGAGGCATTGCATCCCACGTACCGCGGCCCATAATCACAGGGCAGCCGATCGTCATCGCCTTAAAATAGCGCAAATCCGGCGAAAGTCGCCACGGCATGCCGCCGTTCACGCCCATAGCTCCTGGCCTGCCGTCCAAACCGAAAGCCTCGCCCCAAATAAGTCGCACCGGGAAATTATTCAGCGCACTTACGCTACTTTCCATTTTCGCCCCCTAAAAACTAAATCAAGCCAAATCAAGCCGAATCATGCTCAATCAAGCAAAATAATTCGCAATTATCACACCGCAACCGGCGCTTTAATCGTCGGATGATGCTGGTAATCAACAACCTTAAAATCGCTGTAATCGTAATCAAAAATCGAATCCGCTTTACGAATTTCAAGCTGCGGATACGGGTATGGCTCACGCGAAAGCTGCTCAAGCACCTGCTCAACGTGATTGTCGTAAATATGGCAATCGCCGCCCGTCCACACGAACTCACCAGGCTCCAAACCTGCCTGCTGAGCCATCATCATCGTCAAAAGCGAGTAAGACGCAATGTTAAACGGCACTCCGAGGAACATGTCGCACGAGCGCTGGTAAAGCTGGCACGAAAGCTTGCCGTCGGCAACGTAGAACTGGAAAAGCGAGTGGCAAGGTGGCAACGCCATATGCTCAACTTCCGCAGGATTCCAAGCGCTAACAATCATTCGGCGAGAATCCGGGTGATTCTTCATAAGATCCAGCACGTTTGCGATTTGGTCAATCGTGCGATTCGGATTTTCCGCCGTAGGAGCCGGCCAACTCCTCCACTGAACGCCATAAACCGGGCCTAAATCGCCGTTTTCATCCGCCCACTCGTCCCAAATATGAACGCCGTTTTCTTGCAACCAGCGCACATTGCTCGAGCCTTTAAGGAACCAAAGCAACTCGTACGCAAGTCCTTTGAAAAACACGGTTTTCGTGGTGATAAGCGGGAAGTATTTACTAATATCGAAGCGGATTTGCTGGCCAAAAAGTGAGATTGTGCCAGTGCCGGTGCGATCTGATTTTAGAGTGCCTTCCGTAAGGATTTTTCGCACTAAATCCTCGTAAGGAGTTGGGATGCTGGAAAGCGGTTTTTGTGGGATGCGCGCGCGAATTGCGGCGAGTTCTTCTTCTGTTAAAGCCATGCTTCAATGGTAACAATTGCACGGTAAGAATTGGACTGTCGTGGCGGTAACAATCTGGCGTAAAATAGTTAGAGAAACAGTAGCAAAGGAGCAAAAATGTCTAGAAGATTATGGGTAGAGCGCAACGAAGACGGCACTTGGGAAGCAAAAAGCGAGGACGGCACGAGCCTTAAGTTTGGCCGCGGCGAAGGAATGTTTAACCCTGTTGAGCTGATGCAGATTGCTTTGGCCGGTTGCACCGCTCTTAGCAGCCAGTATGCGGCTGAGCAGGCGGTTGGCGAGGGTGCTGGAGCGCGAGTTGTGGTAAACGGCACGTATGATGCGGAAGAAGGAGCGTACTTGCGTTTTCAAGAAGACGTTACTCTCGACGCAACTTCGGCAAAACCTGCGTTAAGCGAGGAAGATGCGGCCGCACTTAAAGAGCGCATGGAACGTCATATTTCCAGGGGTTGCACGGTTAAACATACGCTCGAAAATGGGGCTAAAGTAAGCGTAAACGTTACGGTTCGCAGATAAAATAAGCCAAAAATCGCACCAAAATCACCCTAAAATCACCCTAAAATTCACCACATGTGGCACAATTGAATACACCAATTGAGTACACGAATTGAGTACACAAGATACTTGCGCAATATTGACGCTACGCATGCATGTATGCAACCGGAGGAAACTTTGAAAATCGCTATTTTTACCGAAACGTATCCACCGTACATAAATGGCGTAGCAACACAGTCCTACATGCTCAAAAAAATGTATGAAGAGCTTGGTCACGAGGTGCTTGTGGTCACGGTAGGCTCCGAAAAACAGCGCAAAACCAAGCTTGAAGACGGCGTCGTCTATGTGCCTGGAATCTTACTTAAAAAGCTTTACAAGTATCGCGTGGCGCTTCCGATTGGCCACATGCGAAAGCAGCTGCCGCTTAAATTCAAGCCGGATGTTATTCATATTCAAAACGAATTCGGAATTGGCGAAATCGGCTTGGAAGTTGCGAAAAAAGAGCATATTCCTGTTATTTACACACTTCACACAGAATACGATAAATTCCTGTTTTACATTGGTTTGAAGCATTTTACTGAGTTTTCACGCAGCCTTTCGGCGAAATATTTTATGCGATTCTCGAAAAATGCCACAATTATTACGAGCATGTCGGCTAAAGCGCAGGCTTATATTGACCGTCAGAAGGTAGATAAAAAAGTTGTTGTGCTCAACAATGCCGTGGAATACAAGCAGTTTTTGCCAACGCCTGAACGACTTGCCTTCCGTAAATCTTTCCGCGAAAAATACGGCGTTTCGGATTCGACTAAGCTTTTCGTTTTCGTAGGAAGAATTGGTGCAGAGAAAAATATTTCTGAGCTTATTGACAACTTTATGTATTGCGATTTTCCTCGCGAAAAAGCGCGATTATTTGTGATTGGCGGCGGCCCAGATTTAGAATCGTTGCGCGAGCGCGTAGCTTCTAACGGTTTTGACGATAGAATCTGCCTTCTCGGACCTATTTCGCACACGGAAATTCCAAAGTATTTGCACGCGATGGACTACTACACAACCGCCTCGCTTTCCGAAATGCACTCGCTTTCTATGCTCGAAGCAATGGCTTCCGGACTGTTTGCGCTTGTGAAGCACGATGTGCCGAACGAAAACCAGATTATTAGCAGCCAAAACGGGTATCAGTGGGATACTCGCGAAGATTTTAAGGCGGTTTTTAGCAAGGTTTTGAATATGAGCGAGGCTGAGCAGGCTCAGCTTAAGGCGAATGTGCTTGAGTATTCGAAGAATAACGATTTTAAGAGTCAAGCGCTTGAGTTGCTTAAAATTTATGAGCGCGCAATTGAGATGAATAAGAAAGATCTCGCCGAAAAGAAAGCGAAGCGAGATGCAAGGCGTGCGCGTTTTATGCTAAATAAGCACGCAAATACTGAGGCGGAGTCTAAAGAGACGCAAGAGACGCAAGACTAGACGCTATCACGCTCCAAATGTGAGATAACGCTCGCACTATAAGCGCTCGCTTACGAAACTCGCGTTGGAAGTCCACTGGACTTCCAACCTAAGCGAGTTTCCGCTCCGAGTTGCTTTCGCGCGCACTGTGCTGCGCTCAAGCATGTCGTCGCGCCCGCGCGGCAACGCGAACGCACTATAAGCAGATTGTTGTATTAACGCAGCGGATCAATCGTCTGCTCAATCTCCTTGGCCGCTTCTGCCCCAGCCTTTGGAACATCAACCTCACGCACGCCAGAAATATCGTCAATAGACGCATTCTCGCTTTGCTTTTGAGCAGCCGCAACCTGAGCCGCACTAAATTCCACATACTTTCTTGGAACAACGTACACAGGCCTCGAAGAATGCTGCAGCAAGCCCTGGCTAATCGAACCAAGCAAAAGCCCAGTAAAACCGCCGCGGCCTCGCGAGCCAACAACCACAAGATCATGATTCAAGCTAGCCTGAGTCAGCGCATCAACAGCAGAGCCAGGCACAACAGTTCGGTGAATCTTCAAATCCGGCAAACGTTGCAAAATCGGCTTCACGCGCTCCTCAAGATCGTCCATATAAGATCCCATAACTGCAGTGTCTCCCTCAGCACCCTGCACGCTTGGAACCGCGGAAATAACATCCAGCTCCGCATTCCAGCTATCCGCCAAATTAGCGGCAATTTCCAGCGCTTTAAGACCCCACTTCGATTCGTCCGAACCCACAGCCACGCGCGAAATCGTGTTATTTAAGTGTATTCGCTGACCATCGTCGTCTGTGTAAGGCACAACCACGATCGGGCAATACGCGTACGCCGGCAACGAAGAGCTAGTTGTTCCAAGCAAACGCTCCGCCAAGCCGCCTTTACCACGGTTACCGATCACAATAAGCTGATAATTGCGCGAAAGCTCCACGAAAACCGACGAAGGGTCGCCTGTAACAATCAGAGTAGTTGCGTCAACGCCCTGCTCAAGCGCCACAGCTTTAGCTTTTGAAAGAATTTCTTGCGCATCGTGATGAGCCGCGTTATCGTCACCAATCGCAGTATAAGTAGCATCAAACGAAACCGCCGCATAACTCGGCAAAGAATACGCGCAAACAATTTGCAACTGTAAGCCTGCATGTTTTGCGTAATTTGCAGCCCACCAAACTGCCTTATAACTCGCGTGAGAGCCATCAACTCCAACTAAAACAGCTTTTTCGGGAATCATCGCCAACCTCCTCATACGGGCACTTGTGGCAGCAGCGTCACTTGTGCGCAAACGTATTTACTATTGTAGCGTAATTTTAGATTGATTGCTCGCAAGTTTTGCGATATATAACTACAAGACGCGACGAATAGAATATCCACCAGGGAAAACGTAGCGGATTGGATCGTACTTAGTGCCGGCAAGCTGGGAATTAATTACCATTCCGTTACCAACATAAATAGAAGCATGCTGACCGTTGGCAATAATATCACCCGGCTGTGCTTGATCAAGGCTTGGGATTGGAGTTCCAACAGTTGCCTGCGCGCCAGAAGTACGAGGCAAAGAAACACCAACAGCCGCAAAAACGTACTGCACGAAGCCGGAGCAATCCCAGCCAGCAGGAGTTGTACCGCCACTGCGATACGGAACCTTACCTAAGAATTGCGTAGCGAAATTAAGCAAAGCCTCAACAGACTTACCGTTTGGCGGCACAATATTAGCCTGCTGAACAGGCTGAACGCCACCACGGTACTCAGAACGGCTTGCTGCAGCTTCATAAGCGTTTCGCGCGGCAGCAGCGGCAAGTTCGCTAGGAGTCTTAGTTTGAGGAACGTTTAAGCTTTCAATCCCACCCCAATGGGAGTTGGAATCTACATCAGTAGAGGTAGATTCAGTCAAAAGATCTCGACGCACACTCGACATCTTTGGGAATGAGCGCGTTGAAGTAACAGCCGCCTGCTCTAACGCATGCGAAGAATCTGCCATGGCAATTGGAGCCATAACAGCAAGCATTGAAGCCGCAGTGACTGCTGATGCAATAACTGAAAAAATCTTACTGTGATTTAACATACTTTTAGAAGTTTAACACTATGCTGTTACATGCGCGTTTGGCGCACAATTTCGCACTTTTGATAAGCTATTGGTAATAAAAGTAATAAAGATTGGCAGCAAAGATTAGCAAGCAGTACTTTAGTAGTGAATGAATTGATACTGAGAAAGCTGCTTTGCATCAAACTTACGAGAGAATGTTTTTCCTCGCAAAGAAGCGCCAGATTCCGAAGTTTCAATCGAACCGTCTGGATTAATCTTCTCAACAATTGCAACATGTCCGTAGAACGGATCCGAACCAGCCTGACCAGCGCGGAAAACCATAATATCTCCAACGTGGCGAGGAGTGCGATCAACCCAATATCCAAGTCCGCGCGCAGAATCAGCCCACATATTTCCGTTGCCAAAATGCGAACCAACAGGCAAACCAAGCTGAGACCTACGCACATACACCCACCAAGTGCACTGGCTGAACTCATACGCGTTACCGGTATCACCAGTTGCATGATTTGGATTAAAGCCCTTTGGCAATACGTCAAAGTCTTTATCCATAAGCAAAGCGACTTTAGGATTATCTGCAGCAGAACGCGACATTTCCGCAATATTAAAGCCAGAATCTGCACCCAGCTTCCAAGAATCAGACTTAGAAGACGTTACAGAAGCGGTTCCAGGACGCGAATTTGCAGCGCTTCTTGCAGTCGAAATACCCAAAAGGCCGGAAATTCCCGAAGAAGCATAAGCACCGGAATTATTAGTATTTGCATCATAATCAGCGCGCGCAGCGTGTGCAGCATGAGCGGCATGAGCTGCATGTGAAGCATCACCGGAGTCTGAGCCACTAGCGTTTTCAATAGAGTCAACAGCGTTATTGATTGCATCCATAGAATCTGGCGAATCAAGCGAAGTACGCTGGCTAGAGCGAGATACATTCAAAGCCGAAGAATCGTCCACGCTAGTTATGCCAGACTCAAGCTCTGCTGCGCGAGAATCAAAAGTATTAATTTTTGTAAGCGACATTGTTGCCGCAACAGCGCCAATCATAGCAATCATAGAAGTTGAAACAAGCAGGCGACGACGACGCTCATTAGCAAGCCTAGACAACCTGATTTCGCGACGGCTTTGCGGCATAATCTCTTGCAAACGCTCGGCAACAGCATCCGAAACCTCAACAACAGCACCATTGCTTGCTGAAAGTGCAGCTAAACGCTCACTATTGCGATTAGTTTGGTAAGAACGCGCGCCATGAAGGCCGTGATCCCCGCGCGAAGTGCGAGAGCTATGCGAAGAAGTACGCTCACTGTGCGAACCGTGCGCACCATGCTCACCATGCTGTGCTACAAAAAGCGAAAGTGGCGAATAACTACGCCCCTTTGCCTTCGGAGCACCATGTGCAGCACGCTTCATACGAATCACTTTCTTACGTAAACTTTGCCTGTAAATGCTGTGAACATTGTGGATTTAGCGACACCCAACGCACGCCTTCCACAGACACATCTATTTAAGATTACAACGTGGCGCGGATGTAGGAAACACTTATTGGAATCGCGCTGCGCAATCCTGTGCGCAATAACATACGAAATAGAGTGCGCAATAACGTGCATAATAACGTGCGAAATAACGTGCGAAATAACGTGCGAAATAACGTGCATAATCGCCCTGCATAATCTCGTGCGTAATTTTTAGACTCGACTCAGTTGTATGGTTAGAGTATGAAATTAGCACCTATAGTTAATCCAGATGCACGAAAGTCTACACCAAAGCCACTGCGCGTAGATTTGCGTAAGGTTTTTTCTATAGGTACAATAGCGTGGCTTATTGCAACAGTAGTTACGGTTATTATTGCGTTTTTGCATATTACTACTTGGTTTCCCGCGCTAGTTTGCGCAAGCGGCATGATTATTGGCGTTCTGCTTTTAATTTGGGAGCACTTTGACCGCTGGGATTATCGCCGACTCGGAAAATAACTTATATTCGCGGAACTTAATTATTCACGGAACTTAATTATTCGCAATCGGCACAGCAAAACTAACTGTAGTCCCCTGACCAGGCCTGCTCCACAATGTAATACTTCCATGATGCGTAAGTGCCACATGCTTAGCAATTGCAAGACCCAAGCCAACACCATCCTGACTTTTATTATTCTGATTGTGTGCGCGGTAAAAACGCTCAAAAATGCGCGACTGATCTTCTAAATCAATACCAACACCCCTGTCAACCACGCGAATTACAGCGTAACGACCGTCCGAAGAAGACGCGGCAGATATTGAAACAGTAGCGTTTTCCGGCGAATACGTAATAGCGTTTTCAATCAACTTACGAATCGCAGCTTTAATCTGATCGCCGTCACCGCGCACGCGCAAAGAAGAATCAGCTTTTATCTTAAGCAAAACGCCGCAATTTTGAGCAAAAGAGTCAGTCTGATTTTTAACCGACTCAAGCAAATCTGCAACCGACAACAATTTAGACGCATTTACGTCAATAGGATTTTGCGCACGAACAAGCCACAGTAAATCTTCAAGCATATGCTCAAGTTTTGTGGAAGATTTATTTGCGATTTTCGCTATTTCCTTAACTTTTTGCGTAGAAACGTTAGCTTCCTGCAAAACTTTAGTAAGTTGAGTTAAGCTTCGCGTGGAATTTATTAGCTGATCAGAAACGTTTGCAATAAAGTCGTCTCGAGTTTGCGCAAAACGGTGAGCCGCACTCGTGTCCTCAATAATCAACACAACCATACCGCCACCAACGCTACCTGCCGTAATATTCAGCCAATTTGGGCGCGAAATCGTAGTCGATTCTTCGGAATCATCCGCAATTTTATAACGCTCTGGAGTTGAAGTCACCAAAGAAAGACGCTCAAATCCCCCGGAATTGCGCACGGAATTAACAGCTTGAAGAACGCGCTGCTGACACAGCGAATCGTCAACAACAACGCCCAGCAAATAAGCTTCGGAGCTTGCACGAATTACGTCATTTTCGGAGTCGATTACAACAGTCGGCATGTCGAGCATTGCCAAAACTTGAGACGCATCCGAACTTAGGTCGTCTAAATCGGAAAGATTTTCGGATTCGCAGCCTGAGTTGAGATCTGAATCGAGATCTGAATCGTAAGAATCGTAAGAATCGTAAGCATGATTAGAAGTTAAGCCGCGTGAAATATTAACTCTTTTAAACGCGCGCAGCAAAAAACGCCACAACGGCGAAAACCAATCCGACGCAAAAACGCATAACGCAAGCACAACGCAAAGCGAGAGCACGCCAAACGCAATAAATACTACGGCTGAAGAATCAGGCATACTATTATAATCTCATATTTTGCTCACTTTGGTAACTCTGCAAATAAAAAGCGGCATAGACTACTCGCAGCTGAGCAGTTTCGGCCGCTTCGTTACTAGCGTCGTCTATAATTAGAAAGGATGCGCACATAAAGCTTATTGCAACAATGAAAGGATGCACCATGCGAGTGATTTTCAACGAAGAAATGAAGGCCGTATCTGCAAACCTCGATCGCATGGCGGAACTTGTGTCGAAAGCTATGAACGACGCGGGAAACGCACTTGTGAACGCGGATTTGGAATCTGCGCAAACCGTTATTGACAAAGACGCAGATTTGGATGCTTTGGAAGCCAGCACTATTGATCAGTGCTTAACTCTTCTCGCGCGCCAAAACCCGGTTGCAACGGACTTGCGCGAAGTTGTTGCCACTATGCGTTTGGCGGCAACTTTCGAGCGCATGGGCGATTTAACTAGTCATATTGCGCAAATCACTAGGCGAACTTGGCCAGAGTCCGCTATTGTGCAAGAAGCGCGCGAAACAATTGTTGCGATGATTGACTTCCTGCATGAGCTTTCAGGGCGATTAACTACCATGGTTGCTAATCGCGACGTAAAAATAGCGGAAACCATTATTGCTGGAGATGACGCGTTAGACAAGCTGCATGAGGAGATTTTTGCGCTTGTTGAAGGTGAAAATTGGCACGGAACTCGCAGGCAGCTGATTGACATTGTGCTGCTGAGCCGCTTTATTGAGCGCATTGGCGACCACAGCGTTGCTGTTGCAAGGCAGATTGTGTTTATTGTTTCGGGATTTGATCCAACAAAGAAGCCTGAGCCAGATAAAGACACTGTGATTGCATAGCGCTTGTGGTTGCGTAGCGCTGATATTTTAGAGCGTTGAGTGACATATATTAAGCAGCGTATAAGCAGAGTATAAGCGGAACATAAATAGCACATAAACAGTGCATATTTGTTATGCAAGATTAATATTTATACAGTGCTATACCACTATATTTAGTAGCGCCCCCAATCCCCCACATCTAAAAACTAAATTATTATTCATTCAATACTCATTAGGGGGGGGTATAAGAATTCTTGAAATATCGCAGATACGTTCAATCGCAAATAAAAAGAAACGAGTGAATTTGCAATACGCAACAAATTCACCCGATAGAGAAATTAGAAAGAAGATATTTATAAGTATACGATGCTAATTAATATTACGCAAGTACTTTTATAATATTTTCTTAAATTTTCTTTTTAATTTTTCGCTAAGTATTAGCTAAGCCTTAAATAAGCCTTAAATAAGCTCGACTTAAGCTCACTTCTGGCCCTGAGCAGCCACAGCGGCAGCGCCGGCAGCAGCAGCTTCTGGATCCAAATACTCACCGCGAGGCTTGATTGGCTTGAAGTTCTCATCCAATTCGTAAAGCAGCGGAATAGCGGTAGGAATATTGACCTTAGAAATCTCTTCCTCGCTCAAACCGTCAAGCATCTTTACGATTGCGCGCAAGCTGTTGCCGTGAGCAGCAATCATCACGGTCTTGCCAGACTTAAGCTCAGGAATAATATCGGACTCCCAGTAAGGCGTTACGCGAGTCACAACATTTGCCAAAGCTTCAGTTTCTGGAACTGGATCGCCTGCGTAACGAGGATCGTTAGTCTGAGAATACTCGTCGTTTGGATCAATCTCAGGAGGTGGAGTTGCGTAAGAACGACGCCAAATCATGAACTTCTCATCGCCATATTCCTGACGAATCTCAGACTTGTTCTTACCTTGCAAAGCACCATAGTGACGCTCGTTCAAACGCCAGCTGCGGCGAACTGGAATCCACAAGCGGTCGGCTGCATCAAGCGCGTAATTCGCGGTGTTGATAGCGCGACGAAGCAAAGAAGTGAACACGATGTCTGGAAGAACGTTCTTCTCTTTAAGAAGCTCGCCACCATGCTTAGCTTCCTCAACACCCTGCTCAGTCAGCGGTACATCAACCCAACCAGTGAACTGATTGGTCTTATTCCATGCGCTCTGACCATGTCGGAGCAATACTAATTTGTATGTCATAATTGCCTAGTTTATTCACGCCTTACGACGACAGTCACACAGCGCTCCAAACACGAGATAAGTTGCGCACGTTTGGAGCAAATAACCACACCAAACCCTCCAAACACGAGATAAGTTGCGCACGTTTGGAGCAAATAACCACACCAAACCCTCCAAACGCGAGACAATGCTCCCACGTTTGGAGTGCTGCGCAACAAACTCATCGCATACAAAAAGCCGCTGAACACTAAATAGCATTCAACGGCTTTATCTAATAAAAATTATCAACTAGCGAAGTGGCTTTACGAGTGGGAACGTAATCGTCTCGCGAATAGTTGCGCCCGTAAGAGCAATCAGCAAGCGATCAATACCCATGCCCATACCGCCGGCAGGAGGCATGCCAACGCCGAGAGCCTCAATGAAGTCCTCATCAATATCCATTGCCTCAACGTCGCCAGCCAAAGCATCCTTAGCCTGAGCCACAAAACGCTCGCGCTGCACAACAGGATCGTTAAGCTCGGAATAGCCGGTTGCAAGCTCAAAGCCGCGCACGTACAAATCCCACTTCTCAACCATTCCAGGCTTCGTGCGGTGACCCTTAACAAGCGGGCTGGTCTCCACTGGGAAGTCGCGCACAAACGTTGGCTCGTAAAGCTTATCCTCGTAGAAGTGCTCCCACAAGTGCTCAACCAACTTGCCGTGATTCTCCACGTCGTCGCGCTCAACGCCAAGCTTGTCTGCAATCGCGCCCAAATGCTCAACGGAAGTTTCCGGCGTAATCTCCTCACCCAAAGCCTCGCTAAGCGAGCCGTACATTGTAATCTGCTTCCACTCGCCGCCGAAATCGTACTCTTCGCCATTAAGCAAAGTCACCTTGGTAGAGCCGAAAGCATCGATAGCAGCCTTCTGAATCAGCTCCTTAGTAAGAGCGCCAATAGTATCGTAAGTGCCGTAAGCCTGGTAAGCTTCGAGCATTGTAAACTCTGGAGCGTGAGTTGCGTCCACACCTTCGTTTCTAAAATCGCGGTTGATTTCAAACACGCGGTCAATGCCACCAACCAAGCAGCGCTTCAAGAAAAGCTCCGGAGCGATGCGCAAATAAAGATCAATGTCGAAAGCGTTCATGTGAGTTGTGAACGGACGAGCAGCAGCGCCGCCGTGAACCGTTTGCAACATTGGGGTTTCGACTTCCAAGAAGTCGTGACTGTCGAAAGTGCGGCGAAGAGAAGCCACAGCGTGAGAACGCCTGCGAACCATATCGCGAATCTTCTCGTCCGCAATCATACCAATATAAGGCTTTCGCGTACGAGTATCGTCGCTTAATTCCTTGTGCAAAGCTGGAAGCGGCTGCAAAGCCTTAGCTGCAATCGCCCACTCTGTTGCAAAAACGGAAAGCTCGCCGGTCTTGGAAGAAATCACGCGACCGCGCACGTACAAATGGTCTCCCAAATCAACCATCTGCTTGAAGCTTTTAATGGATTCTTCGCCGATTTCCTTCTTGGAAACCATGGCCTGAATCGTAGTGCCGTCACCGGCAGAAAGCTTAACGAAGCACAAGCCGCCAGCATTACGCAAGAAAAGCACGCGTCCTGCAATACCAACCTCGGTATCGGTTTCTTCGCCGGCTTCAAGCTTGCCGTCGAACTGCTTACGAACCTGCTCGATAGTATCCGTAACGTTAAGATGCACCGGGTAAGGCTGCACGCCTTCCTTAAGAAGCATCGCGCGCTTAGCAACGCGCATCTGTACCTGCTCCGGGTGCGCAAGCGGACCAAACTCTTTATTACTTGGGTCGATTGCTTCGTCCAGAGTTGCGCCTTCGTTTACACGCTTGGCGATTGCCTCGTCTTGCGCGAGTAACATTTCGGCATGTTCAACAGTGTCAATTTCGTTGGAGATATCTGTGGTGGTATCTGTTGCTTCGTTTTCTGCGGCGTTTTGCGCGGCAGATATTGCAGTATTGGTGTCAGTCATAAACGCTTATTGTAGCCAGTAGGTAATACAGATGTAAGCGTTTTGAGTAGGTTTTATTGCGCTATTAGCTTGATTCGCGCGACCATTTTTGCAAAAAACGCGCGTTTTTATGGAAATATTTATATTTTTCTGTTTTCGAAAAGAAAATGCATTTTTAGTAAAAATTTTTATTATTTTATTAAGATATACGAAATTATTTACGAAAAGTGAGGTAATTTTGCAAATATTGCGGAGTGCTTGCTGCGCGTGCAGGGTGAATGCATAGTGAATGCAGCCGCAAAATAACACAAGCGAATTTTTTATAAAAATTTTTAGGCTTATATTATATTTTGCTTAGTGTGGCGCGAGTTTTGGTGGATTTCTCTCCTCGCACGTCCCGTCCTTCGGGCGCTCTGGCTGCTAAAAGAGTTTAGCGTGTTCGCCTTTCTTAAAGAATGTAGCTTCTCAGTCCTCTTTTAGTGCTCGTAAAGAAATCCCCCAAACTCTGCATGCTAATTCGTTAATAACCATGCCAATCGCATAGATTTTTCGATTTTTCTTCTTCACTCGACGAATCAGCAGCCTACGGCTCTGACGTTCGCCTCGCTCAGTGCGAAAAATCTCAAATCTCACCTCGCTAATATCCACGCGAATGAATAACGAATCAATTAATATGCAAAATAATCTATAAATTTTTCGAAAATTTGAGAGAGATGCTTGGAAGCGACACACATTGCTGATTTGTAGAAAGTTTACGCTAGTATAACCAAGTTGTCGGAGTGTTGCGAGACGTGCGTGAAGCGCGAAGTGCGTGACGTACAAAAATACGAAAGCGCGCGACGCACGAAAGCGCGAAACGGCGAAACGTGTGCGGCGCAAGTAATCGCAAAGCTGTTTCTTAATCAGCACAATCGACATCGGGCTGTAGCGCAGTTTGGTAGCGCGCTTCGTTCGGGACGAAGAGGCCGCGGGTTCAAATCCCGCCAGCCCGACTTTTGATTTTTTGCACTAGCGCACTATAAGCGCGCTGCTCATCTGCTTCTCGCCGACAATCTGCTACTCTTCGACAATCTGCTTCTCGTCGTGCTTCTTCCTCATCTTATATCCCAAAACGAAGCCGATAAGCAGCATAATCAGCCACGAAATAATCAATCCCGCAACTAATCCGCCGGTTTCCAACCACGAATACTTGTTGCCGTTTTGATAAGACGCAGCGTTATTTTCCGACTTTTTTGCCGAGCCGGCGGAATCGCGCGAATTTGCGTCCGATGGCGAAGTTGGGCACACGCATTTGCAAGTTCCGTCGTTGCCATTTAACTGCTTTTGCGCGCCGGAATTGGCGTTATTAGCGAGATTATTACGATTACGATTGGCCACCCCACGACGAAGCGCGTTATTTTCTGCATCAGCGTTTTGAATTGATTGAAGCGGATTCTGCGGCGCGTTTTGAGGCTCATTATCAAGCGGATTAAATGGATTTGAATCCGGGTTCGAATCCGGAGTAAAATCCGGATTAATATTCAAATCTGGATTCGGCGTCGGGGTCGGTGTTGGCGAAGGCTGCGGACCCGGCTGCGGCTGAGGCTGAGGCTGTGGCTGCGGCTCCGGCTGCGGCTCCGGCGTTGGCGGAGTTGGCGGAGTTGGCGGAACAGGCGGCTTTGGCTTTGGCTTGTGCTTCACATCAGCCGTAAAAGTGATGTCTTTCCAAGCAACTAGCTCATGATTTGAAATTTTCGAATCAGGAACACTACTACCATTATTAATAGTTACTTCTTTTGCACCTTTATTATCACTAACTAAGTAGTAGACTCCAGTTCCTGTATGGTTTCTATCAATTACTTCTTTAATGTAATTACCTAACTTACTCTCATCAACATTCCAGGTAACAGTATCGTCAGAAACGATTCCAAGAGACTTTCTTATAGTATCCAAATTCATAACTGGTTTAGAACGAGAATTATCTGCCTCTTTAAGAAGATTTTTCAATGCATCGACAGAACTCTTTTTCGAATTGCGAATAAGTTTAGCAATGTGAGTTAGACCCGAATTTTCTGCATAAGCTGAAAGCATTTCTCTAGCGTTTTCCAGCTTATCTGCAGCAGTTAAACTCGTATCATTACTTGGAGAATACTCATATTTGCAATTAGTAAATTTTGTATTACTTAAATTATGTTTAGCATCTTTACCCTGCAGCACATCAGCAACACAAGTTAGAGAAGTATTATCTGTCTTATTCTCAAACTTAACCTCAATATAATCGCGCACTATACGCATATAGTTAGTTCTTGTTTTATGATTTAATTCAATATTTTCGCCTGGATTTTGAGCAGATTTTCCAGTCGACTTACGCCATACACCACTAGCCCTACGAGGGAAAAAATTGCCTACATAGGTAAGATCACGCAAAGTATTATTCAAAACTACACCAAGATACCCAGGTTCATTTTCACTAGGCAAACTATAATAGTCAGGATTTTTAGGAACTTTTGCAGTAGGAATAAACCATTTACTTAAATCTAGCGATTTTAAAGCTGTCATATAAAAAGCACAATACATGTCGTTTATATTGTTAGTGTTCCATGCCTCAATTCCTGGTATAGACGAAAGTTTATGACAGTTAAAGAACATCTCCTCAATGGTTTTTAATTTACCTTCTGTAGATGGGAATATATCTACTTCTTCTAGAGAGCTACACTCCCTAAACATACCTATTGTGTCTTCAATACCTGCATGCTTCCATCCAGATAAATCTATTTTTTTGAGCTTTTTGCAATATTCAAACATGGAATGCACGTTCTTTACATTCGTCATATCCCAGTTCTTAATACCATCTAAAGTTCTAAGATTCTCACATTTAGAAAACATTGAGTATGCATTACCACGTTCAAGTTTATTACTGAACTTTATATGCTCTAAACCAATTATTTTCTGAACGCCTCCAAACCCATAAAACATTTGCGATGCGGCAGATAATGTCATATCTTCATCAATAACAATAATTTTTATTTGATTAATTAAAGCAGCTTTGCCATCATAACCATAATAAATTGAATTTACATCAGAAGAACCATTGCCTATCAAAAGTTTTCCATTTACATCATTTTTTGAATCCTTAGGCTTCAAATGCAAAACTTGGAAATTATTTGTCAAAGCGTATTCAAGATTACGACCTTTCAACCCACCCCAACTATCAGCATTTTCAATTTTTATATCGTCTGCATCTATGCCATAGGAATTATCACCAGCAGAACGCTCAGTAGAAGAATGCGCCGAAGCCCTACCCGAATCTGCACCCGCCGAACGCACAGCATTTTTTGAGGATTTGGGAGCAGCAGCGCTGGAAATCGCGGAAGCAGAACGCGCGCTGCCTACCATACCAACTGCACTGGTGATTGTTGGCAACGTCATTGTTACTGCCGCAATCGCAGACGCACATATGGCCACAATTTTATAAATCCCGCTCTTCTTGCTCATTTATCTTCCTGTTCAATCAGCGAAAATGCATACTCCTAATATCTATGCTAGCCAGTAAAAAAAAAACGGAAGAGCAGCGCAAAAATAAGTTAGCGCACGCAAAGTTTTTGTCGCTTCTCGAGAAGATTACGGCAGTTTCTTTACATGGCTGTAAAGTTAAAGTCGATTGATTGAACGAGCGCAATAGCAAGGGGGCTTTGATGCAGAACGCTGCGCAGTTTTATAGCGAGCTTGACGAAATGTTCGCGAATCACGTGGGCGCTGACGCGATTGAATCGTACCTTTTGCGAAAACTTGCCGAAGCGCAGGCAGCAGCCGAAACATCCGCGGCAAACGAAGAAGCCAATCCCCTGCAGCTTTCAATTCTCAACGAACTCATGGGATTTTACCGTTCGCGCGGAGAGCACACAAAAAATCAGCCGATAATAAATCACGCTTTAAATCTGGCCGATTCCATGCACCTAGCTGGCACCGAAGCTGGCACAACCACGCTAATTAACGCCGCCACAAGCCTTCGCGCGGCAGGCAGCTACAATCGCGCAGAAGAAATATATTCTCAAGCTATTAAAGAATCATCGAAAACACTAAAACCAAACGATAGAAAACTCGCTGCCCTTCACAACAATCTTTCGATGCTTTATAGCGAAACCGGTCGCACGAGTGAGGCAATTGAGGAGCTTAATCAGGCGCTTGAGATTTTGCAAAATACGAGCACGGATCCTGATCACGACATCGATATTGCCGCCACGCACACGAATATTGCGCTTGCTATGTTGCAGAAGTGCTCACAAGAACGAACGCAAGAACGAACGCAAGAACGCACACAAAAGTCAGATGCAAATACTAACGCGGTTCATGTTAGCAATATTCTTGAATCCGCTTTTAAGCACGCTTCGACCAGCGTTCGCATGTACGTCACTGGAAATAACGAAAATCAACCGCACTACGCTTCTGCTTTGGCAGGTTTTGCGCAAGTTCAGTGTGCGCGCGGCGAGTACGCTCAGGCGTCGGAAAGTTACAGTAAAGCGCTTGATTTGATTGCGAAATGTTACGGAAAAGATAGCGAATCTTACGCGATTACAGCGGAAAATTTGCAGCAGACACGCAAGTTAGCAGAAAAAGTTACGGCGACTGGCGCGGCGAATGTGATTCAATACGATTCTGAAAAGTCGCAAGCAACCGATGAGCAACAGCCAGAGTCAAATAAAACCATAAAATCAATCAAAACTGTAAAAACAGAAAATAATCCAAAAATAAAAACCGGCATGCAACTATCGCAATCATACTGGCAAACTTACGGAAAGCCGTTACTCGATCAGCCAAAATTCGCGAAATACAAGAACCGCATAGCTGCAGGATTAGTTGGTCACGGTTCGGAATGTTACGGTTTTGACGACGAGATTTCGCGCGACCACGATTTTGGTCCCGGCTTCTGCTTGTGGCTCACCGACGAAGATTACGCGGAAATTGGCGCGGATTTGCAAGACGCTTACGACGCACTTCCGCGAAAATACGCCGGTTTTGACTCTCGCAACGAAACGCCGCGCGCCAAGTCACGCGAAAGTAGCAAGCGCGTCGGAGTGTTCAGCATAAGCGAATTTTTCGAAAATCTAACCGGCTTCCCCACTGCCCCAACCGCAAACGAGCCGCACTTATGGCTATCACTAAGCGAGTCAACTCTTGCCGCAGCGACGAACGGCAAAATTTTCGCGGATCCTCTTGGCGAGTTCTCAAAAACGCGCCAAAGTTTCAAACTCATGCCGGACGACGTGCGAATCTCACTAATCTCCAGAAGACTTGGCATGATTTCGCAAGCCGGCCAATACAATTTCCCACGCATGATTGCGCGCAAAGATGCATCCGCCGCGTGGCTTTCTATAAACGAATTCGTGCGAGCAACCGCTTCCATTGTTTTTCTGCTCAACAATCCCGTAACTGCAGGCTACTTGCCGTACTACAAGTGGCAGTTTGCGACATTGCGAAAGCTAAGCAATCGCATGGCTTCTAGGCTTCCGGAAGTGTGTGGAAAACTTGAGTCAGTAATGCGACTTTCTTCCGCTGCTTGCTTTGGTGGCGACGGCTCCGGCGGCGACGGTTTTGGAGAAGGTGGCAAAGGAGCGGGAATTGCGCAAAAGCAAGTTACGCAAATAATTGACAGTATTTGCGAGGATATTGTGCGCGAGTTGCAATACGAGGGCTTAAGCGATTGCGGCGAAACTTTTTTGGAATGGCAGCGGCCGTACGTTGAAGCGCATATTAATTCGCGCGCTTCGTGCTTAAGGAGCTTATGATGTGCGATTTATCAGCAAATACGGAAACGCAAAATCCAGAAGCGCAAAATTTGGAAGCGCAAAATCCAGAAGTGCAAAATCAAAAATCAGAAAAGCTTGCGGAAGAAATTACAAAACTCGAGTGGGATCAGTTCCAGCTTACGCAAAACGAGGGCGGACGCGCGAATTGTCAAGGAAACTGGCCAACTTTCCGCATTATGCGCATGAGTCAATTTTTGGCGTGGCCGCTGGATTTGCAAGAGTCTTATAAGCAGGATCTTGAGCGCGCGAATAGCGACGGCCGCAATTTGATTACGGAAAAGTATGCGCGAATGATGGAGTCGACTGCGACGGAAATTTTTGAGCGCACGATTAAGCCTTATATTAAGCCGATTTTAGAGCCTAGAAAAAGTTCGCAGGAGCAGATTATTTTAACGCAAGTTGAGTGGGCTGCGGATTTTCGCAATCGATACCCGCATTTGGGTCTTGCAATGCGCGCGCTTAAAACTAGCGAGGATACGGCAGAAAATACGTCTTTTGAAACGTATTTGCGAGGCGAATTAAGCACGTATTCTGACGCAACTTTCGCAAAATACCAGCGTTTTGTGAATAACTTGCGCGCGGAAAATATAAATCTTACGCAAATAATAATTGCGAATACTGTGCGCATGTATGGCTACGATTCGCTCGAAGCGGCAGAATGCGCGCAACAAAGTGCTTGAGCGCTGCACGAGTGTCTCATTACGCTGATTTTCAGACACTCTCGCAGATTAGTTACTGCACGAGTGTCTCATTATGCTGGTTTTCAGACACGCACGCAGAGAGCAATCTGCACGAGTGTCCCAAAACAAGCAGAATAAGACACTCACGCAGATTAGGATGCTGATTAAGAATAGAGCAGCGACGCTGCAGAAGCGGCGCGAGAGTCACCTTCGAGAAAAAGCGTGGAAGCATCGGAAAGACCAGTTTGTTGCAAAAACGCGCGGTAAAGCATTACGTCGGGTTTGCGCAAATGCGATTCATAAGATGCGCAAACACCGTTAAGCTCGCCGAGTATTGGGCAAGTTTTGCGCGCGAAGTCTAGCCAATCGCAAGGAGCGTTACCAAGCGCCCACACGCGCACGCCGTTCGCAATCAACTCGCGCGCCTGACCGCAAGCATCCACACGCTCGCCGGCAAAACCGCGCTCGAAACGCTCAAAATACAAGCGATACAGCCACGTAACCGCAGGCCCGTGATGCTCGCTAAACGATTCAAGCACGCGCTCAATACTCCACCCAGCCTCGCGCAAAGACTCGTGAAACTCAAATCCCCATTCCGGCTCGAAACTAAAAAGCACTTCCCCAATAAAATCAGGATAATCTGCAGCCAGAGTGCGGCGCGCATCCCAATCTACCAGCAAATTCAAGTCAAAAACAACGTCGGAAATTCCGCGCGAAGCATACTCGCGGATACTATTTTCGCGCATATTATTTATACCGCAAATATCACAAATTCCGCTTGCACTAACTGCTTTTATTTCAGCGCCCATAATTCCCACTTGTTTAGTACGTTGCTATCAAAACAAAACGGCAAGCCAACCAAATACTCACGCGGTTGGCGGAATACCAGCGCCCATCGAAGCACCCATATCACCAGCACCCATCGAACCAGCGCCCCCAACTACCCCAGAACCATACATTCCAGCCGCAAAGTTCGCCTGCAAACTGTTGAGATTGTAGCCAAGCGCCTCAAGCTGCGCGCGACCGTCTTCATTAATGTTTTCAACGCTCCAGCGCGGCTTCCACGTCCAATCAATGCGAAACTCTTCCACCAAACCTGCGAGCGCATTCGCACACTCGTCCTCAATCAAATCAGTAAGCGGGCAAGCCGGAGTTGTAAGCGTCATTGTAAGAATCGCGCGACCCAGCTCGTCAATTTCAATGCCATAAACTAGGCCTAAATCAACAACATCAATGCCCAATTCCGGATCGACAACATCGTGAAGCGCTTCCTTAATATCTTCTTCGGTAACCCTGCCAATATCGTTCGCGCTTAAAGGTGTCGACGCCGCCACCTCAACAGCCGATTTATTTTCTTCCATAATATTCCTTGCTTTGCTTGTACCAAATTTCGATTTTACAAGCTGCCAAGAATTTGCGAATTCAAGTTTTGTGAAGCTTTTGCAATGCTGTCTTTTAGGCCTTCCCACGCCAAAAGCGCGCACTTAATTCGCATTGGGTATCGCGATACGCCTTGCAAAACCATTGCGTCTTCCAGCGCATCTTCCTCATCTTCGTTTTTAAGACCTTCGCCGCGAGATTCCATAAGTTTGTGGAAAAGCGCGTCTAATCGCAAGGCTTCGTCAACCGACTTTCCTTCGACCAAATCAACCATCATCGAAAGGCTTGCTTGCGAAATTGAGCAGCCGTGACCATCCCACTTAACGCTTGAAATTACTGGGATTTCGTTATTATTTGCGATATTTGAAAGCTCCACGCGCATTGTTACTTCGTCGCCGCAAGTTGGGTTGAATTGGTGCGATTGACCCAAAGCAGAGTTTTCGCTAGACGCAACAGCGCAACTTTCGTGAGTATTATTTAGGGTGATTTCGGCAGATTCTGTATTTTCGGCAGATTCTTGAGATTCTGTATTTTCTGTATTTTCAGCAGATTCAGTAGATTCTTGAGATTCTTCCTGCAGTTCCGCTTTTGCGAGCGCATCCGTGCTTTCAAAATGAGTTTTGCCATGCGGATTTCGCGCAGCATCCAAAATCACTTCTTGATACATGCTTTCCAAGCCGTCACCAGCCGCATCTGAAAAACCAGCGCCCGCACCAAAACCCATATCAAACATACGCACTCCTTACCTACTTCCTAACTCGCTAACTATCCAACTCGCTCACTAATAACATTATGCGCCAAAGTAGGCGCGAACGCGGGAAACGGCTTCAACAAGCGCTCGAGCTTCGTCAATTGTGTTGTAAACGCCAACGGAAGCGCGGTTTGAAGCGTACACGCCAAAATGACGGTGAATCGGCTGAGCGCAATGATGCCCAACGCGAATCGCAATGCCCTGAGCGTCCAAAAACTGGCCAACGTCATGCGGATGCACGCCTTCAACTTCAAAAGCAACCGTGCCAATTCGATTCTCTAAATCAGTCGGCCCCAAAATGCGAACGCCCGGAACGTCTTGCAATTTTAGCAATTCTGCAGCAATTTCCTGCTCATGCTCTGCAACTTTATTCATGCCCACCGCGCGCAGCCAATCCGCTGCAACTCCGGCCGCAACCATTTGCGCAACCGGCTGAGTTCCAGCCTCAAAACGGTAAGGCGCATCCATGTATTGCGCAGGCTTGTTAAGCCACGCAAGCTCCACCATTGAACCGCCAAAATTTGCAGGAGGAAGCGCATTCAAAAGCTCGCGGCGACCATATAAGAATCCAACTCCCGTAGGTCCATACATTTTATGCGCACTAAAGGCTGCAAAATCAACGTTTAAAGCGTGAAGATCAACTGGAATATGCGGCACTGACTGGCATGCGTCGAGCACAAAAATTGCACCGACTTCGTGAGCGCGCTTGCAAATCGGCGAAACATCCGTAATAGCGCCAGTAACGTTGCTAATATGCGTAACTGCAACGATTTTCGTGCGCTCGTCAATAATTGTTCGCAAATAATCCGCGTCCGTGCGCACGCGGCCGTCTTCTGTTACGTCAATCCAACGAAGCTCCGCTCCCGTGCGAAGAGCCAGCTCTTGGAATGGCAGCAAAACAGAGTGATGATCTGCGCGAGATACGACTATTACATCGCCTTCTCGAAGAGCAAAATTTTGGCGGAAATCACGCTTAGAACTAACAGAATCGGCAGAATCAACAGAATCACTACTATCTTTTTTGCAGATTCTTGCCTTCGCACTAGCGTTACCAATAGCAGTTGCGAGAAGATTAAGCGCACCGGTCGCGCCCGGAGTAACAACAATTTCTTCGCGCCCAGCATCTGCGCACGCTCCAACAAGCCGCGCAACTTTCGCACGCGCTTCTTCGAATGCAACCGTGGAAAGGGCCGCCAACTCGTGCGCTCCCCTGTGAACTCCTGCGTTAATTGTTTCGTAAAACTCTTTTTCGGCGTCGATTACAACTTGCGGCTTTTGCGAAGTTGCTGCAGAATCCAAGTAAATCAAGTGTTTTCCGTGCACAGTGTCGTAAAGTGAAGTGCCGTGAACTGTGCGACGCAAAATCGGAAACTGCGAGCGCAAATCGCTAAATTCTCGCATAATATTTTCTTCAGTCACTGTAGTCATATTCTAAGCCGTTATTTAAAACTTTTATTTTATAAACCGCGCTTAAGCCAGCGCCGACTCGGTTGCACCTTCCGGCAAGTACTTGTCGTAGCCTTCTTCTTCCAGCTCATCTGCAAGCTCCGGCCCTGCAGTCTTCACAAAGTGACCTTGCGCAAAAACGTGCACAATATCCGGCTTAATATACTTGAGGATTCGCGTGTAATGCGTAACCATCATAATGCCCAAACCGGTGTTCTCTTTAGCACGATTCACGCCTTCCGACACGATTCGAAGTGCGTCCACGTCTAGTCCGGAATCAGTTTCGTCCAAAATTGCAAACTTTGGCTTCAAAAGCTCTAGTTGCAAAACTTCCGCACGCTTCTTTTCGCCGCCGGAAAAGCCTTCGTTTACTGAGCGCGACGCAAATTTTGGATCCATTCGAAGCTTTTTCATAGCCTCGCTAAGTTCTTTCACCCAGCTTCTTAAAGATGGAGCTTTTCCTTCGACTTCTGTTTTTGCAGTGCGAAGGAAGTTCGTCATAGACACACCCGGTACTTCTACTGGGTATTGCATTGCTAGGAATAATCCCGCTTTTGCGCGCTCGTCAGGAGTCATTTTCAAAATATCTTCGCCGTCTAAAAGCACCTGGCCGGAATCAACCTCATACTTTGGGTGACCTGCCAAGGTGTAGGCAAGAGTAGACTTTCCAGATCCGTTAGGACCCATAATTGCGTGCGTTTCGCCAGAATTAACTGTAAGATTTACGCCTTTTAAGATTTGCTTTCGACCTTCTTTTGTTTCTACAGAAGCGTACAAATCCTTAATTTCCAAAGTTGACATAATTTTCTCCTATTCTTCCGTTCTTGCAAGACGGCGCTCAATCGCCTTCATTAAGTGATCAACAATTTCCGGAACGCCAATTTCTTCAATCAGCTCGTTAAAGAATCCGCGCACAACAAGCTTTCGAGCCTCAATCTCACTAATTCCGCGAGACTGCAGGTAGAAAAGCTCTTCGTCGTCAAATCTACCAACCGAACTTGCATGACCCGCGCCAATAATATTGCCGTTTTCAATTTCCAAATTCGGCTCAGAATCGGCGATTGCGCCAGGAGTTAGCACCAAATTACGGTTCAACTCGTACGAATCTGTGCCAGGAGCTTCCGGCTTAATAAGCGCGTTTCCAACCCAAGTTGAATGTGCGCCCTTCCCTTCCAAAGCGCCCTTGTACACTACTCTGGACTTGCATTCTGGATAATTATGCACAACCATTGTGCGGTGCTCAACATGCTCGCCAGGATCCACAAAATACATGCCGAGCATGTTCAAATCACCCTGCTCGCCGCCAAAATCCTGATCCATGCGAATTCGCACAACATCTCCACCAAGAGTGACCATCGTGTGGCGAAGCGAAGCTCCCTCACCAACGTGAATACGCTGATTTCCAACGTGTTTGCTTCCAGAATCCCACTCTTGAATGAACGTAGTAGAAACGTGCGCGTGCTTTCCGAGGATGATTTCCACGCCTTCTGCAAGTTTCGCGATTCCTGTATGTTCGATAATAATATCAGCGTTTACGCGCGGGTCTGCTTCGATTACTAAGTGCAGCGCGTCAAGCGGCAATGCGTCAAGCATATTAACATTATTACCCTGAATTTTAAGCACGATTGGCTTTTTGATTTCGCCAGATACGTGAAGCACGTGCGCTTGTTTCGCTGCATTCCATGCGACTGCAGCCACGCGATCAGACGGCTTTATGTCGGTATGAGGAGCCTCGTTTTGCGGCTTTACTTGCAAACTTACAGAACCGTCGCAGCCAACGTAAGAATCATCTAATGCAGCTCCACCAACGCCTTCAAGCGTTACTTGAATACTATTAGACGGCTCGAAACGCTCAAAAAACTCGGAAATTCGCTCAACTGGAGTGTATCGCCAATCTTCCTGCTTGCGCGTTGGAATCGCAAAATCTTCCACATTGAACGAGCGCACGGATTTGTCGGCGCTAGAAGGCATTGCAGCAGGAACCGCATACGGATCATTAGGGTCTGCTACAGGAATAGTAATTTCTTTTTCCGTCATTTTATTGCCTAAATTCTTATTTAAATCTTCGCTCATCAGCCAACGGATCCTTCCATTTGCAACTCAACTAAGCGGTTAAGCTCAAGCGCGTACTCCATTGGAAGCTCACGGCTAATCGGCTCCACGAATCCGCGCACAATCATGCCCATAGCCTCTTTTTCTTCAAGTCCGCGGCTCATCAAGTAGAAAAGCTGATCTTCGGAAACCTTGGAAACAGTGGCCTCGTGAGCCATCGAAACGTCATCTTCGCGCACATCAACATGCGGATAAGTGTCGGACCTGGAAAAATCGTCAACAAGCAAAGCATCGCACACAACCGAAGAACTAGAGCCATTTGCGCCTTTAATAATCTTCACAAGACCGCGGTAAGCTGAACGCCCACCGCCGCGCGAAATAGACTTAGCAACAATCGTAGAACTCGTGTGCGGAGCCAAATGAATCATCTTCGCACCAGTATCCTGGTACTGTCCGCGGCCGGCAAAGCTCAAAGACATGGTTTCTGCTTTTGCGTACGGCTCAGCAAGAATGCAAGCAGGATACTTCATAGTTGCCTTGGAGCCAATATTTCCATCAACCCACTCCATTGTGCCGCCTTCGCGCACATAAGCTCGCTGAGTTACCAAGTTGTACACGTTATTCGACCAGTTTTGCACGGTTGTGTATCGCACGCGCGCATGCTTCTCTACAACAATTTCAACATTTGCAGCGTGGAGCGAATCCGTGGAATAAATTGGAGCTGTGCAACCTTCAACATAATGCACGTACGAGCCTTCGTCTGCAATAATCAGCGTGCGCTCAAACTGACCCATATTCGGCGTGTTAATGCGGAAGTAAGCCTGAAGCGGAATATCCACGTGCACGCCTTTTGGAACGTAAACGAACGAGCCGCCACTCCAAGCAGCGGTGTTAAGAGCAGCAAATTTATTGTCGTCAACCGGAATCACGGTTGCAAAATACTTTTTTACAAGCTCCGGATACTTTTGCACTGCTGTATCCGTGTCAACAAAAATCACGCCTTGAGCAGCCAAGTCTTCGCGAATCGAATTGTAAATAACTTCCGACTCGTACTGTGCTGCAACGCCTGAAACTAAGCGCTTTTTCTCCGCTTCCGGAATGCCGAGTCTATCGTAAGTTTTGCGAATATCTTCCGGCAAATCATCCCAAGTTTTTGCTTGATCGTGAACCGGACGCACGTAATACTTGAAATCATCCGCATCAAAGCCGCTTAAATCAACGCCCCAATCCGGCATAGGCTTTTGCAAAAACGCGCGGTATCCTTGCAAGCGAAGATTTAACATCCACTCCGGCTCGTGTTTGTCTGCGGAAATTGCGCGCACAACCGACTCGTCAATACCTTTTTTTGCAGCCTCGCCTGCAGCATCCGAATCGTGCCAGCCGTAATTGTAATCGCCAAATTCAGCAACAATTTGCTCGTCTTGGCGGATTTTCTCTTCGTTTACGCGAGCGCGATCTGCCACATACTGGCTCATTTCAACGTCTGCAGCTTTATTTTTTGCTGGATTATTAGCATCATTTGCTGCAACGCTTGTATGACTAATATTGCTAGTATCGCTCATACGCTTATAGCACCTCCATGCATAACGCATTGCTACGCTCTTACCTTAGAGCGCAATCGCAAAAGCTATTCCCCAACGTTACTTTTGCATTCTGTCTAGTCTATTTCTTACCTATTCAAGGTTACCGCGTAATGCGATTTCTTGGTATAGCTGTGTTACGAACAAAACGTAATGTTTATCACAATCTAATAAAACAAAAAGCGGCAAAACTTAAGAATCCTAAGTTTTACCGCCTGTTTTTACTTGGCTTAAGACTACTTATCTGCCTTGCTATTTTGTGCAGACGACTGATGCTCAAGAGCAGCCGCAACTAATCCAGCAAACAGTGGATGAGGCTTAGTTGGGCGAGACTTAAACTCTGGGTGAGCTTGAGTTGCTACGTAGAATGGGTGAACATCTTTTGGAAGCTCCACAAACTCAGTCAAATTACCGTCTGGGCTTTGGCCGCTAATACGCAAACCAGCTTCACGCAGGCGATCCTTATACGCAACGTTCACCTCGTAACGGTGACGATGACGCTCGGTAACATGCGTAGAGCCGTAAAGCTCGGCAACAATAGAGCCTTCTTCAAGAGTGGCAGGGTAAGAGCCGAGTCGCATTGTGTGACCCATATCTCCCTTACCATCCACAATATCTTTCTGCTCTTCCATAGTTGCGATTACTGGATCTCCACAATCCTTCTCGAACTCTGTGGAATTAGCATCCTCAAGACCGAGAACGTGACGAGCGTACTCAATAACCACAGATTGCAAGCCAAGGCAAAGGCCAAGCGTTGGCAAACCGTGCTCGCGAGCGTAACGGAGCGCGCCAATCTTACCTTCAATACCGCGAATGCCGAAACCGCCTGGAATAACCATTCCGTCCATTTGGTCAAGAGCTGCAGCAGCACCTTCTTGAGTTTCGCACTTGTCGGCAGCAACCCAGCGCACGTTTACCTTAGCCCAGTTTGCAAAACCGCCAGCCTTAATAGCCTCCGTAACAGAAAGGTACGCATCTGGCAAATCAATGTACTTGCCAACGATTGCAATGTTTAGCTCATGCTTTGGATGATGCACGCGCTCAAGCAAATCTTCCCACTCGTTCCAATCAACATCGTGGAATGGAAGCTCAAGCTCACGAACAACGTAAGCGTCCAAGCCTTCGTTGAACAAAATCTTTGGAACATCGTAAATGCTTGGAGCATCAACGCAGTTCACAACACCTTCGGCGTCAACGTCGCACATAAGCGAAATCTTGTCTTTAATAGCCTGATTAAGTGGACGATCCGAACGCAAAACAAGCGCGTCTGGAGAAATACCAAGCTGGCGAAGCATCATTACAGAATGCTGAGTTGGCTTAGTTTTCAACTCGTGCGCGGCTGCAATATAAGGAACCAAAGAAACGTGCACAAACATGCAGTTTTCTGGACCTAAATCGCGGCGAACTTCGCGAGCGGCTTCCAAGAATGGCTGGGATTCAATATCTCCAACTGTGCCGCCGATTTCCGTAATAATAACGTCTACATCGTCGGAAGCCTGCGCGCGCATACGCGACTTAATTTCACCAGTAATATGCGGAATAACCTGCACGCACTGACCCAAATATTCACCAGCGCGCTCCTTACGAAGCACAGACTGATAAATCTGGCCCGTAGTTACATTCGCTTTTTGACTTAAGAAAACATCAAGGAATCGCTCGTAATGACCAATATCAAGATCTGTTTCTGCGCCATCTTCCGTAACATAGACTTCACCATGCTGGAATGGGTTCATTGTACCCGGGTCAACATTGATATAAGGATCGAGTTTTTGTTGCAAAACGTGAAGGCCGCGGCTTCGCAAAAGTCGTCCTAAAGACGATGCAGTAAGGCCTTTTCCGAGGGACGAAACAACGCCACCAGTGACAAAAATATGCTTTGTAATATGCTCCTGAGAGTTACCATGTTTTCTTCTAACCATGGAACTCCATAGTATCTTCGAGCCTCGACTCGGGTGTTGTATTAAAAGCGACTTAAAAAGTTATATTAAGTGCGCAACAGCCTCGAGCGCAAGCTTGTAACCGTACAATCCCATGCCAGTAATAGTGCCGGTTGCAACAGGACTAATCACGCTTATTTTGCGGAAAGAATCGCGTGCGGAAGGATTAGAAATATGCACTTCCATTAGCGGCACTCCAGCGTCCAAAACCATGTGAGCCGCATCCGCCAGCGCATAACTGTAGTGCGTGAAAGCAGCAGGATTCATAACAACAGGAGTATGCGTGTCGGCAGCTTCGTGCATCCAATGAACCATTTGCGCTTCATCATCACTTTGACACACTTCTACTTTTAAGCCAAGCTCCGCTCCCCACTTTTCGCAAAGCGCGCACAGAGTTTCAAAATCTTGACTGCCATAAACGTCTGGCTGACGAACGCCGAGACGGCCTAAGTTCGGACCGTTTACAACAAGAACTTTTTTTGGTTGCTGATTTTCCATTATTGCCTCGCAAAGTTAATTATTTTTTATACACGCGCTTAAAAGCTTCTTTAACTGCTTCAATAGGCGGATTGTCTAAATGAATAGGATTCGAAATACCATCCAAAATTACGAAACGTAGCATGTTGCCGCGCGCTTTTTTGTCACGATGCATAAGATTAAGCACGCGCTCAAACGCAGCGTCAGAATCTTCTCTACTCTGCCACGAAGTTGGTAATCCAAGCGAATCTAAAAGCGAACGATGGTAGGAAACATCTTCAGCATCCAAATATCCTAAAATTTGCGCAAGCTCGGCCGCAAAAACCATGCCAACAGCAACAGCGTTTCCGTGACGCCAACGGAAGTGTTCAATCTGCTCAATCGCATGGCCTAAAGTATGCCCGTAGTTCAAAAACTCGCGCAAACCCTGCTCTTTTAAATCACTCGAAACGTGATACGCTTTTACTCTAACAGTGCGTTCAATAAGATTCACAATAAGCTCGTGAAGTTCGCTATTATTTTCAATTTGATTCCCATTAAATTCGCGCAAAAGCTTAGCATTATTCGAGTCGCTAAGAATCTTCAAAATTTCGCCGTCTAGAATAAAACCAGATTTTGCAACCTCACCCAGGCCTTCAATAAGAATATCGTTTGGCAAAGTTGAAAGCGTAGAAGTATCTGCCAAAACGCCAGCTGGAGTGTAAAAACTTCCAACCAGATTCTTGCCAGCATCCGTATTGATACCAGTTTTTCCGCCCGTAGACGCATCAACCATTGCAAGAAGCGAAGTTGGGCAGTTTACGTAACGAATTCCACGCATCCAAGTTGCAGCAACAAAGCCGGCAACATCCGTAGCAGCGCCGCCTCCTAAGCCAACAATCGCGTCGGAACGCGTAAAACCAGCTTCACCTAATCTAGCCCAAATTCCGCTCGCAACTTGAATAGTTTTTCCAGCTTCAGCATCCGGCACAAGTATGTCTAAAACTTCATAGCCTGCTTGGCGCAAAATTGCGCGAGCTCTGTCACTGTGGCGCTGAACCGGCTGCGTGTGAACTAACGCCACTTTAACCGGCTTAGTTCCAAGCATTTGCGGCAAAAGTTGCATGGCACCGTCGCCAATTCGCACATCGTACGGCTCAATTGCTTCGCCTGTAACATGCACTATGCGTTGCATAATCATGCTCCTTAACTTTTCTGCAGCCATATACGGATTTGAACCTTTTGTTGGCATGTGAATATTTGATACTGCCCTAAAAATTGGGTCTCGCTGCTCAAATAATTCCATCCAACGCTTTTTAGCGTCTTGGCCGATTAGCATAGGACGATTATTGCTCCAACCTGCGCGCTCAATAGCATCGTCTGCGCTGGTTTGCAAATACACTACGCGACCGCCAAGATTCACGTATTCTTTTAGCACTTCCTGCGTTTCTTTGCGAACAGGAGCGCCGCCACCAAGAGAAACAATGCCGGAATCAGCCTGATTTTCTAAAATTACGTTTCTAACTATTCTGGCTTCTATATCTCGGAAAGATTCCTGACCAAACTGCTCAAAATATTGAGTAATTGGCATATTAATTTCGCGCTCAATCATGTCGTCTGTATCGCAAAAAGGCAGATTCATAAGATGCGCAACTTCGCGACCAACGCGCGTTTTTCCGGCGGCAGGCATGCCGATTATAACAGCTAGCGGAATTTTAGTATTGCTCATTTCATATTCTCCGGCCAAGAAGCTAGGTAAGACTCTACATTCCGGCGCGTTTCTTGCAAAGAATCTCCACCAAACTTTTCCAAAGCATACTTTGCCAAAGTAAGTCTTACCATTGCTTCTGCAACTACGGAAGCCGCTGGAACAGCAGTAAAATCGGAGCGCTGATTAATAGCTTGAGCAGCTTCGCCAGTAAGCACATCTACTGTGCGCAAAGCGCGCGGAATAGAAGGAATCGGCTTCATTGCGGCACGCACGCGGATAATTTCGCCGTTTGACATACCACCTTCAATGCCGCCAGCGCGATTAGTTAGTCGGGTGATTTTGCCATTTTCGTCTGCTACGATTTCGTCATGCGCGGCCGAGCCTGGACGATTTGCTTCTTCAAAACCGTCTCCAATTTCCACGCCTTTAATAGCCTGGATTCCCATAAGCGCAGCCGCTAAAGCTGCGTCCAATCGGCGATCTGACTCCACGTATGTTCCAACTCCAGCAGGCATGCCGTAAGCAAGCACTTCTACTACTCCGCCTAAAGTATCTGCATTTGCTTTTGCTTCGTCGATGCGAGCCATCATTTTAGCTTCGGCGTCTTTATCTAGAGTGCGAACTGGAGAAGCATCCAAAGCCGCAACATCGTCAGGTGTTGGTAAAGCTAAACTTTTGTTAGCGTAAACGCCACCGATTCCAACAACGTGCGCAACAGTGCGCACACCCAACGCCTGCTGCAAAAACGCATCAGCAATAGCACCCAAAGCAACGCGCGAAGCTGTTTCCCTAGCGCTAGAGCGCTCCAAAACTTCGCGAGCATCATTAAAACCGTATTTGCGCATGCCAGTTAAATCCGCATGCCCAGGGCGCGGCCTAGAAAGTGGCGCGTTTCGACCAACTTTCTCAATCTCATGATCCAAAGGATCTGCGCTCATTACTTCCGCCCACTTTGGCCACTCTGTATTCGCGATTTCTACAGCAATTGGAGAGCCAAGCGTTACTCCGTGGCGAACGCCGGTTAAAAGACGCACTTTGTCTTGCTCGAACTTCATGCGAGCGCCACGGCCGTATCCAAGACGACGGCGCGCAAGAGCCGCAACAACATCGCTACTAGTAATGCGCACGCCAGCAGGCAAACCTTCAATCATGGCAACTAATGCTTCACCATGCGACTCCCCTGCAGTTTGCCATCTAAGCATGCCATTCTCCATTCTCAACTAATTTACGTGTCTAAATACTTACTCTACTAAGCACCAAGTATTGAGTGGGTTGTTATTGACAGCAATGCTGCGATTATGGCTGATATTGCTTCTACTGGCACGAATGGTACTGATGCGTTGGCTGGCATGCGGATTTTGCAGTAAATTTTCCATGCTAAAAGCCAAAGTAGGCCAACTACTCCAACTAAAGCAAACCAGTAAATTAAAGAGTCGAAGCCGAATAATACCAATGCTTGTGCGATCATTGACGCACTCGTAACATCTCCGAAGCCAACGGAATTTGTTGGAGCGAGTTTTCGCATAATCCAATAAATTACAAAAACAAATACGCAAGAAATACAGCCTAAAATAAGCACGCTAATATTTCCAAACAAAATAATCGAATATATAAGATTCGCAAAAGATTGAAAAATTAGCGCAACAACAACCCAAAGTCTTGGAACTACGCGACTTCTTATATCCGTTACGCAAACTGAAATTAAGCACACAAGCGTTGGTAGCGCCGATATTATCGTAATAATTAATTGCCTCATTAAAGCAAATTACGAAAACTTATAAAACTTTTGCAACCTAAACGCATCCATGTGGTTAAAACCCTCCAAACGCCGGAAACTCCTCTCGCGTTTGGAGCAAATAGCACTCCATAACCCTCCAAACGTGGGAAACTCCTCTCACGTTTGGAGCGCCACGGCAATCAAAAATAAGCTTAGTTTAGTTGCCTTCAGGATTGTTGCGCTTGTACTCGTCGCGGAATTTCAAAAAGTCGTCTTTGTTATCCGCAAACTTCGTCTCACCAGTCTTCAAATTCGTGGTAACGAAGTAAATCCACGGACCATCTTGAGGCTTAATAGTTGCAAGAAGAGCGTTGTCTCCAGCAATACCAATAGGCGTAGGAGTCAAACCCTTGTGAATGCGAGTATTGTAAGGATTATTTGGATTATCTAGCATTGATTGCGTAAGCTTTATAGGCTTTACTCCCGCTCCGTAACCAATTGTAGAGTCCATTCCAAGAGGCATATCTTTTGCCAAACGGTTTAGTATTACGCGCACAACTTTGCCGTAATATTCGCGATTATTCACTTCAGCTTCGGCAATTGAGGCCATAATTAAAGCTTTTTCGCGATCTTCACCTTTAGGAATACCAAGAGAGTCGAGCTTAGCAATACGCTTTTTTACCATTGCGGAAAGAATATCTTCCGCACTTTTCATAGATTTTACGTTATAAACTCCAGGCTCTAGCCATCCTTCGATGCTTCCTTTAGCTTCTGGAGGCAAAATTCCAGCTCCCCCATCTGCCAAAGCTGCTTTAAACTTATCCATGCTTATTCCAGATAAGCTTGAAGCGCGCTGCAAAACTTCAGTAGCGTGGTCTCCTGCACGAACGTCAAGGAATCCGCCGGCTTTTGTTTGATCGGAAAGAATATTAACCACGTCAATAGCAGCCATATGCTTTTTAAGCGAGTAAACTCCCGGGTACAAGATTTTATTATTTGCAGCAACTGCGGAAGTAAAAGCTGATTGAGATTTAACAACATTTGCTTTAACTAATTTGTTGGCAACACTAATAGCACCCTCGCCGGTGTCAATAGTAAACTCAACCGTTCCAAAGCCTGGGCCTGGCCAGTCTGCAACCGACTCGCTATTTTGAGATAATTTCCACGCGCGAACCGCACTGTATCCAAAATATCCAACAACAGCTAATACGAATACGAGCAGAATAGCTAAAACTACTTTTGCTCTACGCCTGCGTTTTTTTGCCGCAAGACGAGCTTTAGCACGTTTTCTGGAGCTAACAGTCGAAGATTTGTCTTTAGAATTAGATGATTTTGACGACGGCTCGCCATCATGCTCAGTCCACTTTGCATGTTTGTCAAAAAATTCATCAAAATTGTCAGACACGCTATGCTCCTCTTCGCTATTTCTACTTTTACACGATTTTCAAAACTACTCTGCATTATTTGCGTCAAGCGCAGACTGCAAAATTAATACTGCCGACTGCTGATCTACCATAGGACGATGCTTGCGAGTAGAAAAATCAGCTTGTAGCAACTGCCGGTGAGCACTAACTGTTGTTAAACGCTCATCCTTCCAAACAATATCAGGTATGTAAGAAAGCGTCCAATCTCCAACATTTTTCGCTAATTCAATGCGTTTAGCTAAATTTTTACCCCACCGACGCGCTTTTTTCGCAGATTTTCCTTCAGAACCGTCTAATTGAAGAGGCAAGCCAATTACAACACGTTTAACTTGATTTTCTTCTATTAGATTCATGACTTCGTCAATAGCTCTAAAAGAATCTCCAAAAACTTGCACGTTTCCGATTGGATGCGCAAAAGTAAGCTCAGGGTCGGAAAGTGCAAGCCCGACCCTGGCATCACCTAAATCAATACCTAACCACACCATGATTCGTGTTGCTTTCGGTAAAGATTTTAAATTTTAAGCAGGAGGCTACGAGACTCAGGCGAGCTCAGCCACTTGCGCTTTTACAGCTTCCAACGCTTCGTCGATCTTAGAAGCGTCTGTGCCGCCGCCCTGAGCGAAGTCTGGCTTGCCGCCGCCACCGCCGCCAAGAACCTTGGAAGCAGTGCGAACCAAGTCACCAGCCTTAGCACCAAGGCCACGAGCAGCCTCGTTAGTTGCAACTGCAACCATTGGCTTATCGTCCTCGTTTACGCCGCTCAAAACTACTACTGCAGGAAGGTCCTCACCTAGGCGAGAGCGAACGTCAAGAACAGTCTTACGAAGAGTTTCAAACGATCCGAAGTTTCCAACGTTCTTAACAGCCAACTTAACGCTTCCGGCACTAGCTTTAGCGGACTCAATCAAAGCTGGAACAGAATCTGCAAGCTGAGACTCGTAAACGGCTGCAAGCTTACGATCAGAATCCTTCATCTTGCTAAGCAAAGATTCCAAACGTTCAGCCAACTCATCTGGGCGAGCATTAACCATGTCTGCAAGTTGAGCCACCAAAGTGTGCTCGCGAGCGCCATACTCGTATGCTGCCTCGCCGCAAAGAGCGTCAATACGGCGAACGCCAGAGCCAATAGAAGACTCGGAAAGAATAGTTACCATACCAATCTTTCCGGTGCTCTTAGCGTGAGTACCGCCGCAAAGCTCGCGGCTCCAACCGTCGCCGATTTCAACCACGCGCACAACGTCACCGTACTTTTCGCCGAACAAGTGCATTGCTCCAAGCTTAAAAGCGTCGTCGATTGGCATTTCCTTAGGAACAACCTGCAAATCGTCGCGAATACGCTCGTTTACGCGAGCTTCCACGCGGGAAAGCGCATCCTTTTCAACAGCCTTTGGCCACTGGAAGTCGAAGCGCAAACGATCTGGATCAACCACAGAACCGCGCTGAGTTGCCTGCGGACCAAGCTCTTCACGCAAAGCCTTGTGAAGAGTGTGGGTAGCAGTGTGAGAACGTGCCAAAGCAGCCCTGCGAACCTGGTCAATATTCGTGTTTACAGGAGCGCCAACGCTAAGCGTTCCTTCAGTCAAACGGCAGCTGTGCACAATCAAATCCTTGATTGGACGCTGAACGTCGTCAACTTCCAAAATTGCGCCGTCGTCGGAAATAATCTCGCCTTGATCTGCAATCTGGCCGCCGCGCTCAGCATAGAATGGCGTGCGGTCGAGAATAATCTCAACGTTTGCAGGAGCAGTAACGCTTTTAACAGAGCCTTTACCTGCTTCAACAATTGCCAAAACGTTAGAACGGCTTGAGAAGTCTGTGTAACCGAGGAAGTCGATTGGCTTTTCAAGCGCCTTCTTAATATCGTCGTAAACGCTAACGTCCACGTTGTGACGCTTCTTCAAAGCGTCAGCGCGAGCGCGACCTTTCTGCTCGCTCATAAGCTCGCGGAACTTAGCCTCGTCAACCTTAACACCCTGCTCGGCTGCCATCTCAAGAGTAAGCTCAATTGGGAAGCCGTAAGTATCGTGCAAAGTAAACGCGTCTGAGCCGCCAACCATAGGGTCGTCTTTGTGCTCTTTCTTAGCTTTTTCAACAGCCAAGTCGAGAATAGTTGTGCCCTTTTCAAGAGTCCTACGGAAAGCATCTTCCTCACCGTAGGCGGCTTCACTAACCTCGTGGAAAGTATCGTTAAGCTCTGGATAGCTTGGCTCCATTGCAGACTTAGATACTGGGAACAAGGTTGGAAGAACTGGGTCTTGAACGCCAAGCATACGCATTGCGCGAACAGTTCTACGAAGAAGACGACGAAGCACGTAACCGCGGCCAACATTACTTGGGCGCACGCCATCGCTCATAATCATCAAAGCGGAACGCACGTGATCTGCCACAACGCGGAAACGCACGTCAGCATCGTTATTATCGCCGTACTTTACGCCACTAAGCTTTTCTGCAGCTTCAATAACTGGGTAAACTTCGTCAGTTTCGTAAATATTTTCCTTACCTTGCATAAGATAAGCCAAACGCTCCAAACCAGCGCCGGTATCAATATTCTTCTGATCAAGCTCGCCAGCAATATGCAAATCAGTCTTAGACTTGACGTTATCTACCTGGTAATTTTCAAAAACCAAATCCCAAATCTCAATAAAACGAGATTCGTCGGCAGCAGGACCGCCGTCACGACCATACTTAGGACCGCGATCAACGTAAATTTCGGAGCATGGGCCGCCAGGACCAGGGCCACCGGTAGTCCAGAAGTTATCTTCCATGCCGAAAACTTGCATGTGTTCTGGATCAAAGCCCTCGTTCTTCCAAATTGCGCGAGCCTCGTCATCGTCCGTGTAAGTGGTTACCCAAAGCTTTTCTGGGTCAAAACCGTAGCCGCCCTTGTCTTGCGGAGTAGTTAAAAGCTCCCAAGCGTAGTGAATTGCTTCTTCCTTAAAATAATCACCGAAGGAGAAGTTACCAACCATTTGGAAGAAGGTTCCGTGACGAGTGGTTTTACCAACTTCGTCAATATCAAGAGTGCGCACACACTTTTGGTTCGAAGCCATACGTCGAGAAGGAGGCGTCTGCTCACCAAGCAAATAAGGAATAAACGGCACCATGCCGGCAATAGTAAAAAGCGTCGTTGGGTTCGGCGAAATTAGGGATGCCGAAGGAACGACCATATGACCATTTTTAGCAAAATAGTCAAGATAACGCTTTGCAATTTCTGCTGTGCGCATACGTACGAACTCCTTGTGTAATTTTTAGCAAGATCTTGTCATGCAAACATTCAATATAGTACTTCAACACTTAACTTAAACAAACTTTTTCGACTAGCATTTTAGTAAAAACGCAAGTCTAACTAGCAAAAGATTAGTTAAAAATCCTCATGACGACTGTGAGCATAACGAGAATTAAGCTCGTCCTCATGCTTTTTACGACTTTCATTAAAATCTTTAAACAATCCCAATATTGTGCTTAAAGTAATATTTTCCGGCTCTTTACTAAACACAAATTTGCGAGCAGCATCCGGCATTTTGGCTTTTACGTAGGCACGAGCTTTTGTTACAGCAAGCACACCAATTACAATGCCAACACACATCCAAAATAAGCGCTTGAACATTACTCCCCCTTGCTTGCAATATCGGAAGATTCTTTTGCAGCGTGACGGCCAGTAGAATGCGAGTCGGTTGGAACAGTAGGCTTATTAAAGAAAGAAGCAACCGTATCTTTTAGCGCGTAGCCGGCAGCCGCAACCTTAACAATAGGCTTTCCAAGGAAAGCACCATACAAATCAGTAAGAGCACCAATATTCGTAACAGTTGTGCGCGTAGCTCCTGAAACAGCGTTTACATCGTCAAGAGTCTTATTAACTTGCTTAATCGTCGTCACAGACTCGTCAATTGCAGGCATCGCATGCTCACCCGACTCTTTGACAGTTTTCGCAATCTGATCGAACAACTTGCCCAATCTAATTAGCGGATAAATCAAAAAACCCGAAAGCACAGTAAACGCAATCGCGGCAATAAGAGCAGCTATGTCTCCAACGCTCATCGTAACCTCTTTCTGTACCATTTTTGCTTAAGACTTCACCGCGCTGAAAGCTAATACAACAGCAAATCAGACTACAGTTAAAACCATTCGCAATGACTTAAGACTAACGAACGGTAACGACGCATACGTTAAGAAAGCTGTAGCAAAAAGCTACTCGTTGTATCCTTGAATAGTAATAGCGTTATCAATAGGTTTGGTAGTGTCAAAATCGAGCCTAGTTACGCTTCCGTTTGCCGGGCGCTCGCTTAAATCGTAACCTGCAGGCGCAAAACGGTACATAAGACTTAAAAGCGTATTTCCGTGCGAAATCTGCAACACGTTATCGCCATCTTTAAGCGAAGAATTTGAGGAGATAAGCTTAAAACCGTCTTCTACGCGAGTCCAATACTCAATATCTGACTCGGCATCGTGGAAAGGATCAGCCTCTTTAAGCATGTCACGAGTGGCCGCAAGCCCAAACTTTTCAACGATTTCGTTGTAGGTGTGCGCTCCATTAGGCGCTCCTGCAGCCCACCAAGCCATTTGCATATCTTGGCCTTCAAAATAGCCGTAGCATTGCTCGCGAAAATGCATATCGCTTACAAGCTTTGGACGCGCGTTACCGGCAGCCTCGTTTGCGTCGAGAATACGCTGAGCCGTGATTTGCGCACGCGTAGTATCCGAGCAGTAGGCTGCAGCAAAAGTAATATTTTGCAGCTTTTTTGCAGACTTGTCCGCATCCTTCAAACCTTTTTCGGTAAGCGGAGAATTAGACCAACCTTGCAGACGATTGTAACGATTAAATAGCGTCTGACCGTGACGCACTAAATAAAGATGCAGCAACATAGCTCCATTATTGCACTACGCGGTACATAAGCGTCAAAAGTTGCGCGACAACAAATGCCGTGTATATTCCCGGCAAATGTTTCCAAAACCAGCCAAAACGACAACAAAAGCCGGAGAAAAAACACGGCAAATGTGGTCAGCCAATGCCAAAACGACAACAAACGCCGTGCATATTTCCGGCAAATGTTTCCAAAACCAACCAAAACGACAACAAACGCCGGAGAAAAACACGGCAAATGTTCCATAAAACGCATTGACCCCTGCCACGCGAATGCGCAACAGGGGTCAAGCGGTATGTCCTTAAGAATTAAATCGGCGAATTAACGAGCGTAGTATTCGACGACGTACTGAATGTTGACTTCAACTGGAATCTGATCGACTTCCGGCTTACGAGTCAAAGTAGCCTTCAAAGAGGCAAGATTCACATCGAGATAACCAGGAACTGCTGGCAAAACGTCGCGATGAACGCCTTCTGCAGCCATCTGGAATGGAACCATGGTCTGGCTCTTGGCACGAACCTGAATGGTCTGGCCTGGCTTGACACGGTAAGATGGGCGATCAACAAGATTGCCATCAACCAAAATATGACGATGTACAACAAACTGACGAGCCTGGGCAGTGGTGCGAGCAAAGCCTGCGCGCAAAACCAAAGCATCAAGACGAGTTTCCAAATCGGTGAGCATTGCGTCACCGGTCTGGCCTGCAGTGTGCGTACCCTTCTCGTAAGCAGCGCGAAGCTGCTTTTCGGAGATGCCGTACTGAGCGCGAAGACGCTGCTTCTCGCGAAGACGTACTGCGTAATCGGACTCGGTGCGACGACGAGTGCGGCCGTGCTCACCTGGAGCATATGGGCGCTTCTCGAAGATACGCTGAGCCTTTGGGGTCAAAGCGATGCCGAGGGCGCGAGAAAGACGCACCTGACGGCGAGAACGCTGAATATTAGTCATAACTAATCCTTTAATTCTGTCGTTATCTGAACGGAACGCGAGCCAAACTTTTAGTCAATCGTAAAATCTCCTAAAAATTACTCACGCTGAGCCGGCCTCTCCAGTGCTTCTTCGTGCTAACACACGAACGCGTAAGTATTAAAACGTTGAAATAACGCCATAACTACCGCGCGCCGACCCACTGATGGGCTAAGGCTCCAGATGATGCTTACACAAAATAGGCATCGTTTCTAATTCTACACACCAGTAAGAATAATTGTTGATATTTTAATTCCTCACGTTTGGAGCGCAAACCCACACTAAACCCTCCAAACGCGAGAAAAACTACCCACGTTTGGAGCATTCAAAGCCCGAAAACACTCCAAACGCGGGAAAAATTGCGCGCATTTGGAGCGATACGCCAGACCAAACCATCCAAACGCGAGAACTAATTTTAGTGAAGGGAGCCAGTATCCATTGTGTAGGTGCAATCCGCGCTTCGAGCAGCTTCAGAATCGTGCGTTACCATAAGAACCGCAGCACCACGATTTGCAGCCTCGCGCAACATTTCCACCACTATTAGAGTGTGCTCTGGATCTAAATCTCCAGTAGGCTCGTCCAAAAGCAGAAGCTTTGGATTGTTTATTAGTGCGCGCACAATCATTACGCGACGCATCTCGCCGCCGGAAAGCTCCTTTGGATAGCACCACAGCAAATCTTCAATATGCAAGCGTTTGCAAAAATCAAGAGCGTGATTTGAGTAGTAATCTTCAACGTCTGTACTTTTGCTTTTTTGATCACTACTTTTTTGACCGCCGCTTTTTTGACCGCCGCTTTTAGCAATCTGCACGGGCAAAAGAATATTGTCATACACAGTAAGATTCGGCAAAAGCGTTTGCGATTGCGTAACAAAACCTATATTTTGCGCGCGCAATCTAGATACTTCCCCATCGCTAAATTCAGGCGCGGAAATCTCCTTGCCTAAAACCGTTACACTTCCGTGAGTTGGCTTAAGCAATCCGGCAATCAAATTCAATAAAGTAGATTTTCCGTTGCCTGATTTTCCAACAATTGCAACAAAATCGCCACTATTTAGCGAAAAACTTACGTTGTTTACCGCAGAGAATCTGTGCTTTCGTCGCATAAACTCTCTAGTTACGCGAGTAAGATTCAGCACTGAAACAGGCGATTTTTCGCTATTTAATACCGTTTTTTCGCACATCTAATCACTCCCCTGCTCGAAGAGTCAAATACGTTTCACGCATTGCAATACGCCATGTTGTAAGCGCCGAAGCCGCAACAACAGAAAGCAGTGAAAGAACTATGCTAACAGCCATCAAAGCTATTACAGGAAGTGCCGTAACTTCCAAATACGGAAGCTGCAATTGTGAAGAAATAAGCGAACTATAAGGGAAGATTATAAGACTTGCAGACGCAACTCCAATAACTCCCCCCACAAAACCAAGTATTGCAGATTCGCGCGTAGCCACATCCAAAAGCATTTTTCGCGTAAACCCAAGTATGCGAAGAGAAGCAAACTCTTTTTTGCGCTCATTTAGCGAAGTTGCAAAAACAACAATCAGCACAAGCAATCCAACAATCCAACATGCGGCAATTATAAAAGTAAGCGAGCGCGTAAAAACGCCAAGATTAGCCTGAGTTGTTGCTGTAATTCCTCCAGGGAAAACTATGCCAATGCTATAAAGCCCAGTTGTTTTTTTAATATTTTGCGCAACTTGTTTAGCACTATAACCTTTGCGCACCTTCACTAAAACTGCAGAAATTGCTTTTTCTGCATACTCTTTTGGAATAGCTGTGTGATGCACTTTTGTAGAATACTCAACTACTTGCGGCACGCTTTCTCGTCGCACAAACACAGAATTATCAATGCTTGTGCCAGTTTTTGCGAGCTGAGCTACAACCGGCCATTGGTGACCAAAAAGCCGAACAGTATTCTTGTAGGAAACTAGTACGTTTGCTCCAGCAATCATTTCGCCTTTGTGCAAAGTCTTTTTATGCTGCGAATAAATCCAAGGGCCTATAACAAAATCGGAATCCGGATCAAAACCAATAATCTGCAGCTTTTCCGCGCAGCATCCTGCAGAAAGTGAGGAAATGTACGTTTGAGCGCTCGCCTTTTGAACGCCAGGCGAACGTCTAACTAAATCCTCAATATTATTGGTGAAGTAAAAAGTACTTGATCCGCCGTTAGTAAGTAGCGCCTCAGCTTTAGTATGCGTGCCGTTTGGAATAACCATAATGTCGGCTCCCATGCGGGCGCGCATACTGTTCAAGCCTTGCGCAAGATTCATAGAAATAAGCGAGCCGCCGAAAAATATGGCAGATAAGCACGCTGCAGCTACCAGCAATGTGGCAGTTCTAAGCGGCTTTCGTTTAAGATTTTCCAGCGGCAAACGCTTTAGCGTAATAGTGCGCATAATTTTTGCTTTATTAAGCCGTTTTACAAGCTATGCTATTAGCTATTAGTCTTCTTTGCTATCCAAATACACGGAAATAGCTGCGAACACCAATGCGAGCACGGAAAGAACAATCAGCGTTGGGCGCGTAACCGATGCGCAATGCATCATTGAGCTCTTGCAAACGCCAATAAGGAATGTTGGAACAGCAATCATAAGCAAAGAATTCACGATTACAGCAATGCTCAAACCGATGCGAACATTTTCTTTAACAAAAAGCGCAACAATTCCAAGAACTGCAATAACTAAGCCAATTCCAAGGGCAGCGCGACCAGTGTAGTAGCATGCCATATGCATTCCGCCTTCACTTTGGCAAACTTTTGCGAAAGTTAGCGGAGCAATAGCAATCAATATGCCCAAAATAATAGATGGAATTGATGCGAATAATTTGTTTTTCATAATTGATACCTCATTAAATATATATTATTTATCTTTTAGTGCTACATTTTCCTTAATGCAACACGCTTCTCGGCGCCCACACCTTCAAGCGCCACGTCCCTGCTAAAAAATATCTTACCTTGAACCGCATAAAACGAAATTTTACAATTTTTCGATTGGAGCGACTCGAAGCATTAAGCGCTTTACGCCGTCAGAACCAAAATCAACTGTAATAATTGAGTTTCTGCCCTTATCTTGAGTTGCAAGAACGGTTCCCAAACCGTAAGTGTCGTGCGTAATTTTGTCTCCAACTTGGAAATCTTGAATATTGAGATTGTTGTCTTTGTCTACAACTGAAGAAGATGAGCCAAGTTTTGTTGAGCTTGTTGACGACGCGGATTTTGCGGTGATTTTGCGCGTTTTTACAGAGCTTGACTTAGACCAATTCGATTTAGACGCGTACGATTTAGAACCGTAGGAAGAACCGTAGGAAGAGCTGGATCCATAAGAAGATCCGTAAGATTTGCCGGAGCCGTAAGATTTAGAGCCATACGATTTAGATCCGTAAGATTTAGAACCATACGACCTAGATCCGTAAGCGCTTCCGCCGTAAGTTGTTTTTTCGCTAAAAGCATCGCTGTAATCGTCATCCCAGCCACCGAAATCACTGTCGAAATCACTATTGAAATCGCCGCCAAAATCAGCGCCGAAATTGCCTCTGCGCTCACGCGATGCACCCCAACGATTAACATCAGCCTCTTTGCGCTTCCAATCAATCAAATCATCTGGAATCTCATCCAAAAACTGGCTTGGAAGCATATCTTGAGCCTGACCCCACTGCGCACGCACAGCAGCGCGCGTAACATACAAACGCTGCTTAGCACGCGTAATACCAACATAAGCAAGACGGCGCTCCTCGCAAAGCTCGCCATCGTCTTCCAAAGCGCGCGCATGCGGAAAAGTACCCTGCTCCATTCCAGTTAAGAACACAACCGGATACTCCAAGCCCTTAGCCGTGTGAAGCGTCATCAACGTAACTTTGCCAGTGTCTTCGTTTTCATCCGGCAACTGATCCGAATCTGCCACAAGAGCCGTCGTCTCAAGGAAACCAGCCACGCTAGCATCCGGCGTATTCTGCTCATACTCGGCCGCAACCGACTGCAATTGCGACAAATTATCCACGCGCGAAGCATCCTGCGGATCTTCCGAACGCTGCAAATCTTCCAGCAAACCGCTGTCCTTCAAAATGCTGTCAATAACTTTTGAAGGCTTCGAATCGTTATCTTGCATGCACGTCATCAAATTGTGCATAAGATCTCGAAACTCTTTAAGCTTCGCTGCAGTGCGAGTTGGCATGCCTTCGATTGATTCCAAATGTTCCAAAGCTTGCCAGAAGCTAACGCCCTGAGTTTGCGCATACAAGGTAAGTAAAGATTCTGCGCGAGGCCCCAGTCCGCGCTTTGGAACGTTCAAAATTCGACGCATATTCACGTCGTCGTCCGGATTTGCCATAGACTGCAAGTATGCGAGAGCATCCTTTACTTCGCGGCGCTCGTAAAACTTTGTGCCACCAACCAGCTGATACGGCAAACCTGCCTTAACAAGCGCATCTTCCAGCGAACGCGACTGCGCATTAGCACGGTACATAATTGCCATATCCGAATAAGCAACGCCCTCTTCACCGGCTAATCGCGCTATTTCCCCAGCAATCCAAGCCGCTTCCTGCTGAGCGTTGTCTGCAGCATATCCGCAAATTGGAGCGCCCTGGCCTAGTGCCGTCCACAATTTTTTAGGCTTACGGCCCTGATTATGCGAAATAACAGCGTTTGCAGCGTCCAAAATTGTTTGCGTAGAGCGATAGTTTTGCTCCAGCATAATAGTCGTTGCGTTCGGGAAATCTTTTTCAAAGTCTTGAATATTGCGAATATCTGCGCCGCGGAAAGCGTAAATTGACTGGTCGGAGTCGCCGACGACGGTGATTGATGCAGGAGGATCAACGGATTGTGCTTGCTGCTGCTGCGACTGCTGTACCGCGTTTGCGCAAGATTGCTTTACATCCACTCCCGCAAGCTCTCGAACAAGCTCATACTGCGCGTGATTAGTGTCCTGATACTCGTCAACCAAAATATAGCGGAACTTGTGACGGTAGTATTTAGCAACCTCCGGATCTTCTCGCATAAGCTGCACGGTTCGCATAATCAAATCGTCAAAATCAACAGCATTAGCCTGAGCCAAGCGATGCTGATATTCCGCATAAATCGAAGCATATACGGCTTCAGCATTTCCAGCGTGCGCAATCTGCTGACCCAAAACGCCCGGCTTGTAATCGTTGGCATACATGTCTAGCTGTTCTCGCCAACCAATCAAACTATTCTTACAATCAGAAATCTTCGCCAAAATATTTCGCGGAGTAAAACGCTTAATATCAACATTAAGCTCGGTTGCAATAATTTTTACTAAACGCTCGCAATCAGCAGTATCGTAAATAGAAAATCCCGGTTTTAAGCCAATACTTTGACCCGATTTGCGAAGTATTTTCACACATGCGGAGTGGAAAGTCGAAACCCACATGGTATTTGCTTCGCTGCCAATAAGATTGCTCAAACGTTCACGCATTTCAGCAGCGGCTTTGTTGGTAAAAGTGATGGCAAGAATTTGGCTAGGCCACGCACCTTTTTGGCTTAAAATCCAGGCGATTCTGCGCGTAAGAACTCGCGTTTTACCGCTGCCTGCGCCTGCTCCAATAAGAAGAGCCGGACCGTCGTATTGAACGGCTTTAGATTGCTGCGGATTTAATCCGTCGAGTAAAGATTTTTTAATTACGCACACATTTAAACATGTTTACCACATACTGCAGTCGTTTTTGCGTGATTTGTGTCACACGTTTGGGTATGCTTGAGCGTACTGCAATTTAATAAGCAAATGCAATCTGCAATATAATCTGCAATGTAATTGCAATGTAAGTTACGCAAGAAGGGGCTCATCGTGCAAGAACTGGAAGAACGCATCCTAAAAGACGGTATTGTAAAACCTGGAAACGTTTTGAAAGTAGACGCTTTTTTGAACCATCAGTGCGATGTTGAGCTGTTTGACCACATGGGAGCCGCTTGGGCTGAACATTTCCGCAATGCTGGCATCAATAAGATTCTTACGATTGAAGCTTCCGGAATTGGAATCGCTTGCGTTGCTGCACGTCATTTTGGCAATATTCCAGTGGTTTTTGCGAAAAAAGCGCAGTCAATTAATCTCGATGGCGACCAATACGTATCCACCGTATTCTCTTTTACAAAGCAGCGCGAATTTCCGGTAATTGTGTCGCGTAAGTACTTGAGTGCGGAAGATCGCGTGCTTATTTTGGATGATTTTTTGGCTAACGGCAAGGCTTTGCAAGGTTTAATTGATATTTGCGATCACGCTGGAGCTACAGTTGCCGGAATTGGTATTGCGATTGAAAAAGGATTCCAAGGCGGTGGTGACGCGCTTCGTGAAGCCGGATACGACTTGGATTCGCTGGCGATTGTGGATGCAATGGATCCTGTTGATGGCTCAATTTCGTTCCGTAAGTAAATAGTGTGCGGATTTAGACGCACAAACTCACTGGAGTAAGTCTAATTGTGAAAAAACCGAGAAGAATTTTTTGAGACTCTCGATTTTGCTCAGGAATACGATAAAGTAGTCCGGTTGGTATGTTGCAATTCAAATGCAACAAACAATTGATTAGGTGGCTAAACATATGACTGAAGTGGTGATTGCGAGCGCTGTACGCACGCCTATTGGCAAATTCGGCGGCAGCTTATCTTCGCTTTCCTCAGTTGATTTAGGAACGATTGCCGCAAAAGCCGCAATCGAACGCGCAGGTCTTAATGCTCACGACGTAGATCAGGCCATTTTTGGCAACGTTTTGCAAGCTGGCAGCGGTCAGAACGTAGCTCGCCAAATCGCATTGCGCGCAGGACTTGACACTTCCAGCTGCGCAATGACTATTAACGAAGTGTGCGGATCCGGCTTAAAAGCAGTGCGCTTGGCACAATCCGCAATCGTTATGGGGGACGCGCAAGTTGTTGTTGCAGGCGGCACCGAAAGTATGAGCAACGTGCCATTTTACGCAACTAACTCGCGATTTAGCGGTCATCGCTATGGAAACTTTTCGCTTATTGACGGCCTGCAGCGCGACGGCTTAAACGACGCTTTTACAGGCGACGCAATGGGCGTTACTGCGGAAAATGTTGCCGCAAAATTTGGTATTACTCGTGAAGCTCAAGATATTTTTGCGCTTAAATCTCACCAAAAAGCTGTTGCCGCTATTAAACGAGGCGATTTTGACTCTGAGATTGTGCCAGTAACTCTTGCAGACGGAACTGTTGTAACACGCGACGAACATCCTCGCGAAGATACGTCTTTAGAGCAGTTGTCGAAATTGCGCACGCTGTTTAAAGCGTCGGACGAAACTGCAAATTTGGCATGCGAAAATGGCGAGCGCGAAGTTAGCGAGCGCGAATCTACCGTAACTGCCGGAAACGCAAGCGGAATCAACGACGGAGCCGCAGCCCTCGTACTTATGAGCAAAGATTACGCGCAAGCGCACGGAATTGAATATCTTGCGCAAATTGTGGGATTTGCAGAAGGCGGAATTGACCCAGATTTAATGGGATACGCTCCAAAACACGTGATGGAACGCATGCTACGCGCAACCGGAAGCAGCGTTGAAAGCATTGATTTGTTTGAGATTAATGAGGCTTTTGCAGCGCAAAGCATTGCAGTTTCGGAGCAACTTCATATTGACGAGTCGAAGCTAAATGTGAGGGGCGGTGCGATTGCGCTCGGTCATCCGCTGGGTGCTAGCGGAGCGAGAATTTTGACGACGCTTATGTACGCTTTGCGAGACAGCAATAAGAAAAACGGAGTGGCTGCTCTTTGCGTTGGCGGCGGAATTGGCGTTGCGATGCAGATTAGAATGCGAAGCAATTAAGTTAGAATGCGAAACAATCAAGCTAGAATGCGAAGAAATCAGTAGCATTCGTAGTCGGTAAAATCATGAGGTGATTTCGATGACTGCTTTTCGTGAATTAAGCGTGGAAAATCGCATCAAAACCTTAAAAAATGATGGCGCGATAAACGAGTCTGAAGCAACTTTTTTACTTAAGCAGCTTTCGGAAAGTTCTGATACTACGATTCCCGCGGATGTTGCAAATCATATGATTGAGCATCAGATTGGAAAGTACACGCTGCCGGTTGGCGTTGTGCGCGGGCTGATTGTGAACGGCGAGGCTCGGGACGTGCTGGTTGCAACAGAGGAGCCGTCTGTGATTGCGGCCGCGTGCAATGGGGCGAGGATTGCGGCGGAGTCTGGTATCGAAGGCGGAATTGTTGCAAACTCACCACAATACGGAATTATTGCGCATTCGCCGCAATACGTGACTACAGCGCAAATAGCTTTTGAGGACGCGGACGGGAGCGTGGCGGCGCGTTTGCGCGAGATTGTTGAGGATTGTGCAAAGGTTGAAGATCTGCTGCGCGTTGCAAACGAGTCACACCCATCAATGAGTAAAAGGGGTGGCGGCGCGCGAAAATGCCGCGTTTCAGCTTTGCACGGCTTCGCCAAACTCGAGATTGACGTAGACACATGCGACGCAATGGGCGCAAACACAGTGAACACTATGGGCGAAGCCGTCAAAGCCCAGCTGGAAAGCTGGCTCGGCGTTGAGGCGCTTGCGGCGATTCTTACCAACACAAGCCGCGTTGCCACCACGGCAGAAGTGCGAATACCGGTTGAAGCGCTCGCTTCCAGGCGGCTTGAAGAAGCTAAACGCGAAGATGAAGGAAAGCGCCTCGCACGCCGAATCGCGGCATTAAGCGCGCTAGCCGCCAGCGACCCTGAACGCGCCGCCACGCACAACAAAGGAATCCTAAACGGCATTGCAGGAGCCGCGCTCGCGTCCGGAAATGATACGCGAGCGCTAGAAGCGGCAGCACACGCGTGGGCGGCGCGCTCCGGTCGCTACCTACCACTGTCAACGTGGAACACCGAAAGCTTAAACAACCAAACCATACTCCATGGCCGTATTGAAATTCCGCTACAAATCGGCATTGTTGGCGGCTCAATCTCATCTCTTCCAATGGCAAAACTCGCGCTTAAAATCGGCAAATACAAAAACGCAAACGACTTTAGAAACACGCTTGCAGCCCTAGGCTTAGTGCAAAATCTTGCAGCACTGCGCGCGTTGGCCGGCCCCGGCATTCAGGCCGGTCACATGTCATTGCAGGCCTCAAATCTTGCAATCGCAGCCGGCGCTAAAGGCGAAGAAATCGAGGCGATTGCGAAAAATCTTCTGCAACTTAGTCCTGCAGAAAGAACTACGGAAAAAGTTGCGCAATTACTTAAAACATTTCGCGAACCAAGTAAAAATTGAGGAAAATTTAGGGATTTAGGGAAAATGAACACACGAGATACCAAAACCACAACCAATACCACAACCCCACTTGCCGTCGGCATCGACCGCATCTCCTTCGCCACCCCGCACTACTACTTAAATCTCACAGATCTTGCAAACGCGCGCGGAATCGACCCTAATAAATTCACAATCGGCATCGGCCAAAGCGAGCAATCCGTGCCACCAAATCACCAAGACATCGTCACCCTCGCCGCCCAAGCTGCCCTCCCGCTCCTACCCCACATCGATAGCAATCGCCTCAAAATGCTAATCGTCGGCACAGAAAGCGGCGTCGACGCAAGCAAATCAAGCGCACTATACGTTCAAAATCTGTTAAAACTCACTCCGTGGGTACGCTCTATTGAAGTAAAAGAAGCTTGCTACGGCGGCACTGCAGCTTTGATGATGGCATGCGACTACGTGCGCGCGCACGCCGAAAAAGATCCGCAAGTGCTCGTAATTGCGTCCGATATTGCGCGTTACGGTCTTGCTACACCTGGCGAAGTAACGCAAGGTGCTGGTGCTGTGGCAATGCTTGTGAGCGCAAATCCGCACGTGCTTAAAATTAACGACGATAGCGTTGTGAAATCCGCTGATATTCAGGACTTTTGGCGACCAGTTTACCAGGACACAGCGCTTGCTCGCGGCAAGTTTTCAACCGAGCAGTATATAGAATTTTTCTGCGACGTGTGGCAAAAGTATTGTGCGCAAAACGATTGTAATTTCAACGATTTTGCAGGACTTTGCTTCCATTTGCCGTATACGAAAATGGGTTTGAAAGCGCTTAAAGCGGCGATGGATTCTTGCGATAATACTTGCGAAGATTCTTGCGATAATAGCAACCTAAGCGAGTCGTCGCGCAATCGATTACTTTCACGCTACGAAACAAGCACAAAGTACAGTCGTCGCGTAGGCAATATTTATACGGGTTCCCTGTATTTGGGATTGTTGTCTTTGCTTGAGTTAGACGGACTTGAGTTAGACAGACTTGAGCCAGACGGATACGCTCACGAAAATAGCGAGCTTCCTCCACTTAAAAGCGGCGATAAAATCGGCCTATTTTCTTACGGATCCGGCGCTGTCGGAGAGTTCTTTAGCGCAACTCTTGTTCCAGGATTTAAAGACGCGCTGTTTGCTCGAGAGCACGCGGATATGCTCGATTCTAGAGTGCGATTAAGCGTTGCAGATTACGAAGCGATGTTTTCTAGCGTTGCGCCTTACGCTCCGGAAGATTTCGTAAGCGATACGTCTCACCGCGAGCGCGCGAACTTCTTCCTGGACGGCATATCATCGCAAGAGCGCCACTATCGCTCGAACTAAAGCGAGCCACGAGACGCGCGACCCAAACTACTCACCCTTGCGCAGCCTCAGCCGCGCAGCCTCACCCGCGCAGCCGCTCTACTCGCTATACTCCTTTATCAAATGAACCTCACCCACAGTAGGCTGACCAGCCGGCAATTCCATCCAATTTCCACCGTCATATCCACCTGGGTGAGCCGCAACCATAATCTTTTTGCCCGCATACTTTTCAACAAACGCAGCCTGATCTTTATCCGAATTATCAAATCGAACAGAAACAAGATCAAATATCATGTGACTTGGCATAAACCCACCATACATTCCAGTGCGAAAACCGTTACCCGAACGCTTCTGATCTAATGCAATAATGTCAAAAGTACCGTTTCCTTCGTTTCCTTCGTTCAGAGATTTCATAACTTCATCCTTAGCATTTGGATCATTTGGAGTAGTGCCAGGATAATCGTACGCTTCTTCAGCACTCAACCTCTTAACAGTTCCAGAAAAAACTTGATACCCTTTTTCGAGCCACTCATTAATAGTTTTATTCATCTTCTTCTGCTCAGGAGTTAAATTCGGGGTATCAATCAGATTGTTTATATCAGTTAAGTCGTTAACAGACACAAATTTTGGATACACAAAATTTTGCAAACCAGCCAACGAGCCTGTAGTAAATTTGGTCTTAAATTCTATAGGTTTATCAACGTCAACCGTAGATTTATCAAAACTCTTACCATTAATTTTGTATGTATACACATGCCAAGGAAGACCATCAACACCATCATTTTCAGGAGTTTGATACGATCTTGCAACAACAATACCGTCATGATTGCCACCGAAGAAGATAGTGCCACTCTCTTCATAAATATCATGCTTATCTATAATGTCCGGGTACGAAACAATCTTTCCATTTTTGTACGAGAATACGTGAATATATTGATCTTCACCAATATTGAAATCTTCAGACGCAGTAACAACCATTTCCGGAATATTGTCGCCATCAATATCCCACAATGCGTAGTAATAGCTGTAATGCTGAGGGAAATTAGTAGAAGTATAAGATCCGCTATCAATCAAATTTTTGTATGCTTTACCAGCATTTGAGATAATATCGTCTTGAGTTAAAGCTTTAGGTGCGCTTGCGTTATTAAAACTGTTACCTGCAGAATTCAGATTAGAATTTGCGCTGCGAGTTGATGAAGAATTATTATTTGAGCGGAAATACCATACGCAAGTGCATACAACTAGCACAATTACAACAACAGCGGAAATTACGGCAATAATAAGATTCTTAGGTTGACTTAGCACTGCAAAGAACTTGGAAAACTTCGGTTTGACTGGATTAAGCTTCTGTGTATAAGCCGACGGTTGCGATTGCTGGTATTTCTGAGACGGCTGATATTGCTGAGTCTGCTGGTATTGCTGAGACGACTGGTATTGATTAGACGGCTGGTAAGGCTGGTATTGCTGGTATTGCTGAGTCTGCTGAGGCGCGTAAGTCTGTTGCGGCTGCTGCGATTGTTGCAACTGCTGCGATTGTTGTGATTGCTGATCCTGCGGCTGCTGAGAAGCTGCATCTTCTACTCTTGCACCGCATTTTGTGCAGAACTTGACTGTACCATTGATAGGATTACCACAATTAATGCAAAACATACGAAACCTTCTATCATGCAGCAAATCATAAGCTAAATCGCATAACCAGCATCAATTCTAATAGATAAACGATAAAACAAATAATAAAAAACTCTGCGCCGATGTTACGTGAGTCTTAAAACCCAAGTAACACAGCACAGAGCCAATGCTTAAGTTCAATCAACGCAAGTAAACAAGCAAACAGCTAAAGCAATCTGCCTGCCACACGCGTTTCGTAAAATCTCGTAAAATCTCGTAAAATTTCACAATCTAGCAATTTCGTAAAATTTACAAAACCGCTACCGAAAGCTACCTACTACTCAGCCACAACCTTCACGGTGAAGGAAGCGGTGATTTCCGGATGCAACGCTACGGTTGCTGGGAACTCACCAGTGGTCTTAATAGCAGCAACCTTGATTGCGCGAGCTTCCACAGCGGCCTTTGGAGCCAAAGCAGCAGCAATCTTCTCGGCAGAAATGCCACCGAAGAGCTTGCCGGACTCGGAAACCTTAGCAGCGAGCTCAACAACGGTGCCTTCAATCTGAGCTTTAGCTGCAACAGCCTCTTCGCGAGTAGCAACAGCCTTAGCCAAACGAGCGCGACGCATTGCCTCAATCTGGGAAGCAGCACCCTTATTCCAAGCAAAAGCTAAACCTTGTGGAATAAGGTAGTTACGAGCATAGCCAGCCTTAACTTCAACAACGTCACCAGAGTGACCGAGGTTGGCAACAGTCTTGGTAAGAATAACCTTAGTTTCAGCCATTGTTACAACCTCTCAATCAGCGACCGGTAGTGGCGTATGGGAGCAAAGCCATTTCGCGAGCGTTCTTCACGGCCTTCGCGATCTTGCGCTGTTCCTGCACGGTTACGCCGGTAATACGACGGGAACGAATCTTGCCGCGGTCAGAAACGAACTTGCGCAGCAAAGCAACGTCTTTATAATCAATTTCAGTAATTTTGGCAGCCTTCAGAGGATTTGGCTTCTTCTTGAAAGGCTTGACCGGTGGTTGCGGCCTCTTGCGTGACATAAGATGTCCTCTCTCAAATCCGTTATGCTATTTATTCGCATAACATTTAACTGATGATGAAATTATTAGTATTAAGCAAATAATATTAAGCAATATTAAGTAAACAGCCTAAAATTCCGGCTCTTGCTCGTCGCCGCCGAAATCAGCGCCGGCACCGAAAGTAGTAAATCCGTCGTTCGTTGGTGCAGAACTCCACGGATCTGCTCCAGCATTCGCATTGGAAGCAGCTTGACTTGCAGCGTAATTCGCGCCGCCAGCATAACCGCCCTGAGCGAAGTTAGGATTATTTGCACCGTTCGCACCGTTACCAGCTCCAGCTGCACGAGATCCACCAGCAAAACCAGCTGCGGAAGTCTGTCGATTAACCTGAGCAGTTGCGTAACGCAAAGACGGACCAATCTCATCAATAGTAAGCTCTACTACCGTGCGATTTGAACCATCTTGCGCCTGATACGAGCGCTGCGACAATCGGCCCTGCGCAATAACGCGCATACCTTTAGAAAGACTATTAGCGCAATGCTCTGCCAGGTCTCGCCAAGCTGAGCAGCGCATAAACAATGCAGGACCATCCTCGAACTGATTCGTATTACGATTGAACGTACGAGGCGTAGACGCAATGGTAAAGCTTGCAACAGAAGCACCATTAGAAAGCGACCTTAATTCAGGATCTGCCGTGAGATTTCCCACAACAGTGATAATTGTTTCGCCTGCCATAGTTTGCCTTTTCTTTCTTGCTTTTGCTTGATTTATTTACTTAGCGTCCTTGCGAAGAATCTTCGTGCGGATTACAGACTCGTTAAGGTTCAAAACACGGTCAAGCTCGTCGCTTACGGCTGGCTCAGCAGTGTAGTTAACCACAACGTAGTTACCTTCAGTCTTACCTTCGATTTCGTAAGCGAACTTGCGACGACCCCAGTAATCGGTACCGTCAACAGAACCGCCCTCGTTGGTGACGAGCTCAAGATACTGCTCGGTCAACTTCTTAAGACCGTGCTCATCCAGCTCAGGATTTGCAATGAACATCAGTTCATACTTATGTGCAGACATCACCCACCTCCTTCGGACTATCGGCTATGGACTTTCCATAGCAGGAGTGTGTTTGCAAATATGCGCAGCGTTAAAACCGCACATAACTTAGCTATTCTACCCCGCGCTCGCGACGACATAGTTAAGCAATAAAAGTGAAAGACGGAAGCGGAAAATTCCGACCAAAACGACCACAAACGCCGGAGAATTACACGGCAAATGTTTCCCAAATCCGCAAAACCGACAACAAATGCCGTAGAAAAACACGGCAAATGTGGTCAACCAAAACGCTCGCACTATAAGCGCTCGCTTACGAAACTCGCGTTGGAAGTCCACTGGACTTCCAACCTAAGCGAGTTTCCGCTCCGAGTTGCTTTCACGCGCGCTGTGCTGCGCTCAAGCAGTCGTCGCGCGCGTTTGGAGCGATACGCCACACCAAACCCTCCAAACACGAGCAGTTTAGGTCGTCGCGATTACGCGCGCTCGTGAATATCAACCATGCGATTAGCAATCAGCTCCGGATTGAGCGACTCGTGCACAGGCTGCATCGACTCAGTATTAAGAGCCGCCGCAGCAACCGCAAAACGACCAGTCTTAGCTGAATCAAACTCGTTATATCGCGCATAAATCAACGCCGCCGTCGCAGCATCGCTAGAACCGTTATCGTTCCCAACAGCTTCAACGCCAATGTTCCCATTACCGTGCGCAAGCATCATTCGCTGCACACGCTTTACAGGCACAGGGTAAAACGCCACTCCCTCATCTGCCACACCATAAGCCACACCCGCGCGACCAGCATTCACAAACACATTCTTCACGCCGCGCTTAAGCAACGCACCCGCGCAACGCGTCGCGGAACGCTCGTCAATCGCATTAATGCCAGTAAGCGCCTGCGACTCGGCAGTATCTAGCACAAGAGTATCAATTCTAGACAATCTAGACAGCACGCGCGGAGCCTTCGCATCCGTAATCGCGCGCACAATAATCGGACGACGATACCTATCACACAACCACTCAAACGACTTCTGTGGAATATTAGTATCAAGCACCAAAATATCTGCGTTTTCAATAATCGACATGCGTTCGCGCAGAAAATCAGGAGTCATGTGGTCGTAAATACTCATGTCATCCAAAGCGAGCAAACGCTGGCCGGAAGCGTCGCCAACATACATGTAAGAAGCGGTCATAGAATCCGGAAGCTGCTTTGCGTAACCAATATCTAATCCGTTTGCAGCAGCATCAATGCGGAACAATTCGCCATTGTGGTCGCCGCCATACACAGAAACCATGCTTGTGCGCACATTAAGTCGCTCCAAAGCAACTGCAATATTTCGCCCAACTCCACCGAGCATGTAACGAACGCGCGAAGCGTTAGACGTGTAATCCATCAAATCGCCGCAAGCAATTCCCAGCACGTCCATGCTAATGCCGCCAACAACGGTTACGTAGCTTGGAGGCGTAACAATATAGCCCTTGCCGCGCAAGTAGCCTTTGCGAATGAGATTAGAGATGTGAGCCGCAATACCAGAACGAGTAATGCCTGCAAGATTTGCAAGTTCCTGTTGACTAATCATTGGATTTTGTTGAATCCAAGCCAAGATTTGCTGTTCACGTTCTGTCATTGTAGGCCTCATCTCTATTGCTATTACAAATGATCCTTACCTTTGCTTACTTTCTAGGATATTCACAAATCTCATAATATGCACGTAAATTTATAAAATTTTATGTATTTTTGTTTATTTTTGTGCTAGGAACTACAATTTTAGGAGTTTTATTTATTAGATTTGATTAGATTTTATTAGATTTAATTAGACTTAATTAGACTTGACTAGACTTGAAAGACTTGACAGACTTGACTACGCAAGTTTAGTTGCTTACGATTTGCGCGCGTCCGCCTCGCGTAAAGTCTAAAACAGCGCCAGCAAGATTCGTAAAAGTCGTAAGATGCACGTCGTCGCGCAAAATTTCAGCAGCGTCATCTCGCGCCTGCGCAATAATCTTCGCATCTTGAACAACGCGCAAAAGCTTCAAACTCGAGCTTCCACCAGACTGCGAATCGCCCAAAACGTCGCCAACATTGCGCAATTCCAAATCTTTTTGCGCAATAACCGCTCCATCAAGGGAATTTTCAACAACCTGCAAACGCTCCTGAGCAACAGTGTCACCATCGGTTTGCGCAACCAAAAACGCCCAAGAATTCGTGCCACCGCGCCCAACTCGACCACGCAACTGGTGCAATTGCGCAAGACCAAATCGATCCGCATCAAAAATCACAATGCAGCTTGCCTGAGGCACGTCAACGCCCACCTCAATCACAGTAGTTGCAACCAAAACTTGCACGTCTCCGCGCGCAAAACGCTCCATAGTTTCGCGCTTTGTTGCGTCATCGTCGCGGCCGGTAAGCTGAGCAAACTTAATACCTTTGAACTGCGGAAGTGCGGAAAGTCGCCTTAAAATGCCGGTAACCGTGTGCAATTTACGGGCAGGAGTTAAGTTTGCTGAATCGTCGGAAGCGGCGCGAGATAAGTCTGAATTGACGCGAGATAAATCGTAATTGCCGCGCGCTAAATCATCGTCGCTTTCTAAATCATCGTCCTCAATATGCGCGCAAACCACGTAAGCACGCTCCCCCGCGTCAATTCGCGAACGAATATGGGCAAACATGCGCGCCATAGTAGACGCATCTGCTTCTTGCACAACAAAAGTGCGAATCGGCTTTCTGCCGCCCGGAAGCTCCGTCAAATACGAAGCATCCAAGTCGCCGAACCAGGTCATTGCGGCAGAGCGCGGAATAGGAGTTGCCGTCATTACCAAAAGATGCGGGGTGATTGAAGAAACTTCAACATTCGAAACTTCAGAATGTGAATCTTCAGCACGCGAAACTTCAGCACGCGAATCTTCGCTCATTTTGCGCATTAGCACATCTCGCTGCGCAACCCCAAAGCGATGCTGCTCGTCAATTATAACCAGCGCCAAATTAGTCGGCTTAAAAGTCGCAGAAAAAGCTGCATGCGTGGCCACAATCAGCGCCGGCTCACCACTTGCAACATTCGCGAGCGCGCGGCGACGCTCGGCAAGCTTCATGCCGCCAGTAACCAAAATAACAGGAACATTTAGCTTCGCCCGCTTAATCATCTGCCGCAAATTTTCGGCGTGTTGCGACGCCAGAACCTGAGTTGGAGCAACCAAAACCGCCTGATACCCAGATCCTACTGCTTCCAACATTGCGCTCACAGCCACAACCGTTTTTCCGGAACCAACCTCGCCCTGCAGAAGTCGACGCATTGGGCGGCGCTCATGCATATCGCCAATAATTTCGTCAATAACCTCTTGCTGGCCGCTCGTAAGCGAAAACGGTAAACTTTCCGTAAATTTGCAGCGAAGACGAGAATTATTACAGGATTTTGCCTGATTATTTTTAGAATTTTCGCGAGATTGCAGCACAGCAACTTGCGAAACAAAAGCCTCTTCGTAACGCAACGTGGCAAGAGCTTTGTAAAATTCGTCGGTTGATTGAGGATTGTGAATAGCGCAAATTGCTTCCGCGCGAGGCAAAAGATTGCGCTTTTTTAGCACGGATTCAGGAAGAATATTGGGGATTTGGGCGGAAAGTGTGGACTGAGCCGATTGCGCGGATGAGGAAAGCTCGGATTGTGCGGATGAGGATTGCGCGGATTGTGCGGATTGCGCAAGTGCAGGTTGATTAGATGCAGAAAGTGCAGAAATCACAGAAAGCACAGTTTCGTGAATATGCTCGCTGGAAATCCTAGAATTTGCGTGATAAACCGGCTGCGGGGCGCAAAGTCTAGCCAAACCTTCCTCAACACTTCCAACAGTATCGGCAGACTTATTAAAACTATCGTGATTTTGTGAATCTACTATTAAAATCTGCGGATGCGCAAACTGAAGTCGGCCATTAAAAGCGCTCGACACGCCGCCAATCACAACGTTTTCACCCACACGAAACTTAGCCGAAAGCCAATTAGCGTAAGCGCGATTTTTAGAAAAATAAATAAGTTGCGCGTGCTGCTGCTGATCTTGCAAAACGTTGACTTCAAGCCTAAACCCGCGGCGCGCGTTCATTGGCACAAGGTTAATCGACTGAATCTGAGCATAAAACGCAATCTCTTCGCCAATTTGAACATCACGCAAACGCGCAATTTTTAGCGGATTTGTAACCCTGAACGGGTAGTAAGTTAGAGCGTCTTCGATTGTGATGATGCCAAGTGACTTCAGAGCAGAAACGCGGCGCTTGTTGCTGATTATTGAGGAAAGTGCAGCGTGCGTTTTGGCTGAGTTCGTGGGCATATTTAGCATATTTCGATTATAAATCATCCGCAAAGCATTTACTTAAGCGCGCTCCAAACGCGAGAAACTTAACTCGCATTTGGAGCGCCACACCACACCAAACCCTCCAAACACGAGAAACTGAACTCACATTTGGAGCGCCACACCACACCAAACCCTCCAAACACGAGGAAAGTTGCGCACGTTTGGAGCGCCACACCACACCAAATCCTCCAAACGCGAGAAACTGAACTCACATTTGGAGCGCCACACCACACCAAACCCTCCAAACACGAGAAACTTAACTCACATTTGGAGCGATACACCAGACAAAACCCTCCAAACACGAGGAAAATATCCCACATTTGGAGCGCCAAACCATCCACAACCCTCCAAACGCGGAGAAAATGCAAATACAAAAAAGCCCCGAGCACTGCTCAGGGCCTTACAATTTAAACGCAATCAATACGCGATTCACGCCTCAACGCGCTGAACCTTGCCAGCCTTAATGCATTTCACGCACACGCGAAGACGAACATTTTCGCCATCAATAGTGGTGCGAACCGGCTGAAGATTCGGGCGGAAGGTGCGCTTATTGCGGATATGCGAATGTGAAACACTGAAACCGGTCTGCGGTCCCTTGCCACATACTGCGCAACGAGCTGCCATAATGGACTCCCTATTTTCTTTGACTTGCAAGTCTTGCGTCATTCAACCATGCCACTGCCCGCGCAAATTACGTATTCAAATAGCCTACGCAAACAGCACAAACAAATAAGCATGCCGAACGCACAACTACACAAGTATATCACTTACCAAGACAATCCGAATGCACAAACTCCGTCTTATCTCGCAAGTCCGCAACACTCTTGCACCCAAGAAGAGCCATAATAACGCGAATCTGCTCCTGCCAATCTGAAATTTGTTGCGTAAGTGCGTCCTCACCCTCGTGCATAAGCGTGTGCAAAAACTCGCCGGCAACCCCCACAGCAGAAGCCCCTAACGCAAGCGCGCGCACAACATCAAGCGGTGTTCTAACTCCTCCGCTAGCAAAAATTTCCACAGGATTAGCTTTAAGCGCCTCACACTTTCGAATATCAATCAGCGACTCAACGGTTGTAAGCCCCCAATCCGCCAAATAATCGTATCCGCCGTGCGAGCGACGAGCGTTTTCAATCGTCACAAAATTCGTGCCGCCGCGCCCAGAAACATCAACCGCGCGCACGCCAACATCTCGCAGACGCAAAACATCTCGAGCCGTCATACCGCAGCCAGTTTCCTTCACAACAACCGGCACGCTCACCCTTTCACACGAGCGCACAATCTGCTCAATATTTTTAAGCCAATTTCGAAAATCGCGGTCGCCTTCCGGCATCACAAGCTCCTGAGCCGCGTTCAAATGCACCTGCAGCGCATTTGCCTGCAGCATATCAACGGCGCGCATAGCATCGCTTTGACTCGTGCCAGCACTTACGTTCGCCATTACAAAACCGCGCGGATTTTCGCTTCGAATCACGCTAAAAGTGTCAGATAGCGCGTCGTTTTGAAGGGCGGCGCTTAGCGATCCGCTTGCGATTGCCACGCCGGTTTTTGCCGCAACGCGCGCGAGTTGTGCGTTTATTTTTTGCGCATTGGCGCTTCCGCCGGTCATTGCGTTAATATACAGCGGCGAGCGCCAAAGGAAGGCTGAGTTGGCGGAGGCACTGCAGGCGCAACTTGCATCTTCTGCAAACACGCGCACGCTAGAGTCAACTTCGTCCAACGCCACCTGCGGCAAAGCATTCGGCATAAAACGCACGGAGTCAAAACCGGAATTTGCGCGAGGATTATACTGAGCGTCTGCAAGGGCAAGATGCGCATCCTTGCGATTCTGAATTGATTTAGAAGGCTGATTTTCCGACGCTTTAGCGACGCAAGTTTCCGAATCTTCGCCGTCATCAATAATTTGCGCAACTTCAATATTTAAAGGCATAATTCCGTGATTTTCCCAAGCTGACTTCATACTTTCAATCCGATTCTTTTCGTAAATTGTTGTAAGCGCAATTGCGCAATCTCCCCCACCAGCGCCGCTAGTTTTCGCTGGAATCCCGGCAAAAATGGCGTCTTCAATAAGACGCGTAAGCTTTGGAGTTTCGATTAGCGTTCCGGTAAGCGCGCTTAATTTTTGTAATAATTCGCGATTTTGTGCAAAACAAGCGGAAATATTATTTAATTCTGATTCTTTTAGAGAAGATTTTTCTAGCGAAGATTTTTCCAGCGAGAAGTTTTCTAGCGATTGCGCCAATTTCTGCACACAAACTTCGCTTTGATCGCAAAAATCTTGGTATGTAAATGAGTGCGCAATTTCGGAAGAAACACTGCTTTCTACGCTACTTTCTACGCCGCCTTCTACGCCGCCTTCAGCGCTACTTTCTACGCTACTTTCTACGCTACTTACCAGCTGCGCGCTAGAAGCCGGCGAACCGGTCCAGCCTACCAAAAGTTTTAGCGTTTTCGACACATTTATTCGTTTAAATTCCAGTCGCGGCCACTTTTTACGCAATAATTTACTAAAATCAGATTCGCCGGATTTTATCAAACCAAGCTCCGACTCAAGCCACTCTCGATCGTACGCGCGGTACAAAATCCAGCCGCCACAAGAGCTCGCAGCCACATCGCCGCCGCTGCCGGACTTCTTTACCATCGAAGAGGCAATCAGCGAAAGTTTGCAAATCGTTGACACATCAGGTTTCAAGCCATACCATTTGCACAGCGCGCGCACGGTTGCAACAGTTATTGCAGCAGAAGATCCAAGACCGTATTTTCGTCCGGATTTTGCGTCGTCGAGTTCGCTGGAAATGTGCAAATTGTAGCTTTTGTGGTCCATATTTGGCGCGAAGCACTCGCTTGCATAAGAGTCAATTACGCGCATTGCGGCGAGCACATACGCATATTTTTCGTCGCCTAGTATTTCAATACTTCCGTTAGAAGAGCGCGTCCAAAAAATAGGCTTATAATTTTCTTTTTCAGATACGATTACGCCGTAATATTTTCGACTTTCCGGCGATAATGTAGGCAAATTTTCATCATCAACCTTAACGGTTACATAACGATTCACCGCAGCAACAATCGCCGCCGAACCATCAACAACCGCATACTCGCCCGCAATATAAAGCTTTCCGGGAGCACTCGCCTGCACCTGAGTCATAATTTCGCCGCCTGTTTCAAACTCGCACTTACGCTTACGCCGTCGCCTGGCAAAGCAATCGTAAATTTGGCAGATTCCGCCACTAGCCCGCGCAACTCCTCAGCCGCACGCGCCGCACAACCCGCATCCGTCAGAACCTTCACATTCGGCCCCGCATCCATCGTGGCCCAAACCGGCCAACCGCACTCACGCATAGAGCGCACAGCATCTAGCACAGCGTAAGTTTTATCCGTCAAATAATTTACAGGCGGATTGGCTTTGCGCATAGTTTCGTGCATTCCCAACGAATTTTGCTCCATAACCTCGCCCAGCTGCTCAATACTGCCAACGCGAATCGCATCAAGAGCGCGCGCAAGATCCTTCTTCGACTGCTCAACCCAAGGCATGTACGCGGGCGAAGTTTCAACAGTTCGACGCATGGCAGTTCGGCTTGAAATCGGCTTTTTACTGCGGTCTAGCGTGACGACAATCATTGCGGGATTCAAATTTTTTGGGGCAGGAAGAGAAGCGGAAAGGTGCTTATCCGCAGGCTCAGCAGGCTCAGCAAGAGTCTCCGCAAACAAATCCGCAATCGGCTCAGCATAAGACGTTTCGTCATCCTCACCCTTATTCCAAAGCACAAATCCGCCAAAAATCGAGCGACACGCCGAACCAGAACCGCGGCGAGCAAGTCGCGAAAGTTCGCGCGGAGTCAAATCCAAGCCGGCGGCATAAGACGCGGCAGCTGCAAGAGCCGCAGATCCGGACGCGCTAGAAGCAAGACCTGCCGCAATCGGCACGTGATTATGCGAAACAACTTTCGCTTTCGTTGAAATTCCGGCCTTTTCGCGCACCAAATCGAGCATTGCAACTACGCGAAGACGCGTGGAATCATCCGTCGGCAGCGCAGATCCGTCCAAAGTGACGAAATCAGCAGAAAGACTTTCGTCAAAATGCACGCTAGTAGTTGCGTACAAATCCGAAAGAGTGAGCGAAAGCGAGGAAGTATAAGGCAAAATCAGCCGTTCGTCGCGCTTGCCCCAGTACTTAATCAGCGCAATATTCACATTCGCTTTGGCTACAGCTGAGTTAGGAGCAAGGCTTGAGTCAAACGTTACTTTTGGCTGAATTTCAACGTTTTGCATGCGATTCCTTTGCTGCGAATTGGTGGGCGCGGCTTGCGAGGCTGGTGCGTTGGTGCGTGCACAGCGAACTAAGTATCTATTTTAGCAATTGCCGGCGCAAAAGCTCATACGCGCAAAAACACACGCGCAAACGCAAACACACTAAAACACGCGCAAACTATAAAAAACTCTGGAAATCTGCCGCAAATGTGAATGTGTTGTAAGCGTAAGGCGCATACCGTAGTTTTTTGCAGTCGACGCGACTAAATTAGAAAAATTGTTAAATCGCAAGAATCGCAAATTAAATCGCAAGAACACAAAGGAGATGTGAAGTCGTGCCGCAAACGCAACGCGAACCGTCAAAAGCGCTTAATATCAACGCTAAGACGACGTCAAGTTATGCTAAAGCGTCGGGAAATTGTGCGCGCGCGGGTTACGGCGAAACTTGCGCAAAGGTGATTCTTTTCGGCGAGCATTCCGTGGTTTATGGGTATTCTGCGATTGCTCTGCCACTGAAAAACTTGCGCATGCGAGCCACGGTGACTGGCTGCGATTTAGCGGGTGGGGAGACTTCTAGCTGCGAAACGTGCGAAAATAGCGAAACTGCAACTTGCGAAACTTCTATCCCCCAAAATTTCGATTCGCTCATCACGCTTTCCTGCCTTGACTTTACTGGCAAACTTTCCGAAGTTCCGCAGCGTTTTAACAGCGTTCGCACCGCAATTCACGCGGCACTCGAGTTTTCTGGGCGCGTCGGCGATTCGCTGCATGTTGCAACAGAGTCTGATTTTCCGCCTGAGCGCGGCCTTGGCTCGTCGGCTGCTTCGGCTGGCGCTGTAATCCGCGCAATTCTTGACTACTACAAAATTCGCGCAAGTGAAGATGAGATTTTTGCGCTCACGCAATCGGCTGAGCGCGTGGCTCACGGGCGCTCTTCGGGCTTGGATGCCACTGCAACTTCGGCTTCGTGGCCTGTGCATTTTAGCAGCGGTGAGTTTTCGCGCATGGAAATCAACATGCGAGCGTGGCTTATTTTGGCGGATTCTGGGTGCAAAGGCATGACGCGCGTGACGGTTGATGCTTTGCGTGCGCGAATGGATGCTAAGCCGGATGCGGTTAAAAATCAGCTGGATGAATTGGGGGCGATTGCGAATCAGGCAGCTGAGGATTTGGCGTTGGGTCGCGCTGCGAATATGGGTGCAAGGATGACGCGCGCGCACAGGATTTTGGCGGATTTGGGCGTGAGCACGCCTCAGCTTGATGAGTTGGTGCAGACTGCGTGCGATCACGGCGCGTTGGGCGCGAAGCTTACTGGCGGCGGTGGCGGCGGATGCGTGATTGCGCTGGCGGATACTGAGTCTGCGGCCGAGCGAGTAAGCGCGGCTTTGCGCGCGGCTGGCGCGTGCGGCACGTGGATTGTGGACTTGGGTGCGCGGGCATAAGCCGAGGCAAAACCGACCACAAACGCCGTAGAATTTTCCGGCAAATGTTTCCAAAATCAGCCAAACCGACAACAAACGCCGTAGAAAAAACACGGCAAATGTTTCCCAAATCCGCAAAAACGACAACAAATGCCGGGAAAATTTACCGGCAAATGTTTCACTACGCCGGTCTTCAGACACGCGCGCAGCGCGACGACCTGCTTTCGCGCTGCGATTTAGCGCGCGAAGGCAATTCGGAGCGGAAACTCGCGTTGGAAGTCCAGTGGACTTCCAACGCGAGTTTCGCGCGCGAGCGTAATCAGCACGAGCGCCATCTGCACCAGTGTCTCAAAATAAGCAAAATGAGACCCTAACGCAGTACGCAATCTGCACTAATGTCCGAAAACAACCAAACATAGACAATAACGCAGTAACTCATCTGCACCAGTGTCCCAAAATGGGCAGAATGAGACACTCGCGCAGAAAGCAAGTCATCGCGTGCTAAATCGCAGCGCTCAAGTAGTCGTCGCGCAATAAAATCATCAACAATTGCTTGCATAATTAATTACATTTACGTTACATTGTATATAATTATTATGTAATCAGATAATCAAAAAGCACAGAATTCGCCATAAGAATTTGAATAAGAGTAGGAATAACGCATGACTACAGCAACAACAGATATAGTAAACGTGAACTTTCGAGCAAAGAAAGAAGACAAACTCAACGCAGAACGAGTTTGCAAGGAGCTCGGAATCTCTATGAGCGCCGCGCTGAACGTATTCATTAAAACGATCGGTCGCGAAAAGAGGATACCGTTAGATTTTTCGCTAGACCCGTTTTATGAACCGTCAAATCAAGCATATTTGAAATCGCAGATTGACGGCGTGAGAAATGGCACCATCAAACTCGAAGAGCACAATCTAATAATGGATTAAGCCTGAGGATTCAAACAATGAGAAAAATTGCTTGGACTCCAGACGCCTGGAACGACTATCTCTATTGGGAAAGCGATAACAAGACTCGTAAAAAGCTTAACAATATTATTAAAGAGATTATGCGAAATCCAATCGACGGAAAAGGTAAACCCGAACCACTTAAAGGAAACTATTCCGGTTACTGGAGTAGACGAGTAAACGATAAGGATAGAATCGTTTACTCATTTACAGATGAAACGATTATAATCTACGCCTGCAGAGGCCACTACGACGATAAATAACGCGAATACACAAGCGCGCAAACCCGACCAAAACAGCACGCGCGTGAGTAGTTTATGCCGCTTTCCAGACAGATTCCGACCAAAACGACAACAAATGACGGAAAAGTTGCGCACGTTTGGAGCGCCAAACCAGCCACAACCATCCAAGCGCGCGCGAGTAGTTTATGCCTTTCTTCGTCAGGTCCTACCTACACTGTCAGTAGTGTCTTATTGCTACAAAACATCTTTTATTTAGTGATTTTTTCTAGAAAAACTTTTGATTTGCAAAGAATTGGTGTAGGCTAAGTTTTTGTAGCCTGAAATAGGTTTACTTCGGTTAAATTTTTGACCGTCCTATTCCAGTTTTAGGTTCTAAATATTGGTATCTGTCTTCTACGCGTTAGCCCTAACTTTTGCGTGGGAATCAGATAAAAGAGATTGAAGGTCTACAAATGTTGACTAAAAAGACCATTGCCGCATTCGCTGCTGGCGTCACTTTAATTTCTGGTTTTGCTTTTGCAACCCCAGCAATGGCTGATGCTACTTCGCCATTGAATACTGCTGATCCATTGAGCTACGATTCTGCTACAAGTTCTGAAGCTTTTGCAGATCCAGCTCCAGCTCCTGCTCCTGCTCCAGCTCAGCAGCCTGATGCTCCAGCTGCTTTAGTTGCAAATCCAAAGACTCGCACATACATGAATCATTTGGGCACTGTAGTTTACGAGCCAGGAACTACCCCACTTTACGACGAAGCTTTGTCTGGAAAGTTCGATACTCCAGCCACTCCAGCTCCTAAGTACACTAAGACCAAGAGGCTTCCTAAGACCGGTGCTGCAGTAGCTTTGGTTGCTGTTGCTGCTTCTGCTATTGCAGGCTTGGGTGTTGCTCTTCGCAAGTTCCGCCATTAATGCGTAACTAATGAATAATTGAAAAGTTAAAAGGTGTAAGTTGTTTAATTTGCGCCGTTTAATAACATACTTTGACGTGTGGTGTGAAATCGTTGGTTTTACGCCACACGTCTTTTTTTGGATTAAAACTTCATAAATTGGGAATACATACAATAACTGTTATACAAAGAATGCCGAGAGTACTTCTCCCGGCATTCTTTATTAACGCAAAATGATTTTCTTATATCTTAAGATATCCAAAGCACGCACAAGCGAAGGCAAACACTATAAACGAACCTTCCAAAGTGGATTTAATCAATTTAAATGCTGTTTCTTTATCATCGTATTTATACTCGGTTTTACAATTTAGTTCGATGATTTTTCTATCATAATGCCACTTGAAAATTGTCAACAATGCACTAATAAAACAAGTAATAATTGAATCAAGGCTAATGTTTTTATGTAGGAAGAGACTTTCATAAATCGCTAACCCAATAACAATTACCGCTGTGGCTATTGCAATACAGTAGTCTCCAATCTTATATGATTTTGGATTAAACTTACTCTTTTTTCCATTATTTTGTTTAGTAGGCATCGTTAACTCGATTATTTTATGTTTTGTGTTTTTATTTATATATACATATATACAAAATCGGGGACTGACGAATCAGTCCCCGAAAGCTTAGCATACTTGCCGAAGGAAATTATCCCCCAGCAAGTTTACTTAAGTTAGTTCAACGCCGAATCAACTAATTCAGTGCCGAACTAGCCTCAGCTTAGTGGCGGATCTTGCGAAGAGCAGCACCCATACCAGCAAGCACGGAAGCAGCAACAGCAGCCAAAGCTACAGCAGCACCGGTCTTAGCCAATGGAGCAGCAGACTTCTTAGCATCAGCCTTCTTAGCATCAGCCTTCTTAGAAGAAGTTTCCTCAAGAATCTTCTTGACTTCCTGGCCGAACTTGCCGCTCAAAGCGGAGTCGTAGAGAGCCTTAGCGCCTGGAACCTGTGGGAAGTTCTTGGACAATGGGTCAGAAGTTACAACTGGTGGGAGCAAAGCTGGGTTTACACCGTTGGCAATAGCCTCGTTGTAAACAGCCTTGTAGTCAAGCAAAGCCTTGTTGTAAGCGTCAACTGCAGCAAAAGCCTTGGTCAAAGCATCATTATACTCAGCATTAGCCTTAGCAAAAGCAGCGGTTGCACGAAGTACGTGAGCTTCGGCGCGATCCACAGCGTCACTCAAACGAGTCTGGGTAGCAGAATCGTTTACACCAGAAGCCAAGAATTCGTTAAGACGCAACTTAGCGTTGTCAAGATCGTTGGTACGAGCCTTAAGTTCTGCAGTAGCAGCAGCAAGAGCAGCGGTCTTATCCTTAAGAGTTGCCTTTGCGTGAGCCAAAGCATCATCAGCGTCGTCAAGCATCATCTTAGCAAAACGAACCTTGTCGATGAGAGTGTGCTGAACATCCTTGCCCTGTGGCTCCTTTGGATCCTTTGGATCCTTTGGATCCTTTGGATCCTTTGGATCCTTTGGATCCTCTGACTTAGCCTCGCAACCAAGATTCGTCAAATGAATCTTAGCAAGATCGAGCTTATCCTGGGCTGCAGATACTGCATCCTCTTTCTTCTGAGCTTCTTCATCAACATTCTTGGTATCGAGAGCAGTGAGCTTACCCTTGTAATCATCAGCAGTTGCTGCTTCAACAGCCTTAGCAGCACCAAGAGTTAAATCACCATTAGCTTCTGCAGCCTTAGCAGCCGCATCGAAAGCTTCTTTAGCGTGAGCAGTCTTTGCCTGAGCATCAGCTAACTTAGCATCAGTCAAACCAGCCTCTGCAGCCTTAGCATCCTTATAAGCCTTAAGAGTAGTCTTATAAGTATTCACAAGAGCTGTAGCCTTGTCAAGCTTAACATGAGCACGACGCTTAGCAGCATTAGCGGTAACAAGATCATCCTTTGCATCCTGCAAAGCAGCCTTGGCATCATTAACATCGTCCTGAGCTTTCTTGCACTGTTCAGCAGTTGGCTTCTTAGCAGGCTCAGCAGCGAAAGCTGGAGCGGCGAATGCCATACCGGAAAGAAGTGTGGCGCCAGCAGCGAGTGCGGCGATAGCCTTCTTGTTCAACATAATATTTTCCTTTCTTCTTCTCCTTCGCACTAGGGTATGCGAAGAAAAATTTGCCATTTGCGGTTTCCCGCGCGCACCGGTGGAACTAGGGATTTCACCGGTAGCTGAGTTATAACTTACAGCATACTCTCAGAAAACTCAACACCTGTGTTCAACTTTTATACCCCCAAATGCAGCGAATTTTTGATATATTTTCTGTTTTTGCGTTAAAAAGGCGAAATATTTACGGCTTTTATATGGATTTTGTGTAAAAGTTACAAGACACGCCGTAACCAGAACTTTTTAATACTTTTCTCAGGTTTCTTTAAGGTTCGCTTTATTGCGAAAGAATCACGCGCTTTTACAGGCACAGCCCGCATTAACACAGCCGCACACAGCCGCACACATCTTGCTGCATTCAAACAGTTTGCTGCAATATTCGCACGGAGTGGTTCACAGGCCCGTGGCCGCACCCATGCCCACGCACACCCACGCGCTCACCCCCGCGCTCGTCGCCGCCCTCACTTCCGCGACCAACATGCAACACACTTCCGGCCGCAATCGCCTCTCGAAGCCACGCCGTTGACCATTCAAGCGCGCGCATCACAGTATCATGATCGCTCAAATTCTTTCCTTCACGCAAAGCAAGCCCAATTTTCGTAGCGAGTGCGGAAGAAAGCGAGCAGCCAGTTCCGTGAGTTGTGCTTGTTTCAACACGCTCGCTTGTTACGTGTTGCGCGTATCCATCCGGAAAAACCGCAGTATTTCCAACGTCTTCGCCAGTTAAGTGACCACCTTTTACAATCACAACAACGCTATTTTTTGCAGCCAACTCACGCGCCTGATTGCAAGCTTCCTCAAAATTTTCCGCAACGCTCGACTCGCTCAAAGCCGCCAATTCCGGCACGTTTGGCGTCACAACATCAACGCAGCTTATAAACTTGCGCATCGCATTTTCGGCACTCGCCTCAAGCAAACGCTTTCCGGAAGTCGATATCATCACAGGATCTAGCACGCTTACAGGAACCGGATTATCACGCATCCAATCGCCCATAGCCTCAATATATTCAGCGCAGCCAAGCATACCGATTTTTAGCGCGTCAACCGTAACGTCGTCGTACACGCACGAAAGTTGAGTGCGGAAAAAGCTGACCGGCGGCGTAAACACTTCGCGCACTTCGCACGTGTTTTGTGCAACCAAATTAGTTGGTATGCACATGCCGTAGCCGCCTGCCGCCATGATTGATTTAAGATCCGCCTGAATGCCGGCTCCGCCCGTTGGGTCTGTGCCGGCCACGCTTAAAACGCGCGGGATGATTGGATTTGATTGCTGCGTATGAGATTGTGCATGCTGGGCAGGCTGCTCGTCATGCTGTTTGCTTGATACTAGCGTCATACTTTTATTATATTGCGCAGCCGCGCGCAAATGTGTACTTACACCCACTGCAACGCTCGCGCTATAAGCGCTCGCTTACGAAACTCGCGTTGGAAGTCCACTGGACTTCCAACCTAAGCGAGTTTCCGCTCCGAGTTGCTTTCGCGCGCGCTGTGCTGCGCTCAAGCAGGTCGTCGCGCACACCTATTCATCACAGCCGAAGCCACTTGAACTTGAAGTTTAACTTGAACAGCTTTCCGCTTCGAAGCGCTTCCGCAGAAGCGTCGCAATGCTTGCTGTCGGTTAACGCGCCGAATCCGTTGCCGCTAAGCACCGATCCAAGCCATCCGCGCCTTCCGAACGCGCCGGTGGAAATAGCCAGCGCAAGAAGCACGCCGAACAAGAAGCTGAACCATATTGCAGCCTGACCGCCGCTGTAAGGCAGCGCGACCGGACGCACCAAGTATCCGAAGCTAAAGTATCCGACTAAGTGGCCTCTGCTACCATTTTCACCAAAGCCGTCGCTCTCATTATCGGACTTATCTTTTGCGTGTCCGTACAAAGCGTATTCAACTCCACTGCCGTCAGTTTTTAGCTTCTTGAACGCCGCAGTATCCACAGCGCCATCTTTGCCCATTATTGACGTGCAGCTATTAAAATCAGTTGCGCCGCCAAGCTTATTGACTTTGCATGCAACCAAGTTAAGGTTGCTGAGATCGCCAAATCTGTCGTAATCGTCGTGGACATCCGCAAACAGAGTCTTTCCACTCTCCTTGCTTTCCGACTTCGAAACTTTTCCGTCCTTGTATTCCACAGGATTACCCTTAACCGTGAGCTTAGAGTAGTCCTTCTCATCCATTGCTACAACGTAAGGATTCTTAGCATCTGTGTGCCCACTTAGAAGCGATCCTGCAGTTGCTGCAACTGTTGGCTTCTCGTTATCTACAGGAATCAGATACACAGGCATTACAAATTCGTAATTGGCATCGTTATTCCAGCCGCCGTCTTTACCTCGCGTTTTATGAGTATCACCAACCCAGCTATCGCCATATGTCATAATAATCGATAAGCCATTATCTGGATTCTTAAGAATCTTATGGCCGATTAAGCTACTGTTGATTGCGCCAGACCTACCCCATGCGCCAATCCTAGCGAAGTTGGTAAGCGAAAGACCAGTATTACTACTCTCAGACGTTACGCCAGAGCTATTAGGAATAGAATATCCACCGCCGGTACCGCCCTTTGAAATCATATCTATGACGTTTACATACCAAGTTTCTTTAGCAGCACCACCATTGTCGTTATCAGCGCCGTTAGCACCAGACCTATGGTCTTCAGATGGATTATACGTATAGAAGTGCGTACTCCCATCAAAGCTGAAGCCGTTTCGATTGTGCTCGCCATCAACCTTATCGCTACCTCTTACTTCTGGAAGCAAGGATGGCTGGCAATCAGCAAACGCCCAATCACTTCCATCAACATAGTTTCCACACTCGTTTTCTGGGTGCAAAGTACTGTTACGCTTAAGCTTCAACGCAGATTGCAAATCATTAAGCGTAAAGTTGCGCTTAGTTGAAGCATTGTACAGATACAGAAGAGACTTCTTATCTTGCGAAAGAACAAATCCTGGATCATACGGACGACCATCTACGCGCAGAGCCTTATCGCCCTTAGTTTCGTCGAAGCTAGTAGGCGCATCAGATAAGTAGTCTGCAGCACCGTTACTATCACCACCATGCTCACTATCTACGTTTTGAGGTGCACGCAATCGCACAAATCGCGTAATCTTATTTTCTCTCGGATTTGGCACAAGTACGCGGCTTCTCCAGCCTCGAGTCATAACAGCAACGTCTTGTATCTTTCCTACTTGACGATCACCATAGTCAGGAAGATTCAAAGGCTTATGGTCATCGTCCATAGCATTATAGTCATACTTCCTAAAAGTCACCATAGTTCTACCAGGATCTAGCCTTGGATCCTCATTCGTAACGATTTCGCTATCGTTTTGAAGCCAAATTCCCTTCTTTGGTTCGCCCGCAAAGTTGTTTTCGCTGCGCAAATCCATTCGTATTGCGCGCTCCTCGTGACCACTTAGAAGCATCGGGTGTATTTGCACTATTTGACGCTTCATAGTAACACCGAAGTACACGCAGTCGGACGGCTTCTTCAAACCAGACCAGTTGTCTGCGCTCCAGTAATCCGGACGGCATACTTCGCTAGGCTTTTCTTTTGCGTAAGCCATTGGCAGCACGTCAAGAGTATCTTCTGAACTAGCGTCGTCTTTGTAGGAGTTTTTATCTTTTGCAGCGCGACCTTTTGCATTTTTACCTTTTGCAGCACGCGTATTTCCGCTGTTTCTGCTATTTCCGCCGCTTCGATTACTTCCGCCGCTTCTTGCAGTCTTATTTCCGTCCCTATTAGGCGAATCATCGGAAAGATCTTCAGGGCTTCTAACACCAGGCATATACGTCCATGGGCCAACTTCAAGACGGCTGCGTGCTCGAACCACGCTTCCTGGAGCTAGGTAACCACTAGGGAATGTTATAACAGCATTACCCTTATCATCTTGATTAAGCGTTACTTCATTCGGCTTGGAAGTACCAGCGCATACACTCCACGATTTATCCCAGCACACGGAAATTGTTTTACCAATGCTGGTTTCTACGTCAGGTTCATTTGAACTTGTAGCAGATCCAAAAAGACCATTAACAGCAACAGGCTTTTCAAGCTCTGAAGCAGGGTGATAGTAAACTACCATTCTTTTAGCTCCATAGCCTGATTTAACTACAACTTTATAATCGCGATTTTGTGAAGAACCATCTTTGCTGAGCCAGCTATCATACTTTGCAAATTCATCACTTTTACCATCGTACGCAACAACAGATGGTTTCACCATGTCTGTCCACGTAGCCTTAAAGCATCCAACAACAGTTTTTGCACTTTGCTTTCCAGCACTATCTGTAGTTTCAGCATACATTGTAAATACAGTTTGCTTATTTACACTTGGATTGTCTAAATCTGTGCTTCTGTATTTTTCAACAAACCTTCTAAGCAAATGTTTATTCGTAACGCCGTTACTAACAAACTTCAGCATTGGACTAGAAGTTTTACCACTAGAATCCTGAATATTATTCGCTTGAATATACACATTCAGATTATTAACCAGCACTTTACTGTTTATACTATTCGGGTATAAAGTAACGTATTTCCTATTAAAACCACGGCCTTGCACCCACTTGCGATCACCTTTGCCTGGTTCGTACTCATTGAAATCATCGTCTAGCTTTAACGCTGAAGGCAAATTAATCGTAGCCTTATCAGCTTCATACCAAGCTTTCGTATTATTTTCATAAATTTTCTTATCAAGAGTAATAACATCATCATCAATTGTATTGCAGTTATTCACATCGCCGTTAATCATGCATCTTCCGTGAATATCCCACGGCTTACCGTCCCACTCCTGATAACTCTTCGCACTAATAGTCGGCTTCTCATTATCAACCGGCATAAACCACACGTTTATCACGTTCGTTGTGTTATCTGGCGTCTTACCAGGATCACGAAGCAGAAGATCGTTCGTAACCTGACCATTATTCACATAAAGTTGCGCATGCATAAACGGCCTGTTATTTGCGTATCCCTCAGGCTTCGAAGTACCTTCACCGTACGCGTCGTAGTCGTTCATAGTGTCAACATCAATATTCTTAGTTATAATGTCGCCAATATTTTCGCCATCCGCTTGACCGTTCAGATCTTCACCGCCAGGCATAAGGAAGTCCTTGTGAATAGCATATTCACTAACATACTTATCTTCACCAGCATGCTGACTACCCTTATTTTCAATAAGCCTATCTGTAATATGTACTTCACTTCCGTTCTTCATATTTACAGAAGCATTGTAAGAGAATGAAGAACGATCCATAATAAATTCTTTAGGCGTGTACTTAACTAAATTAAGCTTATTTCGCCACTGGCACGTACCTTCTTGCGCAACACCTTTATGAGAAGCAATAGATGCAGCACATGTACCATCGTGCACAGCGTAACCTAATCCATTATCGACTGCCATAGGGTACGAACCATTCCATGCGTCAAATTGCTTATTATCCGCCGCGCTCATAGGAGTTAGAGAAGGCTGCGGATTATTTTCATCTTTCGTATTGATACTAGGCGTACCTTTTACAAGCTTTAGCACATCCTGAAGGTTTAACGGCTTACCATTGCCGCCCTTGCGGTATGAGTTTATGTTCCACTTGTACACAAAGTATTGCGTGCCAAACTTTTGATTTCCATGCAAGCCGTTTTGCGGCCCGTCAAATCCAGGGTCATTTCGCCCGTCAACACTTTTCTTGTTGTTGTCTACTAATCCCCACGTATAGTCCTTACGCATATCAACGAAGCGCGTCACCTTATGGTCAATCGGGTTAAGCGTAGTCTCGTCATCAGCTTCCAACTTTTTGAAAGAAAGCTTCTTTTCGGCATACTTCTTTTCGGAAATTTCTCCTAGCTTGCCAATACCAGTAACACCACCTAAGCACAGCTTCCACTGCTGATCCGTCTTCGACTGGCATGAGTATTGAGGCTTATTCTCACCATAAGCATACTTTGCTGTAGTTTTTGCAGGATTAAAACCGTTATCGTATTGGTCATAAGTATCGTACTTATTTTCACCTTTAACGCCAATTTCTTCCTTGCGGTAGCCGAAGATTCGCTCGTTCCGCTTATCATGCCTCATCCAAGAAAGCATTGCCACGATTTCGTTATTATTAAGCTCAAACGGGTTCACTTGCACTAAGCCGTTTGGCCACGCAATATCGAGCGGAAGCGGGTCGGACTCTTCGTAATCCTGAAGATTGCCTGGCTCCATAAGCTTCCAAAGTTTATCTTGACGCCAATCTGGATTATTTTCCGGCACAGAGTAAGTGTCTACGTAAATTCTGGAACCAATTTCCGCAAAGTATTCCGGAATCGCAATATTTCCAGTTACAGGATCAAAAGTTATTTCGCACCTGTCGCCGCCGTTAGCTGTGCAACCCTTGATATGGTCTCCAAGATTTGCTGTAATAATGCGCTTACTAAATTCTTCACGCCATTGATCGTTATTCATTCCAACAGAACGATCTTCGCCTTCAGCATCTCGATCCTGACCCTTAGATTCTTCCAACTTAGCATCTTTAGAATCTTCAGCGTTCTTGGAGTCATTTTTATCGGAAGACTTGCTATCTTTACTGCCTTTGTCATCCTTGCTTGCGCTACCATTTTCGGACGTTTTAGCAGCATCACTCTGCTTGCTACCGTTATTTACTTCAGATTTTTGTGTATTTTCTTTCTTAGAAGAATCGCTTTCGTTTAGAACTGCAAGCTTTACGCTACCGCGCCTTCCCGGAACATTGCGCTTCTTAGCATTCTTCTTAGTCACTTTAGTAATCTTCAAAGAAGCAGGCTTGTTGCTAGTTTGAGACTTATTAGTCTGCTGCTCCTGCTGCTTATTTTCTGACTTCTGCGACTTCTGCTGCTGACCTTGTTCCTGCTTACCCTGCTGATTTTGGGTAGAGTTCTCCCCAGGTTTAGCATTTTCAGTCTTTTCGTTATCAGCTTTAGCCTTGTTGTCAACTTTCGCCTTATCACCAGCTTTATTCTTATCGTCAGCTTTAGATTTATCTTTATCCTTGCCATCAGCCGACTTGCCATCAGCTGCCTTATCGCCAGCCGCGTCTCTGTCCTCTAAAGCAGACCTATCTTCAGCAGACCTATCCTCAGCAGCTCTAGACCCATCCGGTCTTGCAGCATCATTATTGTGGTTATACGTATTAACCTGATGCCAAAGATCAGTCTTCTTATTACCGTCTCGCTGAATAACAATGCCGTAGCAGCTGCCATCATTCGGGCACATCGTAAAGTAGTTATGATCCTTCTTAGGAGCTTCCTTACCGCGCGCCCAAATGCGTACCATAATCGAACGCACGCGCTTATCTTCATCCCAAGGATTCACTCGCCCAACATAATGCCCATTCGGCTTCTTATCCCACCAAACGTTTGGCAAACCGTAACCAGGAGATACAATAATCAGCCTAAGTTTCTTTATTACGGAATTACCTGCAGCATCCCAACCGTGGAATATCAAATCATGCACACCATGATTTCTATTCTGATCGCCCACTAATACTGTAGGAGAACCATCATCTTTAGAATTATTGCTGTTAATAACCCATCCAACTTGATCCGTCGGACTATCAGATTCACCATTTTTATGAATGAACTGATCGTAGCTTATAGTAGTAAAATCGCCGCAACCACGATTATCACAATCATTCTTCCTATCACGATTAGTCGTAATCATATCGAAATCATTGCGCACAACGACTTTTTTACCATCAAAGAATCTCTTATTTTTATCGTTAGTAAAGTAGTCAGTAGCTTCCTTCGGCTTCACACCAAGCAAAATCCTCTTATCGTCATGACCTTTAACCCAGAACTTAATTTTGCTATTAACAGGAATCTTCAAACCATCAGCTGGAACATCAACAGGATCCCCATTATTCACGCTCACTTTTACATCCAACGTTGGCTTCTCGTAATCAACGTACGGGAATACAACAGGTATAACAGTAGTCGAATTATCCCAGAACGTAATCTTTACGTACTTTACAAACACGTAATTTGGCAAAACTTTAGGATCCTTGCCATCCTGCAACTGAGCACTATACTTGTTTCGCATCCAGTTTCTGTAAATACGCTTGATTTTATCCAAGACTTTCGTCTGCAATTCTTGCTTTACAGGATCGCCCGGCTTCAACTCCTTACCGTCATCACCAGTCTAGGAGCGTTACTTACAAACCAAACATTACGCTTAGTAGCATTTTGCGCTTTAGGCCAGCATTCAGACATGCTGTCTTCACGATCCTCACCCATAGCTGCACGATCGTTGTTTGCAGCGGAAGCATCGTCACTATCTACGGATCTAAATTGAATAGAAGACCTAGACTGACCGGTAATTTTATCCTTGTATTCGTCAAGAATCTTAGAATGGCCGCAAGGATTTACAACGCTGACAATAGGCACTTTAGCAGCAACGCTTAAATCAGCATCCTGAAGAGTATTCGAGCGAGGCTCATCACCCCACTTATCCGTCCACTCAGCTTTATAAACAGCAAGATTCTTAAGAGGAGTATTAGAATCTCCATCCGGATTACTAGTCAAATAGCTCGCATCAAGCGGATAATTGTTTGCCTTTGAACCCTTCTTCTGTTTTATGGAACCATACCTATGCCTTGTACCATACTCATCCTTATTAACAGGCGGGAACAAGTTAGGGTCGAAAGCCATTACCTGCTTATACAAGTCGGAACGTTTACCAACAAAATTCACAAATCCAGCATTATTATCACGATCATCAATAATAAGAGGATTAGGAAGCGGCTGATCGTAAGAATAATACTTAGGAGTCTTGTTATTTTCGTCATATTCCTCAGTTTGCAAAGGCTTAAACACGTCTGCTTGCGTAATAACCCTATACCACAAATCCTGAGTTTCGCTCATATGATACGTTCTATCGTTATATCTAAGCTCAAGCTTATGCCTTCCAGGAGTTGAATCCTTCGTATTATGGTCGTTCATACCAGGATTACGGAACCACTGATTGCCTCTAGCATAGCCGTTATTTGGAGAATAATAATCAGGCAATAAGCGTATATCTTCACTCTCGTTCATAAGACTTGAAGATCCCAAAGGCTGATTTACTATTCCAAGTAACACACTAGAGAATGAAATAAGCCTGTTCCTAAGATAATTACCGCTGTCACTGTTGTACGGTCCCAAACCAGTACCCTTAAGGAAGTGGTATCTAGGAGCCTGAATATCCATAATTCGCGGCGCACCATACCACTGCTGATGCATTACAGTGTACATGTAGAAGTTAGCGTCACGACCAAAATTAGTCATGGAATATTTACTGGCTTTAGTAACACCAAACGGATCAGTAGCACCATAAAAACCTTTGCTCTGTCTCTTACCGTAGTAAGATCCTGCAGCGTAGAAGAATGAAAAGTTTTCACAACCCGTGCCATCGCCCTTGTTAGCAGTGCAATATGCGTCGTTTTTATTCGTAGAAGTTGTAGTAGTGAAGTGAATCTTATACGTATAAGCAATTTCGCCAGACTTAATATTGTTCACAAAACTAAATACGCGCTGCGTGTCATCTTTTATAGATCTATAAAGATTTTGCACAAGAGCAACATAAGCAGGACTATAACCTCTGCTATAGCTTCCTTCAACTTTAGGAACAACTCTAAGATCGCCTTCATCCAAAGCACCATAGCTACTGGATCTAATGCAGTCCAAACCTGTGCCATCACGGCACCAACCAATAGCTTCAGTACTACCCAAATCCTCAGTTGTTACAGCATCCGGAAGAATCCTAGAATAATTGCCATTCTTACTGTCGTCAGTGCCACGCATCTTATTCCAAGCTGCAACTAAATCGTCTCCAGTATCAAAATCGTTACCGTCAGTTTTAATGCTGCATAAACCGTTAGGATTATCCCAAGAAAATGAGCAGGTTTCGCGAGGAGGATTATTGTTGCCTTGCTTCTTCTTATACAAAGCAGTAGCTTCCCTGCCACTGTAAAGAACACGCTGAATATACTGCCTTCCGCCTTCACTACCCTTGTCTAGGATCTGACCTTTTGGAATCGTAAAGTAATCAAGAGCAGCACCAGCGCCTTGAGTACGGCCGCCAGCGTTAAAAATAACATCCCACACGAAGCCGCCGCCGGAAAGCTTAGGAGTACGCTTTACAAACACGAAATCTGCAGTGTCATCTATAGGCAAGTTAATTCTGTCGACGCCGGAACCCTTATAATTAAAGGCCATGTTGCGTAAACGGCCCATAATAAAAGTGCCCTTAGGGTATGGAGTGAAGTAAGTTGCGCCGTAATGATCCGTGCCGGAAGGATCTTCAGGCACAGGACCGTTCTCGTAGTGGCCGCGAGGTCTCGTTGCTGCACTAGCAAATTGGTCACCCGATTCCAAGTTGTATCCAAGACTATTAACATCCAAATCGTGGCCGTTAGTGGCGCGCAAACCAGCTCCGTCGCCGTCAGTAGTAATACATGCACCTAAAGCGTAATCCTTGTTGCATCCAGGGCGATACACTTCGTAAGATTCACGAGCTGTGTAATTATTAGCGTCGCGGTTTTGTGCTTGGGCTTGAGCTTCTTTGGCAGCGCGCTCAAGAGGTGACATGTTTTGAGAAGCGGAATTTGAATCTGCGCTTGCAAAGCTTAAATCTTGCGCGAACGGATTGCTTTCGTTTACAAATACTCGATGATTGCCGAAACTCTGTAATGAGGAAAGGTCAGAGGACGCGTATGAAGACGAGGAGAACGATTGATAGGATGCAGAGGCGGCGGAATTAGCGGAATCGGCGGAATTAGAAACCGACTCAGAACCAGAATGAGAATCTGGACTTGCGGAAGTATTTACGGAAGTATTTGCGGAAGTATTGTTAGCAGCTTTGTTAGAAGCCTCGTTAGCAGTATTAGCGGAAGTCTCAGAAGATGAATTAGCACCATCCGCCGCAACCGCAGTTTCAGCAGTCAAGCAAACAGGCAGCCACATAGCCACAGAAATAGCGCACACCAGCACTGTCTTAAGCGCACTAGGGAAAGCGCTAACGAGCGCACGATACACATGCTGATCCGCGCGCTTAGCCGCACGAACAGCCGCACGAGTTGCGCACTGGGTCAACTGACCTATGCGAACAAGAACGTTTAGCATAATCGTCCAAATACTCTTCATAATTCCACCTGTTTTACATTGTTTTACGCGCTTTACGTAGCCTCGCGGCAACGTAAGTTTGTTTTTAAGTTTTGATATTAAGTTTTGATATTAAGTTTTGTTGTTAAGCTTTAGTTTTTAAGTTTTAATATTCAGTTTTAGTATTCAGTTTTGTTGCTATACGCAATCGCTTATAAACCGAGAATGTTTATAAGCCAGTCGAACGTCTTTTCGCCGTGACTGCCCCTCTTACGTTTCTTACGCGAGCTAGACTTTTTGACCTTCGGCCTCTTTTTTGGCCGATTCGCAATCGCCCTAGCTTCCTCACGCGCAAGATTTTCTCTGCGTACAGCGCTAGTTGCAACGCTAGTTACTGCGCTACTTGCGTTATCTTTTGCGCTATCTTTCGCGCTATCTTTCGCACTACTTGACTCGCTATCTTTCGCACTATCTTCTTCGTCTTCCTTCTTTTTCTTCTTAACCGGCAAACCAGCCCACCAAATGTAGCCGCCCACCACGCACAAGCTTCCAAAGCATCCCAAAACCCACCAAGGGAATCGCGGAACATCCGGCTTCTTGCCACGAAGCGCCTTATCCGCAGCAGGCGTTGGCACAACTCGCTCACCAGTCACCAAAATGCGCTGCGTGTTAATACCGAGAGGCGTGCAAGTAATCAGCGTCACCAAATCCTTGCCAGGCACAGCCGCAATCTTCTTCGTTTCGTCCGGGTTCACAACGATTTTGTCAACTACCTTATAGGTAAGAATCTCGTCGAAAACCTCAATCGTAAAAGTGTCACCCTTAACGATTTCGTCAAGACGCGTGAACATTTCCGCACTAGCAAGACCCCTGTGGCCGGTTATAACCGAGCGCGTGCCCTTTCCTCCAACCGGAAGCGAAGTTCCACGCAAATGGCCAAGACCCTTCAGAAGAGTGGCATCCTCCGTGCCGTGGTAAACCGGCAAATCAAGATCAATCTTCTTAATACGAAGACGAGCCATAAGGCCATCATCGTTAGCTTTTAACTGATCCCAATAGTCCTGACTAGCATCCGACGTTTCTCCATGCGAAGTTGGAATATTCGTATTCGCTTCGTAAATAGCGCCAGACGAAAGCTTCTGATTGTACTCGCGCGCGCGGCGCAACTGCTCGTGCGGAGCAGGAACCGCATGCGTAATAAGCTTCGCGTACTCAGCCGCAACCTCCGACATGTGATACTGACTCAGCCACATGGCGGCATGCGGATAAATAAGCGACGCAAACGACGCGAGCAACAGCAAAGCGGGGATTATACAGGACTTAGAGAAGTGCCAGTTTTTTGCGTTGTTGCGCGAGTTTGGGTGGTTTTCTTTTCTCACGATTTTGTTTTCGACATTCTTGAGTTTTGGCTATGAATTTTGACTGGCGTTTGGCTGGCAGGTTTCTGGAGTGGCTGTGTGAGATAGGAATTACTTATCTCGCAGCGCTCCGCTCTTATACCTTATTTGGACTTAGCGGTTGCGTAGTTGAGTTTAGTTTTTTTACTTACTTTTTCTGCAAAAATAGTATTTATCAACAAGATTATTACTATCGTTCCGCTTTTATATTGCTCGACAAGCAATTCCTATCTCCCACTATTAGTAAAACCGCTAGTGTTTTGTTGTGTGGTAGGAGTGCTTGGTGTGGTGTGTGCAGCAGCATAAATGCTAGTGTCCGCTAATCAACAGGAATCAGCGCCTGCAAAGCAATGATGCAAAGCTTCAGAAGCAACTTCAGCAGAGCAAAACTGCAAAGCTTCGGAAACATTTGCTGAGGAATATCCGGAGTTTGTTGTCGTTTTTGCGTTGTTCGGAAACATTTGACGGAGATTTCCGGCGTTTGAGCTCCGACCTGCTTCCGCGCATAATCCGCAGCATAGCCGTTCGGCTGATTTAGCATGTGAAGCATGGTGTGCTTTAAATGCCAAATCATGCTTTGACGGAGCTTGAAATCCCATTGATTTCAAGCTCGGTCAAAGCGCGCGAGCATCCCTCACTCAGTGCGAAAACCTCAAATCTCACCACACGAATATCCACACAACTGAATAACTGCACAACTAATCCGCTCAAACCGGTTGCATAGCTTGTTTCGAAACCAAACTGTGCAACCGGCAGAGCCAAATCAGCTGAACAATCGTTCAAGCCACACAGCCAACTAAGTCACTCAGCCAGCCGATTGAGTTTTACTCCTGTTCCTGCTCCTTGCGACGCTTCATCACGATGTAGAAGAGCGTGCCAGCGATGCCAACAATGCCGCAAACCGTCAAAATCACCAAGCCGCGAGCACCGGTCATAGGCAAGTTGCCAAGAATCTTGTCGAGTTCGGTGGCTGTGGAGTTGACAATCTCATGAGCGTTGTCACTCTTAAAACCTGCTTTTACATCCTCTTTGGTTTCTACTTTAACATCGTAGCAAGTTGGGGTTTCATTCAATTTGAAGCCGGCAGGAGCCTTGGTCTCAACAACGCAGTAAATCTTAGATTTAGCATCATCACCATTGCCAATGAACAAGTCCGCAGTTGTTACACCATTATCATCAGTTGCTTTAAGCTTGATAGCGTTGGCATCGTCCGTACCTTTATCAAGCTTTGCCTCGATAGTAGCCTTAGTTGCAGCATTACCTGTAACATCGGCAATCTTTGTACCTTCTTTAACTGGATAAACAGTGAACTCTGCATCCTTTAATGGCTTCTTGCCCTTTTCTTTAGTATCAGCATCATTAACCTTGGTGATCTTCAAGGTAGCAAAGTGAGAAGTACCGTGAGGGTTCTTATCGCATGGATTTTGCTCAGTTGGAACACATGGGTGATCCTGATCACCATCACCAATCTTGCTGTTGTCAATCCAGCCAGTAATAAAGTTAGTGAAGTTCTTTGTTCCCTTAGTAACCTTAGTCTTTAAAGTAACCTTCAGAACGTAAGTATTGGTCTTGAAATCTTTGTTGATTTCTGCCAACCTAGAATCAGTAAGGCTAAACGTTACTTTTTTATTATCTGAAGAAGGAGTAGCAGTGTAGTCAGCAGCTTGAAGCGTTACATCACTTGCCGTAGAGTCTTTCGCCTTTCCTTTCTTAGCAAGCTTAACGTTAGCTTCATCTAAGCCAGCATACGTCAAACCTTCAGGAAGGGAATCGACGAATCCAATATGCTTATAACTCTGGTTGTCAGAAGGAGGCACTAAAGGAATAGAAATATCCCATGGAATGATAGTACTTCCGTCATCAGCAACATAAAGCTTGGTTGGATCCTTTGGTGTCTTGGTAGGAAGGTCGTTACTGGTATCATTCTTTGGATACACATCGACGTTGTACAACCATTCCCATGAATTCTCAGTCTTGTGAGGCAAAGGCGTTGTGATGAAGAATGGATCAACCTTGCCTGTAACAGTTACAGACTTCCACTTATCTCCATCCTTAATTTGAGCATCCTTTGTGTCAGACTCTTCAACGTAGTAAAGCGATTCGGCAAGACCATCAAACTTGGTGGAACCATCGTCACCAGTTGTTTGTGTCTTGCAGTCAGTACTGAGCGCAAATTTAGCAGTGCCGCCTTTCGGGGCTTTTAAGAATGAATCTGCATTCTTCGTAGGAGAAGAAGGGTCGAGATCCTGAATGTCTTTGATTCTCTTCCAGCCTTCAGGTGTAGACAAATCAATCTTCTTTTCATCCGCATTATTACCAGTTGCAAGAGTTACCTTGCAGATTTTGAACTCAACACCTTTAACTTGATTTCTGCCTGAAACAGTTTGCGTTGTACCTGTAGCTTTGGTTTTGGAAATACCACCATCGTACTTGTGGATAGTAATAGAAGTACCGCTGTCTTTTTTACTAGCATCGATGTTTCCGGTGTTTGCACCTGCATCCTGCTCACCAGCAGCCCAGGCAATGGAGCCTGCAACGCAGCACGTTCCGAGTGTGCAGGTCGCGGCTAATACGGCAACAGCGCGCTTTAACTTTAAAGTCTTTAGACGCATATTCCCTCTCTTCAATAAATCAATTAATCGTCTTATTCTCTTTATTTAGACTCAAAAAGGCCGATCGTAGACCAAACAAAAAAGATTATAATGTTGTAACAACTGCATCAACGCAGACGCACGACTGTAAACACACGATGCGAATGCAGAATACAACTTCAACCTTCATCATTCAGCTATTTTTCGCAATTGTGCGATAACGCTCAACCATGAGTAAATACAATAATAGCTGATAATTAGACGAAAAATAACGTGAAGTATAACATAGTCAAATGTTTATATTTCTGAGCATCTACCCCCCCCCCGGTACAAAAATCGTTAAAAATCAATGGGTTTGGAGGTGTCAAATTACTAGCTCAGTCGCTTTTTGCGCGTTTTTATTTTTTTCTCAAAACCAAATAACGGCGTGTCGCATCGCCTTGCTTTTTCACTCAAAGCGTAGCGTGAAAAAGCAAATCGATGCGGTAGCGACGACTCAATGCTGAAAGCACAGTGTGCTTTCAGCGTCGGAGCGCACACGATTACGCTTTCTTTATTTCTTAAGAAAGCGTAATCTGCCGAGCAATAATCCAATAAGATACAAATACAATTGACTCGCTTTTCGCTTAAGCGTAGCGCGAAAAGCGACCCAATGCGATAGCGCTTGCATATTGTGTAAAGCCCAGTGGGCTTTACGCGCAAGCGCGCACACGATTGTGCTTTCTTTATATTCCTAACGAAAAGTCAACCTGTCAGAATTTCCAACAAGTTCGTTTGGAAAGTACAAGGCAAGTTGAGCGCTAAATCGCAGCACTCAAGCAGATTGTCGCACATTCGGCACAAACTCAATCCTGCAAGTCGCGTTCAAAGCACTTGCAATACGATTCAAAAGAGCAATAGTCGGATTCCTCGAACCATTTTCCAACCTGCTAATATCCGACTGACTTATACCTGTCTTCTCCGACAGCTCAGCCTGAGTCAAACCAGCCTTTTTTCTAGCCATAACAAGCGACATAGTCAAGTCTCTTTCCGACTGAAGCGCATCATACTCTTTCTTGAACTCGGGATCCTTCATAAGCTCGTCCGTGAGTTCATGCAAATCATTCATTCGCGTTTCCTGTACTGCACTCGTTCCCTGCCCCACTTGCATTCCCTGCAACTCTTGCTTTTCCATCACAAGCCCATCTTTCTATTAAAATATTCAGCCCTTCTCTGCATAGCTACCAATATTTCACTACGCGGAGTTTTCTGCTGCTTTTTAACAAACCCATTGGTGGCAACAATAATTTTATTAGCATCAAAAAAGTATAAAATACGCACTATGTTGCTACCTAAAATAGTGCGAAGCTCAAAAATATGGTTGCCAACATGCTTACTAAGCGGCTCTCTTGCGTCGCTTCCTAACATCTCCAAACGACGCAAATCCGAAACCACCTTTGCTCGCAACTTAACATCTAAACTTTTAATAAACTCACGTACTGGCTTATCACCATCCTTATCACTGTAAAAAATCACATCAAACAATTCCCCAACCCCCTGTTTTATGTTATATATAGCATAATCTCTTGTATACATCTTGTCAAAACAAGCAACCATACGTTACTAACGCAGTCGCCAATCTGCACGCATGTCCCAAAACAACCAAAATCAGCCACTAACGCAGAACACACGCGTTCTCTAATTTGCAGTAATTAAAAAGACGATAGATTTTTATTTCTACCGTCTTGCTTAAAGCTCATACAACTATCTACTTTGTTCTCTGTGTATTAAATTTTCAAATTCTTATTGTTTAACATTCCAGCAAACATTGTATGATACATATCCTTCGACGATTCTTCTATCCTGGTAATACTTGATATTTTATTTCCTGCATCCTTTGATGATGCTCCACAAAGATAAAAGGCCTCATTTTCTGCCCCAAAGTCTATTGCAATATATCTATCATGGTATTTTTTATCAGCTATCTTCAAATTCAAATCTATATTAGGATAGTCTTTTCTAAAATCATCTAAAATATTTTTCGTAAGCATATCTTTATTTCTTACATTATCGCTAAAAACTATGATTTGCATGTTATCTCTTGCAGCCCTTAAGAGTTCCAATGTTTTAAGCCCTATATAATTATCTATAACATAGATGCTTTTCTTTGCTGACTTATATATTTTTGTATAGGCAACATCTGCTTCTATCTTATCTCCATTCAGCAAAAGAAAATGCTTGTAGGTGTTACTATCTATAAAATTATCCATTACCTTTTTCAGATCTTCTTTTGTTGCAAAGGTGCTAATTTTATCATTTATATTTGCTATTTCTTTTGGATGCTGCATTATGTAATTTGTATTTTGACTTGTTTGCAATAACAGTTGCGCCATTTCTTTTGAGCTAAGAAAGTCTCTATTTTCAATAATGAAATCTTTCATCTGCTTAAACATTCGTATTAAAGCCTTACTTTGCTTAACTGCCAGCTCTCCCCTTAATACGGTCATAAGCATATAGATTCCCTGTTCTGTAAAGGCGTAGGGCTTGTATTTAATATTACTGCCTCTACCTTGCGCTTTGTTCAAGGTCGCAAAATGCGACCTTGAAAGTTCAGATACTTGCCCATCGTTCAAGGTGCCAAAATGGTACCTTGAAAGTTCAGATACTTCCTCATCGGTTAATTGGAACATAAAATCGTCATCAAATTTTTCAATATTCCTTTTGACCTGTCTATTAAACATTTTTGTCTCATAACCATAAATTTCAGCTAAATCCGAATCAAGCATAACTTTTTGATTTCTTATATAGTGAATCTTACTTTTAAGCGTAGTTCCATCTATTACAACAATCTCTTTATTCTCTTCTGCCATAATGCCCCCAACATTATCTAAATATCTTTTCCAATCCGCCACGCACTGCGTAACTTTTACTGCGTAACTTTTTTAAATCAACTGCGCCAGTAACAAATAAACAACATCGTGCGTAGATTTATTAGTCTTTGAGCTGAATTAATAGGTATGATGCATCGATGCTCTTGTTCAGCGCTTGAAACCATGCTGATAGTACTAGTATTTGCTGCAATCATACGACTGAGGTTATTCGACTTGACAATAATTTCGCAATCAGATTAACGCATTGTGGATAAAAGGTATTGAGCGCACGAAAAAGGTATTGAACGCACGAAAATAAGTAGTTACGTAAGATTACGCAAGAGACACGCGCGCAGAACACCAACTGCGCCAGTAACAAAAAGGAGCTTCAAGCCCGAAAGCTTGAAGCCCCAATTTATATCAGATTATCGCAATCACTCAGCTTCGTCGCCATAATCGCCCTGACCGCCTTGATCATCAAGGAAGTCATCTGGATTAAAGTCGTCGCCGAGCTTCATGTCGCCAAAATCAATGTTGGAGAAGTCAACATCGCCCATATCGCTCTCACCGAAGTTCGAAGGCGTGCTATCCGCACCACCCAAACCGAAGTTAGGGTAAATGGAGTCGCGCACCTGAGGATCAGGCTCAACGTTAGCGTTGCGGTAACGCGCCAAACCAGTACCAGCTGGGATGAGCTTACCGATAATAACGTTCTCCTTCAAGCCCTTAAGGTCATCTTCCTTCTGGCTCAAGGCGGCCTCAGTAAGCACGCGCGTAATCTCCTGGAAGGATGCGGCAGAAAGCCAAGAATCCGCAGCCAAAGAAGCCTTGGTAATACCCATAAGCTCTGGTCGACCAGCAGCAGGCTTGCCACCGTTCTTAACAGCAGCCAAGTTTGCCTCGCGGAACTTTGCCTGATCCACAAGCTCACCAGGAAGAAGTTCAGTGTCACCAGAATCAATCACCGTAATACGGCGAAGCATCTGGTGCACAATAACCTCAATGTGCTTGTCGTGAATATCAACGCCCTGAGAACGGTAAACGTTGTGAACTTCTTCCACAATATTCACCTGAGCCGCACGAGGACCAAGGATTCGAAGAATCTTCTTAGGATCCACAGAACCTTCAATCAGCTGCGTACCAACGTCAACATGCTCGCCATCCTTTACCAGCATTGGAGCACGACGCGTCACAGGGTAAACGATTGGCTCAACAGTAGTGTCGTCTGGAGTCAAAGTCACCTGACGGCCGTGGTCGGTATCCTCAACCTTCACAACGCCTGGGAACTCAGCGATTGGAGCCTCGCCCTTAGGAGTACGAGCCTCGAAAAGCTCCGTAACACGAGGAAGACCCTGCGTAATATCGGAAGCCGAAGCAACACCACCAGAGTGGAAGGAACGAAGCGTAAGCTGCGTACCAGGCTCACCAATGGACTGTGCTGCCACAATACCAACAGCCTCACCAACATCCACGAGTCGGCTCGTAGCCAAGGACCAGCCGTAGCACTTTGCGCAAACGCCGCGCTTAGATTCGCAAGTAAGCACAGAACGCGCCTTAACTTCCTCAACGCCATGCGCAACCAAATCACGCAAAACGTCCATAGAAAGCGCATCTCCACACTTTGCCAAAACTGTTGTGCCGTCGGCAGGGTCAATTACGTCTGCAGCAAGCAAGCGCGAGTATGGGCCACCATCAGCAGCCTTAACAAGCGTCAAATTGCCGTTTTCGTCGCGATCAGCAATCTTCATCATAAGACCGCGCTTAGTGCCGCAATCTTCTTCGCGCACGATTACTTCCTGCGAAACGTCCACAAGACGACGAGTCAAGTAGCCAGATTCTGCCGTACGAAGTGCGGTATCTGCCAGACCCTTACGAGCGCCGTGCTGGGAGATGAAGTACTCCAACACGGACAGACCATCGCGGTAGTTTGACTTAACAGGTCGAGGAATAATCTCACCCTTAGGGTTTGCCACGAGGCCTCGCATACCAGCAATCTGGCGAATCTGCATCCAGTTACCACGTGCGCCAGACTGAACCATGATGTTCACGTTATTGTCGTCGTGGAAGTTTTCGCGCATTGCGTCTGCAACCTTGTCGGTGCATTCAGTCCACAAGTTGATCAACTCTTGACGACGCTCTTCATCGGTAAGAAGACCCATATCGTACTGGGAGTTGATTTTTGCAGCCTGATCCTCGTAATCTTGCGCAATTTGCTCGCGATTTGGAGGAAGCACAATGTCGGAGAATGCCATTGTTACGCCAGACCAAGGAGCGCGAGTAAAGCCGAGATCCTTCAAAGCGTCGAGTGTTGCAGCAACTTGAGCTGTAGAATAGCGGGTTGCGATTTCGTCGACGATCTTAGAAAGTACGCCCTTCGGCACCTGCTCGTTTACGAACGGATAGTCGACTGGCAAAGTTCCGTTGAACAAAATGCGTCCGCAAGAAGTTGCAAACAGTACAGTTCCGTCCTTAAAACGCTCTTCGCGCACAACGTCTGGGCTGCCAGGCTCAGGATCAACAACCTTAAGCTCGGAAGGCTCCCAATTCTTTGGCAATACGAAGTCTGAAGGAACGCGAATCAGCACCTTAGCTTGCATGTCAATCTCATGCTTGTCGAGAGCCATTTCAGCTTCAGCAAGCGAGGAGAAGACTCGGCCTTGACCCTTGGCTCCCTCAATTACGGTAGACAAGTAGTAAAGACCCAAAATCATATCCTGAGAAGGCATTGTAACGGTGTGACCGTCTGCTGGCTTCAAGATATTGTCGGAAGCCATCATCAAAGTGCGCGCTTCAGCCTGAGCTTCTGCAGAAAGCGGAAGATGCACTGCCATCTGGTCACCATCGAAGTCTGCGTTGAATGCTGCGCAGGCAAGTGGTGGCAGGTGGATTGCTTTACCTTCAACCAAAATTGGCTCAAATGCCTGAATACCCAAGCGGTGAAGTGTAGGTGCGCGGTTAAGAAGCACAGGATGCTCGGAAATAACTTCCTCGAGCACGCCCCAAACTTCGGAGTCGCCGCGGTCAACCAAACGCTTTGCGCTCTTCATATTCTGAGCGAAGCCCTGATCTACCAAACGCTTAATAACGAACGGCTTGAAAAGCTCCAATGCCATTGGCTTTGGCAAACCGCACTGATGCATGCGAAGGCTTGGGCCAACGACGATTACGGAACGGCCGGAATAATCAACACGCTTACCGAGCAAGTTCTGGCGGAATCGGCCTTGCTTACCCTTAAGCATGTCGGAAAGCGACTTTAATGGTCGGTTGGATGCGCCAGTTACTGGGCGGCCGCGGCGACCGTTGTCGAAGAGCGAGTCGACTGCTTCCTGAAGCATGCGCTTTTCGTTATTAAGCATGATTTCAGGAGCGCCGAGCTCAATAAGTCGCTTCAAACGGTTGTTACGGTTGATTACGCGACGGTACAAATCGTTCAAATCGGAAGTTGCGAAACGACCACCATCAAGCTGAACCATTGGTCGCAAATCTGGTGGGATTACTGGAATTACGTCCAAAACCATAGCTTCTGGCTTGTTTCCAGTAGTCAAGAATGCGTTTACAACCTTCAGTCGCTTCAAAGCGCGAGCCTTGCGCTGACCGGTTCCATTGTCGATTTCTGCGCGAAGCTCTTCTGCGGCAGACTTCAAATCGAAGTCCTGCAAACGCTTCTTAATAGCTTCAGCACCCATGCAGCCTTCGAAGTAGTCGCCGTAGCGATCTTCCATCTCGCGCCACAAGTCAACGTCGCCTTCCATGTCTCCTGCACGCAAGCCCTTGAAGCGGTCAAACACGGCGTTCAAACGTTGAATCTGCTCATCGTAGCGAGTGCGAATAGCAGACATTTCGCGTTCTGCACTAGCGCGCAACTTAGATTTTGCAGCACCCTTACCGTCGCCAGATTCTTCCAGCTCGTGCAAGTCTTCTTCAACTTTCTTTGCGCGCGCTTCGATTTCGTTATCGCGACGCTTGCGAAGATTGCCGATTTCAGTATCGAATTCGTCTTGCAAATCTGGAAGATCTTGATGACGCTGCTCTTCGTCGACTTTCGTAACCATGTAGGCTGCGAAGTAGATTACTTTTTCAAGATCCTTAGGTGCAATGTCGAGCAAGTAGCCCAAACGGCTTGGCACACCTTTGAAGAACCAAATGTGTGTTACCGGAGCTGCAAGCTCAATATGACCCATGCGTTCGCGGCGAACGCGGCTGCGGGTAACTTCTACACCGCATCGCTCGCACACGATTCCCTTAAAGCGCACGCGCTTATACTTGCCGCACGCGCACTCCCAGTCGCGAGTTGGACCGAAGATCTGCTCACCGAACAGACCGTCCTTCTCTGGCTTTAGGGTACGGTAATTAATGGTTTCTGGCTTCTTTACTTCGCCGTGGCTCCAGCTACGGATATCTTCGGCGGTGGCCAGTCCAATCCTCAGTTTGTCAAATGCGTTGACGTCCAGCACTCTTATCGTCCTGTCTCATGAAATTGTTTTCTAATGTTTCTTAATTTCTTAAAGTGTGTTCGTTACCGAATCGGTTACCGAATCACTGGTATTCAGGTTCAACAGCAATCTGGTCTTCCTTGGCGGACGAATCTGGTCGAGCGCCAATATTGAAGCCAAGATCGTCGGAAGATGAAACTGGGTCGTCCTCTTCATCCTTCATGTCGATTGCAACGCCTTCAGCGTTCAACACTTCAACATTAAGGGAAAGCGACTGCATTTCCTTAAGCAACACCTTGAAGGATTCAGGAATGCCTGCTGGTGGGAGGTTATCGCCCTTAACAATAGCGCCATACACTCGCACGCGACCGTCGACGTCATCAGACTTCGTGGTCATCATTTCGTGCAATGTGTAAGCAGCACCGTAAGCCTCGAGCGCCCACACTTCCATTTCGCCGAAGCGCTGGCCGCCGAACTGAGCCTTACCACCCAACGGCTGCTGGGTAATCATGGAGTAAGGACCAGTGGAACGTGCGTGAATCTTATCATCAACCAAGTGATGCAGCTTCAAAATGTACATGTAGCCCACAGAAATTGGCTTCGGGAATGGCTCGCCAGTGCGACCGTCAAACAAAGTTGCCTTACCGTCTGAACCAACAAGCTTTTCACCATCGCGATTTGCGAGCGTTGTAGAAAGCAAGCCCTTCAAAGTTTCTGGGCGAACGCCGTCGAATACTGGGGTTGCAACTGGAGTGCATGGATCGCCATGCTCAGCGCCCTGCGGCACGTACTTCTTCCAAGCAGCCTCAAGGTCTGGATCCAAGTTAATATCCCAGCCAGCGTGAGCAATCCAACCCAAGTGAAGCTCGAGCACCTGGCCCAAGTTCATTCGAGAAGGCACGCCCAATGGGTTAAGCATGATGTCAACTGGAGTACCATCAGCCAAGAATGGCATATCTTCTTCTGGCAAAATGCGGGAAATAACACCCTTGTTGCCGTGACGGCCGGAAAGCTTATCGCCTTGCGTAATCTTACGATGCTGAGCGATGTAGACGCGAATCATTTGGTTCACGCCGTTTGGAAGCTCGTCACCGTCGTCTTCAGCGTCTTCGCGAGTGATTTCCTTAACTGCAATCACAGTACCGGTTTCGCCGTGTGGCACGCGCAAAGAAGTATCGCGCACTTCGCGGCTCTTTTCGCCGAAGATTGCACGAAGCAAACGCTCTTCTGGAGTAAGCTCGGTTTCACCCTTAGGAGTTACCTTACCAACCAAAATGTCGCCGGCTTCAACTTCAGCACCGATGCGAATAATGCCGCGCTCGTCAAGATTTGCAATCGCATCTTCGCCAACGTTTGGAAGATCGCGAGTAATCTCTTCGGAACCAAGCTTGGTTTCGCGAGCATCGATTTCGTATTCTTCAATATGAATAGAAGAAAGCGTATCGTCTTGCACAAGACGCTGGGAAATAATCACAGCATCCTCGTAGTTGTAACCATTCCAAGGCATGAATGCAACGAGCAAATTCTTACCCAATGCAAGTTCGCCCTTTTCGGTTGCAGGACCATCTGCCAAAACAGTACCAGCTTCAACACGCTCGCCATCTTTAATAAGTGGCACCTGGTTGTAGCAAGTAGTCTGGTTAGAACGCTGGAACTTAGAAAGCTTGTAGCTGGACTGAGTTCCATCGTCGTTCATAACGCGAATAATATCTGCAGAAACGTAGGTTACAACACCTGGCTTTTCTGCCAAGATTACGTCGCCAGAATCAACTGCTGCACGCCATTCAGAGCCAGTGCCAACAAGTGGTCGCTCGGACTTAATAAGCGGCACAGCCTGACGCTGCATGTTCGTACCCATCAAAGCACGGTGGCCTTCGTCGTGCTCCAAGAATGGAATCAAGGAAGCGCCGAGGGAAACCATCTGGCGTGGGGAAACGTCCATGTAATCTACAGTGCTTACAGGCACATCGACTGCTTCTTCTTCGTCCACGCGGGCAAGTGCCTGAGTGCCAACGAAGTTGCCGTTTTCGTCGAGTTCCTGGTTTGCCTGAGCAATAACGTGCTCAGCTTCGCGGTCTGCAGTCATGTATTCGACTTCGTTAGTTACGTGACCGTTAACAACCTTGCGGTATGGGGTTTCGATGAAGCCGAATGGGTTGATGCGTCCGAAGGTTGCCAAAGAACCGATAAGACCGATGTTTGGACCTTCTGGGGATTCGATTGGGCACATACGTCCGAAGTGGGATGGGTGCACGTCTCGAACTTCCATGGAAGCGCGATCGCGAGAAAGACCACCAGGGCCGAGTGCGGAAAGACGACGCTTGTTCGTAACGCCTGCCAATGGATTGTTTTGATCCATAAACTGGCTGAGCTGGGAAGTTCCGAAGAATTCCTTAATAGTTGCGTTTACTGGACGAATGTTAATCAAGGACTGTGGAGTAATTGCTTCCGCATCCTGAGTTGTCATACGTTCGCGCACAACGCGCTCCATGCGGCTTAAGCCAGTACGAAGCTGATTCTGCACAAGCTCGCCAACCTGACGAATACGACGGTTGCCGAAATGATCAATATCGTCAACGTCAACACGCAACTGCACGTCTTGACCATCGCGCTTACCTGGGAAGGTTTTTTCGCCTGCGTGTAAGGTTACCAAATATTTGATAGTGGCGATAATATCTTCGCGGTTCAAGCTGCGATCACTGTAGTCTGCTTCGAGACCAAGCTTGCGGTTGATCTTGTAGCGGCCAACGCGAGCCAAATCGTAACGCTTTGTGTTGAAGTAGAAGGAGTCGAGAAGATTGCGGCCAGCTTCTGGAGTTGCAGTGTCAGCCGGGCGAATCTTACGATACAAGTCGGTAAGTGCATCGTCTTGCGTATCGATAGGCTCTTTTGCGAGCGCATCCAAAACAAGAGGATATCCTTGGAAAGCTTCGGCAATTTCGTCTTTCGTCATGCCGATTGCCATAAGGAATACGATTGCGGACTGCTTACGCTTGCGGTCTACGCGAACGCCTAAAACGTCGCGCTTGTCGATCTCAAATTCCAACCATGCACCGCGGCTTGGGATAATTTTCGCACCGAAAACATCCTTGTCGGAAGTGCGATCTTGCGCACGGTCGAAGTACACGCCTGGAGAGCGCACAAGCTGAGAAACGATTACTCGCTCGGTTCCGCCAATAATGAAGGTACCGTGAGGAGTTTGAAGTGGGAAATCACCCATGAAAACAGTCTGGCTCTTAATTTCGCCAGTTTCGCCGTTTTCAAACTCAGCGTTCACATAAAGTGGAGCGGAATAGGTGTAATCCTTTTCCTTGCACTCGAGCACAGTGTGGCGTGGTTCTTCAAAGTATGGGTCGGAGAATGTGAGGCTCATTGTCTCAGCAAAGTTCTCGATTGGGGAAATCTCCTGGAAGACTTCGTCAAGACCGGAAACATGAGGCACGGTGTGAGTTCCGTTTGCCTCGTCTTCAGCGACGCGCTTCTTCCAGCGCTCAGAGCCGATCAACCAATCAAAGCTGTCGGTTTGCACGCCGAGGAGGTATGGCACATCAATAGGCTCACAAATGGAGCCAAAATTCACACGATCTGACGCTTTGTGCAGTTTAATATCATGCTCGTCAGCACGTGCGATGACTTTCGTGGTGCTCGTCATAGCTTGTTCAGCAGCCAATGGACGTTCCTTTATCACTCGCTAGTTAATATCAATATTTGAAAACTGAAGAAAATCGCGGCAAATTTGGTGCTTATTTAAGCATATTTTGATTCGCGGGCGCCTTCTTCGGTTCCATGAGCATGCCCGCTATATGACACACCTTACACAGACTGTCTATTCTAGCGAAAGCTCCGGACTTTTCGCAGCTATCACCACGCCAATAAAAAACCGACAACAAACGCCGGAAAAATTGCGCGCGTTTGGAGCGATACGCAACCCCAAACCCTCCAAACGCGAGAAAACCACCCCACATTTGGAGCGATACGCAACCCCAAACCCTCCAAACGCGAGAAAACCACACGACAAATGTTTCCCAAAACAATGAAACATAATGTGCAAGTTGCGAGTAAACTAAATACGTTACGATTACGAAGTTACGTAAGGAATACTTAAAAGCTAAGGAATAGAATGGATAACAGCGAGAATACGCAAGAAGCAGCGGCAAAAGCCGAAGAGCAAACCGACGCACACAAAGCCGCCGCAAGTCGCGTAGAGCAAATGTACGAGTACGGCTACCGCAAGTCAAACTATGGCCCTGACGAGCTTGTAACCGACGCTCATGGAAATCCAATTAGCGTTATGGACGCCATGCTCAGCGCCGACGATGCCGCGCGAGCGGAAACGCACACGCCTCATCTTTGCTTCTACTCCCCTCGTATTCCAGGAAATACCGGTTCTGCGATTCGTCTTTGCGCTGTAACTGGCACGATTTTGCACTTGGTTGAACCGCTTGGGTTTAATTTGCACGATACTAAATTGCGTCGCGCAGGCTTGGATTATCACGATATGGCTCACGTTGTTTTGCACCCGAATTTTGAGAATTTAGTTGAGTCGATGCCTAATTCGCGAATTATTGCTTTTACCGCAAATGCTACGAAACTTTACACTGAAATTGAGTACAAGCCGAACGATATTCTGCTTTTTGGTCCAGAACCTGGAGATATTCCGGATCCGATGGATGTTATGGCAGGCCCGCATGTGGCAGAGCAGGTTCGTCTTCCAATGCGACCTTCGCTTCGTAGCTTAAATCTTACAAATTGCGCTTCTATTGCAGTGTACGAAGCGTGGAGACAGCTCGGTTTCGCCGGCGGCAAGTAAGCACATCAAACTATGCATTACAATGGATAATATGTTCACACCATCCGGAATACAGCGCAAAATAAAGCGACAGGTGCAGCGCAAAGCGAGCGCCATATTTAATCGCAGTAAATTGCGTAAATCCGGCAAAAAAATGAGCACGTCGCAGCAAAAAATGTATTTTCGCAGACGCGTTTTTGTGTGTGTAGTGCTTTTTTTGATTGTGTCGCTGGCAATATTTTGCGTCATTAGCTTAGGTAAGGGACTTGCTGCAGTTGGCGGAGCGATTGCAGGGCATGAAGTTGATGTTTCTAGAAAATCCGTGCCTGAGCCGCGCCCGGTTGGTCTCACTCCCCGATGCACTGCGCACGATATTAATATTGAGCTTTCTGTGAAATCTCAAAACGTTCCGATGGGCGGTAGCGTTGAGCTTACTGAGCGTTTTGTATATGAAGGAAATACTTCGTGTCTTATTGATGCTTCCGACATGAATTCTGTGCTGTCTGTAAACAGTAGCGATGCTGTTAGTAAGTCGAATGATGACGCAAAAGATAGCAAAGATAGCAAAAATGGTAAAGATGCAAAAGACTCTAAAGACGCAAATAGCAGCAACTACTTATCCAACGCAGTGTGGCGTTCAGACACTTGCGATACTGCTTTAAAACCGCTTCTTATGGCTAAGGGCGATCATTTTGAAAAGAAGATTACCTGGAATACCAACACGAATGCAGGAAAAGGCTGCACTGCAGACGAGGATTTGCCGAAGGTAGATCGCGGAACTTATGTTCTTAGAGTTGAGCATAAGCGCGTTGCAGGATTGCATAGCGAACCGCTTTTTGTAAACGTGCGATAAGTATTGCATCAAGCATGCAGTAAGAAAAAAGCGTGCGGTAAGCAAAAGCGTATTACAGCTTCACGCAAAACTTCACGCAATAATTCACATCAGTCTTCGTCCACAGAATTATGTGCTAAATCAAAATCCGCAGAATCTGAAGCGGAATTAAGAATTTCACGATCGTCACAAACAGGAGCCAAAACCAAATCCTTAACAAGCTCTCGCGTGCGAAGCTGCGAATCTGCATCCAAACCATCGTCAGTAATAACAGTATCAACCTGATCAAAACGCGCAAACAGCGAAAGCGACGTGCAGCTCCATTTAGTGTGATCCGTCAAAATAATCGTGCGGTCAGCAATATCCATTAAAGCCATATCCGTAGCCGCTTCCAAAGAGTTCGGCATAAGGAATCCTCGAGGAAGAGACACAGAGTGCGTTCCAAGAAACACGGTATTCACTCGAAGCGAAGCCACAACTTTATCTGCAATAGGGCCAACCAGCGAGTTGGAGCGCGTAATCACGCCACCGGTTACAATAACCTCAACATCCTTCGACTCCAACGCCTGCACAAGCTCGGCAACAGGAATCGAATTAGTCAAAATCGTAATTCCAGAAGCCCTACGCGACTCCAGCAAATGCTGCGCAAACACGTAAGCCGTTGTGCCGCCGCCAATAGCAATAACATCCCCCGGAGAAACATAGTCCACAGCCAAGCGCGCAATAGCATCCTTCAAACCAATATCCATCTGCGATTTCACAGAAAACAGTGGCTCAGAAAGCAAAGTGTTAGTAGTTACAGCGCCGCCGTGAACTCGCTTCAAAAGACCACGATCCGAAAGCTCGGCAATATCCCTGCGAACTGTCATTGCAGAAACATTCAGCTCTTTAGATAGCGCGGTAATACGAACTGCACCACGCGTGCGAAGACGGCTTAAAATCAAATGTTGACGCTGCGAAGAAATCATACGAACATTATCGCACAAGTATACGCAAAAAACAAACGCAATTGAGCGTTTTGGGGCGTAAAAACGAAAAGAACGCACATTTACCCGCATTCAAATCTTATTTTTGTAATAAATCGCACAAAAACGAACGCGCATTAGGGTGGTAAACGCACAAATAATGCCTTAATATATAGATATGCATTACGTTTCTGAAAATTCATTGCACAATGTCGTCAATAAAGCAACGACCGATTTGTTCACTTTCTCCTACAAGCATGTAATAAAACCACATTTTGTGTTCAACATTCCGCCTGACGAAGCTCACGAACGCATGATTGACTTCTGCAAATTCAGCGAAAATACGCCGGGTCTTATGTGGCTTCTTCGAACAATGCTTAACTACACAGATCCGGTTCTTGAAACTAATGTTATGGGATTGGATTTTGCGAACCCGTTCGGCTTAAGCGCTGGATTAGATAAAAACTGCCAAATGGCAACCGTGCTAGACAATGCCGGCTTTGGTTTTGAAACAGTTGGCTCAACTACAAGCCGTCCTTGCGAAGGAAATCAGAAGCCTTGGTATCATCGTCTTCCGCAATACGACTCTATTTTGGTACACGCAGGTTTAGCAAACGACGGCAGCGAAGCGGTTGTTGCACGCGCAGAAAAAGCGTGGACTAAAGCTAAATCAATGAATATGTCTATTTCAATTGCTCGCACAAACGACGATTTAGTTGGCGACTTAAACGAAGGCATTGAAGATTATCACATTTCTATGGAGCGCGCGGCTGGACGTAGCTCGATTATTGAGGTGAATATTTCCTGCCCAAATACTCGCGTAGGTGAACCTTTTAGAGAGCCGGAAGCGCTCGACAAACTTTTTAGCGATCTTGATACTATTAAGCGACCTCAGCCAACGCTTGTTAAAATGCCGCTTAATTTGCCGGGAGGATGGGAGCAGTTTAAGTCGCTTCTAGATGTTCTTGCCGAACATAAGGTTGATGGCGTAAGTATTGCGAACTTGCAGAAGAACCGCTCCGGACTTGACGTTCCAGCAGATTGGCAAGGCGCACTTTCTGGAGGCCCTACCTACCAGGCAAGCAACGAACTTATTCGTCGCACGCGCAAGGCTTTTGGTAATCGTTTTGCTATTGCTGGAATTGGCGGAGTCTTTACACCAAAGCAAGCATACGAGAAGATTCGCGCTGGCGCGGATTTGGTTATGTTTATTACGTCGCTTATGTACAGAGGACCGCAGCAGATTACGACATTAAAGCGCGGACTTGCGGATCTTTTGAAGCGAGACGGATTCGAACATGTTTCCGACGCTGTTGGAGCAGATTTAGACTAAAAGTGACGGCATAAACTACCCAGTCGCGAGTAGTTTATGCCGTTTTTTTTGCGTAATTCCAACCAAAACAGCGCAGCGTTGAGTAGTTTATGCCGCTTGCGCTGTTTTAATCATCTAAAACTTAATACGCATCTCCTGTGGAAGTGTTGTAATCATCTCGACGAGCAGTTCCATACTGATCCTGCGTCTGCTGCTGATTATTAGCCTCTTCCTGCTGTTCTCTAGCGGCCTGACGACGAGCGTCTTCATCTCGCTTTTCCTGCTCAGTTTGGGCAGGCTTCTTATAAAGCGAGTCGTGCGTTGAGGAAGCTCCAGCAGTGTACTTTGGATCAGGCTTTCCGTAATCGTTATCAACAGGAATATTAGCAGCCTTCAAATAGTCGTTCATAAACTGCTTCCACGCAGGCGTTGCAATATACATACCATACCAAGCTGCCATTGTGCGGCCGTTAATAGTCATGCCGTTGAAGCTCTTTTGCGATTCAGCATTGCCGACGGCAACAAACGAAGCCACCTGATACGGCACAAATCCTGCTGTGGTCATGTAGTACTGTTCGTTAGTACCAGTTTTTGCGAAGGTTTTACGTCCGCCGTCAAGCTGAGTTGTTGAAGCCTCACCACCAGGTTGAACAACACCCTGATTAAGTGCGTATGCAGCAGTTTGTGCAATACCCTTTGGAATAGCCTGATGGCAATGCGCACTAGGAACTCTTAAACGCTTGCCGTTCTTATCAATAACTCGCTTAATAGCAATAGGATCGCAAGCAACACCATCTGCACCCAAAGTTGCATACACATTAGCAACAGTTAAAGGCGAAGCCTGCACAGAACCAATGGTCATTGGCGGGTTCAAAGAATTAGCCGAATACACGCTTTCCTGACCAAGAGGCGAATTATGGTATCCAAGAATTTTAGCCGCGTCTGCAATAGAACACAGCTTAATTTGCTGAGCCATAGACGCCTGCGTAGTATTGTGAGAACGAACAAGACCTTGCAAAGGCGTTTCTGGGCTAACAGTTCCACCGCCGGAGTTTTGCACAAACCATGAGCCGACTCCGCGGAACTTATTGCAGTTAAAATCAGAATTATTGTATCGGATAGTCGTGCGAAGAGGCTGGTTTATTGACTTTCCAGCAAGCATCCACGCAACCATATTAATAGGCTTCCAAGTAGAACCAATCTGCCAGCCAAGACCACCGCCATCTCGCTCGTCAACAGCGTAGTTAAGAGCAGTATGAGTTGGATCAGACCTAGCAGCGTCGGACGCGTCATAAATACGATTGCTACCAAAGGCCAAAACCTCACCAGTTCCAGGCTTAATAGCAGCAATCGAAACTTCAAAACCGCTTTTATCGTTTACTGGAATCGTGTCACGAGCAGCTTTCATTGCAGCCTTACTTGCACGCAAATCCATAGTGGTGTAAATATCGAGACCACCTTCAGTAAGAAGCTTTTCTCGCGCAACAGCCGTCTTTCCAAATTCGCGAGAGTGCAAAATTCGCTTGGTTACGTAATCGCAGAAGAATGCAGCGTCACCTGCAGCCTGGCAACCAATCTTAGACACTTCTCGCTGAACATTAAGAGTATTTTTTAGCGGGATTGCTACGGCAGAATCATGCTCTTTTTTATTTATAAAACCTTGACGAAGCATTAAATCAAGCACAATATTGCGCTGCTTTTGCGCTTCTGGCTGATTTTCTTCAATAGACGGATCGTAATGAGAAGGATTTTTTGTGATTGCAGCAATAGTTGCAGCCTGCACAAGATTAAGCTTTGCAGCGCTCGTATTAAAGTAGCGGTGGGCTGCAGTTTCTACACCGTAAATATTATTGCTACCAAATTGCGCAATATTAAGATAGCCTTGCAAAATCTCAAGTTTTGAATACTTTTTTTCCATTTGAATTGCTATGAGCATTTCGCGAAGCTTACGCGCAATCGTACCTTCAGAAGCGTGATATTCCGCCAAAGGATCGTTGTTTTCGCGCGCTTTAATCATAAGCACATTTTTCACATACTGCTGTGTTAAAGAAGAGCCGCCTTGCATATCTGACTTTTTAACGAATGTTTTCACAAACGCGCGCATAACGCCTTGAACATCAACGCCAGAATGCTCAAAGAATCGCCTATCTTCACGAGCAACCATTGCCTGCTGCATATATTGCGAAATACGTCTAAGCGGCACAACAGTGCGATTTTGCGCATAAAATGTTGCGATAATTGTTTTGCCATCAGATGCATAAAGTCGCGATTTTTGCGGCAAAGCAGTTACATCAAAATCAATGCCATCAACGCGAAGTGAAGGAACAACTGTTTTCACCACGCTATTCACACTCATAACGCCAGGAACGAACATAATACTTGCAGCAACACCACCCGCAACACACAGAGTGATGTAGGTAAGAAACAGCGCTAGCACACGACGAGCAGTAAGTGAATTCTTTTTCGGCATGCGTACTATTCTAAAGGTTTGCCTCTACTTGAATAATCAGCGTCCTGCTCTTCGAATTAACATTCCCGGCTTATAAATAATAATCGAACGTCCTTTTCGCATAATCCACCCGCGATTTGCAAAATCCATAAGCGCCTTGTTCACAGTTTCCCTAGAAGAACCAACCAACTGAGCTAATTCCTCCTGAGTTAAATCATGCGGCACAAGCAAACCGTCACTCATTGGTTCGCCAAATCTGGATGCCAAATTCAACAGAGTTTTTGCCAAACGAGCTGGAACATCCATAAAAACTAAATCTGAAATTCTCTCATTATTAGCCCTCAGTCTCGCAGCCAAAACTTGCAGCATATCTACAGCAACTCGAGGATGATTATTTAGCCAAGCGAATAAAATATCGTTTTCAAGCCACAAAACTTTTGTTTTGCTTGTAATGGTGATTGCTGAAGCGGTACGAGGACCGCCCTTTGGGTCAAAAACAGGAATTTCGCCCAAAATTTCACCAGAAGTATGAATACTAAGCAATTGCACACGATTATCGTTAGAATGACGCACTAATTTTACGCGACCGCGCTCAAGAAGGTACATTCTGTGATCAGTATCACCCTCATTAAAAATCGACTCACCTTTGTTAAAAATCGACTCCTGAAGATGAACCAAAAGTTCCTTCATTTGATCCGCAGGAACTTGCTTAAACAATGCAGTATGCTGCAGCGACAATCTATCACTATTTGTAATCACTGCACTAGTTTTGCTTATCACCATTGCTTTACCCTTCTCAAGCAAAGTAGATATATCGCCTTTGAGTTACCTACGCATACAGATGAACGTAAACGTATGTGCGTAAACGAACATCACTTCGAACTATAATATCACGGATGCTGGCACGTAGGCGACATAAACAGCACACAGCTGAGTAGTTTGGATCGGAATCTCGCAAGAAAACGACATAAACAGCACACAGCTGAGTAGTTTCGGTCGTTTTAGACTATTCGTTTATGCCCATAGCACCAAGACACCAAGCGTTTTCATACGCAAGCTCCTGCCACTGCCTGTACCTGCCCGAAGTACCGCCGTGACCGCCGTCAGTTTCAACACGCGCAATAGCATCCACCCCAGCAGCCTGCAATTTCGCGAGCCATTTCATAGGTTCAGTAACAAGTACGCGAGTATCGTGAATAGACGATGTGATTAAGATTTTCGGGAAATCAGCTAATTTTTTGCGCCCATCTTCACTACAAGCACAAGGCACGTTTTCGTAAGGAGTATACGACTTCATATAAGCGTAATCTTCAGCATTATTAAGCGGATTTCCCCACTCATCCCACTCGGTTACAGTAAGCGGCAAAGAAGAATCAAGCATAGAAGTAAGTGCGTCAACGAACGGCACATCCGCTTCAATTCCCGCATAACATTCCGGAGCCATATTTGATATAGCACCCATAAGCAAGCCGCCTGCAGAACCGCCATTTGCAACAGTATGGCGAGCAGAAGCGAAACCAGCATTCTGCAATGCGCGCGTTGCGTCAACAAAATCTTCAAAAGTGTGCTTTTTATTAACGCGCCTACCCTGCTCATACCACGCGCGACCCATTTCACCGCCGCCGCGCACATGCACTTGAGCATACAGCACTCCGCGATCTAGCAAACTCAAGCGTCCAACAGAAAAACTAGGGTCAGAACTTACTTCGTACGCGCCGTATCCTGTAATAAACATTGATTCGTTTTGCGAAATTTTATCCGGACGCCAAACAATAGACACCGGCACACGCTCGCCATCCCTAGCAGTAATCCATATGCGTTTTTCGGCGTAATTATGCTCGTCAAACTCGCCAAGAATCTTCCCGCGCTTAAGTAACACGTCTTCGCCGCTTGAAGGATCAAGCTCACGAAGCTGACCTAAAGTTGCGTAACTTCCAAAAGCGTAACGCATGCGAGGAGCTTCATAAGAAGGATTCCCAGTCATAGAAATGCTGAACAAGCGATTATTTTTGATTTCTTCTTTAGATATTTTGCAAAGACATTCGCGCGAAGAAGATTTAGCTTGATTAGTTATACAAGATTGCAAATTATTAACACGCGAAATACTTACGTTTTGAACATTAACGCAAGTAGATTCGTGATCTAAAACAATTTGAGGCTGAACTTCGTAAAAACGCCACGGCTTTCCGCTTAAAAAGTCTTCTACAGCGCGCTTTTTGCTAACTACAGCCAGATGCGACAATCCTTGAGCTCTATACGCCAACGCAACATAATTTTTATACATTGACAATCCGCTTATACTTAAGCCGACTGAGTTTCGCAATATTTCAGGATTTTGTTCGCAATTATACGGCTGACAAATAGGCTTTTTGCTGGCCGAATCTTCCCACAAATCTCCATTTTCACAGCCGTAAGGAGAACCGGAAGCAACGCAAACGCCATCGCCTAGTTTATAAGTCGCAATTTTAGATGAGACTGCGTTCGCACCTGCGTCCGTATTTGCGTCCGATTCTGCGTCCGTATTTGCGCCCGGAAGATTTCGCATATCAATAACATCAATCTCAAAATTAGGATTTTTAGCATTGTGGCAAACAATAGCAACCGGAATATCCTCACCATTTTTACCAGCACCTTCAAAGCATGCGAAGGAAATGTCGTATTCAACGCCTTCAGACGGCTCAATCACCATGCGAAAATCACCTTCAGGCGTGCTTAACGGAAGCATAAGCACACGAGAGGTTGTTTTAGAGCTGCTACTAATCATCATGTAGCGTTCGTCAAAGCTTTCATAAACGTCAACAAAAAAGCGCTCGTCTTTTTCTTCAAACACTCTTACATCGCTGCTTGTTGGTGTTCCAACGCGGTGCCGCCAAACCTGGTAAGGACGCCATGCGCTGTCTATTTTTACATAAAACACCCATTTTCCGTCCGGAGAAAGTGAAGCAGAAGAAAGATTCTCCCAAGACTCTTCCAAAGTAGACCAAGAGCATGTGCTGGAAGAAAAATCGCGCATAAAATAGCTAAAACGTTCGTCGCCTTGAGTATCAACTCCGTAAAGCATACGAGAGCCGTCGGAGCTTAAATCCATGCCTCCAAGCCGGAAGAATTTACTTCCAGCAAGCTCTGCTTCTTTGTTTGCATCAAAAAGTATTTCTTCACCTACAGTTGCGCCCGGCTCAGCAGACTCATCTATAGTAGGCGGATTCCAATTAGCTTCATCGCTAACTTTCATACGACATTGAATAGCGTACTGTTTTCCTTCTTGCGTACGAACGTAATACCAGTAATTATTCATTCGCACAGGAACAGACATGTCTGTTTCTTGAACTCTAGAGCGCAATTCATTAAATAAGGTAGAACGCAAGTTTTCTAAATGCTTAACGCGCTTAGCAGTGTACGCATTTTGAGAATTTATATATTCAAGAAGCTCACTGCTGCTACGATTTTTCATCCAAGCGTAGTCGTCAACATAAGTATCGCCATGAAATTCGCGCTTTGAGGGTATTCGCTTAGCTTCTGCAGGTTTTTCAAAGACTGTTTGGGAAGTTGTTTTACAGCTTGTTTCGCAAATCTTTTCACTCATAAATATTTTTTTACCTTACTCTGCTTTTAATAGCCTCTTTTATAAACGGAAGCATTACTTCCGACAATCCTTGACCTGTAGGCGCTGCAAAAAATGGAACTCCTTGCAATGTTCCAGCAGCACCTTTTGCTTCTACAACATTTAGATTATCGTCAAGTTTTTCAAGTTCCATTTCAGGAATTTCTGGAATATTTTCGTCTGCAAAAATATAAGCACGACGAGAAGCACTAAGAGCAACCGCAAAGTCACGCGATAATTTACGTCGGAAATTGTCTACAGTATCCCGCTTATGAAGCTGACGAATGCCAACAGCGAGCACTCGGCCAGGATGCTGACGAATAATATTCGCATAAGTGCTTGGATCTTTTTGGCCGTCGTCGCCAATAAGCACAAAACGCATACCTGGAAAATCATCCATAAGCTGGGTGGCAAACTCCAACTTATGCTGCGGACCGTTTGGAATAAAAGTCTTAGGACGCGGATCTAAATCGCGGAGCAAAAGAGGGCCTTCAGGAAACTTTTCACGCTCAATAAAGTGACGAATTGAAGCCTCAACATTCCAAGGAGAAGTCGAAAGATAGAAAAATGGAATATCGTTACGCAAATTAGACAGCGATTGGAAAAACTCCGACATTCCAGCAACAGGCGAACGATGCGCCGGATTCATAATAAGCAGATTGTACGCGGCACGAATTGGAGAAGGCGCTTGAGTGACCATAATAGTGTCGTCAACGTCGGAAATAATTCCGATTGGCACGTTGTCATCAATAGCAAACAAGCTTGCTTTAACCGGCTCACGATTTTCAAGCGTGTAAGAAACAACATGACGACCCGGCAAAAGCGCGCGTTCTGTAATCAAATCCAAGTAGCCTGCACGATCAGAAATACAATATTCAGCACTACCGCCACGAGCCTCTTCCGGCTTGTCATAAACTTCAGAATCACCGACTTGCGCGGTTTCTACAGGAATATTGTCTATTGATAGCGCAACACGAACACGAACGGCTGGAATCACAAGCATTGCGTAAATACCGCGCTTTAACACTGAACGGTGTCCGCGCTTTGGAGCATACACTGTGCGGCAAATTAAGCGAGCATAGCGATGCGTTCCATAGCCAATATACGGCTCTACGCTTGGATACCACCCTGACCGGCGAGCAATGCGAGAGGCAAATCGCATCCATATTCCAACACAAGACGTAATAACACGTCTTACTACACGCACAAACCAAGGTTTATTGCTGATTTTTTCGTCTTCAGACGGTGCGTCAAAAAGTGTAGCTGTAACGTGTACAGGAATTGGGGTGCTGCTAATTCGACGAGATAACGAAGGTGCTGCCGGTTTCGATTGCGCAGCCGGTTTCGATTGTGCTGCCGGTTTTAACAGCGCTTCCGGTTTTTGCGCAACAGCATGCTTTGATGGCGCTGCAGAAGTAGCTACATTCTCATCGAATGAGCTAGTTTCATCCTCAGAACCTTCATCATACATGCTCATACGCTCATTTCTCGCGCACAGGACCATCCGGAGTAGTTCCTACAATCTGAACAATCGTGCCGCGCGGGCAATTCTCATAAATCCAGCGCGCATCCTGCTCGTACATGTTGATGCATCCGTGAGAACCATGATTTGCAGCATCGCCAGTAGCAATACCATCATAATTCCAAGAAGCAGTGTGGAATCCTTCTCCAGCGTGATAATAGCTAACCCAGCGCACATTAGGCGAGAAGTAAGAAGAACCATCGCCATTTCTACCGCGCATATCTTGAGAAGCGTAACGCAAGTAAATGAAGAAAGTGCCAGGAGTTGAATCATCCGCGCCAGTCCTACCGGTGCAAACAGGGAAAGTCTTCACAAGCTCGTCGTTTTTATAAACAGACGCAGTCTGAGTTGACTTATCAACAACAATGCGCATTTCCACAAGCTTTTTCTCAACCGTAAACTTAGTGATTTTTGCAGGAAGAGTCAGCTTAAAATCGTTACCCTTACGCAAAGCATCAACTGCTTTTTCTGCAGCTGACTTTGCATAAGTGATTTCAACACCATTAGAACCCTTCATGGTTGTGAAAATAAACTTTCCGTCTTTATTGATTGCGTCTTCCTGATTAACTTTCTGCTGATTAAGCTCTTTAGGAAGTGCCTGAGATAAGAACTCGTCTGCTTTATCTGTATCAACAGTGTATGAAAGCTTACGACGCGTAGTATCAGCTTTTACAGTAATCCAAGAAGCAAGAACTGTTTTAGGAACAGTAAAATCTTTTCCATCGCCGTTATTAAACGTAATTTTTTTCGACAGCAACTTATTTAATTCGTCAACAAGTTTCTGTGCAGCATCGCGCTTAATAGGAGCTTGAGTTTTGCGAGAAGTAACTGAAACTTTTAAGCTTTTACCAGGATGAGCCAGTATTTTTTTCACCGCTTCGCGCACAGACAAAGTTTCAATAGTGCGGCCAGGAATACCATCTTCTACAACATAAGACTCGGAATTCTTGTCGAATTTTGCGCTGTAAGGAACAGCACGATCACGCTCGCGAACAAACCTAGTAAGCACATACGAATCCATTGCAGAATGATCAACCTTAGCTTGCAAACTAACAGACTGCTGAATCCAAGGCATAATGCGAGTGAATAAATTATCATGCTTAGCTTGCATAATTGCTCGCACAGTATTTGGCTGATTGATTTTTACACCAAGCTCACCCAAATCTGCAGTAATACTGTTTCCACGGTCGTCCTTAATAACCAAAGAAGAAGCATCCACAGCATCACTTACAACGCGCTTTACGGAATCCTCCTTATAACCCGTAAGATTACGAGCAACAGAAACATCACCAAAATTAACGCCTGGAGATACGCGATCGTGGAAATACCACTGCAAAGCAAAGAATGCTACAGCTATCAAAATAACAAAAACTAGAAGAGAATAAAGCAATGCGAGCGCAGAACGATTGCCGCGATTATTTGAGCCTGCCTTCGCTCCGTTAGCGCCACGACCGCCTCGATTGCCACCTTTACCATTTCTGCTGCTGCCATTTTCGGGCGTAGATTTAGAATCAGGCGTTACAGCCTTAAAAGTGTCTGTTTCTGTAGAATCTGCAGAATTGTTAATAAGTATTTCTTGTACAGAAAGACCACTGTCGAAAGAATCCTGATCTTCGTACTCGTCTGCAACTTCACCAAGATTTTCGGCAAGAGTTTTTTCATCATTATCGGCAGATTGATTATCTACCTGATTCTGCTCGACTTGCGCAAAAGCAACTGTGTCGTCGCTTGCGTCATCAGGCGTATGACCCGGCATTTGATTGAAGGAATCTTCGCCTTCAGGATTGTGCTGCATATCAGTCATATTAATAACCTCTGCTCAATAATTGTACGCAAAAACACGCTTGTACAGTTTATCACTAGCGACGCACGAAATTACAGATTTCTCTGCAAACGCTGCACTGCAGACAATAAAGTAACCAAGGCAGAAGCAACCTCATACGGATGCTCAGTAGCGCTGAAATGTCCACAATCTTCAATCTCAACAAAATCTACGTGCGAGGAAGATTTCATTGCGTCAGCCATTGGACGCATAATTTCAGGCGCACTAGATGGATCCAAAGTGCCGCTAATAACCGCAGCCGGAGCTGTAATCAAAGGCAGCTGGTCTTCCATATCTGGACGGCAGGCTGCCATGCGCTGACGCCATGCCAAACCTTCAGGCTTCTGGTCATGAATCCAATTTTCAAAAGTTTGAATAAACTCAGGAGACTGTTTAACCGTAGAATCTTTTTCGGTTGCGTGAGCAAAATGCATAACAGGCTCAACTGTTTGGTCGCGCTCACAAACGTCTGCAATTTCAAGACGCTTAGCGCGTGCTTGAGGAGCATCAACGCAGGCTCGAGTATCGCATAAAGCAATGCCGGCAACAGCTTTAGGAAGAAGACGCTGAACATCCAAAGCAACATAGCCGCCCATAGAAAGACCAACCCATACAGCGCGCTCAAAGCCCAAATCGTTAATAAGTTTTACATAAGATGCACTAAGAGCGTCAAGAGCGTGAGCGTAATCAGCCTCGTTAAACTCAGAGCGCTCTGCTTTTGGAGTCTCACTCAAGCCGGCACCGACCATATCCGGAGCAAAAATAGGAACGTCATGCTTTAACAATCCGGATTCAAGAGCGGCATCAATTTGTGCGTTCAAAGAATCTGCACAAGCATCCCACATGCGGTGATCAACCGGAAAACCGTGGATTAAAACGATTGGAACAATATTGGAATTGTTTGAATCGTCAGAATTTTTTACATCTCTATAAACCGTATTGTGCAACTGAAAAAGTGAGCAATCCTTAAAAGAATCGCACTTACTATTTGCGTTGTTAAAAGCTTCACACATAGTGCCTAATAATAGTCTTAGCCATATAACACAAATGTGTAAAAAACGTAAATATTCACAGTATTAAGCAAAATTTATCGTAGCAATAGAAATAATGTGCAAGAATAGAGGGTATGCCAATTATGCCTATCCAAGCAACCATTGCACTTATGGTGATTGTTTTTGCGCTAGTTATTGCGCCATTCGTCATCATGATTGTTACGCGCGCCATGAAACGGCATCATTTAGCGAAAAAACTCGCAAAACGACACGGCGACTCTGTACATTACGCGTTTATTCTAAATCCTTCAAAGCCGCAGGCAGAATCTTACCGCGAAAGTATTCAAAATTATTGCGACAAGCGCAAACTAACTTACGAAATAATCGACACGCAGTTAGACAAAGACGGACGTGAGTGCGCACAAGAAGCACTTTCCAACGGAGCTAACGTTGTTGTGGCAGTTGGCGGAGACGGCACAGTTAGAACAGTTGCGAGCGCAGTAAGCGGCAAAGGACATGCTATGGGAATTATTCCTATTGGCACCGGAAATCTTTTTGCAAGAAACATGGGCATACCTGTAAACGATGTGGAAGCTGCATTGCGCGTGGCTACTTCGCACGGATCTAGGCAGGTTGATGTTGGGCGAGTAACAATTCTGGACAATCCAAAAGAGGACCACGGCCATGCGTTTTTAATTATTGCCGGAATTGGCTTTGATGCGCTTATGATTGACGACACAGACCCGAAGCTAAAGAAAAACATTAGTTGGCTTGCTTATTTTGTGGCCGGAGTTAAACATTTGTTTATGCCGAAGTATCGTGCAACCGTTACCTTACAAAGATCAAACGGCGACGAAAGCGTGCTAAAAGGACTCACCTTCCGAACACTTATGGCAGGAAATTGCGGGCAAATTCCTATGTTCTCGCTAATGCCAGAAGCCGCTTACGACGACGGCGTACTCGACTTTGAAATTATTGACACTTCGGGCGGATTAATTGGCTGGGCTAATTTATTCCGCGGAGTAGTACACCAAACCGTAACCGGTCACGCTCTACAGCAGGAGTCGCTATCCGCAGGCTCCAGAATTGACCAAACGCAAGGATTTAGCGCGGAAGTGCAGTTGGAAAAAGCGGCGCCAGTGCAGGTGGACGGCGACATTTTGGGTTACACAAAGCATTTGCGCTTCACTGTTGACAAACAAGCACTGTGCGTGCGCGTGCCAGCAAGCGTAAAAACCAGCGTTACTGTGAGTGAATAATATAAAATACAAGCGCCGTGGCAAAATAAAAAATTATGGTAGCAAAAAATGCGGGAATGCCCGCCACCCCAGAAGATCTAGTCGACGTCGACGCTTTGGTTGGCGCTTACTATGATGAAGTTCCAAATTCCAACATTCCAGAACAGCGCGTGATTTTCGGCACGTCCGGTCACCGTGGTTCTGCTTTGAAAACTTCGTTTAACGAAGCTCATATTGTGGCAATTACGCAAGCTATTGCTGAATATCGCAAGAGCGCTGGCGTAACTGGCCCTCTTTATATTGGTCGCGATACGCACGCTCTTTCTGAGCCTGCTCAAAAAACCGCTATTGAGGTTTTGGTTGCTAACGGCGTTCACGTTCGCGTGGATTCTCGCGGCGACTTCGTGCCAACTCCTGTTGTTTCTCAGGCTATTTTGACTCATAATCGCGCAGCCGACGGCACTCAGCGTTTTAGCGGAGACGGCTTGGCTGACGGCATCGTAGTCACCCCTTCGCACAACCCTCCAACCGACGGCGGTTTTAAGTACGATCCTGTAACCGGCGGCCCTGCACCTGCAGACGTGACTAATGCGATTGCAAACCGCGCAAACGAATTGCTCGACAACTACAAGTCCGTAAAGCGCGTGCCTTTCGAGGAAGCAATCAAGTCTGATTTGGTTGAAGGCTTCGATTACCGCGAACATTACGTAAGCGACTTGGCAAACGTAATCGACTTCGACGTGATTCGTTCCAGCGGCGTGCGTTTGGGAATTGACCCACTCGGCGGCGCAAGCGTAAACTACTGGCCACTTATGAACGAAAAGTACGGCCTGAACATTGGCGTTGTGCGCCCAGAAGTTGACCCAACTTGGCGATTCATGACTATTGACCACGATGGCAAGATTCGTATGGATCCAAGCTCCCCTTACGCAATGAAGGGCTTAGTTGATCAGCTTAACGCTGGCGCTTGGGATAAGTACGATTTGGTTGGCGGCACTGATCCAGATGCTGACCGCCACGGAATTGTGTGCCCAAACTGGGGCGTTATGAACCCGAACCACTACATTGCAGTATGCGTTGAGTACTTGTTCGGCGGCGCTCGCCCAGATTGGCCAAAGAATACTGCAATCGGCAAGACGCTTGTGTCTTCTTCCTTGATTGACCGCGTAGCTGCTTCTATTAACGCAAAGCTTGTGGAAGTTCCTGTTGGCTTTAAGTGGTTCGTTGACCCACTCTTTAGCGGCGAAGTTGCTTTCGGCGGAGAGGAAAGCTCCGGCATGAGCTTCTTGCGCAAGGATGGTCGCGTGTGGACCACCGATAAGGATGGTTTGATTCCAGACTTGCTCGCTGCGGAAATTACTGCAAAGACTGGCAAGAACCCAGCTCAGCTTCACCAGGATCAGGTTGCTCGCTTTGGCGAAAGCTGGTATAAGCGCGTTGATACCCCAACCACGCTTGAGCAGAAGCAGAAGTTCGCAGCTTTGAGCGGCGACGATGTTGAAGCAACCAAGCTTGCTGGCGAAGATATTACCGCAAAGCTTACGGAAGCTCCTGGAAACGGCGCAAAGATTGGCGGATTGAAGGTGACTACCAAGAATAACTGGTTCGCTGCTCGCCCATCTGGTACCGAAAACATTTACAAGGTTTACGCAGAATCCTTCGTTTCTCCAGAAGCACTTGACAAAGTGCTTGAAGAAGCCACTGCCGTAGTCGACAAGGCTTTAGCATAGTCTGCAAGACTGTGGCAGTCGACAAGACTTTGGCGTAACGTAATAATCTTGCGTAAATAAAAAATACACTAATTGCGCTGGTTGCAATTTGCAGCCGGCGCATTTTTGAAAGGTTTGCCATGATAGTTGTTTCTACAGACGGTTCCGCATTAGGAAATCCGAATGGTTCAATGGGTTGGGCATGGGCAGATCACAGCTTCGAGGCTGGTAGCACTAGCGAGCACCATCACACTGGTAACGCGGACGCTGGAGGCGCAACTAATGGCACGAATCAAATCGGCGAATTATGCGCTGTTTTGGAAGCTTTGCGAGCACACCCAGGAAGCGAGCCGCTCACAATCGAAACTGATTCACAATACGCAATCAACTGCTCAACTACGTGGATTCACGGATGGAAAAAGAACGGTTGGAAAAATTCCAAAAACGAGCCTGTAAAAAACGCAGATTTGATTCGCGCAATCGACGCAGAACTTACTAAGCGCGAAGGTGCTGTAAAATTCGTGTGGGTTAAAGGGCATGCTGGAAACGCTGGAAACGAAAAAGTTGATACATTAGCGCGCACATACGCAGAAGATTGCCGAAGCGGCGTGAAAAGCGGATACTTGCCTTTAGAAGGCTGGAAGTCGCTACTTTCTTCACCATACGCAAGTGGAACTGACGTTCCGCAAGACGCAAAAGCGCTAATGGAAAATAAGATTTCTTGCGAGGAATACCATATTGGGCGCGCAGTTGGAGAAGACACAAACCCAGATTTCGTAAAAAATAGCAACGATTGCGACGAAGCAAAAACTCAAGACGCGTCTAAAATTGCCGAAAATATGCAAGATTCTACGCAAAAATCAAACGAAGCAGGTGAAACAAACGAAGCAGGTGAAACAAACGAGGCGCACAAAATAAACGAATCAAACGAGGCGCACAAGTCAGAAGTAAATCCCGAAAATAAGCCCGAAAACAATCCCGAAAACAAGGCGCAAATAAAGCCGCAGCCAGTTAAAGGATTAAGCGTTTCTGGCGTTCTGCAGTTTACTCCTCCACCAAACACAAGCCCAACTTTTAACGGCCAGGCGCGTTTTATTTCCGGCACAATTAACGTAAGCGGATACGTTGAACCCGACGGCACTTTGCACTTTGCTCCAACCGCCTTCTACCTTTCATAGGTTATTTTTTAATGTGGCGCTCCAAACGCGAGGAATCTATCTCGCATTTGGAGGGTTTGGACTGGCATAACGCTCCAAACGCGCGCAACTTTCCCCGCATTTGGAGGGTTTCTGTGTATCTGGCGCTCCAAACGCGAGGAATCTATCTCACATTTGGAGCGTGCGAGCGTCCTTCGCTCAGTTCAAAAAATCTGCACGCAGACTAATATGGAAATGTACGAAAATGAGGCACGCATAAAAGCGCAACAGCATAAAGCGTAAAACGCCTCTCCCGCAAATGCGATGGAAGTTCATCGACGAACTCGGGAATAACAAAACATAAGAAAGCAGGAATAATGGATAAAGCACAACAAGACGCGCTTAAAAAAGCAGCCGGCATTGAAGCCGCAAAGATTGTGAAAAATGGCATGATGGTTGGCCTCGGCACCGGCTCCACCGTGCGCTTTTTGGTAGATGAGCTTGGCCGCAGAGTTAAAGAAGAAGGCTTGAGCTTCACAGGAGTCACAACTTCCCGCCGCACGCAGGAGCAGGCAGAAGGCTACGGTATTAAAATTCTCGACATTAACGAAGTAGACCACATTGACGTTACAATCGACGGCTCTGACGAAGTCGATAAGAACTTCAACGGCATTAAGGGCGGCGGCGCGGCACTTCTTTGGGAAAAGATTGTGGCCATTAACTCAGACCGCATTGTGTGGATTGTGGACGCAAGCAAGGTAGTTGACACAATTGGCAAGTTCCCACTTCCAGTTGAGGTGATTCCGTTTGGTTCCGCACAGGTGATTCGTAAGTTCGAAAAGCGCGGATATAAGCCAGTTTTGCGTCTTGATGCGGACGGCAAGGAAGTGCGCACCGACGAGAACAACTTCGTGGTTGATTTGCACATGGAGCGCATTGAGCATCCACAGGAGTTGGCTAAAGATTTGATTGAAACCGTCGGCGTCGTAGAACACGGATTGTTCTTGAACATGGTTGACACCGTGATTGTTGGCGACCCTAACGGCCCTCGCACGCTTACAAACCCAAATAAGTAACGAAACTAAGCGCAAAGTAGAGTCCGCAAACGCGGGCTCTACTTTTTTATTACTGTGAGTTTTTATTTGCGATATTCTTGCGTTTCGTCTATGAGTTTTGACTGGTATTCTTGTTCTTCGGTTCTTGACGAGGCTGGAAAATTTGTGTTTGCGCAAGCCCCGTCCTTCGTCGCTTTAACTGTTAAAGTATTTTGCCGTGTTCGCCTATTTTTAACAATGTTTCTTCCTCAGTCCTCTTTTATTGCTGAACACAATTTTTCCAGCCTCTCAACACACTAACCGTCAACACAAAACTCATAGACTCGTGCAGAAAGTTACGTAAAGTGCGTGGTTTACTAATTGCAACTAAAGTATCGCAATTAAGCTGCGGGTAGGTGCAACTATCTATTTTTATCGTCTTCTCAGTGCGAAAAATCTCAAATCTCACCACACGAATATTTGCAAGACAATCCGCGAAATATATAAATAAATAAAAAAGCGCCGGGAAAAACCGACGCTTTATAAAAAGTATTTACGTGCCTAAACGTTCAGACACGCATCAACGCATAAGCATAATTACTTGCGCTGGTGACGAGTCTTACGCAGCAGTTTGCGGTGCTTCTTCTTGCTCATCCGCTTGCGGCGCTTCTTGATGACAGAACCCATCTGAAGCCTCCATTCCTATCTAAAGTGTGCAACTTGCCTAATGTTACACCGTTTTGACGACTTTGGACAGTACCGTCACAAAGAACAGTGCTTTTTGAAGAAATTTACATTGGGAAGCTGTGGTAAAAACGCTCTACAGACTGCTTCGAACCAGTTACCTCAAAAACAGCAGTGTCGTTTTGCCATAATGCGCTCGCCTGAGTTTTATCATTCTCATCAACACGAAGCACGTAGCTGCCAACCGTTTTACCAGCAACTTGAATCTTACCGCTTGCAACGTCCGAACCCTTAAGACCGTCGAGCAATGCTTCGTATTGCTTATTTGCAGAATCACGATTCGACCATTGCGCAACAGTTAACGAAACCTCACCATCGCTCTGACCTGTTGAATACTTTACGCTATATTCTTCCAAAGGCGACGATTCAGTCCAAGTTGCGCTAGGAATTGCGTCAACTCGCGCAAAATCAAGAACACTATCCGGCATAGACTTCAACAAAGCTGTTGAAGAAACCGGCAAAGCTTTAGCTGGTATAGATGGTGTTTTTGGCACAGCAACATGATTTTTATTTGCAGAATTATCGTGATTAAGCGCCCAACCCGGCCACACGAAAGCTGAAAGAAACGCTAAAATAACCACTACTGCTGCAGACGTAACTACAACTAATAACTTGTGATGTGTTGATCCATTAGCATTTGAAACATTCATATCCGACATACTTGCATTATCTCACAGCACGATGACGCGTAAGTCTGTAACGCTGCTTTTTTGAGGCTTTATAAAGCACAGCGCGTCATTGTCGCTAAAGACATATAGCGTCTAAATATGGCTAGTAAATCTCCCCTGCACTATTTATGCTCCGAATGCGGATGGAGCGGGTCAAAATGGTATGGACGCTGCCCGGAATGTGGCGAATGGGGCACAGTAAACGAGTTTAAAGAAGCGCGCGTTAGTGGGCTTTCAAAAACCACTCGCGCCTCGAGGATGACGCGCGCAGGAAATGCTAGAAATACGGTAGCAAACGCAGGATACTTGTCAGCAAACTCAGTAAACTCAGCAAACTTTGCAAACGCAATAAACTCATCAATATCAGCTCAACCGATGAGCGAAATTGAAGCCGACGATGCACTTCGTATTCACACAGGCTTTGGCGAATTTGATCGCGTTTTAGGCGGCGGTCTTGTGCCGGGTTCAGTAACTCTTATTGCAGGTGAGCCTGGAATCGGAAAATCAACTCTTCTTTTAGAAGCTGCGTCAAATATTGCAAAACAGGCGAAATTAAATGGAAATCCTCCTGTTTTATACATTTCCGGCGAAGAGTCAGCTGCTCAAGTAAAGTTACGCGCATCTAGAATTAACGCTGTAAACGACTACTTGCTTCTTGCAACAACCGGAGACTTAGACACTGTTCTTGATCTTATTGAAGCTCACAGGCCAACGCTTGCCATTGTCGATTCTGCGCAAACAATCGTTGCTCGAGACGTTGAAGGCATTACCGGCGGCTCAACTCAGGTGCGCGAAGTTGCGAGCGCGCTTATTGATGTTGCTAAAACGAATAATATTCCAGTTATGCTGGTTGGTCATGTTACTAAAGACGGCTCTATTGCAGGCCCTCGCACTCTTGAGCATTTAGTTGATACAGTCTGCCAGTTTGAGGGAGATTCGCAGACGGCTTTGCGCATGCTTAGAGCTGTTAAGAATCGTTTTGGACCAACTGACGAAGTTGGCTGCTTCGATATGAGTGGCGAGGGAATTGAGGAAGTGCCAGATCCTTCCGGACTGTTTTTGTCTTCTACAGAAAACGATAATCAAGGTAAAAATGCGCAAGATGGCACAAACGACGGAACTTGCGTCACTTTTACGCTAGAAGGACACCGAAGCCTGCCAATTGAAATACAGGCGCTTGTAACGCAATCTGCACTCCCAACACCTCGTCGCGCAGTTTCTGGGGTTGATGCAAACCGTATTGCAATGCTTACGGCTGTTTTGTATCGTCATGGAAGAGTTAATTTACTTGCAAAAGATTTGTATGTTTCTACGATTGCCGGCGCGCTTGCAAAAGAGCCTTCGTGCGATGTTGCAATTGTTGCTGCTTTGGCAAGCGCCGCAAGCGGAAAAGCTGTAGCTAAAAAAACGTGCGCAATTGGCGAAATAAGCTTAACTGGTCAAGTGCGTCCTGTTCCTAGAATGGAGCCGCGCTTGCGCGAAGCGGCCAGAATAGGATACAAGCGCGCTGTTGTGTGCCCGCTTCGAAAGAAAATTAATATTCCAGGATTGCAGATTGTTGAAGTGAGCAACGTTCGAGATGCGTTGCAATCGCTTGGGCTGTAAAGGATGTAAGACAAGTTAAGTAAACTTAGTCTTCAGCCTCAGCGTCGGTAATTTCACGCACCTGTTCAACATTGGCTTTAAGCATATTTTTTAGCTCATCAACAGAATCGAAAGCCTGCTGTGGGCGCAAGAAGCTAGCAAACTCAATGCAAACGCGGTGTCCGTACAAATCCTTCCAATCGTCGAACAATCCGTAAGCTTCAACTGTGCGCTCAGCTTCGTCCTCACCATCTTTATTAAACGTTGGCTTTGTGCCGATTGAAATCGCAGCTGGCCAACGCCATGGAGAATGTACGCCTAAATGAAGCTCATCTCGGCGCAAAACGCTAACATCCGGCACAGTGCTCTTTGTTGGGCGCATTTCATTCTTATTATCTGAATCTAAATCAACAACCCAACCAGCGTATACGCCATCAACTGGAATATATCCTTCAATTTTTTCACCAAGATTTACTGTTGGGAAACCAATCTCACGACCGCGCTCATCTCCATGAACCACTGTTCCTTCAACGCGATGCGGTTGATCCAAAATCTCGCGAGCCGCCTTAACACGCCCAGTTGCAAGCATCCAGCGAACATTCGTAGAGCTCCAAGCACGCACCTTCTTATTCGGCATACTCTTACTCCAAGCGCGATATTCCGCCTTATTCATGCCTTCAGCAGGATCTTCCGGCTCTCCAGAACCCTTAGGAACTTCGCGCACAATAGGATCTGGCACGCGAACATCCTCCGGACCTAAATCTTCTACCTCAATAAGCTCAAAAACGCCCGTTGCTTTAGATAATTCGCGAATCGCTTGAATATTCCCAGCCCTACGAGCACCAAGAGCAGCGTCAGAACCAAGAACCAAAGCTCGCATACCAAGCTTTCCTACAAGCTGACCTAAGAAGAAACGGTACGATTTTGCAGCAAAAGCAAGGCTGTAACGCACAATAACAACGTGATCAACATCTAGCTCAGAAAGCACGCGCAAGCGTTGACGAACGCTGGTAAGCGCATCCGAATCTTCCGGAAGATCCGTGTTGAAATCTCCAAAATCGTCGTATAAATCAGGGTTTGCATGTACTACACTTGGGCGCGGATCGAACATAATAACAACAGAAAACTCGCCGTGACGGTGCGCAAGTTCCACAGTGCGGCGAACAACCTCACGATGCCCCTTGTGCATACCGTCGAACACACCAATTGTAACAACTGCTTTACGCTCTGCACTTAGCGTTGGCCAATTAATCATGCCGTTGGCATCTGGTCGAATGTCGATGACCTTCATGATATCCTTACTATCCGCGTTGAAGCTTTACGCACGCAATACGTCTTGCGTAATTCCTTATTTTCAATCCTTAATACAGTTTACCAGTCTTCTGGCTTGCCGGAAATACCACAATTGGTTTGATTTGATTAGTTTTGCTATTTTTTGCTTGCTCAACTACAGCAACAACGTCATTTTGCTCATTGTTTGAGGATTTAACGTAGGCTATTGCAGGATATTGTTGAGAATTTTCTTCTGATTCAAAACTAAGCCAGCGCCCAAAACGCAAGTCTTTTGCTTGAGTTTCGTCAATTTGTAGTATTGGTAAAGTATGCTCGGCTGCTTCAAACATGTTTAAGCAGGTTTTAGGAAGACAAATATCGGCGTCAAAATCTTTTTCCGGCACAGCTTTTGAACGTTTTTGTAGAACACCTTCCCTATCGGTAAATTCGCGAGTTTCCGTGCGAAGTTTAAGAACGCGAGGATCTGTTACTGAAAAATTGCCGATGCTTGTGCGTCGAAGCGAAATAAGATGCCCGCCAACGCCAAGAAGACGGCCTAAATCGCGCGCTAAAGCACGAATATACGTGCCACTACTGCAAGAAACAGTTGCAGTAATATCGCATACTTTTCTTCCGCTTTTGCCGCGCAAAATACAAGGATTAGCAACATAAAAATCGCTAATAGTTACTTCGCGAGACGGAATTTCTACAGTTTTTCCTTCGCGAGCTAAATCGTATGCTCGCTGACCGTTAATTTTAATTGCAGAAAAAGCGGTTGGAGCTTGCATAATTTTGCCAGTTAAGTTTTCTTTAATAACTTGCTTAATGCGCTCAAAAGCTTGGTTTATAAGCTCACTATTACAAGAATCGCTTTCAAAAAGAAGCTTCAAAAGCAAATCGTCTGCAGCTTTAGTAACAACTCCCGGACCTAATTGCAGATTGTTTTGTTGCAAAATCTCACCGTCTGCATCATCTGTAGTCGTAGACTCACCCAAACGAATTACAGCCTCGTAGGTTTTGTTGTGACCTAGCATGTAGTTAAGCAAGCGCGTTGCGTTACCAAAACCTACGATTAGCAAACCTGTTGCCATAGGATCTAGCGTTCCTGCGTGACCTACACGTTTTGTGCGCAAAAGGTGACGAGCGCAGGAAACTACATCGTGACTTGTAACTCCCTGCGGCTTGTCTACAAGTAAAATGCCGGAAGATGGTGTGAATTGCGTCATATGCAAATTAAGATTTTTTCGTGCTATTCTGCAGATTCATAAGGTTCTGAAGATTCTGCAGGTTCGTCATCTTCAAAGTCGTCATCTTCAAAATCGTCGTCAGACTCATCATCTTCATGCGGCTTCTTATACGGATCAGATTCGCCAGCATACTTAGCGTTTTCGCGCATTTTAGCTAACTCTTCGTCACGATGACGAGCAGCAACCAAAATATCCTCAATTTCATGCGCTTCCGTAGGCACTTCGTCGTAAACGAACTGCAATTGCGGAGTTAAACGCAAGCCAGCTTTTGCACCAACCAAAGAGCGCAAACGTCCGTGAGCCTGCTGCAAAGCCTGGGCTGCACGCTGACGCTCACCCTGCTCTTTTCCAGCATGACCAAGCTGAGTCCAATAAACTTTTGCAATTTGCAAATCGTTAGTAACTCTAACTTCCGTAATAGTTACACTAGCAAGACGCTTATCGTGCAACTGCGACTCCATATTAGAGGCGATCACGCGCTGAATTAACGCTGCAATACGTGCAGCTCTAGGATTTGTTCCTGCCATATTACTTGCGCTCAATCTGCTTCATTTCAAAGGTTTCGATTACGTCGCCAAGCTCAATGTCGTTGAAGCTTCCAAGGTTAATACCAGCTTCATAACCTTCGCTAACGGACTGCACGTCATCCTTAAACCTACGCAAGCTGGAGATTTCCAGGTCGTTGACTGTAGCAACGCCGTCGCGCAAAATACGGCACTTCGTACCGCGCTTGACTTCGCCGTCTTGAACCATAACACCAGCAATATTGCCAAACTTGGAAGAACGGAAGATTTCGCGGATTTCGGAATGCGAAGTAACAACTTCTTCGAATTCCGGCTTAAGCATACCCTTCAAAGCAGCTTCAATATCTTCAATTGCCTTGTAAATAACAGAGTAGTACTTAACTTCCACGCCTTCGCGATCTGCCAAATCAGCAACCTGACGGTTTGGACGCACGTTGAAGCCAATAATCACAGCCTTGTCAACAGTTGCCAAGTTCACATCGTTCTGAGTAATTGCACCAACACCGCGGTGAATAACCTGAATTCCAACTTCTTCAGAAACCTCAATCTTCATCAAGGAATCTTCCAAAGCTTCCACGGAACCGGAGGAATCACCCTTAATAACAATGTTCAGCATATCAACTTCAGACTTAGCGAACTGTTCCTTAAGGCTTTCAAGAGACACAACCTTGCGGCGCTTAGCAAGCTGAGCTGCACGCTCTGTAGCTGCACGCTTCTCCGCAATCTGACGAGCAGAACGGTCGTCCGAAGTAACCAAGAACAGGTCGCCTGCTGTTGGAACAGAAGTCAAACCAAGCACCTGAACAGGAGTGGAAGGAGCTGCATCCTGCAGGTGATTTCCGTTTTCGTCGAGCATAGCGCGAACACGTCCGTAAGAAGTGCCTGCAACAATAGAATCGCCAACATGAAGAGTACCCTGCTGCACCAAAACAGTAGCAACAGCACCACGACCCTTGTCGAGTCGAGCCTCAATAGTTGCACCGCGAGCGTCCATATTTGGATTTGCTTTAGGATCAAGCTCAGCGTCTGCAGTAAGAAGAACAGCTTCAAGAAGCTTATTGACGTTAGTGCCCTGCTTTGCGGAAATATCCACAAACATGGTGTCGCCGCCATACTCTTCAGCAACCAAACCGTACTCAGTAAGCTGACCGCGAACCTTGTCTGGGTTAGCACCTTCAACATCAATCTTGTTCACAGCCACAACAATTGGCACGTGAGCCGCTTGAGCGTGGTTAATAGCTTCAACAGTCTGAGGCATAACACCGTCGTCTGCTGCAACAACAAGAATAGCAACGTCTGTAAGCTCAGCACCACGAGCACGCATAGCAGTAAACGCTTCGTGACCTGGTGTATCGAGGAATGTAATCTTACGAGGCTTACCCTCAAGATTTACAGTTACCTGATAAGCGCCGATTCGCTGCGTAATACCGCCAGCTTCGCGATCGATAACATTCGACTTACGGATAGTGTCAAGCAAACGAGTTTTACCGTGATCAACGTGACCCATAACGGTAACAACAGGTGGACGAGATTGCAAATCGTCATCTTCCTGCAACTCTTCTTCGTCCAAATCAATATCGAATTGCTGCAAAAGCTCTTTATCTTCTTCTTCAGCAGAAACAATATTGATATTCCAGCCGATTTCTTCACCCAAAATTTGGAATGTCGACTCATCCAAGGACTGTGTAGCTGTTGCCATTTCTCCCAAGTGGAAGAGCACAGTTACCAAAGCTGCTGGATTGACATCAATTTTTTCTGCCAAGTCAGAAAGAGTTGCACCCTGACGCAAACGAATAGTAGCGCCGTTACCAGAAGGAATGCGCACGCCACCAATAACTGGTGCTTTAAGCTCTTCGTATTCACGACGCTTAGCTAAGCGATTCTTGCGAGCCTTAGAAGACTTGCCTCCCTGACGGCCGAATGCACCTGCAGCGCCTGCTCTACCGCGACCGCCGCCGCGAGATGGACCACCGTTTGGAGCACCAGCTGCCGCAGCCTGGAAAGTTGCAGCTTGATTTGCATTAAAGCGCGATTCTGCAGACGGCCTGCTATTTGAAGAGCCAGAGCCATTAGATGCGCCGCCGCGACGCTGACCTGACCACTGAGAACGCCCAGCTCCTTGGTTAGAGCGAGCGCCGCGAGAACGATTTCCGCCACGTTCACCGCGCGCACCATTTGCGTTACCAGCTCCACCCTGGCCTGGACGGCCACCGCGGCCATCTTTAGCGCCTGGACGAGACATCGGGTGAGGACGAGGAATATCTCCAGGGGTAGGAGAATGCATGCCCTGCTTACGACTAAACGGATTATTACCAGGACGAGGGGTTGCATTACCTGCTCCTTGAGCACCCTGATGTGGGCGCGGACGAGGAGGCATCTGCGCATGATTCTCGCGATTCTCACGGTTTTCACCACGACGCTCTGCATTCTTTGATTCGCCAGAAGAAGATGGACGAGGATTATGATTTGCGCGAGAGTGATTTGCTTCAGACTTTGGTGAGGCCTTAGAAGCTGCAGAACGTTCGGATTGCTCCGAATTTTGATTGCCTGCAGCGCGTTTTTGAGATTCAGCCTGAGACTTAGCTTTTGGCGCAGAAGGTTTTGCAGCACCAGAAGGTTTTGCAGACTGATTTGCAGACTGATTTGCAGCTTGCTTTGAAGCTGTAGTTGCAGCAGGATTTGCAGCAGCCTTAGCAGGCTTGCTACCTGACTTGTTACCTGCTTGATTTCCTTCAGCTGCCAGCGCCGCCTGCAAACGACGCACTACTGGAGCCTCAACTGTTGAAGAAGCGGACTTAACAAATTCGCCCATGCCCTTCAAACGCTCCAACACGGTTTTACTGTCTACACCAAATTCTTTGGCCAGTTCATACACGCGCTTTTTAACCACTCAGTGTTCTCCTCTGTCTGTGGCAGCGCTAGCACACGCGGCCACTTTACATTATTGCGAGCTTATTATTTATTATCGTGCGATATATCATCGTGCGACCATGATCTTGTACCTCGTCTTGTACAGGACGATGCTACTGCTTTTTCGCCCAGATTCCAGCTTTCAGCATACTCGAAACGTTGGATTGGTGCGAGTGTCGCCACTACTAAAGATTATGCGTTTTGACCTTGAGCTGCAGCAACTTTCTTATCATGCTCTTCTTGAGACTCAATGCCAATCTTCCAACCAGTCAGCTTCGCAGCCAAACGAGCATTCTGACCTTCCTTGCCAATAGCAAGAGAAAGCTGAGCATCATGAATAAACGCAACAGCAGTCTGACTTTTTTCGCTAACTACCTGCACCTGCGTAACAGTTGCTGGAGAAAGCGCGGCGGCAACAAACTTCGCTGGGTCATCCGACCAATCGACAATATCAATCTTTTCTTGACCCAAATTTTCCATTACCGCACGCACCCTAGAACCGCCAGGACCAATCAAAGCTCCCTTTGGATTAACGCCCTCAGAGTTAGCGCGTACAGCAATCTTTGTGCGAGCTCCAGCCTCTCGAGCAATCGCCATAATCGAAACAGCGCCAGAAACAAGCTCTGGAACCTCACGCTCAAAAAGACGACGAACAAGCTCAGGATGCGACCTAGAAACCACAATTTCTGGTCCGCGAAGACCACGCGCAACATTTACAACATATACGCGAATACGCTCACCATGGCGGTAACGTTCACCTGGAACCTGCTCACGGCGAGGCAAAATCGCTTCAACATCCCCGACAGCAACGTGAATATTAGTAGTATCTTTGGCATCCTGCTGAATAATTCCGTTAATCAGCTTGCCTTTCTGACCAGAAAAAGCACCAAATACGCGATCATCTTCAGCCTTACGGAAGATTTGGCTAATAACTTGGCGGGCTGTTGCCGCAGCAAGACGACCAAAATCGCGAGGAGTATCGTCGTACTCTTCTCCCAGCGTTGGAGCCGGATACGGGTTATCTTCAGTAGGCTTACCAGGAATTTCATCCCTAGCCCACACAGTGAACGAACCTGCACGTTCATCCAGTTCAACTCGCACATGCTTTGCAGGATGAGCGGTTTTCATATACGCAAGACGCAAGGCCTCGGCGAGCGCCTCGTCCAGCTCCTCGGCATTAATCCCCTGCTGTGCCGCAAGCTGATGCATTCCCGCCAAATCCAATTCCATCGCGCACGTCCTCTCGTTATAACGCATTCATTTATGATTATTATTTTTGCAACCGTTTTGCCTTCTGATATAGCATTTATAATCAGATTTGCTTTAAGTCGCAGACAAGCCAACACCTTACTGAATTGATACAGTCGATATTGGTCACAGTCAGTGGCTATTTTAGTAGATTATGCAGACACTTTATGTTTTGTTAAAAGCCGTGCGTACTAACGCAAAGCGCAGCATAAAAATTGCGCTTAAGATTTTCGTTTGTGCTTTATTGACGCCTATGCTAGTTTTTACTCTAGCATCTTGCGGCACATTGCAAAACATTCACGTAGATCATACTGTAAAATCTAATTCTGGCGAAAATATTTGCGCAAAAGCCTACCGTTTAGCGCAAAAAAATCAACAATTTATTGAAAATAACGTAAATAATGTATCTACTTCAGACTTGGAATCTTACGCAAAAGAATGGGAAACTGTAGCACAACAATGCCCAGGAAGATTAAGCGAAAGTATTGTTTATAGCGCTAAAGCAAAATGGGAAATATTATCTAAAGAATCTGGAAACAATAAGTCAAAAATCGCCGAAGAGATTGCTGGCACAAGCGATGAGGAAAATGCTTACGAAAGCGCAGAAAACCAAGAGAATACTGCAAGCGCAGAAAACCAAGAAAACCCAGAATCTTCAATAACTCATCAACTAGAGCGTAACGCTTATATACAATTTACAAAAACAGTAAAGCATTACAACAATTTTCAATGGACACATCACCCTTTGGCCAGCGCAGCAGCTGCAGAAGATCAGCTAGCGTTTATACTACAAACTTTGGCCGCAAAAAAAGTTCCAGGACTGCCGTTGGAATATAGCGATATGGCATCAACAAATGCTCAAACTTTTATGAACGCATCCGGAAAAGGCGATGATTTGCGCAAAAAAATATATGAGATTCCATCCGACGCTCTTGAAAGTGGAAAAGCGCAAGATAAGGCAAGCGGAAAAGATTTGCCGATTGCAGCCATAGCTTATATGGATTGCGCACGAACTGAACTTACTGCTTTTAATCAAATAATAGTTATTGAAGAAAATAAAACTAAAAGCGCGTCAAAAAACAATCGCAACGAAACAAGCTACGAATACTCTGCTGTTCAAGCGCATAAGGATTTTAAAGATGCTGTAATAAAGCTGATTACTTCCAGATTATTGCGCGCCTACGCTCTAGGCTACCCAACAGATACAAATTTGGTTTTGAAATAGTATAATTTGGTATGGTCTCCAATAGAGGTATAACTAATGTCGTTACTACATTATTTTAAACATACACTATCTAATCGCTTATCAGAGCAAGCTAAAAAACGTATTCGTAAATATATTACTGTTTTTATTGCTTCGTATATGATTTTACTTTTGTTATCATATATACTTCTTGAACATGAGGAATCAGTTTGTGAATATGCTGTAGTAAATGCAAATTCCACTGCATCTGTTGTTGTAGATATGGAAGAATCTAAATCATTGCAAAAATACGTTAAATTAGTTAGAAAGAGAAAAACCCCTAATTTTGATGAAAAAAATACTTGTCCAAGAAGTATTTTTATTTGGGATGTAATTGGACGATGGCTATATCTTCGTAGATATACCAATGAATTGCAGATATCTACTATGGACGACTTAGATTGGATTAGTTCCGTATTAGAAAAAGAATCACAAGCAAATGAAAATAAAGTTTATTAAACTAAATGTCGTTATAATCTAAAAATGCAGCAACACAAACCTAACACACTACGCTAACACACTAGCCTGCCCTTCCCTCGTCAATCGAGACGAAGGCAGACCTCGCTTTCACTGAAAGTGCACTGCACTTTCAGTTTTGAGAAAGCTCGGCAAATAAAAAAGCCTAAAGTAATTTACATGCTTTAGGCTTGGTTAATTCGCGGATGAAGCGAGATTCGAACTCGCGGAGGATTTTACCCTCACACGCTTTCGAGGCGTGCTCCTTAGACCGCTCGGACATTCATCCACTTACGATTCGCGCAACAAAATCGCGCACAAACGCAACTTTTCAATTGTAAACCATGGCGCGAATATAAATTTATGGCGAGTTGAAACACTATAACTCAGCAGAATCACGGCGAGCGCGAATCTTTTCCGCACGCTCTGCAAGCTCATTATCCGGCGGATACGCCACATATTCTAAAGTCAAACCTTGCGGCGCAATAGGACCAGTAGAACCTTCTCGAAGCGGCGTATTAATCTTCTCAACAAACCAATCAAGCGTGCGCTTACCACGACCAATCTGCACGCAAGCTTGCACAAGCGAACGCACCATATTGTGAGCAAAAGCATCAGCAACAATAGTAAACTCAAGCAAACCCTGCTCAACAGTCGGCACGCAGCCAGTTTTAAGCTTAACGCGCACGTCATTAGCACGCGTTCCCACACGTTCCCAACAAGCACTCTTTACATCGCGAATAGTAGTGCCACCAGGATTAGGGCGAGCAAAAGATCCAAAATCGTGAAGGCCAATCATAAGCCCAGCAGCCTGGTTCATTGCATCAACATCCAAAACATCATCAAGTTTCAAAACAAAACCACGCATACGAGGATCGTAATCACAATAATCAGAAGCGTCGCAAATACGATACACATACGTGCGCTCCAACGCAGAAAAGCGCGCATCAAAACCAATGGGAGCAACACTAACCTTATGCAACGAAATATCTTGCGACAAAACATGCTTAAGCCGGTACTCGAGCGCGCAAACACCGTCCAATCCAGTATGCCCTACGCACCGCAGCAAAGTTTCTTCACAAACATCAAGATGACAAACCTGATGCGACGCATGCACGCCCGTATCCGTACGTCCAGCCACAGTAAGGCGCAGCGGCTCAGCAGCATCCCCTTCTGGCACACGCAATACTGTATGCAAAGCCCCCTCAATTTCACCCTGCACAGTTCGCAAAGTAGGCTGCTTAGCCCAACCGTAAAATCCGCCACCATCGTAAGCTAAATCTAAGCGAAGTCGCATTCAAAACCTTTCCAAACAGACTTTACACTAGCTTTTCTTATCCGAAGAGCTGCCGCCCGCAAGCGCAAAAGCACTCATAACACTACGAATAAGCTCATAAGTTTTTGAATCCATATGCATTGCAATCTTCAATAATTTAGGAACAACCTCCGACCAATGAGAAGACATTTCATCAAAAGTTGGGTATCCCAAACTGCTAAAAATGCTGTAAACGCTGTCAATTCTGCGCTTTCGCTCCTCAAATGGCAGATTCATCATCCACTCGTTTGCAGCCTTAGAAACGGCCAGAGCGCGCGGAGTTACGCAATCACAGTAGTCAAAATCACCATTTTTAATCTGCCAATACATGCCAAAATGTTGCATTAATCCAATCGAATCGGCAAATGTAACCTTATACGGCACTCCCGTATCCATAATCAATCCAATAAAGGCAGACTGCGGAACTACTTTTTCAATACGACTTGAAACATTCGCAAAAACGCTTGTATCCACTACATCAGACGCAAAACCAGGTCCGTCCATAGAATAAATTTTTGATACAAGATCACCTAGTTTTTGACTTGTAGCATCTAAGCGCATAGCCGCATAAGCAGCCATGTTCCCACCTTTTGAATGACCGACAACAATAATATTTGGATTATTTTGCGCATCTACGGAAGATTTTGAAAAGCGGGCAAAAAGTTTGTTCGCAAAAATTTTATTAAAGAAGTTTTTATTAGAATAACGTTTGCTATATCTTTGCGCTACAGAAGTCAAATATTCAGCAGCAGATTCTTGCGCTGGCACTGGGCAGCGGAAAGCCATGTTGAAATCTTCTTTCCACCCAACAAGCGTACTGTCAGTGCCGCGATACGCAACAACAAGAGTATGAGGATTATCAATCCCCTCGCAATTGCTAAGATCAAAAGTAACTCCAGCAAACTGCTGCTCTAATGATTCGTCAATATTTGATTCATCAAACCTCTCAAGATACTCCCCTACGCGAATTCCCCTATACCTAGGGCTGGAAGCGACAGCAAGAAGCAGCTTCCTACGGAATTTATCTACTTTAGGAGACCCAGAAGCAAACATTGACGAATATTCTTCTATTCTAAGCAATTCGTTAATAGATACAGTAGAAATATTCTTTGGATTATCGCAATATTTTGGCACGTACGTTGGCATATTTATATAAGATAGCTCGCACAAAATCAGCGCATCTACGGCATTAAACTTGCGCTGAGCGAAGGTAGAGAAATCGTTGCGCAACAAATCAATAACATTCGACATAATTCAATAATAATACAAATAAAAAACGAGCCGAGGAAATCCTCGACTCGTTTTAGCAATTCTTTCAAGAAGCGAATTTACGCTTAACTTTAAGATTTACTTTACCGATGCGTAAAGCTGAAATGCTGACTACTCGGCAGCTTCTTCTTTAGCTGCTACCTTAGTAGCTGCTTCAGCTTCCTTCACAACAGCCTTCTTTGGGCTTACTGGCTCAGTTACAAGCTCAATAATTGCCTGAGGAGCGGTATCGCCACGACGTGGAGCAATCTTCACGATGCGGGTGTAGCCGCCTTCACGCTGCTTCATCTGCTCAGCAATCTGAGTGAAAAGAACGTGAACCACGGACTTGTTGCGAATCACGCGCAACACGCGACGACGCGAATGCAAATCGCCACGCTTAGCGAATGAAATCAAACGCTCAGCAAGCGGACGAAGACGCTTTGCCTTTGGCAACGTCGTCACAATACGACCGTGCTGGAAGAGGCTGGTCGCCATGTTGGCCAGCATCAGGCGCTCATGAGCCGGGCTAGAAGCCAGACGAGGGCCTTGTTTCGGTGTAGGCATTATTACTCCTTATTGTCGCAATTGCCGAAAACTCAGGTGGGCATCAACCCGAACATCCGAATTTTACGACGATTGCAGGTGAATTCTACTCGTCTTCAGGCGAGAAGAAAGTGCCACCTTCGAGATTATTGGCGTCGAAGCCAATCGGCGAAGCCTTCAAAGACAGACCCATGGACTGCAACTTCTCTTTGACCTCATCGATGGATTTCATGCCGAAATTACGAATATCGAGCAAATCCTGCTCAGTGTGAACTACCAATTCGCCGACTGTATGAATACCCTCACGCTTCAAGCAGTTGTAGCTGCGCTGGGTAAGATTCATTTCTTCAATCGGTATAGCCAGCTGGGAATCAGATTCCTCACGCATTGGCGCTGGACCAACTTCAACACCTTCAGCTTCAAGATTAAGCTCACGGCAAAGGCCGAAAAGCTCAACCAAGGTTGAACCTGCGGACGCAACAGCATCGCGCGGTGTAATAGCTGGCTTGGTTTCCACATCCAGGATGAGCTTATCGAAGTCCGTGCGCTGTTCCACGCGGGTAGCTTCGACCTTATAGCTCACCTTCAAAACTGGCGAGTAGATCGAATCCACAGGAATGCGGCCGATTTCGCTGTTCTCCTGCTTGTTCATCTGAGCTGGTACGTAGCCGCGACCGCGTTCAACAGTAAACTCAATCTCAAGTTCACCATCTTCAGCAAGTGTAGCAATATGCAATTCAGGGTTGGCAATAGTAACGCCAGCCGGAGGAGTAATGTCTCCAGCGGTTGCTTCACCTTTACCATTCTTGCGCAGATACATCACTACAGGCTCGTCGTACTCACTAGTGAGCACGATGCCCTTGATGTTCAGCAGAATTTCAGTGACATCTTCTTCAACACCTGGCAGAGTCGTAAACTCATGCAAAGCTCCGGAAATGCGTACCGAAGTAACGGCAGCACCTGGAATGGAGCTCAACAAGGTACGACGCAGCGAATTGCCGAGAGTGTAGCCAAAACCTGGTTCCAACGGCTCAATAGTAAAGCGAGAACGCTGGGGATTCAGTGATTCCTCGGTAAGTGTCGGACGCTGTGCGATAAGCACTTTGGTATCCTTTCAGCTTCTGGTCGGTGGTGCACTCGCCGCCCATAAGCGGGTTGGATGGATGGATTCGTAAGAGTGCTCAGACGCGGCGACGCTTTGGTGGACGTACGCCGTTATGCGCTTGCGGGGTAACGTCGGTAATAGAACCAACTTCGAGACCCGCGGACTGGAGGGAACGGATAGCGGTTTCACGACCGGAACCTGGACCCTTAACAAACACGTCGACCTTCTTAAGGCCATGCTCCATTGCCTTACGAGCGGCAGACTCAGCAGCCATACCTGCAGCGTAAGGAGTCGACTTACGGGAACCCTTAAAGCCGACGTCACCACCGGAAGCCCAGGAAAGGACTGCACCGGATGGATCGGTGATGGAGATAATCGTGTTATTGAATGTTGATTTAATATGCGCCTGCCCAACCGGCACCGACTTGCGGTCCCGGCGACGCGGCTTGCGCGAGGCTTGCTTTGCAGCTGCCATTGACCCTCGTTTCCTAATGACGAATGAGTTGGTATGTCTAGACGATGGAAATGTATCCGTGGCCTAGAGCCGACCACCGACTACTATCGGGTGGCCTTCTTCTTCCCGGCGACAGTACGCTTCGGGCCCTTACGGGTACGAGCATTAGTCTTGGTACGCTGACCACGCACAGGAAGACCCTTGCGATGACGCTGGCCTTGATAGCAGTTGATCTGAATCTTACGACGGATGTCTGCGTCAATTTCACGACGCAAATCGCCCTCGATCTTGTAGTTAGCCTCGAGATAATCACGCAAGGTGATCAGCTGTTCATCCGTAAGATCCTTGACGCGAGTGTCCGGATTCACACCGGTCGCGGCAAGCGTTTCCTTAGCGCGAGTGCGGCCAACACCAAAAATGTAGGTGAGGGCAATCTCAATGCGCTTCTCATTGGGAATATCTACTCCGGCAAGACGTGCCATTGTAATTCCTTTACTGTTACGCAGGTCGTGCACCAAGTCTTCCGCATTATTAGATGCGGCCTGGGCCTGCGCACCCAGGGTTCAGCTTCTGCTGTGACTTAGCGCCTTATTCTTTGTATTCCGCGATGGAAATCTGCTCAGCCCTGACGCTGCTTATGACGTGGGTTAATGCAGATCACCATGACGCGGCCGTGACGGCGGATCACGCGGCAGTTTTCGCAGATCCTCTTCACGCTAGGGCTGACCTTCATGGTTTTCCTTTGCTTGTACCTTTACTTATAACGGTACGTAATACGTCCACGGTTCAGATCGTATGGACTCATCTCCAGCACTACACGATCCTGCGGAAGAATGCGGATATAATTCTTGCGCATTTTTCCGGAAATCGTAGCTAGAACGATGTGCTCATTCTCGAGCTGAACGCGAAACATCGCATTCGGCAGTGCTTCGACTACCTTGCCTTCGACTTCAATCACACCGTCTTTTGCCATGAGCCTCGTTCCGATCCTTGGGCATACTACTTCGCGCATCCGAAGACACGCCAATCTTCTATATTACAGTAAATGCGCCCTATACAACACTCGGCGTGTCGCATGGGGCGCATTTCTCACACAAACCTGACTGTAATAAATCAGTCTAGTATTATTGTCCTACTGCTATTAGTTTAGCGATTCAATGATGCGATTATTAATTTCTTTAATATCACCAACACCATCAACTTCAACTAACTGACCGCGGCTATCGTAAATATCAAGAAGCGGAGCAGTTTCTTTTTCGTATGTTTCCAAACGCTTAGCAATAACTTCTGGAGTATCGTCAGAACGACCCTGCTCTACTGCGCGCTTCTGCATGCGCTCGAGCAAAACCTCACGCTCAGCCTCTAAAGCCACAACGTGGTCGAGCGGAGTTGAAAGTTCTTCCAACATTAAATCCAAAGCCTGAACCTGGGAAGCGTTGCGAGGATAACCGTCGAGAATCCAGCCATTCTTAGCATCATCTTGTGCAAGACGATCCTTAACAATGCTGTTTGTCAGCTCATCTGGAACCAACTCGCCCTTGTCAAGATAAACCTGCACTTGCTTGCCAAGCTCAGTCTGATTTTTTAAGTTATAGCGGAAAATATCACCAGTAGAAATTGCTGGAATATTGTAATGCTCGCTTAACAAAGCAGCCTGAGTGCCCTTGCCAACGCCCTGAGGACCCATAATCAGCAATCGCATATTCATCTCCTTGATTCTTCACAAATTATTTTATTTACTTAGATACTTGCTTTTGATTTTCGTGATTGAACAAGAAACCAGCATACTGGAACTGTTCAGTCTGAGCCTTTGCCTGACGCAAAGTATCCAAACCTACGCCAGCAATAATCAGAATTGTTGTACCGCCGAATGGCAACTTTGTATTCAAGTGCAAAGCCATAATCAAAACGGTAGGAATCAAAGCAACGAAAAGCAAATAAATAGCGCCGACAGTGTTAAGCCTGTTCATAACATAGCTCAAGTAGTTGCTAGTTGCGCTACCGGCACGGATTCCAGGAATAAATCCGCCATACTCTTTCATGTTATCTGCAGTTTCATCCGTATTAAAAGTAATCTCGGTGTAGAAGAAGCAGAAGAACACAATCATCACAGTGTATAGGGCAATATACCAAGCGGACGTGGAATTTGCCAGATTGTTCTCAATCCACTGTACCCAAGGCTTGCTCTTATCTCCGAACTGAGCAATAAGAGTAGGAACAGCAAGAATAGAAGAAGCAAAGATTGGTGGAATAACACCGCTCATATTAATCTTCAACGGCAAATAAGTGGAAGATCCGCCGTACATCTTGCGGCCAATCATGCGACGAGTGTACTGCACAGGAATACGACGCTGCGCAAGTTCCACGAAGTCAACGAAAACAAGAATTACAAGAAGCACGCCACCAACGATGGAGAACTTAGTCCAATCACCATTAGAACCGTTAGTACCCCAACCAATATCCCAAAGCTTTGGCAAGAAGCCGGAGCAAATAGACATAAAGATTAAGACGGACATACCTTGGCCGATGCCCTTATCTGTAATAAGCTCTGCCATCCACATAATCAAACCAGTGCCGCCGGTCATAATCAAAACCATTACAACCAAGCTCCAGAAGCCACCATCTGGAATAACCTGACCGCACTGATAATTAAACAAAGCGCCTGAACGAGCAGTTACCAAAATTGTTGTTGACTGCAAAACAGCCAAACCAATAGTTAAGTAACGAGTGTACTGCGTAAGCTTTGTCTCGCCAGACTGACCTTCCTTATGCAACGCTTCGAAGCGAGGAATAACAACGCGGAGAAGCTGAATCACAATGGAAGCTGTAATGTAAGGCATTACACCCAAAGCAAAGATGGAAAGCTGCAGCAGCGAGCCGCCGGAGAACAAGTTGACCAACCCAATAAAGTTCTCTTTTGACGAAGCCAGCTTAGTTGTGCAATCACTAATTACTTTATAGTCAACACCTGGAATCGGAATAAACGAACCGATACGGTAGATGATAATCATAGCGAAGACGAAGAGGATCTTATTCCTCAACTCCTTCGTCCTGAAGGCCTGGATTAACGTTTTCACCTGGGTCTTCCTCCCTTTTTTCGCGCACTCCTAGGCGCAACAGTGCAAAAAACAAACTCTGAGGCAATAGTGTAACTCACGGTGCATACTGAAACAGATTATTGGTGAGTTTTGTCGATAAAAATAGTCCCCCTAGACAATGCTAGAGGGACTATCTACAGCTTTATAACTGCATCAAGCTTAAAGTAGTTCTAACTACTCTTCGCTGATGGAGCCGCCTTGAGCTTCAACCTTTGCCTTAGCAGAAGCAGAAGCCTTCATACCCTTCAAGTTCAAAGCAACAGTCAATTCACCATCGCCCAAAACCTTAACTGGGTAACCATCGCGCACGGCGCCCTTTGCAATAAGGTCAGCTACAGTAACTTCGCCACCCTTTGGGAAGAGTTCAGCGAGAGCTGCAACGTTAACGACCTGGAACTCCTTCTTGAAAGGACTCTTGAATCCACGCAACTTAGGCAAGCGCATGTAAAGTGGAAGCTGGCCACCTTCGAAGCCAGGACGAACCTGATAACGCTTCTTTGTGCCCTTGTCACCACGACCCGAGGTCTTACCCTTGGAGCCTTCACCACGGCCTACGCGGATGCGATCCTTCTTAGCTCCTGGAGCTGGACGCAATGTGTGCATATGCAGCATTGGTTCTTCGTTAGCCATAATCAGTCGACCTCCTCGACGCTCACCAGGTGGCGCACGGCCATGACCAAGCCACGATTGACGGGGGTGTCTTCACGAACTACGCTGTGACCAATCTTATGAAGGCCGAGCGTATGAACATTCGCGCGCTGGCGCTCAGTGGTATGAACCAAACCGTGCACCAGAGTGATCTTCAAATTAGACATCACTCACCATCCTTTGCTTCAGCTGCCTTGGCGGCCTGAGCTTCTTCGCGAGCCTTGCGAGCTTCGGCAATGCCGGCAGCGCGCTCACGGAGCAAAGCATCAGGAGCAACTTCCTCAAGAGAAAGACCACGACGAGCAGAAATCTCTTCTGGCTCTTCGAGCTTCTTCAAAGCGTCCACAGTAGCGCGCACCACGTTTACAGCGGTCGCAGAACCCATGGACTTGGTGAGGATATCTGTAATGCCAGCGCACTCCATAACAGCACGCACAGCACCACCAGCGATTACACCAGTACCTGGAGCAGCTGGACGAAGCAACACGGTACCAGCAGCATCGTGACCGAGCACTGGATGAGTGACGGTACCACGAATACGTGGGACAGTGAACATATGCTTCTTAGCGTCAAGCTGACCCTTAGCGATAGCTGCTGGAACTTCACGAGACTTGCCGTAACCAACACCAACAGTGCCCTTACCGTCGCCCACAACAACAAGTGCTGCAAAGCTGAAGGTACGACCACCCTTGTGGGTCTTGGAAACACGGTTAATAGTAACTACGCGATCCAGAAGCTCTTCGCCGCGGTTTTCTTCACGACGGTTACGACGCTCGCCGCGCTTACCCTCGCCCTTATTGCGGCGAGAACGACGATCATCGTTGCGTTCCTCAGCGGATGCCTGAGTGTTCTGAGTTTCTTCAGCCACTTGGGTTTCCTTTTCGTTGTCGCTCACAGTGCTAGACCTCCCTGACGGGCGCCTTCAGCTACTGCTGCGACGCGACCATGATATTTGTTACCGCCACGGTCGAAGACTACAGCGGTGATGCCCGCTTCCTTCGCCTTAGCCGCTACTAATTCGCCAACCTTGGTTGCAGCTTCAGTCTTCGTACCGGTGAAACCAGCGAAGTCAGCTGTCAAAGTGGAAGCGCTTACCAAAGTAATACCCTTGGTATCGTCCACAATCTGAGCAACCATGTGACGGTTAGAACGAGAAACAACTAAACGAGGACGTTCAGATGTGCCAGCAATGCGCTTACGAAGACGGGCGTGACGACGCAAACGTGCGACTTTGGTACCCTTACCGAAAATCTTAACGCTCATATCACTTACCAGCCTTTCCAGCCTTGCGCAGGATACGTTCATCGGTGTACTTAATACCCTTACCCTTGTAAGGTTCTGGAGCACGAAGCTTGCGGATGTTAGCAGCAACCTGGCCAACAGCCTGCTTATCGGTTCCCTTAACGATTACCTGGTTAGGATTTGGCAACTCGAACTCAATACCTGCCGGTGGTTGAACGGTAATAGTGTGAGAATAACCGAGCGAGAACTCAATGCCCTTGCCCTTCATTACTGCACGATAACCGGTACCAACAATATCCAAAGTCTTGGTGTAGCCTTCGTGCACACCCTTAACCATGGAAGCAACAATTGCGCGAGCCAAGCCGTGCTTTGCACGAGTTGGACGCAAATCGTCAGCTGGAGTCAAAACAATCTGATTCTCAGCAACTTCCGCGGTAATACCCTCTGGAATTACATAGGAGTCAGAACCCTTAGCGCCCTTGACGCTGAAGGACTGACCTTCAATCTTTACTTCCACGCCTTGAGGAATGTCGACGGGGAGCTTACCAATATGCGATGCCATCTTCAGCTCTCCTTTCTCACCATACGTAGGCGACAATTTCGCCGCCAATGCCTCGGTCGAGGCATTCCTTCTGAGTCAACAATCCCGAGCTGGTCGAGATAATAGCGATACCGAGACCACCAAGAGGCATTGGCAAAGCATCAGACTTAGCGTAACGACGCAAGCCTGGCTTAGAAATGCGCTTGATGCCCTGGATAGAACGCTGGCCATTGGAGCCATACTTCAACGTAATTTCCAACGTCTGTCCAACCTTAGCTTCCTTAGCAGCGAAGTCCTTAATGTAGCCTTCGTGCTTAAGGATCTCGGCGATATTCGCCTTGAACTTGGAGTACGGCATTTCCACGGTATCGTGCTTTGCCGCGCTCGCGTTACGCAGACGTGTCAACATGTCTGCGATTGGATCTGTCATTGTCATGTGGGCTAACGCCCTTTCTCGCCGTGGTTTCCACCGCCTCTATATAAGACCTTTGTCTTTAGGCAGTGGACCTTCAGCGTCGATATTTACCAACTGGACTTCGTAACACCCGGCAACTCACCGCGATGAGCCTTCTCACGAAGGCAGATGCGGCACAGACCGAACTTGCGATACACGGAGTGAGGACGACCACAAACCTGGCAACGCGTATAAGCGCGTACCTTGAACTTCGGCTTAGCGGCCGCCTTGTTTTTCAGAGCGGTTTTTGCCATTTCAGTTCTCCTTGAATGGGAAACCGAGGTGCTTAAGCAAAGACTTGGCCTCCACATCGTCCTTGGTGGTAGTCACCACGGTGATGTCCATACCACGCTGATGATCAATCGAGTCAGGATCAATCTCATGGAACATAGACTGTTCCGTAAGACCGAAGTTGTAATTACCCTGACCGTCAAACTGGTTGCCGTTAATACCACGGAAATCGCGGATACGAGGCAAAGCCAGAGTAAGCAAACGATCCAAGAATTCCCACATACGATCGCCACGAAGGGTTACGTAAGCACCGATAGCCTGGCCTTCGCGCAGATGGAACTGTGCGACAGACTTCTTTGCCTTAGTGACCTTTGGCTTCTGGCCGGTGATCAAAGTGAGATCCTTAATCGCACCTTCGATGAGCTTGGAATCACGTGCTGCAGCGCCGACGCCCATAGAGACGACAACCTTCTGTACACGAGCCACCTGCATAGGATTGGTGTGGCCAAATTCCTTCTCCAAGGCTGGAACGATTTCATCCTTGTATTGTTGCTTTAAGCGCGGAGTTGCCGGCAACTCAACTGTAGTATCGGTCATGCCAGCTCCTTTCCGGACTTCTTGGCGACACGCACGCGCACGGTCTTAACCTTGCCGTCACGAGCCTCTTGCTTAACAATCACGCCGACGCGAGTAGGCTGCTTGGTTTCTGGATCAATAACCATCACGTTAGAGCGATGGATTGGAGCCTCAACCGAAACAATGCCCGACTGCTGACCCTGCTGGGTGGCGCGAACGTGCTTCTTAACGACCTGAACGCCTTCTACGACTAAACGGTCGTCGGCAAGTACGCGAAGTACTTTGCCTTCCTTACCGCGATCCTTACCGCGGATAACCTTCACCTGGTCGCCGGACTTAATCTTGGCTACCATATCAGATCACCTCCGGGGCAAGGGACACAATCTTCATGAAGTGCTGATCACGCAATTCACGACCGACTGGTCCGAAGATACGAGTGCCTTTTGGTTCACGGCCAGAGCCGAGAATGACGGCGGCGTTCTCATCGAACTTAATATAGGAACCATCGACACGGCGATGTTCCTTGACAGTACGGACGACGACAGCCTTAACTACGTCGCCTTTCTTGACCGACCCGCCAGGGATCGCGTCCTTGACGGAGGCGACGATGATGTCGCCGATGCCGGCATAGCGTCGCTTCGATCCACCGAGCACGCGGATGGCAAGTAATTCCTTAGCACCCGTGTTGTCGGCGACATGAAGCCGCGTTTCCTGCTGAATCATTGATTCTCCTTAGCCGAGCTGGTTCTCCCCACTCACCTGTGCCTGCCCAAAGAACAGACACAGGTGAAGCGCGGAGCCTTGCCGAACTTGTTTACTTGGCGCGCTCGATAATCGAGTCGAGACGCCAACGCTTGGTCTTGCTCAGGGGCCGAGTTTCCATAATACTCACGAGGTCGCCAATATGTGCCTCGTTGTGTTCATCATGGGCTTTGACCTTGCGGGTGGAGCGAACGACTTTACCGTAAAGCGGGTGTGTCGAACGCTGCTCCAGCTCAACGGCAATCGTCTTGTCCATGGCCTCGGACACGACGTAGCCGCGACGAACCTTGCGGAAGTTGCGCTCTTGGTTCTCAGCCATGCTTACTTCTCCTTGACCTCAGTGGCGCCAGGCTCTTGGCTGATGCCGAGTTCACGCTCACGCAGGACAGTATACATCCTGGCTATGTCGTGCTTGACCGCCTTGAGGCGAGCGCTGTTTTCAAGTTGACCAGTTGCTGCCTGGAAGCGCAAGTTAAAAAGCTCTTCCTTGGACTTCTTCAAGAAGCCTTCAATTTCAGCATTGGTCTTCTCGTTCAAATTCTTGATGGTGTAGTCTGCAGTTCCGACTGGCATCAGATGTCACCGCCTTCACGCGCAATAATGCGGCATTTCATTGGGAGCTTATCGATAGCGCGGCGCAAAGCCTCGCGAGCGATGTCCTCAGAAACACCACCGATCTCGAACATTACGCGTCCTGGGTGGATGTTGGCAATCCAGAATTCTGGAGCACCCTTACCGGAACCCATTCGCGCACCAAGCGGGTGCTTGGTTAATGGACGATCTGGGAAGATCGTAATCCACACACGACCGCCACGCTTAATGTAGCGGGTCATTGCGATACGAGCTGCCTCGATCTGTCGGTTAGTGATGTAGGCCGGAGCCAGCGCCTGAATACCGAAATCGCCGAAAGCAATCTCGGTGCCACCCTTAGACATGCCGCTACGGGTAGGACGGTGCTGCTTACGATATTTAGTCCTCTTTGGGATAAGCATCTGCTCACTCCTTCGTTTCCGTTGCGGCAGGAGCTTCAGCAGCTGCAGCTTCAGCTGGCTTTTCAGCCTGTGCTTCAGCAGCCTTCTGCTGGTTAGCAGGACGTGCGCCACGACGTGGACGACGATCGCCACGACGGCCTTCACGCTTACCCTGCTGAGCCTGCTGCTCTTCAAACTCACGCTCGGTCATATCACCCTTGTAAATCCAGACCTTAACGCCAATACGGCCGTAAGTGGTCTTAGCTTCAAAGAAGCCATAATCAATAAGGGCACGAAGGGTCTGCAGTGGAACGCGACCCTCACGATAGAACTCAGAACGGCTCATTTCGGCGCCACCAAGACGACCGGAGAGCTTAATACGAATACCCTTGGCACCAGCGCGCATAGCATCCTGCTGTGCTTTACGCATAGCACGACGGAATGTAACGCGGTTTGTCAACTGTTCCGCAATTCCCTGAGCAACCAACTGAGCGTCAAGTGCAGCATTCTTCACCTCAAAGATGTTGAGCTGTACTTGCTTGCCTGTGAGCTTCTCCAGCTTTGCACGAACGCGCTCAGCTTCAGCACCACGACGGCCGATAATAATACCTGGACGAGCGGTGTGAATATCAACACGAACGCGATCACGAGTGCGCTCGATGACGATACGAGATACGCCAGCACGCTCGAGGTCATGGCTCATTTCCTTGCGAATCTTGTCATCCTCAAGGACGAAGTCACGATAACGCTCGCCAGCCTTGTTGGAGTCGGAGAACCACTTAGAACGATGATTCTCGGTGATGCCCAGGCGATAGCCGAAAGGATTTATCTTCTGACCCATCTTTAGCGGGCTCCTTCCTTAAGCGAGACGATAACGGTGATATGGCTTGTGCGCTTGTTAATGCGCGCAGCGCGACCCTGTGCACGAGCGCGGAAACGCTTAAGCGTTACACCCTCATCCACGTAGGTTTCCTTGATGACCAAGTCCTGCTCACGGAATGGTTCACCGGCTTTTTCAGCCTTTACGCGAGCGTTAGCGATCGCGCTTTCAAGAACCTTGCGCACCGGCAAAGATGCGTCCTGAGGAGCAAACTTCAAAATGGTAATAGCTTCGCTTGCACGCTTGCCTCGGATGAGGTCGACCATGCGGCGAGCCTTGCGCGGCGTCACGCGGACGTGACGAGCGATTGCTTTAGCTTCCATGTGTCCTAACTCTCCTTTAGCGGCGTGCCTTTTTGTCGTCCTTCACATGACCCTTGAAGGTCTTGGTTGGGGCGAACTCACCGAGCTTATGACCAACCATGGCTTCGGTAACGAATACCGGCACATGCTTGCGGCCATCGTGTACGGCAAAGGTGTGTCCAATGAAATCAGGAGTGATCATCGAACGACGCGACCACGTCTTAATGACGTTATGCGTGCCCTTGTCGTTTTGCTCGTCGACTTTCTTCTGCAAGTGGGCGTCGACGAAAGGGCCCTTCTTGATGCTACGAGTCATCTATTCGACACTCCCTTACTTGCGGTTCTTACCATTCGGGCGACGACGAACAATCATCTTGTTCGAAGCCTTCTTTGGACGACGTGTACGAACCTCGCCCTTGCCCCATGGAGAAACTGGCGGCTTGCCACCACGGGTACGACCACCATGTGGGTGGTCCACAGGGTTCATGGATTCGCCTCGAGTGATTGGCCTACGACCAAGCCAACGAGCGCGACCAGCCTTACCAAGTTCAATGTTGGCGTGATCAGAATTACCAACTTCGCCAATCGTAGCGCGGCAACGAGCGTCAACGTTACGAATTTCGCCAGATGGCATACGCAACTGAGCGTAAGCGCCATCCTTAGCGACGAGCTGAACAGCAGCACCAGCGGAGCGAGCAATCTTTGCGCCACCAAGTGGACGAAGCTCGATTGCGTGAACCACGGTACCGGTTGGAATATTCTTCAGAGGCAGGTTGTTGCCTGGCTTAATATCAGCCTGAGCACCAGTCTCAATAACGTCACCCTGGGCAATACCTTCAGGAGCGATAATGTAGCGCTTCTCACCATCTGCGTAGTGCAGCAATGCGATGCGAGCGGAACGGTTAGGGTCATACTCAATATGAGCGACCTTTGCTGGCACGCCATCCTTGTCCCAACGCTTGAAGTCGATGAGACGGTACTGACGCTTGTGACCGCCGCCGCGATGGCGAGAAGTCATGCGGCCGTAAGAGTTACGACCACCAGTCTTGCTGAGTTTGCGTACCAACGATTTTTCAGGCGTAGAACGCGTGATCTCGGCAAAATCCGAAACCGAAGCGTTACGACGGCCTGCAGTCGTCGGCTTATAAACGCGGATAGCCATAATATAGTATTCCTTTACTTTTCTCGGCTAGCCTTCAGTTACCAAAGATGTCAATCGTTTGACCTTCAGCCACGGTGACAATAGCGCGCTTCTGGTTCACACGACGGCCGAAACCGGTGCGAGAGCGCTTCAACTTGCCAGCGCGGTTCAAAGTGTTAACGTTTGTCACCTTGACCTTGAAGATTTCTTCGATAGCCTGCTTAATCTGAACCTTGTTAGCATCTGGAGCCACTACGAAAGTGTACTGGCCACGATCAGAAGCTGCATAACTTTTTTCAGAAACAACTGGCTTAAGAATTACGTCATGTGCTGGGTTATGGACTGCGACCATTTAAATCAGGCCTCCTTAACGACAGGCTCGGTCTTAGCAGCAACGAAGGCTTCGAAGCCTTCCTTGGAGAAGACGACGTACTGAGCTGTAACAACATCGTAAGTGTTGAGCTGATCAGCGAAGATCACGTGAACAGTTGGAATGTTGCGTACAGACATCCACTCATTGATGTTCTCACGAGAAAGAACAACAGTAGTGAACTGGTTATTGGTCACAGGGGTAAGTGCTGCAACAGCTGCCTTTGTGGATGGAACATCCTTAATACCAAAGTCAACTACAGCAATACGTCCAGCATTTGCACGATCCGAAAGAACGTAACGAAGAGCAGCTGCCTTCATCTTCTTCGGGGTGCGCTGATCGTACTTACGAGGAACTGGACCGTGAACAACGCCACCATGTACCCACTGTGGAGCACGAATGGAACCCTGGCGAGCACGACCGGTGCCCTTCTGCTTCCATGGCTTCTTACCGCCGCCGGAAACATTAGCACGATTCTTCACAGCATGGGTGCCCTGACGAGCAGCAGCAAGCTGAGCGATTACGACCTGATGAACCAGTGGGCCGTGAGCCAAAACGTCTTCGTTGGAGATGCCGAAAATTTCAGCAGGAGCTTCAACGGTTCCGCTTGCCTTGCCCTTAGTATCAGTGACGTTCAGAGTTACGTTTGCCATAATTATCAGGCTCCCTTCACTGCCGAACGGACGAGAACGATTGCGCCCTTAGGACCTGGAATAGCGCCCTTAATAGCGAGAATGCCGTTCTCGACATCCGAAGAAACGATGGTGAGGTTAAGCGCGGTGGAAGTCACATGACCCATGCGACCAGCCATACGCTTGCCCTTCAAAATGCGGCTTGGAGTTGCGCAAGCGCCCACAGAACCTGGGCGACGTTCGTTCTTGTGCGAGCCGTGAGTACGACGATAGGACTTGAAGCCCCAACGCTTAATAGTGCCAGCAAAGCCCTTACCCTTGGTAGTGCCAGTGACATCTACTTCAGAACCCTCAGCGAACAATTCAGCAGTCAATTCCTGACCTGGCTGATAATCTGCTGCGTTCTCCGTGCGCACCTCAGCGAGGTGACGACGAGGAGTTACACCAGCCTTTGCAAAATGACCGGCCAATGGCTTGGTCACCTTGGTAGGATCAATCTGGCCATAACCGAGCTGTACTGCGCAATAACCGTCAGACTCTACAGTCTTTACAGCGGTAACTACGTTAGTAGCAACTTCAACCAGAGTTACGGGGACGAAGAAGCCGTTTTCATCCCAAACCTGCGACATACCAAGCTTGCGGCCAAGCAATGCAGTGCGATTCATATTATGCGACATTTTCTCCCCCTTCCTACAGCTTAATCTCGATGTTTACATCCGCAGGCAGGTCAATGTGCATCAAAGAATCCACAGCCTTTGGCGTTGGATCTACGATGTCAATGAGGCGCTTATGAGTGCGCATCTCGAAATGCTCGCGAGAATCCTTGTATTTATGAGGAGAACGGATAACAACAAACACGTTCTTCTCGGTCGGCAGAGGAACCGGACCCACCACTGTGGCGCCCGCGTTCGTCACCGTCTCGACGATTTTCTTCGCCGATTGGTCGATGACCTCATGGTCATAGGACTTAAGCCTGATGCGGATTTTCTGTCCCGCCATTGCCGTCCGCCCTTTCTAGCGATTCGTTTACTGTTTACCAACCTGAATTCAAGGGCACCGGCGAGAATAAGCCCCTAGGGCAATTCCACATCAGTGCGCGGCATCAAAAACCTATTCATACAAAAAAATTCGATTCAAAGTTTTTGCTTCCGCGCTCGCTTTTTTTAATTACAATATGCGAGCCTTAAAACAGGCAACTAAGTAATTAAACCATCAACCTTCGATTATTAAAAACCGGGCGTGTCGGCTATTTTCCAACAAAAAATGGCAGAAACTACAATTAGTTTAGCTTCTGCCATTATTAACTAAATACGCAAATAATTACGCGGCTTCACGCTCCAAACGCATGCGATGGCCTTCTTCTTGAGAAACACCATAATATGCAGCAATAGCAATATCCTTCATATCCTCAATTTGCGGAATACGAGGATTTGCAGGAGCGCACTGATCTTCGTAAGCGCGCATGCCAATATTGTCAAGTATCGACCAGTAGTATTCTTCGTCTACGCCACAAGCCTTAAACGAAGCGTCCATTCCAAGCTTTTCATTTCGATACTCTTCAACAGCGCGAGCAAGATTTTCCACGCCTTCTTCAGGGGTTTTACCAGGATCTACACCAAGATTCTTAGCAATCTCCTGATACCTTTCAAGCGCAATATAATGATTGTACTTTGGCCAGCTAGTTGGCTCTTGCGGAATCTGACCGTTGTAGCGAATAACATAAGGCAGCAAAATTGCGTTCGTATGTCCGTGCACAACATGGCACAAAGCACCAATAGTATGAGCCATAGCGTGGCACATACCTAAGAATGCGGAACCAAATGCCATTCCAGCCATAGTAGCGGCATTGTGCATTTTTTCTTGCGCCTCAACCTTGCGCTGAGAATCTTCACAATTCACAGAATCGTTGAGATTTTCCCAAATAAGTTTCGAAGCATGCAATGCCATAGCGTCCGTGAAATCATTCGCGTAAACAGACACATAAGCTTCCATAGCGTGAGTTAAGGCATCAAAACCAGAATCGCACGCCAAACGACGAGGCTGCGTACGAGCTAACACAGGATCTACGATTGCAACCGTTGGAGTCAAAGCGTAATCCGTAATAGGATACTTGTATCCAGTCTTGTGATCTGTAATAACAGCGTAAGGCGTAACTTCAGATCCAGTTCCGGAAGAAGTTGGTATGCAAACAAGCTTAGCTTTGCCACCAAGAGGCGGAATCTTAAATGCGCGCTTACGAATATCGAAGAACTTTTCGCGCAAATCAGCGAAAGAAATCTCCGGATGCTCGTACATAAGCCACATAATCTTAGAAGCATCCATTGGAGAACCGCCACCAACAGCAATAATTGTGTCTGGCTGGAATTCGTCACGCATCATTGCAGCGCCACGCTCAACCGTTTCAACGCTTGGCTCAGGCTCAACGTAATCAATAATGCGGAAAGTAACGCGATTATCTCGAGCACGAAGCTGATCAATAATCTTATCTACTACGCCAAGCTGCTCCATAACTTTATCGCACACAATAACTGCGCGCTCAACGCCGTACATATCCCTCAAATAACGAATAGCATTCGGCTCAAAATAAGTTTTAGCCGGAATCTTGAACCATTGCATATTATTATTCCTTCGTGCAATACGCTTAATATTAAGAAGATTTATAGCTTGTACGTTGCCAGAAACGGAATTTCCACCGTAAGATCCGCAGCCAAGAGTGAGCGAAGGAGCAATAGCATTATAAATATCTCCAACGCCACCAAGAGATCCAGGAGAATTCCAAACAATTCTGCAAGCATGCATACGAACGCCATATTCGCGCACAAGATCTTGATTATTTGTGTGAATTACAGCAGTGTGGCCAGCTCCATGCACAAGCATCTGCTCACACATATTAAAGCCTTGTTCTTTATTTTCGGCGCGAAGCATTGCATGAACAGGAGCAAGCTTTTCCATAGTAAGCGGCTCCATCTCGCCAACTTCTTTGCACTCAGCAACTAAAATCACAGCATCTTCTGGAATTTCAAATCCAGCTTCGTGAGCAATATATTGAGGAGATTTTCCTGGAACAGTGGAGTTAAGTTTTGGCGTATTTCCAGAATATGCAGTGCAGCCAAACATATATTGCTCAAGCTTAGCTTTTTCATCAGCATTAACAAAATATGCTTTCCTGCGCTTCAATTCGCGAAGTAATGGCTCATATACGTCCTTATTCGCAATAATTGCCTGTTCGGTTGCGCAAATCATTCCGTAATCAAAATGCTTTGAAAGAATTAAATCGTTTGCAGCACGCGAAATATCAACATCACTGTCAACATATGCAGGAGCATTTCCAGCTCCAACACCGAGAGCTGGCTTTCCAGAAGAATACGCAGCTTTTACCATTCCAGGACCGCCTGTTGCAAGAATGGTTGCAATCTTCGGATGCTTCATTAACGCGCCAGTTGCAGCAATAGAAGGATGCTCAATCCACTGAATGCAATCTTTTGGCGCACCCGCAGCCACAGCAGCATCACGAACAATTCGAGCTGCTTCAGAAGAGCACTTTTGCGCGAAAGGATGGAATCCAAAAATAATTGGGCAGCGAGTTTTTAGCGCAATAAGAGACTTAAAAATGGCTGTTGAGGTTGGGTTTGTAACTGGAGTTACGCCTGCAACAATACCAACTGGCTCAGCGATTTCGTCAATTCCAAGAACATCATCTTCGCGAATAATTCCAACTGTTTTCTGTCCTGCCAAGTAATGCGTAATATGTTCGCATGCAAAAATGTTTTTTGTTGCTTTATCTTCAACAAGACCGCGCCCAGTTTCGTCAACAGCCATTTTTGCAAGAACCAAATGCTTATTTAGCGCTGCAACAGATGCTTTAGCTACAATATGATCAATTTGTTGCTGATTAAGCTTTTCAAATTCATCTAAAGCATGTGATGCTTTTTCAACAAGTTGATCAACCTCTTGCTGTGCTGCCAATTCAACATCATCGACGGTTTTAGACTCTGTTTCGGCCTTATTCTGTGCCTCAACCATGAGTAGTCCTCCTTGATCTTTACCAACGGCATTAATAACGACGTTAATAACGACGTTAATAGCAAATATTTTTTGCCTGTTGTTACTCACAGTAAGTAAATATGTGATACAAGTCACAATTTAGCCGTTTTACTGTACTTTTGCATCTTTGCAGCGAGTTGCGCTATTTATGATTGAGCACGGTAGAGTTATGTTCGTTTTTTGAGTACTTTTGCTTACTTTTACGTTCGTTTTTATTTTTTTATATAGATTTTGATATTTAGATTTTGTTAGATTTTGATATACAAAAATGGCTCCAAGCAAAAGCCTGAAGCCATTTTGTAAAATATATATTCTGCGAAACTTAACGCTTCGAGAACTGAGGTGCACGACGTGCCTTGTGCAAACCAGCCTTCTTGCGTTCCACAACGCGAGCGTCGCGAGTCAAGAAGCCAGCCTTCTTCAAAGCAATACGGTTTGCATCGCGATCGATGGAATTCAATGCACGAGCAACACCCAAGCGAATAGCACCAGCCTGGCCGGTAGTGCCGCCGCCGTCAACGAGGACTACGACGTCGAACTTGCCTTCAAGCTTGAGCAACACGATTGGTGAATTCACTTCGCGCTGCAATAAGCGAGATGGGAAGTACTCTTCCAAAGTGCGACCATTGATGGTCCACTTACCAGAGCCTGGAACCAAACGTACACGAGCAACAGCTTCCTTACGACGACCAGTGCCGTAGCCTGGCTCGATTGCGGAAGTGCCGGTGCCTGCACCAGCGTTAGTTTCAGTAGTGTAGCTAGTCAGTTCTTCTTCGTTTTCAAGAACCGCGGAGTTGTTATTTTCTGCCATATCTATTCTCCTTGATCTCACTTAGCCTGCTGAGAGACCTGAGCGATCTCGAAGACCTGTGGCTTCTGCGAAGTGTGCGGATGCTCAGCGCCAGTGAACACACGAAGGCGGTCAAGCTGCACCTTAGCAAGACGATTCTTTGGAAGCATGCCCTTGACAGCAGCCATGATAATACGCTTTGGATTCTTCTCCAAAAGCTCTTCATAGCTATCACGACGAAGGCCGCCTGGACGACCAGAGTGGGAATACAGTTCCTTGCTCAACTTATTGCCAGTCAAAGCAATCTTTTCAGCGTTAATAATAATAACGTGATTGCCAGAATCAGCATGAGGAGCAAACGTTGGCTTATTCTTACCACGCAGCAAGATTGCTACCTGAGAGGCCAAACGACCAAGTACCACGTCAGTGGCATCGATGATGTACCAGTCATGAGTCAAATCTGCTGGTTTCGGTGTGAAAGTCTTCACAATCGTACCTTTTCTCTATTGTGTTTCGAGCGTTGTATTTTCTTGGTTTATAGAAAATACGTTACTCATAATCCGTGGGCTCCCTGAAAGTCCTCGATGGCGAGTGGGAAAAGCGCTTTGAAGGACCCCTTAGGGAAACACAACAATCTGCAAGTATATCGCCAAGTGGCGACTACTTGCAAGTGTCTATTTTATATAAGGCTGAGACGAATACAAAACAAATTGCTCAACAAATTGCTCAACAAATTGCTAAACAAAATAAATCACAAGATGTTATGCATTCATAATCGCAGCAAGCGAGCGCACACGAGGCAAATCAAACATAGTATCCAAAGACACCGGATTGCCGTCACCATCAGCTAACGGAATACGCCAATTCGGGTACTCATCATTAGTTCCAGGCTGATTTTGCGCACGATACTCACCAACTGCATCAACCAAAGAAGCAGCAAGCAAACGTGAAGGAGCATCCTTCAAAGCACGATACAACGCCTCAATAATCTCCTGAGTATGAGCATCCTCATCCTCAAGCAACTGAGCATCCAAATAACCGCCCTTAACTAACATGCGCATCATGGCACGATGCTCTGCTTCAGCTCCAGCGCGGAATTCTTCAACAGAACCCGTAAGCAAGTGCAAACGCTCACGAATATTAACCTGCTCATAGCGCAAATAGCCGGCAGCAGGAGGTAAATCGTGGGTATTTACAGAAGCAAGTGTCATTTCGCGCCACTTATCTGGAGAACGGAATTCACCATCTTGCACCTCGAACCATTCAACCGTGCAACCAAGCACAGCCTTCTTGCGCAGCACATCCAAAGCATTTGCAGGCAAAACACCCAAATCTTCGCCAACAACTACACCGTGAGCGCGAGCGGCTTCGATTGCCAAAATGCCAAGCATAATGTCAGCATCGTAGTAAACGTAAGCACCGCCACTTGGAGCTGAACCTTCTGGAATCCACCATAAGCGGAAAAGTCCAAGAATGTGATCAATTCGCACAGCACCAGCTGAAGCAAACATTCCATGAACCATATCTCGGTATGTTTTAAAACCAGTGCGCTCAAGCTCAAACGGATGCAGTGGAGGCTGCGACCAATCCTGGCCCTGCTGATTGAAGTAATCAGGCGGAGCACCAACGGTAGCACCGTTAGCAAATCTCTCTGGATTCCACCAAACTTCAGATCCTGCAGGATGCACACCAACAGCCATATCTGACATAATGCCAATCTTCATGCCAGCAGCACGTGCAGCAACTTGAGCATCATGCAATTGCGTAAAAGCAACCCATTCAAGCCAACGATAAAACTCAAGAGTATCCGGGAAGCGCTTAGCTAATTCGCGCACTTGGTCAGAATCTTTAGTAAGAGTCTTCTCCCAGCAATCGTCACCCTTTGGAGCACCCCACTTGTCGTAGCAAAGGCACCATGTGGCATAGGATTCAAGACGCTCGCCCATTTCCTGCTTAAACTCGTCAAAAACGCGAGTGCGATTTTCTGGCATGCCAGCCTTGAAAATCAGCCAAAGTGCGCGCATTTTCACTCGCCACATAGAATCTCTATCAATGATTTGAGCATCGTTATTAAGAGGATCTACCTGGGCATGTAATTTTTCGACTTCTTTTCGAGTTTTATCGTCCAACGTAGCGTACTCAGGAATACTTTCTGGACGAATATACGTTACGTTTACCATTCCCCTAGCAACTGGCAAGTACGGAGATGGTGTAAGTGGAGTCACAGGCTCACCTGCATGCATTGGGTTAATTAACACAAAGTCAGCGCCAGTTTTTTTCTTAGCTTCAGCAAGAAGAGTTGCTAAATCTGCAAAATCGCCAACACCCCAAGACTTTGAAGAACGGATTGAATAAAGCTGAGCCATCCATCCCCAAAGCTGCTCACCGTTTGCTTCAAGAGAATCAAGTGTAGTTATGCTTTCTGGAGCACTAATAAGTGTTGCTTCTTCTTGACGCTCTCCAACAGTTACTCGCAAAGTGTGGTAGCCCATTGGCAAATCTTCAGGAATTTTAATTAAAGACGTAGCTACAAACTTGCCATTTACAGGGTATGCAGTGGTGTTATCGTTAGGTACGATTTCTAATTCACCCTCATACTGTTCGCCGTTTTCCAACGTAATAGCTGCCACTGGATACTCAAGGATTCCAGTATTCACAGTTACTTCATCGCACTTGCCAACAGTATGTAAAACCGTTGGAGCAACAATACGCCCGTGACGGTAAGTCAAAACATCTTGCATAGATTTTTCTATTGCAGCATCGCTAGAAGCATCTACGCCTAATGCGGCTAAAACAGACACCAATACGTTATCTTGAATTTCATGTTCTTTATTGTCGGAACCAACGTAACGCACACCTACGCCCATTAATTCTGCTAGGCGATGCAGTGGCGACGCTTCTGTCACTTCTTCTGTTTTATTATTCATGTGTTCCATTATTCGCGAGAGCAACGACCGCGCGCCGCCAAAGCTACATCTTCCGACTTGTCGTTGCACAAAGTTTGCAAAACATTCTGCGGAACTCCAGGATTTAGCGCAACTGCTCTACGCACCATAGTCGCCAATACGTCTGGAGCGTTTTCTTCTATACTTACTCCAAGAGATGCAAGATATTGCAAGGTTTTCGCGCTTACACCATCTACTTGTGCACCTTCTAAACGCATTTTCCAAGATGCTTTTGGATTACACAATGCGGCATCGCGAACTTTAGGGCAAGAATCTTTTGTAAGTCTTCCAACTAACCAATTTTTAGCATCGTGATTTTCAGCAACAGCTAAACGCACATCGTCGGATGCGTCTTCCGAAAGTTTCACTAGTATATTTGGGAATGGCATTGAAGTAGCTAAGTAGATTCTGTCTTCTTCTGGAGTATTTGCGTTTCCAGCAACAGCTTCTAGTAAAGAAGTGGCCCTAGAAAACGCGGCTTGATCAGACCTATCTGGCAACTTACGTCTAGCAAATTCGTGAAGTTCTGCAGAATCCTCACTATGGCGCAAATGCTCATATACTGCGGTTAAAGGCTCATATTCTGCATCATTATTTGGCTGCTCTTGATTATTCGTACTCATAAAATCACCTTTAACGCTTTATGTCGATTAGCTTATTATTTAGAGTACCATCTGCTTTCGGCACAACACTTCAGGAACAACACTTCCAGAAAAAGAATTTTTAACTAGCAAAAGAAATTCTTCCGATTTATAAGTTGGTACGGAAATATTTAGAGTAATATCAACTCCATAATTTTCGCTGTCAATTGCACCTTCTACTTGATTGACTATATGCTGCAACATGCGCAATTGCTGGTATTTAAGATTGCAAGCAAAGCTAACGCAAGAAACAATATCTACGATTTTTGCTGCTGCAACCGCCATACTTGCAGACTTAGCATAAGCTCGCGTTAATCCGCCCGAGCCAAGTAAAATACCGCCAAAGTAGCGCGTTACTGTTACTACGCAATCGGTTAAATTCGCTGAGCGTAAAACATCAAGTATTGGTTTTCCAGCTGTTCCGGAAGGCTCGCCGTCATCGCTCATTCGTTCGCATAATTGAGCTCCACGCATTCCGCATATAGCAGCATACGCAACGTGACGCGCTTTAGGATTCGCAACTTTAACCGACTGCACAAAATCCAGAGCTTCATCAAGAGTTGTTACATGACAAATATTGCCAATAAATTCTGATTTTTTCTCAACAAACGCATCATGCGCAGGATTAGAAGAATCTTCTTGCACTGTGCGTAAAACAGTATGCAAAACAGTATTCGAAACAGTATGCGAAACTGGCACTATATACTAGGCCTTTTCGTAGCGAAGCAAACGATCAATAATCTCAGTAACATCTTCCATTGCTTGCTTTGCGCCTTCAGCCGTGCCTGTTTCAACAGCACGATGTATATCACTATTGACATGCTCACGCGCAGTCAGCACAGCTAATGAATGCAATGCAGCTGTTGCAGCAGAAAGTTGCATAAGAACATCTTTGCACTCAGCATCTTTCTCAATCATAGTATTGATAGCACTAAGCTGCCCTTGCACTCTATGCAAGCGTACTAACAGTTTATTTTTATCAATATCATAATCTTTCATTGCTGCTCCCTCTTCTATAAAAGCACAGTAACATATATGTCATAACGTCATACCCAATATAGTACAAGCTGACATACTACTCATATTATGCGCAAATTGTAAAGTAATTACAACAAAAATTTGACGCGCTAATCATATTTTTTGAAAAATTCATAAGATTAACGCGCCAAATTCCGAATATTCCTAGGAATAAGTACTATACCAATCTACGTTTCAATTGGCGAGCACCACCGTGACGCGCATTGTCGAATTTGCGTCCGTGTCTAGGAATTACAGCAACAAATCGCCCTAGGAACATTCCACTAGCGAATGTTAGTGTTGTTAGTGAAAGAAGCATTACAGTCGCGCCCGAAACGCCAGTAACAGCCAGTGAAGATGGGTTTGTATTTGTTATTTCACCACTATCATCTTTATCTAATCTGTTATCCGACAATTCATCCAAATTGTTCGGAGTAGACTGTGTATTACTTTTTCCACTCTTATCGTTATTCCCATTATTGCCATCCGCAAAACCAAAATTCTTCAGATCAATTGGATAATTTGAATTTGCATCAGACTTACCGCCTGCACCGCCTTTACCACTTTTGTTGTTTTCGCCATTTACACCTTGATTGTCAAAATCATCTTGATCATCCTGATTCTGATCTCCATAAGAGCGCGCAGAATTATCCATCACCTGCACAGTTTCACCCTCTACACCCAAAACATGAGTAGCTAAAGGATGCCCTTGAGCATCGAAAACTTCCGCCTTCCAATAAACAATTCCGTCGTGGTTCAAAGTAATATCAGCAGATTTAACGGTAATCGGAGATTTCTTGCTATCTTCAGATTGCTTATCCGTAATATTTACGCGCGATTCAGGCATAATCTCATCGCTTTGTGCAGATGTTACAGAGTTAGCAGCCGGTGAAGCATGAGGCGCATCAGTTGATTTTGCCTTTGCCTTTGCTTTTGCCTTTGCTTTTTCTTCTGCATTAGACTTTAGCGAAGAAGACTTGTATTTATCGTTAGCATTATCGTCACCATACGCATATGCGCTAAATACTACGTAACTTCCCTTTGGAACATCACCGGTAATACGAGCATTGTCATGGAACTTTTCTCCAACCTGCACTTTATCGTCACTAACTCTAGTTGTCACAGATACAGGATGAACCAAAGTAGTTGGTTCTACATACGTGCGGCTCCACAAATTGTCGTAAGCCGATTTATAAGCTACAGCGCGCGAAGATCCAGGAAAATCGTACACAAACACATACCAGCCTGAAGCACTATTCTTATCGGCACGAATATGCACGTTATTTTCCAAAACTTTCGGCTCAGTAGTAGACCTATCAGTTCCAGCAATAGGTCTAAGCGTAATATTTCCGTTGCCAATCTTGTACACGCCATTAACTGCAGGAACATCCCACTTAGCAATCAAACGATGATGACTATCTTCTTTTGGCTCTTGCGCGGACGGCTCGCCTTTAGATCCAGGCATATAATTTTCGTTATCTTTTTTAGTAGGATTTTCACTACCTGCACCGGCCCACCAAACGCGAATATGCGCTTTTTTATCTTCATTAAAGCCGTAACTGTTATTTCCCTTAAAAGATCCGTAAGTTTCAGGAAGACCTCTTACAGTAATCTCATTAACAATTTCCGTATTAAGCCCAACAGTTTGCTGCTTAGCAACAATATCTGAGCTCACAGTTGCTTGATGAACAGCCGTAGTGTCTGTAGAACCAAATAGCTGCACAACATCATCTTTCAAAAACTCTCGGTCAGATTTATTCTGAGAATCTCGAGAAATAATCCAAACCCATGTGCCAAACAAACCTGCTTCTAAATCATTTACTTTATAAGCTTCTGCTTTATCAAGATCAGATGCAGTAATATCGCCATTAGCACGTTTTGCTACTGCAGTTATAGTTTCGCCAGAATTAGAGAAATTAGCTTTAGCCGCAGCAACTTGACGCAAATTAGGCATAGAGCGCATGCGATTCAAGTACTCTTTAGCAGATTCACCACTATTTCGCTGTTGAATATGCAAAATATCTTCAGCTGAACCTACAAAATAGTAGCCTTGCGCGCGAAGACGAACATTTTCTGGCCAAGAATCATTTCCCGCAACACCGCTAGTTACAGTACTATCTACCTGCTCTCCTGCACGCAGCTCATGCTTTGATATTTTCGACTTAAGCAGCGGCTGGAAAGTTTTTTCTACACCAAAAGAAAAATCTTGCGGATACCATGTATTTTCAAAAGATCTAATCACATCTTGACCATCTGGAGAGAATAAACGTTCAGCTTTTGGAGCATTAAAAGAAACTTCAATTCGAGCGTTTCCAGCATCAAGTGCGTTCCAAGTAATGTCTAAACCTTCTTTTTTAGATTTTCCTTCAAAAGACTCAGATCCGTTAGCAAATTTAATAAGATTATTTGAGGATTTTACTTTAATAGGTACTCCTCCTAAAGAATCTCCATTAGAATTTTGCAGACTAATATGCATTACGCCAACGCGCTTGCCCTTAGTGTAATCATTTTTTAGCACAGCCTTAACCGGAGTTTCTTTAACACCCTGCTGCCACAACTCATCTGCCTTATTCCTTAAAGTTTCTGTTTCAACGCCTACAAATCCGTTTTCAACAACCTCCTTCCATCTATCTTGATTAATATCAAAACGACTATGAATCATAAACGCCAAAGCAGCCTGAGTTAGATCATCGTCATTGGTGTTGTGCGTTTTAATAATATTTGCAGCAATACGATAATCTTCACCATTCATCTGCTTAATATCGCCTTTGTAATCTATAAATACGGAAGATTCAATGCAAAAAATAGAATTCTTTCTACCTCCCCACTTATCCGTAACAGGACCGAGCCTTAGCCTTGCAATCTTTTCGCTTAGCCATTCAACAGTATTCGACTTTTTGTAATAATAACCCGTTAATTTATCGACAGATCCCATAGCAATTTGCGAACAAAGCACCGAAGGAACTAGTACTGCGGAAGTAAACAATGCCAACATTTTGCGAATATTTTTTTGTTTCATGAGGTTTCGCAATTTATTTGCACAACTAAAACTAGTATGCTTCCCCAAATATGTTTCCATAAAAATCTCCTTTAACCCAACCCTTAATGCAATAGCGAATTATGAGAATAATTTTCTATTTGCATTGAGCACTAGAGTAAGCGCTCATAACATCAACTATGACTTTAGAAAAGATTTGCGTAAATATTTTTTTAGTATTGTGGTTAAAAGGTCAGATTTGAATAAAAGTTATGCACAAATCCACAATTTTGCCTAAATCTCTTGCCTAAATTTTTGCCGCTTACCCGCAGCTTACCCAATTTTTTCTTGTGGAGATTTTTAAAAAACAAAAACTCCGGACTGCAAAAAGCAATCCGGAGCAATCCGCGGAGTCAGAGAGATTCGAACTCTCGAGCCGCTTACGCGACTAACACCTTAGCAGGGTGCCCCTATCGGCCACTCAGGCATGACTCCAATTATTTGTTGCGTACAATTAGCAACAGATTGACACTATAGCACCTCTTACGGACTGTAAACAAGCCCGACGCGACACACTTAAAATCAATCAAAACACTAAACAGGATTATGGTCGCCAGAGAACGTAACCACCACAGCACACATAACCAAAGCTATACCAGCAACATCGCTTAGAGTTGGAATCTCACCAAATCCCATTCCAATAACAACCGCAATTGCAGGATACAGTGCTTGCATAACAGAATATTTTGCGGAGCTAACGCGCTTAAGTAAAACCTGGTCCAGCAAAGCCGGGAAGAATGAAGCGCATACTGCAATCACAAGCATCAATGCAAGCAAAGCAAAAGATCCCCCAGGCCTAGCAGCCCACGTAGCTTCTGCTTTAGGCCAAATAACATTCTTAACTGCAGGAACAGCAAGAACTGTAGATTGCAAAAGCCAGCCAATAAGAGCCGCAACACTTACGCGGTCAATAGCATGCGAAGCTTTTGCAATTTTTCGTCCGGAAACAATATACACGCCCCACATTAAGCCGCCAACAATAATAGCGCATAAACCTATTAGAAAATGCTGACTTACTGCACTATGCATGGAAGCGCTTGCAAGTAAAGCAATTCCGCAAACAGCAATTACCATACCCGCTCTTTCACGCCATTCATGACCGGTAATAACAGCCACAAGCAGCGGGCCAATAAATTCTATAGTTACAGCCACACCTACAGGCATGCAGCTAATTGCCACATAAAACATGGTATTCATAGCAACTAAAGAAATTCCGACCGCAATAACAATTGCCCATTCATGCAAAGTTTTTGGCAACAAGCTACGTTTTGTACGCGAAAATGGTCTTCGCCAAGCCAGTAGCATCAAAGTCATAAAACCAACGCGATACCACACAGCATAAAGTGGGTCTAGCTGACTAAATGCAACTTTTGCAACAGACGTAGCCGTATACACCATTACAGCTTCAATAACTATGATTAGCAGCACTGGCATGCGATGTAATACATTTACGACAAATTGCTTCATAGCAACAACCCTACATGAATATATAGGCGACATTCGCTTTTTTGCAAAAAACATTACTTTTTTCTACAAAATCGAACGTTTGTTCTATTATAAATTTATGAGTACAGCACCGAGAGTACAGGCAGCAAAACGAGATTGGGGTCACGATACCTCCGGCTGTAACATACTTCATGTTGATATGGATGCGTTTTATGCTTCTTTAGAAGTTGCAAGACACCCGGAGCTTAAGGGAAAGCCGCTTATTATTGGCACAGGAAATCGTGCTGTAGTTTCTGCAGCAAGTTACGAGGCTCGTGCTTATGGTGTTAATTCAGCAATTCCTGTTGTTAAGGCTAGAAGTCTTTGCCCGCAGGGAGTTTTCTTGCCAGTTGACATACCTTACTATTCAAGCGTTTCTAAAAGTATTTTTGAAGAAATTTTTTTGCATGTTACTAATCAAGTCGAAAAAGTTTCTGTTGACGAATGCTACATGAACGTTAAATCGGCTTTATTACAGTGGAAGTCACCTGTAAATATTGGGGCTTGGATACGAAAAGAAGTATTTGAAAAATATCATATTACGTGCTCTGTTGGCATTGCCAGCAATAAACTTATTGCAAAAATGGCTTCAACTAACGCAAAACCTAATGGCATGCTTCTTATTCCGCAAAAATGTAATGAAGATTTTGTGTCAATAATGCCTTTGCGCGCAATACCAGGAATCGGCCCTTCTTTAATACATAAGCTTGAAGACTGGGGATTATCTACTGTTGCGTCACTTAAAAATGTTGATGAAAAAACGCTTGCTCGCATAACAGGCTCGCAAAGCATGGCAAGAATGATATATCAGTCTGTTAGGGGCATAGACGAGCGCACTGTAGTACCGCGAGCGCCAGAAAAATCTATTGGCACCGAACGAACTTTAGATTCAGACACAACTAGCGAGCAAACTGTTCAACAATTACTGCAACAATGCTGCAGCGAAGTAACTCAGCATTTGCGAAATCGTAAGCTTATGGCGCGAACTATAACGCTAAAACTGCGATTTAGCGACTTGCATTATGTTACTAGATCTTCTACTTTGCAAAATGCCACTGATTCAACGCACGAGTTTTACAAGCACGCCATTGACTTGCTTTCTAAAGCTAATCCAACTGTTCATAATTACATTCTTGGAGGAAACAACACAAAGCTTTTAAGTCCGGTTCGCTTAGCTGGGATTACAGCGAATAATCTTGTGCCAGCAAATAAAGTTTCGCTGCAGCCTTCATTAAACGATATTCTGGAAGAAAATACGCGCGAATCTAAAAATCCTGCGCAAAACAGCATATCTGCAATGAATAAAAATACTAGATTGCGTCACGCGGAGCACGCTTTAGACGCCGTTCGTAAAAAATATGGCGACGATGCAGCACATATTGGATTGTAAACTCGCGCCACATCAAACAATACTTTGCAAGTAGTTAGCTACTTGATTTATCCGCACGCGAAGGCAAAGCTGCAACATGCTCTTCATCCCACCCGGAAGCTCCAGCATCTGTAGCTCCGCCTAAATCTCCAAGCTTGTCGAAATAGTCAACTGCAGCATCTCGATACCATTCCCAGCCTTCTGGCAAATCATCCTCGTAAAAAATAGCTTCTACCGGGCAAGCTGGCTCACAAGCTCCGCAATCAACACACTCGTTCGGGTTAATATAAAGCGTGCGATCTCCCTCATAAATACAGTCCACAGGACATTCGTCTACGCATGCTTTATCTTTTACATCTACGCAAGGTTCTGCAATTACATATGGCATAATGCCCTCCTTTCTGTTTTATGCAACTTTCCTATTATAGAACATTTTTGAAAAGTCTATAACACAAAAAGTCGGCATGCGAATTTAACCGTATGCCGACTTCTTGCTACTTCAATAATCTATTAATTTTGATTATTTTACTAAGATGCAGACTGTTAAGTTGCAAACTACTCAGATGCAGACTGAGGTGCAGCAGCTACCTCAGCTTCAGCCTCCGCGCGAGCTTGCTCTTCAGTTTCTCCTTCAGCTACCTTTTCCGCAGCTGCAGCATCTTGAGCAAACAAGGTTTCAACCGGTACGCCGAGCTTCTTGGCTTTACGCAACTGCTTTCCAAGTAGAGAGTTGCGGTAAGAGTAGCCGAAGTACACCGCAAAACCGATTGCCAGCCACACTGCAAAACGAATCCAAGTCAATACAGACAAGTTAAGCATGAGCCAGAATGTGGAAAGAGCTGCGAACATAGGAAGCCACGGATTGCCAGGAACACTGAACGAACGGTGCAAATCTGGTCTACGCATACGCATAATCGGAACGCCTGCGGAAACAAGCAGGAATGCAGAAAGCGTACCAATGTTCACCATGTCGGAAAGAATACCAATATCGAGAGTGGAAGCAACAACTGCCACAACAATACCGGAAACAATCTGAAGCCTTGCAGGAATACCACGCTTACTCACCTTGGAGAAGCTACGTGGAAGCAAGCCATCGCGGCTCACAGCGAAGATAATTCGCGTAAGACCGAGCAAAAGAACCATTACAACGGTTGTTAAGCCAATAACAATACCGAGGGAAATAATCTTTGCAGCCCAAGTAGCTCCCACGAGTTCGAAGCTTGTGGAAAGCGAAGGAGATGATGGCTGATTTGCCAAATCCTTGTAGGAAACCATACCGGTTGTTACGACTGCAACGAGGATGTAAAGAGTGGTAACAATAAGCAAACCAAGACCAATGCCTCGTGGAATGTTCTTATGAGGATCCTTAGTTTCTTCTGCTGTGGTTGCAACAACGTCAAAACCGATGAATGCGAAGAACACGAGAGCCGCGCCGGAAAGAATGCCAGGAACGCCATAAACGGCTGGCTGCATACCGGTTACCCACTGCCACAAAGGCTGGCTCATAACACCAGAAACTTCCAATCCCTTTACGTTTGCAGCGTCAGTTGCAGGTGGCACGAATGGCGTAAAGTTCGAAGCCTTAATGTAGAAGAAGCCCACAACTACCACGAACAGAACAATACCAATCTTTAAGATTGTTAAAGCGCCATCGAAGCGTGCAGAAAGCTTGGTTCCAAGAACAAGCATAGTTGTAAAGAATGCAACGATTATAATTGGCGCCACATCAATAGGGAAACTGCCTATCTTAAATGTGGTGGTCATATTCAAGCCAAAAAGCTTCATTAAATCGTTAAGATACACACCCCAATACTTTGCAATTACTGAGCCTGCCATCAGCATTTCCAGGATCATATCCCAGCCAATAATCCAAGCAACAAGCTCGCCTACTGTAGTGTATGTGAATGTATAAGCAGATCCAGCAACAGGGATCATAGAAGCAAATTCTGCGTAGCACATTGCAGCAGAACCGCACACAACGCCTGCAATAATAAAGCTAATAATTACAGCAGGGCCAGCGTGAAATGCTGCAGCCTGAGCGCCAACAGAGAAAATACCGGCGCCAACAGCGACGGCAACACCCATAACTGCCAGATCCCACGCATTTAATGTACGTTTAAGATGGCGATCACCATCCATCGTCTCTGCGATAGTCTGTTCAACAGACTTTTTTCTCCATATTTGCATAATAAACGCACTTTCGTTGATGTATAGGTATAAAGGTATTAGACGCAATTAGCAACGCACCAACGAATTGCGCGAAACCGTTGCGACTTAATCTATATAAAATTCTGCCAAATCACAATAAATGGGATTAAACAAAACTTTTATACGGATAATGTAGGTAAATATTACACAAAACATTGCTTATACGGTAGTTTTACCGTGTGTTCCTTTATTATTTACGAAATTTTACGAAATAACTTTATATATTTCTCTGTAAACACATGCATAAGTGTAAAATTTTTAGTTTACAGAAAGACCTATAAGCACAGGTTCCGGTATAAGCGTCACACCAAACTTATTTAGCACACCGTCAATAACAGTTTTAGCTAAAGAAAGCACGTCGCTAGAAGAAGCATTATTGCGATTCGTCAACGCTAAAGTATGCAAGGAAGAAAGACCTGCTGCAGAGACTTCACCATTTTTACTAAGCCTAAATCCTTTATGGAAACCAGCATGGTCAATAAGCCAAGCCGCAGAAGTTTTTACACCTTTAGAACCGTCCGGAAGAAGCGCTTCAAAACGAGGAGCATCCTCAGGCAATAAATCAGCCTCAGCTTTTGTCATTACCGGATTCATAAAGAAACTTCCACAACTATGACGATCACTATAAAGATTATCCCCCTGCAAAAATTCGCCAGTAATATAGTCTTCACTTTGCAATTTCAAAGCAATATCAACACTTTGAGCGCTTTTTGTGCCACACATCCAATGATTTTTGTATCTCAAAGCATCTTCGAGCATGCCTTTGGAAGCTCTAACACGCAAAACTTCGCGACGAATTACCGAAGTTTTCATACGCTCGCCTACTTCAACTTTCAAAGCACGAGCCAACTGCGAATGAGCAACAACGCCTGTATCACTATGCTTCAAACAAAAAGTAACAGAAAGCACAACGTAACGAGGAGTAGGAAAATACGAATCGCTTGGAACTCCTGCAGAAGCGTACATGCTTTGTTTAAGAGCAGAAGTACGATACCCAAAATGCAACTGATCTTTTGACAATTCAAGCGTTACTTTATTTTTGCGATCCCAAACTTCTACAGAAGTAACGCTTTGAGAAACTTCCTGACCATACGCACCAATATTTTGTACAACAGAAGCACCAACAGTGCCAGGTATTCCAGAAAGTCCTTCTACACCCTCTAAACCAAGATTAATAGCGTAAGTTACAAAATCATCCCAATTGCAGCCAGCCTCTGCATTCACATGTACAATATTTGCACCAGTTTTGGCGTCAACACCATCTTCTGCGGGCGCTGCTTCATCGAGAACGTTAATAGCGCGACGAGCATCGCGCACAACTACACCATTAAAGTCAAGATCTGAAACCAGCATATTAGATCCGCCGCCGATTACACATAGCGGAAGATTAGCCTCATCTGCATCTTCAACGGCTTCAATAACAGCAACGCGCGTTTTTGGTTCTACGAAGCGAGTAATTTTGCCACCAACACCAATTGTTGTAATATCTGCGAAAGTTGGATTTGTGGTAGACGTAGTAGATGATGCTTGCATAGTCATAGTTTTAATCTTAACAACACTAAATAACAAAAACCCCGCAAAAAGCGGGGTAATAAGTATAAAATCTGCGCAATCTAAATAGGTCTAAAAAAGACGCTATATTAACGCAGCAAGCTGAATATTTTCAGCGAGTCTCGCGATGAAGCGTGTGCTTGCCGCAGCGTGGGCAGAACTTGTTCAACTCAAGACGATCAGGCGTGTTACGACGATTCTTCGTCGTGATGTAGTTACGCTCCTTGCACTCCGTGCATGCCATTGTGATGCCCGGACGGATGTCGGCGCTCTTGCTTGCCATTTCGTTCACCTCTACAATTCATTGTTGGCCAGCCAGTCTCCTACTGGCCGTTGTAGCGAGGAAGAGACTCGAACTCTTGACCTTACGATTATGAGTCGTACGCTCTAGCCAGCTGAGCTACCCCGCCAGAGAGCCTCGAGTGAGAATCGGACTCACGACCTCTTCCTTACCAAGGAAGTGCTCTACCACTGAGCTATCGAGGCGTGGCGGGTAGTGGATTCGAACCACTGAAGCACGAAGCGGCTGATTTACAGTCAGCTCCCTTTGACCACTTGGGAAACCCGCCAGCAGTCTGTCGTAAGAAGTGAACTTCAAACGGCAACTTTGCTATTTTGCCACGAGTGCAAGACGAATGCAAGTCTAAGACACGCCGAAAACAAAATTTTATGCAAAAAAGCTAGTTATTTAGCGAAAAACCATCTTTTTTTAAATCTTCGCAAACTGTTAGAACGCGATCATTCGCCTCGCGCTCACCAATGCTAATACGAATACCTTCGCCAGCAAAAGCACGAACCGATAACCCGACTGCCACGAAGCGCTCAGTTACACGCTCAGTATCTGCACCAAACGGCATCCAGAAGAAGTTTGCATACGCATCCTCAATATTCCAGCCTTGATTGCGCAAAGCCAAAATAATGCGCTCGCGCTCAGAAACAAGAGCCGCAACGCGCTCATTCATCTCCTTAACTGCTAAATCTTCCAAAGATGCCAAAGCTGCAACCTGTGCTATTTGAGAAACTCCAAACGGAACAGCAACCTTTCGCATGCCCTCTACAACCTCTGCAGGAGCAATACCGTAGCCAATACGCAAACCAGCTAAGCCATACGCTTTCGAGAAGGTTTGTGCAACAACCACATTTGGATACTCACGATACAACTTCATGCCATCTGCCGTGCCTTTTGCGGTATTGAACTGCACATAAGCTTCGTCAATAAGCACAAGTACATCGCTTGGAACAGCGTCCAAAACTCTGCGCGCGTCAGTTTCGCTAAGAGACGCAGAAGTTGGGTTATTAGGATTGTTCAAAATAACTAAGCGCGTACGCTCATTAATTGCGTTAATAATTCCATCTACGTCGTGAGAGCCATCGGCACGATTAGGAACTTGCACGCTTTTAGCTCCAGCGCCAGTCACAATAATCGGATAAGCTTCAAAGCTTCGCCAAGGGTACACAACTTCATCACCAGGTCCTGCAACAAAGTTAACAAGCTGCGTAATAACTTCCGTCGAACCGCAGCCAAGCACCACTTCGTCTGGCGTAACGCCAAAACGCTTAGCGAGCTCTTCAACAACTTGCGTACCGCGCATATTTGGGTAACGGTTGACTACATTAAGCGCGCGAGTTGAAATAGCTTCTTTTACACTTTCTAAAGGCTCATAAGGGTTCTCATTGCTGGAAATCTTATACGCGCGAATGCCATCCAATTTAGGAGCTGGTTTTCCCTGTTTGTAGCTAGGAATCGTATCTACAATGTTACGGTGTTTGTATGTCATACTTCTCCATAATACTCCACGCACGACTTAACTGTGCAATAGCGCATCACATCTTACGTGCAGCAATAAAAAACGCTGGGAATGACATTTGCATCATTTCCAGCGTAAGTTTTATTGTTTCAACCGGCTAAAGACTAGCCAAGAATAGCAAGCACGTCGCGAGAAGACACGATTAAGTAATCCTCGCCATCGTAATGCACTTCAGTGCCACCGTACTTGGAGTACAAAACCTTGTCTCCAACCTTAACATCCATAGGAATACGCTCGCCCTTGTCATCACGACGACCAGGACCAACCGCAAGAACTTCGCCCTGCTGTGGCTTTTCCTTTGCATTATCTGGAATATACAAGCCAGAAGCAGTCTGAGTTTCTGCCTGAGCCTGCTTTACAATAATCTTATCTTCCAACGGTGTGAGCTTAATCGACACTGTCGCCACCTCTTTCTTAAGAGAGATACTAATTTTGTACGCAAGCGTTTTACATACGAGGCTGACGATCACGTTTGCAATCGCACTTACGTTCTGTGTTTCATAGTAGCGCGAAATTAGCACTCTAACAACTCGAGTGCTAATCTTTTAAGAAAATTTTTAGAAAATTCTTAAATTAGGCATTGCGACGAGCTAAAACTTCGCGCAAATTTGCCACTCCGAGTGAGTCTGCGGAACTTGCCGGAGCTTCTACTTGACTTTTCTGCTCTTCTGCATGGAATTGCGAAGAAGTTGACTTTTGCAAATTTTTAGCATACTTAGATTCAGAAGTCTTCGCACTTTTAGCAGCTTTAGATTCAGCAGGCTTAACCACAGGTATTGCTTTAGCAACCTGCTTAGTTGACTTGATTTCCAAACTTTCTGGAGCTTTTGCTGCAGCAACAGAATTGCCCAAATCATACTTGACGTCGCTTCCAAGAGAGAATGAAATCAAATCTTGATTATTTTTGATAGCCGCGGAATCTTTAGAATCTTCTTTAACAGCTAAATTAGCTTCTTTAGAGTCTTCTTCGTACTCGTTTTCAGCAATATCTTCAGCAACGTTTTCAGCATTTTCAGTTGCTTCACTTCTTGCAAGAAGAGCCGCATTACGCTCCTCTTGAGCGCGCATTAACGCGACTTTAATTTCGCCCTTTTCCATAACAGAAGTTGCGGTATCGTCGCGAGAAGAATGTTGCTCAACTGATTCTGAAGGTTCACTCTTCAAAGATTGTTCCTTTGAAGATTGCTCCTTTGAAGATTCAAGTTTCAAAGATTCACCATTCAAAGACTTGTTGCGCAAAGAATCATTTGCCAAATCTACAGATTCCAAAGATCCAGCACGCATCTTAGCTACGCGAGCTTCCCATTCGCGAGCATGCTTAGCGGCACGAGAACCAAAATAAAGAACTGCAGCCAGCATAGCTCCTGGAATAAGCACGAAAGCTGGCGAAAATGCTCCAGAGCACCCAACTATAAACACAAGAACTGTTAAAACAGCAAGAGCGCCAACCAATACGCAACGGCGACGAATAGCGGCTCGTCTTGCAGCACGAATACGCGCAATACGTTCAGGAGTTAATGTTCGTTTTCGTTGAGTCGGTTGCATACAAGCCCCTTTTGCCAACATACCTGTGCCGTCACAAATGCGTGCAGCACTCCACTCACCTACAAGATGTAGTGTTGGTGAAAACCTATCCTCGCGATGCTCAAGCATGGTCTTCATGCCATTAACCGTGCGTTTAGGCAACCACCCGAACCATAAGGCTACGAGGATGATTAACACAATTAGTGCGCTAACCGATTCATAACCCATATCTATTAATATAAAGACGTCTAAGGATGTGTAGCAATATAAACGCGTCGGCGTGTCGCCAAAATGTGGGAATATGCCATCTTTCTTCACACAATATGCTGTGTTAACACTAACGGTTATTAACGTGCTTCATAGCAACAATCGCAAGTGAAGGATTCACAGACTGAGCTTGCAACAAACGTAAAGCATCTGCAGCAGGCATGGCAAGAGTCGTAGTATTCTGCTGATCTTGAGAAGATTGTTGACTTTTAGCTATTCGCATTACAATAACGTAATTAACAACATCTACATACCTTCTATCAATCTGCGTAATATCAGTTTCTTCAGTTTCTTCAGTTTCTTCAGATTCTTCGTCGCTACTTTCGCTATTTTTACTATTTTCGACATTCTCGCTATTTTTACTACTTTTACTACTTTTACTTGCAGAACCGCCGGCTTCCTGCGTATTTTCATCATTTTTCGTAGAATCATCCGACTTTTCGCCCTCGTCTTGCAAAGGCTTACTAAAAGCAAGATCTACCTCTTCTCCGGGTATTATCGTGTGATCTGCGCTAGATAAATGCACTGAAATCGAAGTAAAACCTTCAGGAATATTCGGCAAATGACTTACAGCATTTTGCAAAATTGGCATACCAGTTTTGATTTCGCAAGTTGCAATAAGCAGATTGCGCGAGTTTACTCGCCCAGCAAGCGCATAACGAAACACAGAATGTTGCGGAACTCGAATGTAATTAACATCCGTTTCGCGGATCTTAGATCCTTGATGAATATTACGAGCAGCTACTGGTATTACTTGCGTAGCTTGGGAATCAATAATTGTAGATACAACTAGCAAAGACACAATTGCCGCGCATAAAATAACAATAATTTTCCGCACAAAATCGTGTTGGCGCCTCTTAATCAATGCGCTAGAGCTATCGGAACGTTGAAACCCCGAGAATAAAGAAAAACTTGTACTCATAACATGCATTTTTACGTAAGCAAAAGAGTCACGCAATAAAAATTGCGCGTTGTGGATAAAACCTATCAACGCGCAACTAAAGTGCAAGCAAAACGCAAATAAAATGCTTTTATTTACTTATCAGTTCTGTAAAAGCCTTTGCCTTTAAAATTGATTGGAGGAGCAGAATACACTTTGCGAACAGTGTTTTTGCCGCACTGAGGGCAAATGGTAATAGGTTCATCCGAAAATGATTGATGTTCAGAAAAATCGTATCCGCATTCTTTACAACGGTAATGATAAGTAGGCAAAAGTTCCTCCGAAGTTTCACAAATATAAGACAAAAAACTTACTGTTCCTTCAAATATCCTATTATACGCCGTGACAGCCGAGGCAAACACATAAGTTTATTTGCAAATTAGCGAGCACAACTAGTTTCGCCCGCGCTCAGAAAACACAGCCCAATGCGGAGGAAGCTCGCTTAAAATGCGATTATCGTCATCCAAAGCACGCTGCTCTTTCGTAAGTTCATCAGAAGGCTCTAGTTTTACGCCATCGGCATCAAAAAGCTCAGAGCCTTCACGCACTACTCTTACAGATTTGCGCGGAGAGCGTCGATTAGGATCATAATCGCTCATTCGTTGTCACCATACAATTCGCCGAGCCTTGAAACAACGCGGTCAACTTCTTTTTCTGGATTAACGAATGCACCAACGCTCCAAACAGTCATAACAGACCATCCAAGAGCTTCCAAATCTTGAATCATCATACGATGACGTTCACGAGTGGACTGAACACTCATAAATTGAGCATCGTCAGTAAGCACAGCCAAAGCAAACGGCTTATCTGCAAGACCGACAACAAGCGGAATACGAACGCCGTTATCGAAACCATAATTAACCGCTACATTTAATCCGCGCGAACGAATACGCTCAGCTAAATCAGTAAATAGCACATTATTTTGAGCAGATTCAGCAGCAACTTGCGCTTCAATATCATGAGCATCTTCCGGACGCAAAGGCTTATCGCTTAACTGCTCAGCCCACTGCAACAAAGTCTTAAGCAGCTTTGGACCATCCTGATGCAAACGCTCATCATCCATATCTTTGGAAGTAAATGCGCTAACAATATCAAGATGCCTACGAGCCAAAGCAAGCGAATCCAAAAGCATACCCTTGCCGCCTTCTTCTTCCAACAAACCAAATTGCTGGAGCAAACGTCCGTGAGAAGTTTTTGCGTAGCACAGAGACAGAATAACATCCGTAGCAATAGCTCCGGAAGCTTCGTGAACACTCATTAAACGCACATGACGCAAGAATCGAGCCATATTTTCATCTTTAATAGACAAAGACTTCAATTCCGCACCCAAACGACTGCGGAATACGTTTGTTAAAGTCACAACCACAAGCATGTAGCTTGAAGGAACAACAGTGAAAGTCTTCGCGCGCTGACGAATAAGCTCAACTACTTCGTCAATTTCGCGCTGACTGCTTTCAATCAGTCCGGAAGACAGCACTGGAACTCCCGTAGCATCAACCTGGTGCAAACGCACCTTTCCTTGCAAGCGTTCAATAGGAACATCGTGACGCAACTTTCCGTAACCGTGTTCTTCCAAGAATCGAGCCAAGCGCAAGGAACGCCTTGTAGCGCGAGAAACAACTGTAACAGACGGCAGAATAGAAATAAGCTTACGCAAGCTTTCGGAGCTTACAGTCTGCTTATGCGCAAGAACAACTACTTGCGAAGCGCGAGCCAAAATAGAGAATAGTTCAATATTTGATATATGCTCTGCAGAATCAATAATTACAGTGTCTGCAATGGTGCTAAGCGGAGTCATCATAGTAAGCGTTGATGGCATAGCCACTAAGATTGGCTTTGCAGCAAGCAGAATCTCGGCATAATTGCGCAAAAGCTTATTAAATGTTATTCCGGAACGGTTGCTTGCAAGCATAGTGTGCAGTTGATTTGCTTCCTGAGTATGCGAGAACAGCAATTCGCACAAATGCCTCATAGCTTCTTGCTGAACCATTGGGCCAATAGAACGCACATGCTCAGTATCTACTTGTACAAAACGATCCGAAGCATCCTGCATAGCAGAACCATCTTGATGCGAAATAATCGCAGAAGAATTAACAATATCTTCAAAAACTGTAGTCCACCAAGCAAGCTGCAACTCGCCGTCAAGAGCATCTCCTGTAATATGACGATGCCGCAAATCGCTTACTAAATCAAGCAAACCAGCCTTGCTGAATTCACTTTCCAACTTGCAGCGACCTGGAAGAGTATCAAGAGATGCGCGATCGTCGTGCAAATCCTGCAAACGTGACTCAAGCTGCGCAAACTCAATATTTTCAAGATCTGCACCTTGACGAGTCGTAGATAATACTGCGTCAAGAGCAACCAGATTCCTAGATAATACTTCTTGAGTATTTACCAATTCGTCTAATTTTGGCGGCAAAACAGGCCATCCGCCGTGAGGCACAAAAGTACGCCACTGAGCAGCCTGCTGAGAAACAATCTTCAAAGCTTCATGCAAGTCGTCAACCTTAGCTCCAACTCTAAGCAAACTACGCGCTTCACGCACGTGACGGCGACGCTCCCAGAAGCCCATAATCGTGCCTTCAGCTTTTCTAACAGCTTTCGGCTTACTAGCTTCAATCATTGCGTCCAAATCGCGCTCAAAAATTTCAGGTTGGAACACATCGAGTACGCGTCGCAAATTTTTCAAAACCGTAACTTGTCTGCTCCATTCGCGCGCAGTTGTTGGAACAGGGAAACCGCAGCTTTGAACAGTGCTTTTAACCTGCTCGCGAGTAGCAGGAAGTAGCTTAAGAAGAACGTCTACTATTCGCTGATACACCGATACAGCTTCGTTTTCGTCGTAAATAGAAGCGCCAAACCACGGAGTATCTTCAGGATTAATATTAAATTCACCAAGTTCGTCCGCTTGATGGAATTTTTGCAACCAAGTATCGATTTGACCAGTAATTGCATGTGCTGCAGCAACGTCTAAACGCACGTGCGTAGAAGGATGCGTTGGTAGCATAGCAATTGCAGCAAGATTTTGTATTGTTTGATACGCCGACACTCCCCAAGTTTCATTAACTCCGTGAAGGTCACCTAAATAGCGAGTAAGACGCGAGCGCACACCAACTAATTCGTCGGCAACCTGCTCAAAACGCGATGTTGCAACGCTTTGACGCGCCCCAACTGCAGAAATAAGCTGCGAATCAACATGCTTAGCAATGTGCCCATCTGCAACGTCTAATGCTAATGAAGAAATTTCATGCGTATTAAGCGTATAACGGAATCTACGCTGCTGTTCAATCACATTTGGCACATACAAAACTGAGCGTCCTGCAAGAACCGAGCGTGAAGCGATTGCGGCAGCAATAGCGGCCGAATCAGAACCGGAATCAATATTAACGAATAACGAGTTTCCGGAAGAAACAAGATCTGCAGCATAGCGAACGGTGTTGTCAACATCTCCAACTTCGCACTCACCATGTGGATCTGCATCAAAAGGACTATATTCCGGCTTATTATCAGCGTTAATCGCTTGTATTGAACGCTCATCTCCTGCCATAGCGTCAATAAGCGTATTCCCAACATTGCCGGACTGTAAAGCGTTAAGAATTTGCTCACTTTCCGCCACAAAACGAGATCCTGCATCCGTAAAGCATCCAAGTACAATATCTCGCTCAATGTCGAAATCTGGGAAAGAAGTGCGTGCTTTCTTGCAAATAGCGTCAAAAACAACAGAAGTTTCTGGAGTACCGCTTTCGTATTGAGAACCGTCGAACAGCACGTCCTCACGAAGCTCAACTCCGCGAGCACTCAAACGCTGAACAAGCGCATGGTTTAGTCCAACGCTACCGGAGAAGTAAATAGTTGCTGCAGTTTCATCTTGATTAGTATCACGAACTACATGCACCGGGTATGTGAGAACCGGAACATGATTACCATTCCACGATGCAACTCCAACAACCAGAGAAAGCTCAGATACGCCGCTTTCGTGCGCTTTTGCGTCGCGATCCTCAAAAACGCGATCCAATCTACGCCCAGCAGCACGCAACATCCCAGCATCGCGGAATAAAGCTTTTAACGTTACTTTTCCACTTGCAAAAAGTTGCGCTATTCCAGAAGGATGTGCGTGAGTAAGCTCTAGTTGCGCTGCAAGTTGCGTAATATCTTCTAGCGGAGAAGGAGATAACTGAGACTGATACTGCTGCTTCCAAGCAACAATATTTTTGATTGCGCTGCTTCGAGCACTTACTTGTGAATTGTTTCGATCAACGCTGTTCTCAACATTTTGATCAACGTTCAGCTCACTTCTTTGCTCAACGTTTTGCTCGCCATTCTGCTCGCTGTTTGCCTCACTCATTTTCCCACCTACTCACTTACTGTTCAATAGCTTTACGGTATGCACTATAACCGCTGTTACGCGCAAGTGCTGCATCTACATCCGCATTGCCTTGTGCTGCAAGCCAAGCGTATAAGTCGTCGTACAATCCAGGATTTGACGCTAAGTATGGCAGCAATTCGGAATGTTGAGCCATCTCAAATTGCTTTGAAAAATCTGTACTTTCTTCTGCTTCTTTAGAAGTGAATCCGCCAGCTTCTACAATATTTTGTTGAGCGTCAAACTCGCCTTTCGATACTTTCTCAAATACGGATCCAGGTTCAAAAGCAGGAGTATAAGATGCGTCGGAATCAATACCACTAATATCACTAATATCAATACTTGTGGCTGTAAAGCGCGAATCAAGCGGACCTATATTTGTGTAATTTTCGTACGCTTTATTAGAGTCTTCGTGAGTTAAGTAATATCGATTACCTTCTAATGGATTTGATGCGGTTTTGGAAGGTTCGACTTCAGCTGGTTCTGTTTCAGCTGATTCGATTTCAGCTGATTCGACTTTATCTGATTCGACTTCATAGGACTCAGCTTGAGCAGATTCTGCTTGAGATTGCTCTGCCTGAAGAGGCTCTACATTAAGCGGTTCTGCTTGAAGAGGTTCTGCATTAAGCGGTTCTGCTTGAGATTGCGCAACTTGAGCATTTTCGCTCTCTGCTTGAGCATTTTCACTTTCCGCTCGAGCGTCCGCAAACAAATTACGCGGCTCAACAGGCGCTTCCTGCTGCTCCAAAACAACAGGAACTGTTACATCGTGATTAATTGGTGCAGCATTGATCGGATCTGAATCAACCGACGCATCATCAACCGACGCATTATCAACCGACGCACTACCCTCAAGCGCATCCTTAATAGATTTGCCTTTTTGCCAAGACAATCCAGGTTCCGACACTGACTGTGCGTGGAAAATTCCAGTCGGCTCGCCCGCGCGCAAATCAAGAATCTGATCTACCGACAAACCAGACGCGGCAGGCTCCTCATGCTTTTCATCATCAGTGGCATAAGAGAACAAGTCACGCACATTACTAGTCTCTTCTTCCTGAACTTCATCTTCTACTCGCACAAAATCAACAGGAACATCACCAAACTGCATTCGCATTAAACTGTCTGGAAGCTGGAAATCAACATCTGGGTCAAGTCGCAACAAATCACCATTTGAGCCAACTAAGTAAGTTCCGTTTGTTGAATGTAAATCGCGTATTGTTGCCACGCCTTTAGGATCAACAATGAGTAGCGCGTGGCGCTTAGACATAGAACGCTTATTATCTACTATGTCAATGCGCTTAAATCCATCTTCACGCAATGGGCGTATAGGCTTTCGACCAATCTCAACCGACTGACCTGCTCCAACGCGCGCCTGCTCAACACCACCTACTGTAATCATCCAGCGCTGCACGACTTGTCGCTCACTCACGTGATCTGCTCCCTTCAGAAAACACACACTACCTTCTATTGTGTCATGCTTTGTGTATATTGCGCTAGTTTTTATTGATTTTTCGCATAAAAATATTACATATTTACGCGAGAGGCATAAACTACTCACCGCTGCGCTGTTTTGGTCGGATTTTCTTGCGTAGGCGACATAAACTACTCGCGCGCGTGCTGTTTAGGTCGAAATCTTCCGCAAAAGCGACCTAAACTTATAAATACTATGTCTTAAACTTTGATTTTTCGTAAGTTTAAGTTGGCGCTATAACAAACACCACTTTCAAAACTTAAAAAATATTACAGTTTTGAAAGTGAAAATACGTATCTACTTTCAAAAGTGAAAAATACTACTATTCCGAAAATAATATTAGCGATGATTCCACATTGGAGCGCGAACTTTCGCCACTAAAAGCAATAAAAGACTCTTACCCTAAAATCCTGCTTGCAAATACGCGTCATGATGCTTACGACATTGAAGGAATCCGCGTAATAGACATAGCGCAATGGCTTCTCGAAACAAATTGAGCCAAACAGTGGAACGCATACGAAGAAAGGGCTTGGAGCCTGATGCCCCTAGTAGCACCAAACCCAAGCCCTTTAACAAAACCGACTCGTTTCCCTAACAAACAAGCCAGCCAAACACTCAACAGTCACGCCCCCGAAAACCAGCGCACAACACCACTGTGAAGAAAGAGATTTGGCAAAACAGTAGAATCATGCAAAAGCCCGAAAGCAAACCCGCCACAAGAACATAAAGCCCTTACAGCACGTTGAGTGAAAGATTTAACAAGTGAGCGCACCATACTCACATACAGTGCGCTCACAAACAAACCATTAAACAATCAACACACTTAATGTGCTAACAGCTTAGTGACGGATCTTGCGAAGAGCAGCACCCATGCCAGCAAGCACGGAAGCAGCAACAGCAGCCAAAGCTACAGCAGCACCGGTCTTAGCCAATGGAGCAGAAGCGCACTTCTTAGCTTCAGCCTTAGCAGCAGCCTTAGCTGGAGCAGCGGCAGCAGCTGGAGCGGCAGCCTTCGCCGGAGCCTTAGCTGGAGCCTTATCTCCATCGATTGGACGATGAGACTTCATTACGGTGCGGTTCTTGGAATCGCGTGGGCCGTAAACATCCTCAGTAGAAAGGCTTGGGAGACGGTTGTTAACGAAGTTCTCCTTCTCCTTCTCCATCTCAGCAACGCACTTTTCCTTAGGTGTTACAAGAGCATCAGCAGTGCCGCATGCGTAAATCTTTTCAATCTTCTTGTTGTACAAGCGAACAAGCTCATTGTTCTTAGCTTCTACAGCACCAGCATGCTTGGAATACTCAGGATTGTAACCCTCGTTGTAAACTGGGTTCTCATATGCTGGATAATCTGTAGCCTTAATGCCCTTTTCATCGAACTTGGAAGCTTCACCAAAACGCATGTCGCTAGCCTTCTTAGGAACGGCTGGGGAATCAGTCTGAGTAGTATCACCGAGCTGTTCAGTAGTGCCGTGCTTAGTAACGTCACCATTAGTGCCGGAACCATAGCCAGAAAAACCTGCAGCGAAAGCTGGAGCAGCAAAAGCCAAGCCAGAAACGAGGGTGGCGCCAGCAGCGAGTGCGGCGATAGCCTTCTTGTTAAACATAATATTTTCCTTTCTTCTTCTCCACCACGCTTAAAACGCAGTGAAAAAACATAAACCCACAAAATCAATCTCTTGTGAATAACTTTCAGATAGAGCATCTAGCTGAAAGCTGTTATTAACATACCCCCCCCCCCGTTCGAAAAAGTCAAGAGCAAAAACAAGCATCCAACACAGAAAATATCATCAAAATTACAAAAATATTCCAGTAAAAGCTCATAAAACCATAAAAAATACAACAAACTACACTGTTTAATCGTAAAAAATGCTATTTCACAATTTTCAAAGATTTTTCTCAGAAAACTCTCAGGAAACTCGCCGCCGCTCCCCCACACCGCCCCCAAACCCTTGAAAAACCGCCACTTTCCCCGCGACACGCGCGGAGGTCGCCTTCACACACGACCCAAACTACTCACCGCTGAGCAGTTTAGGTCACATCACACCAGCAAGCAGCACCCACACAAGCTGCCCCCCCCCCCCACACACACACAAGCAGCAAACGCGCAACAAAAAAGGCGGCAGGTACAAAACCTACCGCCATATTCACTATGCACACACGCACAAAACTGCGTTACGCGCAAAGCAATAAAAAGCTAGAACTACTTAAGTTCCACGGAAGCGCCGGCCTCTTCGAGGGCAGCCTTAGCCTTCTCAGCATCTTCCTTCTTAGCCTTCTCGAGAACTGGCTTTGGAGCGCCGTCAACGAGAGCCTTAGCTTCAGCCAAGCCGAGGTTGGTCAAAGCGCGAACAGCCTTGATGACTGCAATCTTCTTGTCGCCAGCAGCGGTAAGAATGACGTCGAACTCGTCCTTCTCTTCCTCAGCAGCGCCAGCAGCAGCTGGAGCAGCGGCAACAGCGGCGACAGGGGCAGCAGCCTCGACGTCGAACTTCTCTTCAAAGGCCTTGACGAACTCAGAGAGCTCAACGAGGGTCATTTCACCAAAAGCTTCAAGAAGCTCTTCACTAGTGAGCTTAGCCATAATTGGCTTCCTTTCTTACTTGGCCAGGCACACGGTGTGCCTTACGACCATAACATTTTTATTATTGGTTGGTCTCATGCAGCAAGCTGCAAGGGAATCAAGCGGCCTTTTCCTGCTTCTCGCGCAAAGCGTCGATAGTACGCACAGTCTTGGTTGGCAATGCGTTGAACAGGTAGGCGGCCTTGGACATGGTGCCCTTGAGCGCGCCGGCCATTTCGGAAAGCAACTGTGGGCGAGACTTCAAGTCTGCAAGCTGCTTTGCACCTTCGGCATCGTAAACAGTTCCATCTGCGAAACCGCCCTTGATGACGAGAGTCTTATTCTCTTTGGCAAAATCACGCAAGGTCTTAGCAGCCTCAATGAAATCACCCTTAACAAAGGTGATTGCAGTTGGGCCGGCGAGAAGCTCGTCAAGACCTTCAATGCCCGCTTCCTTAGCAGCAATACGAGCAAGCGTGTTCTTCGCCACAGAGTAGGAAGTATCGCGGCCTAGCTTTTCACGCAGAGAAGAAATCTGCGGAACGGTAAGCCCGCGGTACTCGGTAAGGTAGACAGCGTCTGCATTACGGAAAAGTTCCGTAAGATCGGCAACTACCGCTTCCTTTTCGGGCCTCTTCATGGCGTTCCTTCCTAAATCGGCCGTCAGTTCGAAAGAAACACATCAAGCTTAATTAAACAGGGCAATAAAAAAGCCCTGCGCACTGGCAGAGCAACATACGAAGCACACTAAGTGCTAAATAAAACTTACAACATACTCGCTGTAAATCTTGCTCAACCTGTGCTGGCCTGACGCATCAATTTCAGGAATCTTGCGATTCCACCAACGGTCTGTGGTTTACGTTGGGCAAGTTTAATACAAAATCAAGACAATGTCAATAAAAATTTATGCGGAAACTATAAATAAAAAGAGGGCGCGCAATTGCACACCCTCAAATACATTATTTTCACTGCTATGTAAGCTTATGCTACCTAAGTTTATTGCTTACATATCAGCAACTTTTACAGCACAGCGTTAGCAACGAAATCAAGCAAGAACAGCAAGGAAACAATCCAAAGCATTGGATGAACTTCCTTAGCACGCTTCTTGCAAGTCATAACTAAGCAGTACATGATGAAGCCTGCAGCGATGCCGTAAGAAATAGAGTAAGAGAACGCCATAAATACGGCAGCAAAGAATGCAGGAATTGCTTCGGAAATATCGTCCCAAGCAATTTCCTTCAAGGAGCTTGCCATCATGCAACCAACAACAACAAGCACGCCTGCAGTTGCTGCAGCAGGAACTGCAGAAGCAAAAGGCGCAAGAACAATAGAAAGCGCGAAGCAAATAGATACGACTACGGAAGTCAAACCAGTGCGACCACCGGCACCAATACCAGCAGCAGATTCTACATAAGTAGTGGTGTTAGAAGTACCGCAAATTGCGCCAACAGAAGTAGCAATAGAATCAGCAAACAATGCGCGATCCATCTTGGAGCTAAATCCGGAGCCGTTTTCAAGAGCCTTTTCGTCAGCCTCAGAGAAGATACCTGTACGACGGCCAGTACCAATAAAGGTGCCGAGAGTGTCAAAAGTATCCGACATTGAGAATGCGAAAATAGTTACCAACACAAGCGGCAAACGAGCAGGATCAGCAAACAAAGATGCAAAACCCTTATCGCTAAAAATAGCACCGAAAGTAGTTGGAAGCTGAGCAAAAGCGTCAGTAACAGACACTGCATTGTTCAAAGAAGTCAATCCCAAAGGAATACCAATTAAAGAAGTTGCAATAATTGTAATAAGCAAGCTTGCGCGAACTTTAAGAACTGTAAGAACAATAGCAAAAAGAAGTCCAATAAGGAATAACCAAAGCACAGGGTTATTCATAACAGCAAGACCTGGAATAGCAGCAGTTGGTTTACTCTTTGCAGCGGCGGCAGGATCCTTGGAAGTAAAAGTAATCAAACCAACGCTCATCATGCCAACATAAGCCACAAATAAACCAATGCCACCGCCGATTGCTTGTTGAAGCGAAGTCGGGATGGCACGAATAATCATTTTACGAATCTTGGTAACGGTAATAATAATGTTAATTAAACCGCACAAGAACACCATGCACATGGCCTCTTGCCAAGTAAAATGCAGGCCGAAGCAAACTGTGTAAGTAAAGAATGCGTTAAGACCCATGCCAGCAGCCTGTGCGTAAGGTACGTTAGCAAACAAGCCCATAACAAGGGTACCAATGATTGCTGCGATGATTGTAGCGAGGAAAACGCCACCTTTAGGCATGCCAGTTTGGCTTAAAATCATTGGATTTACGACGATAATATACGACATTGCGAAGAATGTAGTGAGACCTGCAGTGATCTCCGTTGATACATTCGTGCCGTTTTCTTTGAGTTGGAAGAACTTTTCCATAAACTCTCTGTTCCTTGGTTTTGACGCGCAAAAGACCATGAAAAAGCGCGGCGAAAGCACTTGAGCAATCGCGGACGCAATTACATTTGGGCATTCACGCAGAGGTTACTGCGACTCGTCGAATGAACGAAGGCATCACAAAATCTCACATAAAATTATGAAAATTGCGAAACCTTTGAACAACCGAACAGCTCTGACCTTACGCGCACGTGCTGACCAAGGAAATACACTGAAATCAAAAAAGTATATAACAAATCAGCCAAAACGGCCGGAAATATAACGCTCGGCTTCGGCATTGCGCGGATTGTTGAACATGGTAGTTGTGTCTGCAAAGTATTCCAAATGCCCCGGCTGACCTACAGCTTTCAAATTAAAGAATGCCGTGTAATCCGCAACACGCGCAGCCTGCTGCATGTTGTGAGTCACAATCACAATCGTGTAATCGTTTTTAAGCTCGTTAATTAAATCTTCTACAGCCAACGTAGAAATTGGGTCGAGCGCCGAGCAAGGCTCATCCATAAGCAAAACTTGCGGATGCACAGCAACGGCTCTAGCTATGCAAAGTCGCTGCTGCTGACCGCCAGAAAGACCAATACCCGGCTTATCTAAGCGATCCTTAACTTCATTCCACAAGTTTGCGCCTCGCAATGCCCACTCGACTAAATCGTCAGCATCCTGCTTAGAAATTTTGCGATTATTTAAGCGAACTCCCGCAAGCACGTTTTCTCGAATAGACATAGTTGGGAAAGGATTTGGACGCTGAAAAACCATTCCAACATCGCGGCGAACTGCCACAGGGTCAACGTCTTTGCCATATAAATCGCGGCCTTCAAGAAGAACCTGGCCTTCTACGCGAGCGCCAGGAGTAATTTCGTGCATGCGGTCTAAAGTGCGCAAAACTGTTGACTTTCCGCAGCCAGAAGGACCAATAAAAGCCGTAACTTTATTTGGCTCAATATTAATATTTACGTCTTCTACGGCAAGAAAATCACCGTAGTAAATATTTAAGTTCTTCACATCAATTCGTTGACCCATTTTATGCTCGCTTTCTAAAAAATCTATTTCGCTTTATTTCGCCTTATTTCGCCTTATTTCGCCTTCACTGAAAACACTCGAGCCACAACTCGCCCCAAAATATTTAGTAACAACACCAACACAATAAGCGTTAAAGCCGCAGCCCAAGCCCGCTCCATTGGAATTGTTGTAACGCAAGAAGCCGGCGCATTAGCTGGGCAATTTGCAGAAAGTTTGGAATATTCCTGATAAACGTACACAGGCAAAGTCGTCATTTGCCCGTCAAATAAGTTGAAATTCGTTGAAGCAATAAAGCCTGAAGCCATAAGAAGTGGCGCAGTTTCGCCAATAACGCGCGCAACCGCAAGAATACAGCCAGACACAATTCCCGGAAGAGCAGTGCGCAAAACGATTTTCGTAATCGTGCGCTGCTTAGTCACGCCTAAAGCTAAAGCCGCCTCGCGCAAATCGTTCGGTACAATTTTTAGCATTTCTTGAGAAGATTTAACAACCGTTGGAATCATAAGAAGAGAAAGAGCTACAGATCCTTCAAAGCCATTGATTGTGCCAGGACCTGCAAGAAGAGCAAACATTGAAAAAGCAAACAGACCGGCAACAATAGACGGAATGCCACTCATAACGTCAACAAGCAGATTAATTATGCGCGAAATTTTATTTCCTCTAGCATACTCAACCAAATAAACAGCACACATTAGGCCAATTGGAATCGAAATAACCATAGCTCCAAGCGTAATTTCAAGAGTTCCAATAATTGCGTGCAAAATACCACCGTAACCGCCAGTTCCAGTAGCATTTCCGCCAACAACGTAAGTCATATTATGCGTTAAAAAGTCAAGATTTAAGCGCTTAATACCGTTAATAATTGTTGTTAAAAGCAAAGAAACAAGCGGAATAAGCGCCACAACAAAAGACAAGAAAATCAGCACACGCATAAGCATATCTTTGCGTTTACGCGCGGCTATAGAAGATCTAGTTGGACGGAATTTGTTGAAGTCAATAACCGGAGCTGCGCTATTTTCGGCGGACTTTTCGGCACTATTTTCAGCAAAATCTACAGCACTTGCGGCAGATTTATTAATTTGATTCTCCATTTATGCGCCCGCCTTTCCGGTAATTTTGCGAGCAATAAAGTTGACTGCAAAAGAAATAACAAACAAAACTAATCCGGTTGCAATAAGCGCACTTACTCCAAGACCGTTCGCTTCCGGATACTGCGCTGCAATATTTGCGGCAATAGTTTGATTTTGGGAAGCCTTTAAAATATTGATTCCAAAAGTAAATCCAGGAGACAAAATCATCAAAACTGCCATTGTTTCACCAAGAGCGCGACCAAGGCCAAGCATAGAAGCAGATACAATACCGGACTTTGCAAACGGCAAAACAGCTAACTTAATCATTTCCCACTTTGTAGCGCCAAGAGCAAGCGCACCTTCCTGCTGCAAGCGCGGAGCTTGTTGGAAAATATCTCTAGCCATAGAAGTAATAATCGGCAAAATCATAACAGCTAAAACTAAGCTAACTGTTGCAGCACTTCTGGAAGGATTCGCAGCAGGGCCGGCAAAAAATGGAATCCACCCAAAAACTTTAGAAACCCAATCCCAGAACGGATACATTGCTGGCACAAGCACCAATCCGCCCCACAAACCATAAATTACGGACGGAATTGCAGCAAGCAAATCAACAACTCCGCTTAAAAGCGGAACAATTTTTTTAGGAGCATAATACGAAATAAACAGAGCAATGCCGAGTGCCACGAAAAATGCGAACAGCAGCGCGAGCGCAGACATAAGCACAGTTCCAAAAATAAGCGGAGCTACGTAGCTTATAAAATCGTGCGCTTTGCCACCAGTAAAGTCGGAAAATACGCGACTTACCTGCGCATGATTCCCGCTTATTAGCGGCCACGCGCGAAACAGCAGGAATACTGCAACTGCAGTCAGCACAAGCAAAATCAGCATGCCACAGCTTGCAGCCACGCCTTTAAAAAGACGGTCTGCAAAATGAGTGCCTGCACAATTTTTGCTATTACTCTCAGAAACTTGAGTAGCTTCGCTTGCGCTATCCGCAACTGCTGCTGCATTTTTCGTAGAACTCAATCATTCTCCTTTTTAACTGATATTTTTCATAATATCAGTTACGAAAAGTTTTTACTTTACAGTTTTACTTTTCGATTTTTATTTTTTATTTTCTAGTTTTTACTTTCCGGTTTTAATCTCTTGAATTGACTTGTTAATTTTGCCAACCAAGTTTTGCGGAAGTGGAGCCGTTCCAGCAGCAGAAGAAGCAGCATTCTGACCTTCCGCGCTAGTTACGTAGCTCAGCCAAGACTTCACAAACTGAGCAGTTGAAGAATCCTTATAAACCGGGCAAGAAATATCGTAAGAAACCAACACAATCGGGTACGCACCCTTAGTTTGCGTATTATGATTAATTTTCATAACAACGCGATTAGGATACTTTGCCGAAGCATCAGAATCAATCTCGGAATCAGCTAAAGTTTTCGACGCTGCATCCGGAGAAATCTCATTATAAGTATCTCCCACCTTCACAGCAACTGTGCCAAGCTTACCAACTTGCGAAAAATCAGCGTAGCCAATAGCACCGTCAGCCATACGAATTGTTGACACAACACCGGAAGTGCCTTTCGCGCCTTGACCGACGCTATTTGGCCAGTTTTCAGAAAGATCGTGTGACCAATCGTCTGGAGCTGCATCCTTCACATAGCTTAAGAAATTCTGCGTTGTGCCAGACTTATCGGAGCGGTGAACAACCGTAATTGGAGTGCTAGGAAGTTTTAGCTTAGGATTTTGCGATTTAATTGCGTCGTCATCCCAGCGCGTGATTTTGCCGTCGAAAATTTTAGCAATCGTCGAAGCGTCCAAATTAATATGCTTGCCAGCATCCGAAACGCCTTTTAGATTAAAGATTACAGCGATTGGAGATACATATACTGGAACGTCGAAAGCTGTAGTACCATTTGCGCAAACCGACTTTGACTTTTCTACCTCGTCGTCGCTTAGCGGCTTGTCTGAACCAGCCCAAGCTGTGGCACCAGTCATAAATGTTGTAACTCCTGCGCCAGAGCCTGTTGGATTATAAGCGATTTTTACACCGTTGTTTTTTGATTGGAATCCTGCAATCCACGCTTCTACTGCAACCTGCTGTGAAGAAGCGCCAGAGCCTTGGAAATTGCCGGAAATTTTTGCATTCTGCGCGCCGGTTGCGTTGTTGTTGTCTGCTGGACTATTGTCGCCGCAAGCAGCGCAAGTTGCGCACAAGCCGAAAGTGAGCGCCGCCGCAGCAATACTACGGAACTTAAGTGCGCTTTTATTCATATTCAATTTGTTCATATTTGACTTATTCATATTGTTACGCATATTCTTCTTTCCTTTCGCGAAGAATTGCCTTGCACCCCACCACATTTTCGCGTTCCTATAGCCATATTTGCGAATTGGGCGCATTCTTTTAATTAATCCCTATCTTTTTTTATTAACGCAACCATCATAAATAGGTGGGTTAAACCGCACCGGCAAAAACAAAGTGGGTATCAAAAATGGCGGTATTTGGCGCTATATTTAACGCGAGCTAATCAAAATGAAGGTCGGCGACCGCCTCGGCGTGTCGAAATCTCACAAATTGCGAAGAATATTTACCGTAATTCTTGCAGCAGTGTCTGCATATTCGGAAATGTCAAAAGTGTGAAAATCCTCGTATTTTGTGTCTGCATTATCACTCATTGCGCGCACAACCAAAGCAGGAACGTCGTTACGCGCAGCTACGTGCAAGACGGCAGCGCCTTCCATTTCCACAGCATCGGCTTGAGTAGCTGCAATTACTTCCGCAACTTTTTCTGGAGAATCAACGAAATATCCGCCGGACGCAATCGTTCCAGCAATATGTGTGATTTTCATATCGGTAAGCACTTTACTAGCTACTTTAAGAAGATAATCATCCGAATGAAACTCGCTTGCAAACGGCTTCCACTGGCCAATTAAGCGCATATCAGTATCGAGATATTTTACAGTTTTTCCAAGAACAACATCGTTCGTATGCAAATTTTTATTAAGATTTCCAGCAATACCCGAAAAAATTACGGCTTGAGGATTGTATGCGTCAATAAGATACTGCACAGTTGCAGCAGCATTTACTAAGCCCATTCCGCCAACCGTAGCCGCGACTTCGATTTTTCTACCATCCGCAGAGTCGAGAGTGCCGCAAGATACGTCAAGACTTGCAGACTTATCGTGAGTCACGTTTTCAAGCGCGCTAGAAATATGCGCAACTTCCTCCTCTAAAGCGCCAACAATAGCAACTTTAGTAATATCAACTTTCGTAAGTTTTTCAGTGTTAGACATTAACAGAATCATCCTTTTTTACTTCACTACTTACGCATTTATCGTTATTCTTAACCAAAAACACGCAGACTAAAGTCATAATAACAAAAGTCAAAGTCGCGATCTTCAGCAATGCGCCACACGTAAAATCAAACCACGGATTCGTAATAGGAACGTTGAAAAACGCAATAATCTGATCATGCAGGGCAAGAAAAGCGAAATATCCAGCTATAAGCAACACACAAACTAAAGTGCCAATAATGCGATGCCATCCGCGAGCAAAAATAAGCAAAACGATTCCAGTTACAAACGGCATAAAAGCACTAAACCACAAAGCAGAAAACTCAACAAGCGTATACCCAGCACTATGAGTGCCACGATACCACGCAAAAGCAAGCAAAATAACACCAGTTGCAATCAAAGCAAACAGCACATATTTCACAATCGGAAACGCTTTACACGCAAAACCTTTATTCGCTTTATCTGCTTTATTCGCTTTATTCAAGTCTTTGTTATACATTTCAACACACTCCCTTGTACGCAAAATATAGTGCAAAACTTAACTGGCAAATACAGTAAAATATAAGCCTAGTAGAAGTAAATTGAGATTATCTTACTACAATCTCTAGTCTCTAATCTCTACGGCGTGTTGCAACAGATTTAGCTAAAGTTCTTAACAAATCGGCAGTATCTTCCCAAGAAATACAACGATCCGTAATAGACTTGCCGTACTCAAGCTCACTCAAAGGAGCAGGATCCTGGCTTCCGCCCTGCAAGAAGCTTTCCATCATAACGCCCTTAATGCCCTGCTCGCCAGCAGCCAAACGATCCGCAATCTCGCGCACAACCTCAATCTGACGATGCTCATCCTTGCCAGAATTACCGTGCGAACAATCCACAACAACGCCATGGGAAGCCACACAACCAGTGCCCAAACGCAAACGAATTGAAGCCACAGCAGAAGCAACCGACGCAGCATCATAATTCGGGCCCTTACTAGATCCGCGCAAAACCACGTGGCAATCCGGGTTGCCAAGAGTCTGAACAGCGCAAGCGCGACCAAGATGATCAATACCAAAGAACGTATGATGCTGGCTCGCAGCCAAGCAACCATTCACAGCAGCAGAAACAGAACCATCAGTAGCATTCTTAAAACCAACCGGCATAGAAAGACCACTAGCAAGCTGACGATGAATCTGAGACTCAGTATTACGCGCACCAATCGCGCCCCAACTCACAGCATCCGCAATAAACTGAGGGCTAGTCGGCTCCAAAAACTCAGTAGCAGCAGCCAAACCAGCATCCAACACACCAAGCAAAGTCTTACGCGCAAGAAGCAAACCCTTATGAATATCATGCGTTCCGTCAATATCTGGGTCGTTAATCAAACCCTTCCAGCCAAGAGCCGTGCGCGGCTTTTCAAAATACACGCGCATAACAATAAGAAGCTCATCTTCAAGCTCCGAACGCAACTTAGCTAAACGATTCGCATAATCGAGAGCAGCCTTAGGATCATGCACAGAACACGGGCCAACAATAACCAACAAGCGATCGTCGTCGCCATTCAAACAGCCACGAATCTCATCACGCGACTGCGCAACAATATCCTGCGCATACGGCGACAACGGCAACTCGCCAAGCACCTGAGCAGGAGTCGGCAGCGGCTCAAGCTCCAACACGCGGCGGTTAATAATGCGATCCACACCAACCTGGTCTTCCCAGCGCTGGAACTTCGCGGAATTAAGAGGGTTGCGCCCCTCCTCAACTTCCTTCTTTACCGCGAGAGAAGTACGCTGCTCAGCTGTAGAAGACATTTGTTCACCATCCTATAAAAACTGCTTGGTGTGGCCGGTGTTTGCATCTTGAATAAAGATGCAAACACCGCCGAACTCGCGCAGAGAGTCCACTGGACTCTCTGCAATAGCGAGTTCGGCGCATTAGCATAGCTTGAAATCCTAATGATTTCAAGCTATGCTAATGCGCCCATTGGGTCCCACGCCGGCAAAACGATTGCTGGCTCTTCTAGTGCTTTGCGATATTCTTCCGGAAGCAGATTCTTCGGCACTGCAACCTCATACACATACTCAGTAAACCAATCGTCACTCATCGTAAAGTAACCCTTATCCGCAATGTCAGTGCCCCAAGAGTTCTCTACGCGCCAGCGACGAGTAGTTGTGCCGTCGTCAGCAACATCCACACCAGCAAAAGCCATAGCGTGATTCATCGCAGAATCAGCAAAGCGCACGCGCTCTTCCTTATCCAAATCGAAATCAACGCCATAAACTCGTCCGTACTCGAACAAATCCGTAGCCCAAGCGCCATTTTCGCGATCCATCATAGGATGGCAGTCGGCACCAAACCAAACTGGAATGCCCTTCTCAACCAAAATCTTACGCACGCAATCCTTCATAAACTGGTTTGGCACGTTCAAATACTCGGTTGCGTCTCCGCCGGCAACATTACCCAAATGCTCAATAGCAATCTTCTTGCCCTTAGGATGCTCAGCGCGAGGATCGTCAACCAAGCACACATAATCCTCAAGACCAGCGTTCACATACTTCTTCCAGAACTCAACTGGCGTAATCTCACCATCGCGATGGAACTTGCCGTCGCTATCAGTCCACTCCCAATCGAAGCTCTTAGGCGGCTCGCCCAAGTGAATTGTCAAAATCCTATGACCTGCAGCAGTAGCGTCTGCAATAATCTCATCAATTTCAGTAGCATTAGCATACATATGAGCCACAGCAGTATGCAAAAGCGCACGCAACTGTGTATTCATAGCGCCAGTATTCTTAGAAGAAGCGGTTTCTGGGAACAAATCTTTAGGAACAGCACCATACTTCTTGTAAACGTTCATAGCCATGGTCCACTGACCGCCATCGCCCATAACGTCGTGCAACAAATGCTGAATCAAACGAGAATCTGAAGGCTCGCCCGCGCGAACCAAAGCCGCAACATCCTTCAAGAAGTAGTTAATTCGCTCAAGCTTGTCGTAATACATTGCGTAGTTCTGAGAAAACTCAAATTCCTTCAAACCAAGCGACTTTTTAGCAATGAAACGAGCCACGTTCAACGAGCTAAACAGCCAGCAGCGTCCAGAACGATCCTGATGCGTAGCATCACCGTTGTCAACAATCGTGGAAAAACGACGCTGCAACAAGCGAGCGCGGTCATAATTACGCGCAACCTTATCAATACCAGCAGCAGTCACACCATTCATGGCTAAACGGTTTAACGGATTCGCGTCAAAATCCTCACGCAAACCTTGCAATGCTTCATCAGTTAAAGCGGTGATCTCAGTCACTATTCTTACCTTTCCTATTAATTATTTAGTTAAATTTATTTAGAAAATTTGTTTAGAAAACTTATTTTACTAATTTTCTTGAGATTCGTCATATTCACTGTATTCGTCAGATTCGTTAGATTCTTCAGATTCCGCAAGCGCAGCCTGAACATCTCGCTGAGCCTGCTTTGCTTCGGCAGAAGATTTCGCATCCGCAGAATCGTCAACATCGTCAGAAGCCTGCTGAACATGCTGATCCTGCTGAGCATCTCCAAAATCAAAACCAGAGAACGCGTTTGCAAACAGCGAACGTAATTCTGTAACTCGCTGCGTAATAGTTGCCTCGCGATGCTGCAATTGGCTCAAGCGCGCAGTCATACCATCTAATTCCTGCTGTGCTGCAGCCCTACGCTCTTCAACCTGAGCAGTCGCTTCCTGCATAGCTTTGCGCACAATATCAGCAGCCTGATTATCTGCAGCCTGATGCGTTTGCGCCGCATATTCGTCAGCTTCCTGATGCACAGTTTTCGCGCGAGCTACCAAAGCATCGGCTTCTTCTTGAGCTGCACTCTCCTTTTCCTTCAAGCCAGAAAGCAAAGCGTCAACCTTCTTAGTTGCTTCTTCCTGCTGGGCAGCAATATCTGCACGAATCTGCTCAACTTCTGCACTAACTTGGCTTAACGTACGCGTGCGCTCAACTTGAGCATCATCCGCAATTTCCTGAGCTTTTGCGCTAGCTGCATCCGTAATTTCGCCAGCCTTACGCTGAGCATCCGCCATCATCTTAGAAGCATGTTCGCGCATATCTGCCAACTTTTTATTCGCCTCTGCCAACGCAGATTCGATTTGATCGTTAGTTTCAGCCTTTGCGCGTGCAATTTCTTCGTTTGCAGCCGCACGCTGTTCTGCAATTTTTTGAGCAGCTTCCGACTTAAGCTGGGAAATACTGCTTTCTTGCTGAGCGCGCTCAGAAGCCATGCGCTTAGTGTGCTCCTCTTGAGCATTTTGCAAAGCTAATTCTGCAGCATCTTTTTGCGCTTGAACGTCTTTTGCTGTAGTATCTCGCAAACGTGCAGAATCTTCTTGAGCAGCTTGCATCATTTGAGTCGACTTTTGCGTAGCGTTTGAAAGCATTGTATCGGCTTTAGTTTGTGCCTCCTGCATTAAGTGAGCTGCATCTAATTTAGCGTTATTAAGTAATGTTCCAGCCTGAGCTTGTGCATTCTTTTTGATTGACGCAGCATCCTGCTTTGCTCGCTCAAGTAATTGTGCACTTGTTTGTTCTGCAGATGCTAGTAATTGTTGCGCATTTGCACCCAAAGATGCGAAAGTATTTCCGCTTTTTGCGCGCTTTACATTATTTTTTTCTTCTTGCAATTGAGCTTGCAATTGCAAAATTGATTCGTCACTGGAACGCACTTGTTCACGCAAACGCGAAATTGTACGCTCATAGTTAGCAAAGGCCTCATTTACCTTGTCTTTATCGTAACCACGCAACGCGGTTGGGAATAAATCCGTTGCCATAATATTCCTTTCACAAGCCCCCAGTAAGCTGCACCGACTGTGTGCCTACGCCATCAGCATCAACGCTATCACTTAAGAGCGCAAAATACTCGTGTGTTGCGCACGTTTTTGCTAAGCTCACACAACTAATTTATCATCACCTATTTAGTAACAAATAATTTAGTAACAACTACTTTAATAACATTCCTTCTGCAGAAGGTTGCATATAATATCTGACTGCTTCACGCACAATATCTTGCCCTGCTTCAATCTGCTGTTTTAATGGCAAACCGTTTCTAGCATCGTGCAAACTTACAACCGGAGGAAAACTCACAAAACCGGCAAGAACACGCTTATTATCTTTAGCCGCCCAGTGCAAAAGCTGATAAAACAAAGAATTGCACACGTACGTTCCTGCGTCGGAGCTTAAATTAGATGCAATTGAGTCGTGAGCAAAACGCTGCAAAATCATTCGCAAAGGCAGCCTCGTCCAGTAAGCTGCAGGACCATCTTCAACAATCGGCATTTTTTGCGGGCGACTATTATCTACATCCGGCTTTTTAGCATCAATAACATTAGTTGCGCATCTTTCAAGCTGCACACCTCGCGCAGTGTGCTTTGTGCCGGTGGCGATTACAATATTTGCCTGCTCGCGCTCAATTGTTTCTAATAATTTAGGCCAAGCATTCGCAAAACTAATCGGAAGCATAACAGACGTTACTTTTACACAAATATCTTCAGAAGGCTGCATTTTAGCAAGATTTTCCGCAGATTCTAGTGCAGATGGAACTTCGTAAGAAGGGTTGACTTCTAAATCTGAATATGGACCAAATCCTGAAATTACAACGTTAATTTGATTCATAATATTAGCCTACTTTCTGAAGATTTTAGCTACTTGTCTAGTATTACAAGCGCAAGAAGTCTGCCTTCATGCGATTTTCCAGCAAGTTGAGCGCGCCTATGCGAATACCACAGAGGATTTTCCAAAGTGCACATTGGGTTTTGCAAATTTTGCAAACGTTCCGGCAAAGATTCTCCTTCACCGTCTACTTCGCAAATTGTGCGCAATTCCTCATCTTCACGCAAATATTGCGTTGCAGCAGTAACTCGAGGCATTGCGTCAACAATATTTGCAACTCCTGCGAGAGCTAAGTCAATTCGAGCAGCCTCAGCAATATCAATGCCGATTCCGCCGAAACGAGTTTCTGTTACGGTTTGTGGGTAGCGTTTTTCAAAATCGAGCGCAATACTTTCGCCAACTTCGTAGCAGTTTCCGCAAATACATGGGCCTAAAACCGCATTTATTCGCGAGCGTTCAGCACCTTTTTTACACATTGCTTCAATAGCAGAATCAAGAACTCCAGCCATTAACCCTTTTCTTCCGCAATGCGCTGCTGCAATTACTCCAGCCTCGTCGTCCGCAAGTAGAACAGGCAAGCAGTCGGCTGCAAACATTCCCAAAGCAAGCGAGTAGGCTGTAGAAACTTGAGCATCTGATTCAATACGCAATTGAGAATCCGCAAAACCAGTTGCGTCGAATCCGTAAGGCGTATTCCATGAATCAACTACTGTATCCGCGTCAAAAACTTCATTTCCGTGCACTTGAGCAACTAAAGATAAGTCCGCTTGTAACGCACACTGTAATGCTGCGCGATTGCTTGTAACAGCTTCCTCACTATCTCCTGCACGACCACCTAAATTAAGCGAAGCAAATGAACCTTCAGAAATGCCACCCAATCTAGTAGTAAAAACTGCATGAGCGCGAGTTCCTAATGCAACTGGAATAGTTACAGGAATTGGCTTGCCTTCGTTATCTTCATGCGGCAGCGGCATGCCAGTTACGCTTGTTTGTTGCATATGTTACTTTCTTTCACCCTAAATAAGCCAATTCTTCATCGCTTAAGTTCAAATCTGAAGCTTTTAAGCTGTCGAGAATAGTTGCAGGCCTGTGCGCTCCTGGAATCACAAATACGTGCTCACCTTTTGCAAGCTCCCAAGCCAAAACTACCTGCTGGTAGCTTACGCCATGATTCTCGGCAACTTTGCGGAATGGATCGAAAAGATGCTCGTCATACGGATGACGGAATCCACCAAGAGGACTCCAGCAAACAAAAGCAATTCCAAGCTTTTCGCAATATTGCAAAGTATCCTCATTCTCTAAATGAACTGGAGAATATTGATTTTGCACTGCTACTAGCTTTTCTCCTAAAATATTGCGCGCAATATCGATTTGTTCCACAGAAGCGTTAGAAATTCCGATTTCTCGAGCAACTCCTTCATCAAGCAGCTGTTGCATTGCTTCAATGGATTCGTTGTATGGAACTTCTGGATCTGGCCTGTGGAAATAAAGCAAGTCAATAGTATCTACGCCAAGTGCCATAGCTGACTCTTTTGCGTGACGGATTAAATGCTCCGGCTTGCCATCCTTGCCCCACGTTGGGCGGCCATCCGTAAAGTTACGGAAATGACCTACTTTTGTTGCAACTAAAATAGAAGATTTATTGCCCTTCCAGCTTTCTAAAGCCTCACGAACAAGCTTTTCTCCAGTTTGCTCCTCACCACCAGAGCAGTAATACGCCCATGCGGTATCAATATGCGTACAGCCAGCATCAAGAGCTGCATGAATGGTTTCAATGCCCATGCTGTGTCCAAGATTGTTTTCGATTGTAAGCGGCATTTCACCAAAGCCAATGGCTGTTGTGTCAAACGACCCCAGTGTACGATGCATAACCATATTTACCTCTTATCTAAACAGTTTTAAAATGCCTCCAAATGCAAGCGCAATTTGAAGGCATTTCGTAAGTTATTAATTTATTTATTACCGATTAGCATTTACTTTTCGATAATTTTATGCGATTAATCTTCCTCAAATGGGTCAAAATCGCGGCGCACGCGACGACGAGGACGCTCGGTACGCTCTTCGCGAGCAGAACGATACTCATCATAGTGATCGTCATCTGCAGCGTAGCGAAGATTGCGATCGGAGCCACGGCGAGCTTCCGAATTGCGTCGGCTATTGCGCTCGTCGCGCTCTGCACGATCGTCACGATCTGCGCGATTGTCGCGATTGTCGCGCTCGTCACGCTCCTCGTAACGGTCATCGCGATGAGAAGACCTGCGCGGACGGTCATCAAAATCGCCGTCAGCGTAACGGTCGTCGCGCTCCGAACGATCTGCACGATCCGAACGACGATCATCTCGACGAGAATTGCGATCTTCGTAACGGTTGTCACGATCGGAATAGCGGCTGTCACGGCTGTCACGGTCGTCACGATCATCGCGATCATCACGCATGCGACGACGTGGACGATCATCTCTATCCGAACGATCACGGCTGTCGCGATCATCTCGACGGCCACGTCCACCGCGGTAATCATTACGAGAATCGCGATCGTCACGAGAACCGCGGCCGCGATTTTCGCGAGGAGCTGGAGCAGAAGATTCTTGATCTTCAAAACCTGGGATTGCCAAGGAAATCTTGCCGCGCTCATCTACGCTTTGAACGATAACCTCAACATTATCGCCTTCCTTAAGCACATCTTCCACAGTGTCAATTCGCTCACCATTAGCCAAGTTGCGAATTTGCGAAATGTGAAGCAAACCGTCAGTTCCAGGAGTCAAATTAACGAAAGCACCAAAGCTCGTAGTCTTCACAACCTTACCAGTGAAAGTTTCACCAGCCTTTGGAACGCGAGGATTTGCAATAGAATCAATGATTTCCTTTGCTTTCTGAGCAGCTTCGCCGCCTTCGGAAGCAATATAAACTGTACCATCATCTTCAATAGCAATCTCAGCACCAGTTTCTTCCTGAATTTGGTTAATCATCTTGCCCTTAGGGCCAATGACTTCGCCAATCTTATCAACAGGAATTGTGGTTGTAATAATGCGTGGAGCGAATGGGCTCATTTCTGCTGGGCAATCGATGCACTCGTTAATAACTTCAAGAATAGTTGCACGAGCTTCGTGAGCCTGCTGCAAAGCGGCAGCCAAAATGTCTGCAGGAATACCATCGAGCTTAGTGTCGAGCTGCAAAGCAGTAATGAACTCGGAAGTACCAGCAACCTTAAAGTCCATATCACCAAATGCATCTTCAGCACCGAGAATATCAGTCAAAGTCTTGAAGATATGCTTTCCATCAACATCCCCAGAAACCAAGCCCATAGCAATGCCAGCAACTGGAGCCTTCAAAGGAACGCCAGCAGCAAGAAGTGAAAGCGTAGAAGCACAAACGGAACCCATAGAAGTGGAACCGTTAGAACCAATAGCCTCAGAAACCTGACGAATAGCATATGGGAACTCTTCGCGGCCTGGCAAAACTGGAACCAAAGCCTTCTCTGCCAAAGCACCGTGGCCAATTTCGCGACGCTTTGGAGAGCCAACGCGGCCAGTTTCACCAGTGGAGTATGGAGGCATTTCGTAGTTGTGCATGTAGCGCTTAGTCTGTGGGCCAGAAAGCGCATCCACCTGCTGCTCCATCTTAAGCATGTTCAAAGTTGTTACGCCCAAAATCTGGGTTTCACCGCGCTGGAAGAGTGCAGAACCGTGAACGCGAGGCACAACATCAACTTCTGCAGAAAGTGTACGAATATCGCGCAAACCACGTCCATCAATTCGGTAATCTTCCGTCAAAATACGACGACGAACAATTTGACGCTGCAATTCTTTAAACGCGTTGCCGAGTTCCTTTTCTTTCTCAGCTTCGTCCATATCAGTGAATTCTTCTGCGATTGCAGCACGCACGCCTTCCTTAATTTCAGCGATGCGATCTTGACGAGGAAGCTTTTCTGCAATAGAAAGAGCCTCATCCAAGTCTTTGTGTGCGATTTCGTCAATACGCGCGTAAAGTTCGTCCGTATATTCTGGGAAGAGCTGGAATTCCTTGGTTTCCTTAGCTGCAATGCGCTTCAACTCATTTTGAGCGTCGCAAATAACCTTAATAAATGGCTTTGCAGCTTCCAAACCACCGGCTACAACTTCCTCATCCGGCTTAGTTTGACCTTCATTATAAATCAAATTCCAAGCGTTCTTGCCGGCGCCAGCCTCAATCATTGCAATAGCAACATCGCCGTTTTCAATCACTCGGCCAGCCACAACAATTTCAAATACTGCACGCTCACGTTCGCTCCAACGTGGGAAAGCAACCCACTGGCCGTCAATCAAAGCCAAACGAACACCAGAAACTGGGCCTTCAAATGGCAAACCAGAAATCATAGTAGATGCAGAAGCCGCGTTCAAAGCGATTACATCGTAAGCATCGTCAGGATTAATAGACAAAATAGTTTCCACAACCTGCACTTCGTTACGAAGAGTGTGTGGGAACAGTGGGCGCAATGGGCGGTCGATAATTCGGCATGCCAATGTTGCTTCGTTAGAAGGACGTCCTTCACGGCGGAAGAATGAACCTGGAATCTTTCCAGCGGCATACATCTTCTCTTCCACATCAACAGTAAGTGGGAAGAAGTCGTAATTTTCCTTCGGACTAGATCCTGCAGTCGTCGTCGACAAAATCATGGAATCGTCATCCAAGTAGGCAGCAACAGCACCGTCTGCCTGTTGTGCGAGTCGACCAGTTTCAAAGCGCAGCGTGCGCTTACCAAATGAACCATTATCAATAACAGCTTCTACAGCCTTAATTTCGGGACCCTCCACGGGTTCCTCCTTTTCTTAACTTACCTAATCAACCAACATGCGTAATAACATTGGCGACTTCGCGTTGTTATTATCCCTAACGATTTTTCGCAATCCTTCACGCCAATATTTCGTAGTGTTTTTTGTTTCGGTTACTTCAATCATCCGTATTTAGTTATGCTTCAATCTTAAATTATTTTAATCTTAAATTATTCTTCAATCTTTAGTTATGATTCAATTTTAAATTATGCTTTCAATTATGTATATATAAATATATACAAAAGCCCGAGCTAAGCCCGGGCTAAAAGACTATCGGCGCAAGCCGAGTCGATCAATCAAAGAACGATAGCGATTGATGTCAACTCGCTTCAAGTAATCAAGAAGACGGCGACGGTCACCAACCATGAGCAACAAGCCGCGACGAGAATGATGATCGTGCTTATGCTCCTTCAAGTGCTCAGTGAGGTCAGAAATGCGCTTGCTAAGCAAAGCAACCTGCACTTCTGGGGAACCCGTGTCACCCTCGTGCGTCGCGTATTCGTTGATAATGTTCTTCTTATCTTCAGCCGTTAATGCCACGGCGTCCTCCTTAATATCACTGCGCGGTGCCACAACCTTCTGTTGTAGCGCTTGTGAATCCGCGGGCGTTACACGCCGAATTTCTATAATACAACCACTCGTCAACAAGTTGAACTACACATATGACATCTTTTAATCATATTCATAATTATGCGTCACATACATATCAGATATAGACAGTGAGTGATTAAGCAATTCATATTTTGCTTTTTCAATGTCGCTCGTCGCGTTCTTAAATTTAAAATAATCAAAAAGCATTGTGGTTATCAGTGGCACGCCTTCGTCCGACAGCTTATCTTGACAATCATTACATGAAAGTGGAGCAGATTCTTGTATATTAGGTTCATGGCCAGGAGCTTTTTTATGAGCAATTTCCAACGATTCTGTAATTGACCCATCAATATCAAGAGCATAATCCAAATCGTAATATTGTTGATAGTACGATTCTTTTGCGCCATTTAACATATTAAAAACGCATAGCCATACAATGATGTACACTGCCACGCATCGCAATACGATATACCAGCGCTTATTGTCTCGATTACTGTGAAATAAACCAATATGTAATTTCATATACACCTATATCTAAAAATCTTTTAGTAAAGACTCTGCAAACCAACCCAACGAGTCTTCCCACCATAATTTTTATTAGCCATTTTTACTGAAGTTGAAAAAGGCCAATCATGCCTATTCACAAACAATGCTTTTGCTATATCGCTTCATAATAAAGCCACTTTCTTTTAAAGAAGAGCGTATACATCACCCGGTATAGCACTAGATACGATTATCGTCAACAAGTTGTTATCGTTAATCAAAATTTGCCGTACAGAATATTACATTGCGGTCATAAAGCCACCAAATATCACAACTATAATTGCCAAAACTTCAACAGCGTAAAACATAATAAAAGATGCCCAGCTGCGAGTTAGTACATTTAGACGCGATTTTTTAGGAATAATAACAAGCAAACCAACGAATAATACAGCAAAAACGGCCACAGCAAATCCTGCAGAAATAATGCCAAGATTAGCTGCGTTAGCAAGCCCGGAAGCAGGACCATAAACTACGTAAGTTGAATACCAAAAACTCATACTTAACATACACAATCCCGCAATAAGCTGTTCAAAAGCTAGAAATACAACAAAAATAAATCTCCAAACCCAGCTACTTGATTCAATTAAAGCCATTGCAAGACTTGTAAAAGCAGCAACTGTAATAACCCAGGAAATAAAAACTACTCCTTGAGCAGACAGTCCTGCACAATGCGAAACAACCCACGACGTATATTGAACAGCAAGAGTGCGCCCAACCCAATACGGTAGAACAATTGCGAGCAATAATATTCCTAAATATATCCACCAACGCTTAGGATTCGCATGTTTACGCGAAAAATCGGCAATTGATAATTCTGTTTCAGGCAAATCTGAGCTTAAATACTCATCTGATACTTCTTTTACAGGCGCAGCATTTTTTGTGGGCGCGTCATTTTTTGCGGGAACATCATTTTTTGCAGGCGCAGCACTTGTAGAAGATGTTGGACGTCGTCTTACTTTTATTGGCGTAAAGCTTTTAGGACTCTCACTATGTTCATCGTTCAATGTCATAAGATAATTCTCCTGCCAATCTTTAGCATTCGCCCAATCCTTCGCAAGTTTAAGCACACCTGCGTAACAGTAATAATACTTTATCAATACTTTATTATTGTATTCAATAACTTGCGCAAGAAGTAGTGCACTTAACATGTTTGCCGTTTATGCCGACTGCTAGTCTCATTGTAAAGGCATGTTTTGCATGCGTTTTGCTTAAAAAGCGGCGTTTAGTCGCAAAAAATACGACGGGATATCATGGGATTTATTCATTTTATTGTCAACTTACTTAAGGATCCACGCTCCGCTATTGCAAGTTGGATTGCGATGGGTACAGCTCCAGCATTAGGTCTTATTTTTCTAATTATTTTTATTGAAACAGGCGTAGTATTCTTCCCATTTTTGCCGGGAGATTCCTTGCTTTTTGCGGCTGGTTTCTTTGCAGCTCCCGATGCTCAAACCGGTCACAGCGCACTGACTCTTCCACTGTTGCTTGCGGTTGTTTGGCTAGCGCCTATTATTGGCGATCAGTGCAACTATTTTATTGGCCATTTCTTCGGCCGCAAGATTGTAGAATCCGGTAAAGTTAAGGCTCTTACTCCAGAGCGCGTTGCTAAAACCGAAGCAATGATTGAAAAATGGGGGCCTTTAGCCGTATTTTTGGGCAGATTCTTCCCATTTATTCGCACGTTCATGCCGTTTATTTCCGGCGTATCCGGAATGCGCTGGGTTCGTTTTACACCATTTTCTATTCTTGGCGGAATTATATGGTCCTCACTTTTCACGCTTCTTGGATACTTCTTTGGAAAGATTGATTTCGTACAGAAGAATTTTGAATTAGTGATTGTTGCCATTTTACTTATTTCACTTGTTCCAACTTTTATTGGCTTATACAAGGCACACAAAGCAAAAAAGGCATCTAAATAGACTGTACTTACGACACTCATGCACACTGCACTATAAGAAATATTGTTTTTATACAAGATTTGTAGTACAGTGTGCAGAGTCGTAAGACAATATATTTTTTAATTTTGGGGCTATAGCTCAGTTGGTAGAGCGCTTCGTTCGCATCGAAGAGGTCGTGGTTTCGATTACCATTAGCTCCACGAAGCCCACTGCATTCATTCCACCGCAGTGGGCTTTTTTATTCGCTTACCCCTATTGCGCACTTAATCATCTTCCTTACTACTTTTATGCTTTTTGTAGATTATTCCAGCTCCAAGAGCCACGCATAACAATGCCACAACGATTATTCCAACATACGCAAGCACTACTAGCAGATTTGACGAGCTTCTTCCACTTGTGTTTTTATCATTCAAATCGCTGCTCAAATCATCATTAGATACTCCATTAGAATCCGCTTTATTTGCATTATTTGCATTAGAATCTTGCACTTGAGAACTTGCTACATCATCATTTTTATTGTCTTTTTTGCTCCCATTTTTCTTCTTTTCTAATGCAGAAATCTTTTTTAAACTGTGTGAAATCTGCACAACTTTCACATTGTTGTATCTTAACTCTGTTATGTTTCCTGCATAATCTACAGCTTTTACAAGAACATCGTGTGCCACCCCATCAGGCTTCATTTTCAAAGACAGCACTGGCTTATTAGCCGACTTTCCTCGCCAAATATGCTTAGCTTTGCCGTCAACATTAAATGACACTAATTTCAAAGCCATATTATCTTTTGCACTAATTCTCACTAATTTTCCATCTTTTTCAGTTTTGTAAACTGAATTTTTACGCATATCAAATGCTGTTGCAAGAGGAGCAAGATGATCTACAGTAAATCGCAAAGACGCAGAAGATGCGCGTAGCGCTCCGTTAGACTCACCTGCTACTCGCTCGTTAGAGGAATGATTACCTGCTTTGTCTACGGAATTAATTAACACTCTGTAATTTGCGTTATCCGCAAAATTGCGTTGAAAAATAGTGTATGTTAAACGAGGCCAACCGCGATCTGTGCTTACAGCTACAGAAAAATCGTTTTTGCTTAAGTTTCTTTCAACGCCGTCTTGCACAACGCTTACTTTTGCAGGATGTGCCAAAGAGCTTGCATTAACTTCTTCAATACGAACATATTTCGCATGCTGCAACTGTTTGTTGTTCATTGCAGCAGTTGAACCATCTAATCTAAACGTTGATCCGGAGCTGTTAATAGAAAATTGCATACTTCCGTGAATCTCATGATTTACCACATCTTTTGCACTCCACTGCAACTGATAAATATCGTCATCGCTTGGACCGCTATAAAAAGCTTCGTACTGGACTTTTGCACTGTTATTACTAAATTTTGCAGAAGCCGGATTTACATTCTGACCACCGCGAACGCGATGCAGCCAGCACTTTACACTTTTTGGATTCAAATAATTATCACTAATAACAACCGTTGGTTTTACTCCACGAGAATAAGCTCCACCATTACTAACACCGGTAATTGAAACAGTTGGAATGCGAGTATCAATAACAAAATTGTCACTACGCGAAGAGCTGAAATTTCCCGACAAATCTTGAGCAGCATATTTAGCTTCCCAAAAAGCATCTTTATTAAACGAAATATCTGCATACCAAATATTTGGATGCAAACTGTCGTTTTTAAACTGTTGAGCAGTTAGATTAATAACTTGTTTTCCGTTCGCTTTAACAGTTGCTATTGGCGAAGAGTCTCTAAGAAGATAAGAAAAAGCAAAAGAATCATCGTCTATTATTACCCTAGCTGAACGATTCGCCTTAAAATATTTACCTCCGTAAACAGTATTGTTGTCGTAAGTAACTTTTAAACGCGGCTCAGTATTATCAATAACCACAAAGCGTGCAGAGTCTAGCATATTGCTACTTTGCGTTGAATCCGAAATATTTACAGCTAAAGCAGGAATATTTAGTATTGGCTCTTTAAAATTCATTTTATTTGTAGAAGATTTTGCTACGCGAGTAACACTAGACGCCTTATTTTCGTTCTTTTTATTTGCATTACTACCGCCCCATATGCGATGCGGCCGAATTGCTACGGGCGCAATTCGCACTGAAACGTCGCGCAAATCGTAAATTCCGCAACTTTTCAACTCAACTTTTACTACTCCTACCGGGTTAGGACGTAGCTGGTAGCGGAAATTAACTAAAGACGACAACACTTCTGTTTTAGCCAATTCAGCTTTAGAATTAGCAACTTTGTACCGTCCAATATTTACATAAACTTTGTGAATACGCTTTATTGTTGACGCATCCATTCCGTCAACCGTAACAACTAGCAAAACTGGACGCTTAGTAAACATGTACTTAGCTTTAGAGCGAACTGTTCGCTGGTTTGGCATAACAGAAATATGTCGTATGTGCAAATTGCGATCAGTGTTGATATTCTGCGTTTTTACATGGTTTTCTGTTGTTGCACTAATATTCTTTGTTTGAGCGTAGGAAGCATTAATCGGCAGCAATACTGCAACAATGCTCATAAAGAAAAATGCAGAGATGCAAACACCTGCAATAAATCTTGCTAAAGGTCTTTTAATAAGTTTATTAAAAGACATCTCTGCCTTCCCCCACAAAGAATGTTTTGACTTAGCAAACCCTTCTCGATTTTGCTGTTTCATATATTCCCCCTTTTGTTAATCCCTTATTTGTTTTATTTTGTTATTACTTTGCTGTTACTTTGTTCTACTTTTATTACCTTTTATTAATTTTTATTACTTAAATTATTTTTCTGAAAAAATTGAGTTGATTTCATCTTGAATTTGACGCACACTATCAAGCGCAGCTTTTTGCCTTTTTGCAACATCATCATTCGAAGCATGTGCCTGATCAAGAAGATTTTTCGCATCATCACATAACTGTTGAACTTCTTGCTTACTAAAACCACTTCCGCGCAACATCCGCATCCAAGAATGTAAGGATTGCAGCACCAATTCACCAGTATCAATGCGAAGTATGTTCACATTATTCTGCTTAGATATTTTTATAAGATTCTGCAAATAGTTCACATACTGTTTATACGTTTCTTCATTTGGAGCATCTGTACTAACATCAACAAGACGAGCGTAGCAATCAGAAATAGCAACATAAGCCTTAAACATGCTTGCTTTATTACTTGCTTTCTTGTGTGCTTCGTGCACTTGATTTTTCACTAAATCGGATTTGGAAGTTGTCAATGCGTCAACAAACCAAGCCCTCGCCACTCGCATGCGCGAAAGTCTTTCCGTATTCGCAACTTTTCCAGAAAATCCTGCAAAATAGTACCAATACGCTTTACCAATATCGCCAGAAATACTTGCCCAATCGTTGCTATTTGAACGCAGCTGATGATCATACTTGCTTATTAAGCTCATAAAATCACGCTCCTCAACCGCGCTCCACTGCTGATCTGCAAGTTGCGAGCGCAGCAAAACGCGCAAAGGTCTAAAAGACATTTGCCGAACGTAATGCTTTTGCAACATACTATTTTGGATTTTCATAGCGCGCGAAATATAGCGTTTAGCAAAATCGGAGCTGCTTTCACGTTCCGCCATACGTATAAGAGAATCGTAATCTGCTTTATTTTTCTTTATTAATTTCAGGCGACTTATTTTCGCTTCTGCGCTTAAAGTTTTGTTCGTAGGCTTAACCGCTGCATTGCTGCTAAAAATAGGCAGGCAGTTGAATAATACGACCACAAAAAATAGCAGCAATGCAGATAAGCCTGCAGTTTTTACAGGAGTGCTAATCTGCAGGCTATGCTTTCGTCTCTTTATAGAAGATTCTCGACTTTTTCGCCTGCTAATAACAGAATTTTTATTATTTAATGAACTTCTACTGCTGCTTAATCCGCATGACTCTAGCGCAGAAAGCATCTCTTCGCAATCTTTATACCTGTGGGAAGGGTTAGAAGTAGTTGCCAGTGCAATAACAGATACTAGATTCTCAAACAATTCGCGATTTTCGCTACTTACAGTTACAGCTTGCAGACCTGCTTTAGAAGCATCGCTAGGAAATAACGCGTATCTCAATGTCATTCCAAGAGCATAAACGTCACTAGCAGGAGTTATTTCCTCACTACCATCTAAAACTTCAGGCGCTGAAAAACGTGGAGTTGCAAAACGCAAATCCGATTTCTCAAAACCTCTCATACTAGCAGATTGAAAATCAACAGATCCTTCGCGAGTATACAATTTGCTTGCTGCACCAAAGTCAATTAGACGAACTGTTCCGTCTTGCGAAATAATAACGTTTGAAGGTTTAAGATCACCATAAATAATTGGAGGATAATGCGAGTGCAAGTAAGCTAAAACCGAGCATAATTGCACTCCCCAGTTTTTAACCGTTGCAGGGTTTTGTAAACCTTCTTCGTCAACAATTGATTTAAGAGAACGTCCTTTTACATAATCTCGTACGGCATAAGCTCGACCATTTTCTTCAAAAAAATCGACGATTCTAGGTATTGCAGGGTGATCGCACTCTTTTAATACATCAACTTCAGCACGTAAAGATTGGACTATATTTTTGCGATACGATTCGTCACCTTGAAGCAAGGTTTCTTTTACAGCCCACTGTTTGTGCAGCACGGTATCAACCGCAAGAAATACGGTTGAAGTACCACCGCAACCCAGCTCTCCTAGTAACTGGTATCGCCCTCCTACACAAACCATCGTTAAGCCTCGCAATCTAAATAATGTAAATTGCTCGGCAAAATTTGGTTAATTTACTGAGCAATTAAATTACAATTGCGACTACTGTATCGATAATTTCGTGCATAAAAAAGCTTTTTTACCTATTGTGGTTAAAAGCTTAGAATCCTACAAAATACTTGGATTAATTAGTCAATATCCGCGCCAAGTGCAAGAAGTTTTCCGCGAAAATCAGCGTAACCGCGATCAATTAGCGAAATACCACGAACATTAGATGGACCTTTAGCAGTAAGAGCTGCAATCAAGTGACTAAAACCGCCTCGCAAATCCGGAACGTCAATATCTTGACCGGTTAAAGGAGTAGGTCCAAAAATCACGGCAGAATGCTTGTAATTGCGCTGCTGGAAGCGGCAAGGAAGAGAACCCAAGCACTCACGATACAGCTGAACCATAGCACCCATTTGGACAAGAGGCTTAGTGAAACCAAAACGATTCTCGTAAACCGTTTCATGCACAATACTCAAGCCCTTCGCCTGAGTAAGCGCAACAACAAGCGGCTGCTGCCAATCCGTCATAAAACCAGGATGCACGTCGGTTTCAATAGCAACAGGATGCAAATCTCCACCCGGATGCCAGAATCTAATACCTTTATCCGTAACGTCGAATTGTCCGCCAACTTTACGGAACACGTTTAAGAAAGTCATCATTTCCGGCTGAGTTGCGCCCTTAATAAACACGTCTCCGTGAGTAGCAAGAGCCGCCGAAGCCCAAGAAGCAGCTTCAATTCGATCGGTTAGTGAAGTATGCGTATAGCCTTGTAATTCTTTTACGCCTTCAATTCGGAAAGTACGGTCAACGTCTACAGAAATAATCGCACCCATTTTTTGCAAAACAGCTACCAAATCCATAATTTCAGGCTCAATTGCAGCACCCGAAAGCTCAGTTCGACCTTCTGCAAGAACTGCTGCAAGTAAAGTCTGCTCCGTTGCTCCAACAGAAGGATACGGCAGATGAATTTTAGTACCGTGCAAACCGTTAGGTGCAGTAATATGAATGCCATCCTCGTGATCTTTATCTACATTTGCACCAAGCTTTCGCAAGGTTTCAAGATGGAAATCAATTGGGCGACCGCCAATATTACAGCCTCCAAGCGCTGGAATAAATGCTTCTCCAAGACGATGAAGAAGAGGACCAGAGAAAAGAATAGGAATACGCGAAGAGCCGGAAAGAGTATCGACGTCTGCAACATCTGCGAGCTGCACTTTTGTCGCGTCGATTGTAACGATTCCTTCCGGACCATTTACGTCTACAGAAACACCATGCAAACGCAATAAATCTGAGACAACATGCACGTCACGAATTTCTGGAACATTTTTAAGCACAGACTTTCCAGGTGCTAAAAGAGCAGCAACCATTGCCTTGCTTACAAAATTCTTCGCACCACGCACTTTAATAGTGCCATTAAGCGGCTTACCACCTTCTACATGCAACACGTCTGCAGCATCAATGCCACTATTGTTGTTCTGTTCAGCCGTATTATGTGCGGACACGTTTACCTCTTTCGTTCGCGCTAAAAAACTATTAACTATCATACCGGCAGACTTGCCAACGCGCTCAGATATATTGCTTAATAAAATACTAACTCCACTAAACTCGCATTTTAATGGGTTTGATGCTGACGCCATCTGCGAATTAACTTAGTTAACAATGATGGTTTTCGCAATAAATCAACCTCAGGTAAATCATGCTCAGATTCTGCGGTAAGACCATACGTATAAGCCTTTTTAGTTGATGGTTTGCCAACAAGATTGCCAAATTCCAGCATTTGCGTGCGCGGTTCAAATGGGTGACGAATATCAAATTCAAGCAAACGTACACCACGCTTTGCAGGCTCCGGGCCGTATGAACTAAATCCACAAGTAGGAGTTGCAATAAGAAGCATATTCTTTTCAGGCTCTTTACCAGCAAAAGCATTTAGATGATCGTGACCAGCAACAACAGCAAACGCGCCAACTTTAGCTAAAAGCGCAAACTCGCCGCTGTCAACATCTGGACAACTAATACCCTCGCCCAAATAGCCGTCCGGAAGAACACGATTCTCGTCAAGAGCGTAGTAACGTCCAGAAAAAGTACGATACCCTTCAATTGCGCTTTCTTGTGCAGCAGAATCTTTAGAAACCTCACGAAGAACACGATAATACTGTTGCAACGGAAAATGCTGAAACACGCAGAAACGAGGCGGCAAAGAATCCGGAAGCTTTTCTACAAAATTAAGAGCCTTTTTAGAAGGCTGGCCGTAGCCGCCCGATTGAGAATAATCTCCTGAATCTATTAAAACAATTGAAAAAACAACATTTTCTTGACTTTCGTCCATAACTGGAAGAGCGAAAGTACCAGGCTCACAAGGCAATATAATCTGCTTGTGTAAAATACAATTCGTTGACTGCATTGCGCTTGATGAAGACGTATAGTTAGAAACACGATTCATGCAGCAAGAAAATTCACGATACAGTGAGTCAAGCTCCTCGTTACTTAATCCACACTGAAAATCATGATTACCATATGTTACAACCCATGGAATTTTGCGCTTTTCTAATGGTTCAACTAAGCGAGATATTCCGTTTTTAACCTGCTGAAGTAGCTGCTTCCTATCACAGTCAGGCATATTTTCAGACTTCTGCCAACGTCTGCGCGTAAAAGTGCTTGAAAAAACTTTTTCGTAGCCAGCAATCTGATTACCTGTAAACACAACCAAATCGGGACGCACGGCGCTGCAAGCAGATTCAATTAGTCGAATAGTATCCGACGACACTTTAGGAACATCTTGAACATCTGCACATTGAAGTACGCGAAACTTACCAGAAAGATGGAACTGTAAGCGTCCCAATCGCGCTGAAATTGATAAAGGAAGCTCTGCGTTTGCAGTAACTTCAGATTGTGCAGAATCACTCATACTTTAAGCATACGGCAGATACGAAACGACTCACTAAATTTTTTGCAGTGTTTTCAAAAATTCGCTAATTCTTGTAAAAATCTGTTTGCTTGCAAAATGATTGAGATTCGCAAAACTCGTTGATCCAACGAAAAAACAGGTGCAAACTGGTGAAGAATGGGTAGAAATCAGCAAAAATCAGCAAAATAGTTACAAATTCACAGGAAACTTACAGGCAATCGCATTATTGCACTCAGCATAATGTGTTTATTATAGATACATCAAAAGGAAAACGAACTACAAACAAGTAGTTACGAAACCTTAAAGAACTTAACCTCTCTTCTTCTCTTTTCTCTAACCCCGGTCACGCGCCGGGGTTTTTGATTTTTGGACTGCCAAAAGCAATACAATCGTGGTAATCGACCAAAACTACTCAATCGTGAGTAGTTTATGCCGCGCGATGACAAAATACGCAGAGATGCAGATAGATAACAAAAAAGCCCTCGTTCTACGAGAGCTATTCGCTGGGGTACCTGGACTCGAACCAAGAATGGATGAACCAGAATCACCTGTGTTGCCAATTACACCATACCCCAATTGGCAGGCTTCGCGGCTCTTGGAACCGTTCCGTCTTCGTACCCCCGACCGGATTTGAACCGGTGTTGGCGCCGTGAGAGGGCGTAGTCCTAGGCCGCTAGACGACGGGGGCTTTCATTTATCGCTACGCCTCTTGACGCAACAAATAGCGACTTTACAACATAAAGCAAATACATGCAACCGCGGCGTGTCGAAAATATATTAAAACATAAAACAAATAAAAAGGCGGAAACGTAGCAATAGTGCCACACTCCCGCCTTATTAAAATTTTATTTGCGATTATAAATTATTTGTGATTTACAAATGCTCACGCAATCCAGCCAAACGCGCCAGAGTCACGTCTTTGCCCACAATTTCCATGGACTCAAACAGTGGAGGCGAAACGCGACGGCCAGAAAGAGCAACTCGCACAGGGCCAAACGCCAAGCGCGGCTTGTAATCAGCTTCCTCAACAAGCTTCTTGTTCAAAAGCTCATGCAAGGAATCAGTATGCCAATCAGAAGCATCAACGTCCTTCAAGGCAGCGAGCGCAGCGTCAAGAACCTCGCCTGCAGATTCCTTCAACTGCTTACGAGCGTCGTCATCTGGAGCAATGTAGCCATCTTCACTAAGAAGGCTTCCAACCATTCCAGCAACCTCACCAAGCAAACGCACGCGAGGCTGCACGAGTGGAGCTGCAGCAGTTAGCACTTCACGTTCGCGGTCAGTTAAGGCATCCCAATTATCCGCACTAACTACGCCATCCTTATGCAAGTATGGCACGGAACGGTTCAAGAAATCTTGCGGATCGAGCATACGAATATGCTCAGCGTTAATCGAAATTGCTTTATCCAAGTCAAAGTGTGCAGGATTTGCTTTAACGTCTCGCACATCAAACTTTTCAATCATTTCGTCCATAGTGAACACGTCACGATCAGGCGCAATCGACCAGCCAAGCAAAGCCAAGTAGTTCAGCAAGCCTTCTGGAATAAAGCCGTTATCTCTATGCAAGAACAAGTTGGACTCTGGATCTCGCTTAGAAAGCTTCTTCTTACCTTCGCCCATAACGTAAGGCATGTGTCCGTAAAGCGGAGTTTCCTTAGCAATACCCATTTCCATAAGGTAACGGTAAAGCACAATCTGGCGAGGTGTGGAGCTAAGAATATCCTCACCGCGCAAAACCACGTTCACGTCCATTAACGCGTCGTCAACAGGGTTCGTAAGCGTGTAAAGCGGATCGCCATTCGGGCGCACAATCACATAATCTGGAACAGAACCAGCCTTAAAAGTGATTTCGCCACGAATTAAATCGTTAAAAGTAATGTCTTCATTTGGCATCTTCAAACGAAGCGCAGGCTTACGGCCTTCGTCGCGGAAAGCTTGCTTCTGCTCTTCAGTAAGATTGCGATCGTAGCCATCGTAGCCAAACTCAGCTGGACGACCAGCAGCAATATTACGCTCCTTAATTTCTTCAGGAGTAGAGAAGGATTCGTAAGCGTATCCTGCTTCAAAAAGCTTTTTTGCTACGTCTTTATAAATCTCCATGCGCTGGGACTGGCGGTATGGGCCGTTATCTCCACCAACATCAATACCCTCGTCCCAATCAATATTTAGCCAACGAAGAGCCTCAATAATCTGCTGGTAGCTTTCCTCACTATCGCGCTCATTATCGGTATCTTCAATACGGAACAGCAATTTGCCGTGAGTATGGCGAGCCTCTGCCCAATTAAACAGCGCGGTACGAACCATACCAACGTGAGGTGTGCCGGTTGGCGAAGGGCAAAAACGCACACGAACATTCTTTGGAAGTTCAGGCTTTTCGGATTTTGCTGCAACTTGCGCAGCGTTTTGAGTTTCCTCTGTATCAGTCATAAGTTCCATTGTGCCGCGCGTTACGGACGGATTACATCAGTCCAAAGCTTGCGTAGATTCCTTATTTCCTTCTACATGCGCAAATTTTGCTGCTAACGCTTCGCGAGACTTTCTATCGTCCTCTTCTTTTGCAAGCTTCTTCGCAACTTCTGGATCCCACAACACATCTTCACGATGCTTTTGCCATTCAGCAGCTAACAAAGGCGACGCAAAATTAATTAAAGCGCTAATACTATTTTCGTTACTTTCGTTACTTTCGTTGCAATCTACTTGCGAATTGCGCACGTAATCAACAAGCTCGCACCACTGAGTATCTTTAAACATCATGCGAGGCACTCCAGCACACTCGCATACTTCGTTAATATAAAGGAAAATCGGTAAAGTTTCTTTAATATCACTAGTTTTTGCAACTAGCTTGATAAGAATACACAAAACCAGCATAATTTTTTGCGACTCTACAGATTCCATGTATTTAGAAGATTGCTTTTTTGCGTATTCTACAGCTTTTTGCAAATCTTCAGCAACCCAATTTCCTTGCACTCCCAGCGTATCTGCAGCGATATTAATTGCATCAGCATCCGCAGAAGAGTGATAGGCAAGTTTATTAAAAATAGTTTCTATATTATTGACGTTATTATTGACGTCGTTTTCTAAAATTTCCGCTTCCGCTTCATCGTAATTAGGATCATAGCAAGAATCCATTGCGTCGTATGCGTCCGCAGCAGCGAGCAAAGCGTCAACAATTTCTTGAGGTCTGCCCGGAATTTCATCCGCACCTTCATACACAAATTCAGCATCCGGCACAGTAACGTCAAGATTCGTAAGCATTCGCGCTATTGCTCGCATTGAGCGCACTTCCAGATTTTCAGCATATTTTGCATCGTTATCTAAGTGTCGCGCTTCTGTTAACGGCCACAACGCGGTCAAATTTGCGGCAGATTGAGCTGCGTTCTTTAGATTTTCCGCGCTTTCATTTTTTGCGGTTTCAACTTCCGCGCTTTCAAAAGAATCTACCATCGAACGTCCCTTTACCTTCATCGCTTACTTACAATTCCTCTATATTACTTAACGTTTGCTGCAGGATCTACATACGTAATAGAAAGTACGCGCAAAGTCTTGCAATCGTAAGCAATAGAAGTAATTGACGCCAACGCCGTGTGACGAAGAAGCATATTGTGCTCAGCATGGCCAGTTTCCAGCAAATGGCGGTAAGACCAAATCGGCGACTCATGCGTTACAGCCACAATTTGCTCGCCAGGATGCTTACGAACCTGCTCGCGCGCAAAATCACCAACGCGAGTAGCAATACTGCGGTAACTTTCTCCCCAACTTGGCTTCCACAAGTTCGCAACAAGCTTCCAATTATTGTTTTTCCACAATGCACCTTCACCATAGCCGATGCGTTTTCCGCGGAAATTATTACCAGCTTCAATCAAGCGCTTATCTAAAATAATGTCGCTTTCATGAGATTGCACAGAAGATTGCACAGAAGATTGCGAAGAATCCTCACCGCAGTGCGCTTTTACATAGCAAGAATCAGGAACAGCACGCAAAGCATCCTCGATTTCGCGCGCTGTTTCGCGAGTGCGGTCAAGAGGAGATGAGTAGATTGCGCTAATCCCACGCATTTGCGGCACAGTTGCAATATATTGCGCAGTAGCTCTTGCCATTCGCACGCCTCGCGCAGAAAGATGGAATCCCGGCAGACGCTCGTACAGCACATGATTCGGATTATCTACTTCTCCGTGACGCACAAAATGAATTGTTGTAGCCGGCATTACTAACTCCTACTTTTACTTCCAACCTTTTGGCGTATGATTCAGCGACCACTCACCCAACTTATGCGCAAAAGTATTGTCTTTAGCGGCATCATAATCAGGTTTTTGCGACTTTGTATCGTCTAAAAGCCACTTTCTAATAACAAAATTCCATATAGCTACAACTACTGTTGCAATAAGCTTGCCAATGTTTGTGCGAAGCATGTAAATCGCAGTACCACGCAAAGTTTGTGCCATTCCAAAAGTGCTAGCCCAAATAATCGCATCGTTAATAAGCAAGCCAATAACCGCAGAAATAACGAAAATCAACAATTCAAGCCAACGAGCCATGTCTTCGCGGTGCTTAAACACGTACTTCATGCTTGCAATGTAGTTAAAAATAAGCGAAATAATAAACGAAATAGTGCCTGCAGCAACATTATTTAAGTGCACAAGAAGCAACAAATTCAGAAGCGCAACATCAATAATAAGCGCGATAATTCCTACAATTCCGAATTTAACAACCTGTTCAATAAGCTTTTTCATATATTCCATTAAACACGCGACGGCTAACAATTAACATATAATTGTTACGTAATAAAACTTACTAAATTTAGCAAGGGAGCAATTATGCCAGTTATTCATACTCATGTTTCTGTAAGCACAACACCTGCCCAGCGCGACGCATTAAAAGCTGCTTACGGCAAAGCGATTAGCGCAGTTCCAGGCAAAAGTGAGCATTGGCTTATGTGCCCATTTGAGGATAATATGCCGATTTATTTTGCAGGAGATAATTCTAAGCCTGCAGCTTACGTTGAGGTGAACGTGTTTGGTTCCAGCGTGCCTGGGTCCGCTTGGGAAAAGTTGACTGAGCAGATTATGGCAGCTTTGGAGCGCGAGCTTGGCGTGCCACAGGATCGCACTTACATTCGTTACACTGCAACCACCGACTGGGGTTGGAACGGCGGCAACTTCTAGGTAAAAACTGCAAAATATATTAAAGCCAATTACTTCTTAGTAGGAGCTGCCCCAACAGATTCACGCACGATAAGGGCAGTTCCTAGTTTTTTATGCGAAACAGGCAAAGCTTCTTCATTAAAACGTATTTGATCAATCAAACTTTCTGCAGCCAAACGTCCTTTCGAAGTAATTGGCTGATGAACCGTAGTTAATCTAGGCGTGCAAATTGTAGACAAAGGCAAATCATCATAACCAGTAATAGAAAGATCTTCAGGAACGCGTAATCCTTGCGCTTGAGCTGCTCCAAGCACGCCTAGCGCAATAATGTCACTAAACGACACAATCGCAGTAGGCCTACATTCAATATCAATGTCATTCCACATTTTGTTGAAAACATCAGCCCCACCCTGATACGTGCAAGGCGTTTCTATAACGGTAATCTCTTTATCTTCCGGCGATAAGTTGTGCTTTCTAAGCGCACGCACAACACTTGCCATGCGTCTACCAACTATTCCTTGCCATCCCGGATAATCAGTATGCGATTTCGTTTCAATTGCTGCAATACCAATATTCCTATGACCTAAATCAATAAGTCGATCTACTAAATCTTCAAAATCATGCTCATCGTCGACTTCTACAGTTGGAACGTTAATAGGTTGAGCAGGATCAACAATCACTACAGGAACATGCTTATTCAAAATTTCAACAACTTCTGCACGCTCAGCTTCCAAGCCGCAAATTATAAAACCGCTTACTGCAGCTGTAGGAATAGCTTTTAACATTGAACCTCTTAATGGAGGGACAAGCATCAAAGTGTAGCCTTCCGACTGGCAAACCTGCCCAATTCCTTGAATCAAAAGTGAATAATAAGGATTTTGCAAAATCGTATCAATACCTTGCGGAAGCAACAAGCCCAAAGCATTCGAAGAATTCGTGCGCAATGCTCTAGCTGTTGCACTTCGCACATATCCCATTTCTTCAGCAGTTTGCATAATATGCTCAACCGTCGCCTCAGACAGTTTTGACGGATCATTATATGCAAAAGATACTGCAGACTTGGAAACATTAGCTTTCTTTGCAACATCCTTAATAGTCACTCTACGAACATTCATAGCTTCCCCACTGCTTCACCTTCATACATTATGATGGATTTTTCTCCCATACGGTATTGATTACCTATTATACTTGGCACACCAAATAGCGCACGATCCATACGCACTGGCAAATCATCACAATTGATGTAAGCTCCAGATCCGCGATGCACTAAGCATAAGCACGCGCGCCCTGAAGGCAAAGTACGCGTAACACACACAGTATGTTTACCTAAAGCAGCTACATGCTGCCTGCCATATTGGAGAGCAGCATTTTCTCTACGCAGACGCATTAATTTGCAAACTGTTTTACGAACAGATAAATTCCAAGCATTCTCATCCCAAATCATAGGAGCACGACAACCCGGATCATTTTCTCCTTCCATGCCATTTTCATCGCCGTAGTACACCATAGGAGCACCATCAGCAGCAAATAACAGCGCATAAGCTAAATTCTCAGCGTCTTCAGCAGGCGTATCCCAAGCATATTCATGAGCTTTTGTACGTGTAAGCAATCGTTCAGTATCATGACTACCAAGCAAATTCAACATACAAGAACGGTGCTCTTCTGGAATATCGTTATACAAAGCATTCATGCCATCTGCAAAATCATAAGCATCCAATGTTTCATCAGCACAAAAACCTAGGACTAAATCACGAACAGTATAATTCATGGTTCCATCCATAAGTTCCGGCGTAAGCCATTGAGCAGGGTTACGCCATTCTTCAGCTACTAAGTATTTATCATCTCCAAAAGATTTAACTATATTATGGAAACCTTTCCAAAATGTTTTATTAACGAAATATGGAACATCTAAACGCCAACCATCAATACCACGATTTAACCAATATTTAGCAACGTTATAGTGATGTCTACGAACTTCTGGATTATACACATTCCATTTTGGTAAATAGTAACAGCCTGAACATGTTTTATAATTTGGTTCCGGATGAGACACTACAGGAAAACCCTCTACTGAAAACCAATTAACATATTGCGATTGTTCACCGTTGCGAACAACATCTTGGAAAGCCCAGTGGCCTATTCCACAATGATTGAATACACCATCTAAAACTACACGAATCTGCAATTCATGAGCGCGCTTAATAAATTCATCAAAATCTGCGTCATTCCCAAGTCGAGAATCAATTTTGAAATAATCAGTAGCGTCATAGCGATGATTCGTATCTGCTTGGAAAATTGGAGTTAGGTATAAAGCATTGACACCCATATCCGCAAGATATGGCAGATGCTCCCTAATCCCTTTCAAATCACCACCGAAAAAATTATCTCTAGTTGGAGATTTATCCCATGATTCTACAGGATTAGGGTTAATAGAAGCATTTGCATTTGCGAAACGCTCCGGAAAAATCTGATAAAATACACTTGATTTTACCCATTCAGGTTGCATGACTTGTTCCTAACAAATAGTAAATTTTACAAATTACGAAAGTTTTATCACTTCTTCAATCTTTAAGACCCGTAGAAGCTATTCCTCGTTCAAGAGCTTTTTGGAAGAAGAAGAAAATAATAATTGATGGCAAAGTTGACGTCAAAGTTCCAGCCATTAAATAATTCCATGAAGTACCATAACGTCCAACAAAACCGCTTAATCCGATTTGAATAGTACGCATTTCTTCTGCATTTGTAACCAACAGAGGCCACAGGAAATCATTCCATGCGAATAGGAATGAGAATACACCAAGAGTTGCAAGAGCAGGCTTAGAAAGCGGCAGAATAACTTTAATAAAAATACCAAGACTTGAACATCCATCAATTCGTGCAGCTTCATCCAACTCACGCGGGATAGTAGTAAAATGCTGTCGCAGCAAAATAATGCCGAATACATCAGCCAAACGTGGAACTGTTAAGGCTGCCATAGTATCAATCCAACGCAACTGAGCGATAATACCGTACATAGGTATAACTGTTACGAAGGCTGGAACCATGAAAGCAGAAAGTAGCAGCACGAATAATATTTTCTTTCCAGGAAACTCTAATCGCGCAAAAGCAAAAGCTGCCATAGCATCAAACGCAAGGTGACCAATTACAATAATTGCCGACATAATCAAGCTATTAATATAATAGTTTGCAAATGGAGCGCTTTGCCAAGCATGCAAATAATTTTCCCAATGCCATGATGTTGGAATTACTGATTGAACAGCATACGTTTCGGCTTTTGTTTGCAACGAGGTTGTAAACATCCACATAAATGGAATAAGTACCGAAGCTGCACCAATAATGAGCACAATATGTCGAGCAAGATGCAATGAACGCAATCTCGTAAAGACTTTACTTATTTTCTGCATTGCTTACCTTCCATTGCACAAGAGTTACGATAAGTACCAATACCAGCGACGCTATTGCGATTGCTGTGCCATAACCAAAATTGCCTAACCTAAATGCTTGACGATACATAAACATTCCTAGTACGTCAGTGCCCCCTCGAGGACCACCTTCAGTAAACACGTAAATTAAATCAAATGATTGGAAACTACTAATCAGCGCTTGCACAACCACGAAGAATGTCATTGGTCTTAACAGAGGAACTGTAATATAACGCAGCTGTTGCCAGCTCGTAGCACCATCAAGACTTGCTGCTTCATAAGTTGACTTAGAAAGAGATTGCAAAGCAGTCAAATATAGAATGATATTAAAACCGAGGTTCTTCCAAACCGTAAGAAATATAGTAGCAAATAATGCTAGCCACTTATCGTGGAGCCAGTCGGGTCCTGCAATACCTAGGGATGAGAGTACAGAATTTACAAGACCCGATGGATCCAACATATATTTCCACACAATTGCTACAGCCACCGAGGAGGTAACGACAGGAAGGAAATATATGGTGCGATACAATCCGCGAGCGCGAATTGGCGCATCTAGTAATACCGCAAAAATCAAGCCGGAAACAACCGATAACACAGCTACGCCAAACGCATATATAACAGTCACAGTTAGACTATTCCAAAATTCTGGATCTTGAGATAGTTTTACATAATTCTTCAATCCAATAAAATCTGGATTTGCAGAAAAACCGTTCCAGTTCGTTAAGCTCGTGTACGCTGCAGAAACAATTGGATAAAAAGTGAAGATGACGAGAATCACTAATCCCGGAAGCAACAATCCCCATGCTGTGAGAATTTGCTCCCATTTTCCTACAGTTTTACGACCATTTCGCATCAGCTTACTACTGCCACTTTTTACGTTGTCAATAGCATCTGTCTGCTTATTTTTTAGCTGTGTTATCGGGTTACGCATGATTACTTACCTTGCGCTATTACGTCGTTGACTGCTTTTTCTGCATTCTTTAATGCAGTATCAACATTTACTTCGCCAGAAAATGCTTTTTCCATTTCCTTTGCGAATGCCAACGAAATCTGTGGATATAGTTTGGTGTTCGGGCGAGTATGAGCAGTTGCCATTTGTTCAATGTATGGCAGCAAGCGAGGCTCTTTCTTCTCAACCCAAGAACGATACTCTGCGTTGCTAGCTGCACTCTTTGTTGCAGGCAGGAAGCCGGTAGATTCACACCAATCAAGAACTTGTTTATCTTGCAAGAACCAAGTCACAAATTCAGCAGCGGCTTTTACTTTTGCATCATCATTATTAAATAGCATTGCCTGTTCTCCGCCAAGGTTAGTAGATGGCTTACCACCTTCAGGGGTTGGCAATGGCGCTGCAGCAAAATCAAACGGCGGATCAGCAGCCCAAATACCTACCATCCATGAACCTTCCTGCGCAGAACCACCTTGACCTTTTTCAAACTTGCCCCATCCAGCATATGGGCTCACTCCACTTTTAATAAGATCCATCCAGAAGTTTGCAGCTTTCTTACCTGCAGGAGTGTTAAATGCTGCAGCAGAGTTATCTTTCTTTAAGAATTCGCCACCAGCTTGCCAAAGATTGACTTGGAAGTTCCAGGTAAGAGCCTCACCGCTGTCTCCTGCTTCAGTTGGCAAATCGTAACCTGGAAGACCAGTCTTATCTTTAATCTGCTTGGCCATTTGCTTTAATTCATCCCAAGTTTTTGGCGGCTTATCTGGATTTAAACCAGCCTTCTTAAATACTGTGCGATTGTACATGTACGCAAGATTATTGGCTGACATTGGAACTGATACTAAATGACCGTCAATTGAACCGAAATTCTTTAATGCTGGGTTAATATTATCAATTACTTCAGGCTTGAGAAGCTTTTTTAAGTCTGCAGATTTGCCAATTTGCGCCATTTGAGGCATCCAAATCAAATCACCTATGGCCATATCAGGCAAAGTATTTGACGTAGCAGATGCACGTAATTTTGTTAAGAAATCAGCATTAGGAACATTTGTAGTTTTAATCTCAATGTTCTTGTGCGAAGCATTAAATGCTTTTACTTTTTTATCGAAAGCATCTGCATTAGCACCATCCCAGTAGTGCCAAACAGAAACGGTCGTTTTACCTTGAGTATTACTTGTAGAGCTTGTGCCGCCACCGCATGCAGTAAGAGACAGCGCAGCAGCGAGCATCATAGAGATTGCTCCAAACTTTTTTAGTTTCAACATCGTTGTTCTTCCTTAGAAATATTTAGAGAAACTTAAAGGTTCTTGGACATACCGCCCAATGAATCATTTGATATATAGCAACGCCAGACTTATGCTGCAAACAGCGTCGTTTACTCCTTTCACTCATGAACAACCACTTTTGCTAATGCCTCAACATCGAGCATTAGACGCGTGCCTTTTGTATCTTGCTTTACTGGCTAAGCGAGAATTACTTTAGATTGCACATTATTTTGTTCGTTATTGAAATATACTAAATCGTTCCAATAAATAAGTCAAGTGCGCGTTTTAACAAAAATCGCCATATCTTGTTACGTAAAATACGCATCAAAATATGGCGATTATTATGACGTCTACGCGACGCTACAAAACTTTAGGATTGCTCACTAAAATTAGGTTCATCAACGTTCGACGTAGCGAAGTCAGCAGGCTCGTTAAACTCAGCATTGTTTGAAGAATAATCATCGTCGCTAGCAACGCTGCCTTCAAGATCCGGGCCAGCAGCCGCACGAGCCACTTCTTCCATACCTTTGTTGTCGCATAAAACCATGCGCACATAGCCAACAACAAATCCAACAACAGCTGGGCAAACCCAAGCCATGCCAAATTCCGAGAACGGCAACCAGTTTTGAGCAACAATCAACATATCGTTCATATGCAATGCGTCGCGCAAAGCGTTTGGCAAACTATTCAAAAAGTCAAATACAGCTGCAATGCCAGTAAAACCAAGCGTCCAAGCGTACACGACTTTGGAATTTCCAAAAAGTCGACCGCACAAAGCCAAAAGAATAAGCACGATTGACAGTGGATACAAGAACATTAATACTGGAACAGCGTATTCGATGATTGCGCTCAAACCAAAGTTTGCAAGGCCGAACGAAACAAGCGTAATCAACACAGCCCAAACACGGTAGCTAGGGCCCTTAGGGAATAACTTAGAGAAAGTTTCCGAGCAGCTTACGATTAAGCCAACCGCAGTCTTTAAGCATGCAAGAGTTACAGTTGCAGCAAGCACGAATAAGCCAACGTTACCAAGATGGTAGCGTGCAACTTGCGCCAAAGTTACGCCACCGTTTTCCGCAGGTGGGAACAGCGCGCGGCTACGCACGCCAACAACAACAATCGCAACATAAATCACTGCCATAAGCAAGCAGCTAAAGAATCCAGAACGAGCAGTATTCACTGCCACATCTTTAGGATCCTTTACACCAAATTGGCGAATAGTACTAACAACCACAATTCCAAATGCCAAGCTAGCTAAAGCATCCATTGTGTTGTAGCCATCTAAGAATCCTGTAAAGAATGACTTATTAACGTAATTTCCCATAGGAGCAGCATCCGCAGAAGCGCCACTTACAGGAGAAAATAGTGCTGTAAATACCAAAATCGCTAGGAACACAAGGAAGATTGGCGTAAGAACTTTACCAACCCACGTAAGTATGCCGCTTGGCTTCATAGCAAAGAAGAACGCAAGCGCAAAGAACACTACTGAGAACAAGAATAAGTAAAGCTGACCGTTTCCATCTTGCGGAACAACGCGCTCTAAGCCAACAGTGTATGAAGTTGTTGCGCAGCGTGGGATTGCAAAGAATGGGCCGATTGTTAAATACAGCACACAAGTGAAGAACATGCCGTACTTTTTGCTAGCTTTGCTTGAAAGCTCAAAAAGACCGTTTGCGCGGCTCATTGCGAGTGCTGTAACGCCAAGCAATGGCAAGCCAACGCCAGTAACAATAAATCCTAATGCTGCAGGCGCAGAATTAGTGCCTGCATTAGCTCCAAGAAACACAGGGAAAATCAGATTTCCTGCGCCAAAGAACATGCCAAACAACATGACCGCCACGTATGCGGATTCAATAATTGTCAGGTTCCTTTTTTTCGGGGCACTGTCTGTGCTGACACTTTGTGTTGTGACGCTCATGCTTACACCTCCTATATGGTGAAAAATTGTTTAAGCATATTATTCAGCCAAATCCCTGACTTTCTTGTGGATTTAAAGCGAAAATAATATTAGGGGGTATCTTAATAAATCACATGTACTTAATCGGCATAAATTTACAATCTCGCGCGTGTCTTCTTATCAAAAAATAAGTAGGACGCTGGCATATTACCAACGTCCTACTTAATCAAAAAATGCTATACGTTTTTGCTCTAAACCTTATATAAAATAAGCAAAATCACATCTTTTCTGGAGCAGAAACACCAAGCAAATCAAGCCCTTCTGCAATTACTGTGCGCACAGCAGAGTTAAGCTTAAGCCTGGCTGCAGCACGAGCCGGCTCTGGGCACTTTGCAATGCGAGCCGCCTCACGCTCTTCTTCTGGCAAGCGATTTTCTGGGTCGCTTAACTCCATTGGCACTACGCGCTCAAGGTTGTACCACTTGTGGTAGCTTGCGGCCAAATCCTCAAGATAATGCGCAACGCGGTGAGGAGCGCGCAAATCGCCAGCTTGTGCCAAAGCAGCAGGCCATTGCGCCAAAGCAGCCAGCACTTCGCCATCTGCCTCGGTGTTAAGCAAGCTTAAATCAGCGCCATCTTGCGTAATTCCAGCATCCGCAGCGTTACGAGCCACATTGCAGCTGCGCGCGTGAGCGTATTGCACATAATACACAGGATTATCGTTGCTGTGAGAAGCGAGCAAATCCAAATCAATATCAACGCTTGTGTTGTAGTCAGTGCGAGCAAGCGAGTAGCGCGAAGCGTCAACACCAATTGCATCAACTAAATCGTCAATAGTAATAACGTTTCCAGCACGCTTACTCATGCGCACAGGCTTGCCGTCTTTCATAACGTTTACAAGCTGGCCAATAAGAATCTGCATATTTTCGCCAGGATTATCTCCAAAAGCAGCGCACATTGCCATCATTCGGCCAATATAGCCGTGATGATCAGCGCCGAGCATGTAAATTGCTACGTCTGCAGGATTCTGATCACGGTGACGCTTGTTGCGATAGTATGCAATATCTGCAGCGAAGTAGGCGTAATTGCCGTCGGACTTAATAATTACGCGATCCTTATCGTCTCCATGCTTGGTGGATTCAAACCAAGTTGCGCCATCTTTTTCAAAAATATCTCCACGCTCACGCAAGTCTGTAATAGCGCGCTCAACTTCGCCATCTTCATACAGGCTGTTCTCGTGGAACCACACGTCAAAACCAACACGAAAATCGCGCATTGACTTGCGAATTTCCGCAAACATCATTGGAACTGCGCGCTTTCGGAACTCTTCTCGCTGCTCGGAATCACCTTCGCCAAGCGGCAAGCCTTCCTCGTCTTTACCAAGATCGACTCTAGGCAAAGAAAGAATATCAACGCCGTCTGCTTGCGATTCTTTTATAACAGCATCCGCGATTTCGTTAATATACGCGCCTTTGTAGCCGTCTGCAGGCGTTTCTTCGCCATGAGCTGCAGCAACTAAAGACTTTGCAAAACGGTTGATTTGCTCGCCGTGATCGTTGAAGTAGTATTCGCGCACAACTTTTGCGCCGTTCGCTTCCAAAACTCGAGCCATGGAATCGCCAACCGCAGCCCAGCGAGTTCCACCAATATGAATTGGACCAGTTGGATTTGCGGAAACAAACTCAAGATTCAAAGTTTTGCCGCTTAAATGCGTATTTTTCCCAAAATCCGCGCCCTGCTTTAAGACTTCGTCAACAACAGCCGCGGCAGACGCAGAATCAAGCGTTATGTTAATAAAGCCAGGGCCTGCCACTTCTACGCGCGCAATACCTTCCGCATCTTGCAAACGCTCGGCAAAAAGTTCCGCTAAATCGTGAGGCTTCATACCAGCTTTTTTAGCGAGCTGCATAGCAACGTTCGTAGCCCAATCGCCGTGCGCGCGATCTTTTGGTCGCATAACTGCAAGTTTTTCGGCAGCAGGAATCAAATCTTCTGTTAGACTGCCAGCTTTACCGCTTGCTACTAAATCTTTAGCAATTTTTTCAATTAATTCACTTAAGCTTTCTGGATTCATGGTTTACAGTCTAGCGTTACCGCGCGATGCTTAGCGATTAAATACACAAAAAGCGCTGGAGTCGAAGGTTGACTTCCAGCGCTTTTGTTTTGCGATTAACTATTTTCGATTACTGGCGATTACTTCTTTTTTGCAGGAGCTTCGCCGAGTTCGCTTTGAGCAACAGAAACGTTTACGTTAGTTGCATCAGATTCCGCAGATTCAGAATCAGAAGAATCTCCAGCATCTGCAGCCTTAACAGCGTTAAGCTTTACTTCTCCAGTAACGCGACCCGCTTCCGCAACGTCTCCCAAAGTCTCTTCAACAGACTTGTAAGCGTTTTCTGCAACGTTCAAAGTCACTTGCAAAATAGGAGTCTTCATAGAAACTTTTGCTTCAGACTTAATCTTTCGCAAAGTAGCCAAAGCCTCGCCCGCGTAAGCCAAAGTGTCTGCAGAAACACCGTTTGCAGCAGCCTCATATGCCTTAGCGCATGGCCAGCTTGCACGATGCACAGAACCTTCGCCGTCGTGCATCCAACTCCACACTTCTTCCGTAGCGTAAGGCAAGTAAGGAGCAAGCAGGCGAGCCAAAGCGTCGAGCGCAAGACCAAGAGTTGTGCGAGCAGACTTTACAGCAGCTTCACTTGGAGTGCGTCCAGTGGATTCTGCAGTACCGTAAGCACGATTCTTTGCAAGCTCGATGTAATCGTCGCAGAACTCCCAGAAGAAGGTTTCGATTGCTTCCAAAGCCTTGGAATGCTCGTAAGATTCAAGCGCATCAGTTGCGGTACGAATAACGGATGCAAGCTTTGCCATAACAGAGCGATCCAAAACTTCCGTAACGTTTGCAAAATCCCAATCCGCGCTAGCAGGCTCCAAAACTTGATGTTCATCGTTTTCTCGGCCAATCGCGAGCGCAAACTTAGTAGCATTCAAAAGCTTAATCGCAAGGCGGCGGCCAATCTTCATCTGGCCTTCGTCGTAAGTTGCATCCAAGCCAAGTTTTGCAGAAGTCGCCCAGTAGCGCACAGCATCCGCACCAAACTCTTCAATTGGCTTATTTGGTACAACAACGTTTCCCTTAGATTTAGACATCTTCTTGTGGTCTGGGTCCAAGATCCAGCCAGAAAGCGCAGCGTGCTTCCAAGGCAAGCAGCCGTTTTCAAGATACGCGCGGTCAACCGTGCTAAACAGCCAAGTACGAATAATATCCTGGCCTTGTGGACGCAAATCCATTGGGAAAGTAGCCTTAAACAAAGCCTGGTTTTCCTCACCTGGCTCTTCCCAACGAGTCACAATTTGTGGAGTTAAGGAAGATGTGGCCCAAGTGTCCATAATGTCTTGCTCGGCAGTAAAGCCATTTGGCTGGTTACGCTGAGATTCATCAAAGCCTTCTGGAACGTCAATAGTTGGATCGATTGGCAAACGATCTTCGCTAGGAGTCAAAGGATGCTCGTAATCCACTTCCCCATTTTCGTTTACTGGGTACCAAAGTGGGAATGGCACACCAAAGAAGCGTTGGCGAGAAATAAGCCAGTCGCCATTCAAGCCATGAACCCAATTCTCGTAGCGCACGCGCATAAAGTCTGGGTGGAAGTTAAGTTCCTTGCCGCGCTCAATAAGCTCAGCGTTTAACTTTTCGTCCGTACCGCCGTTCTTTAAGTACCATTGGCGAGAAGTGACGATTTCCAAAGGTTTATCGCCCTTTTCGTAGAAGTTCGTCATACGCTTTGTTGGCTTTGGTTCACCTTCCATTTCTCCAGCAGCTTGCAAAGCTTCAACAACTTCTTTACGAGCGGAGAAGGTGGTTTTACCAGCAATTTTCTCAAACATTTCACGGCCAGACTCGTCCGTAATCCAATCAGGAGTTGTCATCACGATGCGACCGTTTCGCTGAATGATTGGTCGAGTTGGCAAACTCAAGTCGCGCCACCACTCGACGTCTGTTACGTCACCGAAAGTGCAGCACATTGCAATGCCAGCACCCTTGTCCATTTGAGCAGCAGAATGAGCCAAAATCGGAACCTTCACCTTAAATAGCGGTGAGTAAACTTCCTGACCAAAGTACTTCTTGTAGCGCTCATCTTCTGGATTTGCAATCAAAGATGTGCAAGCAGCAAGTAATTCTGGGCGCGTAGTTTCAATATAAATTGGCGTACCATCTTCGAAACGGAACGCAATCTTATGGTAGAAACCAGGATATTCGCGCGATTCAAGCTCAGCTTGAGCAACAGCAGTCTGGAATGTAACATCCCACAAGCCTGGAGCATCTTTCTGATATGCTTCTCCGCGAGCAAGATTGCGCAAGAATGCTTTTTGTGCAACTCGGCGAGGCTGCTCGCCAATCGTGTGGTAAGTTTGCGACCAGTCCACAGAAAGACCGAGCCTACGCCACAAAGCTTCAAACAGCTTCTCATCTTGAGAAGTTAAGCGTTCGCAAAGCTCAATAAAGTTCTGTCGGCTTACAGGAACCTGATCTTTCGCCTCAATCTTCTTACCTTCAGTGCCTTCAAAAGGCGGCTTAAAATCAGGATCATATTTAAGCGAAGTGTCTACGCGCACGCCGTAATAGTTTTGCACGCGACGCTCTGTTGGTAAGCCGTTATCATCCCAACCCATTGGGTAGAACACGTCAAAGCCTTGCATTCTCTTATAACGCGCAATCACATCCGTATGCGTGTAAGAGAATACGTGACCTACGTGCAAGTGGCCGCTAACGGTTGGAGGTGGAGTATCAATAGAATATACGGCCTTGCGGTCGCGGGAATTGTGGAAAGCGTAAGTCTTGGCTTCTTCCCAATTATTACGCCACTTGTCTTCAAGACCATCAACACCAACCTTGTTAGGCAATGGTGTTAAATGTGCGTGTTTTACTGCGTTATTATCCTGTTCACTCATGAACTGAATATTAGAAACTCAGTTCGACAACGCAAATCTTACGCTTTCTACTTCACGCTTACATCGTGCAATGGAAGCAGCTGATCAGTCATATTCTTTGTGTAACCGCTTATATTAGATTTCACAGCCATTATGCTTTTACGAGCATAAAGCCAGTGTGCTGCAGCATTATTGCTTACTTCACGCGCATAAGCACGAACGTTTGCTTCATATTCGGAAGCATTTCTTGAGTGGACTGCATTCGCCCAAGCCTGCTGAGCTCGAGAATCCTGCAAAACAAACGGAGATCCGCTTTCTGCAAAAGCACCTTCATCTAAAGTATTACTCAAAGTTGTAAGAGCAATATCATATTTGCCTTCGCTTATACGCTGTTGCAAAGTTTTTTGATCAACCTCTTCAAGATTGACCTTAAAACCACTTACAGAGCTAATTTGCTTAGACAGTTCGCGGCCAACATCGCCTTCGCCCTGCGAAACAAGGAAGCTAATAGTTCCTAAATAACTTGAGCTGAAGTAATGGAAAAGTGGGCCAGCTTTTGCAGGATTATAAGGATACAATCCAGTTAAATCTTCATATCCTGTTGAAAGAGGGTCAATAGGTCCACCTACAGGAACACCACCATTACCATCGGCAGACATCACTGTTTGCACATTCATAGCGTATCTAGCAGCTTTACGCGCTTGCTCATCGCAGAAAATAGATGCAACAGTCGAGTTAAATGCAAGGAATCGAACGCGAGTGCTTTGGCCTTCAACCATTTTTGTATCCGCAATAGCAGCAAGACGCTTGTTTTCATTGCCTTCAAGCGGAACAGCCATCTGAATATTGCCTTTTTCCATAGCATCTGCCAAAGCGGTATCACTATCAAAATATTGCAAAGTAATACTTGCGCAAGATGCAGGCGTACCCCAATATCTATTGTTGCGCACAAGCACCAAAGAATGTCCTTTATTGTAACTGCTAACAGTAAAAGGACCAGTTCCTAAAGCACCATTCGCATAATCAATAGCAACAGCTTTAGTGTCATACACTATTCCAGCTCTACCCGAAAGTCGACGCAAAAGTAGAGCGTTAGGCTTTGTGAGCGTAAAAACTACAGTATGATTATCTGGGTTAGCAACTGTTTTAATAGTGTTTAAAGCTTCATAACCTGGATAATTATTAGTAATTCCTTGCTGCAATGATTGCAACACAGAATCAGAATTCATAACGTCACCGTTGGAAAATCGCACACCTTGGCGCAAATTAAAACGATACGTTAATCCATCTTGAGAAACATCCCAAGATTGTGCCAAGCCAGGCTGCAAACTGTTATCGTCACCACGTTTTACGAGAGTTTCATACACGTTGCCAATTAACGCCTGCTGCAAAGAATCGCTGCTATCTTTACGAATATCAAGAGAATCCGGAGCCGTTCTTAAACCGACTTTTAACACCGAATTACCAGCAGGATGCGTAAAAGAATCAATAGGCGAACGCCCTTGGTATATCTGCCATCCAAGCCACAAAACACCAATCATTACTACAGAAACAACCATGAATACAACCCATGGAACCCAACCTGCACTAGAACGACCATGAGATGATCTGTAAGTACGATATGCGTATTTGCCTGTTCTTGACATAGTTCATAGTTTATATCAACAACTGAATGTAGAACAACACGCAATTGCCTTAAACGAATGTATTTGACGAAGGACATGTTGTTTTTAGAGGGCATGAAGCGCATTTAGGATTGCGAGCAGTGCATATTTTTCTGCCGTGCAAAATAAGACGGTGAGAAAGATTAGTCCAATCTGCAGGCTCAAAATAAGATGTTATTTCCTTCTCAATAGATTCTGGATTTGCATACTTTTTAGACTTATTGCAATCTTTACGCCAACCTAAACGGTCTGTGACACGTATTACGTGAGTATCTACAGGGAAACCAGGCAATCCAAAAGCGTTTCCTCTAACAACATTAGCCGTTTTACGACCAACTCCAGGCAAAGATGTTAAATCTTCCATTCTTGAGGGAACTACGCCATGAAAAGCGCTTTCCAAACGTACAGACAGCGCAATAATATGCTGAGCTTTTACTCGATAAAATCCAAGAGGTTTAATAATAGATTCGACTTGCTCAACTGAAGCCGCAGAAAGCGAACGTGAATCTGGAAAAGTATCAAAAAGTTCCGGAGTTACAGAGTTAACTCGCTTATCGGTTGTTTGAGCGCTTAAAACAGTAGCAATAAGCAGCTCAAAAGGATTAGAAAAATTAAGCGCACATTTAGGATCAGGTATTTCCTTGCAAAGAAGATCATACTCTTCGTGTATACGCGCAAGTTTTTCCTGTTTTGATTCTTTCATACTATAAATTTATAAGTTCGTTGAAGAAGAATCTGCATCGCTTGGAGCATCTTCATTCGCATCGCTATTTTCTTCCGCTTCAGACGGATCAAAACGATACCCAACATTTCTTACCGTACCAATTAAATGCTCGTACTCAACACCAAGCTTAGCGCGAAGACGTCGAATATGAACGTCAACCGTTCGAGTGCCACCGTAGTAGTCATATCCCCAAACTTCCTGAAGCAAATGTGCTCTAGTAAACACTCTCCTAGGATTCTGCACAAAATACTTTAGTAATTCAAATTCTTTATAAGCTAAATCAACAGGATGGCCATGCAAACTCACGGTATAACTGCGCATATCAACAACAAGATCACCCGAGCGCATTGTTCCATCGTCAACAGCAGAATCACTAATTTGAGAATCTTGAGATTGCGCAAACGACCCATTACTTGCAATACGCTGAGAAGCTAAGCGCAATCTTCCTTCTACTTCTGCAGGGGAAGCGCTTGTAAGCACAACGTCATTAATATTCCACGAGGAATTTACTACAGTAAATCCACCTTCTGTAAGAACTAATACGACTGGAACTGTAATATTTTCAGCGCGCAAAAGAGTGCATAAAGATTTAACCAAAGCCAAATCTTCACGAGCATCAATTAGAAGAACTGTTTGCGCAGGAAGTTTAGATAAACTCGCAGAATCTAATGAAAGGACGCGCACTCTATGAGAAAGCAGCGCTAGCGAAGGCAAAACAGTTGCCGGAGAAGCGCACGAAGTCATCAACGTAATATCGGTCATGTGATGCCTCCATCCAACAAATAATGCAATGCCAAATACAAGCCTTTACAGGAATTGTAAACCATGCTACGAAAAATATCGACTTACCTTTAATTTATTTCGCATAAAGTTGCGTCAACAATATAGCAATCCAAAAGTTCTGTGTAATCAACAATCGCAAAAAATAAGTGCAGGTTGTAAGCTACATTAGTAATAAGAAATAAGTAATATGTAGCAAGTTTATACATATATTACTATTCATAAGAGCGAATATTTACCTTAAATAGGAGTGCTATGAGCGACGAAACACATATCTGCAATAAACAAGTGCAGAACGATGCTACTTCTTGTACTAGCACTCAAAAACAAGCACATATTCCTCACACTAATTTTCTAGCAATGATTGCAAGCCAGATTTTTGTTGTGATACTAATTGCAGGAGCATCTGCACTACCAATAGCAACAGCAAAAATAACTCTTGTTGTGTGTGCGCTTATACTTTTAACTTTCCTTACTTTTTGGCCGCTGCACGGAAATGTTATTGATCGAGCTATTGCTTTACTATCCTGCATAGCTTCAGCATGGTGCGCAACTCTTGCGCTAAAAGGCTGGCTTCCACAAAGCGTTATTATTGACAATGAAACTGTTTCAATGAGTAAATTCATTGCAGCAATACGACCTTATGAGCGTTGGGCTGTGTCGTTTGCGCTAATTCTTGTAGCAGCAACATTCATAACTTTCTTAAGACAAATGCTGCGCGAAAACCGCACAAATTTAGTTAGAAACCTTTCTCACACTCTAACAGCAAGTATTGCTTGTGCAGCTCTTCCTGGCTGGATGTTTTTGCCTTCTATTATTAGATTTATGCCATCTTTGCGCAACACAGACGGCGGAATATTTGTTGCTGCACTATGCATATTGATGGTGATTTTGATTTCCGGACTTTCGTATTTGTGGGTTAGGAATAATTGCAAAAATTACTACGAAAATAACGTAACTCGCGACGTTGCTATTTCGTTACTTCCAATAATGTTTTCAGGAATGTTGATTTATATTGCGGGACTTGGTATGCTGGTAGTTGCATGAAAATGCATTATAGGTTTCCCCTGTGAGTTTATTTTTTTAACTATTTTTTCCATGAACTCGCAGGGGATTTTTTATTCAGAAAGCAAAACCTACTTTTCGCTTTCTGCCAAACGCTTGCGAGCTTCGACGATTTCCTTCTCAGCCTGCTCTACACCAGCCCAGAAGTCACCAGGAAGAACTTCCTTGCCTGGCTCCAAAGCCTTGTACTGCTCGAAGAAGTGCTTAATTTCTGCCTTGTGATATTCGTTCACATCATCAACATCCTTAATGTCGTCGAAACGAACATCTGCTGGAACGCACAAAACCTTATCGTCTCCGCCAGCTTCATCAACCATGTGATACAAACCAACAGCGCGGCACTCAACAACGCATCCTGGGAATACGGAGTTTGGAATCATAACAAGAGCGTCAAGAGGGTCGCCATCTTCGCCCAAAGTTCCTTCAATGTATCCGTAATCATCTGGGTAACCCATTGCAGTGAAAAGCGTGCGATCCAAGAAAACACGACCGGTTTCGTGATCCACTTCATACTTGTTCTTAGAACCACGTGGGATTTCTACCACAACGTTAAAAGTTTCTGCCATTTTGGCTCCTTTATTATCTTTAATAACAATTGACACAACTGTTATATTTCACTTTAGCGCGCACTAAAGAAAGCATTATTTCAAAACACGCTTTGAGGTTCAAAAGTGTCGAAAGACACAGTTATTATGGCTCTGTTTTACACACAATATGTGCACACACAAAAGCATGGTTGACGAAGCGCAGGCAAGATGACAAAGAAGAAACGCGTGAATACTTCCACTGTTTCACCGGCCAATAGAAACTTCCGCCAAAAGGAAGCTGAGGCCGCAAATAATGCTAGTAAAACACTCGTAAATAAAAAGCTTGCAAATGAAAGCGCTAAATCAACTAATACTGTTAGTGAAGTAAAAAATCAGATTGAATCTAAACGAAATCCTGCAATAGATGGCTTGCGCGCTTTAGCAATTATTGGAATTGTTTGCTTCCATATGCGCCCAAGCACACTTTCTGGAGGATTTTTAGGAGTAACGCTATTTTTAGTTTTAGCTGGATACTTTTGCACACATTCAATACTTCGCTATTTAGACTCTCAAAAAAGCGCTACGACTAGCAGCAGCACAAGCGCTAACACAAACGGAAATGCAAGTAGCAATGCAAACAGCATTGAGAAAAGTAAAACAAAAACTGGCGAATTTAAAAGATTAATCACTTGCTACTTTAATTACATTTGGCATCGTTTAAAGCGAATTTGGCCACCAACCCTTGGAATTATTGGAGTTAGTGCACCAATAATGTGGCTTTTTTCGCCGAGCCTACTTCCAAAATTACAGGCGGACGCTTTTTCTGGAGCTGGCTTCTTTAGCAACATAATGTACGTTGCGCGAAAACTATCTTATTTTGAGCAAACAGGATTGCCTTCCCCGATTAAACACTTATGGTATCTTGGCTTAATCATGCAAGCATTCGTTGTGTGGCCACTTATTCTTACGGCCCTCGTGAAGCTTGTTAAACGCGCAATTACTCGCATGTATATTACTGCAGGATTGGCGATACTTTCTACAATACTTACGTTTACTTTTGCCTACATGTTTGGCGATTACACTACTCCAGCTCGCGTCTATTATTCTCTTGACACAAGAGCATCGGAATTCTTGCTAGGCGCAATGCTGGCAATGTATGGAGCTTGGTTTACAAAACATTCATTACACGCTTGGATTATTCGCGTATTTTATTGGATTCGTGGCAATAAGCATGCAATAGTTAAGATTTCCACAATATTGCCGAAATCTGGTATTACTAGCTCTTCTTCAAACGAAACTTATGCTGAAAAGAACACAAGCAACAAGCAGATTGATGAAAATGCTGCAAAATCTTCTGCTGAAAATAGTATTCCAGAAGATTTGCGAGCTGGATTACAAATTGATTTGTCTGACAATGCTGAAATTTTGCAAGACGACTACAAGAATACAGATTTAGAAGATTCTTCTAAATCTGAAATACACGAACTTCCAGATAACGTATTTACCGCTCCAAAAACAGTGTTTTACAACCCTTTGCACGCGTGGCAAAGATCCTTAATAGGTATTGTTACAACAATAGTTCTGATTTTGTGCTTTGTTTATGCAGACGGCACATCCTCAGCGTTTACTTTTGGTGGATACACAATAACCGCTGCGGTCTGCGCGCTAATACTGTGGTCTTGCACTCAGACTGATAATATTTGCTCAAGAATTTTCGCATTTGCGCCGTTATCTTATCTTGGAAAGCGCGCATTTGCTATTTATTTAGTACACTTCCCAATTTTGGAATTGTGCAATCCTGCCACAAGAACAACAACTGTTTCTTGGGAAGAGCAGATTTTGCAAGCTGTAGTAATTGTTGCAGTAGCAGAATGTTTCTATCAACTATTTGAAAAACAAACAGAAAAATATCTGCAAAAATTAGTACATTTCGTAGCATTAGCAATAGTTTGCGTAATAACTATTTTCTTAATTGCTTTGCCGTTGAATTGGAATAGTATTGCTCAACAACGCGCAATACAAATTCGACCAGAACTAACTGTAAATGCTGCTAAAAGTGCTGAAGCAGAAAAAACAAAAACTAATAAAAAGGCAAACGCATCCGCTTCAAATAAGAAAACAAAAGGATTGCACAAGTCTGTAGTAAAACAAGCGCTTCCGCCAACACCATCAAAGCATCCTGTGCTTTTCCCAATTGCAGAAAAAGTTCCGCAAAATCTTTCCGCATCACACACTCGTATTGATAAAAAGCACAACACTTGCTCAGTAAACTTAACTATGGTAGGCGACTCTATTACCGAAGGCGCAAAACCATACTTGCTACAAGTAATGCCTAATGCCTATATTGACGGAAAAGTAAGCAGGCAGATTTTCCACGGAGCTGACGAATACGCTCAAGATATTTCGAACAAACATGCTGGGGATGTTGTTATTTACGCGTTAGGAACAAACGGCCCGCCTCACGACGACAGCGTTCTTCAGCACATGGTAGATGTTGCTAAGGGTAAGCCTGTTTATTTCGTTACAACTAGAGTTCCACAGCCATGGCAAGACGTTACCAACGACCGCCTTCGTAAGTTTGCTCAAACGCATCCTAATGTTGGCATTATTGACTGGAATGGTTTCAGCAAAGATCATTCTGAATATCTAACTGACGATGGCGTGCATTTAACCCCAGTTGGCGGTCCAAAATACGCAAAAATGATTCGACTCGCGCTATGCGGAGCCTGATTTATCAATAACGCGAATTTTGGCATAACTACAAGTATTTTGCGCACGATACAAGCAAATCCTATAACGAATCTCAATGAAAATAACGACTCGTGTAGGAAAAATAGCAGCGAAATATTACGATAGTATGTATGACTGAGTTGAGGATTCCTTTTAACACGCAACACACTGCTGATGATGCGTCTGCGTGGACGAACCCATTACGAGATCCTAGAGATTTACGTTTGGCTCGCATTGCCGGCCCGTGCAGTTTAGTAATTTTTGGTATTACTGGCGATTTAGCACGCAAAAAACTTATGCCAGCCGTATACGACTTGGCTAATCGAGGGCTTTTACCACCAGGATTTGGTTTAACTGGTTTTGCGAGAAGAGACTGGACTGATGAGCATTTCGTAAATTTTGTGCGCGAAAATATTGAGCAACACTGCCGCACACCATTTCGTGAGTCAACTTGGATTAATCTTGCAAAAGGAATACGCTTTGTGCGCGGCACTTTTGACGACGCGTCTGCGTTTGAACGTTTAAGCAAAACAGTAAATGAATTAGATAGAGATCGCGGCACGCGCGGAAACCACGCATTTTACATGTCTATTCCTCCTTCAAGCTTCCCTATTGTTGCTCAACAGTTGGCAGCGTCTGGACTTTCTCACTCTTCCGAGCACGCGTGGCGTCGCGTAATTATCGAAAAGCCTTTCGGACATGATTTAACGAGCGCTCGCGAATTAGACCGCGTTGTTTCAGAAGTTTTTGATCCTAATTCCGTATTTAGAATCGACCATTACTTAGGTAAGGAAACCGTGCAAAATTTGCTGGCTTTCCGTTTTGCCAACGCAATGTACGAGCCAATTTGGAACGCAAATTATGTTGATCACGTGCAAATTACGATGGCTGAAGACATTGGTATTGGCGGGCGTGCCGGTTATTACGATGGCATTGGTGCTGCGCGCGATGTTATTCAAAACCACTTGCTTCAACTTATGGCTCTTACTGCTATGGAAGAGCCTGTAAGTTTCCGCGCTAGCGATTTGACTGCTGAAAAAACGAAAGTTCTATCCGCAATCCGACTACCTCAAGACTTGGCTGCCAATACTGCTCGAGGACAGTACGCAGCAGGCTGGCAAGGATCTTACAAAGCAGTTGGTTACTTGGAAGAACAAGGAATCGACCCTAAAAGCACTACTGAAACGTATGCTGCTGTGCGACTAGACGTTGACACTCGCCGATGGGCTGGAGTGCCATTCTATTTGCGCACTGGCAAACGTTTAGGCAAACGCGTTACAGAAATTGCCGTGATTTTTAAGCGCGCTCCGCACTTGCCGTTTGAATCAACTGCTGTTCGAGAGCTTGGTAGCAATGCTATTGTGATTCGCGTGCAGCCAGATGAGGGCGTTACTATGCGTTTTGGAGCGAAAGTTCCTGGCGGAACTGCTATGGAAGTCCGCGACGTTTCTATGGACTTTAGTTACGGACGTTCATTTACTGAAAGTTCACCTGAAGCTTATGAGCGTCTGATTCTTGACGTTCTTCTTGGCGAGCCTCCACTGTTCCCAACTACTGAAGAAGTAGATTTGAGCTGGAAGATTCTCGATCCTATTGAGGAATTTTGGAGTTCACTTGGCACACAACCACAGCCGTATCGCGCTGGAACTTGGGGTCCTAAGGAAGCAGACGACATGCTTGCTCGTAATAATCGCCATTGGAGGCTGCCATGATTATCAACCTTCCTGATACTAATACCAGTAAAATTTCGCAAAAAATCGACGAATTGCACGAAGAGCGTGGAGAATCCGCAACTGGGCGCGTGCTTACTCTTTTAATAGACACAGATCTTCAAGAATTGGAACATGCTCTCGAAGCTGCTAATGCTGCGAGCCGCGAGCATCCTTGCCGCGTTATTGCTATGGTTCGCGACTGGTCTAGCGAACATGCTGCTGAGCGCGGAGAAATTGTGCCAAATCTTGACGCTCAAGTGCGTTTTGGCGCTGATGCTGGAGCTGGCGAGATTATTATTTTGTATCCGCATAACGGTTTGGTTCGCCACCCGGATACGCTTGTTATTCCGCTACTTGTGCCAGATGCGCCGATTGTTGCGTGGTGGCCGACGAACGCTCCGGAAGACCCTGCTCACGATTTGCTTGGAGCTATGGCAAGTAGCAGAATTACTGATGCTCAGCGCGCAGACGACACTCTTAAAACTGTTCAAAACTTGCGCAAAAACTGGTCTCCGCAAGACGCAGACTTATCTTGGACGCGTTTAACTCCTTGGCGCGCGTTACTTGCTTCTATGCTCGATCAGCCTCCGCATTTGCCAATTACTAGCGCAAAAGTTACTGGCCCTACGCACTATGTTTCTTTGCATTTACTGGCAGCTTGGCTTAAGAGCAGTTTGCGAGTGCCTGTAGAAATAGTTGAGAATCCTGAGGCTAAAGCTATTACTTCCGTAACTTTAGAGCGTGAGGATGGCACTTTGTCTCTTACTCGCCCTGCTGGCGGAGATCAGGCTTTAATTAGTCTTCCCTATCAGACCGCTCAACCAATTGCGCTTCCTATTCGCACCTTGGATGATTGCTTAAGTGAGGAATTGCGACGAATTGATCCGGACGAAATTTACGCACAGCTGGTTCGAGATAATCCTGCAGAAAACAATTAAGTCTATAAAAATACACAACGCGTGAAACAACCTGTGAAACAGCGTGTGAAACATTTTTAATGGCATAAAAGGAATGACATGACAGATAATGAAGTTACTTTTGCACACAACGCAAACATCTACGGCTACAATAATCCCGATGTACTTTCAGCCGTCGCAGCTCAACGCTTAGTAACGTTTATTATGGAGTCACAAAATAATGTGCAAAATCTAAACAAACCATTCCATTTACTTCTTACTGGCGGCACGGATTCAATTCGCATGTTCCAAATGCTTGCTAGCAACCCACTTTTGCCAGCGATTAATTGGAATTTAGTGCATATTTGGTGGGCAGATGAGCGTTTCGTAGCTTACGATAGCGAGGATCGCAACGCACGTAAAACTCGCGAAGCTTTGCTTAACTTACTTACTTCTAACAAAGCTTTGGCAGAATCTCATATTCACGAGATGCCTGCAGATGAGCGCAGCGCGGAGGAAATTGCAGCAGCCAGCGACTCTGAAAATGACGCTATTTTGGATGCGGCAGCGCACGACTATGAGGAAGAAATTATAGGATTACTTGGACCAGAACCGGTGTTTGATTTAGCAATTCTTGGCATGGGCCCGGACGCACATATGGCTTCGCTTTTCCCAGGATTGCCACAAGTTAATAATCGCGAGCGCATTGTTGTTGGAGTAAACCACTCCCCTAAACTTCCACCAATGAGATTGTCTCTTACAGTTCCCGTGCTATCTCACAGCCGTCGCACTTGGTTCTTGACTGCCGGAGCAGAAAAGGGAGCTGCTTTAATGAACGCACTTTCGGGAGCTAATAATCCTGAATATCCTGCGTCTTTTGCAAACGGAACTGACGAAATCTCTTGGCTAACCACCGCAGAAACACTGCAAGCTGCAATTCAATAATCTACATAATATTCAGCACAATAAAATACAGGCTTCTGCATAACAAATACAGAAGCCTGTTATCTATAAATATTATTTGATTTAATCTTGCTTTACTTCTGGGCGATTAGTCTCTGCCCACAAAGTGTGGAATACGCCCGGCTCGTCAATGCGGCCATAAGTGTGCGCACCGAAGAAATCGCGTTGAGCCTGAATAAGCGAAGCTGGCAAACGCTTGGAACGCAATCCATCGTAGTACGCAAGCAAGCTAGAGAATGCTGGAACAGGCACGCCATGCTCAACTGCACGCGCAATAACACGACGCCAAGCAGCTTGAGACTTTTCAATAGCATCCTTAAAGTACGGTGCAAAAAGCAAAGAAACGCTTGCTTCACCAGACTCAAAAGCCTCGGAAACGCGGTTCAAGAACTGAGCGCGAATAATGCATCCGCCTCGCCAAATGCGAGCAACAGCAGCCTGGTTAATCTTCCAATCATGCTCAATTGCAGCAGCAGCAATCTCGTCGAAGCCCTGAGCGTAAGAAACAATCTTAGAAGCGTACAGAGCTTGACGAATATCCTCAATAAACGCCTTACGCTCAGCATCATTCAAATCAAAATGCACATCCGGACCAGTCAAACCCTGGTTTTCAGCAGCTTCTCGCAAAGCAACCTGGCTTGAAAGTCCGCGAGCAAACACAGCTTCTGCAATACCCGTTACAGGGATTCCAAGCGAAAGCGCAGACTGCACAGTCCAAGTACCAGTGCCCTTCATGCCAGCATGGTCCACCATCATCTCAACCAAAGGCTTACCAGTCTTAGCGTCCTTCTGGCGAAGCACATCCGCAGTAATCTCAATCAAATAAGAATCAAGCTCACCCTTATTCCACTCGCTAAACACGTCTGCAATTTCGTCGGACTTCATGCCCAAGCCGCGAAACATTAAATCATAGCTTTCGGCAATAAGCTGCATATCCGAGTACTCGATGCCATTGTGAACCATCTTCACAAAATGACCAGCACCATCGGTACCAATATGCGTTACGCAAGGCTCACCTTCTGCAACAGCCGCAATAGACTTCAAAATAGGTCCAAGAGTCTTCCAAGATTCTTCAGTTCCACCAGGCATCATAGAAGGGCCGCGCAAAGCACCTTCCTCGCCGCCAGAAACACCGCAACCAACATAATGAAGACCGCGCGCGCGAATGCTGCGCTCTCTGCGAATTGTGTCTTCAAAATAAGAGTTTCCGCCGTCGACGATAATATCTCCAGGCTCCATAGCATTTGCGAGCTCTTCAATAACGGCATCCGTAGGAGCACCAGCTTTTACCATAATGATTGCTGTGCGCGGACGCTTGAGAGAAGCCACAAATTCTTCGACAGTTTTAGATGGAACGAAAGCACCCTCAGTGCCGTGCTCATTCATTAACGTTTCAGTTCGCGAATAATGACGATTATAAACTGCCACAGTATTTCCGTGATGCGCAAGATTTCGCGCTAAATTAGATCCCATTGCAGCCAAGCCAACAACGCCAATATTTGCCTGAGCTTGAGTCATTACGACACCTCTTATCTTGTTGTTATATTTTCGTTTCTGCGTTACTCCCCTTCAGGAAACACACTTTTTAATTTTATCGGCCTATATGCACAAGATTTTCGATGCAAAAAATGCAAGTTACACTAAGTAAATTTTGTGATATAAATTACATTTTTAATACAAACAAATCGTTCTCAAAATCTCCAAAAAAGTACGACACGCTTACAAACACGCGGATTTTGTAAATATAAACAATAACTATATGTAGTGTTTGAATAATCGACACACCACTACAAATAGTAATTATGAGTAGTATGCTGACTTTTGGCTTTTGTGCTAACACCGCGGAATTTAACGATTCCCCATCACCAGAGGAGATTGAAATGACAATTACAGTGTTTACAAAACCTCATTGCCCACAGTGTGATGCCACTAAACGACAGTTCACAAAACTTGGCGTGAACTTCGAAACTGTAGACTTATCAAAAAGCCCTGAAGCACTGGATCAATTGCGCAACGCTGGATACCGTCAAGCACCTGTAGTTATTGCGCCAGACACATCATGGAGCGGTTACCGCCCAGATTTAATCGCGCAAATTGCGGATAAACTCGGAACTTCCTCAGAAACAGCAAAAGAAGCATGATAAATGTGTGAACAAGAAAGAATCCAACAGCCAAGCGAGCCAGAATCTCGCGCACAAGGCGAATCAATCGGAGCTGTAGTCTACTTTTCATCAGTTTCCGAAAACACATTACGCTTCGTGCAAAATTGCGATTTTCCTAGCAACAATGTAAACGTGTATCGCATACCGCTTCGACCAAAAGACCCGGAATTAAATGTGCGCGAACCGTACGTGCTAATCGTACCAACTTACGGCGGCGGAAATATTGCAAAAGCAATACCAATGCAAGTACGCAAATTCCTAAACAATCGCGAAAATCGTTCGTTTATTCGCGGAGTAATTTCTTCCGGAAACACGAATTTTGGAGACGCTTATTGCGCTGCAGGCGGTCAGATTGCAGGAAAGTGCGCAATCCCAAATATGTATTCGTTTGAGTTGACAGGAACTCAAGAAGATATTGAAAAAGTAGCGCAGGGAATACCTAGATTTTTAAAGCAATTAAAAGAAGCAGAAGAAACTAAATAATCAAAATAAGTAAAAGAATCAAAAAAACAATCAGCGTTTGAAAAGCAAAAATAACGCATGAAGAAAGGAATCAATCAAATGAATAGCACGGATCCGATGAGCGAATCTACTTCGCTTAATCTTGATCACACTGACTCCAGCGAAACTGCAAACGCAGCTGCTAGCAGCACAGCAGAACGCATTCGCAACAGCCGCGACTACCACGTTCTTAACGCTATGCTCGGTCTTTTCGATCCAGAAAAAGGCATTCAGTTCGACAAGGACCAGGAAGCAGAAAAGCTTTACGTTTCGGGTTACGTGCAAGAACACAGCATGAAGTTTGCTTCAACTCGCGAGCGCTTGAACTATTTGATTGACAACTACTACTACAACGGCAATGTGTTCGGAAAGTACAGCGACGAGTTTCTAGATAAGTTCTACGAGCACGCAGAATCCGCTCACCACACTTTTGGCACTTTCTTGGGCGCTTTTAAGTTCTACACTTCTTACGCTTTAAAGACTTTTGACGGCAAGCAGTATTTGGAAAACTTCGCTCAGCGTGCAGCTGCAGTCGCTTTGGAACTTGCAGATGGTGATGAAAAGGCTGCACTCAACTATTTGGACGAGATGCTTGCAGGACGCTTCCAGCCAGCCACTCCAACGTTCTTGAATCTTGGTAAAGCCCAGCGAGGCGAGGCTGTGAGCTGCTTCCTCGTGCGTTTGGAAGATAACATGGAGTCTATTGCGCGCGGAATTAATTCTGCTTTGCAGCTTTCTAAGCGCGGCGGCGGCGTAGCTCTGCTTCTTACTAATTTGCGCGAGCTTGGCGCTCCTATTAAGCGCATTGAGAATCAGTCGAGTGGCGTTGTGCCTGTTATGAAGCTTTTGGAAGATTCATTCTCTTACGCTAATCAGCTTGGCGCTCGTCAGGGCGCTGGCGCTGTGTATATTAGCGCACATCACCCAGATATTATGCGTTTTTTGGACACTAAGCGTGAGAATGCAGACGAGAAGATTCGTATTAAGTCGCTTTCTTTGGGCGTTGTGATTCCGGATATTACTTTTGAGCTTGCTAAGCGTAAGGAAAAGATGGCTTTGTTTAGCCCTTACGATGTTGAGCGCGAATACGGAAAGCCTTTTGCAGACATTTCTGTTACAGAACATTACGATGAGATGGTTGCAAATCCTCGCATTCACAAGAAGTACATTGATGCTCGCGAATTCTTTATGACGATTGCGGAAATCCAGTTTGAATCTGGCTACCCTTACATTTTGTTTGAGGATACTGTGAATCGCACGAATCCTATTGAGGGCCGCATTACTATGAGTAACTTGTGCTCCGAGATTTTGCAAACTCAGGAAGCAAGCACTTACAATGCAGACTTGTCTTATAGCCACGTTGGTCGCGATATTTCTTGCAATCTTGGCTCTCTTAATATTGCTAAGGCGATGGATGGAAACTTGGGTGCAAGCGTTGAGCTTGCTGTGCGCGCGCTCACTTCTGTTTCGGAGCACACTTCAATTGATTCTGTGCCTTCGATTCGTCGCGGAAACGCGGAAGGTCATGCTATTGGCTTGGGTCAAATGAATTTGCACGGTTTCCTTGCTCGCGAGCACATGCAGTACGGAAGCGAGGAAGCTCTTGACTTTACAGACATGTACTTTATGACGGTTGCTTACCACGCTTATAAGGCTTCTCACGCTTTGGCTGTGGAGCGTGGCCGCGCTTTTGCAAGCTTTAAGACGAGCGCCTACGCTAAGCCTGCAGGCAAAGGCAACTACTTCGATAAGTACACTGACGGCAGCCGCTCTCTTGAGCCTAAAACTCAAGCGGTTCGCGATTTGTTTGCTCGTTTTAACGTTGCAATTCCAACCGTTTCGGACTGGGAGCAGTTGCGTGACGATATTTTGCGCGACGGCATTTACAACGAGTATTTGCAAGCTGTTCCTCCAACTGGCTCAATCTCGTACATCAACCATTCCACGAGTTCGATTCACCCTATTGCTTCTCGCATTGAGATTCGCAAAGAGGGCAAAGTTGGACGCGTCTACTACCCTGCCGCTTATATGACGAACGACAATATGCAGTACTTTAAGGATGCTTACGAAGTTGGTTGGAAGGCGATTATTGACACTTACGCGGAGGCAACTCAGCATGTGGATCAGGGATTGTCTCTTACTTTGTTCTTCCCAGACACTACTACTACTCGCGATTTGAACAAGGCTCAGATTTACGCGTGGCGTAAGGGCATTAAAACTCTTTACTACATTCGTATTCGCCAAAAAGCTTTGGAAGGTACGGAAATCGAGGGTTGCGTAAGCTGCACGCTGTAAGGAGTAGCGCTAAAAATCGCAGCGACGTAAATCTATCAGCGTAAATCTTTTGCAAATTAAATCAAAAACTTAAAAATTTTATAAACGTAAACACAAGATCAGGAGTAATTATGACAGAACTCGATCCAACAGCACTACGCAGTAGTCTCGATAAGCCTTTCGGCACGAATCGCGTAATCGCAGATGACTCTATGATGGCAGCTTCCATCACACCAGCTCAATACCGCTACCATCACGGCTCACGCGTGCGCCCAGTTAATTGGAATAATATTGTTGACGACAAGGATTTGGACGTTTGGAATCGTCTTATCGCTAACTTCTGGCTTCCAGAAAAAGTGCCACTGAGCAACGATATTCCTTCTTGGCGTTCCCTCACCGACCTTGAGCGCAAGACAACTACTCGCGTTTTTACAGGTTTGACTTTGCTTGATACCAGCCAGGCAACTATTGGTGAGCTTTGCCAGATTGAGCACGCTCGCACAGAGCACGAGCAGGCTATTTACACGAATATTGCTTTCATGCAGTCGATTCACGCTCGCTCCTACTCCTCTATTTTCTCCACTCTTTGCTCTAGCGAGGAGATTGACGAAGCTTACCGTTGGGCTGTTGGAAACGACGTTTTGCAGCAGCGCGTTACCACCGTGCTTTGCGAGTATGAGAGCGAAGACCCGCTTAAGCGCAAGATTGCAGCAACTATGCTTTCTTCATTGCTTCTTTACGCAGGCTTCTACCTTCCGCTTTACTTTGCTTCTCGCGGAAAGATGATGAACACTGCCGACATGATTCGTTTGATTTTGCGCGATAAGGCAATTCACGGCTATTATTCCGGCTACAAGTTCCAGCGCGGTTTGGAGCTTAGAAGCGAGAATGATAAGAAGAATCTTGAAAAGTTCACTATGAACTTGCTTGATACTTTGTACGATTTGGAAGTTGAGTATTCTGGTCAGATTTATGAAGGATTTGACTTCCACGATGACGTTTTTGACTTCGTGCGTTACAACGCTAACAAGGCTTTGATGAACCTTGGCTACCCTGCTAAGTACAGCGAAGAAGAGACTCACGTAAGCCCTGAGATTCTCGCAGCTCTTTCTCCTGCAGCCGACGAAAATCACGACTTCTTCTCCGGCTCTGGTTCCAGCTACATTATGGGCAAGTCGGTTGAAACTGACGACGATGATTGGGACTTCTAATCTCACAGTTTGCTAACTGACTGATTTACTAAATAACTGAATAACTAACTGATTGGTTAGCTAATTATCTTAATTAGCTAACCAATTTTAATTTAGTTAGGTTAATTATTGCAGCAAAATAGATCCTATATAAAAGCTAGAAGTCAAAAAATAACACAGGTCACTCAGCCTTTATGCTACACTATGTGAAAAGGAACCGGTCTTGTTGATTTGTTTATGCAAAAATCAGCAGTGCCGTCACTCCTACTCACGTTCAAACCAAGATTTTTGAACTGAACTGAGCAGGCACTAAAGTTGGAGTTCAAGTTTATAAAGATGACTAACATCCGTTAGACGCATCTAGAAGAAGAAAGAAGTCCATTTATGGGGAAAATGACTTATAAAAAATTACTTTGTGTTGTAGTGCTCTTCAGCTCGCTGGTTGGGCTAGCAGCCTGCGGTAACTCCAAAGCAAACAAACCAGTGCCAACAAAAATAAGCCGTCATTCTACTAAAAAACATTCAAAACCAGTCAAAAAAGCCTCAAAAAAGAAAATCGCCGAAGCTTTTGTAAAGGGACAAGAAGGTACTTTGGAAGCCCTAGGTGAAACTAAACGCGTTATTTGGGACGCTTATCCTGATCAGTTGGCTTACGTGAAAGATGCTTTCTATCACTGGACTCTTCAAGACGACTGGTTCCAGGTTGATACTGGCCATTATATGGTCGTTGACCGTTTGAACAGTTCAGGCATCTTATTAAAGAAACTCCAAAAAGGCATGCCAGTTAAATTAAACGGCAAAGATTACAAAGTGGCGGATTATAAAGACTTTGAGGGTGGCGGAAGCTCGGATAAGTTGCTAAAAGTATTCAAAGAGTACGTTGACCAATTCCCTAAGTCTGCTTACTTTATTCAAACTTGTCTCGATGCCAGAACTTATGGCGGACAACGTCTAGTAGTTCTTGACGTAGCAAAATAGTAAACGATTTAGCCGCAAAACTTAGATTATTTACCAAATTTTGTTGTCTTGAAAATATTACCTGTGCATCGACGAGGTTGATGAACAGGCAATATTTTTTAACTGATTACGCGACAATAGTTAGACCATATCGCGCGGCCGAAATCACGCGTTATCGTGGCAAAAATTGCAAAATTAGCAAAAACTGCCACGATAACTCGATATAAAATAGCAACGAAACAGCATTCTACATCACAGATTAACCGCCTACTTACATCTGCTGCGCAAAGACGCGTCCAAATACTCGGTCGAAATACGTCCAAATACTAGATTGAAAAGCGTCCAAATACTCGATTGAAATAGATCCAAGTACTCGATTAAAGCGCAAGAAAGCACAATAACTATTTCTCTACATGAAGTGGAACGTGTACATTAATAATCCACGAATCGCCATCTTCAATAACTTTAAAAGTTCCGCCAACTCGTTCCGCAAGCATCTTATGAAAACGCAGTCCATATCCTAATTGCAAGTTAGCAAGAATACCGCGTTGCGCACTATTTATACACGTAATATGACATTCATGGTCATTAAGCATTACATTCATAGCGTATTCTTTAGGCTTTGCAGCATGCTTTTTTACGTTCGCAAGTAGTTCTCTGCAAATATATTCAATTTGAGCACATTCTTCAAAAGGCAAATGGATTGACCGAGAATCTTCAGCAGTTAAATCACTACTCAAGTCAATGGAACCAATATAGCCAAGCTTTTCAAATGACTTTTGCTCACAGTCAAATAAAACACGTAAGCCTGTGCAAAAATCTTTATAACATGTAGTAGATTGCATAACATCGCTAGTGCTTGCAGTTGTAGCATTGTCAAGAAGAGAAATAATATTACGTGCTCTATGAACAGTTGTAGTAGCACGTTGAAGAATCTCTCGCGAATTTTCATGCTCTTGTTCATGAGTTGTTTGAGGTTCAATAGATTGTTGGGCCATCATCATAATGCTGGAAAGCTCATTAGTTACTTCATCGTGAATGCGAATTGCTGCAATAGTGGTATATTTTTGAAAAACGTTGTAACGCTGTGCAAATAACTGTTCCTGTTGCTGGTGAATAGTAGCAATATAGTATTTTACGATTGCGCTAGAAATAAGAGTGATAAGAAGCCACCACGCCAACACATAAGCGTTTTGAAAATCGCATATAATAAAGAACCATGAAGATACCCCGCAAGAAGAAAGCACAGTGTACCAAGGTTGAGTAATTACAGCAATTGCCAAACAAATCAATATAGTAAGCATCATAGATGAGTAGTTGATATTTGGCGCAATAATTACCAACGGCATCCAAATGAGCACAATAAAAGATGCCTTACGTGGCCATATTGCAATGCATAAGCAGATTACAATCCATACTATTTCAACCGTAATTGCATGCCAATTAGAGTAGTAATGAAGCTTATTATAGGAACAAATTTCAAGAATCAAAGTACAACTTATGATTGCACCAATTCCAATTTTCTGCCAAGCATCATGCGGCAAAAAATTGATCATACGCGTTAATAATTTCATAACTACCTACTTTTACACGTTAATTTCTTACACGTTATATGTCATGCGAGTATTTTGCGAGCGCAGCGAGCGCTTGCATACGACTTTTAACTTGAAGTTTTCCATAAATACGCCGTAAATGCGTGTTGACTGTTGAAACTTTCACATTAAGCTGATCTGCAATCTCTTTCGTAGAATACCCCTGTTTGCACAAGCGCATAATTTCCGATTCTTGAGGAGACAAAACTGAAGTCTTCGGAAGTTGAGAAATCATATTAAATGATTCTTGCGGAGTGTGAAAATAGTCAATATATTGTGGCAATTCTGGACACCCGTAGCTTGTTGCGCGCGATTGGATAGCTGCAACTACGTCTGATAAATTGTCTTTATGTATTAACGCTTGACCACCCGACTTAGCAACTTGCAATACGTATTCATCTAACATGTAGGAAGTAATGCCGATTAAAACAATATTGCTATTGCGCTCGCGAATTGCCTTAATTACATCAACGCCACTCATTTCTCTCATTGACATATCTACTAAAAGTACGTCAGGAGTATTTTCTGTAACGCAACGATGAATAGCTTGTTTTGCAGAAGAACACATCCATGCACAAACAAAGTTTTCAGGCAAACGACTTTTTAGAAGAAGTTGCATGTACCGCAATACAAGCGTGTCATTATCAACAATTGCGTAGGTAGTGTTCATACAATATATGGTATCTTGTTTTGGAATCCACTTATCAAGAGATGTGCGATTGTATTGTTTTTCTCAAATTATCAAGATTGTACACATTAAAGTGCCATACGCTAGCACTTTCCGTTGGCACACTCCATTCTTCGGTTTTGCCATTCGCAGTAAAACGAATTATTTGAGTTGTTGGCTTACTTATAACTTCAAAATTAGTGAGTTGATTCCACGCAATACGACGAAGATACTTATCGTCTAATTTAGCTAGATTACCCGAGCCTAAAATGACATTCGGATTAACAATAATAAACTCATTATTAGTGGCAGCAATAATACGCGCAACAACGCTTTGCGCTACATAGAATAATTTAGGTAACAAAAATAGTTTGATTAAATCTTTCCACCAAGGGTCGTACTTCATAGTAAGCACATACGTTTTGCCAACTGAAAGATTATGCGCTTTAAAGTACTTAACAATATCCTCTTCTCGTATACCGCGCAAAGGATTAGTCATAATAAGCACCTCCTCGTGATTCTTGTTTTGTAAATTACCAACATACTAACGTGCAGATTTTATCTACACAAATAGGCGTACCTATTTTTAACGATAGTGCTTTTAGAAAACTTTTTAAAAAACTTTTACTATTAGCAGTTTGCATATTCTCAACAATCAACATTTAAGAATATTTCCGTTTTGGAAATATTCTTAAATAGAGGCATACTTATGGAGTTATCATGGCAGTTTTTGCTGGATTTGCAATTTTTGCCACGATAACTCGTATAACATAACAACGAAACAGCACTATGTATCACAGATTAACCGCCTACTTACATCTGCTGCGCAAAGACGCGTCCAAATACTCGATTAAAACGCATCCTTAACATTTCTTGTTGACGCAACAAACAAGTAAATCTATCATGTTAGTGGGAGACACATTGCCCCCCCCCCCAATAAATAAGTTGGAGGTTTACGATGAAGAAAAATTTCACGTATTGCATCGACAGTAGTACTAGTAGTTTCCATGGCATTGGTTCCATGTGCTACTGCATATTGGGATTGCAAATAATCTGTATGTATGAATAACTTATCATAGGGGTATGCGATGTCTCGATTATTGCGTTCATTGTCATGCGCACTTGTTCTTCTGCTTGCATTATTTGCATCGCTGTTAGGTTTGACAAAAATGAACGACTCCTTGGGTGATTGTATTGCTATATATCCGCAGACGAGTCGCCTTTTTTCATTACGCGGTGTGACAGAAGACAAAGCTGATCAAATTTATGCATTACTCAAGAATACTGTTGCTCAACATAATGCTTTTGTGGTTCGTAATGATATGCGCTTGGCAGCGAGTGACGCCGGTGTAGATGGTTTTGAGCTTGGCATATTTGGCAATCCTCGAGGCAAAGAAGATTTGATTACTTTGTCATATCTCGGAACGCCGATTCTGACATCGCATGCCTTTACGCAATTATTGCACAGCGAAAGTAACAAAACGCTTGGACTTGATATGGCAAAAGCAGACATGCTTGCTGATCTGCCCACTATTTCCATTGAGGGTTCGCGTTTAGTTGTTCGTCAATTAGATGTCCTCGTCAACAATAGTAAAACAAAGCTTGGCGATTACAGGATTGTGGGACTTTCCAATCGAGACTACCATGCATTAGTTACTCAAGCTGCTCGCATCGCTGGTACAACCTACCAAGATTTTCAACGTGGAAAATCTGGAATAGCACGATCCAATAGTTTTAATCAACTTACTTTTGCTATTGTTTGCATTGTAACAGTGTTGCTTCTTGGGATTACGATAATTGCTGATGGGTATCTTTCGTATAGAACATTGGGAAGCTACCTATTGTTGGGTTGGTCACGTTCATCGTTTGCTTTGCGTCACCTTATACCGATGCTTGTTTCAGCGCTCGCCGTATATCCTCTTGTTTGTATCGTGATGAGTTTATTTACTCACGGATTTATATGGAATATTCAATTGTTAATGCAGGCACTGATTATAGCGTTGCCAGTTATTGCAGTTGTGTTGCTCCTCAGTGCATTAGTCATTTTGATGATTATTTCTGTAAAACCAGTAGATGCAATTCGTAATCGTATCACCAAACGCGGTATGCTTATTGCTCTTGCACTCGTTTATGCTATTGCATCAACATGCGTATTAGAAGGTGTGCATAGCATAGATGGGCCAATAGGCGAGTTGACGAAAAGTGTGGAAGTTGCTCGTATGTGGCATCCTGTATTAAACCAGAGAATTATGTATCACCACCTCGTAGGGCAAGATGGTGCTTCGGTATCTGGTCAATCGACGCAGTATGCCAAAGATGCTTTTGCATGGTATCGTTCTATTGAGGATAAGCCAGGAGTAAGGCTTATTTACACAAGCTTCTTTGATGCGGATATACTACAAGATTGGCGCAACGGTAGCGTATATAAGCATGTGCCTTCTAAGCCATTCTGGTCGTTTGTGGCATCGCCTAAGTACTTGCAAGATCAAGGATTTACTGTAGATAACGAGGTCAAAAACCTTGCTCGTCAGGGCGTGCGCATTTACTTCATTCCCGACACGTATAATCCTCAAGAGCAGACTTCGATGAAGCAGTGGCTTCAAGAGTCAGACAACTTAACGTCTACTGATGTTTCGACCAAGTTTACTGCGCATCCACAATTCGCATTCCGCACGTATCATCCTTCTCGCGAGTGGTTTAACTGGTCTACGGATATTCATCATAAAGTTATGGTAAAAGATCCTATTATTTTTTATGCGACGAGCGATAATTTGAATGCATCTGAAAGTGAATCATTACTTGCTGGCGGCCTTGACAATAGCTACATTAAATTGAATGATCAAGCAGCAGCTCGATATCTGAGCGACGCTTATACTGCACGGTATCATCTTGATGATAATCATCTTCAATTCTTACAAGTAGGAGAATGCATTGCAGGCTACCAAAAGACGATTATGCAGACGTTGCAATTGTTTGGTAGCGTAATTCTGCTTATTACCCTGCTTATGTTGATATTGCTTATAGCGATTATTGCTATGTTTGCAGCATGCTATCAAGAAAGTATTGCGGTGAAACGATTGCTTGGTTTTTCGCTATTACGCATATTCTCTATGCCATTCTTGCTTGTGGGAATCGTTCAAGGAGGGCTTTTTATTATTGCTTCGATTGAACGGACTCGTTCTGGCATGATATATGTGCTGATTTCGGCAATTATTGAACTCATATTATTAACGATACAAACATATTATTTGAGTAATAAACACATTACTTCTATGGTAAAGGAGTAGTTGATAATGCAAAACAATGGTATTGAACCTTTAATAAGTGTACGCAATCTTTATAAATCATATGGGAATCGACCGGTTTTACATAATCTTAGTTTTAGTGTGCAACAAGGAGAATCGTTAGCAATCATGGGGGCTTCCGGCTCTGGAAAATCCACTATTCTAAACATTCTCGGCATGCTTGAAACCTATGATAAAGGTGAAATAAAGATTGCTGGCAAAAAACTTCCAGCTATTAATTCTGTTGCTGCTACTAAGTTACGTCGTTATCATATTAGCTATTTATTTCAATCGTTTGCATTGCTCAATAATCGAACTGTATTTGATAATTTGTGGATTGCGATGGCATATAATAAAGAGTCAAAGTCTGTTAAACACCAAATGATTGATGCAGTTCTTGCTGAACTCAATATTGAGTATGCTAAAAATGACCGTATTGCTGTGCTTTCTGGTGGTGAACAGCAGCGAGTTGCGATTGCTCGTGCAATGATGAAACCTGGCTCGTTGATTTTGGCAGATGAGCCGACGGGTTCACTTGATAGAGATCTTGCTGATAAAGTGTTTGCGCAATTGCAATCGATGAATAAAGAATATAACAAGACATTGCTTGTAGTGACACATGATCCTTTGATTGCTCAGCGATGTGATCGTGTGTTACATATTGAGGCGCTAGCTCGGTAGTTGCATTGCTTCTCTTCCCCTTGTTAAATTTCGCGTTATCGTGGCAAAAATTGCAAAATTAACAAAATCTGCCACGATAACTGCGTGCGTCACGCATTTGCTGGTTCTATTGCAATACGTCCACCTAATGCTTGAACAACCTTCGCAATAGTTTGGAAGCTGGGATTGCCGTCTCGTCTTAAGCTTTTGTAAAGGCTTTCCCTTCCAACCTCGGCTTTTTGAGCAATTTCTTTCATTCCTCTAGCTTTTGCAATATCGCCTATAGCGGCTTGCAGTAAACAAGGATCATTTAGTTCTGCTGCTGCATCGAGATACGCAATAACATCATCATCGTTCTCAAGATACTCACTCGCATCCCATTTACTTATATTTACCATTTCTTCTCCTCAATTAACTGTGCAAGGAGTATCTTTGCTTGTTTAATATCTTTACTTTGACTACTTTTATCTCCACCAGCGAGTAACAGCATTAGTTTTGAGCCTTTTTGCGCAAAATACACACGATATCCTGGCCCAAAAGTAAAACGCAGCTCGCTAATGCCATTGCAAACTGGATGCAAATCACCTACTGGCTTGCCTGCAATTTCACATAATCTCAGCCTCGCGTTAATTCGAGCTTTAGATTGCGTATCGCGAAGTTTCTTCATCCAATTGCGATACTCATCTGTTTTAAGTATCTCCATAAAAATATTTTATCCTGTAGGATACAGTTTTGCAATAATAAGTAAACAGTCATATCAGTTATCGTGGCAAAAATTGCAAATTTAGCAAAAACTGCCACGATAACTCGGTTTTTGTGTTTTATAAGTCCTGTAACGCAATTCTTTTATCTTCTGCAGACTGCTTAGACGACTTATCGTCCTTCTTAAGAGAATGCGCATAGCGAATAAGACTTCTTGCAATAAAGAACACTAAAGCACATATAACAAGTGCGATAAGAATGTCAATTATCGGACCAAATAATGCATAGCTCATGATTCATCCTTTCTTTTTCTATATTCGTTTATGAGTGTTCGAGCTGTGTCAACATCGTATTTATCGTCAATAGCAAGACTCTTTACTAAAAGAACGAACGGGTCTTCTGGTTCATTGTCGCTTATTCGAATTTTTTCAATGAGCCTGTTAAGCCTGATTCTCATCGTTGGGTAAGAGACTTGATACATTTGCGACATTTCTTTTAACGATCCAGACGATAATACAAAGTTCTTTATAAACGACATGTCTTCGTCTGTGAGATTAGCCATCCATCTTGGAATGTGATCCATATCACCCCTTTCTTCAGCCTATAAACTTTAATTAAATTAAACTTTTATTAAAAATATTAAAGTCGCTGTATGGGTTTGTCAAGCATGAGCATGAGAGATATGACGCAAAGCGACATTTTTATGTCGCCAAAATTGCCGTCTTGTCGCCAAAATAATAAAGATATATATTTACGTAACATATGAGAACATGTAGTTATCGTGGCAGTTTTTGCTAGATTTGTGATTTTTGCTAATTTGCAATTTTTGCCACGATAACTCATGATTTGAGTGATGTTAGTTTAGCGGAATAACAACATTGACCAACCAAGTGTCATCATCTTTTTGCGCCTTTAAAGATCCGCCTAAGCGTTCCACAGATTTTTTGTGGAATAGTAGTCCTTTGCCAAAAACAAGCTTTTCGCCAAACTTGTTCAACGTCGAAATCGAATTCATGCACATTATTTTGCATTCACGCTCATCAACCGTAACATTCATAGAAAAATCAACGCTAGTACTGCAATGCTTACGAATATTAGTAAGCAGCTCGCTGCACATGCGAATAGCGCATTGAGCTTTTTCGCCATTAACGATTGCAGATACAGCAAAATCGTTACTTCCCGAACTTTCATCATTTACTGTTATAGAGCCATAATACCCAAGCTGCTCGCAAATTTTACGCTCAGATTGCAATCGTGCGCGAATATTGCATAGAAAATCAGCCAAAGTCATGCAATTATTGCCATTAGAACCATAAATAAACTGCGTGCTAGCAATATTTGAATCTAAAGAATCATCATACTTTTGTTCAGCTTGCTCAAGCAGGCTGATAACAAGTCTCGCTTTGGAAAGTGCATTACGCGAATGTTCAATAATCTGCTCTAACGATTCTTTTGTATGATCACTTTTCTCAGCATATAAAGCATCCGTTGCAAGCAACGTAATATCAGTAATCTCATTGTTCACATCGTCGTGCAATTGCAATGCAACAGACGCAATATAAGACTGGAATTCGCTGCGCACAATATCCATTTTTGCGCGACTGTTTTCCTCCAACATGGTCAAATACTTGCGCAAAGCGTAACCGCAAATCATGGAAATAAGAATAAAACAAGGGAAAGTAAGCGGAATGTACGCCATTTTTGCAAAGTACATAATATTCAGCGAAACTATGTATGCACAAAGCAAATACTTCCACGAATCGTAAAAGCCTGCAACAAACATGCTAGCAATCAATGAAAAAAGAAAGCAAGTTGCATTTACTCCTGGCATTGCTAGCGTTAAACAATACAAAATCGGAGTTACGAGTGATATTTGACGCGGAAAAGCAATCATAAGAAAAGTTGCAAACATCCAAACGTATTGGCACACAGATTGCTGCGGGTTATGCCACAAACCAGCTGTATTGCAAGATTGCACGTCCATTGATACTACAAGAATCGCCAATATTATGAATAAAGTTCGCTGAATTTTCCAGCTTTTAACCAACTCGATAACGCGCGAAAATGTGTTCATTAACATGCATTATCCGTTTCTTGCAAAAGATTTGGATGATTCTGCGGCGAATCATTAAAATATTGCATATTGCTATCTTGCTCACGATTTTGCATCGCAGCAAACGCGGATATTGCTTGCACTCGGTTAGAAACATGCAATTTTTTGTAAATTCTATGAATATGCGTGTTAATAGTGTTTGGCATAAGGCCAAGTTGAGCCGCAATCTGATTCGTTGTGTAACCTTTAGCAAGCAGATCCATGATTTTTAGTTCTTGAGGCGGCAAAACGCTGCGCGACCTTGATTTAGAAAGCCTAATAAAAGATTCTTGCGGTGTAGCAAAATCGTAAGCAACGTCTTTAACGCAACGGCAGCCATACACATTCTGCTTATCGCAATATTGCAAAGCTTCTGCTAGCCCTTTGAAATTGTCTTTAGCAACCATCGCTTGCCCGCCAACTTGCGAAACCATCGAAGCGTAGGATCTACAATCGTAAGAAGTCATACCAATTAAAATAATGCTGTTGTTTTTTTCGCGAATTGCGCGTATTACGTCTACTCCAGACATGTCTTTCATTGACATATCAATCAAAATATAATCTGGAGTAGTTTTTGTTACTTGGCAGTATTCCAAAGCTTGCACGCCTGATTTTACGCACCATTTGCACGCGTACTCGCTTGGCAAAAGCTTGCTGAGCACGTTTCGCATAACCGCTAAAACTAATGGGTCGTTATCTACTATTGCATACGTTTTTTGCATAATGGCTTTCTTGCAATCTTATGCTACTTTTCTTATATTCTACTTTATAAGCATGCGCAAAGTAGAGCAAATCGTGTAGTAATAAATGATTACAAGTAATGCATGTAAATCAAATGTGATTATAATAAGTAACAATATGTGACTTTTGGTTGCGTTGAAAATTCATTTTCAATAATGATTGCAGCAGGATTATATGACAAAACGACTAGTAGTATTGCACTCCGCAGAAGTAGCTGCGATGGCGTTTGCCTCAGCAGCTGCTTTTATGCGTAGCTTTGACCTTTTCGCTTTGTGGCTTGTTCTAGGACTTCTTTCTGTTGCAATGTATTCTTGTGCATATTTTTTCTTGCTCAACAGCGTTATTAAAGCAAAAAATGCGTATATAGAAAATAATATATCTAAGCTTAGCGGCGCGGGCGCTAACAGCATAAGTAGTGACGTTGAGAATACAGAGAACAACAAAGATTACATAATTACTCTTGAGCAAGAACGCAAAAAAGTCGAATCACAAAATAAGCAAATACTCAACAATTACTCAAATAATTTAATAAATATTATTTCATGCTTTATTTGTGGGCTTATTCACGTTCCTTGGATTTATTACTACGGAATTGCAAATGGCGTTTTAACATTGGTGATTTTGTGGCGAGTAATAAAGCGCCCACAAGGTCACCCTATTGATGAAAGCGATTTCTAAGGAATTAATGCTTATGTTGCTTTTCTATTGCAACGTTAAATCCTTTTGCAGCTTTGTGAAAATCTTCCATGCGATCTCCATAACCGTCTGCAATAATAGCATCATCTTTTACAACAAAAGAGCCATTTTCTAGCACAATATATTTTGTAAAGAATTCTTCTAATTGCTTAGCTAATTCATCAATTTCATCTTGCGAAAGCTCTTCGCTACTATTTTCCGCAAGTTTATCTTCCTGCTCTTTAGTTTGATTGACAGTATTTTCACTATCCATATTTGTGCTATTCATGTTTGTATCTCCTTATATTTGTAATATATTCGCAACTTATATTCGCAACTTATTTGTGCGTTGCTTTAAGTCTAATTACAAACATTTTCCGCGCAATCTTGAGTACTGAGTTTTGAGTACATCATATTGCTGCAAAAAATTGCAATATTTATACTAGAAATACAAAATACGTATGAACGAGAAGCAATGTACGCGAATTAGCTACAATGCTCACAAACAAAACAGCAAATTGGAAGGGAAACAACTCATGAGCAAGTACTATATAAAACTTATTAAAGAAACGCTTATTTGGATTCTTAAGTGGGCAATATTTACAGCATTCGAATTCTTTATTTTGTACGTTGCGATTATTTCTTGGAATCATGATTTTGTACAGTTCATGCACGAATACAGTAATGCTATTATTCCATTTATAGCAACTACCGGAGCAAGCACAGCAACGATGACTCGAAACGAAGGCACTATTTTTGAAGTCAAAGAGTAAGATAGCTATGGTACTAAAACGCAATATTGCAAACAATAAGCAATTTATGATATAATTTCGTTACGCCGTGACTGCGCCATATTGCAGGTTTGAGGTTAATCTTCAACACGGCGTCTATTTTTATTATTTCAATTTTCAATAATGCGGCTACCATTAGGCACGGCGACTACTCCGAATCCTTCCGCCTTACCTTGACTATTTCTACGAACGTTATTTCTTATCATATTATAAAAAGTTGAATCTCTTTTAGAGCATTTTCTATAAACTGCTCCTGCAACTAAATCTGCAAACTGTACACCTACGCTGTGATGCGAAGCTGCTATAAATAATCCTTCAATTAAATTGTTATAATCAGCTCGATGTGAGTCATGATTATTAAGCAGATCAAAATGGAAATCATCAAGTTGCTTATTTTGCTTACTATTACGAGCATCAATAACTATCATTCCGTAAATTAGATTATGTAAATATTTATGAGCTATTGTATTTAATATAAATACGAGTATACTTTCGTCTTCTACTGGTATAGTGTAGAAATTGTATTGATACGATGCATTAACTAATGTCAAACTTCCGCAGACAATATGGAGCTAACAATGAGAAGAAATAATAAATATAACGGCATGCGCATACTTACTACTTCAACTATCATTGCAGCAATGTCACTACTTTCTGTATGTCCAATAAGTGCATTAGCTATTACCCCCCCCCATCAGCAGAAGTAACCGTAACTAACCCAGCTCCAAAAACACAACTTGTTGTAGATGGCACAAACGGATTAGATTCCAACGATGGATCTGAAAGTAAGCCATTAAAAACTATTCAAAAAGCTCTTGAAAAAGCCACACAAAAACCTGCAAATATCAACATTAAAGGCAATTTTTCACTTAATGCACCTATAGAAATTCCACAAGGCATTACACTTTCTATCGATAAATCCGGCGCCACAATAGCAGGCTCGAATAATACCAACGATGGCATCACGCTGAAATCTGGTTCCACACTTCGCGGTGACGGCGAATTGAAAATGACTGCATTTAGGGTAGCTCTTACAGCAGAACAAGGCTCTCTTATTACGGATGGCACATACACTTTCAAAGATAACGCAGAAGAAGAAAGTCACGGAATCTACCTTGCAGGAACAGTAAAAGGTACAAGTAAAGATAAATTAAAAATTACTGCCGACGACAAATGTAATACAGATTTTTATGCTGATGGTATTACTTTCGAAAACGCTACTATTAACGTTAAATCACAAATTCGCACATGGTTTGATGCAAGAGATTTAACTTTGGAGAATTCTTCACTTACTGTAGCAGGCTTTGGAATGTCATACTACGTAAACAAATTAAACATGGATAATTCGGAGTTTGTTATTAATAAAATTGGCTGGAGGAACTCAACTGGTTTAACAATTCAAGGCAACTCAACTGTTACCAATAATTCACGGATTGTTGCGAATGCAGGATCTACAGCAGGCATTTCCGTTGGAATAGAAAACGGAAAATTAACTGTTACCAACTCTACTCTTGAATTTAATAATGGTGGCACTGGCGGCTTAAATGTAAATACCGGAAAAGTAATTCTCACAGATTCTACAATCAAAGGTAATGGAAAAAATAGTGGAGCGCTTTTTGGAGCTCAAGAAAACGGCTCTATTGAACTTAGAGGAGACTGCTTAATAGATAGCCCAGCAAGTAAAAATGCAGACGGTGGAGCTGGAACAGGAAATAACTATGTTGTGACTGGAGGCTCACACATGGTTACATATGCTCCTGATTATCACAGCAACAAGGGAAGCACTGTTCCTGTAAACGGTAAAGAAAACGGTAATGAAAAGCTAAGCCTTTTTACTCTTGCCGATAGTTCTGTAAATGAGATAAAACCAATTAACAAAAATGGAAATGCCTACATATACTCAGTTAAAAAAGCTTCTAAAGATAACGAAAAACACGTATGGGTTCCAGCAGCAAAAGTGACATTCGAGCTCAATGATACAAAAGCTGAGGATTCTAAAAAAGCTAAAGAAGCTATATTCTCTGACTCTTCAACTAAAGCAAAAGAATCCCTTGCCATACGAGGTTACGCATTAAACTTTGCAAAAACAGTGGCAGGAGGAAGTACTGAAGTACCAGCAAATCCAATTGCTCCTGGATATAAGTTCCTCGGGTGGTTCTTCAAGAACGCTGAGAATAAAGAGCAACAATTTACTGAAAGTATGCCTATAACAAGCGACACAACAGTGTATGCAAAATGGGAAAAAGATGCCTCATCTTATGCTGTTCGCTACCATAATTGCGCTCAAGATGATGCAACATACCTTGTTAGTGAAACTAACCCAAAACGCACCAGCAAAGTTCTTTCATTCGACGAAGTTATTAAGAATAATGCAAAATTTGCCCGCGAAGGAATGGTCTTCAAAGGTTGGACCACAGAGAAAAACGGCAAAGGTGAGACTGTAAAAGCAGGTAGCAATATTGCTATAGCGAAGAATAAAAACTTAATTGACTTATATGCGAATTGGGAAGAAAAAGAATTTACAGTAAAATTCTCTGCGAATGGCGGAACTTTCTCCGATAGCAGCATCTTTAAGAAAAATACAAAAGTATTTGATATTAAAAAAGATAAGCGCGGCGGAGAAGTTGCTGTTGTGAAGAAAACAGCAAAATTTAGCGAAAACAAGACGCTAATCAATCTTATTAAAAGTTTGGATGATAATGTCAATATAGACACACCTGGCATTAGTGGCAAAGCAAGTTCCGATTCGGATGCAAATTATACGAATCTTGCCACGCGCAAATATTATCATTTAATAAATGAGAAAAAAGAAAACTCACTCTTTGGCTATGTGTATAGAACAGATTACTACTACTGGTTCAAAGACAAGGATGGAACAGAAAAAGCTACTATTGACAATGATCCAAAAGTGAACGATGACCTTACCTTCTACCTTAAGTGGAAGATTGATCCAAGCATTGAACACATACAGCAGGAGAATATTGATCTTCCTGCAGATTTATTAACTGGCGATAACACAGCAACTACAGCATACAAAGTTACACCAGGACAAACTATTGATTTCACTGGAACAATCGCAGCTTCAGTAGTAAAAGACCAAATGAAAGCGATAGAAAATACTTTTAAAACAGTGAAAAAGGAAAATTATAGCAATATTGCTCTCAGCGATATGACATCTTCTTTCATGGCTACATTTACTATCCCAGACGGTTTAACGCTGCCTGAAAATATCACAAAAAATACGCTTAAGCTCGATGGATTCTCAGATACTTTTGCTATCCAGAATGTGCAAGTTAAAGACAAGACTGTAACAGTTACTATTAATTTGAAATCTGGTATTAAAACGTATGCGGAATTGCAGACAGCAGTACAAACAAATCTTGGCGACGCAATGAAAATCACTATTCCGGGAATAAAGATAAACCAAGATTTCTCCGGAAAAGCTACAATTGTTGGAACCGTATCGGGCTCATTCCACGCAGCTGCAACATTTAATGGAACAACGAAATTATTTGACTTTACTTGGAACGGCTCACAAACAAGCGAAGGGAAAAACTCTGACGCAGCAGCAGGTGCTAATGGTATTTCTCTCACCGTAGAATATGATCCACAAACGCCTCCAACTCCTCCGACACCGCCAACACCACCAACACCAGTTCCTGAACCAACACCAGTTCCTGAACCAACACCAGTTCCTGAACCAACACCTATTCCAGAACCAAACCCAGAACAAACACCATGGCCAAAATATAAGCCGACTCCAGAAAAAACACAAAACACTACACCACTTCCAAAAGAAAATCCAAATAATAAAATCATAGAAAAGCGCAAAAACGAAAATAACCAACTTCCAAAAACAGGAAGCGAAATATTACTGACTGCCTTTTCTGCGATTGCAATATTCGGACTTGCTGTAGTAATAGCAAAATTAAAGCGCATAAAAATAAATAAGCAATAATTTCATAAAAAACAAACAAAATAGGGGTTAGTATTGTAAAAACAACTGCAGTACTAACCCCTATTAATACACACAAATATTCAACAATATAATCACGGTTATATTAATCACGGTTATATTAAAAATTAAGGTTGCTGTAAATTATTTTGCGGATTGAATTGAAGCCTCTTGGCGAGCAACGTCAAGCGCTTTGTTGAAGGCATCGCTAGTCCAACTTGCTCCAGCAACAACCGAAATATGCAAATCTTTTAACGGCTTACCAACGATTTTGCCGGGGATAGCCTTTGAGAATGCATCCATATGGCCCTTGGAAATCGGCGTAAACGGATGAGACGTTATTTGCACATCGCTAACATTTCCATTTGCAACGCTTAAATTTATTTCAATACTATCTTCTGCAACCGGGCCATACGTAGCTTTGATTTTGTAGTCGCCATCTTTATAATTGCCGGTGTCTGTTTTAGGCTGATTCTGCTGGTTTTTAGAATCTTGCGAATCTCCAGAATCCTCAATTTGCGCAGAAGACTTAGATTGCTGAGCGCCAGCATCGTACTTTCCAGAAGGATTACCACCATCATCCGCGCTCTGACCGGAATTACCAGCGAACTCATCGTTCATCGGCACAGCACTCGGCTCACCGCAAGCAGAAAACATAGCGGACGACGCGGCTACAATCGCAAGCGTAGCAACGGTTTTTGTAACTTTTTTGGATTTCAAATCATCGCGTGAAACATCGTGAAACATATTATCTGAAACCATAAAATCATCGCCTTTAAATCTTGTATATTTTAAAACTTCGCGCAACTAATCATCTAAATTCGCCAACTTAGGCGATTTAGTAGGCTCATGGTCTTGCAAAGCTTCCGCAACGCTTTCATCAATATGCGCACTCGTAAACGCAGGCTTTCCACCAATCGCCTCGTACGCTTTGCGAGCATCCTCATTATTCCAGCGCTCACCAACAAGCACACCGTGATTAAGCATAATTTCGCGATCCGCACACTGAGCAACCAAAGAATCGTGCGTTACAACAATAATCGTAGTGCCCTGGGAATGAAGCTGCTTAAACAAGTCGAGCACAATCTGCTCATTTTTTTCATCCAAATTACCAGTCGGCTCATCCGCAAGCAGCAACTTCGGGCAGTTTATAAGCGCACGCGCAACGCAAACACGCTGTTGCTCACCGCCAGAAAGCTGGCTTGGCAAATGGTGAGCGCGGTCCTTCAAACCAACTCGATCCAAAGCATCCACCGCTTGAGCTTCGTCAACAACAGAATGATAGTATTGCGCAACCATCACGTTTTCAACTGCCGTTAAATGCGGCACGAGATAAAACTTTTGAAAAACTAAGCCAATTACGTTTTTACGAACGTCTGCAAGTTGACCTGCATTCAAATCCTCAAGTTTGCGACCTTGCAAAGACACAGAGCCTTTAGATGGCGAATCCATGCAGCCAATAATGTTCATAAGCGTGGTTTTACCAGAACCACTCGAGCCAACAATTGAAAGCCACTCGCCTTCTGGCACAGTAAGCGACAAATCGTCAACCGCGCGAAGAGATCCATAAATCTTGGAAATATGGTCCAAAGTCAAAAGCATTTTTGGCGTAGCTTTTGTGTTCTCCGGCTTAGTTTCTTTATTCTCTGTCATATTAAATCCTTAACTCAAATCCTTAGTAATCACTCTAAAATCACTCTAAAAGCTATTCTTCTCGAAGCACAATCGCAGGGTCAATTTTTGAAGCGCGCAAAACAGGCGGCAACGCAGCAACGCAAGAAGCAATCAGGCTAAATGCAACAGAAAATGCAACAAGCCACCAATTCACGCCCAAATCTCTAGCAAACACCATTGCTGCAAGCAAACGAGCAAACACATACCCTACTGCAGTACCAGCAATGCCGCCAATCAAGCCGTATAATCCAGCTTCGGCAGTAAATTCCACGCCAATACTCTTGGCACTTGCACCCAAAGCTTTACGCAAGCCAATTTCGTTTCGACGCTGCTGCACAATCGAAGAAATAGTGGTACTCACACCAACCATCATCAACACTAGAACAACTAGCGACACAATGCAGAACAGGCTGCGAAGCATTGTAATAATACCAGTGTCAGCAGCAGTAACTTTAGTAACCTGCTGAGCGCGCACACGCATAGAAGTCATGTCGTTAATACTTCTCACAACAGCATCAACACTAGGCGCAGAAGACGAGTAAGCAATCACGTCTGCTCCGCGCTTAACTCTAGTAAGAGTATTCACATCCGCATTAAGAGCATAAAGCATAGAATCTTCCGCGCCGCCAGTGTCTAAAATGCCACAAACGCGGAAAGTTGTGCCGTGAGTATCCATAATATCCGTTGAAACGCGGCCTTCAACAAGCTTTTGTTGAGAAGATTTTTGCGCAGACTGATATGAAGACTTACTTGCGGACTTACTTGCGGACTTTTCTGCCGGCTTATGCGAACCGTCAGTATTATCCGAAGACCTATACGCAATCGCAATACGAGAACCTATTTTTAAGCCCATCGCCGAAGCAACATCTCGCCCAACCATCACATTTCCGCTGCTCGGCCAAGAGCCATCCACATTCCAATGCTTATTAAGCGACTTTACCGAACGCACATCAATGCCTGCTAAAACATACGGAGCTGCGTTAATACGCACATTTTCGTAACGATATGTAGCAGAACGCATAGCACCTTTTGCAAGAACCATATCGTTTGTGTGCAAAACCATTGCGCGATCAATACCGTTTTTCCACTCACCCTCTAAAGGAGTTACGATAATATTCGCTCCGTACGCGCGCATTTCGTCGCTCATCTGCTGAGGCACAACCAAGCAGATTGCAGCCAAACAAAACAGCGTAGCAGCACCAACAAGAGTTGCAATAACAGCCATTAAAGCACGCGATTTTCGGCGAAATACCGCGCTAAATAGCATAGTTATAAACATCGAATTGTTGGAAGTCATATAAGATTTACCTGCCATGAAGCACCTCCGCAGGACGCACACTCAGAATCGAACGAATCGACGAGCCTGCAGCCGCAAGCACAGTCAACGCAAGCAGCACAAACACCAGAACAAATACCATTGGTCGGAACAAAATCGCAGAGCCAAACACTGTAAAACCAATAATCTGCGCAACCGCAAATCCTAAAGCCATGCCAAGTAACGCTCCACCAAACGCAATAACCGCGGTTTCCATAAGCATAAGACGAGCAACAGCACCATCACGCGCACCTAAAGCCTTGAGTAAGGCAAGCTCGCCCGAACGCTCAGAAATAGAAGCAGCCATAAGATTCGCCACAGCAACAGCCGCAGCAATCAAGCTCAAAGCAGTCATCAAAACCATAACAGCGCGCGTCTTATTTAACACGTTACCCTGAAGAGCTGCAACTTGACGAACCTGCTTTGCAACAGCTCCAGGAATTACCTCCTCAATTTGGTAAGTAATCGAACTCGGGTAAGCAGTGCAATACCAAGTTTCCCACTCTTCCTGGCTGAGCGCTGCCGGATTTTTAGCCGCCTTACGCGCTAAATCATTTTCCGGAGTAGTAAGCGCTTTTACCTCAATCAAATCAGCCATATTCGGCTTATTTGCAAGGTTTTGAGCATCGCTAGAGCTTGCGTAAATTGCGTTATTATCGTCGTCACCAGAATCGTATATGCCAACTAAGCGCAGCGAAACCTCACGTCCGTCGCGAAGCAAATGCAAACGCTGGCCAAGTTTTAAGTGCAAGCGCTCAGCTAACTGCGAACCTACCATTGCTTCGGATTGATTATCTTTTGCCCAACGGCCTGCATTAATTTTCCACCAAGAGCGCAAGCCTCGAACACCAACAACAGTTGTTTCCCCTGAAGCGAGCGCAAGCTTGCGATTAAACCAAGTTCCAACAATAGGCACAACAGTTTTAGTAGAAGACTTCGATTCAAGATTTGCGTGAACTTTTATTTTCGGCGCAAAATTCGTAATATTAAACGCCCAAAAAATCATTTTAATTTTTGCAGCGTCTGATTCCTTCAAAAAAGCAGTAGACTCTTGGCTTTCGGCAGCTGCTAAATTATGCAAAGAAGCAGCGTCTTCCTGCTCGCGAGAAGCATACAAATCATTTACAACAGCGCTAGATTTTGGCTGAACAACAATATTCGAACCGTACGAGCTAAGCTCGGCGTTAATCTTGTCTCCAACGTCGTACACAACGCTAAGCATTGACACGCTAACGCACGCACTTAAGCACACTACAAGCGCAATCAGCACACGCTTTTTTATTTGCCTCACAAGAGATCGAGCAACCATGCGCATCATAAACATTAGTTGCTCCTTACTTAAAGTGCGAACTAAGCACGTCTAAATCAGCAGTATGAATTGTGATTTTGCCATGCCCAGCCTTGTACGGGAACGGAATCGGATTGCAACCACCTTTAAATCCAATAGTTGCTAAGTTAATTGCTACGTCACATTTACGGCAAATAATCTTACCGTCTTTTTCGTAGTAGCCTGCATCTCCACAGTTTTCACACGCGTCCAAGCCAACACCGTACGCTCCACCATTCTTTTTAATGATTATAAAGCGCATAACAGTGCCATCTTTTGCTTTGTATTGGAAACGATGAAGGTGGCCGTCTGAAATTTGCACAAAGTTGATAGTTGCCAAGCCATCGTGCAATTCGTACGGTTCAGGAGGCGTAAGAGTTGGCTTAATATTCATAATAGATACGCCTGCAGTAAGCGTAAGTATTACTGTAAGCGCAGCCAAAAGTGCTGCGAGCGCAGACTTTCGAGATTTCCGCTTAAAAGCTCGCTTTGTGCGAATTTCTGCAGCATTTTCGCCAACTACTGCCGTCTTAAAACCGATTACGAGAGACGCAACTGCAGGAATCAAAAATACGCTAATTTGCGCCATAATCATAAGCGGATTATTGTTAATCAGCCAAACAAGCACGCTGAAAGAAAAGTCGTCAATATAAAGCAGAATACTTCCTTGCATAATCTGCAAAAGTGAAGTTACGTGCTGCACAAGCAGAATAATCATGCTGAGCACAATTGCAATTTTGAAGGAAATTGCGTTAGATGTGGCTCGCAAAGAGCGCACCATAAGACTTATGCAAATCGCGGCAGCTGCACCAAGCACGAATCCGAGCGCGCGAAGAAGCATGTCGGATGTAAAAGGCGGCGTACTTGAATCTACAAAAATAGTAAGCTGCAAAATAACATCCGGAAGCGCATAAAATACTGTAAATGCTAGTGCGCACGCGCCGATTGCGTTGCTTATGTGCATTGCAAGTGGATGCTCACGCCAGTTTTCAACGGTTTTGCGAGAGCGAATTACAACAGCAATCGCTGCAATATCGAAAGGAACTGCAACGCAAAGCGCCGGCATGTTCACAAAGTTACGCTGATTAATTACTACGCTTGCGCGAAGAATTGCAAAAATAAGTGCAGCAACTGTGCCAAACGACAATCCGTACAGTCTCCAGCGTGCACTCAGCGGCTTATCTCGCCCCTCACCCACTGTAAGAGAAGCACTTAAGCCCATTGTAAGTAGCATAAGAGGGAGCAGCCCAGGAAGCACTGTCACGAACAGTCTGAGCATAACTCCCTCCTTTGCTATTAGTTACAATCTATTATTCAATAGTTTCTAATATTTACTAACTATTACTAATTATTACTAACTATTACTACCACTGGCGAGGAGTGTACTTCCAGTCGTCGAATGTGGCCTTGATTGGCTCAGTCCAGAAGCGGCCGGTTACGCCGGTAGCAGGATCGACGTGAAGCATCCAACCCTTCTTTTCTGGGGATTCGACTGAAAGCACGAGCTTGTAGTTTCCAGCCTTGTCGAGCTTAACGTTTGCACCGTAGTGAGGACCATCGGAAGCATTCATCTGCATGAAAGTACCCTTGACAACAGATTCACCGCTTGCCTTGTCAACAATCTCATAGTTCACAGTCAAATCTGGAATGAACTCGCCCTTACCGTAGCCGAGCTTAGTGCCTTTTTGGTTAGCATGAATATCTGCCTCAAGGTGGAAGCTAGCCTCTGAAGCCTTCAAACCCATGCCAGCTGGAACCATGTCCACTGGCTGGAAGTACACGGCGCCAATAGTAAGAGGTCCAATGTTTTGATCCTGGTGAGGGCCAACTGGAACCTCTTCAAAGCCCTTATCGCCGCCTTTGTCATCAGCCTTGTCGTCAGCCTTCTGCTCGGTTGCCTGTGACTTAGAAGCAGACTTTGCGGAATTTCCGTTAGAACCGCAGCCGGCAAGCGCAAGCACACCTGCGAGAGCCAAAGCTGCAATTGCCATCATTTTTTTATTCTTCATATCTAACCTTTTCTTTTGATTGATTAGTTATTTTTATTATTTATGTTTAGTTGTTATTTAGTTATTTATTTGTTGTTTATTTAATTTTGCCTATTTACCTTCTATCGCGCGCTTTCCACGACTCCGCGCAATAGACACGCAAAGTAGCGAAATTACCACGATTGCAGCAACAATCTGAGCCGTAATCGTTTCCACGTACGGATAGAACCCAAGCCAATCGTTAGTTGGCAAGACTTGAATATACATACCTGCGAGCGCATCACCCTCAATAAGGGCATGCACGCCACCGCCGGCAAAAATCACCACAAGCACAGACATAAGAGCACTTGTGCCGGTAAAGAATGGGCGAATTGGTATGCGAACGGAAGCAAAACGAATAAGCAAGAATATAACTACCAGAACTGCAGCAGCGGCAGCAAAACCACCCCAAATCAGGGAGTCAGCTCCGCTTGAAACAGCAAAAATAGCCTGATAGAAGATTACAGTTTCTGCACCTTCACGGAACACCGCAAGGAAGCTAAGCAGAGCGAGTGAAATCAGGCTGCCTTTAGACACTGCAGCCGTAGTCTGATCACTAATATACTTATTCCACGCTTGTACGGAAGAACGCGAAATCATCCAGTTGCTTGTGTACAAAAGCATAAGCATTGCAAACAGTGCAACCACGCCTTCTGTAATCTCTTGCTGAGGTCCGGAACCGTTGAAAAGTAAGCCAAACAGAGCTGCAACAATCAACGAAGCCACAATACCGGCAGCAAGTCCTAAGTAAATGTACTTAACCATGTTTTTGTGGCCGGATTTAATCAGGTACGCAATAATTGCGGCAACAACCAGCAGCGCTTCCAAGCCTTCGCGAAGCAAAATCACAAAAGCTTGTCCGAAAGAACTTGTTATAAACTGCATAAACGGATTCGCGTTTGAAGATGCGCCTTTGTCTAATTTCGCCGAGTCTTCAATAAGCATTGCTTTAAGATCCGTTACGAACTTTTTAGCTTGCTCAACCGTTTTTCCGTTGTTCATTGCTTGGCGGCACTCTTTGAACTGATATTCGACTGTTGAAACGCGACTACCGCTTATTGCATTCATTACGTTCTTCTCAAAACCGAGCTTTTCGTAATACTGGTAGTAGGCTTCGTTGATTAAATCAACTGCTGCTGCAACTTGAGACTTGTTGCCTTTTGCAGATTTGTAGGTTGCAACGGATTTGTCGAGAATAACGTTCATTTCTCGAGCAACTTGACTCCACGTACGGCCATTGCGTCCAAGATTCTTCTTTTTTGCAGCGTCAAGCTTTTTACGCTCTGCTTTGATTTGCGCACGAAGCTTTTGCGCGTAAATATTCGGCTTATCTATTTTTGAGTTTGAGTCAAGCTGAGCTGCAGTCTGCGCAACATCTGCCGAAAGAGCTTTTGACACAGCTGCTATTTGATCTCCCTGATTTTGCTGGTACACAAGCGTTTGCAGCTGTTGGAATTGATCGCTTTGCGACTGAACTTTATTCTGACCAAAAGTATCTCGAACAACAGTAATCATATTCGAAGCAACATAAACGGAATTATAAGCTGCTTGGAATCTAGTGGCAGCTCCCGAATTATTGCCGCTTTTATATTCGCTTTGACCCTGCTGCAATTGGCTATCAATCGCCTTAGAAACATCCGACCAACTAGCGTACGAACGATCTGCGTCTGTTGCAAAAGCTGGCATAGTTACAGCAAACGAGCTTATAACAAAACTCGCAAACGTGCACATAGACATGCACATAACCATGCATACAGCCAGCATGAGCGCGGTAGCACCGGAAACAACTCGGCGCACACTTTTACACGCGCGCATAACATCTCCTCGTGTCTTCTTACACTTCCTGCTTCTCAACGCGCTCTACCCCGATTGAGCGCACCCAACTAAAACTTGCCATCAAAGGCCCCACAGGTACATAATATCGACATATCATGTAGATTGATATAGTTCGGAGCAAAAAACACGCAAATATTGCAAAAATGATATTGATAACGAGAATTATCAATATCATTTTTCGTGATTAGTCAGCAAAAAAGTGCGCTGGGAAAGCGGCCGTTTTGCGAAGCGCATGATTTGGCGAGATTACAGCAAACTCAGCGCTGGTAGTTTGCACGATTTTTTGCAAATCGCTTTCTTGCGATACGAACAACGCAGTTGCGAGCGCATCAGCGTAAGCAGTTGGAAAAGCGCAAGTTTTAGCAGGAACGTAAGTCCAACTTGCAGAAAGTTTTTGCGCAGGAGTTCCATCTAAAGCGTTAATCAAGTGAGTCGCAATTAAATTAGACTCAAAGCCATTTGCATCTTTTCCTAAATAACTTGCGTCTTTTACTTTCCAACGCTTTCTTGCACTAGACGACGCACACAGCGCTCCGCTTGCAATTGATACCACACCTACCGCTTGAGTTGTGTCAAACGGATTTTCCAGAGCCACTTTTATTTGGCTATTTTCTTCACTAAAACAAGCGCACATATCTCCGCCAGCGTTTACCAAAAAATCGCAATCCGAAGGCGAATCACAATCCGAAGGCGAATCGCCGCTAAGCCCATCTTTAATAATCTTCGCTACAAGATCTACAAAATAGCCCTTCCCAACTGCCCCAAAATCAAGCTGCACTGGCTGATTTGTGTGAAGCGTTGCGCTGCCACTATCTCGCGAAATATCTGCCCACTTAACTGGCAGAGCGCGGCGATATTTGCTCCAGCTGCCACTGCTGATATTCTCATCCTTACCTTCGCCAGCTTTCGACTCCGGAACGAATTGCACGGAATTATCATAGCCAAGCGCAAGCAGATCCGCGCCAACGCAAGCATCAAAAGCTCCGTGCGTGGCAGCGTAAAACTCGTCATAAATCGCAAAAAGCGGCTGCACCCACGCTGGAAACTCAAAATCGCCGCCATGCTCCGCACAAGCCATGCGCGAAACAAGCGAATCTGCACGAAAGCGCGAAAGAGTGCGCTCATACTCTTCAACAAAAGCGCGAATCCGCTGCTCAGCGCGCTCAGGAATCGGCTTGCTGCTGGAAATAATAATCCCCGTTCCAAGCGCGCGCTCAAACGCCATTAGATTCCTAAACATCACTTGCCTCACGCAAACATTTCATTCGCTTTTTTAGAAAGCTCATACCGAATAGGACGTTCGCCGATAGAATCAACCATTCCAAACTCAATCAAACCGTTAAGCGCGCTCACAATCTTTCTCTCACCAACCTGCTCACCAATTGAGTTTCCAACGTATTCGCTTAATTGCTTGCGAGTCATCGGAGTTGGATTATACGAAAAAAGCTTATTTTGCAACAAAATAGACAGAGCTTCACGCTGCACTTTAGAAATTTCTTCCTCTGGGAAAAGCTCACGCAGCTTACCCATACAGTAAATAATGTGCTTTAATTGCACACTAATATTCTCAAACACTTCGCCCTGTGCTTTTACAATATATTCCAACATTGTGCAACAAAACATAGTTAAATCATTGCAATTAAATAGTTCCTGAGCTTTAGAAAAAGCAGCATAGTATCCAGACTTTTCTGCATAAATTATAGAACTTAAGCTCAAAATTGTTGGCATCGAAAGCTGCTCATGCAATTGCAAAGCAAGCAAAAACCGCCCAGTTCTGCCGTTTCCATCATAAAATGGATGCACGCTCTCAAAAGCATAGTGGCACATGCACGCCTTAATAAGCGTTGGAACGTCACTACTATTCATCAAATGCAACATCTGCGTTAAATGCTTTTGAATTTCCGCTTCCGTTGCATCGCCATCATGTACTACATTATTTGCACCATCGCGAATACTTACTTTTCCACTCCTAAAAATCTCACCATCTGGAATATTATTTGTTTCTAATTCGCCCTGCATAATACTGTCGTAGATTTTTCGTATATATTGCAAGGTTTGTGGAATCGAAGTGTCACATTCATTTGAATCTGCAAGTTCAAGAAAAAGCTTAGTAAATTCACTAAAACGCGTATGATTATTCTGCTCGTTTGCAGCATCAAGTGCTTTGGAAAGCTCTTTTCTAGTGCTGTGAACACCTTCAATAATGTTGGTATTTTGCACTTCTTTTGCAATAAGTTGCATTAAATACTCGCGCTGAGCAAACCGCGGCAACCTACTCCACGCTTTTTCAACCGCTTTTTCAGTATTCGCAATATAATTCATGCACGTTACAAGATCCGTTACACACATTGCAAAAATCTCATGAGCGTCAAATACGATTCCAGAACGATACGTCGCAGGATTATCAATGCGCGATCGATATTCTTCTTCAGCAATATCGCACGGTTTTGCATTACTTTTAGACATTGCAACTATTTTGCGTATTGTTTTGTAATCCATAATGCGACTCCATTTATATTATTGCGTTTACATTATTGCGTTTATGCTATTGATGATTTTGTAGTAATGTCTTGCAATATTTTGCTTATATACAAACAACGCATTTATCACAAAATGATTGCATAGCTAACGTAAAAATCTATTCTATACCTACATTTTCGCAAAATGAAGGCATAGCACGCAAAAAACATTCATCTATACCGACATTTTGGCAAAACAGCGGTATAAACTACTCACGCGCGTGCTGTTTTAGTCGCTTAGCATAAATAGGAACGCATACGAAGAAAGGGCTTGGAGCCTGATGCCCCTAGTAGCACCAAACCCAAGCCCTTTAACAAAACCGACTCGTTTCCCTAACAAACAAGCCAGCCAAACACTCAACAGTCACGCCCCCTAAAGCCAGCGCACAACACTACCGTGAAGAAAGAGATTTGGCAAAACAGTAGAATCATGCAAAAGCCCGAAAGCAAACCCGCCACAAAACACTAAACAGCATTCGCAGCACGTTGAGTGAAAGATTTAACAAGTGAGCGCACCATACTCACATACAGCACGCTCACAAATCATTAAACAATCAACACACTTAATGTGCTAAAAGCTTAGTGACGGATCTTGCGAAGAGCAACACCCATGCCAGCAAGCACGGAAGCAGCAACAGCAGCCAAAGCTACAGCAGCACCAGTCTTAGCCAATGGAGCAGCCTTCTTAGCTTCAGCCTTCTTGTCAGACTTCTTATCGTTAGTCTTGTCATCAACCTTCTGACCATGACGCTTGAGGTAGTCAGCGACAGCTTTGCACTCGAGAGAATCTTTACCGTAAAGCTTCACACACTTCTTGTAATCCATGTCCTTATTGCCAAATGGAGAATGCTCATACTTATCTTTCTCGTCTTCAGCCTTAGCCTTCTCTTCCTTCTCTTTCTTCTCCTTATTCAAACGATCAGCAAGAGCTTGAGAGTCCTCAGTCTTATAGAATGACTTATCATAAGTAGCTTCATCACCAGCAGCAGGAGCCTTACCCTGCTCACCAGCAGCAGGAGCCTTACCCTGCTCGCCACCAGCAGGAGCCTTACCCTGCTCACCAGCAGCAGGAGCCTTACCCTGATCAGCCTTTGGAGCAGTCTGATCAGTCTTTGGAGCAGTCTGATCACCGTCAGCCATTGCTGGGGCGGCGAAAGCCAAGCCGGAAACGAGGGTGGCGCCAGCAGCGAGTGCGGCGATAGCCTTCTTGTTAAACATAATATTTTCCTTTCTTCTTCTCCACCACGCTTAAAACGCAGTGAAAAACATAAACCCACAAAATCAATCTCTTGTGGATAACTTTCAGATAGAGCATCTAGCTGAAAGCTGTTATTAACATACCCCCCCCCCGTTCGAAAAAGTCAAGAGCAAAAACAAGCGTCCAAAACAAAAAACATCAACAAAATTACAAAAATATTCAAGTAAAAGCGCGTAAAACTATAAAAAAATACGCTAAACAGCAATGTTTAATCGTAAAAAATACTATTTCACGATTTTCAAAGATTTTTCTCAGAAAACTCTCAGGAAACTCGCGGCAGCTCCCCCGCGCCGCCCGCAAACCCTTGAAAAACCGTCACTTTTCCCGCGACACGCGCGGAGGTCGCCTTCACACACGACATAAACTACTCACGACTGAGTCGTTTTGGTCGGAATCACGCGAAAAAGCGGCATAAACTACTCACCGCTGAGCAGTTTATGCCGCCTACCCAGAAATTAATCAAAAATCAGACATAATAACAAAAAGGTAGGAGCTTGAGAATACCCAAACTCCTACCTTGTAAGAGATTACCTTACTTACGTAAGTTTACAAACTTACAAAAGCAACAAACTTACATAAGCAACAAAAGCAACCTAAATCACCTTAGCGTTAGGCAGCACGTTGCCGTCTTTATCAACGTTACAACTGTGCTCAACAGCAATCGTAATATTGTCAGAGTCAACCGAGAAGAAGCCATCCGTCACCTTAAAAACGTGACGCACACCCTTCAAATCGTCAACCTTCACAAAACCGTGATCAATCAACGCAAGCACAGCCTCATGCCCAGGAAGCACACCCATTGTGCCATTCACAGAAGGAATGACCACAAACTTGGCGTCACCTTCCCAAACAGGATGCCTGGCTGCCACAACACTAACGTGCAGCGATTTTACTTGCTTCTCTGCCATGATCACGCACCAAACTCTTGCTGCATGTCGTGCCAACGACGCTCAAGATCGTCAATGCCACCAATACCCGAGAACGCCTGTTCCGGAATATCATCGTAAGTACCATTGCAAATGCGAGTAAACGCCTCAATGGTTTCGTCTGCTGGCACATAAGAACCTGGACGACCTGTGAACTTTTCAGCCACGTAGAAGTTCTGACCAAGGAACTGCTCAATCTTACGAGCGCGGCTCACAGTGGTCTTATCTTCCTCACCAAGCTCATCGATACCAATCAAGGCGATGATGTCCTGAAGCTCCTTGTTACGCTGCAAAATAGCCTTAACGCGGTTTGCGCAATCGTAGTGAGCCTGACCAACGTAACGCGGATCCAAAATTCTAGAAGTAGAAGTCAAAGGATCCACAGCTGGGTAAATACCCTTAGCTGCAATATCACGCGAAAGCTCAGTAGTTGCATCCAAGTGCGTAAAGGTTGTTGCAGGCGCAGGATCGGTGTAATCATCAGCAGGCACATAAATAGCCTGAAGCGACGTAATGGAATGGCCGCGCGTAGAAGTAATACGCTCCTGCAACGCACCCATTTCATCTGCCAAATTTGGCTGGTAACCAACTGCGGAAGGCATACGACCCAGCAAAGTGGACACCTCAGAACCAGCCTGAGTAAAGCGGAATATGTTATCGATGAACAGCAACACATCCTGATTCTGCACATCACGGAAGTACTCAGCCATAGTCAACGCGGTAAGAGGCACGCGAAGACGAGTCCCAGGAGGCTCATCCATCTGACCGAAGACAAGTGCCGTTTTCTCCAAAACGCCAGCCTCAGCCATTTCGCCAATCAAATCGTTACCTTCACGGGTACGCTCACCAACGCCAGCAAACACAGAAACACCACCGTGGTTCTGTGCAACGCGCTGAATCATTTCCTGAATCAACACGGTTTTACCAACGCCTGCACCACCGAACAGACCAATTTTACCGCCCTGAACGTAAGGGGTGAGCAAATCGATAACCTTAATGCCGGTTTCGAACATCTGAGTCTTAGACTCAAGCTGATCGAAAGCAGGTGGGTTACGGTGAATTGGCCAGCGCTCAGTTACTTCAATATTCTCGCCAGGCTTAGCATTCAAAATGTTGCCGGTAACGTCGAAAACGTGACCCTTAGTAACATCGCCAACAGGTACGGAAATTGGGCCGCCGGTATCTCGCACTAAAGCACCACGAACCAAGCCGTCAGTAGGCTTCAACGCAACTGCACGCACAGTCGAATCACCAAGGTGCTGCTCAACTTCCAGCGTAATCTCGTGAACGGTATCACCTTCCGTGTTTCCAACGGTGTTGATATCGACTTTGAGAGCATTGTAAATATCCGGCAGATAGCCGACTGGGAATTCAACGTCAATCACGGAACCCTGAACGCGGGTTACGCGACCAGCTGTTGGATCGACCTCCTGCTCAGCTTCTGGAGGCGCTGTGGTCTGATTTTCAGCCATATGCTCCTAATCCTCCTCATTATTCAGCGCATCAGCGCTGCCGATAATCTCGGTAAGTTCTTGAGTAATGGATGCCTGACGAGAAGCATTAAGCTTTCTTGTCAAATCATCCACCAAATTGCGGGCGTTATCTGTAGCCGTATGCATAGCGTTCTGCCTACTTGCTGTTTCAGAAGCAGCAGAAGTAAGTAAGCACTCGTGAATACGAGACTGAATATACTTCGGCAAAACAGCATCCAGCACTTCATCCGGACTTGGCTCGAAGCAATACTCAACAGCCTCTGGATTGCTGCGACTCACTGCTTCTTCGCGAGCTGAAACTGCACTAGTAGACGACAACGATGCTGAAGGTCCAGAAGCTGCTTCGTAATCAGGACGGTGCATAGCAAACTCCTCACCATCCTTCAAAGGAACCAGCTCAACTGGCAGCATACGCAACGTACGAACTTTTTGCCTCACCATATTAATAAATTCGGTGAAAACAATATACAGTTCCGAAACTCCGCCTTCTGCTTCCGGCGTCATATAAGCGTCCATTAAAGTATCGGAAATCTTTTCTGCAATAGTAACGTCAGGATGGTCAGTAGAACCTTCCCACGTACCTGCCACATCGCGATTGCGATACTTGTAGTAAGTTGCACCGCGTCGACCGTACACGTACAGTTCCGCGTGCTTACCTTCTGCATCGAGCTTGGCTAAAAGCGCTTCAGTCTCACGAATAATCGAAGACGTAAACGCACCAGCCATTCCACGATCAGAAGTAAGAGCTAGAACTGCTACGCGATTGCCAGCATGCTCTTTACCGAAAATAGGATGCTTAATATTTGCTTCGTGATGAGCTACCAACGCCTGCACGGCATCGAAAATTGCGTCACTATAAGGCTTAGCATTAAGCGCAATATCACGCGCTTTTGCAATATGCGAAGACGCAATCATTTCCTGAGCCTTAAAGATTTTACCTAAAGACTGTGTGGAAATAATTCTCGATTTCAATGCAAGTTGGGAGGACATACGCTACTTCCCCTCAGGCTCGCGACTATCTGCTTTTGGCTTAGCTACAAGCTGTTCCTTTTCAACAGGAGCAGGATTTTCAGCCGGCGGCAACGAATCCTTTACAATCAAAGGCTTGCCAACAGAAGTCTTAAACGTCCTACGGAAATCTTCAATGGCCGCATCAAGCTTAGCTTCAGTTTCCTTAGTGAAATCTTCAGTATCGCGAATTACTTGCAAAATGTCAGTTCCCTTATCGAGGTAATCCAACAATTCGTCTTCAAAACGCAAAACATCCTTCACAGGAATATCGTCAAGCTTGCCGTGCGTACCTGCCCACACAGAAACAACTTCTTGCTCCATTGCTCGAGGAGAGAACTGCTTCTGCTTAAGCAGCTCCGTCAAACGCGCACCGCGAGTAAGCTGAGCCTTGGAAGCTGCATCCAAATCGGAAGCAAACATTGCGAAGGATTCCAAAGACTTGTAACGAGCCAAAGAAATCTTCAACATGCCTGAAACTTTCTTCAAAGCCTTAGCCTGTGCCGCACCACCAACACGAGAAACAGAAATACCGACGTCAACTGCTGGACGCTGACCTGCGTTGAACAAATCAGACTGCAAGAAGATCTGACCGTCGGTGATAGAAATCACGTTGGTTGGAATGTATGCAGAAACGTCGTTTGCCTTGGTTTCGATAATTGGAAGGCCGGTCATAGAACCGCCACCCAAATCGTCGGAAAGCTTAGCGCAACGTTCAAGCAGACGAGAGTGCAAATAGAACACGTCGCCTGGGTATGCTTCACGCCCAGGTGGACGACGCAAAAGCAAGGAAATTGAACGGTATGCTTCTGCTTGCTTAGACAAATCGTCGAAAACAATCAAAACATGCTTACCGTTGTACATCCAGTGTTGGCCGATTGCAGAACCGGTGTAAGGTGCAATGTACTTAAAACCTGCAGAATCAGAAGCTGGGCTTGCCACGATTGTGGTGTACTTCATAGCGCCAGCTTCTTCGAGGCTTTGACGCACGGAAGCAATTGTTGAACCCTTTTGACCGATTGCTACATAAATGCAGCGAACCTGCTTCTTTGGATCTCCAGTTTCCCAGTTAGCACGCTGGTTGATAATCGTATCGATTGCAATTGCCGTCTTACCAGTTTGACGGTCGCCAATAATCAACTGGCGCTGACCGCGACCGATTGGCGTCATTGCGTCAATAGCCTTCAAACCAGTAGACAAAGGTTCGTCAACTGGATGACGGTGAATAACGTCTGGAGCCTGGGCTTCAAGAATACGACGCTCACTGCACTCAATCGCACCCAAACCATCGATTGGATTACCCAACGGGTCCACAGTACGACCAAGATAAGCGTCACCAACCGGCACAGACAACACTTCACCTGTGCGGTATACTTCCTGCCCTTCCTCAATGCCTGTGAAATCGCCAAGAATAACAACGCCGATTTCATGCGCATCAAGGTTAAACGCAAGGCCCAAGGTGTCGTTCTCGAATGTGAGCAGCTCGTTTGCCATGCAGCCGGACAATCCAGCTACGTGCGCAATGCCGTCACCAGCCGTAACAACATAGCCAACTTCTTGTGTTGGCATGTCGGTAGGCTTGTACGAGTCAACGAACCCGTCGAGCGCCTTGCGTATCAGGGCGGGATCAATAGATAGTTCCGCCATAATTCTCCTTAATTTACTACTTCACTGCCTGTGTCCAAGCGCCATTGCGCGCAGAACGTTGCAACTGCTTAAGCTGCATCAACATGGTGCGATCAGTTATTTGATCACCAATCTGTATACGCATGCCGCCAAGCACGTTTGGATCCACAATTGGGTTAATGTATGCACGATGACCCAACTTATTACTGTAGATTTCAATCAAACGCTTAATTTGCTTATCTGTAAGCGGCTGAGCAGTAGTGACAGTGACCAATGTTTCGCCAGCTTCACGCTCAAATCCTGACCAAGCGCCGCCGAAGCTGCCGGTTTTGCCACTTTCAGAACCACCATGCCACGTTCCTACTAGATAATGCATAATGCGCAATACGACAGGGTGCGCTTTACCTCCAATAAGCTCGTCAATTAGACGAGACTTATCTTCCGAAGATCTATTCGGATCGGTAATCGCATCAGAAAGCTCAGGATACTGATCAATCATGTCCATCATTGACGAAAGTTCGTCAGCGATGCGCTGCGCTTCATCGTGCGCATCTGAGATGGCCTGCGCAAGAGAAGAACGCGACAAACTGTCGTTTGCACGCGATGCCTTTTCTGGCATTCTTACCTCCTCGTTTCTGTAATAACGAAGTAACGCAATTTACGTATTAATCTCAATAAATTAATTTAGATGAATACTTTAAAGCTTTACTTGCTTTGATCCGAATTTTTAGCTTCTCCAACTTCATCAATCACATGATCAATAATTTTGGAGCTCACAGTATCGTCATCCAGCTTGGATGCAAGAATCTTGCCAGCTAATGCCGCTGCAAGAACCGATACCTCTCCTTGGAGGCTGGACATGGCATGCTGATGCTGAGCTTCAATAGAATGCTGCGCTTCACTAATGATTTTTGCAGCATCCTTTTCAGCGCGTTGTCTAGCTTCGCCAATGATTTTTGAAGCTTCCGTACGAGCCTCTTCTCGAGTTTTTGCAGCATCAGCTTGAGCTTGAGCAAGCTCTTCTTCCATCTGACTTTTTAATTCGTCAGCTTCATGCTGCACGTTTGCTGCTTTAGCTATTCCGCCTTCGATTTTTTCTGCACGTTCATCGAGAATTGCCTGGAATTTAGGCATAACGAACTTGTAGAAAAACGCTGCAAGAACTACCAAAACAACTAACGACCACACTAAGTCATAAGGCTCAGGCAAGAACAACGCCAAACCATTACTCTCAGATGCATGTGCCATGGCTTGTCCTTTCTATTCCTTCAACACTTTTATATTTGTGCTGGAACGAGTTGTTTCGTTCGGTTCACTTTCCCATAATGTAGGCAACGAATCCGAGCAAGCCCAGAACCTCAATAAATGCCAAGCCAACGAACATGAACAACTGAATACGGTTGCCAACTTCTGGCTGACGTGCAGTAGATTCCATAGCTTTAGCAACGACTATTGCCATACCAAGTGCAGGAGAAATTGTTGCGACAGCAAAGCCAAGAATGCTGAGGTTGCCGACCAAACCTGCGAGAGCGATGATATTATTCATTGGTTTCCTTTCTGTTAAAACAGTAACCAGTATAAACCCGTAAGATGGGTAAAATCTGAAGATTTAAGCTATGCTATCAGGCAACAGCAACAGCAGACTTTTCTTCTTCCTCCGGGTAACTTTCCGAAATGTAGACAGAAGCAAGCACAGTGAAAATAAACGCCTGCAAACCGGCTACCATAATTTCGAATAGGGTAAACAGAATGCCACCAAGCAGCCACAAAGCACCGCCGAAGGCAAGGAGTTTATTGCTGGAATCCACCACAAAGAAATTGGTGAATACTAAGCAAGTGGCCACCAGCAAATGGCCAGCAATCATATTCGCAAACAAACGGATTGTAAGCGAAAGTGGTCGCACAATTATTAATTCTATGAGCTGCAATGGCGAAAGAATGAAGTAAATCGGCCATGGCACGCCCGCTGGGAACAACGCTTCACGGAAGAATCGCAAAAAACCTTTTTCACGAATGCCAGCAAGAAGATATTGACACACAACCCACAAAGCAAATACCAACGGACCAGTAATGGTTGCGGTTGCAGCCATATTTAATCCTGGAATCACAGAACAAAGATTAAAGAAGAAAATCGTGATGAAAAGTGTAGACATCATTGGCACGTAACGCTTGCCACGTTCTTCACCAATCATCTCGTAAACGATGTTGTAGCGCACAAAGTCCATTAAGATTTCTAGCACACTTTGGAATCTTCCTGGAACTAACTTTGCGCGAGCGGCACCAATGCCGAAAATAATCATAACGACTACAGCCATAAGAACACGCACCAAAATAATGCGATTCATGGCAAACGGTGTGCCCTGGAACAAAATCTCTGGAGGCAAAAACTCGCCAATATTAGGCAATTCTGGTCCAGACGAAGCCACTGCTGAAGCTACATTGGTAGTCCTCAGTAAAAAGTCAACCATTCCATCCATAAGTGCCTCCTTAAGCAATTCGTTCACACGCCTTCACAACTACGCCACTCACTCACATTATTAAATTCAATCATCTTGCGGCGTTACATATTATCTAAATCATCTATTCCGTATCTCGTAAGGCGCGGGGCACGAAACGAAAAATACATCTAACTGCTGATTGTACTCTTCGCTTGTACATAAATTACGCAACTTCAAAATTTATTTGCTCATACCGTACTTAATACCGTCAAATGGACAAAAGTTATCAGAACGCGGAGAAGCCGGCTCATGTCTTATAGAACGTTCAGTTCCAAGCTTTCCAGCAGTTCTTAAATGTGGAATATCAGAAAGATTGTAAGGCGTAGTTTCGTACACCCAGTTAAGCCAGTTGCGCCAAAGCAAATTCGCGTGTGCACGCCAAGAAAATAGTGGCTCTAATTTTGGATCGTCATAAGGGAAATAGTTGTAAGGGAATGGCACGTTGCTCAAACCTTTTAACATGTCACGCTCATATTCTTGCGCAAGAGTCATTTTGCTGTATTCCCAGTGTCCAAGCGCAAAAACTTCAGAAAAATCACGCGTAGCAACTAAGCCTGGGCCGGATTCGGGACCATACGTAAGAATTTGCAAACGCTGATCTGAAGAAATGCTGTCAACATCAACACTCGCTATCCTAGAATGCGGCTGTAAAGCGATTTCATCAAAACCATTTGTAAGAAAACAGTACTCATCCTGCAAATATTGTGGGAACACACCAAAAATTTTTTCGCTGAGAACATGCTTTTTTATGCCATATCGATAGTAAAGCGCACCCATTGCACCCCAGCACAAATACATTGTTGAGAAAACGTGTGTTGCTGCCCAGTCAAGAATTTGCGTAAATTCGTGCCAGTAGTCGACATCCTCAAATTCCATGTGCTCAACAGGAGCTCCCGTTACAACAAATCCGTCGTAATAGTTGTTACGAAGTGCGTCAAGATTTTCGTAGAATTTTACTAAATGATCAGCGTTAACGTGTGTGGATACATGCGTGGAAGTTTTCATAAAATCGACATCGACTTGCAAAGGAGACTTAGAGATGAGTCTCAAAAGCTGAGTTTCTGTCTCGATTTTTTTGGGCATAAGATTCAAAATCAACAAACGAAGTGGTCGAACATCCTGCTGTTCTGCTTCTGGGCGTTCCAATGCAAAAATTCGCTCAGCATCTAATATGCTTCGCGCTGGCAATCCTTCAGGAATCTTAATAGGCATGTGTTTATTATACTCCACACTTGTTTATGTTTATTGTGTCTATGTCACTAATGTGCACGAATCGTAAAATTTTAACCAAATACAGAGAGACACGCCCGAATTTGACAAATTCAAATTTGCACCTATCGTAGATAGAGCTGCTAAAAGTAGCCGACGCGGGGTGGAGCAGCTCGGTAGCTCGCTGGGCTCATAACCCAGAGGTCCATGGTTCAAATCCATGCCCCGCTACTAAAGCCAAGAATCACACGAATTTCTCACGATTGTTGTGGTTCTTGGCTTTTTTGTTTAGTAACGCATAAGAAGTTCAATCTTCAATCGCCAAAATACAAGTCATCTGCATAAAAATCAATAAAGAAGTATTGCAAGGCGACGGCGAGCGCGCGCTAATCGAGCATCATCTGCAGGAAGCATAGCAAAATACTCAAGCATTCTAGATCGAATAGCTTCAGCATCCGAACGATGCCCCGCAGCCAAAAAATCAAGCAAACGGCCAAAAGCGTCATCAATATGACCATCAATCATATCGACATCTGCCACAGCAAGCTGCGCATCTACATCATTAGGATTATCACCAGCATTTTTGCGCACTAAAGCAACATCTGTATTAGTATTGCGCGCAAGCAGCAAAGCTTTGGCATGTTCACGCGCAGCAATAGAATCGTGCGGATTTGCATCCATAAGCTTCGCATATTCTAAAGCAGCGCCCTCGTAATCACCTTTCATAGCAAGTTCATGCGCTTTTTCATGAGCTGCAGGAACTTGATTTTCACAATTAGAATTATTATCTGAAGATTCTTCTGAATCATCCTTAGCATCTTCAGACGGCTGTACAAAAGGAGCCGTTCCAGCAACCCCCGAACGCTCTGCCACCTGCACTAATTGAGGTAAAATTGCGCTACAAATCTGCTGCAACTCATCATCGCTAGGTAATCCTTGCGAAATTGGCATAGGGCGTCCGCCAATCAAACCATAAATTGCAGGAAGTTGCTCAGCTCTCAAAGCTTGAGCAATACTTGGGCTTTCGTCTGCATCAATACGCGCCAACTGCATACGACCGTCGAGTGAATTTACTGCATCAGCTAATTTTTGTGCAACATCGTAATAAGCAGTATCTCCAGGCTGCCAAAGCAACAAAATAATAGGAAAACTTACGGAAGTTTGAACCATTGCCTGGAAAGACTTATCGTTAACGTCAATAACGTATCCGCCTGCTTTTGGCGCCGAATTATTGGCAGAAGAACCAGCATTCGAACCAGCTCCAGCTTTTGCAGCCTGCTTAGCTTGCGCTTCCACGCGACGCTTCACGCCTTCTAAATCTACAGCTCCAGCAAGCGAAAATCCTCCTGGATTCATTCCTTGCGACTGACCGTTTACCATTATTGCCTCTTTTGCTAATTGCAATATTGTTGATTCTTATATTTACAACGCTTCTACTTTAATAGGCTGTCGTTCAGCACCAACCGGCGTAATTTTCATATGAGATCCAGCAGGCGGCACAACAAGCGCAATAACATTTACATAAGTTACGCGCATAGTACTTTTTGCTCTTCCGTCGCCAAATAGTGCTTTTTCTTCGTCAGATGCTGGCCTGGATTCACGTCCTTCTCCGGCAATACGCGTCCAAACAGAATCAATTCTTGCAACAACTAAATCGCTTCCATCACTCGAACGCATAACGCTTATTTGCTTCAATTGTGGAGTAAAAACCTGTTCCTGCGAACCTTTGTTGCGCTCCATGCCAACTTGTACAGCTTTAGAAAGTTCTGCAAGTTTTTGACGAAGATAATCTTCCTCAAAATATTTTGCATACTTGCTTTCACCACCATGCTGAAGAACATCAGCATAAGCTTTTACTGATTCTTCTGGAGTCATAATTAAGCCAGTGTCATTTGATTTTCCCATTGAAGCACCAATACTTGGAACAGCAAATTTAGGAAGATGCACACCAGGGAAAAGTCGAGCCACAGCCCACAACTTATAATTCGACCTAGCTCGTTGCTGACGCAAAACAAGCAAACGCTTTGATTGCTGATCCTTAGTGGTGGTTGTAATTGTCATTAAGTCTCTAGGCCACCCAGCATTTGTTGGCACAATCGTCTGAGCCGAAGCGCGCGGAATAATAGTTTTAGGGTCTAATTTACCGGTTTTACCAGCAATAACAAGCTCGCTTGTGCGAACATCAAGAGCAGGCCCAGAAACAGCTTTAGGCAAGGCGTTAACGTCTTTTTCATCATTTGCCCGTTCCAGTGTTCGAAGCAAACCAAGACGAATATCCTTTTCTTGAATCATAGTTACATTAGGAAGCTCTTGGCCGCTGCGAGCTTCCACAGGCTTAGGTACTTGACCATCGCAAGCAGATAATCCCGCAACAAGAGCAACAGATACAGCACTTGCAACACAAAGAGAAGCTACGCGCAACGTTTTTCGCATAATTCCGCCATTATTAAACTCGCGAATATACTTATTAAGATTACGCATTTTAATACTACGCATTATTGCTTGTTACCTCGCTCACTCGAGAAATTGCCTCGATAACCTTTATTATTCTTGCGATATCGCGAATTATTGCTATTTGCGTTGTACCCACGACGATTGCCGCGAGTTTTCTTAGAATTATCTGTCTGTTTTGTTGACTTAGATTGCTTATTTTGATTTTCCTGCTTAGCTAGCCTACCCTGACTGTCTTGCTTATCTCGCCTATCTTGCTTTTCCTGCCTATCCTGCCTATTTCTAGAGTTCTTTTTATTCTGCTGATTTCGCCTAGTTTGAGAATTCTTACGATTCTTATCTACGCGAGCGGACTGAAGATCCTGATTATTTTTAGCATCGTCTTTAGTTTCGGAATAAGAGTTCTTTAGATTTTCGTCGTTCAAATCTGAAGATTCATCAACAACACTTTCACGATTTTCCTCATCGCTTGGCAATTCATACGCAAATTCACCATCATCATGCTGTTGAATAAAACGAGCAGCAAATGCAAGCATATCGTCCTTAGAAATAACTGTGGTCTGCGCTATTGAATCTTCAGAAGATACTTGTGACGACGGAGACTCCTGGTTAAGTTGCTTAGAATCAGAATTATTTGCAATATTCTGATTTTCTACAGAATTTTTACCACGACGAGTGTGGCATCCATGGCGCGCATGCGACCCTGAAGCTTTTTTGTGCTTCTTATGAGCAAGCATGCCATGCACTGTTCCAGAAAATGCTTCAGAAAATGTGACTTCTTCATCTTTAGATTGTTTAGATAGCAAACCGGAAGGATTTGCCGCAAGTTGCTTATTCCTGCGACGATGCGGAGCCATGGCGAAAATAGTTGCGGCCAGCAAAGCTAAAACAGCAAAAAGAGCACCTACAAAGTACAAAGGTGTTGCGAAATCTGGAACTTGATGCCTGCGCCAGCGCAATTCCACAGAAGCAGCAGGAACGTTATCTCCCAAATCAATTAATAGAACACGTCGAGCTGCTTGAGATCTAGCTCTCATAGAACGCGAGTAGCGACGATTTGAACTCTTTTTTGAATTCTTACCAGACTTAAGAACTGCACCAGTTGCAACTGCATGGTCATATGAAGCAGAACCTGCAGTTTGAACATAATCATAAGTATTTATTGGAAGCTTTGCTAAACCAATCTGACACGTAACAGAAGACCATAAGTTAGATTGTTGGAACTTAACGTCAGCATCTTTTATATCTGTATTAAAATCTTGTTGCAAAGTGCTTTTGCCAGACATTTCCGATACAGATAGATTATTCCAATCTTTAAGACCTGTAATGCGCTGAACTGGAGAGCCAGCTACCCAACCACGCACATCTTTTGTTAAACCAACAGCAACACAAATAGGTTTACGCGTGCGCAAAGCTGCAACACTTACGCGAACCTTACTGTCAACCAAATTAAGAACACCTGGGTCTGTAACAATATAACGAGTTCCGGTTACTTGCGCATAAGCAATAACCACGTCATTCGGCTTCCAAAATGTTGCGTTAGCAACACCAAGAGCAACACTTAATACTGCAAGCACTACAAAAAATGGAGCTACGATACGTCGCATAATTTTAGTGCGCAATGTTACTCGCCTTGCTGACTGTCGCATTGATTGTCCTTCTTTTTCAGGAGCATTGTTGGTATTAGTCATAACGATACTATTCTACAATCTTTTCATACCAGTTGCAGGTTTTGCCTTAAAATCAATATCAAGCGGTAATGTGAACCTATGCAAAAAACTACAATATCTAAACAAAAATCCTTTATTGCACGCACTTTTGCTGCTATTAGCACAGTAGCATTATGCGTAGGATTAGCTTCTTGCAGCGGCAATTCTGACAATACAAAAGGTGCTGCAGATGAAAACGCACAAAAAGCCGGAATGCAGCTTATTGAAGGCATAAGCGCTTCTGGAGAGCTTGGCAAAAAGCCAAAAATTACGCTTAAAACACCTGCAGATATAAAAAGAAATACTTACGCTATCTTACAGCACGGCAATGGTGAGACTATTCAAGAAGGCGATCGCGTCTGCTCGCAAGGCATTGTGCTTAACGCTAAAGATGGCAAAGAACTTATGAATACGTGGGATAAGGGTAGAGTTGATTGCTCAATTTCTATTGACAAAAACGTCACCAGCCGACCATACTACGCGCTTATTAAAGGCAAGAAGATTAATACAACTATTGCTTTTGGAGTCGCTGGAGAAAATAAGGGACCTTCATACGTTATGGTTCTAACGCTTGTGTCCCGCTCAAAAGCATTAAAGCACGCAGAAGGTAAAGCAGTAACAGATATTCCTGCAAATTTGCCAAAGGTAACTCTTGATAAATCTGGAGTTCCATCCTTAGATAAGAACAACTATGTGCCAGATGGAAAGCTTGTTTCTCAGACTTTGATTGAAGGAACCGGCAAAAAGGTAACCGCAAAAAGCACCGTAACTGCTCATTATGCTGGATGGACCACAGATAAAGACGGCAAAATGCATCAGTTTGATTCCTCTTGGCTTCGCTCAATGCCTGCAGACTTCTCTCTTGCAGGAGGCGTAATACCAGGTTGGACTAAAGGTTTGGCTGGAAAGAAAGTTGGATCTCGAGTTCTGCTTGTAATTCCTCCAGAAGATGGCTACGGCAAAGAAGATAAGAAGGATGCAAAGGGAAATGTAACAATCCCTGCAAACTCCACTCTGTACTTCGTTGTGGATATTCTTTACGCTTCGTGAGTTTGTAAATTTCGCAATGCCTAGCAAAGCAAAATATTTTGCAAAATAATTAGCTAGATAATTTGCGAGATAATTTACAAAAATACGCAAGTGATTGATTACAAAAACCCCTCATTTTCGAGGGGTTTTTGTGTATGCGTCTAAATCTAAAACAGAAGAAGGTCGTCGGATTCAACACCGCGCATATCGTCATAGTCGAGAATAAGACAAGTAAAACCGCGATCTTCCGCCAAAACTCTAGCTTGTGGGCTAATTGTTTGAGCAGCAAAAATGCCACGAACGGGCTTAAGTAACGGATCGCGATTAAGCAACTCACAGTAACGAGTAAGTTGCTCTACACCATCAATGCCACCGTGACGCTTAATCTCAATCGCAACGTGCACGCCTTCAGCATCCTGAGCCATAATATCAACTGGACCAATAGCAGTAGGATACTCTCGACGAACAAGCTTCGCGCCTTCCCCAATGCGCTCAATCTGCTCAGCCAAATATCGCTGCAAATGCTCCTCAACACCATCTTTAACTAATCCAGGATCCTCACCCAAATAATAAGTGCTGTCACTGTATATGTGCTCTAAAGAAATTTTGAGTAAATCATCACCTTTTGATGCAGCAACTCGAAGAATACAACCATCAGAAAGCTCGTTAGAAGTAGATTCTTCACCATTTTCTTTTTGAAGTATGCGCATTGTACAAGGCGCAACCATCCAATTAAGTGGCTTATACGCTCCAAGCTCCGAAAAAATCAGCACACTACCATCTGCTTTAATAAGCAGCACACGCTTAGATAGCGGAAGCGTAGCGTTTAATCTACCTGTATATTCAGCACTACAATCTGCAACAATAATTCGCACACAGTAAGCATAACAGAACTTGTGCAGGAAAGAATGTCACTTGCGCAAAGCAGCTGCTAAATCGCGATTCTGCCAATGCTCGTGCAGAGCGCAGTAACCTCCAAATAGCACAAGCCAAACTAAACCGCCAATTGCAGAAACGCGAGTATCTTCACTAATAAACAATGTGATATACACAAACACGAAGAACGCAATGGTAAGCGAGTTAAGAAGCTTATAATGCGGCATTAAGAAACCATCCGCCATAAAATCAGCAGATTTACGATACTTACGGTGCGTAACCATAATCAGAATGTAAATCATGATGATTACAGCCGAAGACGCAGAAGCGAACAAAATAAACGCACCATGAACTCCAGGAATCGAATTAACTACCGGAGAAAGAAGGATTAATACAGAAGAAAATATGATTGCGCGAGCAGGAACTTTAGTATGCGACACCTTCCGCAACTTACCCAAAATGGGAGAAGGAGATTCAATAGCAATCTGATACATGTGGCGGCCGGCAGAATACAGCAAAGAGTTAAGAGCAGAAGATGCAGCCGTAATAACCACGAAGAATACTAGCGCAGAGGCCCAATGCAAGCCAGCATACTGGAACACCATAATGAACGGAGACATAAATGTGCCTTCAGCATTAGTAGCCTTGAAACGCTGCCATGGAACAATAAGCATAATTGCCACAAGAGCGCCAACATAAAAAATCAAAATACGCGTAATTATGCCGTTTATAGCCTTAGGCAAAACTTTGCGAGGATTTTTTGTTTCCGAAACAGTCACGCCGACGAACTCAATAAGCTGATACGCATAAAACACCATCTGGAAGCTCATCAAAAATGCAACCCAACCATTTGGCATAAGAGAAAAATTATTGAAAATGTTATCGACGCTAGCATGCCCAGCAGGACTAATAACCCCTCCATGAAGTTGAGTTGCTGGGTAATGATACCCAATTACAACCATCACAATAGCAGTAACTATAAGCGCAACAATCAAAGTAATTTTAATCATGGAGAACCAAAACTCAGTTTCTCCAAAAAGCTTTACAGCAACCAGATTTATGCACACTAAAGCCGCTAAAAATACTACTTCTATAAGCCATTTCCAATGACTTACGTCAATATCGAAAGTTTGGAAAAATGTGACGCAATACGTGCTAACTGCCGTAATCTCGCTCATACCAATAAGCACAAGCACAAACCAATAAGACCACCCAGCAAAATTACCCCAGCCTCTGCCAAGATAACGCGTAATAAAACTAATAAAAGTATGCTGGTTCGGATCTTTGTACATAAGTTCGCCAATGCCGCGCATAAGCAAGAACATAATCAAGCCAACAATAATGTAAACAAATACAATACTCGGACCTGTTAAGCTAATAGATTTTCCGGAACCAAGGAACAAACCAGTACCAATTGTGCCGCCGATAGCAATAAATTGCACATGACGCTTAGTAAGACTGCGTTCCATTTGGTTGGAATTGTCATTATTCGCCGTCATATTCATTGCCAAAACTCCGTTCCTTGTATATACGAACTTTTTATTCTATCTGCACCCTTAACTATTGCGCTATTCCACACTTTTTAGAGAGCTAACCGGATCTATGCGATCAAGAGCAGGATTAGTGGCCCACTGCACAATCAAAGCGAAAATTAATGTTGCAACGCCTGCAATAAAGTAACTTAACGGAGCTACTTCCACCTCAAAATAAAGCGATGGCATTCTAAGAGCTTTGGTCAGCAAGCCTGCAATCAACCTTCCCAACGGTAAACCTACAGCGATACCGATTACAGTAAGAGTTAGCATCTCTTTATGTACGTAAGAATGAATTTCTCTTCTATAGAAGCCAAGAACTTTTAGAGTTGCCATTTCACGCGAACGCTCCGAAATATTCGTACTAGCCAAAGTAAATAGCACTGCTAAAGCCAAACCTGCAGCTAACGTTACAATCAGAGCAACAACAGCATTCATAAGATCAAAACTAAAAGCATGCTTCATTTTCGTAATATTCATAACCGCAAGAACGCTATCACGCTCCGAAACATTATTCGCGTACTTTATTTTTTTATCATCGCTGCCACGCAAACGAAGAATCAACGCATTATGCTTTAGAGATTTACTATTTTTATCATTAAACAATCGTTCGTAACATCTAGAAGTCATATACATGTTTGAACCAATTAGATTTCGAACAATAGCATTAACTTTTACTGTTGTGCGCTTAAAACTTGCGTTAGTTACTGTGATTTCATTTCCGCGATTGATATCCAAAGAAGCGGCTGCGCTTTGAGAAAGCAACGGGCCGTCATCTGTGAGCTTAACAGGTTGCAAATTGTTGTCAATATTTTGCAATCGCACAAGACGAGCTAAAGTATCCGCATCTTTTACAACAATCATTTGCACACTTTCAGAATCTTCTACATTGTTATGCTCAGATTTGTTGTTGCCCGAATTTTGATGCTTAGCAATTTCGCCAGAACTTATGTAAGCAGGAAGCATAGTTTCTACTTTATTATTCGACTTATCTTGTTCCACACGCTTTCTCATGCTTTGGAAAGAATCGGGAGCAGAAATCGCGATCATATCGTAATGGTAGATTCCCTCATATTGACGAGTGCCTAAAGTTGCGACGGTATCGTTTAATGCAAGACCGCACACAATAAGTGCAGTGCAGCCAGCAACACCGCCGATTGTCATGCATAATCTGCCTTTAAAGCGCGCTATGTTGCGAATAGTTACTTTATTTAGGAAGCTCATACGCTTCCAAATCCAAGGCAAACGCTCAAGAAGTACGCGAGCGCCAGCTTTTGGAGCTTTTGGACGAAGTAAATCAGCAGGAACTTGCTTTGTTTCACGCCAACTAACAACTATTGTGCAAACTGCTACAGGAATCACAAAAGCAATCACACACAGTGAACCGTATAACCAGTCGTAACGCAAACTAACACCTGGTACAGCGTAAAGTCCGCGCAAAATCTTCAAAAGAAGCGAAGGGATTGCAAGGAATCCAACAATATCCCCAACTCCACCACCAATAAAGCATGCTAAAATAGCGAAGAACGCGTGCCTTGTAACTGCAGCAGAACGTCCATAACCCAGGCTTAGGTACGTTCCAATAAGACTTCGCTCTTCCTCAACCATACGTGCCATAGCTGTTAAACTCATCATCATGGCAACTACAAGAAATACTGCCGGGAAAGCATAACCAAGTGACTGAATCGAAGCAACGTCGGAGCGTAAGCTTGCGTAACTATCATTAGCAATTCTAGTAGATATATGCCATTGTGCTTGAGGAACTTTCTTTTGTATTTCTGGCCTAATCTGCTTTAGAATTTTCGCTTTTACTTGTTCTTTCACAGAATTTGAAGCAAGCTTTATCCTTGGGTCATTCGCAATAATATTTTTCGCTTCTCTATTCGCTATCTCATCAATAATCTGATTTCGACGAACTTTTTCGCGCTTAGACTGCACTTTTTCGCGAATTTGTTCAGACGCGTCGTCAACAATATTGCGATACGATTTAGAAAACGCATTAACATTCTTAGTATCGTTCAATCTCACAGATATTGCAGAATACGGCAGGTCACTCATGTTGCTTGGGGCTGCAGACGTAAAGATTGGGTAGCGAGATGTTACAGAATTACGAAAAGCTTTTGACTGGTAACCTTCAGGATTGTTTAAATCGTTACTATCTAAGACGCTTCCAGTAATTAGAAGATTATATTTTTCAGATTTTTTATTTGAATTATTTGAAACACTGCTGCCGAATGCGGCCGACTGCTGCAAATTTACAACAACGGTACTGCCAATATTTAAGCCGCTATCGTGCAAAAATCGTTGAGTTACAACGGCTTCTCGATTATTAGTAGGCATATTGCCGTGAAGCAAATGAAGACGATTCATATTTTTTTGCGAATCGTAATGCACAAAATTCATTGCATATGTGGAACTTGCATCGTCATCAGAATGCGCTGTAGCTTTCCAAAAACGTTCGGCTTCAATTTCGCTTATGTTAGATAATTTTTGCAAAGAAGCAACATCATCTTTAGTTAAACCCAAGGTAGATACGATTTGCAAATCGTATGCATGCAACTTTTCGTACATGTCGTTCGTACCAAGAAGCATATCGTTGCAGCCAGCGTAAATTCCTGTCATAACAGCAACGCCAAGCATTGCAATAACTGCAAGTACACAGAAACGTCGCCACTGATGAATCCACATTCTAACGGCGCTAATAAATAATGCACTCATTAAAATCACCACTCAATATCAGCAATGGCCATAGGATTCTCTTGTATAGTCTCGCTTACGACTTTTCCAGAGCGGAAGCGCACAACTTTATGTGCCATAGGCGCAATTGCAGCATTATGGGTAATGATTAAAACTGTCATGCCTTCCGTGCGGCAAATATCTTGCAATAATTGCAACACTGACTTGCCTGTTTCATAATCCAAAGCACCTGTAGGCTCGTCACATAGAAGAAGCTTCGGCTTTTTAGCAAGAGCGCGAGCAATAGATACGCGCTGCTGCTCGCCGCCGGAAAGTTGCGCTGGGAAGTTTTGTAAACGATCTGCCAAGCCAACATCTTTAAGCGTTTGGGCAGGATCAAAATGATCTGAACAAATCTGCGAAGCCAGCTCAACATTTTCAAGAGCAGTCAAATTTGGAACTAAATTATAGAATTGAAAAACAAAACCAATATCTTCGCGGCGATAACGCACTAAACCTTTTCCTTTAAGCTTAGTAACATCGCAATCCCCAACAATAACGCGACCACTCGTAGCCGTATCCATACCGCCTAAAATATTTAAGGCCGTTGTTTTTCCAGCGCCAGATGCGCCCAAAATTACTGTAAGCTCACCACGTTCTGCCGTAAAACTGGCATCATCTAAAGCCCGAACGGCAGAAGAACCAGACGGGTATTCTTTTACAACATGATCAAAAGTTATATATGCCACAATGCGCCTTTCGTAAGTATCATCCATTGATAGTGGTTTTCAACTTTTGTTATGGATTCTTGTTTTATTGCTATAACTATTTTACGTAATAACCGTGAAGATTTTATGAATTGTACTTAAAGAATCGAGATTCCACGGCGTGCCATGCAATACGCGTTACCAAGCCAAGTATGACGAGAATTTGGCCAAACTGCACCTAAGCGTGGAGCGCCCTGACTCATCCAAATGCTAGGAACTCTTCCATCCGTGCTTTGAGAGCCGAGCAGATTAAACCCATTCTTATTTTCCAACCAATCCGGATGTTGAGTAACAATCGCAAGCCCTTCTTCCAAAGTAAGAGGTAAGCGTTCGTCGGAATCAATAAGCTTACTAGCAACATCCGGCTCTCTGTTTAAGTAAGATCCGCCCGCATGAGGATCAATTGCCAAATAGAACGGACCTTCCGGAGGCTCAAAACCATCTTTTGGCATAAAACTAGCAATATCGCGAGGAGGCATAGTTGTAAAACCAGCCATGCGGTCAATACTCGTACGAGAAATCAAAGACTCTGGAGAAACAAGCTCACGCGTAGGAACCAATAAAATATTCGTTCCTAAATCACTATTTTTAAGCGCGCGCAAAAGAGGCAGAGCAAGAGAACGAAAAGCATCAGCACTCATATCCGCCACGTCCGGATACCCGAGTGCTACTATACGATCAAGCTGCTGCTGTATTTCTTCCGATGCTACCGACATACTTACAGTTTACGCAGAGACTTTCACAATTGCGAGCAATTAATTTCGATATTTAAGCAAAATTACGTTTTTTCGCAATAATTTCCGCCAATTGAACAGCATTAAGCGCAGCGCCTTTCCTAAGATTATCGTTAGTAATAAAAAGCGCCAGCCCTCGCTTGCCATCCACAGCTTGATCTTGACGAATACGCCCAACATAGCTTGCGGATTTACCTGCAGCAAGCTGAGGAGTAGGAATATCATTCAATTCAACACCAGACGCCTTGCTTAAAACTTCGCGAGCCATATCCGGTGTTACGTCATTATCAAACTCAGCATTAACACTCATACCGTGGCCAGTAAAAACGCCTACTCGAACGCAAGTGCACGACGCAGCAAGATTTGGCAGATGCAAAATCTTACGACTTTCATTACGCAACTTTTGCTCTTCGTCAGTTTCTTCAGAACCATCGTCAACAATTGCACCAATAAAAGGCACTGCATTGAATGCGATTGTGCGAACAACTTTGGTAGGTTCTGGAAAATCTATTGCACTACCATCAAAAACTAATTTATCCGCGCCTTGATTCAGCGCAGCTTGAGCCTCATTCATAAGCTGCAAAGCACCAGCTCTTCCAGCTCCAGAAACAGCCTGATAGGAAGATACTATTAACCGCTTTAATCCAAAAGCATCTGCAAGTGGCTTCAACACTGGCATGCAAGCCATTGTTGTGCAATTTGGATTTGCTACTATTCCACAAGGGATTGTGTCTAAATCTTCGGGATTTACTTCTGCAACAACTAGAGGCACATCGTCATGCATACGCCATTGAGAAGAATTATCTACTACTATTGCGCCAGCTTCAGCAAATTTTGGAGCCCAAATTTTTGAAGTTCCACCGCCTGCAGAAAAAATAGCTATATCAATTCCGCGCAAATCAGCTTTTTCTACATCTTCTACAACAATATCTTTCCCACGATATTGCAAAACTGTTCCCGCAGAGTGAGCAGAAGCCATAAAACGTAAATCTCGAACGGGAAAATCACGCTCATCAAGAACACGGCGCATTACCATACCAACTTGGCCAGTAGCACCTAAAACAGCTACGTTTACACCTGTTTCATTGATAATCGTCATCTTATTTCTCCCTTAATAGTGGTTATGCCAATAATTTCGATTTTTAACGTCCGCTGCCGCCGTAAACAACAGCTTCGATTTGGTTAGCATCCAATCCGTAAGCCGTGTGTAAGGCTCGAACAGCTTCATCAAGCTGATTAACAGGAACCAAAGCGGCAATACGAATTTCTGAAGTAGAAATCATAAGCGTATTGATACCGTGATCACTTAATGCAGTAAAGAAAGTAGCCGCTAAACCAGAGTGCATCTTCATACCAACACCAACCACTGCAACTTTCCCAACAGTAGGGTCAACATCCATAGAAGTAAACTTCAATTCATCACGCGCTTCTTCAAGAACTTTACAAATTGCTTTCATCGACGAGCTAGGAGCAGTAAGGGAAATATCCGCAGTACCCGTAGATGCGCTTGCTTGTGCAATCATATCTATATTTGCATTAGCTTTTGCAAGAGTAGTAAATACTTTTGCAGCCATTCCAGGAACGTCCGGAATACCGCGAACTGTAATCATAGACTCACTGCGATCGTGAGCAACACCTGAAATAACAGGCGTTTCAACACCTAAATCTGGGAACAAGTCGCCCATAGTAGAACGAATCTCCTGGTTTACCATTATTACCGCCCTTAATTTCTATTTGCTTAAATATTATCTATAAAAAATAATTATCTATAAAAATAAACTTGCTTAAATCAACTTAAATTAGGTAAAGTACGTGGATTAACATTTCGCGGCACAATAAGAGTTCCATTTCTGTGAGAGAAGGAACTCCTAACGTGAAGCGGCATACTAAAACGCTGAGCATACTCAACGCAACGCAAAGCGAGCACACGCGAACCACATGAAGACATTTCTAGTATCGAATCGTAATCAATAACTGGAATACGTTTAGCAGTTGGAACAATACGAGGATCTGCGGTGAAAACACCATCAACATCTGTATAAATTTCACAAACGTCAGCTCCTAAAGCAACTGCAAGAGCAACTGCTGAAGTATCCGAACCTCCGCGGCCAAGAGTAGTGTCATCCCCCATTTCGCTAATGCCTTGGAATCCGGCAACAATCGCAACACTTCCCTTACTAAGCGCGCGACGAACACGGTCTGGTTTTACTGCGCGAATATGAGCTGCACCAAATTTCATGTCGGTCATAAAACCTGCTTGAGAACCGGTAAAAGAGTATGCGTGAGATCCTTGAGCATGAATAGCCATAGCAAGCAAGCTCATAGAGATGCGTTCGCCTGCAGTCATAAGCATATCCATTTCGCGAGCAGGAGGATGCGCATTAACACTAATTGCCTGATCAATTAAATCGTCAGTAGTGTCCCCCATTGCAGAAACTACAACTGCTACATCATTGCCAGCTGCTTTTGTGGAAAGAATACGTTTAGCAACGCGCTGTATGGAATCAGTGTCAGCCACAGACGAGCCGCCGTATTTCTGTACGATAAGCGCCAATTTTTACCCCTTGCTCATGTATAAACAGATGAACGAACGGATATTCCAAATATTTGGTCTGGTATCAGAGTATCAACTGCGCCCTATTATTCGCAATTATTGATAATTTGCTCGTTAAATTTTACTACTACACAGCTTGTCGCCCGCTGAAAGCGCGTCCGAGAGTAATTTCATCCGCATATTCCAAATCACCACCAACAGGCAAGCCACTTGCCAAACGCGTAATTTTAATACCTAGAGGATCTAACAGGCGAGCCAAATATGTAACTGTTGCTTCGCCTTCAATATTTGGGTCAAGCGCGAGAATAACCTCTTTAATTTGAGGATTTTTAAGACGCTCAAGTAATTGAGTAATTGATAAATCTCCAGGACCAACATTTGCCATTGGGTTTATAGCTCCGCCAAGAACGTGGTAAACGCCATCATATTCGTGAGTGCGCTCAATGCTCATAATGTCTTTAGGCTCTTCAACTACGCAAATTTTGCTATGGTCTCTGCGAGGATCTGCACAAACCGCACAAGGGCTTTGTTCGCAAACATTTCCGCAAATATCACAAAAGCGCACACTCGACTTCATATCGTTTATGGCATCTATTAAAGATTGCGCTTCTTGCTCAGACGCAGAAAGTATATAAAAAGCAATGCGTTGAGCGCCTTTAGGTCCGATTCCAGGAAGTTTTGAAAACTCGTCAATTAAACGACCAATTGCGCCATCGTACGACGATGCATTATGCACAGTTAACTACTCCTCTTGCTTTTTCTTAACGTTTGCAGAAATATTCTTTGGATTTTTTGGATCGGTTGCAGCAAATTCTTCAACCTTTTTAACCTCAAACATTGCCTTAAGATCATCCACGTCTACTGAAGATGCAGCTTCCAAGGAAATATCATCCATAGAACATTCATCTGCAGACGCTCCACTTGTAGGGACTACAGGCTCTTGCGTAATTTCTTTTGGACTAGCAGAACCTGAATCAGAAATACTTGACTTAGAAGCGCCTAAAACAGCCACATTTGAAACATGCGCGTTAGCAACGTCAGCATTAGTAACGTCAGCATTAGTAACGTCAGCATTAGATTGCGCAGACTGCATTTTTACTTGCGGCGTGCTTTGCGTTTTAGTAGATACATCAAGTGCCGAAGTAGAAGCGTTAGGAAGTGTCATAACATCCGCAATAGGCACAGATGACATATCCGCCCAAGCATCATCTTCAACGTCCGGCAAAGCAGCTTCTTGCTTTGCATCTTCCGCAGTATTCTCAAATACTACTGATGCTGCGGAGCCATCAGCGTTTAGAAAATCCGAGGAATCCTTTTCTGTTTTACTTTCAGTAAATCCACCGCTGTCAGAAGTTGTTTTACCAATAAATCCTGCAGTCATGCCAGTTTTGCGCAATAAAATATCGCGTTTTACTTGAGCAAGACGCTTAGGATCCATTCTTGCAACAGATTCCACCGCTTCTCCGTTAGACGCAACAGGAGCAGGAGCAATCATTACCTGATTACCAAAAACGTCTTTCACTACGCTCATTACCACTTTTGGTACTTTTTGACCATCGTAAGGAGATGTAGTGCATACTGCGAGCGCAAAAGCATGCTGACTCATAGGCTCATTAAAAGTAAGCACTAAACGCTGACGCCCAGATTGCTCAGAGTTTAATTGCACTTTAGGAACGTACTTACGCGTCACATATTCGCGCGCATCTTCTGGCAACTTAGAGACTACTTCATCCCACATTTCGTCTGCACTTAGAGAATCATTATTCTGCGTTTTTGTAACAGAATTAGAGGATTCTGCAGAAGATTCTGACGAAGATTGCAACGGAGATTCCAAAGAAGCTACCGGCGAAGGTCCAGCAGAAGATTCAGCTAAAGATCCAGCAGAAGATTCCGAAGGCTCTTCTTGCTTAGTTTCTTTCACAGAAGACTTATCTTGCTGCTTTTGCGCAAAAGATTTATTTTGCGGATTTGTTGCACCTATAAAAGATTTACCTTGCACATTTGCAGTAATGTCACTATCTGCAAGCAAACGAGCAACAAGAATTTCCAGATTCATGCGAGGCGAAACAGCACCAGCCATTGAGCTTAGCGCTTCATTAATAGTTTGAGCCATACGCGCTAAATTAGGTAACGTCATTTGCGAAGATTGACGCTGCAAGGTTTCCAAATCTTCTGGAGCAATATCATTAAGCAGATCGGAAGCAGCTTTAGCTCCGGCAGAAACCATAAGAAGTAAATCTCGCACTCTGCCTAACAAATCTTCAACAAATTTTCGAGTATCGTAGCCGCCAACAACAACGCGACGAACAACGTCATATATTGCAGCACCATCATGCTCAATAAGCGCATCAATGGCTTCAGAAATTAATTCACTAGGCGTAAACCCAAGCAAAGCAACTGCAGAATCCAGAGAAATAGCACCATCAACTGCGCCGACCATAAGTTGATCAAGCACAGAAAGAGTGTCACGCATGGAACCCGCACCTGCTCTCATAGCAAGACGTAAAACACCAGGAGCAGGATTAATGCTTTCCTTCTTACATATATCTTCAAGATAAGGACCCATAACTTCTGGAGGAACTAGACGGAATGGGTAGTGATGGGTGCGGGAACGAATAGTGCCAATTACTTTATCTGGTTCAGTGGTAGCAAAAATGAACATAACGTGCTCAGGAGGCTCTTCCACAATTTTCAACAATGCGTTGAAACCTTGTGGAGTTACCATATGAGCTTCATCGAGAATAAAGATTTTATAGCGGTCTCGAGCTGGAGCAAAACCCGCACGCTCTCGAAGCTCTCGAGCATCGTCAACACCGTTATGGCTTGCAGCATCTATTTCTACAACATCAATAGACCCAGGGCCACCAGTTGCCAAATCTTTACAGCTCTGACATTTACCACATGGGTGAGAAGTAGGACCTTCTTCGCAATTAATGCAACGTGCCAAAATGCGCGCAGAACTGGTCTTACCGCATCCGCGAGGACCAGAGAATAAATAAGCATGAGTGATTTTGCCTTGGTCTAATGCTCTAGACAAAGGTACGGTAACTTGATCCTGCCCAATAACACCATCAAATGTGTCCGGACGATATCTACGATACAGTGCAAGTGCCATGTTTTCTAACCTACCGCGACCTAAATGTTTCCCCGATATATCTTATTTCAGATTAGCAGCAGCCGCCACCCTCTTATAAACAAAAGAATATTAATTACTTTTATTTATCACAATTTTCCAATGCTGCTCGAGCCGAAGCTTCTACGCTTGGAGCTAAAGGAATATTCAAAGGAACTGTAACGCTTACAGTGACTTCATCTTTAGCCGACTTACAAGATTTCAATATTGCGTGACTTGACGTAACAGTTCTAGTAGAAAATTCACAAGGATTATTTTCCATGCGCTGTAAAGCGGAAGCCCCTGACAACGCAGCTGCAGTAGCAACTGCGTAAGCTTGATGCCTAGCACTAAGAACATGCCCCAAAATTGCAGCAACAGCAAGCATTGAGCAGACTGCGATTACCAGCATAATGCCTAGCGCTGTGCCAGAACCGCAATCTGCCTTACTGCTCTTCTTACGAGCGAAAGATACTAAACAATTAAAACAACAATGCGAACTCATTCCAAAACCTGACTTACGCGACTTTCCACCAAAGGAGGCAATATGTGAAGCGGATCTGGAATAAGAGGACATTTCACAACAATATTAGCCATATTCCCATTACGATTTATTTGCACAGATGCTCCTGAACCTGCAACTTTCTGCACGATACTTGCAGCAGCTTTATCGTCGTGATGAGTAACCATGTAGTAAGCAACCTGGGAAGCTGCATCATGACAATTCATATTGCATACTACTGCTCTACCAACTCCAAGAAGTACAACTACAAGCACTATTGCACACGGCAAAACAACTGCAAATTCAGCAGTTACAGCACCAAAATCACGCGTATTAATATTACGCAATAATTTTTTGCATAACACAAAACATTCATGCAAAATATTCTTCCGCATCATAAGCTCATTTCACTAAACATAAAGCATCAATAAATTAGCCAAAATCAATCAACCAATTTTCAACGCTTTTTTCACTAATTCTGTCAATGTTTTGCGTATTGCATCTGATTTCAAAATGGCAACTAATAATGCAGCAAAACCAGTCGCAGCAATAAGCACTACAGCATACTCGGCGGTTACAGCACCAGAATCTTGCTTTTGAAGATTGTTAATATACTGCTTACCTTTTTGATGCAGGCGCATTTCTACAACTGATAATTGGTCATTTAGTTGAAGCATCGATACAGTGTATCTTGCAACAAGTTTTTGAATTATCCCAACCATTATTTGTACCTTTCCCTTCAATTTATCCGAAATTTTCGGATAAAAATATTTTTGCAGGTTGATTTGCAAAGTCCAAGAAAAAATCTTCATTGTGGATAAAAGCTAAAAAGCATTGAAATCTTTTGGAAACCGCTTAAGAAAATTCAAAAATAAGATTTTCTTAACAAAATTTAATCTACTATCGCATAAGAGAAGCAACCGTAGGAAGAATACCAATACATATAAAAGCTGGCAGAAAGCACAATCCAACTGGTAGCAATAATCGCACAGACAGCCTGGAAGTTTCCTGCCTAGCAACATTTTCCATAGTGATTTCGTAATGCTTAGAAAGCGCAAGTAGTACCGGAACAGGCGAAGAACCATTACACCAGGATTCGCGCAAAGAAGTCATTAACCAAGTTGCTAAAACTGACGATGAATCTATTTTTTCAAGTTTTTTGTGACGGTTTTTGCTTTTTGAAACAGATTGAATATTTTTAAGAACATGCGGAGGAGACCACGCTTCATGCCAGCTATCCCCAGAAATCAAAGCTCTGGATACATCACACATCCACAATCCGTGGCCGCCAGGCAAAACAGCACCGACTACGTTCAAAGCTCTAGGAATAGCAACGCCACTGCGCAAAGCAACAATAATCATATGCAATCCAAGCAGAGGATCAATATCTTTAGAATAAGCATTACGCCACTCATATTTAGTATCAAAATAGCCAATATTTAATCTTTTATAACCAATCAATGTTTTAGATCCAAAAGAAATATTGCAAAATTGCCAAGCCATAATAACGAATACAGGCACAATCAGCAAAAGACGACTGTTATACTCCATTTTTACTTCCTAATAACCGAACTTGCCATATTATGATTAGATATTCGCAACATTGACTTAACCCATGCAAAGCCAAGACTGTAAGAAATCGCGCCAACAATCAACAAAACCCACCCATATACGGTAGTTAGCAAAATAAGAATCGGATGACCACCAAGCAATTCGCCTGCTAATAGAGACAAAAAAGGCAATGCGGTAAGTAATTTTATTGTGGCAGATGGCATTGCAGATACGTCTGCTTGCAGATCTTCAGCTCTGCGGCGAGCATGATACGATGCCGAAGCAGCTTCTACACAAGTAGCCATTTCACAGCCTAACGTATTGCTTAATTCATAAGCCGCCATAAGATTTTCGCAAACAGATTGCATATGGTTTTCAATTCGCCTACGCTGGGCTGCAGATAGATTACGATTTTTAATAGAACATCTACTATTAAGCCACCTGTAAATCATCTTTGTGCTGACCTCATTAGAACAAATATTATTCTTAAAATCAGCATCATTTTGCAATATCATTTCAAACGTTGAGCCGGATCTCAATGCAGCAATTAAACCGGCAAGAGCTTCTTCAATATCCATATTCCCCCCAATCAAAGAATGAAAGTTACGAAGCTATTTGATTAAAATTACGCTGATTAAAATTATTTTTACTAAAATTACTCGCGAAAATGTTACTAATATCTTCTGGAAGCCGCCAACACTTAGCAAACTTTTTCCACTCAGGTAAAACAAGCACACGGATACTACCATCACTAAAACATCGCTCCAAACGCAAAACTGCTTTGCCTTGTAAAGCTGAAGCGGCAGGCAAATATTGCAGAACACCAATTTCGTGAACCATACGTCTGCCATCCGAAGCACGCTCCACATGAATTACTACATCAAAAGCTCCTGCAGCCAAAGCGCATAATGCTGCAGGCTCTAATTTTGCAAGCAAGCCAAGAGCCATAAGCCGAGCAGGAACTTTTTCTACTTCATCCGCATGAATCGTAGTCATGCCGCCTTTATGGCCGGAAGTAAAAACGCGTAGCAAATCAGCAATTTCTTCCCCTCTGCACTCGCCTAAAACAATTCTGTCTGGACGCATCCTCAAAGTTGCTTTTACTAATTGAGATAATCCAATTTCTCCAACCCCTTCCACATTGGCTTCGCGAACGCTTAGCGAAACATGATTTGCAGTCAGCTCACCTAATTCACGAGTTTCTTCCACAGAAATAATTCGATCACGCGCATCCGCCATAGCAAGAAGAGCTTTCATAAGCGTAGTCTTACCAGAACCAGTGCTGCCTGTAATCAATATGTTTGCCTTTAATTTCACAAGGAATCCAAGAATATACGCAATTTCTTTAGGAAACATTCCTTGGCTACTTAATGCTAATAAATCATACTTTTTTAAAGTTGGGAATCGCACTGACAAAGCTGCACCTTGTGCTACAACTGGTGCCAAAACTGCGTGAATACGAATACCAGAGTTAGTTGAAGCATCTGCAATAGGGCAAGCATCATCAAGCCTCTTGCCAAGCTGAGCACATAACCACACTGCATACTCTCTTAATAATTTGGGGCTATGCATTGGCACTCTAGGCTTACACTCTCTTAAACCCTGACCACAATCTACCCACACGCGTCCATCTTCGCCCACAACCATATCTGTAACTCGTGAATCATTTGCAAATTCCTGCAAAATTCCGAAATCAATATCGTGAGAATTATTTACGACCATACTTTCCCCTTGAATATGAAAAATGACTAAATTTAGAGTGACGACGTTTGCTTGAACTTTCTTTTTTGCTAAAGATTGCCTCTGTAAAAAGCCAGTTTCCTAGTTTTTTCATAGCAGATTTCATACAAGAAGGGACTTCGCGAATACCGTATCCTCCTATAATGTCTGCATGAAGGTTTGAATCATACGGCAAAAACCCTAATATCTGCATTGAAAGATATTCAGAAGCTTCGTCAACACTTAAAACATATGATTTTTGTTTTAGACCTCTAGGGCACATCCCTATTGCGGCAAAGTCATCGCTGCTAATATCAACATTGCAAGTTGACTTAAGCACATGCGAATATGCGCGAAAACGAGCTAAATCAAGAACAGATAATTCAACAGAAGCAAGCGTTGCAGAAGCAGAAAGTTGGGGAATACTTTTGTAAATTTCAACTGAGGATTTCCCAGATCCAATATCTACAATAACCACATCGCACGCTTCAGCCAAAGCGCGAATTACAGCCTCAACAACCCACGGCTCTGGACGCTCGCTGCGCCAAGGAGAAAATGCTAAAACATCAACATCATCCCAATGAATAAGCTCATTTTTTAGCACATATCCATCGCAACGACCAAGAGGTGCTTCTACTTCTTGCAGGCGCCTACCTTCATCGGATTCTAACCCCAACAAAACATCCAAACCGCCATGCGTTAAATCAGCATCTACAATCGCAACACTGTAGCCTTGCTTGCTTATATAACGAGCCATAATAGACAATAACGTGCTCAAACCAATTCCATCAGTTGCCGCAGTTCCAACCAATATATTCGAAGGCAGCGCCTCAAGAAATTCGCTTTCAAGCGGCGCTTCTTCTGAATATTCACACAAAGACTGATTCAGATTTTGTAATGAAATATTGCGATTTTTGGGCGCAATAGTAGTTATTACAGTATGATCGTCTACAAGAGTAGATGAATTAACACAATCGCTACGAATTGCGCTTGGATTAGAATAGCTCGACGCTTGAGGCGGGTAAACGTAACGATTAACGTCTTTCGACGCACTAAATCTAGCTAAATTACTAGTACCGCTTGAATCAGTTTGCCTAGCGCTAACCAACTTGTTATTTAAATCAATATTTGTACTCATGCGCCTATTGAAACGCATACGCAAGTTGGTTTGCAATAAAATTAAATCAATGTGGTTAAAACATTAATCATTCGGCAATTAGCGCATTATTAAGAACAAGATCTCCATGAGATTGCATATACCGTTCAAGAAGTTCACCATAGACCGGCTTAGTTTTTAGAATATCCGAAACAAGCAACGCAATAAATGCGCAAGCTGCCACTGGAAGTGTATGGATCATAGTTCCAGACATTTCAACTGTTAGCAAAATCGAAGTAAGTGGAGCTTTTACAGAAGCAGATAGCGTTCCAGCCATCACACAAACTGCAAACACAGATACGAATTTTGCGTCAATACCAAATGCTGAAACGCTAGTGATACTGCGAGCTGCGACTCCGCCTGCGAGCGCACCAACAGCAAGTATTGGCATAAAAATGCCTCCAGGAGCACCGCAACCAAAACTTGTTGACGTAAAAAGCATTTTTGCAACAAAAAGCAAACAGAGCATCGCAATACTTATTTTTCCATATTCCGAAAGACGCACTAAGTTAGATCCGCCTCCAAGGACTTCTGGAAGGAATAAACCAACTGGTATTGCAATTAAGCAGGCTACTACAACCGGCATCCACTGAGGCAAATATCCATACAATGTTTGCAACCCAAGAAGAGAACGATTCATTAAAGAGCCCACAAATCCGGCAAAAATACCAAGTGGAATAAGCCAAATATGCAATCCCATTGGCAAATCTGGAATTTGGCCGAAATCAAGTACTGGGCGCAAACCGAAGCAGCTTTGTGAAACAAAATCAGCAAAAAGAGAAGCAACAGCAGCGCCCATTAAAACTGTAGACGACATTCCATTCTGTACTTCTTCTAAAGCAAACATAACTCCAGAAAGAGGAGCAGAAAATGCTGCAGAAAGACCAGCAGCAGCACCAGCAGTTACAATATAATGCTCCTCAATGTCGTCTCTCTTTCCTTTACGGAAGATTCGAGACAACATTTGAGCGCCGCACGCGCCGATTTGAATTGACGGACCTTCACGCCCAAGCGACAATCCAAATAAAGAACCTAGCAAACCGCCAACAAAACGCACCGGCAAAATAGTGTGCCATCGCATATTCAAACCGCGGCGAACGTAGCCAACAACTTGTGGAATACCACTTCCGGAAGCCATGCTTTCCTTAACGCTCATCCAACCAATAATCAGGCCTGCAATTATGGCAAAAATTAAGCATGGCACAATCCACCATGTGTTATGCAAAATTTGCAAGTACATCCAACGCGCAAAATCAGTACCATACTCAATGCCAAATCTGTAGAAAGCTACGAGAGAACCGGAAACTACGCCAACTAAAACGCCCGCTAATATTACTTTCCAGCGAAGCTGACAAAAAGTTTCTAATATTTGCTTTGACTGCTTACTTAAAAAGCTCACCACATTCTTAAAGCTCACAACTACTCGATTCTGCGCGCAAAACTTAACTTTTAAATACTAAAAATTTGGAATAACAAAATTTGCAAAGCAACATAACCAATAGAAGCAGACAAAAATGGCGCAATAAGCTCCGCACAAAGTAGAAAAATGCCATCTTTTATGCGCTTTCTTTGAATAAGATCCACACCTTCAAAAATCGCGGTAGAAAACGTGGAAAATCCACCCAAGAATCCCAAAATCATCAAATAAACAAAATTAGCGCCAAAAATTGTTACTGCAGCCATAAAAACATTAGAAACAACTCCTAAAGCAAACGAAGCTACACAATTGATAAACAGAGTTGCAACAGGAATTCTACTATCATGGCTTGCAGAAATTTTTTTAGTCATTGCGCATCTTAAAACAGCACCCAAACCACCAAAGAAGCAAGGCAAAACAAATATAGTAAAAACGTACAATGGATTCATCACTTCACCGCCTTAGTATTATCTTCTTGAACAGTTTGCTCTTGCTTGCTATTAATGCGCTTTGCAATTCCAGTTCCAATCCAACTGCCAAAAAACGCCATAAAAACGCCAAATATTAAGGAAAGAACCATACCCAAAATAGCAAACGTCATGCGCGGAGTAACAAAAGACACTGCACTTTCAAATGCGAAAGTAGACATAGTTGACAATCCGCCGCAAAAGCCCGTTCCTAAAGCATATTTATAAAAAGTTTGCTTTTCTTTAGATAACGCTTTAACAGATATTGCAGTAACAAGAGCGAAAATAAAGCAAGCAATCATATTAGACAAAAAAGTGCCTAAAGTAAGCTGACCAAATATAGAAGATTGTAGATTTACCGGGTAAATTAGAGGCGCGTAGGAAGAAATTACCCCACGCACAAATGCTCCTAAAGTGCCACCAATAAAAACTAAAAGGTATAAGCGGCGGCTATTTTTACAATTTTTCTCGCTTGTTTTACTCATTTGCACTCTTTTACAAAACTCTTTGCATAAACCAAAACGACACTCTCAATTGAGAAGTGCCGTTTTGTTAAGTTAATCATCAGCCAATAAACAATTTCAGTCAGTCAGAGAGTGAACACTAATAATGTGATCTCGCTGCGGGCCAGTGCCAATGGCAGAAATACGGCAATTAGAAAGCTCTTCCAAACGCTTCACGTAATTCTGAGTATTCTGAGGCAAGTCTTCAAACTTGTGAATTTGAGAAATATCCTCGCTCCAACCAGGAACCATCTCATAAACTGGCTTTGCACAAGCGAATAGAGACTGGTCCACAGGCATTTCTTCCACGCGCTTGCAAGTTCCGTCTGCCAAAGTCACGTCGTAAGCTACACAAACTGGAATTTCCTTCAAGCCTGTTAAAACATCAAGCTTGGTAAGAACAATATCTGTTAAACCATTTACGCGAGTTGCGTAACGGCTTACTACAGAATCAAACCAACCGCAGCGACGAGGACGGCCTGTTGTAACACCATACTCATGACCCTGCTCACGCAGCCAATCGCCCTGCTCATCCAAAAGCTCAGTTGGGAATGGACCTTCGCCAACACGAGTGATATAAGCCTTAGCAACACCAATTACGCGAGTAATGCGAGTTGGACCAACGCCCGTACCTGTGCAAGCGCCGCCAGCAGTAGGATTCGAAGAAGTAACGAATGGGTAGGTGCCGTGGTCAACGTCAAGCATCGTTGCTTGTCCGCCTTCGAACAGAACGGTTTTGCCTTCATCCATTGCCTTATTCAAAACTAGCGAAGTGTCAGCAACATAAGGCTTCAAACGCTTACCCAGCTCAACAAGCTGGGCAGTTACAGCGTCAATATCAATAGGATGCTGATTATAAAGCTTCACAAGCATCTGATTCTTTTGATGCAAGCTCGCCTCAACTTTGTCACGCAAATGCTCAGCATTAAATAAATCGTGTACGCGAATTCCGACGCGATTAATTTTATCCGCATAAGTAGGTCCAATACCGCGACCGGTTGTACCAATTTTGTGCTTTCCAAGGAAACGCTCTGTAACCTTATCTATTACGCGATGATACGGCGTAATAATGTGCGCAGCTTCGCTTACCAGCAAACGTGAGCAATCAACTCCACGAGATTCCAAAGCATCAATCTCTTCAAACAAAACTTCCGGATCAACAACAACGCCGTTGCCAATTACAGGAGTTACATTAGGGCTAATAATGCCGCTTGGAAGCAAATGCAGCGCGTAAGACTTATCTCCAACTACAACGGTATGGCCAGCATTGTTGCCACCATTAAAACGTGCGACAATATCAACTTTAGATCCAATTAAATCTGTTGCTTTACCTTTACCTTCGTCACCCCATTGAGCGCCAATAAGCACAATACCAGGCATGCCGCACCTCCATTTTTTGGGCTAACGTTGCCCAAATTTGCACAATCCTACCTGACAAGATTATCGCTACGCCCCTACCGATTAAGAGGTAAGAAAAATCTTTTAAGTATTAAAGCTAACTATTTCAATGCTTTACCAGCAGAACCAAGCTGCACACAAGCTTCTACCACGCGTTGAGCCATGGCTTTTTCAGCTTCACGACCCCAAGAACGAGGATCGTAAAGTTTCTTTTCTCCAACTTCGCCATCTATCTTAAGAACAGAATCGTAATTGCTAAACATGTGTCCTGCAATAGCGCGAGTAAAAGCATATTGCGTATCCGTATCAATATTCATTTTAACTACGCCGTAGCGCACAGCTTCTGCAATTTCTTGAGCAGTAGAGCCAGATCCTCCGTGGAATACCAGCAGGAAAGGCTTTTTAGATGCGCCAAATGTACGAGTATCGCAAGTATCTTTATATTCTTCGTACACAGTTTGTTGGATTTCTTGCAACAATTGCGGACGTAACTTTACAACGCCAGGCTTATATGCTCCGTGAACATTGCCAAAAGTAAACGCTGCCATATATCTGCCGCGCTCTCCCAAACCAAGCTTTTTTACAACGCGTAAAGCATCTTCAGGCGTAGAATATAGGCGCTCGTCAATATCGGCACGATGCCCATCTTCTTCTCCACCAACCGCACCAATTTCAATTTCAAGAATTGTACGAGCCTTTTGCGAAGCGTCAAGTAACTCTTCTGCAACATCTAAATTATGTTGCAAATTAACTGTTGAGCCATCCCACATATGCGATTGGAAAAGAGGCTCTGCCCCCTTTTTTACTTGCTCTGCTTCTTTAGCTAAAAGCGGTCGAATCCAGTCGTCAAGATAAGCCTCTGCACAGTGATCGGTATGAAGAGCAATAGTAATATTTGGATACTGAGATGCAACTTCATGCGCAAAAGCAGCAAACGCAAGAGAGCCAACAACGCGATTATTTACGCACTGCCCAGAAAAATAAGCCGAACCGCCAACAGAAACCTGAATAATGCCATCAGACTCAGCTTGCGCAAAACCTTGAAGAGCCGCATTAAGCGTTTGAGTACTTGTAACATTAATAGCAGGATACGCGTAGCCACCTCGACTTGCAGCATCAAGCATATGCGCGTAACGTTCAACGGTTGCAATAGTCATACTTGTATTATCCGCCTTTATAATTCACAAAGCTACACAAATACACAAAAGTGTTACAAAAGCTGTTCTAATAACTTACTAACTGAAACGCTTTAAGTTACGACTGCATCTTTTGATGACGCTTTTTAGCTTCTGTAACTACAAATTTGTGATATTGCAATGCGATTGATTCATCTAAGCCAGCAGCAGCAGAAAGATCTAGCAGACGCTGAACCTGCTCCTGCTCACGCTTAGAATCCAAAGGAGCAAATTTAGCTTTAGCTTTAAGCTCACCAATGCGATTAGTAGTCTTAAAACGTTCCGATAGAAGCGCAATAATCGCACCGTCAATATTATCAATCGATTTGCGCAGCGTTAAAATCTTATCCGCAGCATCTTCACAACTTTTATTTAATGAAGTATTGCTCGGATTAATTGTCGTTTCAGAAAAATCACACATAATATGATTTATACAAAACTTTAATCAAAATAAGTCTGCAAAACCATTGTGGTTTCCGTACTTACTGGCACAATGCGATGAATAGTATTGATTAGCTCTTCCAACTTACTTGGCGTTGCAACACGAACTACCAGCATAAAACTTGGGCTTCCTGTGACGGAATAGCACGCTTCAATACCAGGAATATCGCGCAACTTTGTAGGAATTGTTGCTTCCTTACCAAAATCAAGCGGAGTAACTGACACGAATGCACTAACTGGCAAGCCACGACGCTCGTAATCAATAAGCGCACGATAACCAGTAATAACACCCTTGCGCTCAAGCTTTTGAACACGCGACTGCACGGCAGAAACAGATAATCCTGAAGCCTTTGCTAAACGCGTTAACGTGGCACGACCATCATGCTCGAGAATATCTACAATAACTCCATCGGTTGAATCCATTGGCAAAGCGCCTTCAACTTTACGGGAACTTCCTGTCATATTTTCTCCATTCTCTAATCGACGCTGAACGAGAATTATAGTCGGATTTATGCTAGCGCCGGCAGGCAGCAATACCTATGTTACCTTATTTTTTACAGAAAAAGAACAAAATAATATAAAAAATTTTTTTATACCTTGCTTTATTCAGTTTTTTTGTGGAAAAATAATAAAAAATATAAACTAAATAATAATATTTATTGTCGAAAGAGTATAGGGAGATAATATGGCTGTTGTAGCAGAACACGCAATCTCAATACCTAGATCTGGTATTCGTGACGTATTTGACCGCGTAGAACAAATCCCTGATGCTATTTCACTATGCCTAGGAGAGCCTGGCGAAACCGCTTCCAATCATATTGTTAAAGCAGCTTGCGAATCTATTGAAGCCGGAAAAACAAAATATACCGACGTTTTAGGAATTCCAGAATTCCGCAAAGCTGCAGTTGATTACACAAAGAGAGTGAAAGGCTTAGTTTATGACGCCGATACTGAAATTCAAGCAGTTGACGGCGCTACAATTGGTTTATATTTAGCTATTAAAGCAGTAATTGATCCGGGCGACGAAGTAATTATTCCTTCCCCATACTTCACTTCTTATGATGCAGAAGTGTTAATGTGCGACGCAACTCCTGTAACAGTTGCCCTTAAACCTGAACATGGAATGCATGTTAATGCTGAAGAAATACGCAAAGCAATTACTCCACGAACTAAAGCTATTATTATCAACTCACCTTGCAACCCAACTGGCGCAGTAACTACAGCCGAAGAACTTGCAGAAGTAGCAGAATTATGTAAAGAATTTGATTTGTGGGTAATTTCTGACGAAGTGTATCATCCATTTGTATTCGCGAGTGACCCTGACACAGAACCTGCAGGAGATGCTGTAGCGCCATCTATTGCAGCAGTTGAAGGAATGAAAGATAGAACCATTATTGTAGAAAGTTTGTCTAAAACTTACGCAATGACCGGCTGGAGAATCGGCTATATTCTTGCACCAGCTAACGTTATTGAGCAAAGCAGTAAAATTGCGGAAATGATACACTCTTCCGTCAATTCGACTGCACAATACGGCGGAGTTGCTGCTCTTACCGGACCTCAAGATCATGTTCGTCAAATGCGTGAAGAATACCGTGAAAAACGAAATCTGGTACTTAACGCATTACAAGATTGCGACGCACTAAAACTTATTGAGCCACAAGGAGCTTTCTACGTTTTCGTCGACGTTCGCCCAACTGGATTAACTTCCAAAGAATTCAGCAGAAGACTTTTGGAAGAAGAAAAAGTTGCTGTTGTACCTGGAGAAGCTTTCGGAAAAGAAGGAAGCGGATTTGTGCGACTTTCTTATGCTGGAAAATCGGAAGAACTTAAGGAAGCTGTGGCTCGCATGCGAAAGTTTGCGCTTGAGCAGCAGGCTGCTAATAATGCGTAAAAACAATTAAAAGCAACAATTAAAAGCAATAAATAAAAGCGCACAATCCTAGGATAGATTCTTAAGATTGTGCGCAAAATCATTTATTCTGTTATTTTTCAGCTTACAAACTTAAAAATAACACTCAAATCACTTAAGCAGCAGTTGGCGCAGAAGTATTTGAAGAACCGTTTGCTTGCTGAACAATAGCAGCCAAAAAATCACGGTTTGAAGCAGTCTTCTTTAAGCGAGGAATCAAAGTCTGATACGCTTGCTCAGGCTCAAGACCGCCAAATAGGCGACGCAAACGGTAGATAATAGGAAGTTCGTTAGCCGGAGTAATCAATTCCTCACGACGAGTTCCAGAAGCATTAATATCTACAGCAGGGAACAGACGCTTATCTGCCAAGTCGCGGCTCAAACGCAATTCCATGTTGCCAGTGCCCTTGAACTCTTCGAAAATAACCTCATCCATCTTAGATCCAGTTTCAACCAGAGCGGAAGAAATAATCGTCAAAGAGCCGCCGTCTTCAATATTTCGAGCAGCACCAAAGAACTTCTTTGGTGGGTACAACGCCTGAGCATCAACACCACCAGAAAGAATACGTCCAGAAGCAGGAGCAGCGATGTTGTATGCACGAGCCAAACGAGTCATAGAATCAAGCAAAACAACAACATCCTGGCCGAGCTCAACTAAACGCTTAGCGCGCTCAATTGCAAGCTCTGCAACTGTAGTATGGTCGGAAGCAGGACGGTCAAACGTTGAAGAAATCACTTCACCCTGAACCGTACGCTCCATATCCGTAACTTCTTCTGGACGCTCATCTACAAGAACAACCATCAAATGCACTTCAGGATTGTTCGTAGTAATAGCGTTAGCAATATTTTGCAGCGTAATAGTCTTGCCAGCTTTTGGAGGAGACACAATCAAACCGCGCTGACCCTTACCGATTGGCGCAACCAAATCAATAACACGACCAAGCATGCGATTAGCAGTAGTTTCTTGGCGTAAGCGCTCATTAGGGTACAGCGGCGTAAGCTTAGCAAATTGCGGACGATTCTGAGCTTCTTCAACACTCATTCCATTGATGCTATTAACAGTTTGCAACGGAACAAACTTCTGACGCTGATTCCTGCGATCACCCTCGCGAGGTGCACGAATAGAGCCTTGCACAGCATCGCCCTTGCGCAAACCATACTTTTTAATTTGGCTCATTGAAACATACACGTCATTTGGCCCTGGAAGGTAGCCAGAAGTGCGTACAAATGCATAAGATTCGAGCACATCAACAATACCTGCGACTGGAACAAGATCTTCCTGAGGCTCTTCGCGGCGAGATTCTCGAGAATCGCGCTCTTCGCGGCTCTCACGATTATCACGGTCTAAACGAGAATTGCGCTCAGAGCGATCTTTACGATCTTGACGTTCCTGGCGATCCTGTCGATCTTGACGATCATCATGATCAGAATAATCCTCTCGATCATCCTCATAATCTCTACCGCGGCCACGCATGCGGCGCTGGAAACGCTCCGACTTATTATCTTGCTCTTCTCGATCAAAATCACGAGAAGCTCCACGCTGTCGACGAGATTCGCCTTCAGAGCGAGATTCATCTCCTGGCAAAGTTGCCAAAATCTGATCTAAATCGCGCGAATCTACTCCTTCTGCACGACGATCACGATTGTTGTCTCGCTCATCATTTACACGACGACGCTGGAAAGAAGAATTACGATTGTTATCTCGTCGATAATTCTTAGATCCAAAATCTTCGTCGCGCCTACGACGATCATTAGTTGCATTTGGCACTAAGTTTTCCAACGCTTCTAAGTCTTTATCGTCACCCAACGAACGAACTTCTTCATTATCTGCACGAGTATCTGCAGACTTACTTGCACTTGTAGAATTGTAAGGCGTGCGAACAGTTACACCAGCAGGCGCTTCTCCCCCATTGCGTGCCGCATTCAATGTAGCTAACAATTCAGGCTTACGCATGGTCGAAGTGCCGCGCAAACCCATTTGCTTCGCAAGATCTTTCAATTCTGAGAGCTTCATTTTCTCAAGATTTTGGCTTGTTGCCACAATTTTACCTTTCCCTAACTCACACGGAATATACTACCGGTAAGCCTTTGTATGGAAGATTACGGAAAAATCCGTCACGAACTCATGATTATTACATAACAATGTACACAACCACGAACATTATGTATGCTACTACAGCTCTACGACGCTGCAAACCGCGACGCGCCAGCAAGTCTAATTATTTTTTAAATTATAAACTGAATATTCTAATAAAAAAGCGCCAATAATAATGGACTATGCCACTACTATTGACGCTACTTTTAGCTTAATTTTTACTTAAGTTATTTATAAATACTTACTACTTCTTTTCGTGATAAGACTTTTCAGTATTTACAGACCACACATTTGCTTTAGATTCTGCGCCAGTGTGAATATTTTCTACAGCTTCGATTGCGGTAGCCATGGAATGATCCTGGTTATTATAACGATGCTGTCCGTTTCGACCAACGCAATACAAGTTGCCGAAGCTATCCAAGTACTTAATCAACTCAGGCATTTGTGCATAAGTGTCAAAGTAAGCTGGGTAAGCTTTTGGAACACGTTCACGATGGGAATCAATAACATCTTCTTCGCCATTAATAACCTGCATGCGAGTTAATTCGTCGATAGCCATCTTACGAGCGTCTTCATCACTCATATTCCAGAAGTCGTCGCCTTCTTCGCAGAAGTACTCAAGACCAATCCAAACAGTGTTGTCAACATCTTTAACAAGATAAGGACTCCAGTTGTTGAAGATTTGCAGACGGCCAACCTTGTAACCAGGGTCCTGAACATAAATCCAGCAATCTGGAACAATAGGCGGATTTCCAAGAGTTGGAATAGTAGTAGTATTACGCAGACGTACACGCTTAACAAGCAAGCCTACAGTCACAAAATCGCGGTAAGGCAAGCCCTTAGCCACTCGCTGCATTTCTGCTGGAACTTCAGCCTTTTTGTCACCATTTGCACCCTGCTCAAGAGCTGCAACCAAATCTTTAATAGGCATAGAAGAAACAAACTCGTCAGCATGCAATTCAGAACGTTCACCGTTTGCATCTTCAATAACAACGCTTGAAATCTTGCCATCGGACTGCTTAATAGCAACAACCTTAGCATCTGTACGAACTGTAGCACCATTTTCACGGCAACGGCGTTCAACAGTTTCCCACAATTGGCCAGGGCCAAGCTTTGGATACCAGAATTCCTCAATTAAAGAAGTTTCTACTTCCTTCTTCTTACCCTTTTTCTTAGGGAAAAGCTTAGAAAAAGCATTCTTCAAAACTTCAACAATGCTCAAGCCCTTAACGCGCTGAGCACCCCAATCTGCAGAAATCTGGCTTGGATGCCTACCCCAAAGCTTCTCGGTATAACCCTCGAAGAACATTGAGTAAAGCTTCTTACCAAAACGATTAATGTAGAAGTTTTCAAGATTAGTTTCTGGCAACTTGTGAATCATTGACCACAAGTAGCTAAAACCAACCTTCATCGTCAAAATAAAGCCCATAGAGCGCAAGGTGGCTGCGGAAAGAGAAATCGGGTAATCGAAGAAATGATGATTCCAGAAAATACGCGAAACACGATGGCGCTTCAACATAACTTCGTCTTCAACTTCAGGATCAGGACCGCCTGGTTCTAAGTCATGGTGACGACCAAGCTTCTTGTCATCGTATGAAGGCGCACCCTGCAACGGCAACATTTCACGCCACCACTGCATAATGCGATCATCCTTCGAGAAGAAACGGTGACCGCCAATATCCATACGATTACCGTTGTACTTTACAGTACGCGAAATACCACCAAATTCACGCGTTGCTTCGAGCAACGTTACGTCGTAGCGGCTAGAACCGCCATCTTTAACGAGCTCCCAGGCTGCCGTCAACCCTGCCGGACCGCCGCCAATAATCACAACAGATTTCTTTGGGGATTGTGTATCCGTCACTTGTCCTCCATACCTTAATACATCAATTTTTACGAAAACACATTTTGTGCCAGGTAAAATTTCTATATATCTTTATTGAGCATACGCTTATCACGCGATAGATTCCGGAATATCAATGTCTGTTTTCTGCACTTCTTCAACATTAACATCCTTAAAAGTCACTATTCGCACATTTTTAACAAAACGCGAAGGCCTATAAACATCCCAAACCCACGCATCCGTAAGTTGAACGTCAAAATAAACGTCTTGTCCGGCCGAACGCACGTTGAAATCAACCTTATTCGCCAAGTAGAATCGGCGCTCTGTTTCTACAACGTACGTAAAAAGCTTAATAACATCACGATATTCTTTATACAACGCAAGTTCAGCATCGGTTTCATAATTGTCGAGATCTTCGGCGCTCATTGCTTCCCTTCCGTATTGGTGTTACGTTTACGACCGCGACCTATAATGCGCCACCAAGCTCTTTTTGAAGAACTACCTTCGGTGTTATTTGCATTATAAGGCCATTCTTCATCAAGATTATCACGACGCACCGGTATAGCCACAGAGTGCTCATGTGCGCTCAGTGCTTCAACTACTCCAGGATTTTCCTCTATAACATGCAGACCAAACGCATCAAGAGAACGAATTGCATCGTACTCATCGGAAATCGTATCCATAACAACAAAATCTTGATACTTTTGATTTTGCGCATCCCATAAAGCATCGCGCGCAGTGCCGGTTTGTGCGAAACCAAGAGATTGATATACAGAAAGCGAGCGAGTATTCGTAGCAGGAACACCAACCCAAATGCGGTGCAATCCTAATCCTACTGGCTCTGACGCAAAACCGTAAGTCATCACTCTAGGCATAGCATCACGCGAATAGCCGCGTCCGCGATAATCCTTGCCAAGTACAACTTGAATACGCGCAGAACGAGACCACCCATCTATGTCAATAAGAAAAATCATGCCAATAATCGCGCCAGAAGTATTCTTAACATCATCTAAAACATCTGGCACTATAGCCCAAGCAATTGTAGGACGAGACTGCACATCACCAGCAAAACGACATAATTCAGCAGCTTTTTCAACAGAAAAACCGTCATTAGACCACTGAACAGAACGCTCAACCCACGCATGAACCATAGAACGCTCAGACTGAGAATCTTTTCCGGTAATAACCGAAGCGTTATCATATGCGCAAAGCTCATCCATACGCTGTAAATCATCGCATGTTGCTGGGCGAAGATGCGCCATTTCTCCACGAATTGGAGGGATTACTATAGATTTTGGTAACTCGCGAGAGTTGTTCACACCATCATTGGTTTGTTGCATAGTCACCTACTTGTATTGTGCCTTTGAGTATTAAGCCCTTCGCATAATTCTCACGTCGCATAATATATGATAATCCAGAAGACGAAAAATGCGTCACGATATTGCCAAATAGCAAATTCTGCGCACCTGCCGCATAAAACAAACTTAATCTGATTTAATCTGTTTTAGTATGATTAAATCTTATTAAATTATGCAGCAAGTACGCAGCACTTACTTTTTGATATTGATTACGCTTTTGCGTTTATACATTAGCGTTATCAAATATTAAATTTTTCAGATTTTCGGTTTTTCAGCCCTTGATTTTTGCCATCACAATCTTAGTAACAGCTTTAGCATCAGCCTGACCCTTAGTTGCGCGCATAACAGCACCAATAATCGCGCCCATCGGCTTCATATTGCCTGCCTTAAGCTTTTCTGCGACTTCAGGATCGGCTGCAAGAGCAGCGTCAACAGCGGCTTCCAAAGCGCCGTCATCGTTCATAACCTTGAATCCGTGCTTATTAACAACTTCATCAGGCTTGCCCTCACCAGCCAAAACACAAGCAACAGTTTGCTTAGCGAGCTTATCGTTAAGCTTACCGTCTGCAATTAGCTTTTCAACTTCAGCCACATCTTGCGGAGTAATAGGCAATTCTTCCAAAGTCACGCCACGAGTGTTTGCTTCGCGAGCAAGCTCACCAAGCCACCACTTCTTAGCACCTGCTGCAGTTGCACCAGCTTTAACGGTTTCTTCAACCAAATCAAGAGCATCAGCGTTAAGAATATCTCGCATTTCAAGATCGCTAATGCCCCATTCGCTTTGCAAACGGTTACGGCGCTCGCGAGGCATTTCCGGCATCTCGGCCTTCATGCGCTCAATATGCTCTTTAGTGATGTGAAGCATAACCAAATCAGGATCTGGGAAGTAGCGATAATCGTCGGCGTCGGACTTCACACGACCGCCAGCAGTGGTCTGAGTTGCTTCATCCCAGTGACGGGTTTCCTGCAAAATCTCGCCGCCTTCGCTCAAAATAGCAGCCTGACGACGAATCTCATATTGCAGCGTCTTTTCGATTCCGCGGAATGTGTTCACATTCTTAGTTTCGGAACGAGTGCCGAACGGATCGGTCGGATTTTTGCGGAGTGAAACGTTCACGTCAGCGCGCATATTGCCCTGCTCCATGCGAGCGTGGGAAATGTTGAGGGCGCGAACAATATCGCGAATAGCACGCATATAAGCACCAGCAATTTCTGGAGCGCGGCTACCCGCACCTTCGATTGGCTTAGTTACAATCTCGATTAAAGGCACGCCTGCGCGATTGTAATCAACCAAAGAATGATTTGCGCCTTCAATACGGCCGTCAGCACCGCCAACGTGAGTATTCTTACCAGCGTCATCCTCAATATGAGCACGCTCAATCGGCACGCGGAACACCGTGCCATCTTCAAGCTCAACATCCAAGTAACCGTTGCCGTTAGTAGGCTTATCGTACTGGGAAATCTGGTAATCGCGAGGCATATCTGGGTAGAAGTAGTTCTTACGAGCGAACTGGCTCCACTCAGCAATTTCGCAATGCAACGCCAAACCGAGCTTAATCGCGTAATCAACTGCAGTCTTGTTTACGACCGGCAAAGAGCCTGGCAAACCAAGGCTTACAGGAGTTAGCTGAGTATTTGGCTCGCCACCAAAAGATACTTCTGCTGGGCAGAACAGCTTCGTACGAGTGCAAAGCTCAACGTGCGTTTCCAAACCGAATACTGGATCAAACTGCTCAACAGCATCGGCGTATTTCATAAGTTTTTCAGCCATGAGAATCCTTCTTACTTAAGCTTTACTTCACTTTACTTAGCCAATGAATCGAGCCAGCCAGCCTTAAGCGACTTCCAGATTGGACCGCCCCACTGCTCTTCAAGAGCAGCTTCCAACGCTGCTGCAGGCTTGTACATCTTCTCATCATGGCATTGCGGAGCAATAATCTGAATACCAACAGGCAGACCATCGTCGCTTAAGCCAGCTGGAAGGCTCAAAGCTGGAACGCCAGCCATGTTTGCAGGAATCGTAGCAATATCGTTCATGTACATGGAAAGCGGATCGTTCATCTTTTCGCCAAACTTAAATGCCGTTGTAGGGCTTGTTGGAGAAACAAGAACATCTACCTTATTAAACGCTTCTTCAAAATCGCGAATAATAAGGGTGCGAACCTTTTGAGCAGAACCATACCATGCATCGTAATAACCTGCAGAAAGTGCGTAAGTACCGAGAATAATACGGCGCTTTACTTCGTCACCGAAACCAGCTTCACGAGTTGCAGCCATCATATTTGCGGCCGTCTGAGGCTTGTCTGCTGGAGGCATTACACGCAAACCGTAGCGCATGCCGTCGTAGCGAGCCAAGTTGGAGCTAACTTCGGAAGGCATAATAATGTAGTAAGCAGCCAAAGAATAAGGGAAGTGAGGGCAGGAAACTTCCGTAACCTCTGCACCCATAGCCTTAAGCAGCTGCACCGCCTCATTAAAGCGAGCTTCAACGCCTGGCTGGAAGCCATCGCCACTAAGCTCTTTAACAAGGCCAACCTTTACGCCCTTCAAATCTCGGCGAGCGCCCTCGCGTGCAGCCTGAGCCATTGGAGGAACAGGAGCTGGAATCGAAGTGGAATCGCGCCTATCGTTGCCGCCAATAGTCTCCTGCAAAAGCGCAGAGTCAAGAACGGTACGAGAAACAGGACCAATCTGATCCAAGGAACTTGCCATGGCGATTGCACCAAAACGGCTAACACCACCGTAAGTTGGCTTTGCGCCGACTGTACCAGTTAAAGCACCTGGCTGACGAATAGAGCCACCGGTATCTGTACCCAAAGCAATAGGAGCTTCGAATGCAGCAACAGCAGCTGCAGAACCGCCGCCGGAACCGCCAGGAACACGCTCAGTATCCCAAGGGTTGCAAGTGGTTTGGTAAGCAGAATGCTCGGTTGAAGAACCTTGAGCAAACTCATCCAAATTAGTCTTGCCGAGAATTGGCATACCAGCTGCTTTGAGCTTTTCAATAACAGTAGCGTCGTAAGGTGGAACCCAGCCTTCAAGAATCTTGGATGCTGCAGTAGTTGGAATGCCTTTAGTGACAATCATGTCTTTAATTGCAATTGGAACGCCTGCAAGCTCAGGCAAGCCTTCAGTCTCGCCATTAGCGTTCTTTTTATCGAAAGCATCTGCTTGCTCGAGTGCAATATCTGCAGAAACGTGCAAGAATGCCTTGATTTCTGGCTCAGCAGATTCAATCACTGCCAAGTGAGCTTCAACAAGCTCACGGCTAGAAACTTCTTTAGCTTTTACAGCTTCTGCCATTTGAGCAGCAGAAAGCTTTACTAAATCTTGAGTATTCGACATATCACTCCTCCCCTAAAATGCGAGGTGCTACAAACATGCCAGACTCACTCTTAGGCGCACCAGAAAGCGCTTCTTCTTGAGTTAATGGTGTAGCAGGCACATCAGGGCGTAAATAAGCTTCCAGAGGCACTGGATTTGCAGTAGGTGGCACATCTTCGCCAGCAACTTCCTGCACCTTATTAATAGATTCTGCAATGACGTTTAATTCGCCTTGCAAGCGACTAATTTCCTCGTCGCTTAAAGCAATCTGGGAAAGAACACCCAAATGCTCAATTTCTTCTCGTGTGAATGTAGGCATAACCCCAACTATATGTGTGATGCGTGACCTTTCAAAGCTGAAAAAATCTATTATATCCGCATACTGCACATGCGCGTTTTCACAAAATTATTACGCATATAAAATTTCAAAATTTGCAGCAATTGCTATATCAACACGCCGCATAAGCAAAAACGACGTAACCAAAAATTGTTGATATTTCAACGATATTTAAACTCTTGTTTTAAAAATAAAAAAATTTTTTAAGAGATTATCGCATAAATAAAAAGTGTGTAATAATCGTGTTTTGTGAGACGCTAAAAACTAATGCACTGAGGCACGTTATGCATTGAAGCATATGAATTTCAGCATCTCATCGAAATAATCTAATAAAAATAATCTAATAAAAATCGAAGGACACATATGAAGAACTCAAAGTTCTACCGTAATGCAGCAATGTTGTTGCTCGCGGGCGCAACTATTATTCCACAATGCTTAGCAGCACCAGCAATGGCCGCTCCTTCCGCTAAGGATTCTGAACCAGCCACATCTTGCGCAGCCAAGAAGGACTCGTTGAATAATTATTTGTGGGATTTGCAATACGATAAAACAAACATTCTCGCCCGTCATGGCGAAACCATTGACAACAAATTCTCTAGCGATAGCTTCAACAAGGGCGATGAATTCGTTGTTGTTGAGCATCAGAAGAAGAACATCACAAATACAACTTCAAACTTGTCGGTTACTTCCGCCAACGATGATCGCGTATACCCAGGTGCTCTTTTCCGCGCTGATAAGAATTTGATGGACAATATGCCAAGCCTGATTTCCGCAAACCGCGCTCCAATCACGTTGAGCGTTGATTTGCCAGGCTTCCACGGCGGCGAAAGTGCTGTAACTGTTCAGCGCCCAACCAAGAGCTCTGTAACTTCCGCAGTGAATGGCTTAGTTTCCAAGTGGAATGCACAGTACGCTGCAAGCCATCATGTTGCAGCTCGCATGCAGTACGATTCTGCAAGCGCACAAAGCATGAACCAGCTCAAGGCAAAGTTTGGTGCTGATTTCGCCAAGATTGGTGTTCCGCTGAAGATTGATTTCGATGCTGTGCACAAGGGCGAAAAGCAGACTCAAATTGTGAACTTCAAGCAGACCTACTACACCGTAAGCGTTGATGCACCAGACAGCCCAGCTGACTTCTTCGCACCATGCACTACGCCAGAAAGCTTGAAGAGCCGCGGAGTAGACAGCAAGCGTCCGCCAGTATATGTGTCCAATGTAGCTTACGGCCGTTCAATGTACGTAAAGTTCGACACCCGCAGCAAGAGCACCGATTTCCAGGCTGCTGTTGAAGCTGCAATCAAGGGTGTTGAAATCAAGCCAAATACCGAGTTCCACCGCATTTTGCAGAACACTTCTGTAACTGCTGTAATTCTCGGCGGCAGCGCAAACGGTGCAGCTAAGGTTATTACCGGCAACATCGACACGTTGAAGGCTTTGATTCAAGAAGGCGCAAATTTGAGCACCTCCAGCCCAGCAGTTCCAATTGCTTACACCACTTCCTTCGTCAAGGATAACGAAGTAGCAACTTTGCAAACCAATAGCGATTACGTTGAAACCAAGGTTTCTTCCTACCGCGACGGCTACTTGACTTTGGATCACCGTGGAGCTTACGTAGCTCGCTACTACATCTACTGGGATGAGTACGGCACCGAGATTGACGGCACTCCTTACGTGCGTTCTCGCGCTTGGGAAGGCAATGGCAAGTATCGTACAGCTCACTTCAACACAACTATTCAGTTCAAGGGCAATGTGCGCAATCTTCGCATCAAGCTTGTTGAGAAGACCGGCTTGGCTTGGGAACCATGGCGCACAGTGTATGACCGTTCTGATTTGCCACTGGTTCGCCAGCGCACAATCAAGAACTGGGGCACAACCTTGTGGCCACGCGTTGCTGAAACTGTGAAGAACGACTGATATTTCTTATAATTTAATAAGATAATTTAATTTATAATTAAAGATAAATGAATACAACAAAGGGCTTTATCTTGTAGCCAGTTACGAGATAAAGCCCTTATTTTATTTGTATTATTTATTTTATTTGCGAAATATTATTTAGATATTTTAAATATCGCGATGCTTTTCAATTACGTAGCCAATTACGTACATAACTACGCCCCAAGCGAGAACCACTAAACCGGACTGCCACCATGTGAAAACATATGCGTTTGGTGGAAGTTGCAGCCCAGAATTAGCGGAGGCTCCTAAGAATTGGCTTACAGCACTGCCTGGCAAAATCTGAATAAGTATTGAAGTCCACTTCGCAAAATTGCTTGCAAGCATAATAATGCTAACAATGGTCTGCAGAATCACCACGGCTCCAATAACGCACATAATTCCGCCAGCAGTTGACTTGCAAATCATGCCAAAACCGTAGGCCATTGCTGACACAACAACCATAATTGCAGGAGAGCCAAGGAACAGAGTAAGCGGCAATTTCCACACGTTGCTTCCCGATAATCCGGAAATGTTATCTCCCATAAAAGCTAATTCTGCAGCAGCTAGCGAAACTGTCATTGCAATAAGTTGGGCTACAAAAACGTAGATTGCAACCGCAACAAATTTAGCCGTAAAGAACATACCCCTTCGAGGTACAGCAGTAAGAGAAGCCTGAATCGAAGTTGTAGAATGCTCCGCGGTTACAGCAAGCACTGCAAAAATCGCCAAAACAATCAAAGATATAGAAGCAAAGCTAATAACTAAGCGGAAAATGCCTTCTTGAGATGCAATAAGATCACTTTTATCGCTCGGCCCAACGGTAATCGCAGCACTTGATTTGCTACCAGCTGCACCATTGTTATGAACGTCAACTTTAGACATTGCTTTCTGCACAAGCGCGATAATAAAACTAAAAATTACTGGCAAAACAATTGTTAATGCCATGCACCACCACGTAGACGCAAGTCCGCGCAGCTTAACAATTTCAGATTTAAGCGTGTGCATAAATGTAAGGCGTAAGTGCTGAGCGTTCATGCTGCGGCCTGTTTTGTAAGAATTGCTCGCCGGATATTCAACAGCTTGTTCAATTTGCCCACTCATTTTGCGCTCCTTCCATCTACATATTGCGTTCCAGTCGCAGCAGTAGTATTTGGCAATGCTTTTGTTACGTACTGCTCTTGACCGTGCGTAAGAGCCAAATATGCTTCCTCAAGCGAAGCATGCTCTTGATTCAGCTGATATACCAAAATCTGATTATCCGCAATTTCGCGCGCAATCTGGTTGAGCTCGCAACCTGTTATTCTGAGTAGCTCGCCTTCTTGAACGTCTTGAGGCGTGCGATTATCTGGCAAAATCTTGCATTCAGGATGATTCTGAACAAGCACAGACTTTAGCTTTTCACCTTCTGGCGTTACTAAACGTATAGCATGCTGAGAATGTGCGTCAACAAAATCTTGTACTGTTGTGCGCTCCAAAATTTCGCCATGCGCAATAATCACAAGGTTATCTGCAGTAAGCGCAACTTCGCTCATCAAGTGCGAACTAAGCAGAATTGCTCGACCTTGGCTTGCGTAATACTTGCACAATTCGCGAACCCACTTAACGCCTTCTGGATCCAAACCGTTAATTGGCTCGTCCAAAATAAGATTGTGCGGATCTGCTAAAAGTGCCGCCGCAATCGAAAGACGCTGGCTCATGCCGAGTGAGAAGGATCCCGCTTTGCGAGTTTTTACGCTAGTTAAACCAGTAATATCAATCACTTCGTCAACGCGCTTTTTTGATATTCCGTGAGTTAAAGCGAGCGAGTACAAGTGATTATATGCGGAACGACCTCTGTGGGCAGACTTTGCGTCAAGAACTGCGCCAACTTCCGTCATTGGGGATGCGATTTTTGCGTAAGGTTTTCCGTCAATAAGAGAAGTACCGCTATTGGCATGAATAAGATTTAACGCGCAACGCATGGTGGTAGATTTACCAGCGCCATTAGGGCCTAAAAAGCCCGTGACTTTACCGTCTTCAGCGACGAAAGAAACGTCGTTAAGCGCTGTTTTTGCGCCGAAACGCTTTGTAATATGTTGGAATTCTAACATAGCTTAACAGTATCACAAATAAAAAAAAAATACACATTAAATGTAAGCGTTTATGAGTACAGGCTGCTGCGTTTTGTAATGCGATTTTTGTTTTGTATTTGTTTGCGATTGTTTTTTATATTCGCTTGTTTGTAGTTTGTGTCAGCAATTTGGTGCTGCATGTTGCGCAATCCACGCGTGCATGGAAACAGCTGCGGCTGCTCCTGCGTTTAGCGAGCGAACAGAGCCGAATTGCGAAATGTAAACAACGTCATCCGCCATCTCTAGTGCTTTTTTAGAAAGACCTGGACCTTCTGCACCAAAAAGCATAAGGCAACGTTTAGGGAATTTGTAGTTTTCCATAGCAACAGCGCCTGGAATAATATCGAGCGCTATAACGCGAGCGTTTTTAGCGTCTTGTTCCTTAATATTTGCGATTTTTTCGGCTTCTTTATTGCCTTCTGCTTGTGCTTTAAGCAAAAGTTGATGCGCTTCTTCTGCTTCTTTAAGCATATTTTCGCGCCAATTAGTTACTAGAGTTTCAATAGTTGGGCAGCATTCAACGTATTGGTATAGCTCGGTCATTAACGAGCCTTTGCGATTCCATTTATGAGGCCCTACGATATACACTTTTTTCGCTGTAAATGCGTTTGCAGTGCGAACCATAGAGCCTATGTTGAAATCGTGAGTCCAATTTTCTACAGCTACTTCAAACTCATGACGGCCTTTAGAATCGAGATCCGCTTTTATGGCTTCTACTTTCCAGTATCGGTAGCAATCTAGAACGTTACGCTGGTCGCCTTCGTTTAGTAATTCAGTGCTAAACCGCGCATCGTAATTTGGCGATTCTGGATTATCTGGACGAGGCTCACCTGGGTGTTCTTCTTCCCATGGGCCAACTCCTATAGGTCGGAATTCTGGCTCATCGGAAGCTTTTGCAGCCAAAGTAATTGGATTCGGTTCGTGCATGTGTGAGTTTTGCTCCGTTTAATACTTTTGTTTAGTATTGGCAGCTAGTAATTGCAGCTAGTCTTGGCAGCCGTCAGTTGCGCAATCGCCTGTGCAACCTGACTTGCAGTGACCGCCACAGCAGTTGTCTTCACAGCATGGCTCAGTGCAACCATCATGAGCACAATCACCCGTGCACTCTACTTTGCAATGGCCACCGCAGCAATTATCTTCACAGCATGGCTCAGTGCAACCATCATGCTTGCAATCTCCTGTGCATTTAACCTCGCAATGACCGTCACAGCAGTTGTCGTTGCAGCAATCGTCGTGATCTGCATCTGCGCGTAATTCTTCTTCATCGAAAGCTTGAACAAATGCCATTTTAGTACTCTCCTCACTTATTGGATTTACTAATTGAAGATGCCTTGTGCCTTGTTCGTCGGCGTCAACACCACCAATTAATGCAACTATAGCAAGAATTTGCGCGCCTTGCTGATTAACAATGCCAAAATCAAGACTTAATTCATTGCCGTGTCGTAAAGTCACAAGCGAAGAAGTTTGAACATACGATTTTTCAGAAAGCCAAGAGTCAAGTAACAATACTCGCTTGCCTTTAACAGACGGGCCTTTTGTTGCAGGGAAAACAAAATCCATAACGAAGCCGTCGAGTGCAATTCCTCTACGTTCTGCAGCATGAATAAGCGCAAAAACCATCGGCACTGCAGCAGCAGTTAACGCACCAATAGCGTCAACATCGCGTTCTAACGAATACCCAGCTTTCTCAATTGCATCAAAAAGAACATCACCAACCAACTTGGAGCCGCGCTGAGCAAAAGTAACAGAAAACAGTTCGCTAAATGGTTTCGCACTCATATCCGCACAAAGCATGCGCTTAAGTTCCGCGCGTTCCTCTTGTAATTCCGTCATTATTACACTCCTTAGCGTTTAGAGTTGTTCAATTTTTGATGCTTTGATGTTTTTATGCTTAACGATCTTCTACTGATACTTCCGGAGCGCTCAGCTCTTTAACATCAGCTTTATCAGAATCTATAAGATCTATTGAAGCAATAACTTTACTTTGATCTAACTTCTGAAGTTTACGCGCTGTTACCAACACTCGCGACTCAAGCGAGGAAGCAAACTTATTGTAAGCTGCAACCGTTCTTGCCAAAGATACGCCAAGTTTTGAAGCATTTTCTCCAAGAACTGCAAAGCGATCGTACAATTCTCGAGATAAATCGAAAAGTTCTTTTGCATCATCTGTAAGACTTTGCTGCTGCCATGCGTACGCAACAGACTTAAGCACAGCCCACAAAGTAACTGGGGAAGTGAGTGCTACTTTTTGCGCAAAAGCATCATCCATAAGCGTTGGGTCCGCTTCAAGAGCCGCCTGAAGCAACGCTTCGTTTGGAATAAATGCAACTACAAAATCTGGTGCTGTTTCAAAAGCCTGCCAATATGCTTTAGCTCCCAATACTCTAACGTGTTCTCGCAAAGCCTTAGCGTGCGCTTTTAGAAGCTCACTTCTTCTAGCTAATTCTTCGTCACTTGCATTATCTGGTATTTCGCAAGCGCGCTGATAATCCGCATATGGAACTTTTGCATCAACTGGAATTGTTTTGCCTCCTGGCAGATGCACAACCATATCTGGTCTCTGCTGCTCACCATTTACTCCAGTTACAACAACCTGCGTATCAAAATCAACATGTTCAAGCAAGCCTGCGGATTCCACAATATTCTTTAGCTGAGCCTCGCCCCAAGCTCCGCGAACCTTGTTATTTCGCAATGCTGCAGAAAGCGAACTTGTTTCGCGGTCAAGCCTTGTTTGCTGCTCGCTTAAGCCTTTAAGCTGAGTGCTCAGCACACCCATTTCTTGCTTGCGTCCTTCTTCAATCTGCGAAACTTTATTCTTCAGAGCTTCAAGATTGTCTTTTACTGGAGCAAGCGCTTCCAAGACTTTACCTTGCTCTTTCAAAGTCTTCTCACGATTTAATCGTTCGCGTTCTTCTCGCTCTGCACGCAATTGCTCTTCGCGATTCACTCGCAATTGTTCTGCTTGCTGCGCCTTAGCAAGTTCTGCTTCAACAAACTTTAATCGCTCAGCAAGCTGCTCTGCTTGTGTGCGATATCGTATAGCCTGATTGCCATTTTCTTGCGCTTGAGCGCGCGCTTGTTCATACTGCGAGCGCAATTCGTTAAATTCGCGTTGGTTTACGCCATTAGTGCCTTGCGTTCCAGAGTTGTGCTTAACAATAGCCAGCACAATAACAGCGGTTATTGCTACAGCAGCCACCATTAAAACAAGCATCACAATATTATCGAACATACGTTCTATTAAACACTATTGAGTTGACTTTTGAAATATAATTAGACACGTCTTTTAAGCGCGTTCAAAATAAAGCAATCCACGTCCACACGTGCCGCTCCATAGGCAAACTGCAATTATAGTAAGCACAACAATGACGTATAACAATATGGATTGTCCAGGAATTGCAGGCAAAGTTCCAGAAGGATACCATCGCAAAATCAATCCAATTTTACTTTGCAAACCTTGTGTGGCAATGTTCATCACCGCTAAAAAGACACCAAATGCAAGGCCGTAAAACCTTCCAAAACAGGCTAATCCAATCATTATTAGCACAATATCAATCCAAGCATTACCTAAAATCATCTGCAATGTACTCAATAACTGCAAGTCAATTATACGAACAATTAACACTGAAGCGCCGAATGAAACAAACAAACACAATAAAGCAGCACTCAATGCATATATTCGCAGCCTTTTCATCACGAAACGTTCCCACGATACCATAATCGGAGCAAGACAAACGAATGCCGCGGTAATAAACCCAACTACAATAACTTCATACAGAGTAACAACAAAATTAACAGCACTACTACCAGATTGACATTGGAACGTTATACCTTCTACCGCATTATGCACATTAGCAGAATCTGGCAAACAAATATAACCAACATAAACTGGCAACTGCGTTACAAATGATCTGAATATAACAAACATTAAAGAGGGAAGGACTACGGACAATAAAATTGCAACGATTGCAACAATATAATGCCTACCTTCAAGCCAAGCGCGAAAATTATTTTTCATGCTTATCACCAAGTTCCGATAAGACTTGTTGTGGAGTTATGAGGCATTGATTAAGTTCTTTAACATGATTTTTTACAAATTGTTTCAGCTTAGCATCATCAGCATTATTAATACTCATAGCCACTTTATCGTTTGCTTCACCTGGAATAAATCCATATGACCCATACACATCATTACTTATACGAGAAGGAAGTTGTGCAAGCAAAAATGCTGTAACAGAAGCGTTTGAATCAAGATTCTTTTTTACATATACTTCTTTCATAGCACTTGATGCACATTTTGCAGGCACAAATCTTTGTAACACTTCTTGAGCGATACCAGTCATATCACCATATTTCTCAGAACGCCTAACAAATGTATCTGTTTGTTGTTGAATAACAGTAGCTTTAAGATTACGTAACTTTATTAAACCACTATTAGTAAGATTCCAAGATTTTTCAGTATTTGTTGGAGTAAACGCATTCCCCAGTACAAGCACAATTCCTTTGCCTTGCGAATCTCTCTGATTCTTAGGAAACCAAGAAGCAACAGTTTTCAAATGTTTAACAGCACGAAGTTTACGAATATAAGCTTCTTCAGGATGTACACAAACAGAAAAAGCAGTATCTTTAAACGTCGTACACTGAGGCACAAAAGGTCCAGAGCGAATCCAAGGTTTTGGACCCCACATAGCTATACAACAAGCACATACTATTGGCATAATTAAAGAAATACTTATTGCTTTTATACGCCAATAAGATCCCTTTTGCCAAAAATATCTAATATGCGCGCAACAAAGAATACATGAAACGATAACAACACACACAAAGAACGTGCGCAAACCCACCAACCATGGGTTCATTCGCAAACCAGGCTCGGCGCCGATACCAGCGTCCGACACTGGAAGTATTGCGTATAAACTACTACCCCAATATCTAGGAAAAATATCTCCTTGAGGTATGGTGCCATTACGCATTATAATGACGCCATAAATACAGCACCAAATTATTGCAAAAGATAATAAAGCTGAGAATACAATTGCCCAACGATTGCCAATAATTACTCCTAAAGTAAAACCAATTGCAAAAAATGCACTTGGCGTCACGCCTCCACATAATAGTGGAAAATACGGGAAATTTGTAATATTTACATCACTCTGAATTACTGTTGGCAATATACTTACGCAATATAACAAACTGCACAGTATAGCGCCTTTTAGTATAGGAATAGCGTAACGACTGGCTGATTTTCCTGCACACCACGCAGGATTAACCAAACATCTAGGCGAGCAAGCTTTACACGAACACCATGCGCCAAAAATGCAAGCAACAATATCAGACAAACAATGCATCCACGTGACATCAATTCTTAACCAAAGCGCATAATTATTATTATGCGCTAAAAAATTTGCCACACCCAAAAAAACAGGATATGCAATCAAAAATAAGCTAAAAATACAACTGCTTATTAGAGATAATGGTGACATAATATGTGAAACAATCGTGCACTTCTTATGACTTTTCGTAAAAAATCCGAATTCAGTTAAAAAGTTAGAATATTGACGCATATTTAATCACATCCCTACTTGCTACCACATTAACGAAATAAGAAACTATACATATCTAGTTACTGCTACTACTAATTTTTATGAAATTTAGATAGCAAATGCCTATACCCTGATTCCCATGGAGTTACCATAAGATCTTCACGATTAGCATATTGAAGAAGATTATCCATTTTCCCATCAAGCAATATAATTCCTTCATTAAGAACTATAACCCGATCCGCAATTACTGCTAAATCTTCTACTAAATGTGTACTGACAATAACAGTATGCTTTTGCGAATAAGACTTAAGAAAATTACGAATATCAATACGCTGCTCAGGATCTAAACCAACAGTAGGCTCATCAAGTATTAGTACTGCAGGCTGACTAGCAATCACACAAGCAATACCAGCACGCTGACGCTGACCTCCTGATATTTTAGCAACGATGCGATGTGCTTGTTTTTCCAAGCCAACCTGTTTGAGAGCATTCCAAGCAGCTTGATACGCAGCACTCCACGATAAACCTCGCGCCCATGCGGCATATTGAACATTTTTTAACACACTCGATGCATTCATAAGTTCAAATGATTGTGGCAAATAACCAATATTTGACCGAGCTTTAGCCCTTTCCGCACGATCAGTTACATCAAAGCCATGAACAAAAAGTTTTCCACTAGAGGGAGCATAAATCGTCGCTATAACGTTAAGCAGAGTAGTTTTCCCAGCACCATTTGGCCCCAAAAGACCACATATGCCAAAAGATAAATCTATAGAAAGATTATGCAAAATTTGTTTTTTCCCATACGAAAAATTCACATTAACAAGTTGCACATCTGAGCCCGTATATGATTCTTGCATATCTCCCCACTTAATAACTAGACTACTTACCTACAACTTCGTATATTTTCTCTGTCTATTCCAACTACGGAACCACTCATCTGAGCATAAGCTGACATTGGCATAGCATAAACAACAGTAGAACGCGCAACTATTGCAAATCCTTCCTTTGCGAACATATTCGTATCTCCATTTTCAATCTGCTTCATAACGTATTCAGCCTTGAATACATACACGCATTTTATAATAATTCAATATAAAAAAAATAGATTTTTACAAAAACCAATTAAAATTTTAAAAGATACGCATATTCGATAATGCCAATTATCAGCAGTAACTCGAAAAATTAAGGAGGAATTCCACCTTTTTATTTCAAGTTCATTCTACAAATATTTTTTATTCAGATACAAAAATAGCGCGCTGTCTACTGGGGAATAATCCAACAAACAGCACGCTTTGTTTTATTTGACTACATTATTTGACTACATTAAAGAATGCAGGCACTACGCAATCTTTAGGATCACATGGTCGTCGCTCTCTGCACAATCCGCAACTACGCGAGCGCCATCATGCACCTTTCCAGAAAGCAGCAATCGCGCAAGTTGATCGCCAATTTCCGTTTGAACCAATCTGCGCAACGGACGAGCACCATAAACTGGATCGTAGCCATGCTCCGCAAGCCAAGCGCGAGCAGAATCACTCACATCCAAGCTAATACGGCGATCACTCAAGCGTGCAGCCACTTGACGAACTTGAATATCCACAATTCCACCAAGCTCTTCGCGGCTCAACGGATGGAACATAACAAGCTCATCCAAACGGTTAATGAACTCTGGCTTAAACTCAGCATGAACAGCATTCATAACAGCCTTGCGTTTAGCAGCATCGTCCAAGCCTTCTTGCACGAGGAATTGCGAACCCAAGTTTGATGTCATAATCAAAATCGTATTCGTAAAATCAACCGTTCTACCCTGACCGTCAGTCAAACGACCATCATCCAAAACCTGCAACAAAACGTCGAATACTTCTGGATGTGCCTTCTCAACTTCGTCAAAAAGCACTACAGAATACGGACGCCTACGCACAGCTTCAGTAAGCTGGCCGCCTTCCTCATAGCCAATGTAACCAGGAGCGGCACCGATTAGACGCGAAACGGAAGCCTTTTCCATGTACTCGCTCATATCAATGCGAACCATTGCACGCTCGTCGTCAAACAAAAAGTCAGCAAGAGCCTTAGCAAGCTCCGTCTTGCCAACGCCAGTAGGACCCAAGAATAGGAACGAACCAGTTGGGCGATTCGGGTCTGCAATTCCAGCACGGCTTCTGCGCACAGCATCCGCTATAGCCTGAATTGCTTCACTTTGACCAACAACGCGCTTAGAAAGCTCCTTTTCCATGTTGAGCAGCTTCTCATTTTCGCCTTGCATCAAGCGACCAACAGGAATGCCCGTCCATTCGCTAACGACTCCAGCAATAGAATCAGCATCAACCTGGTCTGGAACCATCGGCTCTTTTGCTTCACTCTTAGCATTAGCAGCCTCGGACTCCGCTTCTTCCAAAGCTTTTTGAATGCTTGGAATTTCGCCATACAAAATACGGCTTGCTTGCTCCAAATTGCCTTCACGCGTGAATTTGTCGGCTTCTACGCGCTTAGCGTCGAGTTGCGCTCGCAAATCACCAACCTTGTTATGGCCAGCCTTTTCCGCATCCCAACGCGCTTTCAATCCAGCAAGCTTTTCGCGCGAGTTAGCTAATTCTTCTTGCAACTTTTCTAAGCGTTCGCGTGCAGCAGCATCTTCCGCTTTCTTTAATTGCATTTCTTCCATTTCAAGACGCGTAACTTTGCGCTGCAATTCGTCGATCTCTTCTGGCTGAGAATCAAGCTCCATACGCAAGTGAGCTGCCGCTTCATCCACCAAATCAATCGCCTTATCTGGAAGCTGACGACCGGTAATATAGCGGTTTGAAAGCGTTGCTGCAGCTACGATTGCATCGTCACTAATAGTCACCTTGTGGTGCGCTTCGTAACGTTGCTTAAGTCCGCGCAAAATCGTCACCGTGTCTTCAACAGACGGCTCACCAACGAACACTTGCTGGAATCTGCGTTCAAGCGCCGAATCCTTTTCAATATGCTCGCGATACTCATTAAGCGTAGTTGCGCCAACCAAGCGCAGCTCACCGCGCGCAAGCATTGGCTTAAGCATATTGCCAGCATCCATTGAACCTTCTGCAGATCCTGCGCCAACAACAGTGTGAATCTCATCAATAAACGTAATAATTTGACCGTCTGATTGCTGGATTTCCTTCAACACTGCCTTTAAGCGTTCCTCAAACTCGCCGCGATACTTCGAACCTGCAACCATCGAAGCTAAATCGAGACTGATAAGACGCTTGTTTTGCAAAGTCGTAGGCACATCTCCTGCCACAATTCGCTGAGCCAATCCTTCTACAACTGCCGTTTTACCAACGCCCGGCTCGCCAATTAGCACAGGATTATTCTTCGTGCGGCGAGAAAGAATCTGAATCACACGACGAATTTCCTGATCGCGCCCAATTACTGGGTCAAGCTTTCCTTCGCGAGCGCGCGCAGTCATATCAATAGAATACTTTTCGAGCGCTTTGTAGTTGCCTTCCGCGTCTGGGCTTGTAACTTTCGCACCTCCACGCACGGTTGGCACAGCTTTTCGCAACGCGTCTGCGGAAACGTTGTGCTTTTTGAAAATATCCGCAACAGCATTCGGCGCGCTTGCAACTATGCCAATAAGCATGTGTTCAGTAGAAACGTATTCGTCTCCCATTGCGCGCATTTCTTTTTCTGCCTGGCTTAGCGCAGCCAGGAGCTGACGACTTGCGTCTGGCTTAGTTGTAGTTGAGCCAGTAGATGAAGGCAATGCCACTAATGCGTTGCGAATTTCAGCACCGATTTGTTGCGCGTCCGCCCCCGCCTGAGCAATAAGTGCGCGAACGACGCCCTGCTCTTGGCGAAGTAAGGCATCCGCCAAATGCAAAGTGTCAACTTGCGCGTTGCCAGCAGCCGATGCACTTTGCACAGCATCACTTAATGCGTCTTGCGCTAAGGTTGTAAACTTTTGTTCCATATCTACCTCATTTCCACGAAAGCTGTAAAACACATTTCAGTTAAGTCAAATCGCTGCAACTTTTATTGCAACTTTTATTGCAACTCTCGTTGCAATTTCAAGCTTTTTGACGATACTTTCGAGTTCTAACGAGCTTTCACTTTCATGTATCTGATACGTATAACAGATTTTCCTATAACTTTATTCCTAAAACTTGAGTGTACTAGACTCAAGTTTTGTTTTCAAGAACTTTCAATCGCAAATAATTTACGCAAATAATTTAATTAAGCAGCAAGCAAAGTTTAGTTAAGTATCAAGCAATGCTTAATTAAGTAGCAAATATGTCGTAATCTTAAAAGCATGAGAATTGCACGTTTTTCGTATAATGAAGTTCCGCAATACGCTTTCGTTCAAAAAGACGAAACCGACGGTAAAGATTATTTAGTAGCACTTGAAGGGCATCCTTTAAGCCCGCAAGGAGTTAAGCCAACTGGTAAACGTTACGCCTTGGATGCGGATGGCGTGCGCTTGCTTGTGCCTGTAATTCCTTCAAAAGTTTACGGATTGGCAAAAAATTACGATACGCGTTCCGATGACGAGCGCGCTACTTCTCCTGCGGCTTCTTCGCATACCGCTGCAGATATGGTGATTTTTACAAAGCCGAGCACTTCTGTAATTGGTCCGGACGATCCGATTGTGATTCCTGCTTGCTCAAACGACATGAATTTTGAGCCAGAAGTGGCAGTTGTTATGGGCAAAATCGCCAAAAATGTGACTGCAGCTACCGCAATGAACTACGTTTTTGGCTTTACTTGCGTAAATGACGTAACTTTACGAGATTGCGCAGGAAGCGACCCAATGTGGACGCGCGCAAAAGGTTTCGACACTTCTTGCCCACTTGGACCTTGGATTACAACCGAGCTAAATTGGCGCGATGCACATATTTCATTTACGCTTAATGGTGAAAATGTGCCAGAAGCCGACGGCACTACAGCTCGACTTATTCACAGTATTCCTGAGCAAATTGCTGCAATTTCAAGCTTCTCAACGCTTCTTCCAGGAGATGTGATTTTGACAGGAACTCCATACCCAGCTGGAACTTTACGCGCTGGTGACGAAGCGATTGTGCACGTAGATGGTATTGGCTCGCTGCGCAATGTGATTGTGCATGCGTAACTAAAATCATCAATTTGACTTAAAACTTTGACTTAAAACTACACGAATGCTCGTGGGCCAAAGATTGCCGAACCGATCCTAACCATTGTTGAGCCTTCGGCAATCGCCCACGCAAAATCGCCGGACATTCCCATCGAAAGCTCTAATTTTGCAGAGTTTCCATCATAATCTTGCGCGAGTTGTTCACTCACACAATCTCTAATTTCTCGCAATTTTGCGAAACCACTTCTCACTATTTTTTCATCATCTACGCGCGCTCCAAGCGTCATAAATCCGTGCAAATTAAGCGCCGGAAGACTAGATATAGCGAGCGCTTCGTCAATCGCGCATTCTGGCGCGCATCCGGATTTTGTAGCTTCCCCCGAAACGTTCACTTCCAGCATAACGTCTGTGCAAAGTCCCAAATTTTGCGCGCGAGCAGATATTTTTTGCGCAAGTTCAATGCCGTCAACCGACTGAATACCATTTGCAAGTGGCAAGACTTTGTTTATTTTATTGCTTTGCAACTGGCCTATTAAGTAGAGCGGAATTTCGCCATTCACACCAACGCTTAAACCTTCTCGAGCAGCTTGTGCGCGTAAAATTTCTGCTTTTGCAACGATTTCTTGCGGGCGATTTTCCCCAATTACGCGCACTCCAGCTTTAAGCGCTGCCATAATTTCGCCAACATCTCGCGTTTTAGTTGCGGCAAGTAGCGTAACTGACTCAGCTTTGCGACCATAATGCGATTCGGCTTGAGCAATGGCGTCTTGCACGCTGTGCACGCCGTCGGCAATTTGACGCGCACGAACACAATCGACCTCAGTATTCGCTAAATCTTTTTGCGTCATATATGCCATTTATTGCCCCAATCTATCAAACCTAACTACATAGTTTAGTCAAGGAAGGGCACGGATTTGTCAGCTAAGTTTGCGCGAACAGAATCCCACGGCGTGTCAAGGCTTTTAAATAACGCGAGCGCATCGGCAGCACTCATATCTACCGGTTGATTTTGACCAGGCTTTTTGTATCCCAAAAGATACATGCAGTAGCCGATCATACGCTCTGCGCTCCAGCCAGATTCTCGAAGCGCACCAACGTCTAGCGAGTGCTTACTTTTAGCGAGCCTTTCGCCTTGAGCGTTATCAATTAGCGGCAAGTGCGCAAATTGCGGACGCACGTAATGCGTACCGTGAGCCGCAAAAAATCCCGATTTTTCAAGCAGCTCACCAATCCAAATCTGCAACGCTGCCGAACGAAGCAAATCACGTCCGCGCACAATATCATTTACTCCCGAAAGCACGTCGTCAACAACAACCGCAAGCTGGTACGAAAAAACGCCATCCGCGCGGCGAATTACCATATCCCCCAAATCGCGATCAATATTAAAAGATTGCACACCAAAAATCGCGTCTTCAAAATCAATATTTGCTTGCCTCGAATCAGCCGAGGGAACAGCAAGCCTTAAAGAATGTTGCTGATTATTTTGCAAACGCTTTTCGATTTGCGCCAAACCTTCCGCAGTTTTGCGAAGATTTCTGCACGTACCCGGGTAGCGTATGAAACCGTCGCCTTCTTGCGGAGCTGCAATCGCGCGAATATCGGAACGCGAGCAAAAACAAGGGTAAATTAACGAATTTCCGTCGTCGTCTTGCAAAGATTCTAGAGATTCAAGAGCTTCTTGGTAGACTGCAGTTCGCTCATGCTGATAAGTTGGCTCTCCTACCCAATCAAGGCCGGCCCACTTCAAATCTTCAATAACTCGCGCGCTAGCATCTTTCGGCATTCGCGCAATATCAAGATCTTCCAAGCGCAACAGCATTTGGCCGCCTTGTGATTTTGCAGAAAGCCAAGCCGCAAGCATAGCAACCATGTTTCCAATATGCATGCGTCCGGATGGAGTCGGCGCAAAACGACCAATTGCAATAGTTGACTTCGAAAACATGATTTCGTCTTTCTTTATAAACGCAAACTTGAAAAACGCAAGCTTACAAAATAAAAAGCGCGTAACGCATTCATACTAGCATTACGCGCTTCTTACAATCGCGATCAACCGCAATCAACCGTAATCAATCACAGTTAAAAGCAAATGTTTTATGCAAATAACGACTTATACATAAGCACACCCAAAATTGCGCCAGCCGTAGGAGCAACAACTGGAATCCACGCTTCACCCCAGCGAGAAGAACCCTTGTGTGAAATTGGCAAAATTGCGTGAAGCAAACGTGGCATAAGATCACGAGCAGGATTCAAAGCAGGACCAGTTGGACCACCCATAGAAGTCACCAGACCCCAAACAACGAAGCCAACAACAATTGACGATCCAGCCAAATTCTCCTTACCCCATGGAGAAGTAAGGCAGCAAAGAGCCGCCAAAACAAGCACAAGCGTGCCAAAGAATTCGTTGAGGAAGTAGTTAAGCTTGTTGTTATATGCATCCGTAGTGCAGAACGTACCAAGAATAGCTTCTGGCTCCTCAGTTTCGTTGTAGTGCGGCAAATAAGTTACATACACAATAAGCTGGCCGACCAACGCGCCCAAAAGTTGTGCTGCAATATAAGGCGCAACATTAGCCCACTGGAACATGCCGTTTACAGCTTGCGCAATTGTCATAGCAGGATTGATATGCGCATGTGAGATTCCGCCGAACATGAGAACTGGGAACATCACGCCAAAACCGTAGCCCATTGCAATGTTGAGCCAGCCGGCATGGTGTCCTTTAGTATTTTTTAATTCAACGTTTGCTACAGCACCGTTTCCGAAAATCATAAGAATAGCAGTGCCAATAAATTCTGCAGCCAACTTCGTCATAAGCGAATATTGCATGGTCCTTCGATCCTTCTTACCTGTTTCAAACTCCGCAAACGTAATCACGCGTATAAATAACGACTCGTCGCTTAACAATCGTCCAACAACTCGCAATTGCGATTAGCATAGCATGGAACACAATATATACTCATTTTCAAAGAAGCTAAGAAAATGAATTCCAACAATTATTCTTTGATAGTTTCCCTTATGCGTGCGACAGTCTGAGTAAGCAGTAAAATCGCCCCCCACATCAAAAGAGGCCCGCCACTTTGGCGAGCCTCTCATTTACAAAAACAATATTTGCGGTTTCATCTTCACAACATCCTCGTTGCAACGGTTAAAGTCTTAAATATCCCGTCCAACGTACACGGATTCTATATCCATACACTTTTGTGGGTTACCGCTATCTCTTTTTGTTTTTGTAATTATTATTATCATCGTTTTTCACCTAATAGTAAAGCTCAAAATAGCATTTGTTAACATATTGTCAATACTGTTCAATTGCACTGAAAAAATCGTAGCTATTGCACACTTTTGTGAATATGCAAAGGTTATCATGTGCGTTTACGTTCGAATTGAACAAATGCCGGCGTGTCGAATCACTCGACACTCATTCGCGCACTTCCCTTACAGCGCATACAATTACAGAGTATGGTACAGATTTTTGACGCTCCCTCAAAGGCGATACTGCGCGGTCAAATTGCCGAACACATCGCCGAAGATGAAAAAGCAGAAAAGCGTGAAGCTCGTGAGGGCGAGCTACCGTTACCAAAAGATCGTTTCTTTGACCGCGAGTTAAGCTGGTTGAAGTTCAATCGTCGCGTGCTTGAGTTGGCACAAAATACCGATTTGCCGCTACTTGAACGCGCTAATTTTGCTGCTATCTTTGCGTCAAATCTCGACGAATTCTTTATGGTTCGAGTTGCAGGCTTGAAGCGCCGAATCGATTCTGGCATAGCAGTAACTGCAGCATCCGGCTTAAGCCCTCGCCAGCAGTTGCGTGCTATTAGTGAGGTCACTCACCGTCGCCAAGATGAGCACGCTCACTATGTTATTGAGCATATTCTTCCTGAGCTTGCAAAGCAGCGCATTGTTTTGCTCAGCTGGGATAAACTTACAGAATCAGAAAAAGCTCGTTTGTCTGATTACTACAAAAAGCAAGTGTTCCCTGTTCTTACGCCTCTTGCAGTGGATCCTGCTCACCCGTTCCCGTACATTTCCGGCAAGTCTATTAACTTGGCTGTTATCGTCGAAAATCCAAATTCTGGAAAGTCGCATTTTGCGCGCGTAAAAATTCCAGATAATTTGAATCGCCTTGTACCAGTTGACGATTTAACAGACGAAGAAGGTCGCGAAGAGCGTTACGGCTTCATTACTATGGAAAAGCTGATTGCAGCACACTTGGAATCGCTTTTCCCAGGCATGATTATTAAAGAAGCCCGCTCCTTCCGCGTTACGCGTAACGAGGACATTGACGTTGAGGAAGATGACGCAGAAAACTTGCTCAACGCTATGGAGAAGGAACTCCTTCGTCGTCGTTTTGGACCGCCTATTCGTTTGGAAATTTCTAACGAGGCCAGCCCATTCCTTTCTCAGCTTCTTGCAAATCAGCTTCGCGTAAGTCCTGAGGAAGTTTATCGTTTACCTTCGCCGCTTGATATGACGGTATTGTTTGAATTGCAGGCGCTTGATCGCCCAGATTTGAAGTACCGTCCATTCATTCCTACTACGAACCGTCAGATTGCGGAAGTTGAAACTAGCCACGCGCAAGATATTTTCGCCTCGATTCGCGAGCATGACATTTTGTTGCATCATCCTTACGATTCGTTCTCTACTTCTGTGCAAGCGTTCCTCGCGCAAGCTGCTGCGGATCCAAAAGTGCTTGCAATTAAGCAAACTTTGTATCGCACGTCTAGCAATTCGCCAATTATTGACGCTCTTGTTGATGCGGCTCACGCTGGCAAGCAGGTGCTTGCACTGGTTGAGATTAAGGCACGATTTGACGAGGATGCAAATATTGCTTGGGCTCGTAAGCTCGAGCGAGCAGGTGTTCACGTTGTGTACGGCATTGTTGGCTTGAAGACTCACTGCAAGCTTTCGCTCGTGGTCCGCCAAGAAGCAGAAGGATTGCGCCGCTACTGCCACGTTGGCACAGGTAATTACAATCCTAAAACTGCTCGCCTTTACACAGATTTGGGATTGCTTACTTGCGATCCTGTAGTCGGCCAGGATTTGACTCGTTTGTTTAATCAGCTTTCTGGTTATGCGCCAAAGTCTAGTTTCCACCGCCTTCTTGTTGCCCCTCGAACAGTTCGAACTGGTATTATTGCGCGAATTCAGCGCGAGGAAGCCGCAGCTCTTGCTGGAAAGGAAGCTTGGATTAAGATTAAGGTCAATTCTGTGGTTGACGAGAAGACTATTGACGCTTTGTATCGTGCTTCGCAAGCTGGAGTAAAGATTGATATTGTTGAGCGTGGAATTTGCTCGCTTAAGCCTGGAATTGAAGGTTTGAGCGAGAATATTCGCGTTCGCTCTATTCTTGGCCGATTCCTTGAACACAGCCGTATTTACGCGTTCGCTAATTCTTGCGGTCCGCAGATTGGTGACGGCCCTGCAAGCGGCCCAGAAGTTTGGATTGGCTCGGCTGATTTAATGCACCGCAATCTTGACCGCCGCGTTGAGACGCTGGTTCGAATTAGTGCGCCTGATCAGGTTGAAGCTTTGATTCAGTATATTGATTTGCAGATGGCTGATTCTACTGTTTCGTGGTGGATGGATGGCGACGGCACGTATACCTTGCATTCTCGCGATAAGGAAGGTCGTCCGCTCGTAGACAGCCAGGCTTACTTAATTCACACTCACACGCGCAAGCCTCGCGGTGCGAACTAATCGCAAGCAACTAAATAAACGATAAGCAAGAGCCAGATTCAGTAACATGTTTCTGGCTCTTGTTGTATTTATTGACCCTTATAATCTGGCTAAATCTCAAGCGTTCCAGCAATAGCCAAAATCTTCTACAGCACCATTTGCCAGTTTTGGCATGTTTTTTACACTGCGATTTGCCAGTTTTGGGATGTTTTTACTGTAATCACTTAATTACCTTGAGCGCCAGTTGCAATATCTAACTAATATTCTCAGCAACTATTTTGGCAATGTATAGCCTATCTAACCACCAACATTGTTTGGTGATAGTTTCACCGTTTGGAAGCGTTATAACATCATTGCCATTTTTACCGTGTGGCCTCATATGAAATACGTGATTGAATAACATCTTAGGGAGCTGATTCTCATCCGTTCCATAGCCAGTAGATTCACCAGATATCATAATCTCATGCACTTTATTCCACGCAGGCGCAACATATTTTTCAATATCTTCTTCTGGCATATTCCATAGAAAACCACCAACTAAAACATCATCTTTATAACAAGTCGATTTTCTATTTTTCCCGTTGCTTTTAAAAACAACAAAATAGAACTTATTATTCTCAAAAAACTTATACAATCGCGAATCATGCCACTGCATATTTGGATCTGCTAATTCAGCCCAATCATCCTCTTTTAACGCAGGAAAAGACATATTCTGCTCTGGTTTACCGTCATCATACAAAACAGTAGTTTTTAGTTGAGTCACACTCGCTGCAGCAAACTGTTCAATTTCTTCTATTCTGTTCTTTTTTACACCCAACATCTTCAGTGCAAGCTGCGAATTAAAAGAATAATGCGTTTTAAGCTCCACATTAAATTTATTGGCCAAATCAGAAATTTTATAACCAACATATCGCCCAATCTTCTTTTGCACATAATCATTAAGATTTTCGTTAATAGACATTGGCAACCGTTCAAAAAGACTACCTTCACCTAAAACTCTTTGTGCAACAATGGTCATATAGCTAGGCTTATACGAAAACGCACGTTGTTTTGCGCGTATATATTTACTTTCGAACCCACTTGGCGCAGGAGCGTCTCTAAAAGACTTTGCAGCAGACTCCCCTTTAGTACAGGCAGCTAAATAGTTGGTATCTGATTCACTTAATGCATCTGCATGACCAGCAGCAACCTTGTTTTTTATATATTCCCAATCTTTACGAATTGTTTCTAGCTCACCAGGTTCATATTTCAATACAAAAGAACCATAAATAGTGCAATCAAGTCTGGATTGGTTGGTTTTATCAGTCCTGTTATCAAGATAATAAATAATAATCATTTGACGCGCTTTTTGCCAAAATGATGAGTTATCAAAAACCTCATTACACAGCGTCAAATAGTTGATAATATCAACGACCAAACGTTCTTTAGCAACTATCTTCTTTTTCTTATTCGAACGAATCGGCGTGACTTTTAATTCATAAAATTCATCAGCAACCATAATATCTGGTTGCTTATCGGAATTTATAGAATACCCGAAAACTGATTCTTCAATAATATTGCCTAAAGAACCCTTGTTGCCTGCTTTTTCACCACGACCAGTTTTATCAATCTCACGAAAAGTTTTGCCATTGATTCCAGTAAGGAGAGCGGTTATTTCGTCAATGTCTGAAAACTTGCGATTGCCGCCTATATGATTAGACATACTTCCCACCATTCTGCATCTTCCCTGGCACAACTTTATTTATTACATTTTCCTATTAACTCAATTCCTACGCAACCTACAAATAAGCATAATTATTTAGATATGAATTTTATGACGAAATGTCATTAGCGAGAACTTCGCCAATTTTATGCGGAATACCAGTAACCAGCGCATTCCCCATACAGAACGCTCTATGACCATCACTCATTCCATCATTCGTCCAACCTTTAGGGAACATTTGCAGCTGGTCTAGTTCATCTGGAACGAGTCTTCTCAATCTGCCATTTTGCATAACAACATGTTTGGTTCTACTAGCACTTTTCCCACCTTCACCTGTAAGAATAGTTCTGCTTGGTGCATCAATTTTATCTGGAAAAGCAACAGGGCCTTCGGAATACATGTACTCAAATCCATTTGAAGCTGTTCGCAACTCCCTTTTACCGCCTTTAAGATACTGCCAAGAAGCAAGCTTATCTTCTTCAATCCAATATTCTTTAGGCACTTGATTGGCATCAACTAAAACACTACCTAATGTCATTGCATCGCCAGAAAACACAGCATCCGTTTTAACGGTATAAACTATTCCATCTTGCATAACACCAGCATTCTGAAATAGGCTCACCTTAGCTTGTTTGCCAAAATCTTGAGATATAACATACGGATTATCACTAATAGAAAATTCATATTGCGCAACGTTTTTTTCTGAAACAGATACTGGAAAAGCTCGTGCTATAACACCGTTTTGCAAAAGATGCTCGGACAAGTTATACCATTTCTTAGAATCATGTTCTGCAAAAACATACACTCGTCTACGTCTTTGAGGCATTCCATAGTCAGCAGCATTAATAACTCGCCACTCTACGCTGTATCCTAATCGAAAAAGACAAGAGAGAATAATGGCAAAATCCCTACCGCGCTGCGCGGCAGGTGATTTTAATAAACGGTCAACATTTTCAAGTAGAACATATTTAGGGTGGCGCAATTCCAACATTTTATTAATACTCCACCACAGAACGCCTTTTTTGCCGTCAATTCCAGAAGACAATGCTAACGGTTTTGCCACAGAATAATCTTGACAAGGAAAACCGCCAACAAGCATGTCAAAATCTGGAATATCACATTCCCCGTGTTCAAATTTTTTGAGCACTTCTGCTATATCTTCATTAACACAGCTACCTTTGCCAAAACGCTTCTCATAGCATCTCCACGCAAATTGCTTGGATTCTTGCCCAGCAGGCTCCCACTGATTTGCCCAAACTGTTTTGAAAGGCCCTGCTGGTTCTGCAGTAAAATCGTTTCCTTCGGAAGGCGCATATCCTTCTAGCCCAAGACGGAACCCACCTACTCCTGCAAAAAGTTCAGCAACTTTTATTGTCTTGGACATATAAACCCTCGTAACATTAGCAAATTTTCAATACACGTATAATTTAGTATAAATTCAATACACAAAAAGATCAAATTTGATTCAACTATAAATTCCAATTCCGAATCCGATTTTCTGCGCAAATAAAACAGTTATAAAACAATTTGCCAGTTTTGGCATGTTTTTTACACTGCGATTTGCCAGTTTTAGAAAGTTTAAGGATTATAAAACAATAACAGCTCTTTTGCTGCGCGCTTTTACATCAGTCATAACTGTGTACAAAATATAAAACATTAAAGATATAAAAACATTAAAGCACAACTAAAATTCGCGAAAGAAAAACGCTAAAATAGTGAATATGAGTGCAGTAACGACGCAATACGTTGAAGCAGCTGGCGGAATAATCTATCGCAAGCGCAATAGTACAAACAGCTCAAACGCAGGCGAAGAGGCAAAAATAGGCGGCAATGCAATAAAGCCTAGCAACGCAATTAAGCCTAGCGACGACGATTTTGAGCTTTGCCTTGTTTACCGTCCTAAATATGACGATTGGAGCTGGCCAAAAGGAAAGAATGAGCCGAAGGAATCGCATCGCCACACAGCCGTGCGCGAAGTTGGAGAAGAAACAGGATATTCAGTCACACTTGGCCCGCACATTGCCAAAATAGAGTATCCGCTTGAGCGCGAAGGTAAAAAGCAAACTTCTAAAAGCGGTAACACATCACGCAATTCTCAGCCGGAAGTAATAAAGCGAATCCACTACTGGATGATGCGATTAATCGACAAGCCAACTGCAGCGAAACGTCTTCCTGCTTTCGGACCAATTAAGCCAGCTAAGCCTACTGAAATTGGCAATGTTTTATGGCTTACTCCTTCTCAAGCGCGCAAAAAGCTTACTCACGACAGCGACCGCGAAGTGCTAGACGCTTTCTTAGAGAAGCTCCACGCAGGTCAAGGAGAATATAGCACGTTACTTCTGGTGCGTCATGGTAAAGCTGAGTCCCGAAAAACTTGGCAAGGAAGTGAAGCAACTCGACCAATCACGCCTCTGGGTGCTGCCGCTTCATACGCTTTAGGCCGCGAACTTGCCTGTTACGCACCGAATAAAATCATATCGTCACCTTGGAAACGTTGCGTAGAAACGGTTGCGGCTTTTTCGCACGATTCTTCGCTTCCTATAGAACAGGTTGCGGAACTTACTGAAGATCATCACGAAAATCAGCCAAAATCTACGTTATCTGTGCTTATAAACGAAATACAAAATCTTGAGCAAAATGAACAAAATGCAAGCGCAGTCAACAACGCAACAGTCATGTGCCTGCACCGCCCAGTGATTGGCACTTTCTTCGATTATTTGCGCGAAATAACAAAACCTAGAGCACACAAACGCATACTCAGCCAAAAATCTCCATACATGCCTACAGGAAGCGCAATAGTTTTGCACATAATTAATACCCCTAAAGGCGCTCGCATTATCGATATTGAAAAGGTTCTTCCAAGTGTCTACTAGTTTAAATTCACAATCGAGTTCTATTCATTCAAGCAGATCTGCTTTTATGCCAAGCCCCACAGGAGCCGCCCGTCCTAGCAGACCTGCACAAATGGATCCTGCGATGCTCGCGCAGATTGAAGGTGGCACAGATCCGCAGGTTGTAAACGAAATTAGCCACACTTCCGCCGCCGTCCTACTTAACCGCGTTCATAAAACGCAGACGCCGGAAATCGTTGAGCGCGTGCTGAATTTGGTTGAAAATGAAGGCATTGAGGTTATTGCAGATTTGTGGAGTCACGCGGAGGCTGAGTCTCTTCCTGGAATGTTGTGGCGACTGTATTTATTGCGTACGTCGCTACGAAAGCAGCGTGAAGCTTACGCCGAGTACTGGAGTCTTGGAGAGCCTGAGGCAACGAGCGCATCAGCTATTACAGGAATTGACGAAGCTCCTACCGGAGAAGATATTGCGCGACTTGCAGATTCTATTCTTTCCGGCGCTTTTACAGGCGATTTTGCTGTAGCGCTTTACCGGTCTTCAGCTTTTACTTCGATTATTGCACGCGGAATGCGAGTTTACGCAAAAAAGTTAGAAGAGCAAGCAAATACAGTACACACGCAGAAAATTGCAAAGGTTTTGCACATATCCGCAAATATGCACGCACTCTCGTTATCTTTTGCTCATGGAGCGAAATTGTGGCGAGCAGGAAAGTTGGAATAAATTATTTTCGAATAGATTATGCGGCGCGTGAAAACAGAAAACAAGGTATACTCAAAATGATGCTGGCTTGTGCTTAAGCCCCGGGCTCCATTTTTTGCCGCTGCGAGCGGCGTTTGCGCCGACAGGCGCTTTCGCAAGTCAGTATCGTTTCTGTTTTGAATTTTAGATTTTAGATTTTAGATTTTAATTTTGTTAGATAAGTTTAAATAAAATATATATTTTTACTCAACATTTGTTTATATTTCGCGCAAAAATAACGGCACGCCGCTAGCTTAACGTGCAATGCTTGCACTAATCTAGAAGGTATGGATCTTCATGTTTTACATCATCCGCTGGTGGACCACAAGCTCACCGTTTTGCGAGATAAGAATACACCTTCTAACATTTTCCGCGAGTTAGTTTCCGAATTGGTAACTCTCGAAGCATACGAAGCAACACGCAATTTGGAAGTTAGCGATCGCGAGATTGAAACTCCTATTTGCAAGATGACTGGCAAGCATTTGAACCGTCCACGCCCAATGGTTGTGCCGGTTTTGCGCGCTGGCCTTGGCATGCTCGATGGCATGACTCGCCTTCTTCCAACCGCTGAGGTTGGATTCCTTGGCATGAAGCGCGACGAGCAGACGCTCGATATTGTGACTTATGCCAACCGTTTGCCAGAAGATTTAACTGGTCGTCAGTGCTTCCTTCTTGACCCAATGCTTGCCACTGGTGGCACTCTTATTGCCGCTACGCACTATTTGGCTGAGCGCGGCGCTAAGGATGTTACTGCTATTAACATTTTGGCAGCCCCAGAAGGCTTAGAGCGCTTGGAGAAGGAGCTTGATCCTTCTATTGACTTTAAGGTTGTTGTTTGCGCTGTAGATGAGCATTTGAACGACAAAGCTTATATTGTTCCAGGCCTTGGAGACGCTGGCGATCGCTTGTACGGCTTGATTGACTAATAGTCACCAGCTAAATCAAACGAAAACTAGAATCAAAAACTACAAAAAGCCTGCTGATTTGCAACACTTTGCGATTTTCAGCAGGCTTTTGCTTTTGTATTAATTGATTGCTGCAATATTGCATCACAAATCAGATAATATAACTACTAATACAACTAAGCTTTATTCACAGCTCCTTTAGCATATAAAGCTTCTAAAGCATCTCGCAAAGTACCACTGTAGCTGATGCCAGCTTTTTGTGCCCAAGTGTCAAGCCAAGCTGGAACAGTAACATTTTTACGAACTGACTGAGAACCATATTTTGCAGCATAAGAATCCATATCAAGCGCAACCATAGATAACTTTGAATTAGGATTTTCTACAACAATATCACTAATATCGCTAGCTTTTGGCGCAGTCTTACCACTTTCGAGTTCTGTAAGAACCCATCCACTTGCTGCATCTTCTGCCATAATCAAGGCATCTGCAAGATTACTACCGCCAGTTACACATCCTGGCAAATCAGGAACTTCTGCAACAAAACCTCCGCTATTATCTTCGTATGGAGTAAGAATAACAGGATACGCTAGTTTCATCATTTCACCTTTGTTTCACTAATTCCCGCCTGGCGCCAGATTGACTTAACAACAGATGGGTTAATATCACCTGGATGTTTAGACACTGTGACTTTACCTGTTTTAGTTTTATGTACGAATTGACAATGACTTCCACGCTGTGCAAAAAGTATCCACCCGTCTTTCTTAAGACGTTTTTCAATCTCTTTGTATCTCATAAAAAGATTATACACACTATGCGCATAAAATAAAATAATCAATCAAACCGCTATTAAATCACGCATACGCCTATACGCATTTACCGCGGACGAGTTATTGCGATTTTGCGAGCGTTTCCACTAGAAATATTCCAAGCATTATCAAAACACTCGCGTAATTAGAATGTTTCATAATACGTTTTTAAAAAAAAACTAACATTATTTGTTATACTCTTCTTAACCTATTTATAAATTTAACGAAGGGGAATAAATTATGGCAAAAAAATTAAATCTTGCTGTACTAAACCGCACCACTAAATCTTAACTAAGAAGATAAGCCAAATTTAGAAGATACGGTTTATTTAGTCAAATTAAAGCAAAAATAAAAAATCTATTAATTTTGAGATGATGATAGAAGCTAGAAGGTGAAAAATATGAAAAAAGATTTTTGTTTTCACTGTGGAATGAAATTAGATGATGATTCCAAGTTTTGTAAAAATTGTGGCCAGAAGGTCAATGATGATACTCAGGTTTCTGAACAGCTAGCCAACCAATCCTTTATGGAGAATTCTACAGAACGCAAAACTATTTATGATGGCAGCGTTCATAAATGCTCAAACTGTGGAGAGATAATAGGTTCATTTGTTACCGTATGCCCGACTTGTGGAAAAGAAATTAGGGGGATTCACTCCGTATCTTCCACTCAGGAGTTGGTAACAAAATTAGAAAATATATCTGCAAAGAAAATGCCAATTACAGAAGAAAAAAGATCTGTTATGAAAATGGTATTTGGCAAAGATTTTAAGAATGAAAACAAACTCAAAGAAGCTCTTGACGATTTTGAAAAACAAAAAGAAGAAGAAAAAGCATCTCTTATCATTAATTTTACTGTCCCAAATTCCAAAGAAGATATTATGGAATTTATGATATTAGCAGCATCTAATATCAATGTGAAAAAGGGAACTGATGATGTAATCACGAAGGCGTGGATTGCAAAATTAGATCAAGTCTATCAGAAAGCAAAAATTATCATGTATGATAATCCTAGCTTTGTTGAACTAAAAAATATGTACGAAAATAAAAAGAAGGAGATAAGACGAGCAAAGCTAAAACTTTATTCGATTTTTACAGGGTTTTTTATAGTATGTTTTGCATTTCCATTATTCATGGCTGGAATCGAACGGAATCCTATCGCTACTATTACCATCACAGTCGTTATAGTAATAATTGCTCTTCTGGCTATATTTCTGTTAAACAAACGCTATAACTTGTTAGATAGGTTGTAAAAATGTTTTTATTTGATAAAACAAAAAGAGGCGTAGGAATTATGGACGAGATACGCTGCGATGAGCCTTCTTACCTAATATGGAAATGGCGTCCTTCTGGCTCAGAGCTTGGGGAAAATAATAGAGAGAATGCTATTCGTTTTGGATCATCTTTAAGAGTCAAAGATGGCGAAGTGGCAGTTTTTGTATATAACCAAAAAAATGGCATAATGCAGGATTTTATTGTTGGTCCTTTTGATCAAACAATTAAAACCGATAACCTCCCTGTTCTTGCAAGCATCGTCGGACTTGCATACAAAGGCGGAACTCCTTTCCAAGCAGAGGTTTATTTTATTAATCTTGCTCAAATTATTCAAGTAAAATTCGCTGTGCCATTCTTTGATGTATACGATCCAAGGTTTGTAGATTTCGGTGTACCTGTTGCAGTTCGAGGAACAATTAGCTTTAGCATCAAAAATTACCGAGAATTTATTAAATTGCACAGGCTTAATAACTTTAACCTTGAAGATTTTAGTCACCAAATTTGCGATGCAGTTAATCGCTATATAAAAAATATTGTGACTAACGCGCCTACAAATTATAGGATTCCCGTAATTCAGCTTGAAACAAGAACGCAACAAATAAACGACGCAGTAGAGCATGACATAAAAGAACGACTAGAAACAACATTTGGCGTTATGTTATCTGCTGTTGATGTTGGCGCTATTGAAATAGATAAAACAAGCGACGGATACAAGCAGCTTATGCGAGTAACCAAGAATATAGTAAGCGCAACCGCTGAAGCAGAAGCTGCAGCTCATATTAAAAATATTTCAGATAAACAACAAATTGAAATAAAAAACTATGAAGAAACTTTGCGAGTCCAACGCGAAGAAGGCCAGTATGCTCAGCATAAGGCAACACAATCTACAAATATCGGCGCGTTCCAGATTGAGAAGCAAGCAGAAGTAGGTGTTGCTGGAGCAAACGCTTTAGGACAAATGGGCGAAAATGGTGCTGGAAATATAAATCTTGGAGATGGCGGTTTAAGCGGTTTTAATCCTGCAGCAATGATGGCAAGCATGGCTGTTGGAGGCGTAGTTGGAAATAATATTGCTGGAGCTGTGAATAACATAATAGGCGGCATAAACCAGCCAATACAATCTAACGTAGCTCCACCACCAATTCCTACTTCATCTTATTACATTGCTGTCAACGGTAAGCCAACTGGACCTTTTAATATTCCAACATTGATGCAAATGGCAACTTCTGGACAATTCACTGCTAATGATTTGGTGTGGAAGAATGGCATGGAAGAATGGCAAAAAGCTGCAATTGTTGATGAATTAAAATCATTATTTAACCCTATCCCACCAATACCAAATCAAGGTGAATAGATAAGGAAAATCCAGTTAAAAATTCTAAAACTACAAAAAGCCTGCTGATTTGCAACACTTTGCAATCTTCAGCAGGCTTTTGTGTTTATCAATCAATTAAAAAAACTTGTTTGTTGTCAAGTTAAAAGGTAACTCACACGTTATTACAGGTTGTTTTCTTTCAGCGCAAGTTCTATAAGCTTATCCGTATAATCAGCCATAAATAACGGAATATTCAACATATCATCATCTAGTTTTAGATTATTCAGCGAGAATCGTATGCGTAATTTCGTTTGATTAGGGAATAATTCTTTAAACTTTTTCAAACTTCTACTATTAATATTTGCTTCAGATTTAACCTCAACAGGGAAAATATCATTTTCTCGTTGAATAAGAAAGTCCACTTCATACGGCGGATTTGTTTGAGACCAGTATCTAGGCGTCACTTCAAATTGAGTAAGTAGCGCTTGCAAAACATAATTTTCTGTTAAAGCACCTTTAAACTCAGTAAACAGCCTATTGCCTTCCGAAAACGCGGTCGGAGCAAGTTTTGCTAATCGCCTTAACAAACCAACATCTGCTAAATAAATCTTAAAAGCAGATACATCATCATAAGCAGCAATAGGTAAACTCGGCGCAGTATTTCTATAAATTTTATACACCAATTGTGCCGATACTAGCCATTGCAAAGCGTCTTCATATTCTCTTGCTCGCGCACCATTTTTAACAACTTTATACAAGAATTTTTTGTTTTCGCGCGCAAGTTGAGATGGAATAGAATTCCAAATCATTGATATTTTTGGAAATTCACTAACATTAGGATGCTTTGCAAAATCTCGTTCATAAGCTGTTATAATCTCAAACAATGTCTCTTGCATTGCGTTCACATCTCGTGCTTTAGCCCACATTAAAACTGACTCAGGCATGCCTCCTGTAACATAATACATTTTTAATTTCTCGTATAGCGGATTAAAAAATGCGTCTGGAATCGGCTCTATTTTATCGATTTGTTCAATAAACTTCGCTAGATTTTCATCTCCATTAGCAAGTAAAAACTCTGTGAAATTCATTGGGTTTATTTGCATAAAATTAACTTTTCCAACTGGGAATGAAGATGGTTTGGCAAGCGTTATTCCAAGCAATGATCCAGCGCAAGCAACATGATATTGCGGAGCGTTTTCACAAAAATATTTCATCGAGTTTATTACTTCTGGACAGTCCTGAACCTCGTCAAATATAATAAGCGTGTTTTCTGGTTCGATTTTTTGACCACTTGCAAGCATTAGGTTTTGTAAAATTCGCTCCACATTTTTAGTGGTTTCAAAGAATTGCTTATATTCTTTGTTTTCGTCGAAGTTAAAATAAGCAATATTTTTGTAGTAAAGCTTACCAAATTCTTTTAGTATCCAAGTTTTACCAACTTGACGCACGCCTTTTAATATCAACGGTTTACGGTACGGCGAGTTCTTCCATGCTAAAAGTTTGCTCATAATCAGCCTTTTCATGATTACTCACCTTTCATCTTGCGTTACGCTATTAGATATTGCAGCCGTATTAACGCTTCGCTGTTTCTACGCTTAGCTTCTCTGATGTTCCGTTATATTTTGCGTTATCTTTTATCGTGTATCACATTATTATATATGTTTTGGTGCATTTAATCACATAATTATACATATTTTAGTGTTTTTTATCACATAATTCTACGCATTGAGTAACACTCAGCATGAAATAAAACGATCAATAAAATTTCTACTAAATCGCGTATACGCCTATGTTAATTTACCGCGGACGAGTTATGGCTACCTCGCGAGCGCGGTCTGCTAATTCGTCTAGTTTCGCAAGCTCCGCGCGTTGAGAATCAGTCTGCTTTGGCGCAAATTCACCGTAACGATTTTGTGCAGCCGTAAGAATTAAAAAGTCAGCCAGACGCGGATTTTTCGGCAAAACCGAGCCGTGCATATACGTTCCAATAACATTGTATTTGCGCGCTCCTTCCGTGTGATCTTTGCCATTATTACCGCAATTTTCACTATCAACCGAGCCAAGTGGCAGCGTGCCATCTTGCAAGCTTGTGCGTCCAGAATGGTTCTCGTAGCCCACAATATCGCCAAAATCGGCGCTATGCTCTACTAAATTTCCAATCATACGCACATCTTGACCAACGGTATGCTCGCCAAGTATTCCAATTCCTTTAAGCTTTTGACCCTCAACGGTTTCAAAATACTCTCCAAAAAGCTGGTAAAGTCCGCAAATCATAAGCATTGGAACGCCATTTTCTGCAAGCTCACGAATCGCGTCTGCGCGCGCAAATAAATCTTCAGTAACTCTACTTTGACCATGATCTTGACCGCCGCCGCCAAGAATCATATCTACACGCTCTGGCCAATCTTCGCCAACGTTGTACTCGTGAAGCACTGGCTTGTAACCATACAATTCCGCTCGGCGCATAATCGTAAGCACATTGCCGTAGTCGCCGTAAATATTCATGTCTTTTGGATATAGCGACACAATATCTAGCACGCGATTTTCTTCACAAGTAGCATTTGCTTTACTAATATCACTGGAACCATTCATGACTATTACTTTCCGACTCCAACGTCTTTAACTTCCGCAAGTTGCGCTAAAGCCGCGCGCACGCGAAGCATGGCAGTATACGTGCAATATATGCGTTTAGCGGTTTTAGCATTGCCACTAAAATCGCCGTTCACGAAAGATTTAACGTCTTCTTCCAAATCCGTATTCACATTGCGAGATGAGACCTTATCATATTGCAGCCGCAAAGCCATATCCCACGCTCGAGTTCCAGAAACGCACGCAACTCCCGCGCTTCTAAAGCTTGCAAAATCAACGTCCCACAGCCAGCTCATGTCTCTACCGTCAGCGTATTCGTCACAAATTGCAATCATGGTATCGTGATTTTGCGGATGATCCGAAGCAATCGCAAGCCTAAAACCAATAGGATTCTTCACTAAAACAAGTTCAACAGGAGCGCCATTAACTTCAATTACTTCGCCTCTACCAAAAGCAGGAGTTACGTGCGAAATCGCTTCCATAAGCGCATCGTCGTCGAATTTTTGCAGCGCAGAATTTTGTTTTGCAGCATCCGCTAAGATAGCGCGAACTACTGTTGCTGCAGCAGCAGCGTTGAAAATATTGTAAGCGCCGTCAAGTTTTACAGATGTGGTTTTGCGCTTGCCATCAAGTATAAACTCAGCCTCGTGGTCTCCAACTTTTGAAAGCACAACGTCTGCTTTAGGAAGATTGCTATTTTTCCCCACTGCAACATCTTCGCAATTTTCGCTTTTTTCGGAACTATTGTGCAAATCATCATCCGTCGGGAACATGCTTTTTACAGCATCATCTAAACCAAAATATTGCACGCGAGCGCCGGAAGGAACAAAGCTTGCGAGCGCACAAATACGTGGATCCTCACGGTTTAGCACTACTGTTCCTTCGGTTGTGGCAGCTACGTTGCTTAATAGTTTTGCAGTTGTATCTATTTCGCCGAATCGGTCGAGCTGGTCTCGCATAACGTTTAGCAATAAAGAGTAGCGTGGCTTGATTTGATTTACAAAATGCACTGCATACGCTTCATCTAGCTCTAAAACTGCAATATCAGCGTCTAGCTTTGTACCAAAAGCCGGCATTGTTTTTGCAAGAGCAGCAACTACTCCTCTAGTAAAGTTTGAACCGGTTGGATTAGTAAATACGTTAAGCCCCGCCTCGCGCAGCATAGAAGTTACCATACGCGTTGTGGTAGTTTTGCCATTGGTTCCAGAAACGAGCACTATTCCGTATGGCAATGTGGAAAGAGTGCGCGCTAAAAAGCCTGAATCGAGGCTCTCAATAACTTTACCAGGCAATGCGCTTCCACCATGATGAAGCAGCCTAGAAAGCGCGCAAACAAGTTTCCCAACAGCAGGCATGGCAAAGCTGTACCAATGCTTATGCAAATCTTTGTGAAACTTTTTACGCGATTCATGGTCGCCGCTTGACATACTAAATCACACTCCCGCCTGCTGGTAATCTTGCGGCATATCCATGAACTTGGAAGTTGCACCCAAGAATGCAAGATTAAACGTGTCAGTAGGACCATTACGATGCTTTGCCATAATAATATCGGCTTCGCCCGGGCGATCTTCCTTATTGTAAAAATCAGGTCTATGCACAAGGAACACAACGTCAGCATCCTGCTCAATAGAACCAGATTCACGCAAATCTGAAAGCTGCGGCTTTTTGTCGTTTCGCATTTCCGGTCCACGATTAAGCTGGCTCAAAGCCACAACTGGCACTTCAAGCTCTTTAGCGAGAAGTTTTAGCGCACGCGAGAATTCCGAGACTTCCTGCTGACGACTTTCTACACGCTTACCGGAACTCATCAGCTGAAGGTAATCAATAACTACTAGCTTCAGATCATTAGTCTGCTTGAGCCTTCGGCATTTTGCACGAATTTCCATCAAACTCATATTTGGGCTGTCGTCAATAAAAAGCGGAGCATCCTGCATTTTTGTCCAGAAATTATTGAGAGTATTCCAACGATCTGGAGTAATATCTTCTGCTCTTCGCATGGCGGCGAGTGGAATATTAGTTTCTGCAGCAATAATGCGCTGAGCTAATTCTACTTTGCTCATTTCTAGAGAGAACACAATAGATGTCATATTGTGGTGTAGAGCCGCCGAGCGAGCAAAATCAATGCCAAGCGTTGACTTACCCATGGCTGGACGGCCTGCAACAACAATCATTTGACCAGGCTGCAAACCCTGCGTAACTTCGTCAATGTCACGAAATCCTGTTGGCACACCCTGCTCAAGTTCGTGATTTTGCATTTTATCGAGCTGATCAAGAGTATTTTGCAAAACTGGACCAATGGCAACGTAATCCTGACGCACTTTGCCTGCACTCATCTCATACACTTCTGATTGCGCAAGATTTACAATATCTTCTGCCTGAGCCCCGGATGCAGAATAGCCCATTTGCGCAATTTTTGTTCCAGCAGTAATAACGTTACGAAGAATAGCATTTTGATGCACAATATCTGCGTAGTACATTGCGTTTGCGGCTGTTGGCACAGAAGCTACTAGGCTGTGCAAATAGTCAGCTCCGCCAACTTTATCGAGATTTCCATCCTTCATTAATTCGTTAGCTACAAGCACAACATCAACAGGCTGAGAGCCTGCAAAAAGCGTAAGAATAGCATCGTAAATAGTTTGATGCTGAGGCTGATAAAAATCTGCTGTTTCTAGCACTTGCGATACTTCACCGATAGCATCTTTGCTCATAAGCATTCCGCCAAGCACTGCCATTTCGGCGTCAACATCGTGCGGAGGCACACGATCAAACAGTGTAGTACCGCTTGTTCCTTCAGCGTTACGAGTAGCTCCAGAACCATATATCGGTGCGCCAACATTGCCGCCACGATTGCTTCCTGCGCGGCCAGTATTGCCATTAGTAGACTGCCACATATCATTATCTGCCATAAAAACGAGTATAAACGCGCGCACGTATTTAAGAACAAAAACTTCAAAATATTTTCGCAAGTAATATTACAAAATATTTATAGTTTTAGTGCAGCATTCATCCACAAATCGTTTCTAATGCGCAAACTATTTCCCAGCGCACGACCGCCAATATACACTGAATTTAGCACAATCCACAATGTGATTGTTCTTATTACATCGTTCGCGTTAAAAGCAACGTCAAAACAGCTTGTACAAATAAGTACGCCTAAATACACAACTGCCGTTGCTGAGCATGATTTTGCTAAGTAAGAATGATCACCAGCTCCGATCAATACTCCATCTAGCGCCCACATCCATCCAGCAAGAGGCAAGAACAAGCCAAGAATTGTCATGCCTACAGAAATTAAAAGTTGAATATCTGCGCGCGGACTAAACAGTGACGAACAGCTCCACCCCACTAAAATCATGAATAAACCGACTCCTAAGCTGCTTACAGCACCAACTTGAGCACAAATGCGTGTAATAACTCCAGCACGTTTACGTAGGCCTGCTCCTAGCACTGAGGCAACAATAGTTTGTGCCGCAATACCAATAGCATCGAGAATATTCATAACAAAATTCCAGCAAGAATTAGCAACTTGATACGCAGCAAGCGTATTTGTACCAAGACGAGTTGCAGCAACAACCGTAGCAACCATGCACACGCGCAATGCAAGTGTTCGCACGAATAGTGGCATGCCAGTTCCTGCAGAATGTAAAATATGTTGAAAATTAGGTTTAAGACGAGCACCACTTTGCATAGCCCAAATAACAGCTGGAATACTGAGCACAAGCCCCATATACCATTGAGCAATCATTGTTGCAATTCCAGAGCCGGCAATTCCCATGTTTAATCCAAAAACAGCAATCACATCGAGAATAGTATTGAGCACAGCGCCACTAGCAGCAGCAAATAAGGTTATACGGACTTTTCTAAGCCCTCGAAATATTCCGTTTGCAGCATACACAAGAAGCATTGCTGGAAGGCCTGGCATAACCATTTGAGTGTACACAATAGCATTTTGCAACGTAGAGCCACGCGCGCCTATTGCGTAACATAGCGGCTCAGCGGCGAAAATAAGAAATGCTGTAAGAATTACACCAAGAAATAATGCAAGCCACAAGCCGTCAATTCCAACACTAAAACCTTCTCGACGTTTCCCCGCGCCTAAAAGACGAGCAACTTGAGAAGTTGTGTTGTATGCCAAAAATAAGCAAAGACCTGCAACGGTAAGAAGTACTGTTGAGCCAATAGAAAGTCCAGCCAACGCGTTTTTGCCAATATGACCAATAATAGCAGTGTCAATAAGTACAAACGCAGGTTCAGATATAAGCTGCCCAAAAGTTGGTACAGCAAGTATCCAAATATTGCGAAGTACCTCTTTTTTATTCTGATTATCCAACTCTTGATTCATCATAATGCTTCATTTCACTGCTATCTAGCGAATCGCAGCAAATGCAATATTGTGCAAATACTACATAAAAAATATTCGCGATTGAGCTAACACAAATATGAGTAAAGTGCAAATAAAAATATGATTCCGCAAAGTTATTCGCAATATATCCACATTGTTATCCCCAACATGTGGATAATTTTGTAAGATGTCCACTTAGACACGCCTTAAATGTGGATAACTTATCTTTTTATCCACATTTAATAATTCGTGCGTGTCTTACGGAATCTATTTTTCCAGCTTTACTTACCGTTATCTTCGCGAGATTTACTAGATTTTTTATTGTTTTTATTAGATTCTTGCTCTTCTTCTAATGTTTTTTCGTCTAAATTAACTTCAGATTGACTCTTTTCGGATTCGCCATTAGTTTCAGAATCTGATTCCTTATCAGCTTCCAAAACTGTTTGCTTATCTGCACTAGTCGATTCAGACTCCAGAGAATTGTCATCAACTGCAATATCAACCGAAGTAAGAACGGCCATCTGAGTTTTACTTGACGCATCGTCAGACACCGCAACAACAGCACCTTCATGACTTTGAGCAATGGCAGAGAAATCATAAGCGCGTTCGCCTTGATCGGCTAAATCAACGCCCTTACGTTCCTTAGCTTCAGAAATACGCCATCCAAAAAGCTTTTCGAGAGCAAAAGCAACGATAGCTGTTACAGCACCAGAGTAAAGCACTACAATCCCGATTAAGCAAAGTTGCGCAACAAGCTGATGCCAATCTCCAACAGAAAGCAAACCAGAACCATCTGCAAAAAGTCCAACGGAAATTACACCAATAAGAGCTGCAACACCATTTACACTTACAACATGCAAAGCTCCGTCATAACGTGCGAAAGTGCGAGAATGAGTCACAAGTGAAGTAATAACGCCAGAAAGCACACCCAAAACCAAAGCCCACAGCGGCGCAATAACGTCTGCTGCAGCTGCGCTAGCAGATAAACCTGCCATAACGCCGGACGCAGCACCCAATGCAGAGAAACATCCAGAACGCAAACGTTCGGTCACGCCCCAAGCCAACATTGATGCAGATGCGGTTATTGTGGAACTTACCCAAGCATAACCAGCAACACCTGGAACACCGGCGGAAGAGCCAATCATTAAGCCAAGCCATCCGAACCAAATCAAGAAAATTCCAAGCATAACAAATGGGACATTATGCGGATGACGAACAGAACCATTTTCAACAGATGACTGAGAAGAAGTTTCAGCGACTTCAGCCACAGTAGCTACTGAAGAAACAACAGATTCGGTAGAAGAATTATCCTGAGCCTTTGCAACATCAGCCCACAATGCTCGAGATAAACGGCTCTTTGCATTACGAGAATTAGTTTTAGCAGATGCCGAGCCAGCTCCTGTTCCAGCATGAGCAACATTTTTAATATGCAATACCAGACGCTTCAATGGGAAATGAGCGTGTCCGCCAATAATCATAACAATTGCAAAAGCTGAAACTGCAGCAGCAATATGTAGTAAAGATCCGCCTGCAAAATCATGCACTTGAATGCCCAAAGCTTGCGAGATAGCTCCATTAGGAGACAGCAATCCGCCGCCACAAACCATATGAGCAAGCGGAGCAAATACTAAAGTAACCCAAACAGCCACGAAAATAAGCCAAATAGCATAGCGCACACGCCCAGCCAATGCTCCCGTAATTAAAGCAACTGCAACAACTGCGCAGGCTAAACGGAATGCGGCAGGAATGCCTCCAGCTAATCCGGAATTAGCATCCATAGATGTAAATACACCATGGTCTGCAACCATAGAATCGCGGAATAGTAAACCGCTAAATGGGTCGCCAACAACTCCGCCAGCCATATCTTTACCAGCAAAAGCCAGTGACCATCCCCACAAAGTCCATACAAGCGTTGTAACAGCGATAGCGCCAGCGGATAACATCATCATATTTACCATAGAAGTAGCGCGTTCGCGGCCGCCATAAAATAGAGCAATACCCGGCGTGATAATAAACACCAATGCGCCAGCCAACAACGCCCACTGCGGATCCATTGTGGTCATTTTTCACCTCAATTATTTCAAACAGTGCAAGGAATAACCATTGCAGCTGATACATCACTTTCTACCTATTGTAGTCGGAAATTCAAATATATCTTATGCCAACAAACCTTCAACAAAACTTTGCGGATCAAATTGGATTAAATCATCCGGCCCTTCTCCTAATCCAACAAGTTTTACAGGAACACCAAGTTCTTTTTGAACTGCAACAACAATTCCACCTTTAGCAGAACCATCAAGCTTTGTAAGTACAACTCCAGTAATGCCAATCGCTTCAGCAAATATTTTTGCTTGAGCCATTCCATTTTGCCCAGTAGTAGCATCTAGAACAAGCAGTACTTCATCTACAGGCATAGTTTTTTCTACTACTCTCCGAATTTTCCCAAGCTCATCCATTAAATTCGCTTTATTTTGTAAACGTCCAGCAGTATCAATAATAAGAACATCAGTTTTATTTTCTTTAGCTTTTTGTGCGGCTGTAAAAGCTACGGACGCAGGATCAGCACCATCTTTATCTGCGCGAACAACTGGCACATTTACTTCAGATGCCCAGGTTTCAAGCTGATCCGCTGCTGCTGCTCTGAATGTATCTGCAGCAGCCATCATTACAGATTGCTTTTGAGCAACAAATAGTCTTGCTAGCTTGCCTGCAGTTGTTGTTTTTCCAGTTCCGTTTACGCCAACCATCATAATAACGCCTGGATGATGCGCATCAGGCTTATTTTCATTCAAACGACGATCAGTATTTTCACCAACCAATTCCAAAAGTTTTGCACGCAAAGCCTCACGCACATCTTCTGCACTAGAAGTTCCAGAAATACGAGCATCTTGGCGTAAAGAATCAACTAATTCCTCACTAGCTTTTGCGCCAACATCAGCCATCAATAAAGTATCTTCTACATCTTCCCAGTCTTCCTTAGACAGATGGTCTTTGCTTATGATATTGAAAAGTGTGAGACCGAATGGATTTGCGCTATTAGATAAACGTTTTCGAAGGCGCTGTAAACGAGAAGTTGTTGATTCTGGAATCTTAGATTCGTTCTTGCCTACTTCAACTGAATCATCAACACTTGCTGGAATTTCAGGGCCTCGACTATGGCTGCAAATTCGCAAGATTACTGCAACAGCCACTAGCAACACAGCAATAACTATGGTCGCCGCCACAAACCAGATCACCATATTCATATCTAAAACCATGTTCATGAAATTAAGCCTATGAAAATCAAGGGACACTAGCAATAGATTTCACTATTTTTTCTCATCTTCGTCACACTTTAAAATCTAACTACCGCAACACAATAGATTCCATTACACTGTTAAAAGCAATATATTGCGAAAAAATAAGCAATCTAAATGTTCTAATAATTAATTAGTGCTGATTAGAAATAATTAGTGGTTTTAAGGAGATTTTATGGCAGATAAATCTATAGAAGTATATGGTGCTAATTGGTGCGGCGATTGCATAAGAGCAAAAGCTGCACTTAACAAGTACGGCGTAGATTTCATTTGGCACGATATAGAAACTGAAGAAGGCGCTGCAGAAAAAGCCGTAGAGATTAGTGGTCAAAAGCATATTCCGGTAGTTACTTTTGCTGACAATACTTTTATGGTTGAACCATCCGCTACACAAATTAAGTCAAAGCTGGAAACATTAGGAATACTGCAATAATTTGTTCATAACACGCACAACAGTATATTGGTTTCACTTCGTCTATTGAATGTAGTATACTTGGCGTTTGTTGCCCCTTTAGCTCAATTGGCAGAGCAGAGTCCTTTTAAGTCTTGGGTTGTGGGTTCGAGTCCCACAGGGGGCACTTTTTTATACCCAAATTTAGACTTATGCTTTAATGCGCTACTTAATAAAACAGTAATTATATTAAAAATCAACTTGCCCAAACGCTTGCGTCTTGATCATCTTCGTCAATATTAGCGCCAGAATTATTTGCTTGCGAGTAAGTAGATTCATCATCTACTACGCCAGAATCAGCATCCGCGTTAATTGCAGCAAGCACGCGTTTGTCCATTTTGTACTGAGGAAGCACATTTTTAATATAGCTTGTCACAGCATCTTGCATAGCAACGTCGTGACCAACTTTTTCTGCCATAAACCAACGATGATCCAAAACCTCATGGAAGAACTGCGCTGGTTCAATTTGCGAACGAAACTCAGGAGGAATCATACGAACTGTTGGCTCGAAAATTTCACGCATCCAATCAGTCGCGACGATTTCAAGCTCTTCACCTTGACGCCATGTAGAAGTGCGGTATGCATCCAAATCGTTTAACAACCTTCGAGCCTGATTTTCTTGCACGTCCAAGCCTGTCAAACGTAGCAACTTGCGCGAAGCATAACCAGCATCCACAACTCGAGGACGAACAAGCACTCTGCGACCATCCTCGGAAGTTTTCATTTCTAACTCGTCAACGTCAAATCCCAATTCATTAAGACGATTAACGCGGCGCTCAATTCGCCACATCTCATCAGGACTGAACTTATCGACGTCTGTAAGCGTACTCCAAAGTGAATGATAGCGATCCACTAAACGATTGCCTATGCTAATTTCATCTACTTCCGTAGGCAAAAGCTGACCGGAACTCAAATCCATAAGCTCGCCAATAATATTGGTTCTAGCTAAATCAATATCGTATTCTCTCTGTCCTTCTGTTAAACTTCCGTGCAAATCACCAGTTTCTGCGTCAACCAGGAATGCGGAAAACGCATCAGCATCTCGCAAAAATAGTACGTTAGAAAGTGAAACATCACCCCAATAGAAGCCAGAAAGATGCAGACGCACCATCAGTACAGCCAAAGCATCAATAAGTCGTTCAGCAGTGTCTGGTCGCAATGTGCGGGCAAATAAAGCACGATATGGCAGAGAGAATTTCAAATGCTTAGTCACAAGTATTGCTTCAAGCATTTCGCCATTAGCGTCTCTGCGTCCTGCAACAACTGCTATAGGCGTTACAGTTGGCAACTCAAGCTTGCGCAATCTACGCAAAAGTTCGTATTCTCGTTCTGCAACTTGACGAGTGATTTCCTTCATGGCATAAACTTCATCGCCAACATGAACAAAACGCACAATATGTCGAGAAATACCACGAGGAAGGTTTACAAACAAATCAGCCGGCCATTGAGAAAGTGGCAGCTCCCACGGCAACGTAAACATCTTAGGATTTGAACTAGCTGCAGTAATCTTAAGCGCAGTAGGCTCCTGAGACAACGCACTCTCGTCCTGTGCAGATACAGAAGTTGCCTGCACAGCACGCGGATCCAATTGAGGAGCGTCATTCCATTCCATAGTTTCCATTTACCAATCAAGCTCGTGCCAACAATACAATCTGCAATAAATATTAATCGCAAATCAACCACTGGCTAATTATTGATAACAACTATACATAATAAAGCATGTTTAGCAATGTACAAACTTTCGCTTGCTTTTATTTTGTTTTAAATTCTGCTTTTGTTTTTATTTTTCTGACAGTTTTACCGATTTTTACCGATTTTGCTGGCAAAAACGGGGTTCGCTTTCATTGCGAACCCCGCCATACCCTTATACCGAAAGTTTGCTCATTTTGCTTTCGTAAAGCAAACCTACGCTTTTAGTTCAAACGCAGCTCAGTAGAAGGTGCAAACAGATGCATCTTAGATGGATCAATCTTAATCTTGACAGTATCGCCAACCTTCGGCAAAGCACGTGGATTCACGCGGATTGTCGTAAGCTTGTTCTGATCAGACATCATAGTAGATGCCTCTTCAGGAGAACCATCAGTTATGATATTGCCGTAGATGTAACCATCAGAACCGAGATCTTCTACGTTCATAACCTTCAAGGAGAACGCATTTGGATCATCGAAAGTTGCCAAGCTTGCGTCTTCTGGACGGAAGCCAACAATAATCTGTCCGCAATCTTCTGCAGTGAGCTTATCAACAGCTTCGCTTGGAAGAACAATAGAATCCTCACCAATCTGAGCACGTCCATTAACCACTGGATGCTGGTTAATGTTCATAGATGGAGAACCAATGAAGCCTGCAACGAACACGTTTGCTGGGCGATCATAAAGCTCGGTTGGAGCACCAACCTGCTGCAAAACGCCAAGCTTGATAACGGCAATACGATCACCCATTGTCAAAGCCTCAGTCTGATCGTGGGTCACGTACAGAGTAGTAACACCAAGCTGACGCTGCAAAGCAGCAATCTGCGTACGAGTCTGCACGCGGAGCTTAGCATCGAGGTTCGAAAGAGGCTCATCCATAAGGAAGACTTTTGGTTCACGCACAATTGCGCGGCCCATAGCAACGCGCTGACGCTGACCACCAGACAAAGCCTTTGGCTTACGATCCAAATACTCTGTCAAATCCAAAACTTCAGCTGCTTTTTCAACACGCTTGCGGATTTCTTCCTTAGGAACACCAGCAATCTTCAAAGCAAAGCCCATGTTGTCTGCAACTGTCATATGTGGGTACAACGCGTAGTTCTGGAAGACCATTGCAATATCGCGATCCTTTGGCTGCATTGTAGTAACATCTTGACCGCCAATGAGGATACGTCCTTTGTTAACCTCTTCAAGGCCTGCCAACATGCGCAAAGTAGTAGACTTACCGCAACCAGATGGACCAACAAGTACGAGGAACTCGCCATCTCTAATAGTCATGCACAAATCGTCAACCGAAGGCTTATCGTTGCCCGGGTATATACGAGTTACATGATCAAATACAACTTCTGCCATGATATGTCCTTTCATCGGCAGGTACGTGCCGAACGATCCGTAGTGAAGGGTGTGCACTCATGACCCCAATTCCTACATCGGCGGGTATCAATCGTCCACAGTTTACTTACCTGGTCCATTGAAGGTTTCTCTTCGTTGAGCCAAGCCTTAATATACCATGTTTATCTTAGAAAAACAGTAAAAAATCAGTATTTTCCAAAGCTTCGGCGTGTCGAGTGCGTAGAAAGTTATTACTAAATATCTAAACAATAGTTAGTTTTTGCAATAAAAAATACGAAATTATGTAATCGTTTGTTTATATTAAAAAGAAATGTTAAAAAGAAAACGGACGTCAAGCATAAGCCTAGCGCCCGTTTTAGTTAAATATTTTATGTAACTACAAGTCAATAGGAGAATCAGTGCTTGAGACTTTAGGCATCTGACCTGCAACTCCAACTTGCTTCTTATCCAAGCCAATACAATGCAGCAAAGCCTCAAGAGTGTGCATATTCTTGCTACTAGCAGCATTAATATCTAGCAACTTTCCATTGATAGTTACAGTTGGTGTTGTCATCGAACCTTTGTTAGAGCCAGAAACGTTTAACAGCTCCATAAAATCAGGAGTATATTTGTTAATCAAATTCTGCCACTCTACGTATTGGAGATCAAAAGCCTTACTAGCAACAGAATCATTTACCCCAGCTTTTTTAGCTTGTTCAATCAACTTTTCATTGCTTACAGGCTTATAATCATCACCCTCTTCTGGCTGGAAGTCTTTTGCAAAGATGTTATTGATAAATTGCAACAAATGCTCTGGATTGCTGTCATTATTAGCAATGTATGCAATAGCGCCAGATACACGAGTTGAATATTTATCAGTAGAAATCTTATCCAAGAATGACATTGGGTGTATTTCCAAATTAATTTGACCTGCGCGAACCATTGCAGCCAACACTCTATCTGCTTCGCGATTAAAGTTTCCACATCCAGGGCATAGAGGATCAAAATAAGTTGCAATCGTTGGAGCTTTAGCAACAGGCTTGTTGTAGCCAAGCTTGCTTATAAGAATTCCGCCCTTAGAATTGACAACTTCCGGCTTATATTTAGCGCCAAGTTTCTTTAGTTGATTTTTAGCTTTATTAGAACGCTCAATTTGTATTCTTTCAATATTGGCTTGAGGCGACTGGTAAAAAGCTTGGTAAGTTGTAATGCCAACTGCAGCTACCATAGCCATAACAATCAGCACTACAACAATTCCAATAATTGTTTGCTGACGACGCTCACGAGCTTCACGCAATGCACGCTCACGCTTCTCAATGTTTCTTTCCAGACGAGTAGAAGATGAATTCCCCTGCTGATTGTCCTGTATCTGAATTTTAGGCATTTCTATCCTTCAAACCCTTTATTTTGCAAACTAAGCCTTAGTCCTAGCGCATGTTTGTAAATAAAACAACAACTTCACTATAGTCTAATAGATGCCATCAACGGAAACGTAAAAATGAGCCAAGACCTATGCGAAACATGTCAGTACCCTTAAAAATGGCAAGAATAATCCACGCAATAACGAAACCTATGGCATATCCAGCAGAAGTATACGAAAGAATAGTCGGCAAATAAGTTGGAAAAATAATACGAATTGACAAAATATTAAAAGCCATAAATTCTGCAGAGCTGCTAAACAGTAGTGGATACACACAAGCACCAATAACAGCACAAATCAAAATAATCACAATTCTTGGCAATGTATACACAAGCCCACGAATAATATGCCACGGAAGAGCTGCAACTCTCATAAAAGTGTCCCCGCGAGGAGAAACGCCATTATTAAGCTCTTTTCTACGCAATCGCGCGGAAATATTGTATCCAGCTGTTGAGCTAGCCCACATAATAAATATATTTAATACAACTGCAGATAAGAAATTCAAACAACAGATAACTGCACAAATAGACACAAATAGCAATAAAATCCAAGATCCGCGAGTTAAATAACCATACTTGCTAGTTTCTAAATCTTCATAAGGCTTATCTGCGGCATCATCAGCTTCTTCGTCAGAAGATTCATCATGCTCCACATAATGCTCTTCGTCACAGTCTTCATAAGTTTTATTATTATCTATTTCGTTAGAAGATTGTTCCATAACTGTAGTCGAGCCACTTTGAATAGTTGACGCAACAGTTTCTTCTTCGCCAGCTGTTTCACTAATTGTTTCACAAGTTGTTTCACGCCACATTTCGCGCATAGTTCCGCGTGTAGCGTCTCGATCAAAAGGGTGGTTATCTGGCCACGCTAAAGGATTTATTGAATCTTCACTAATTGCTCGCTCAAGAACAGCAGGGGAGCAGCGTTTTTCGCGATTAGGATCAAGGGCTTTCCTAAAGGCTTCCATAGTTTTTGCAGGTAGACCACTTAAATTCGCATTGCCAGAAGCTGCACGCTCCAAAACAGCCATCAAAGGCTTTGTGCCAAAAACAGGTTTACCAGTTGCAGCAAATGCCAACACTGCCACAAGCGACCACCAGTCAGTAGACTCATCGGAATCTTTGCCCTCAATAATTTCTGGAGCAATAAATCCTGGAGTTCCCATGACTAACCCAGTACGCGTAACATGACTTTCACCTTCACCCATAGCAATACCAAAATCTACAAGCACAGGTCCATGAGCGGAAATCATAACATTCGTCGGCTTAATATCGCGATGTATAATCCCAGCTTCATGCACCGCTCTAACAGCTTCAATAAGCTTATGCGTTAATCTTTCCAAATCGTCAGCAACATATGGGCCATTCTCTGCAACGTCTTCTCGAAGATTTTTACCCTCGATCAACTCCGTAACTATAAATGCTACTGAAGCGTCAAGTTCCATATCTACTATTGAACACACTCCAGGATGATGAATCCTCTGCAACGCTAAAGCTTCACGCTTTAAACGTAAACGTTCTCGCTCCTGCTCAGCATATTCTTTTTCGCTTTGATTAGCATTTATGCAAGCTCGCAATATTTTCATAGCATATTGATTGCCGCCATCGTCTTTAACGCGCCAAACCGAGCCCATTGCACCGCCGCCAAGCCTAGAAATAAGCGTGTATCCGCCTACATTATTCCCTGGCTGCAAATCGAACATGCTCATATCTTCCATACTGCATTATGTTAATGCCTTATATTGCCAAATGCGCAAATATGAACAATAAAAAACACGCCGTTTCTACATTCAACATCGCCGTAATTTTGTAATGACGTGGCATATGGTACACTAATCAATGTTCTGCTTAGCATTGCTTAATAGTTTGCATGGCAAAACATTCGCCTCCTTAGCTCAGATGGCCAGAGCGGCCGCCTTGTAAGCGGCAGGTCGCCGGTTCGATCCCGGCAGGAGGCTCCATATTATTTGCGTGTTTTATTTATTTTTTGCTTTGTTTTAATTCGCTATATTTCTGCAAGGTTACTTATAAATATTAGTAGCCTCGATATTATCTTTCGTTTCATTTATAATAACGGCAATAGTTTAAGCAACTACCAAAAGGGACTGGCGTATTTTTCACAATAGTGCAAAAACATATCGTATGATATAAGAAACACCATTATTCCTTCGGTTGCATAATATTTATAACAAAACTTTTCGCGAGTAAGAACTCGGAAACCTTCCCCCAACTCAGGGTTTCCGGGGTGAGAGTGGAGCGTCCCCCAACCAGCTCCACCTCATAGGGGGCGGGAATATCCCCTTCTCTCCCGCCCCCATTTTATTTGTTATGCATTTTTAAAACCCAATGCAGAATAGAAGGTATAATAAAAGTTAGTCTTACAGTGAATGGAGTGATTACATGGCACGTCGATGGACACCTCGACGCCTGATTATAATGCGGCGCTCTCGTATTATTGCATGCGTCTTGTCTCTGTCTATTGCTGCAATAAGCATTTTTGCATTTACATCTCAGAAAGCAGTAGCTTTAGTTGTAAATGGCAAAGCAACCATTGTAAACACTTATGCCACAACTTCTGCTCGCCTACTACAAGAACAACATGTGCCTGTAAAAACGCACGATCAGGTTATATCTTCTTCCGGCGATATTCTTTCAAACCACGCTACCGTTACTGTGCGAAGCGCGTATCAGACTTCTATTACTGTAGACGGCGTTACTATACCATTTTGGACAGTTGCAACCAGCGTTGATCAGCTTATTGGATTCTTTAGAGCAAACGCTAAAAACGCTAAACGAATTACCGTAAATTTGCAAAACATTTACGATAAACTCACCTGCGGGTTAGCAATTAATAAAAAAGGCCCAATAACTGTTATTGCGGATGGGAAATCTCGAATTGCTCCGGACGGAAGCTTACCTGCGAGCGCTATTCTTGACGCGCAAGGAATTGTGTTAGGAAAAGAGGATCGAGTTAGCGTTGAAGATGACGAAGGTAATACTGTTTTGCGTATTTCCAGAGTCACGCACGGTAAAGAAACTAGAACAGTTTCATTGCCTTTTGCCACACAAACCGTAATCGACCCTAAGCTTCCAGCAAATTCTCGCGTTGTGCAACAAGCTGGCGTTAATGGCGAGCGAGAAGACGTATATAACGTAACTTATGTTGACGGCAAAGCTGAAAGCTCTACTCTCGTTTCGCAAAATGTATTAAAGCCTGCTATTAATCAGGTTGTTGCTGTTGGGAAAGCAGCTCCAATTCAGCCAAAGCCTGTAAACAAGCCAAAGCCTGCTGCAAAACCTGCGCCAAAGTCGGAGCCAAAGCAGGAACCAAAATCTGAATCTCAAGCATCTAAAACTAAGAATACAAATTCACAAAACAAGCAGCCTTCAAAACAAGGCCAGGAGCAATCACAAGTAAAACAGGGAAACGACGCACAAAAGTCTACACAAGAGGCTTCAGCGCAATCGCAGGAAAATCAACAAGCTCAATCACAAACGCAACCTGCTGCTCCGGAATCAAATCCTCCCGCTCCTGCTCCTGAGTCAAACCCAAATAGCCTTGTTCACGCTACACCGGAGCAAGCAAAGCTTTTTGCGCAAGGGGCTGCTGCACAAATGGGCTGGACTGGAAAACAGTGGGAAGACCTTGTTTGGCTTTGGAATAGGGAATCTGGATGGCGCTGGAATGCAGAAAATCCAAGCTCACACGCGTATGGCATTCCTCAAGCTCTTCCTGGAAATAAAATGAGCAGCGCAGGAGCTAATTGGCATGAAGATGCAGCAGTGCAGATTAGCTGGGGAATTAGCTACATAAAGGGAAGATACAAAGATCCTAGTGGTGCTGTAAGGCACTCGCACGAAGTTGGTTGGTACTAAAAACAACGGCGTGTTTTAACACACTTTTTCAACAGATTAATTGTTACGAAATTTGGGCGGTAAAAATTTGACAGAAATCAGCATTGAAACTGAAGGCCAGCTTTTAGGAGCAGCAGATATTCGACGTATTGCTGCAGAAGAAGGCATTACTCCTACCAAAAAGTTTGGTCAAAATTTCGTTATTGATCCTGGTACAGTGCGAAAAATAGTAGCGGCAGCTGAAGTTAAATCTGGCGATACCGTTATGGAGGTAGGGCCTGGTCTTGGTTCTCTTACTCTTGCAATACTGCAAACTGGAGCTAATCTTACAGCTGTAGAAATAGACCCACCTCTTGCACGCCGCCTTCCTAACACTGTTGAAGAATTTATGCCAAACGCTTCTAAACGTTTTAACGTTATCTTAAAAGATGCTTTGGCTGTAACTGCAGACGACGTTCCGCAACTTTCAAAAGCAGATAAGTTTACACTTGTTGCAAATCTTCCATACAATGTTGCAACACCAATTGTGCTTACTTTACTTGAAAAATTTAGTAATTTACAGCATTTTTTGGTTATGGTTCAAAAAGAAGTAGCAGATCGACTATGCGCTCAGCCAGGAAATAAAGTGTATGGAACACCTAGCGTAAAACTTGCTTGGTACGGTCAATCTCAGCGCGCGGGTCTTATTGGGCGTAACGTTTTTTGGCCAGCGCCAAATGTTGATTCTGCACTAGTATCTTTCACTCGCTATTGCAAAAATAAGGGAGATAATAGCGAACGCGAAGGTGTGTTTACTTTAATTGACGCAGCTTTTCAGCAAAGACGAAAAACCTTACATGCGGCTCTTAAACATTTAGTTAGTGACGAAGCGTACGAAAAAGCTAATATAGATCCTACAAGACGCGGAGAAACGCTTACATGCGACGACTTTATTGCGTTGTATCGCGCTTGTAAAACTTTAGAGTTGCATCAAAAATAGCTTTTTATTCGAAATTTAAAATAACAATTTCACTAAAGAACAGTTTGCTAACAAACGCTTATACGCGTAAAAATCAAGTCATACATAGTCAGTAAAATGCGATTTATATTACGCTTTGCAGATTAAGAAAATTGCTGCAAACAAAATAAACTTACAGATCGGAAGTGAACATGACGCAAGAATACGACGAACGTATTGCTCGTAAGGCTTTCATGTATCAAAAGAAGCGATCTGTTATTACTACTGTTAGCATAGCTTTGGCAGTTACGTTTGTATTCGCGCTGTTAATACAATTTCATGTTTTTGGGATTAATTCAATAGTTGCACCAAAAGATAATCCTAATTTCGGCATAACAGCACCATGCGCGACCAAAGGCAAAGAAGGCTCTAAAACTCCTTATGTTGATAATCGTGCTGTGTCAATTCGAGTATTAAACGGTACGAAATTCCGCGGCTTGGCAAGAGCAGTAGGAGAAGCATTAAATGCTCGAGGTTTTAATCTTACAGAAGTAAATAATAACAAAACAAGTAATGTTAAAAGAACAACTATTTATTTCGGTAAGAACGCTATTAATGAAGCATACACAGTAAATTCTAATTTTGCTGATGCTGTTATGCGCATGGACGATCGCCAAGATAAGCTCGTAGATATTGTTCTTGGCTCGACTTTTAATAATCTTCGTCCAAAAGTTGATGTTCCAGCTGCAGGAGCCGCAATACGAGAAGTCCCTGGATGCGTTAAAGCAAAAGATATGAAGGAACTTCCTAAAGCAGATTCACATAAAGCTGTTAAATAATCTACTTTTTATACGTTTCTTCGTACCAGCGCTGTAATTCTGCAACAGCTATATCGTGAGCTACAGGCCCGTTATCAAGACGGTAATCAAGCATATGTTTATAAGCTTCACCAACTATTGGCCCTGGCTGTAAATCAAGCAGTTTCATGATTTCATTTCCGTCAACATCTGGACGGATAGCATTAAAATCTTCCTGCTTTTTCAATTCGCGCACGCGCTGTTCCATTTCGTCCATTGCGTGCTCAAACATCAAAGATTTACGACGGTTCTGCGTAGTTGCATCAGCTCTAGTAAGTCGATTCAAACGCTCATACAAGTGCCCTGAATCCTTAACGTAACGTCGTACTGCAGAATCAGTCCAAGGTTCGTCAACATAACCGTGAAAACGCAGGTGCAGATTTACTAATTCGCTTACATCTTCAATAAGATGATGGTCAAAATGCAATTCCTTCAAACGCTTACGCGTCATTTTTGCACCAACTACATCATGATGGTGAAAACTGACTTTGCCACCATCTTCAAACTTTCTAGTACGAGGCTTGCCTATATCGTGCAACAAGGCTGCTAGTCGCAAAGTTAAATCAGGGGATGGCACAGGGCCTTCATCATCGGTTTCTAGGGCAATAGCGCGCTCAAGAACCATCATTGTGTGCTCAAAAACGTCTTTATGACGATGATGCTCATCAATTTCAAGCTGTAAAGCTGGAATTTCTGGCAAGACTCGCTTTGCAATACCAGACTCAACAAGCGCTTCCAAACCTTTACGCGGACGGTCCGAAAGAAGAAGTTTAGTAATTTCGTCACGAATACGCTCAGCTGAAACAATATCAAGGCGATCTACCATGTCTACAATTGCTTCAGCAGTATTAGTTTCGATAGTAAACCCAAGTTGTGCAACGAAACGAACCGCACGCATCATTCGCAAAGGATCATCATCAAAGGATTGACGAGGATCAACAGGTGTTCTCAACACGCCTTTAGCTAAATCACTAGCACCACCAAACGGATCTACAAATTCCAAATCTGGAACACGCAAAGCCATGGCATTAACTGTGAAATCTCTTCTAGAAAGATCGCCCTCAAGAGTATCCCCATATTGCACTTCAGGTTTACGAGAATCAGGATCGTACGCGTCTGAACGGTATGTAGTAATTTCAACTTTTACTTCCGTTCCATCCGGGCGTCGACGCACAGCACCCAAAGTGCCAAATTTGCGACCCATATCCCAAAAACCGTCATGTCCCCAACGTCTTAAAATGGGTTCAAATTCTTCTGGACGAGCAGAAGTGCAGAAATCAAGATCATGCGACACGCGATGCAACAACATATCGCGCACAGGTCCACCAACTAATGCAAGTTCATAATCGTGTTCAGCGAAAAGTCGCCCCAACTCTATAGCTTCAGGCCAAACTTTGAAGTTCTCAGTCACCCTTACCGACACCCTTTCAGCAAAAATTAATCTATATTCCAGCATACAGTTACCCCAATGCACAGCGGATTGAGTAAGGTGGAGTGTATGGTTACTCCTGCAGATTTACGACGTATGCTCGCCAAGCTTGCGGATAATCATGCCCAAAATCAGTCTGCGCCTTCAATAACGCCTCTTGATTTATCTAAAATTCATAGTAAAAAATCTTTAGAATCAAACGAAGAAAAATCTCAGATTTTCGTTGATATTCCAATCTTTTCAGAGCTTGAGCAAGAGTCTCAAGAAGTGGTTGAAGATGAGGATGTTCTTCAAAAAACTTCAATAATCCCTGGAGCATCTCCGGCTATTATGCCACAGCGTAGACTAGCAGATACGCCTGCTACTTTTGCCTCTTTAGACGCTCAAGATTTGCCAATTATTCGTGAATATTCCGCAGGTGGACTCGTATTTGACACACTCGGGCGTGTCGCAATTATTGCTCGACATTCCAGAAGCGGACACCTTGAATGGTGTCTACCAAAAGGCCATATTGAGAAGGGTGAAACACCTCAAGAAACTGCTGTTCGTGAAATTCATGAAGAAACTGGAATTATAGGCGAAGTGGTTGATTCAATTGCCACAATAGACTATTGGTTTACAGGAACAACTCATCGAGTTCATAAATTAGTTCATCATTTTGCGTTACGCTACGTAGGCGGCGATCTTTCTGTATTGGGAGATCCAGATCATGAAGCAGAAGATGCAATATGGGTAAATTTCAAAGAACTGAGCGCGATTTTAAGTTATCCAAATGAACGTAAAGTTGCATGGCTTTACGCAAAAAAAGCAAACAGGCGGTCTCACAGTGACGAATCTCACGCGTAAGAACCATATAGCGCACGAAGCGCACAATTTAACATGCCACAAAACATGTTTTTACATGCGTAATTTACTGCAATCCGCGCGAGCTTTGTGCTTAAAAGTTTTGCATTTTACTATTATCTTTATTACGTCTCTTGCCATTACTCTTGCAATAACTAATATGCAATGCGCAAAATATGTGGGATTGTTGAATACGGCAAACGCGGTTACGTCTAATACGACTTTAGAAGATGAACCCGGTAAAAACACTAAGAAAAAAGAAAACGATTACGAAAATACTCACACAAATGGAATCGATCTTAATATTCTTCAATCTACGCCGGTTGTGACCGATAAAAGCGGCTACCATCTTACTGCAACAGTTAAGGCTACAACAGAAGCACTTCCGGAAGGCCTTTTGCAACTTTCTATTAATTCCAACTACACTTTTGTTTCACGAACAGATTTGCAAAATTGGGCTCAAGGAGAATCTCTTATACCAACTCCGCAAATACTTGGCTCAATAAAAATTGGCGAGATTGCAGCAGGAAAAACTTCAACATTCCACTTTGATATACCATCAGACTCTCAAGAACTTAAATCTATTTGGCATTGGGGTCCAAAACCTTTAAAAATCACGTATTTTTCTAAGGATTCTTCACGATATAAATCTATTCGTTCCTTCTTAACAAGATCGAACGCAGGCTTTAATGTGCCTGAATCTCCAGCAATAAAACTTACGGCAGTTATGCCAATTCTTGCAAATAAGCAACATGTTTTAAAAGATAATTTCACAAGCACAAATAGTAGAGTTGTATCGAATTTGCAAGCAAACAAGCAAGATACGCACTATGTGCTTGAGCAGGCAGATTTAGTTAGCAAGCATAACAAATTACAGACTATTGCCGATATAAATACGCTTCAAGCAGCTCGATTATTATTTGTTCCTAACGCTTTTATGCAAAAATCAGGTTTTGATATTAGCGCTTATGCAGATGATCACAATCGCAAAATGTATCGTTCTGCTGGCATTAATGAAAGCACATGGTCTGCTAAAAATTCAAGAATTCCACAAAATTCAAAAATTCCACAATCTTCACAAATAGCTGAAACTTCTAGCTCCTACGATCATCCTCATGAAACGAAGCAGATTGCGAAGGTTGACAACGGATCACAAAATACATACGCTTGGCAGACTCGAGGAAAATGGACACTTTCAGCGCTTGAGCTTGCAAAACGCAACGGTTATAACACTGTTATTTCCACAGATGAATTTGATTCTACAGCTTCACAATTTGCTATTAGCAACGGCATATACGATGTTGAAACTCCAGCAGGAAACGTACGCGTATTATCTGCTCAATCTGTGCTAACAATGCTGGCAAACGGCAAGGCAACAAACTCTACAGCTCTTAGCGAGCGCACTCAAGCCGGTCGAATAAATCGTTTAGTTGCACAAAGCGCGTTCTACCAAATGGAACAACCTTACGTAGACCGCAATATTCTTATTACTTTTTCTAACAAAACAGATGTAAAAAATATTGATGGCGTTATGAGCGCATTGGAACAATCGCCTTGGCTGCAACTAAGCGACTTAAATACAATGGCAAAAATTAAGCAGGAAAAGCTGCCTTCCTGGAAAAATAATAATCTTATGCACTCAATGCCTCACAGTAGCGCAATTAGTGTAGCTTCAGCCAAAGAAAGACGATTAGAATTAAAGAATCTTATTATCTACAGGCAAAAAGTTTCGCGTTTTGTTAAAAATATTCTTAATTACAAGCAGGATACGAAATTACGCAATACTGAAGGCGACGCTCAAGCTCTAGCTAAACAGGCTGCTAAAGCAAAAAATAAGATTAGCGCTAAAGATTGGGGATTGTATTTATTACGCTTATACGACGATATTGCGTTGCAAGAATTAACAAATAAAACAAGCAGTCTTCCGCTTAAAACAAAAAAATCCGCAAATCGTAAACAACAAAAAACAGCTTATAACGAAAATAGCACAGCGAAATACTTTGTAAATAAGCTACTTTCTGGGATTCATATAATCCCTCCAAAAGATATTACTGCAGTTAGTGAAACGGCAAGCATACCGATTACTATCAGCAATACTTACGCTTATCCAGTAAAAGTGTATTTATCTGCAGATACGCACGTTATGGAAATTGTTACTCGCAGAAAGACTTTAGTAAAAGTTCCAGCAAATAGCGAAGTGCAAGTTACTTTACCTTTGAGAATTACGACTTCTCTTCACACTAAAGCTACTTTCGTTTTGGAAGATGATCAGCATCAAGCATTTTCCGCCACTGAACACACGCTTATTACGAGTACTCTGCAAATTAGTGATAAAAGCGGTACGATTATTATAATATTTGCTTTCATGCTTGGTCTTCTTGGACTTTGGAGGCAATTTAACCGTAAGAAGGATTCAGACGAATGAGCTCAGTAGGTAGAAATTCCGTTATTATGGCTAGCGGAACAGCCGCATCTAGAATTACAGGGCAAATACGTACTATTCTGCTAGCTGCAGCACTTGGAACCACGGGACTTGCTGCAAACGCGTATCAAGCTGGATCTATGATTCCTCAGCTTATTTACACTCTTGTTTCAGGTGGAATTTTTAACGCCGTGCTTGTTCCGCAAATTGTTCGCACGCTCGAAAAGAAGAATGCAGAAGAGCGCTTAAATAAGCTTATTACTTTTGCTATTGGTTTACTTCTTGCAGTTACAATTCTTATGGCTGCAGCAACGCCTGTACTCACAATGCTTTACGCGGGCGGAAGCCAGGAAATGCAAACGCTTACTTGTGCTTTTACGCTATGGTGCATGCCACAAATCTTCTTCTACGGCTTATACACCGTATTAGGGCAAGTTCTTGCCGCTAAGGGCCGTTTTGCAATGTATGCGTGGAGTTCTGTAGCTGCGAATATTATTAGTTGCCTAGGTTTTGGCGTCTTCATTTTTATTTTTGGAAAAGCTAATAGAGAGCCTCTGAGTTTCTGGAACGGAAATACTCTTCTTCTTACAGCAGGTTTTTGGACTCTTGGCGTTGCCGCTCAAGCTTTAGTTCTATTCTGGCCGCTAATGAAAAGCGGAATACACTACCGACCAAGTTTTGGTATACGAGATATTGGCTTACGCTCAATGGGCCCTGTTGCAGCGTGGAGCATGGGCATTGTTGTTGTTACGCAAATAGTTGTTATGATTACTACGCATATAACAACAAGCGTCCCATTTGTTGCAGAACAGCGTTTAGGATTAGACCAGTTTGAGGTAGCTGGTAATGCCACCTACCAAAATGCTTACACAATGTTTTTGCTCCCTTATTCACTAGTTGCAGTATCTGTAGCAACAGCTATTTTCCCTAAAATTTCGCTGGCTATTGCAAATCATGATTTAAATGACGCACGCAAAGATTTAAGCGAAGCGCTTAGGCACGTAAGTTTAATAATGTGCTTCTTTACGGTTGTTTTTATTGTTATACCAACGCCTATTTCGTTAGCTTTGATTCCGTCTATAAGTTTGCAAGAAGCTAATCTTATGGCTGCTCCTCTTACAATGCTTGCATTTGGATTACCACTTACAAGTAGCTACTTGATTATTCAACGCACGTTCTTTGCGTTTGAAGATGGCAAAAGCCCGTTTATTTTTGCTTTTGCTCAGCTTTTTACTGAGATTATTGCGTTTGTATCTTGTGTTAATTTGCTGCCTCCTACATGCTGGGTAACAGCTTTAGGAGCCTGTGTTTCAATAAGTTACTTCCTAACTTTCCCATCTCTTGTTCGCATGCTGCGAAATCGTTTTAACAAGGATTTAGACGAAAAAAGACTTATAACCACGCATGTAAAAATTGTTGCGTCTGCACTAATTTCTATTTTTATAGGTCTTATTGCACGAGAACCTCTTTTACAAGTTTTTACTATTAATTCCCCACATTTGCACGGAGTGTTGAGGTGGCTTAACGCTTTACTTGTTTGCGCAATTACAACAATTATTATTGCGATTATTTATCTTGCGGTACTTCTTCTTTTGAAAACTAGCGAACTTATTGATTTATCTTCACCAATAATTAGCAAACTTTCTAAGAAAATTCCTGTGCTTATTCCTCTTGCAAAGATTTTTGAAGACACTGCTCGCAAACAATCTGAGAAAAAGCAAGCTAATCGTACTGCACGAGTAGTTCGATCCGGTAAGCTGCCAAATAAGCAAACAGACAAGCATAATTTGTAATATTTCTATTTACAATCAAACTTTATTATGTAATTCTTTAGTTGTTTTAGAAATTATTACAATATCGACAAAATTACTGTACATAAGTTGTCATTTCATAAGTACAATTAGATTGTAGTTAAAAAAATGTTGTCATTGTTTATTGCGCACGCGTAGGAAGATGAGTAGCAAATGGAACCTCGGCTCGGAGATATTGTACTAAACCGATACGTTTTAGTATCGCTTTTGCGCAATGAGGCTGGACTACAAGTATGGCAGGCGAACGACCGCATACTTACTCAAGATTGCCAACTATTTATTGTGCGCGATTCTCGTTTTTTGCCAGAAGTTAATACGATTGCTTCTACTTTGGCGTTATCTCGCAGCACTAAATTCACTCAGGTTTTGCAGCTTCAACATCATGATTCGATTGCTCTTATTGTTACAGCTCTCGATCGCGGTATTACAATTAGCGATTATTTAGCTAAAAAAGAAACCCCATTAAGCTACGAAGCTATAAGAACAATTGTTGCCGAAACAGCTCAAGCATTAAGCAAGCTTCTTTCCAATAACATAACTCATCATGCTGTTTCAAGCGACACTGTACGTATTACTCCTAACGGCATTGAACTTGCAGATACTGCTGTAAGCCCGCTTTTAGAAGACATAACTAAATCGCAAAATAGCGAAGAAAATGCAGCAAGCGAAAGCATAGAACACGCTGCTACTCGTCAACTTGCTTCTTTACTTTATGCTCTTCTTACTAGAACTTCTTCGCGCATACAAGCGCATTTTGACGCTTCTATGCTTGCAAATGATACTCCTTCAGAATTTAGGATGATTTGCACACGAAGCTTAGATGCTAACGAGAATAATCATATAGTTCCTATGGCTTCTATTGCTGAGTTAATGGCGCTTTTAGGCTCATACACGCCTGTTTCTAAGCTTTCCAATAAAGATATTGAGTTTAGCAATAAAACAAGTGTTGCATCTATTAGTAATGCTCGTTTACTTAGTGCACAAGATGATGTAATTCTTCCTTTGCCAGAAGGTTTAACACAAAGTGAAGAACAGTTTGACGCTCAGTTTATGCAGCAAGCAAATGAGCAAAATGCTAATTCTCTTAATTTGCAAGACTCGTCCAACAATTCTGGATCTGCCGCAAATAGTGGAGCTGCGAAGATTAGTAGCAGTTTTAAAAATGCTGGCAGAACACTTGGCTCGCTTCTTAAGCGGAATAATGCCAATTCTGCCAACAAAAACGTTGATGATGATTTTGACGAAGATACAAACACCAATACTGACATTGATTTTCACGATATTGCAGCTGCAGAAATGGCAAGTATTCTTGCTCCTACGGATTTAGATACTGATGACGCTATTTTCCCAACTTTATCTGCATCATATAAGCATTTTCCTGAATCTGCTACTTCTCGAAATGTTCTTAATCGTGCTAATAATTCTCGCAATCAAAGTCAAAGAGATGATTTAACCGAAACTGGTGTTGCTTCTAGCTTTGATTTTGAGCATTTACTTGCAGAAAATGCTCAGCATACAGAGCTTATGTCAAGACCGCAAAGCTTAACTTCAGAGGCTGAATCTACTGGTCGCGTACCAGTAGTTGATACCCGAGGTAGGTTTATTGCGCCTGGCGAAGAATCTGCGCGAGCACTGCAGGATGAAATTAATAATAATCAGGCCGAAGATGCTCTTAAAACAAGCTCCCCTTCATTGCCGCCTAGCTTCCAGCCTCGCGAGAAATCTGCTGATTTACACAGTAAAAATAAGAATAATCCAAATGGTACAGATGCCATTGCTAATGCAAAAATATGGTTAGGCCTTTCAACAAAAGTTATTGCAATTGGCGCCGTATGCTTACTTCTTATTATTGGATTAGTTTTAGCAATACATGGTTTATTTGGAACGCATGAAAGCCAAGACAGTCTTAGCAATAATGGTTCTTGGGATAGCACAACCGTTGAAAATGTGCCTTTTGGAAGCCAGGGAGTACTGCCACAAGAAAAGCAGCAGGCAAAGAAGCACATAGGAAGAAAACAGGTAAAAGCTGTTCCAAAACCTAAAATTCCTACGAACACTGTTGCCTATAAGGCAGATCGCTATCAGTTCCTTAGCTTCCCTGCACAACAACCTGGATACGGCTACTACATTCACTTAACAGAGCCTCAAACTGTGTATCGTTTTGTTATTTCAATACGAACCTCAGGCGGACACGCTTTCTTGCTGGCAAATACAAAAGATGATCCTAGAGAAGGCACGCAGCTTGCAGAATTTACGTTTGACGAAAGCGGAACAACTGATGTGAAGCTTAAAAAGATTGTAAAATCGCAAGACTTTATGCTTTGGGTTCCAAAGGATACTATGCCTAAGAACAGTCTTTACATTAATTCTGTAAAGCTTTACTAATTTTGCAATAGTCAAATAAATATAAATAATTAACCAAATAAACCCCTGTGAATAACAAGTAAGGATAAATAACGAATGGAAAATAAAATTCACAAAGTTATTATTATTGGATCCGGACCTGCTGGATATACTGCTGCAATATATTTGGGTCGCGCCGGATACAATCCACTTGTTATAGCTGGAGCTTTAACCCCTGGCGGCCAATTAGTTAATACTACAGAGGTAGAAAATTATCCAGGATTCCCAGAAGGAATTTTGGGACCAGATTTAATGGACGCAATGCAAAAGCAGGCCGAAAAATTTGGTGCTGAAGTTATTTTAAGCGACGTTACTTCTGTAGACTTTAACAGCCCTGTAAAGCGCGTTACAACCGAAGATGATATAACTTATGAGGCGGAGGCTGTTATTGTCTCTACGGGCTCTACAGTGCGCAAATTGGGCGTGCCTGGTGAACAGGAATACTCTGGGCGAGGAGTTTCATATTGTGCAACCTGCGATGGATTCTTCTTCCGCGGCAAACCAATTACGGTAGTTGGCGGCGGGGATTCCGCATTCGAAGAAGCACAATTCCTTTCTCGATTTGGATCTTCTGTGACTTTAATTCATAGACGCAGCGAGTTTCGCGCTTCTAAAATTATGGTTGATCGCGCAAAAGAGAACGAAAAAATTAGTTTCATACTTAACAGTGTTGTAGACGAAGTGCACGGCAACAGCAAGGAGGCAACATCGTTAACTCTTAGAAATGTTGTTACAGGAGAAACGCAAGAAATCGAGTCTTCAGGATTATTCGTTGCAATAGGGCATACTCCCGCAACAAAGTTCCTTAATGGCGCATTAAGACTAAATGAAGACGGAACCATTGCGGTTGACGGCGCTTCAACTAGAACCTCCGTAGACGGAGTTTTTGCTGCGGGAGATGTTGTAGACAGCGTGTACCGACAGGCTATTTCTGCAGCCGGCATGGGGTGCAGAGCAGCTCTTGACGCGCAGGCGTATCTTAATGAGAAAGAAGATTAATAATACGCTTCATTTCTTCCGGAGATGAGAACACTATTTCAATTCTTCCGTGATTCTGCGTGCCTTTAATAGCAACTTTCGTAGCAAAACGCTCCTCAAGCTGCTGACGAATAGGCGAAGAAGACCAGTAGTTATTTCTCCTAGCGCGCGTACGAGTCACACCGTTAGCAGGATGCTCTGTTTTTAATGAAACAATTTCCTCAGTACTTCTAACAGACAATCCTTCAGAAATAATACGATTAGCAAGCTCCTCCATATCTTCCGGCTTTTCTAATCCAAGCAATGCGCGAGCATGACCTGCAGAAAGAACTCCAGAAGCAACATGCTTTTGAACACTAGCAGGCAAATTAAGAAGCCTTAAAGTATTGGCAATTTGCGGACGAGACTTTGAAACAGATTTAGAAAGTTGGATTTGTGTCAATCCAAAATCGTCAATCATTTGAGAATAAGCGGCAGCCTCTTCCAAAGGATTCAAAGCTACACGGTGAAGATTTTCAAGAAGCGCATCGCGCAACATATTTTCATCAGCCGTGGTTCTAACAATTGCTGGCACTGTGTCAAGTTGCGCAATTTGAGAAGCTCTCCAACGACGCTCGCCCATAATAAGTTCGTAATGTGCAATTTCTTTATTATTCTTATCAGCGTCTTTAATTGGTCTAACAACTATAGGTTGAAGCACGCCGACTTCTTTGATTGAAGATGCAAGCTCACGCAATTCATCTTCGTCAAAAATAGTTCTAGGCTGATGCGCATTAGGAACAATATCAAGAGGCTTCAAATAATCTAAATAACCGCCTTTAATTGGCTTTAATTGTTGATTTTCTGCGCCTTTTTCAAGATTATTAGACTCAGCATTTTTTTGCTTATCTAGCTTGAAATTAGGTGAAGTTGAGTCAGAGAAGAAGAAGTCAATTGGGCGAGTGACATCTCCAAGAGATGGCATTGCAGAACGTTTATGAGCATGCTTTCCGACATGCTTTTCACCTTGTTCACTACCCTGCAATGATGGTACAGTTTCACGTGAAACATTCTTTATTTTATTGTTATCTACATTCGCGTGTGGCGAAATAGAATTTTTCATGCTAGGAACTTTTGTTTCATGTGAAACACTTTTTTCACTATTGCTGTCTTTTTTTACAGTTTCACGTGAAACATGTTCCGTGTTTTTGTTCTGCTTTTCTAAAGAATTCTTTTTTTGCAAATCATTTTCGGAAGATGTTTCATGTGAAACACTATCTTGCAATTTTATAGATGAATCAACAAGAGCATCTTCGCCAGGTAAAGCTGGGAACAATGCACCTAAGCCTTTGCCTAAACGAGACTTACTTACACTCATTATTATCTCCTCTTGTTGTTCCTATTTATTATTCTCTTGTTTTTCCGCAATAACAGATAACACAGTTTTAGACCGTTTGGCAATTTCTAATGCTGCTTCACGATACGATATTGCGCCAGCTCCATGAGGATCATAAGTTATTACGCTTTGATTAAAGCTAGGAGCCTCAGGTATTTTTACAGTGCGAGGAATAGTCGTTTCAAGCACAATATTCGGATAATGTTTTTTAACTTCTTGAAAAACTTCACGCCCTAATAGTGTGCGCTTATCAAACATTGTTACCAGCATAGTCGAAACAGTTAAAATAGGATTGTAATGCTGTTGCACCAATCCAATTGTTCTAATAAGCTGACCTAAACCTTCCAAAGCATAATATTCTGCTTGAATAGGAATAAGCATTTCCTGTGCTGCACACATAGCGTTAATAACCAACAAACCTAGTGAAGGAGGGCAATCTATAAACACATAATCGTAAGGCTCTTCACAATTATTAAGATAATCAGAAAGAGCATTCTTTAATAGATTGTTGCGATTATCCATTTCGGCAAGCTCTAATTCAGCACCGCTTAAATCAATAGATGCGGGGACTACATCAAGACCTTCAATATCCGGACAAGATCTTTTTACTTCAGCAATAGTTTTACGACCTTCAATAACATCGTAAACTGATAAATCTCCAGAAGAATGCGGAGCATTTAACGCAGTAGACGCATTGCCTTGCGGATCCATATCAATTAGTAGCACATGAGATCCGCCGACTGCCATAGCTGCAGCAAGATTAACAGCAGAACTTGTTTTACCAACACCGCCTTTTTGATTTGCAACTGCAATAAAACGAGTTTTTTCTGGCTTAGGATACTTCACTTTTTCGAGGGCACGAAAGCGCGATGTTAAATTTGCTAATTCAATACCTAAGGAAGATTTTGAATCTCCAAAAATGCGTTGAATCGTTTCTTCAGCTGATTCCACGACAATCACCCCCGCATAGTAATGAAAATGCCTAAAAAATACGATACGTTTATTAAGTTTCCTTGTTTCTATGGACATAAAAAACTAAAATCACGTAATGTTTCACATGAAACATCAACACCTTAATCCATAACTAACTACACATTTTTCTAATCATAGAACACTAACATCCGTGCTGCTGCACACTCCGCAATAGACACAATCAATACCTCAACCTATCGCAAAATCTAATTGAACAATTTATATTCACGTGATGAGATTTTTCGATTTTTCACATTGATTAGATGTTTGCACGTTTATGAAGCTTTGCACCAATGCTCTGCAGACGCTGCGTATGAAGCTTTGCACCAATGCTTCTGCGAAAAGTGGTTTTGTAGCTTTGCACCAGTGCTTTGCTAACGTTGATTCCTGTTGATCAGAGAACACTAACATCCGTGCTGCCGCACACACCACACCAAGCACTCTTCCTACCACACCAAAAAACAACGGTGGGTGGAATTTACGAGTGAGAGATAGGAATTGCTTGTCGAGCAATATAAAAGCGGAGCGATAGTAATATCTTGTTGAGAAATAACTATTTTTGAAAGAAAGTAACTAAAAAACTAAACTTAACTATGCAACCGCTAAGTCCAAATAAGGTATAAGAGCGTAGCGCTGCGAGACAAGTAATTCCTATCTCTCACAGCACTTCAGAAAACACGCCAGCCAAACACCACCCAAAACTCGCGCCACAATAAGTAAGGAACTACCAAAACTCGCCCAGCATCAAACACAAATTTTAATTAAAAATCAAGCTTTATCAATTAATACAACTGTAGTCGGCTGAAAGCCAGGAGCAACAGGCGCTTCAAGAACTCGAGGATTTGCACCACCAGCTTTGCGAATCATTTTTGCAGCTTTTTCTACTTCTGCTTTAGCAGACTTACCTTTTAAGGCAACTAAACTTCCATGTGCTCTTAATAAAGGAATAGTCCATCCAGCCAATTTTGTCATAGGAGCTACAGCTCTGCACGTTACTACATCAAACGCAGGAATCTCATGTGATTTAATTTTTTCAATAACTTCGTCTGATCTACCGTGAAATATAGTAACGTTTTTTAACCCCATAAGGGCAATACATTCGCGCAACCAATCCACGCGACGCTCCATTGGTTCAATTAATGTAATGTCATAGTCAGGCAAGCAAGCAGCTAAAACTAAACCAGGAAATCCTCCGCCGCTTCCAACGTCAGCAACTCTTTTTTGCTTACTTTTTTCCGCGACTTTGCGAACAAAAGGCACAACTGCTGCAGAATTTAATATGTGTCGTTCCCATAAAATTCCCATATCTCGAGGACCAACAAGTCCTCGTACCAAACCTTCTTTTTGCAGTTTCACGTGAAACATGGAACATTGAGGGAGTGCACTACCAAGAACATCATTTAACAATGGAGAATTTTCTAATTCATCAATCACAGGCTGAGTGTTTTCTGCCATCTGAGTAGATTGATTATCGACCATTTTCCCCACGCTTATTCATATCTTGATATTTTCTAAATATCTAAATCTATTAAAATATAAAGCAACATAATTAAACATTTTTTGTTAAAAAATGTTACTTTACGCTGTATTATAAACACTTTCTTCTAAATGCTTTTCCAAAAATTACATTTAGAAAGCAATAGAATATTTTAAATGAAGCCTTTAAAATTATTCCTCTACATATTCGTCATCAGAAGAAATCGTATCGTTGATTTCATCAACCACATCTTCTTCAGACCTAGCAGGCAAATAAACAGTCACATAACGATGTGGTTCTTCACCGTGCGAACGAGAACGCAAACCCTCATCTCGAACAGTGTCATGAATAACCTTGCGCTCAAAGGAATTCATTGGCTTTAAATCTACGGATTCACCAGTTTCGCGAACTTCATCAACCGCATCCAAAGCAATATCGCGCAAATGTTGGCGCTTACGCTTCAAAAAACCATCAACATCGACAATAAGATGAGAACGATCACCAGTTTTTTGCTGAACCGCAAGCCTGCTTAACTGCTGCAAAGCATCAACAACTTCGCCTTCGCGGCCTATTAAATGCTTAATATCAGTGTCATCGTCTGCAACAATCTGAATCATTGGACGATTATTGCGAATGCCCATCTCAATATCGCCTTCATAATCAGCAATATCAAGCAAACCTTCTAAATAATCGGCAGCAATATCAGCTTCTTCGTTGAGCTGGTCAACCGTCTTCTTATCGTCTTGTACCATTACTTACTCCTTATCGTGACTTAAAAATTCACGTTGCAAAATTCTGAAGTCTAGTTTAGCGGATAATAAAGCCAAATAAATAATTTTTAAAGAGTTATTTAATCACCTTTATTAAGCGCTTAACATATTTAATTACTACTTTTTTGATACTTTACGCTTGCGTTGTGGCTGCTTACGCTGGAATCCTTCAGTTTCCCTGCGTTCAGCCTCTTCGCGCGCTTTCTGAAGATTTTCTTCTTCAATAGAAGGTAAACCTTCACGCTTTCTGCGCTCTGTTTCTTTTTTGTAATCTCTCTTCTCTTTCTCTTCAGCTGCAGGAGAGCCAGGAGTTGGGAAAGCATATACCTGCCAAATAGAGCGAAGCATATTCATAATGTTGTTAACCAACCAATAAACAAGCATTGCAAACGGAAGAGCAAATGCGGAGAAAACATAAATCAGCGGGAATCCCCACATCATGAGTTTTTGCATGGTGTATTGACTACCTTGCTTAGACTCTGGAGGAAGATTCTTACGAATATTGTTAAATTGCATGTACCACATTGCTGCACACATAAGTACAACAAATATTACTATTACGATTTTGCCTGTTAGTTGAACAGTCATAAATGTGTCTGCAACGCCTACTCCAAATACGTGAGTTTTTATAAACTGCTGAGCTGTTGCAGCATCAAAAGCGCCAAGAGCGGCATGCTTTCCTCGAGCAATAAAAGGAATAACCGAAAGCGTGTACCAAATGCTCATGAACGCAGGACCTTGAATCATCATAGGCAAGCAGCTTCCTGCAGGATTAGCATTATTATCCTGATACAGCTTCATCATTTCTCGCTGCATTGCTTCCTTGCTTGCAGCATCATTTTTACCCTTATACTTTTGCTGAATTTTCTTCATTTTAGGCGCAATAGCCTGCATGTTACGCATGCCTTTAATGCTTTTTATAAAAGCTGGGAATATGCATGCGTGCACAACAAGCACAAGGAAAACTATTGAGAAGACCCAAGAAAATCCAATTTCGTTCATACCAATAAGAACTAGGAACTTATGGCACAAGGTCATTACCTGAGTCATAAGCCATTCAATTGGGGTAAGAATCTTATAGAACCATCCTAATAATCCATTATCAAGTAAGAAGTGATCCTGATTAAACATTAGTTTTCCTTGTCTTCTTCAGCCAAGGGAGTTAGCCGTGGCTCTTCATGCGCTTTAGACCAAGCGCAACGGTAAAAGATTGAATATTTACGTGGCACATCATCAATACTGCAGCTGGTCCATGGTCTACAGCGAAGTAGCCTTAATACTGCAAGAATACCACCTCTTAATGCACCATAGCGAGAAACAGCTTCTATAGCATATCTAGAACATGTGGGGTAGTATCTGCAGCAAGCTGGTCTATTTGCAGAAATTTTCTTCTGATACCAGCGTATGGCGCGAATTATTCCGCGAGCAATATAGCTTTTCTTGCTACGCATCATAATGGTCACCATGCCTTTATTAAAAATCAGTTATTTCTGTCAGTTATTTTCAACTGCTTCGTGAAGGTCATGCTCATGCACAGTTTTTAATAATTCACTAATTTTAGCAAAAAGTTTTTCTATCTGCCTATGCAACGAATCAAATGATGATTCTGCTGCAGTCGGTTTTGCACGTAACACAACATCACATCCGTAAGGTAGTAATGATTCACAATCTTTAGCAATAACCCTAAGTCTGCGCTTCACTTTATTGCGAATTACAGCTTTACCTACCGATTTAGATACAGCAAGACCCAACCTCTTGGCATCCTCACTATTTTGAGAAGGCGTTAAGGTATCAGAAAATGCCGCGGGAATACTATTTCCAAAACCCGTGGCAATACAATCTAAACTCACACTTCTATCTTCGTTAGGTGTGTTCTTAAGGGACGTATCGTCACGCATCACATAATGCGCGACGATATCTCGCGAACTCACTTTGCGTCGCTTCTTTAGAACCGCAACAAAATCACGGTGGCTTTTCAGCCTTTCCATGTTTTACGACGCTACCTTAACTCAGGCAGACAGTGTCTTGCGACCCTTGGCACGACGACGATTGATTACGGCGCGGCCAGCACGCGTACGCATACGAACGCGGAAGCCGTGCTTCATGTGACGACGACGGTTATTTGGCTGGAATGTCCTCTTCATAAATATGCTCCTGTATTCAACCATGCAAAAGCATGGCCCCGTATGAGTCAAGCTCTACTAAAATACTCTTACCCCTCACCAATAGTCAAAACTCCATATTTTTTGAGCACTTTATTTAACTTGTTTAAATACACTAAAAAATATTTTGTTCACACTTTTATCACATTCTATTATTTATTAAAAACGTTGAAAAATAGCCAAAATCTCAGTACTAACTTATCCACAAATTACACACATGTTATTCACAATTGAGCAATTTCAACACGCTAGACGGTGGATAACTTCGTAGGGTCAGAGTAAACATAATTTACTGACACTTTGAAAACGCGTGCGCGCGAATAGCAAAAATCGCTACGCGCTAATAGCAGGTTGGGGGTGGAAATGGCTGATACATTAGACGAACCTAAATCGGAAGCTGAATCAATTTGGTCTAATACGCTTACTGTCTTGCAGCATAATGCCCTTTTAACCGCTAGGGATAAAGGTTGGTTTGAAGGTGTAACACCGGAAGCAATCTTTGGAACAACTATTGTTTTGTGCGTTTCAAATGCGGAAGCACAGCAGGCTTTGCAAAACGAGCTTAATTCACCACTTTTAACAGCTCTAAAAATTTGCACAGGCAAAGACATGTTTCCTGCTTTTAAAATTGTTCCTAACTCTAATCTTCAGAATAATTCTGTAACAAATGGAACATCTGAATCATCTCAGCAAAACAATCGTGCATCTAATAATATTTCAGCTGCAGCTGTTCCTCCTGTTGTTACTGTTTCAAGCCAAGATTCTGAAAATTTATT